>NZ_JAFCSX010000003.1:0-395000 GCF_049895725.1 Afipia sp. DC4300-2b1
GGAGATGTGGTAGATTTCTTCATGGCGTTGCTCTCCTTTGCGGATTCGACACCCCGAGCCTACAGGCTCAAGGTGAGCAACGCCTGCCCTCCAATTTCAACATTGACCGGGACATCCCCGCCAGGTTAGTGCTGATTACTTTGTCGTCCGTGAAGAATTCCCAAGCCGTTGATTTTGAATCTTGAATTGACGATCTGTGGAAATCGAATTTGCCGGAAATCGACCATTCGAAAGGGGATTCCTTGCAAATTTGATTCGTGATTCTCTGTCGTATCACTGTATACCTAGCCAGCTCTGTGTTTGGATCCGCCATGTAACAGCTTCGAACACTGGTGGATTGCCTTGGAATACGATATAACATCTGCATCAAAGTATAAACGATGAAGAGCCCGACAGATCTGCCAACCAGTTTAGCCGCGACTGACAAACGACGTGTGCGGCGGCAACGCGTCCTGAAGCCGGGGACCATCGTGTTCAAAGGCAGCGGAAGTATTAGTTGCGTGGTGCGCAATATCTCAGATTCCGGCGCGGCGCTGGAGGTCATTAGCCCCATCGGCATTCCAGAAACGTTTGAGCTGCACATCCAAGGCGAGCCTCTCCGCCGTCACGCTCATGTCGTATGGCGCAAAGAAAAGCGCATTGGCATAACGTTCGTGGAAACCGCAAGCTAAATCCGCTAGGCTCGGCGTGCAATCACTCCAATGAATCATCCCCCGAAACCCTAACCGACTTCCCGCTAGGAAAATCTACCCTGCTTGATTTGATTCTCTTGCGCAAAGGTGCGCCGGAGGGAGGCGCCGTCGCCAACGGCATGTTCTGCGAGCTGTGCGGCCACGCGAAACTTTACATTTTTGCAGAGGCACGAAGGCGGGCGGGTGGCAAGCGGCCGTCGGTCGGAGGCGCATTGACCCAAAATCCAGGCGTTTGAGCTTTCTCAAATCCGTACTGATAAAGTCCGCGCATATACTCGGTCTGGAACCCCAACGAGCTCGACTTCGGTATGTCCTTATCGACGTAAGTCAGGTTGAAACCGAAACGGTTGCGGCGGGTAAAATCATAAGTTTCCTGCAAGATCGAGCGAACCTGCGTCTTCGTCACGGACGCCGAAGCTCGCGCGGCTATGTCGGCCGTCTTGTTGTCGACCAACTGAAAGTCACGCTCCACCTTGTCGTTTATGATGACATATATCGCCAGCCGGAGGTCGCCCCCTGGGCTTGCCTTCTGAAGCAAAAATGCCTCCGGCACCGTTAGAACGGGCGCCGTCACGCCGCCGTCCACGTGCATCTCCTGGAATTGTTTCCCGTTCGCTTGCGCATCGATCAGCATCGGCGGAAACACTACCGGGATGCTTGCCGACGCCGTAACAACGTCCCTGAACAAACTCAGCGCTTTAGGCGATCCTACTTTAGCAATACGGCCCATATCCCAGATCACGGTGCGCTGGGTGTCGAGGTTGGTCGTGACAATGAATAATTTCCTGCCCTTGGCGTATTCCGCAGCGACCGAGACAAGCATTTCCTGATTGACATACTGCGCGACCAGTTCGCGCAGTCGGCTATTGCCTGAAAGGCCCGCACCAAAAAGTGCGTTGAGCACATTTGGCGTATCGATCAGGCTTGCGGCGACGCCGCTAGTATAGATATCGCGCAAGGTCTCGTCGTATTGCGGACCTAGAAAAGCGAACGGTGCGATCAGGGCACCCGTACTCACACCCGACACGATTGAAAACGTCGGACGCGTTCCCGATGCGGTCCACCCGTTGAGAACGCCAGCACCATATGCACCGTCCGCTCCTCCACCCGATAGCGCGAGATAGGTCAACGGATCCCTGCGATATGGCTGAGACGTGTTATCGATGAAGCTCGCCGCAGGCTCATCGGCGTATCTGCGCACGTCAGCCAGATTCAAGACCTGCGACGTTGTAGCATCGACCTCCGTATAGGGCGTTCGGGGAAGAGAGCTACATCCTGTAAGAAAAGCCAACGAGAGGACATACGCTGCATACTTCTGACGCCCTGGGCGCTGAATAAAGATCAACCGGGCGTTCCGTACGATTGCGGTCTCGCTTTATCGAGATCTCCAAATCCACAATCCGCTTGCCACGAATGATCTGCGCTATCCACTTTCTCAAGATAGTCGCGATGGATGCTCTGGATTGATTTACGTTCGTCGAATTTGACGCGCCAGCTACTTGGGGATCCTTTGCTGACAATGAAACCTTCGCGATCGCCGTATTTAGGATGTCGCGCTCTCCCGCGCGAGCTCATTCTGACCCGGTCACCTGCCGCCAGCGACTGACCCTCCGACAATTCAGCAAGGGCTTGGTTGGTCATCCCGCCAGCATTTTTCTGGTGCGGATCACATGTTGCGTTCGTTCCGCCGCGCTGTTCTGTCTGTATCCTGGCATGGCCTTGATCGGTTGCGTAAGACATGTCATGCACTTTCATCGGTAATTCAGGCGGAAAAATAGGTCAGCGTGTTCTTGTGCCATTGAGAAAAAGTTCGACCGCCTTACGTCTGCGCACCTCTTCCTCCGCAGGAACGACAGCGATACCGAAAAGCGCGAGTCTCTTGGCGTGACCGAGTACAAGATTGAGAAAAAGGTCCGCCTCGACTGCCGGGTCATCGGCCTTTATCTGGCCAAGTCTCCCAAAATGACGCAGCAGCGTTGCAACGCCCCGGACGGCGCGCAGCCATCCTTCTTCATGCGCCAACGTGGCCAATTCGGGGAATCGCATCGCCTGCGCCGCCACAACCCGCTGTAACATTGCGACGTCGGGCGTCATCGAATGCGCCAGCATGTCAAGGCTAAGCTGATGCAGGGTCTCCTCAACGCTCTCAACGCCGGTCGCCTTCATTTGGCTTTCGGCGGCAGCGGATATGGGAGCCAGCCAAAGCCTGATCCTGCTGCGCAGCACGGCGGCGAACAGATCGCGCTTGTCCTTGTATCGATTGTAAACGGTGGGCTTGCTTACGCCCGCCGATTCCGCGACGGCATCGATCGACGTGCCGTCAAAACCCCGCTCCATGAATAATGTCGTGGCGATGTCGAGCAGCCGGGCATCTCGGTGCACTGCTTCCTCGCGGGTTGGTCGCCCTCCCGATTTCTTCCGCTGCAACGCAACAGAATGGGGCAAATCAGCATCTCTTTGCGTGTTCGTCACAATTTTCCTTGCAGATCCGAACGCCGATTTATAAACGATACAGTATAGTTTCTTATGAGGCTAGTCATGATTCATTGCCCCAGGACCTTCTCCGAGGACGCTGCCAGCCAACAAGTCCCGAGCTTGGGCTGTTTTTTCACAACCACCAAACGCCATTCACGAGATCGGCATTCCGGTCAGGTCCGAAGCGATTCCAAGAAACAAAAATCGCGCGGCCTGCCGGAGTGCTGCACGACAGCTGATCTGGAAACGCCCGTAAGGACAGCGTCGTGACGCGGCCGGTCAGCGGATTGCAGTCCCATCCGCAGACCGGCCGTTTCTTCGTCCAGGGTTCGAGCATTTCGTTGCTATGGGACGAGACCGGTGAGTGAAACAGTTCGTCCACGCGTCGGGCGCTATGCCGTGCAGGTCGTGCTTATTTCGATGCTTGGCATGATTGCCGCGTTGGTCGCAATCTTCATCAGTCTTCTCTTGTGAACGAGAGAACGAATTCGCCGGACCGATGGCCTTTCTGGATTCATATCGCGCGAAGTTTAAAGTAAGCGTCCGCGATGGCGATTTGCCATTTCGGAGGCTCACTCCATTACTACTGCATGATCACTGCCTGTTGCCGGCGAAGCACCCCGCAGCAACAGCAACAGCGGAATGGCTGCGAGGCTCAGGATCATCATGAGTTTGAAATCGTTCATGTAGCTAATGATCGCGGCTTGCTTCTGGATCACAAGATCCAAAGCCGCACGACCGCTCGCCGTCCAGGGGCTTAGAACCTTCATCACCGCGCCATCGTTGAACGCACGATTAACCGCAGTCACATGACTCCCGATGGTTGCGTGGTTGATCTGATTGTTCCTGACCAACAAATAGGAAACAACAGAGATTCCGACGCTCGATCCCACGTTGCGCGAAAGATTGTACAGACCCGTGGCGTCCGCACGGCTCTCGGGCGCGAGCGTCGCGAATGTCACGGTGGTGAGCGGGACGAACAAAAATCCCAGCCCGGCCCCCTGGACAAAACCGGTCACCGCGATGGTCCACTGCGAAACGTCGGGGGTCCAACCGGTCATGTCATACATCGCCCACGCGGTCAGCAGCAGGCCGGTCATGAGCAAAAACCGTGTATCGACTTTGCCGATCAGGCGGCCAACCATGAACATGCAGACCATGGTGCCCAATCCTCGTGGGCCCATAACGAGCCCAGCGGTGACGACGGGATAGCCCATCAGCGTCTGGAGATAGGGTGTCATCAACGCCATCGACGCCAGGTAGGTCACGCCGACGATGAAAATAAAAAACATTCCCACCGCGAAATTGCGGTCGAGAAACAATCGCGGATTTACGAATGATCGCTTTGCCGTGAATGTGTGAACGAGGAAGATGTAGAACGCCGACGCTGCGACAACCGCTTCGATTAAAATCTCGAATGACGAAAACCAATCAAGCTGCGAACCCCGGTCGAGACACACCTGCATAGCCGCAATGGCGACGCTCAAGCTGCCGAAACCGAGCCAATCCAATTTTGTCTCGGCAGCGATCTTCGTTTCCTTCATGTAAAGCGAGATGCCAAGGAATGCGAGCGCCCCGATGGGGACGTTAATGTAGAACACCCATCGCCATGACATATGATCGGTCAGCCATCCGCCGATTACCGGCCCGAGCACCGGCCCGACCATGACCGATACGCCGAATAGCGCCATCGCGGAGCCGCGCTCCTCCGGAGTGTAAATGTCGAGCAGGATCGATTGCGCAATAGGCACCAGCGCCGCGCCGAACATTCCCTGCAACAGACGGAATGCGACAATCTGAAACAGCGATTGCGCGATTCCGCAGAGCACGGACGCCACAACGAAGCCGGTGATTGCAACCATCAACACACGTTTGCGGCCAAACCTGTTGGCGAAGAATCCCGAAGGCGGCGTCATAATCGCCGCGGCCACGATGTAGGATGTCAGCACCCAATTGATCTGATCTGCACTGGCCGATACGCTGCCCTGCATGTAGGGCAGCGCCACGTTGGCGATCGTTGTATCAAGCGCCTGCATGATCACGGACAGGATGATGCAGGCCGTAATCGCCGCCCGGTTGGCCGTGTGCTGCGTGGCTGCGTTGCCGGTCGGCATATCAGGCTCCCGAACCGCCAAACATCGCGCTGAGAAAATGCGGGAAGCCGCGCGGATGACCGGTGTCGATGCTCAGTGCCACGCTCATACCCACGCGCAGCGGCGGTTTGCCAGGCGCGTTCTCGACGCGCACACGCATCGGAATGCGCTGCACCACCTTGACCCAATTGCCGCTGGTGTTTTCCGCAGGCAGCAGCGAGAAGCTCGATGCCGATGCCGGACTGATACTGTCTACCGTGCCGTTCCACTGGAAACCCGGATAGGTGTCCACTTCGATCACCGCATGCTGACCCGGCCTGACATAGGTCAGTTCGGTTTCCTTCGGACTCGACTGAACCCAGACGTGATCGGACGAGACGATGTTGAAGGCCGTGGTGGCGGCTGCCATGTACTGGCCGGGTTGCAGCGACGGCACGTTGGTCACGATGCCGGCAAACGGCGCGCGCACAGTCGTGTGCGCAAGCTGCCGCGCCGCTTCGTCGCGCGAGGCAAGCGAATCCTTGTAGCGCGGATGATCCTCGACCGGGGCATCGGGGTCCCCGTTGAGATTGGCCGCGATGCCGGCCAGCTGTTGCGTCAGCGAGGCAAGCTTTTGTTGCGCGCCCTGCAGTGTATTGCGGGCGGCGTCGAACGAGGCCTGCGGGGTGAAATTGTTGGCGATTAGCTGCTGCTGGCGCTTGAAGTTGACTTCGTTGAAATCAACGTCCTTCTTGGCCTGCTCGACCTGACTCTGCATGTTGCGGTAACTGGTCTGGAGCGCGATAAGGTCGTTACGCGTGTTGCCAACCTGCGCCTCGGCCTTCTGCAGCGCAAGACGGAAGGGCAAATCATCCAGTTTGAACAGCACGTCGTCTTTCGCAACGGTCTGGTTATCCTTCACCAGCACCTCTCGCACGATTCCGGACACGTCGGTCGACAATCCGACCATGTCGGCCTGAACATAGGCGTTGTCCGTCGACATCACGGCGCCGCCGGTGACATAAAAGTAGGTGGCAACCACCAGCGCCACTGGCAGAAGAGCGAACATCAAAGGCCGCTTCAGCGATTTCCTTGGCGATTTAGGCCCTTCGTCGGACTCCGGCGGCGGCGTCCGGTTTTCGCTCGGTGCTTTCAGTTCGGTGCGTTGACCACTAGCCGCATCAGAGGTCTCTACCAGATGATTAATACGACGCACCTTGTCGTCCTCGACTAAGCTTTTGTTGTCGCTCTCAGGGTCCCGTTTGCCAGGATTGTCGCTCGGATTACCCATGGCTTGCTCTCTTTTGAGTGCAGACCGGCACCTCGCATGCTTGCGCCAGATTGGACTTCAGCAATTGCAGTGTGTTTAACAAAGACCAGGTGTCCGCTTCTGACACGCCAACCAACGCCTCACCGCGCGTAATGTCGCCGAGTCGGCGAACCTGTGCCAGCGCCGGACGCGCGGCGGGCGTTAGATGAAGGATCCACGACCTGCGGTCGGCGGGATGCGGCAGCCGTTCAACCAGTCCCTGCGTTTCGAGCTTGTCGACAATTCGTCCCAAGGTAACCGCTTCGATCTCCAGCAGGTCGGCAAGCCCGGTCTGGTTGATCCCTTCGTTCTGGGAAAGATAGGCAAGCACCTGCCATTGTGATCTGGTCAGCCCAGCCCCACGCGCATTCTGCTCGAACCTTCGGCGCAAAAGCCGAGCTACGTCATGCAGTAAAAATCCAAGGGTCGGGGAATTTGCTTCCATCAGGCCGCTCCCATATAGTAAGCGTGCTTACTATATGGTGACACAACGGTTTGGCAAGGGTGCGGGAAAAATTCTGGCACGAGAGATTATTGCGTCGCACCCGGGAACTGAATGGGTCCAGAAATCTTACGCTTAGGCCGACACAGGATTTTTCGATGAAAACCACGATCATCTCAATGAGGGTTGCAGCACTAACAATGCTTGCAGCAACGGCATCTGCGCAAGCAGGACCTTTCAAGCAGTTTAAGGGATCATGGTCGGGAGCGGGAACGGTTTCGCTGGCCAACGGGTCTAAGGAAAAAATTCGTTGCCGAGCAAATCACAAAGCAGATGAAACAGGCTGTAATGTAAGCGCACTTATGAGACATCGGCTCGCCAATTATAGTCGCTCACGAAGCACTTCGTAAGGCGCCTTTCCGTTGAATGCACCGTGTGGTCTGGAGAGGTTGTAGAACTGCTCCCACTCTGACAGCCTTGCGCGAAGGTCGATATCATCTGTGTAGGTGAGGAGCTGATAGAACTCCTGCTCATCCGTTCGATGTGATCGCTCGACCTTGCCGTTGAGCTGAGGCGACGCAGGTTTGATATATGCGTGGCGAATGCCCAGGTCCTCAACATGCCAGCGGAACTGGGCCTGGAATTCATGGCCGTTGTCCGTTCGCACCTCGCGGATGCGGAACGGAAATCTGTCGATGATGGTATTGATGAAGTCGATCGCGTTCGACTGATTGTGCCGGTCGGAGATTTTCAGGGCGCGAATGCGCGTGGCATCGTCGATCGCCGTGTACTGGTAGCGCTTGACGGGCTTCCCGTCTTTTCCTTCGAATTTCAAGAACTTGACGTCGACCTGGATCTGATGACCCGGCACCTGTTTCTGGTATCTCTGAGTGTGGATCTTGCGAACACGCGTGCCGCCGGGCAGCCGGCTGAGGCCGTTGCGCCTGAGGATGTGATACACGCCGGCATCGGAGATGGTGATGGCGTGATAACGCGCCAGATACCAGACGATGCGTATGGGCCCGAGACGATAGGTCTTACGAAGGTGCAGGACCTTCTCGACGATCTCCGGAGACGTGCGATTGGCGGGATTCTTCGGCGCTGTTTTGCGGTTCTCGAGGCCTGTCAGGCCGTGCTGCCGATAAGCCGTCCGCCAGCGATAGAAGCTGGCTCTGCCGACGCCAAACTACCGACACGCCTTGCCGACATCACCAATCTTGTCAGCGTGTTGGAGCACCCGCAGCTTGTGGTCCACATCGCGCCTGAATTTGTACATCCTGATCATCCTTCCTGCCGTTGAGGCTTAGGTTAAAGGATGTCTCGCAAGTCCGTACATTCCTACAACCGGTTGCTTTGGTCCAATCATTCATGTATTGGACAGAAATGGATTTTTTGACCGTCAAAAGCACCCGACTATTTGAGAAAATCTCCCATCAGATCGGGGAGCAGATCCAATCTGGTGCACTGGCTTCAGGTGAAAAGCTTCCTAACGAGCGGGAGCTGGCTTCTGCATTCGGGGTAAGCCGGCATGTTGTGCGAGAAGCCCTTCGTTCACTCGAATCTGTCGGGCAACTCAAGTTGAAGAAAGGTGCAGCGGGCGGAGCGTTTGTTGCCAAAGATTCCCAGCCCTTCACCAAGATCATGCGCGGGATGGTCGAGGTCGGGGGAATCTCGCTCGCTCAACTCACCGATGCTCGGCTGGCCATTGAATCGGCGGTGATAAAGGTCGCCTGCGAAATCGCTGAGAAAGCAGACCTGCAAACCCTCGAAGACAATGTTGACGAGGCGGAACGCGAAACGCTGGCCGGTAATTTAGCGGCGAAAACGCAGTTAAACGTTCAATTTCATATCCTGCTGGCAGAACTGACGGGTAATCCCGTTCTCATCATGATGATGAAATCCCTCATGAACATCCTGAGAGACTTCATAGCGGAGGTGGGCTCCGTCATGGGCATCGACGTCATCAAGTCACGTCGCAGGTTCCTGAAGCACCTGCGGGCCCGCAACTCCGCGCAGGCCATCAAGGAAATGGAGCAGCATCTCAAGGTGCTGCACCAGCACTACGTTGCAGCGGCCAACGTTAAACCAAAATCGCGAGAAGACCTTCATGGTTGATGTCGACACACTACAATCGATGGTGGATCAAACCAGGCGCTTTGTCCGCGACGATCTCATTCCATCCGAGGAATGGGTCGAGGAGCACGACGAAATTCCGGATCACATCGTCTCGAAGCTAAAGGAGTTTGGCTATTTCGGTATGACGATTCCGGAGCAATACGGCGGCCTCGGTCTATCGATGCTCGAAGAAGTAAGCGTCGTTTGCGAAATCGGTTACGCCTCTCCGGTGTTCCGATCCTATTTCGGGACCAGCAACGGCGTCGGCACGCTGGGCATAATTATTGATGGCACCGAAGAGCAGCGACAAAAATATTTGCCACGCATCGCGACTGGAGATTGCATCGCGTCTTTCTGCCTGACCGAACCCGGAGCTGGGTCCGACGCTGGGGCTTTGACGACCAAGGCAACGCGTGATGGCGATCACTACGTCATCAACGGCACTAAGCGGTTCACGACCAATTCGCCACATGCCAACATCTTCACCGTATTTGCCCGAACCGATTCGAAACAACAAAAGACATCCGGCATATCCGCTTTTCTCGTCGAAAGGGAAACACCCGGCATCACCATTGGACCGCGCAACAAAAAGATGGGGTTTCGCGGCTCCCACACCGCGGACGTTATTTTTGAAAACTGCCGGGTGCCGGCGCACGCACTGCTCGGCGGTCAAGAGGGCGTGGGCTTCAAGACCGCAATGCGGTCATTGGACCATGCGCGGCTCCATATGTCTGCCGTCGCCACGGGATTGAGCGAGCGGCTGATCGACGAAGGTTTGCGATACGCGTCCGATCGCGTGCAGTTCGGCAAGCCAATCTCACAGTTTCAGTTGATCCAAGGGATGCTGGCTGACTGTGCGGCCGAGGCATTGGCTTCGCGGGCAATGGTCGAGCGCGTCGCGCGGATGCGCGACGACGGGCGGCCTGTGACGAAGGAAACAGCGTGCTGCAAGTACTTCACGACGGAAGCGCTGGGCCGGATCGCGGACCGCGTCCTGCAAATTCATGGGGGCTACGGCTACATCAAGGAGTATCCGATTGAACGATTATTCCGCGATGCCCGCCTGCTGCGGATCTACGAAGGCACGAGCCAGATACAGCAATTAGTCATAGCGCGAGAGATGCTGAAGCAGCATGCAGCCTAGAGTCCGTCAGACGCGCACCAACGAGTAGAGACGGATGAAAAGCCGGCCGCTGGACCATATTCGCATACTCGACCTCACGAGCGTTGTGATGGGCCCTTACGCCTGTCAATTGCTCGGCGACCACGGCGCCGACGTGGTGAAAATCGAATCGCCGGACGGCGATGTGATGCGTCTGTCGGGTCCCATGAAGAATCCGGGGATGGGCCATCTTTATCTTTCGACCAATCGGAGCAAGCGTTCAGTCGTCATTGATCTGAAAAAGGCAGCCGGTCGCGAGATTTTTTTGAAACTTGCGAAGGATGCGGACATCATCCTTTACAATATCCGCCCCAAAGCGATGGCCCGGCTCGGCCTTTCGTACGAAGACATTTACAAGGTCAATCCGAAAATCATCTATGTCGGCGCGTTCGGGTTCAGCCAGCGCAGACCATATGCGGCGCGGCCGGCCTACGACGATCTCATTCAAGGCATGTCAGGCCTGCCCTGGCTTTCAATGAAAGCAGGAGCGCAAGAGCCTCGATACGCCCCGATCATCCTGGCCGACAGGATCGTCGGATTGCAGGTCGCCTTCGCGACGCTCGCCGCCCTGCATCATCGGGATGTGACGGGCATTGGGCAGCGCGTCGATGTGCCGATGTATGAAGGCCTGCTGTCGATCGTTCTCGGCGAACACCTCGCGGGGTCCGCTTTCGAACCGGCTGTTGGAGACCTCGGCTATCAACGAAGCCTCGCGCACAACCGCCGTCCGCACAGAACCGCCGACGGCTACGTCTGTACGCTCGTTTATTCCGACAAACACTGGCGCAGTTTCTTCGATGTGATCGGTCAGCCGCAGATTTTCGAAACCGATATCCGGTTCTCATCCCAAAACGAGCGACTGAAGCATATCGACGAGGTTTATGGCTATTTGGCCGGCGTGCTCGCAACCAGAACGACCGCGGAATGGATCGCGCTGTTCACGAAGGCCGATATCCCAGTCGCGAAAATGCATTCGCTCGATGACATCTTGACCGACGAGCATCTTAACGCGATTGGCTATATCCGAACGGTAAATCACCCGTCGGAAGGGCCGATCAAGGACATTGCAATCCCAACCGAATGGTCTGCCTCGCAGCCAGTCTCCACGCGTCATGCTCCGCAACTTGGCGAGCACACTGTGGAAGTCTTGAGAGAGGCCGGGATCGAGCAGGAAGCAGTGGACGCACTTCTCACACAAGGCGTGATAATGGCCGGAAAGGCCGCGTAACAAAAGGAGGAACACCATGCTGAGAAAATTAGTGGCCTGCGTTGGGATGCAATCATTCGTCATGCTGCTGTATTTTCTCAGTGGCGATGCAATCGCTCAGGTCCACGGCGAACCGGTCAAGCTCGCCGTCCTTGACGATATGAGCGGCCCTTATGCCGAAAATTCCGGACAGGGCAACGTGCTCGCAGTCAAAATGGCGATCAGGGATTTCGGCGGGACCTTGTTTGGAAAGCCGATCGAACTGGTTTCGGCCGATCTTCAAAACAAGCCCGATATCGGCATGGCCACTGCGCGGAAATGGTTCGATGTCGACCATGTCGAGGTCATTCTCGGCATGGGGAGTTCAGGAGCCGCCCTCGCCGTTCAGAAGCTGGCGCTTGAGAAGAACACGATGACTCTGGCGACAACGCCGGCGACAGCGGACCTCACAGGAAAAGCCTGCTCGCCAAATTCAGCTCATTGGGTTTACGACACATATGCACTTGCAAAAGGCGCAGCGAGCGCCGTTGTGCGGCAAGGCGGCAAAAGCTGGTACTTCATCACGGCCGACTATGCCTTCGGACATGCGCTGGAAGCCAACGCCGCCTACTTTGTGAAGGCGCTTGGCGGAACGGTAATCGGCGGTGTCCGGCATCCGATCGGCTCGTCGGACTTCAGTTCGTTCTTGTTGCAAGCACAGAGCTCGAAGGCGCAAATCATCGGCGTCGCAAATGCGGGCGCCGATACGATTAACGCGCTCAAGCAAGGTGCCGAATTTGGCATAGGAAAAGAACAACGCATGGTCGGCCTGCTTATGCAGGTGACGGAGATTCATGCGCTTGGGTTGAAGGCGACACAAGGACTTCAGTTCGTCGAAGCATTTTACTGGGATCAGAATGACGAAACCCGCGCCTTTTCCAGGCGGTTCTGGCAAGAATACGGCCAGCCCCCGACGCAGGTCCAAGCCGGAACTTACAGCGCCGCGATGCACTATTTAAAAGCAGTTCAGGCCGCTGGCACCAAGGAAGCTAAAGTGGTCATGGCAAAAATGAAGGACATGCCCATCAACGATTTTATGACCAAGAACGGAAAATTGCGCAAAGACGGCCGAGTGATCCGGGACATGTATCTTCTTGGAACCAAGCCCCCCGAGGAATCAAAGGGCGAATGGGATCTTATGAAAGTCGTCGCAACAATTCCTGGCGAGAACGCATTCCGCCCGCTGTCTGAGAGCGAATGTCCGCTTTTAAAAGAGCATTGACCCGCAATGCATCGAACCGAGCTATTGCAATGTTGTTTCCCGCATCATTCCATAACCGCTCATTACGCGAACTGAGAATGTAGACGCCAAAGAAAAGATCCTGCACGACCTTACTGAGAAATTTTCCCGCAAGGCTGATAGGCCCGATAGCGCGCGCTGAGCGCACGTGTAAAATATTAAACGGCAATCAAGGCTCGTCGTTGCACGGCTAACGCTTCTTGCGACCCTTCCGAAGCGTAGCTGGAGGCCTCTCGTTTGCTTTAGGTACGGCCAAAAGCTCCGTGACGGGGATATCCAAGGCCACTGCCAGCCGCTCTAAAGTCTCGACGGTGGGATTCTCGACTCCACGCTCGATTCGTCCGACGTAAGACCTATCCACGCCAGCATCTACCGCCAGCGCTTCCTGCGATAGGGCGCGTCTAACCCGCAATTTCCGGACATTCCAGGCCACGAGCGCTGTCGCTTTCATAAGCGAAACAAACGACTTGGCTGACCATTAAAACACGCACTATAATGTCCCTATTAATGATTTGGGGCAGTTGTGCGCATTCGCATTCATCGTGGGACGAAAGAAATCGGCGGGACTTGTATTGAACTGGCTGCCGATGGTGGCCGGATTCTGCTGGATCTGGGATTGCCTCTGGACGGAGATGCGGAGGAGGTCAGCGTTCATCCGACAGTAGACGGACTCGCAGGCGGCGGGGATTTGCTGGCTCTCGTTCTGTCCCATGGTCACATCGACCACTGGGGGCTGGCCCATCTCGCCGGACCTGATCTGCCCGTTGCACTAGGCGCTGCAACTTACCGCATTCTGAAGGCCGCAGCCCCGTTCGTGCCCAGACCATATGTGCCTGCGAGGCCAATCGAGTTCTCATCTGGCAAGACGATGCAGTTTGGTCCGTTCCGGGTCACGCCACATCTGGTCGATCACTCCGCCTATGATGCTTATGCCTTGGAGGTGGAAGCCGGTGGCAGGCGCCTGTTCTATTCTGGCGATATCCGGGCGCATGGCCGCAAAGCCGTATTGTTCGAACGGCTTGTTGCCCGTCCTCCACGATCCATTGACGTGATGCTGATGGAAGGATCGAGCTTCGGTCGCCTGAGCCCCGATCACGTCTTCCCAACCGAGGCCGACGTCGAGCAGCGCCTGGTCGATGTGTTTCAGTCAACGGACGGCCTGGCGCTGGTCGCAGCCTCGGCACAAAACATCGATCGCATGGTCAGCCTATATCGGGCCTGTAAGCGCACCGGCAGAACGCTGATCGTTGATCTTTATGCCGCGGAGATTCTTCGCGCGATAGAGAATGCCAATATCCCTCAATCGGGCTGGCCACATATTGCGGTGTACGTCCCGCAGTATCAGCGCATTCAGATCAAGCGCAGTGGCCGCTTCGACCTGCTCCATCCTCACAAAGCAAACCGCGTTTTCGTGGAGCGACTTGAGGACCTGGCGCCTCAGGCGGCGATGCTCTTTCGACCGGCTATGCTGCGCGATCTTGATCATACCGATTGCCTGTCTGGCGCCCGTGCCATCTGGTCGCAATGGGACGGCTATCTCAAACAGGAGCGCGGCCTCGCCCTCCTCGCCGAGCTTCACGCGCGCGGCATCCCGCTCGATCACGCCCATACCTCTGGCCACGCCAGCATTCCCGATCTGAAGCGATTGGCCGAGGCGATCCAGCCAAAAGTGCTGGTGCCGATCCATACTTATGAGCCGGAGCAGTTTCCGGCACATTTCCAGGCCGTCAGTCTCAAGAACGACGGCGAATGGTGGGATGTCGCAACATGACCATTCAGCAGACGCCCTCAAGCTACGGTGTGAGTAAGGCGTTCCTCGATGCGCTCGACAATCTCGCTCAGAAGCCATCGTGGTGGCGCGACGTTTTGCTACGGGACGACGTGTTCATTGCGGTGCGCGCAAACTCGCTCAATGTCTATCACCGGGGTGCCTCGATCTTCCGAATCGACGATGGCGGAGACGGCCGACTTATTCCCTGGACCCATACTAAATACCTGATCCGTCAGCAGCAGGTGCTGGCTCAGCTTCATCACGATGGACACTTTCAACCAGCCGATATCGGTTGGTCGCAATACGCTGGCCCATCGACACTCTCCGACATGATCCGCTCGGCCACCGATCTTGCTGGAGCTGAAAAGAGCGGATTGCATCCGCTGATCGTCGGCAGTTCAAAAGTGATCGACGTCGAACTGTCGCTGCTGCGGGCAAACTCTTCCATAGACGAAAGTCTGGCAGACACTGATGCCCATTCAGCGGGCGCCCCGCCGATTGATCGGTCTCAGGACCGGCTGGATGTCGTCACCGTAGAGAACCGCGGTGGCAAGCCGTTCATCGTTTTTCACGAGGCCAAGCATTTCAGCAATCCGGCCTTGAGGGCCAAAGGTGAGCCTGCCGTTTTGGCTCAGATCGTGCGTTACCAGGCAACGCTCAGACAGCATGATGCAACACTGCGACAGCGCTACGTCGCTGTCTGTCAGGCGCTGGTCCGTCTCCACACCATGCAAACTGCGGCCCGCACTGCCCTTCCCTCAAGCAGACCGCCACTCGAACCTGATCCCCTGATCGCCGCCATCGCCTCAGGCCAAGTCAAGGCCGAGATTGATCCTGATCCCCGGCTGATTGTGTTCGGTTTCGATGGCGATCAGCGCGATGGGCGCTGGGAACGGGACGCCAAACGCCTGCGGGAGCACCAGCCAGCTCTTAAAATCAAAGCGATCGGAAGCACCCGGTCGGCGCATGAATTCTTCTGATGTCGCAGTGCCCGCGCCTTGAACTGCGGCATTCGGGAGACACTCGACCTTTCTTTTCAAAACCCCGCAATTCCTCGGGGCCTCATTTGAATCTAGGGGGCACGGGCTGTCCGTGCCTTTAATCTGGGATTCTGCATGAAGGTTATTGCCTATTACCGCGTCCGACCGAACGAGCCCGCGCACTCTGATATTGCACTGCAAGAACAACGTGAGGCCGTCCAAACCTGGATCGAAGCCCATCAGGCGGCTGTCCAGACCGAATACATCGAGCCTGAAACTGACGGCTTCGCGCGCCCGCAATTGCGGCAAGCCATGGAGGACTGCAAACAGTCCGGCGCCACGCTGCTGATCGCGCGTACAGAAGCTATCGGCAGCGGTGCAGAGTTTTCTCCGCGGATTTCGAGTATTCCGGTGGCGTTCGCGCCGAAGCCATCACGCGAGCGCGGCTATGTCAGCCTTGCGCCGGAGAAAGCGCCGCTGGAGCTCACCCTGTATTTTCCTGACTTCCGCAGCCTGAAGACCATGCCGGTCTATCTGTGCAATGGCACGGATGCGCCCATCCGTACCATCACGGTCAGGACGATCGGCCTGACTTCGAAATTCACAACGCCAAATCCGACCATCGCTGACGAGACTGGCTCTGCCTCCGAACAGCCCCTATCGACGACACCGACCGCATTTTCGATCGACCGGCTGGATGCGCGACGTGCCGCTGTGATCGATCGTTACGATCCGATGTTTGACAGCGATTTCATCACTGCTTTCGAGATCACGTTCCTTGATCATCACGAACAGACGCAGCGGCTAACAGCATTCCTCAATGCCGCTCCTCTGCCCTCGGCGTACATCGCCCTCAAGAAATAACCGCTAGCCCGACAAAGCCTCTACGCACGTCTTTCAACGGCGGCGGCGAACGATGCCCCATGCCCATCACCTGATCGTTTCGAAACTCCAATAGAGAAAGAGCCACCCATGACAATGTCGTTTTCAAAATCGAACCTTATGACCGGTATTGCTTTCGCGGCCCTGTTCGGAGGTGTCATCGCCACGCTACGCCTTGCAACAGGCGGATATGGTGGCCCAGCCAGCATTCCCGAATGCAACAGCAACACCACCCGCGACATGCTGCAGGATGCCTTCAAGAATGCGCCTCAAGCTGCGCTCGGCCTGAAGTTGCTCAAGATCGGCGAAATAGGAGTCGTTGGGAAGGATCTGCTCGACGATAACAACGAAGTCCGTCACCGCGTTTGCGTCGCCGACGTCTTTACGAACCTTGGGCGGAAGCCGGTGTACTTCAACATGTCCTGGGTCGACGCCCAAAAATCCCAAATCTATCTTGAAGCACCGATGTTGCCGTTCTGACCACAATCAGGAGGGCTCACAACCTACGACCGTGTTGGATGATTGTTTTGGCCGAATGATCCTCATGGTCGCCTAGCCCACGCGATCAACGGGTCCAATTTCTGGCAAAGCCGCTCCAGCACTTGCTACCATCGGCGCACCGGGCCGCCGCGCGGGCGCAACGGATTATCGCCCTTTGCTACAGGCCAGGGCCGCCGAGAAAGCGCCCGCTCGATCCGCGCCTCCTTTCCGCCTGCGCCCATGACTACCGGATTGGTCATCGGACTCTCGGCGATCCAAGCCAGATACTGCGTCAGGGCGTCCACCTGATCGTTATGCTTGCCAAATGGGAACCGCATCAGCTCGCTTTCGAGCTCGACCGTCCAGGGTTGGTTCCGTTTGATCAGGACCAGATGTTGCGCAAACATATGAAGCTGGCTTTCGAGCCGCTCTTCCTTGCCCCGCCCCCCGGTGGGGCGCAGCTCTGTTTGATGACCGCGCTCGGCCAGCATACTTGCAAGGCCCGTTCCCGAACTTGCGTCTTCGATCAGGATTTTTGACGGCTTATAGGCCGTGATCAAACCGAGCGCCGCGTCCCGCATTTGAACCGGATCAACGCGTGCGCGCAGCACGTCGACGACATAATGGCGACGCGCATCGCGCGCGATCACGAGGCACACCGTGTAGCTGTTGTCAGATCCGGTTTTGACGGCCGTATCCCAGCTCAGGGTGATCCGTCGCGCATCCGGCGGCAGATCGCTGAAGTGCAAAATCTGGTCCGGACGGATCAGTTCGCCGAACGCCGCGGACGGGTTCTGCTGATACTGCGCCGCAAATATCGGCGCGCCGACCTCTTCCCGCTTCCGCCGGATGATCGGTTCCGGCCACTGGCTTGCCAGCAGCGGCTCACCAACCGTTCGATGCCAGCATGATTTTCCAAAGGTGTAGGAGGCCGCTTCCTCGGCCACCAGGGGCAGACAGACGTGCTTCCAGCCGCCCTTCTGCAGCAGATTGCCGGACAGATCGTCTTCGTGCATGCGTTGGCCAACCACGATCATGGCGCCCCTGATCTGATCGTCGAGACGCGATGCGATCATGGTATCGAAGTTTTCGTTGACGTTCGCCCGTTCTTTTTCTGATTTGACATGGTGCGCCGAGATCGGATCATCGATGATGATGACGTCAAAGCCGCGGCCGGTAATGCCGGTCTCGAACGAGGCGGCGTAGCGGCCGCCGCCGTCGGTCGTCACGAAGTCCATGGTCTTGCGGCCGTTGTCGCGCAGATGCAGACCGGGAAAGACCCTCCGGTAAAAATCCGAACTGATAAGTTGCAATGTTTTGGACGCAAGGTCGGACGCCAGCGCCTGGCTATGGGAGATCACGGCGATACGCAGCTTCGGGTCGCGCCCCAGAAGCCACGCGACAAACACGATCGAGGTCAGGACGGATTTCAGGTGACGCGGCGGCAGGTTGATAATGAGGCGGGTCTCCCGCCCCTCGGCAATGCCGGTCAGTTCGCTGACCAAGTATTCTAGATAAGGCGCTACTTCGAGCCCCCAGCGATTGTCGACGACAGGAAAGGCGCCCTCCAGAAACGCCAGGAGATCGTTCTTCAGAACGGCACGGTAAAGCGGAAGGTCGGAGGACATACTGATGAGACTCTGCCAACAAACCCGGCCGGTGCCGACAGGCGACCGGCCGAGATGAATTAGACCTTTGGTTCCTGTTCGGTGATCCGCCGGGCGAGGAAGCGTTCGAGAATTGCCTCGTCGTCGGATGTCAGCGCGGGCACCTGCTCTGCCACCGCTTCCGGCTCGAACAGCTTGCCGACCAGCGTCAGGACGACATTGGCGGCGCGGGCATCGCCCTTCAGCGCCTTGGCGACCAGCGCCTTCAGCATCGCGCGCTGCTTGGAGACCTTGAGGCTGCGCTCGCCCTCCCGAATCCGGATGCGCTCCGAAAGTTCGCTGCGCAAATCTGTCTTCAGATTGACGCTGCCCTTCGGGCGGCCGTTGGGGTTGCCGGACTGCCCCGGCTGGAACCGGGTCTTGGCCGGCGGTTTGCGGTAGCCGACCTTGTCATCCTCCTGCTCAGACATTGCCGGCCTCCGTCACGCTAGCCTCTGCCACGTTGGTGGCGGCGTTGGGCAGGTCTGCGGCGACCAAGGCGCCGGTGACGGCCGCGCCGGCAGGCAGCTCGGCGACGGCCACGTCCGTCGTCTCCGGCGACACGACGCGTTCAGCGATCGCGTCAAAAGTCTCACCCGTGACAGCATGGACCGCGTTCTTGCCGGTTCGCTTTTGCCAGCGCCGGATGGCGGCATCGACATAGACCGGATCAAGCTCGACGCCGATGCAGACGCGGCCGGTTTCTTCGGCTGCGATCAAGGTCGATCCCGAGCCTAGGAAGGCGTCGAGGACGACATCCCCGCGGCGGGTGACGTCGCGCAGCGCATCCGCGATCATCGCGACCGGCTTCACAGTCGGATGGATGCCAAGAAGATCCATGCGATCCTTGCCGAACGCGTTGACGCCTCGATACTGCCAGACGTTCGAGCGGGTACGGCCGCCGGCGCCAAGACCGAAGTTGTTCTGATGCGGTCCCTCACCGTGCTTGAACACGAAGATCAGTTCGTGCTGGCTGCGGTAGAACGACCCCATGCCCGCGTTGGATTTGACCCAGACACAGAGATTTTTTTGTTCGAGGCCGTTTTGCGCTGCGGCCTCGCACAGCTCACTGCCGTGGCGCCAATCCATGCAGAGATAAAGGATCGCGCCGTCGGCAAGCACCGGCTTGATCGCAACCACCGTCGCGCTCAGGAACGCTACAAACTGGTCACGCGACATTTCGCCGGTGCCCATAGCGAACTCGCGATGGCGCGTCTTGCCCAGCCCCGACACGAAGCCGTCAATCGGCACATTGTAGGGCGGATCGCCGAACACACACGCGACCGTCTTGCCGGTCACGAGAGCGCGAATAAAGGCCGCATCGCGCGCGTCGCCGCAGCCGATCTGGTGGCCGCCGAGCTGGAACACGTCGCCGAGCCGCGCGACAGCCGGCCCGGCCATCGGCTCGATCTCGTCGAGCATTTCCTCTTCGACGGTATTGGCGGTCGGCACGTCGATCGACAACACCATGTCGATCTCGACCGTCTCAAAGCCGCTGAGGTCAAGATCGAAGCCGACGCTGATCAAGTACTCGAATTCGCCGCGCAGCTTGGCGTTATCCCAGACAGCGTCCTGGGCGACGCGATTCAGGGCAAGCCGGAGGGCACGCACCTCCGGCTCAGAGCGGTTTTCCAACTGCACCACGGCGATCTCGTCGTGACCGAGTTCGACCAGAGCATCGAACACGGCATGGCCATCAATCAGCGTGCCGGTCGCGGCGTCCAACGGAAGCGGCACGACTTGACCGAACTGCCGCAGAATGGCCTTCAGCTTGCGACGCTGCGCGCTGCTGTGCTGGCGCGCGGCATGGGGCGACGGCTTGATAGCCGCCGCTGAGAGATAAACAATCTCAAGGGCGTTTTTCACCGTCAGGATTCCCATGCTTCAGGGGAAGCCGTCGCATCAGCCAGGATTTCCTCGGCATGGTTCTCGGCATTGGGCAGAAAAGATTCAAGAAGTTCAATCAAGCCCGCGATATATGAATGAATTGGATAGCCAGCATCGAGCAAGCACTCGAAGTCAGCGACCAGTTTGTCCGTATAAATATTCAGGTTAGGAAGCGCGCGAAGAGCGCGACGCAGCGTACGAAGCTCCTTTTCAGACGCGCCACCGACCAACAGAACCTTAACTTTGTCGATGCTGTTGTAGTACAGCGCGCAGTACGTGTCCGCACCATCCACGACGATAGCGTTTTCATCGATCAGCACCGGCCGCGCATTGAAGCCGTCAGCAGCGACCGCACTGGCCTGCTGCAAACGGTCCTGATGGCTTTCAACATGAAGGGGATAAAGGGGAAGTTTGACCGCCGCGAGGGGCAGAAACATAACCTCAAAAGTTTTGGACATTCGAATACCTCATCAAGCCGGAAAATCGGCAAAGATGATGTATGTGGTAAGTATCGACTTCGCAAGCCAATACATTGTTATATACTTGTAGATCAGCCCCGAATGGTGATTTCGATATCATCGACGCTGACATTGAGGTTTTCAGCGAGCAATTTCTTTGCCTGCGCAATCGCTTGGGACACCGTTATTGGCCGCTTTCCTGGCAATTCGTCATTTTTTCCCGTCAACGGCTTAAACCGCAGCGCTCTGACGTCGATTCCCAGTTCGGCTGGCGTGGCGTAGGTTACGGGGTTACGCCCCTCCTTCCAGACGCCCTTTACATCGACGAGCGCATATGAAGAAATTCCTATAAAAAACCGACTTTGACCGCGCGAATTCTCGCTTCCGGGCGAGCTTATCAGCTCCGATATGACACCGACCAAGAATGCACTTCGCGCAGGAATGCCCTCTTTCCTATTCCGCCAATCCTCCTTCCTGCAGCAAACGACATACTTGCATTTGTTGGCCTTGTCCGGGCTCAAGACCCAACTTCCGATTCCCCCCTGCGTAAGGATCGAATCCACTGTCTCTATGGTCGAGACGACGACCATCAACTGACTGGATTTCGCGCCCATTACAGGTTCCTCAAGGAGTTACTTCGCATCATATATCGATAACATCGATCTATATGCCGCGTCAAAAAGCGGGCGGATAACTCCGAGCATTTTATGATCCGAACCGTTCGATAAGAGCCACAAGATTGCTCACAATCCGCTCGACTTCGGCGGCGAACGGAGCGTGTGTGGTGGCACTCAACAAGGAGCACCCTGATGACCGATGCCGCTGCAAATAATGTGGTCACCGCACTCGTAACGGAAATCCGCGGTAAACTGGAAGAAACTCTAAGTATCGCGAAAGCCGCAGAGAGCTGCGCGCGATGGCAGCGTGGATCGCGCGGTACAGATCCTGATGGACTTTGAAGGCCTGGTGCATGAGGCACGGGACCTGTTCAAGGCGGCGCTGACGATCAAACGCAACCTGTTTGCTGAGACCACATAATTACCATCCATCCCTAACTGGGACCTCCCCGCCCTCGCATTGCGATCGGCGGGCCGGGTCAGTGGCAGCACACGATGTTGCCGTTGACCCACAGGAGATCCCATGAACATCCGCACCAAAGTCGCTGCCGGCAAAGCAAGTGCAGCGCGCAAACCTGCCGCCGAGGCACGACAACCATCGAAAGTGGTAAAAACAACTCGTTTAGACAAGGTAGCACGCTCCCGCGTTCGAGGCGCCGCTGGACAATCCTCCGCACGCTCCGTTGAAATCACTCTTCTGGCGAAGCCGGACAAAGGGCCTACTCTCCACCCCGCAGTGGTGAAATCCGCACGCGATTCCTCAAAGCAAGCCACTGTGCTCACGATGCTACGCCAGCCAAAAGGCACCACCATTGCCGCCATCATGAAGGCGACCGACTGGCAGCAACACTCGGTACGCGGCTTCTTCGCCGGGGTCATCCGCAAACGACTGGGTTTGAATCTGGTGTCAGACAAATCCGGCAGCGAACGATCGTACCGGATCGCCGACGGCAGGCCATCACAAAAGGGATGAGCGACATATCCAGGAGGGGCGAAGCGGCGTTTGAGGCAGAGATCGAACAGATCCGATCTCTGCCGGTCGATCAGCTTCGGGTGCTGTGGCGACAGACATTCAAATCGCCGCCGCCCCCTGCATTCGCCAAGGACATGTTGGGGCGTATGATCTGCTACCATGTGCAAGAGAAGGCGCTCGGCGGCTTAAGCCGGGCGTCGCAGCGACTTTTGGACAACATTGGAGAAGGCAAGCCGGAAATCGAAACAATGCGGCGGCGTCTCAAGCCGGGGACCGTTCTGGTTCGAGAATATCAAGGCGAGCGGCATTCGGTGGTCGTGGCATCGGACGGATTCGTCTGGGGGGAGGAAACCTATGCCAGTCTCTCGATCATCGCGCGTCTAATCACGGGCACCAGTTGGAACGGCCCAAAATTCTTTGGCCTGAGGTTGAGCATCGAAAAATCAGACAACACAGAGGCGGCCGCGCTTAGTCGCCCTCGTCGCGGCAAAAGGAGCGCACGATGACGCTTCAATCGCCAAAACGGCAGCGCTGTGCGATCTATACCCGTAAATCCACCGAGCATAACCTCGACCTTGAATTCAATTCGCTCGATGCGCAGCGGGAAGCCTGCGAGGCCTATATCAAGAGCCAGGCCCATGAGGGCTGGCGGCTCATTCCCGATCATTTTGACGATGGCGGGCTCTCAGGCGCATCTCTCAACCGGCCGTCGCTGCAACGATTGCTCGACGACGTACGGGACGGCAAGATCGACATCATCCTAGTCTATAAGGTCGATCGGCTGACCCGCTCGCTTACTGACTTCGCCAAGCTGGTCGAACTGTTCGATCTGCAGGGCGTCTCCTTTGTCTCGATCACCCAGTCGTTCAACACCACAAGCAGCATGGGCCGCCTGACCCTTAACGTGCTGCTGTCGTTTGCCCAGTTCGAACGAGAGGTCATTGGCGAACGGGTTCGCGACAAGATCGCGGCATCCAAGCGGAAGGGCTTGTGGGTCGGAGGGCCAGTCCCGCTCGGCTATGCCACCGAGGACAAGAAGCTTGTCGTCGTTCCGGCCGAGGCGAAGATCGTACGTCTGATTTTTGCATTGTATCTTGAGGCCGATTCAATCGCTTCTTTAGCTGAAGCTCTCGAACACAAGGGAATCCGGACAAAAATCAGGCTTCTGTCCGGCGAAAAAACCCGGGGCGGAGGTCCATTCGGCGTCGGCGCCCTCGCCCATTTGCTGCGCAATCGATTTTACGTCGGCGAGATCGACTACCGCGGCGAGATCCACGCCGGAGAGCACGCAGCCATTCTCGACCGTGCACTTTTCGACAAAGTTCAGGAGAAGCTGACGAAGAACGCCGTCGATCGTGCCATGCGCCTCAAAGGTTCACCCGCGCTCCTGATGGGGCGTATTTTTGACGACATCGGCAATCGCATGACGCCGAGCCATTCAAACAAACGCGGCGTGCGATACCGCTATTACGTCTCGCATGCGCTGATTCAGGGACGTAAGCGCGAGGCAGGCTCCGTCAATCGCGTTCCCGCGACCGAGATAGAAGACCTCGTCCTGCAGGCGGTTCGGCAGAATTTATCCAGCCGCGATCCGGACGCTCCCTCGGATCAGGAAGCGATCATTGCGCAGATCGACAAAATCACCGTGAAACGGGAAGCCCTTGAGATCAAACTTCTTGAGACCGAACCCACATCAACGAACACCATTCCAGGAACTCGGAAAACAAAGGAACATTCATCAGCAAGCGTAAATACAATCTCGATCCCTTGGACCGCCAAAGTTTTCCCTGCAGTCAAAGGGATCGTTCACGCGCCGGATACGACCGGATCCACATTGTCCCCGGATACGCGTGACGCGCTGCTGAACGCGATTGCGAAGGCGCGGCAATGGGTCCACGACATGACGTCGGGACGTGTGAAATCATTCGCAGACATCGCCACAAAAGAGAAAAAGGTTGAACGTCACATCCGTCTGCTTGCGCCGCTCGCGTTTGTCGCGCCATCCATCGTGCAATCCATCATCGAAGGAACGGCACCTGCCAATCTCACGGTGACCGAATTGGCAAAATCGTCCGTGCATTCCTGGCGCCAACAACATCACCTGCCAAAGGTAAGTTCAAAACGTTGATGTAAAAATCGCAGGTTCAGCAAATCTGTTGACGTGCAATTTCGATAGTACCGCCAGCGAACAGGTGCTCTGAACCAGAGTCCCTTTCAGCCGGTTGGGTGAGGCAATCACCCCGCTTATTGACCGCTCAGCACTTTAAAATCCGCCTTCCATCTCAAGATAGCCACTTCGAACCCGGTCTCAGTCGAAAACGAACCAGTCTCAGCGATCGAAGGCACCGAAATTTGGATATCAAAAATCGACGCCAGAGATTTATGGGTCAAAAAGCCCCCAATGGGGGACCGATACGGCAAAATCTGTCGCAGAGACCGGTCTGACGCCCGCTAACCCTTTGAAAAACAAAGCGCTCTTAGGAAGAGCCAGTTTCCATCCGAGAGACTGAACTGGCTGGCTGGCGACGCAGTGCTGATCGCACCAGTCTCTGGCGGGATTCCCTGCTAACAGGGAAAAGAACAGGGTATTCTATGGATTCGGGGCAATTTTCTGCGAAGCAAGTGTGAGATACGCCCATTTGGCAGGGTTTTCTCGCGGAATTCCCTACGCAAAGAACAGGGATCGAACAGGCCCGGAACAGCGAATTTTCAGGGCCGATCAGGGATTGCGGAAACGAAAATAGGTAAGCGCTGAATTCTTACACGCTTGAATAGGCTCTGGCGGACGCGATCTGTTCTCGCTCTCGATTTGTAGGTGAGGAGAGCGAGATGGCGAGCGAGAACGGAGTGTGGAGACGTCAGGGCGAGACTTTCTGGCGGGCACACCATGAGGCGTGGAAGCGTAGTGACTTGAACCAACGGCAGTATTGCGAGGCGGAGGGTATTCCGCGCAAGGCCTTCGAGAACTGACGCGCGATTTTTGAGGCTGAGCCGCAGCCTCCGGAACGCAAGCTGCTTTACCGGCGGCGCAACTTAAGTCCTCCCTTTAGTCCGCCGCTTAGTCCTCTCGTTAGTCCGGGGGCTTATCCCTCCTCGTGGTCGGGAGCGCCGATCGTGCAGCGCTGGCGACCGGCCCTGGCCGGATGATCTGAGACGGATTGAATGGTGCATTCGGAGCGGCGGAAGCGGACACGAGTCGGCTACACTCTATCTTCATGAACATCGATCTCACCGCCCTGCCGGCCGATGTAGAGACGCTGCATCGCCGAGCTCTATGCGATCGAGGCAACGATCCGAGGCAAGACCGCCGACGCACGGCGGGACGTACGACAAGTTCGCTCGTTGCCGCTGGTTGCTGCGATGAAGGCCTGGCTCGAGACGCAGCTGACCCACATCCCGCCGCGCGGCGGGCTTGCCGATGCGATCCGCTACGCACTGACCCGCTGGAGCGACCTCAGCCGGTTCCTCGATGACGGGCGCATCGAACTCGACACCAACACCGTGGAACGCGCCATCCGCCCCATCACACTCGGCCGCAAAAAAACACCTGTTCGCCGGATTCGATCGCGGGGCTGCGCGCTGGGCGACCGTCCGCTCCCTTATCACCACGGCAAAGCTTAACGACGTCGAGCCCTTCGCCCACCTCAAAGACGTGCTTATTCGCATGTCCAACGGTCATCCTATGAACCGACTTGACGACCTGCTGCCCTGGAATTGGACCCCGTCAAATCCCGCAACCTGATCCCACGTGTCAGGAATGGACGCTTACGCAAGCATCGCCGGATGAGGTTTTCGGTATGCGCCCAAGGACGCCTGGCGTGCCGCTGCGCCCGCCACCGCAGATCAGTCCGAACGGAAGACGCCCGGTCTGATCTCCACTGCGGGTTCGGACGCTAGTGACGCTTCTGATTCCATAGCCAGTTCCTTAGCCCGCCCCGTTACCCGGCGCAGCAGGACAGTTTCTTCACGTCTCTGTCGAACGTCTGTGCCGCGAGCTTCAGGCCCTCGACGGTCGTGAGATAGGGGAAGATCGTCTCCGACAGATCATCAATCGTGAGACCGCAGCGGATGGCCAAGGCCGCAGTCTGGATGCTATCGGCACCCTCTGGCGCAAGAATATGCGCTCCGAGCAGTTTGCGCGTTACCCCATCCGCGATGAGCTTGATAAGCCCCCGTGTGTCGCGCGCTGCGAGCGCACGCGGCACGTTGTCGAGCGCGAGTAGAGAAGTCCGCACGGCATACCCGGCGGCATGGGCTTGCGATTCCGTCAGACCGACACTCGCCACCTGAGGGTCCGTGAAGACAATGGCGGGCATGGTGGTGTTGTCATAGCGCAGACTGTTGCCATTCAGCGCGTTCTTGGCCGCAAGCTTTGCGCCATAAGCCGCCATGTAGACGAACTGGTCCCTGCCCGTCACGTCGCCGGCGGCATAGATGCCGGCCTTCGAAGTGCGCATGCGGTCGTCGATGACGATCGCGCCAGACGATGTCTGCGCGACGCCCACCTCCGGAAGCCCGAGCGTTTCGGTATTCGGGGTGCGTCCTGTCGCCACTAGAATCCGCTCGGCGGTCAATGTCTCTGGACCGCCGTTGCGAGTGATCGTGAGTGCGACGCCGCCATCCTCGGTTTTGTGGACGAAATCGTAGGCCAAGCCACCCACAATCGTGATCCCCTCGTCGGCCAGATAGCCCGCGAGCGCCTGCCCGATCTCCGGCTCGGCCTCCGGCAGGAGGCGACTCCGGAAGACGAGCGTCACCGCCACGCCCGCGCGTGCAAAGGTCTGAGCAAGCTCAGCTCCAATGTAGCCGCCGCCGAGCACGATCATCGAGCGCGGTAGCTCCTTCAGCGACAACGCCGTCGTGCTGTCGAGAGGCGCAACCTCTGCGATGCCTGGGATGGTGGGTAGCGCAGGCCGCGCGCCCGTCGCAATGATGATGCGGTCCGAGACGAGGCGCTGATCGTCCATGTCGACGCCTCCCTCGACGAGGCGCGCCCGACCTTCACGGTAGGCTATGTTGTTGTATTCGGGCAAAAGATCGACGTACTTCGCCTGACGAAGGCTGGCGACCAGCGCGTCCTTCTGGGCGATCTGTGCGGCCCAATCGACCACGCGCGCGCTGCTTTCGATGCCGTCGAACCGAGCCGGGGCGGCGTTAGCGTGGTGCACCGCCTCTGTAGCTCGGATCAACGTTTTCGACGGCACGCAGCCAATGTTGACGCAGGTGCCGCCAATCGTGCCGTGCCCGACGAGCGCAACGCGCGCGCCCTGCTCGGCGGCAGTGATCGCGGCCGAGAAGCCGGCGGAGCCGGCGCCGACGACAACAAGGTCGTAGCGGCTGCTGCCGCCATTCGTGCTCGGGGTACAGCAGTCGTTCATGGTTTCAACTTTCGTGTGTTCGCATCCACGTTGCAGGAGTCAGGGCCGCACAGCAGACAACCGGAGTACACCCTGCCCCGATGATGATGAGTTTTGCGACGGTCATACCGACGCGGCCCTACTGCACGATGCGCGAGGGATAGCCAGCGTTGGTGGTCGCCGAAATCACCGTCGGGACGTCCGTCCGGCTATCCTCAAACCGAACCTTTGCAATCGCAGCCCCATCTGCCTCCGATATCTGAACATCGAGCACGCCGGATATGCGGGTGAGAGAGCGTTTCACGATCGGGCCGCAGAGTTCACAGGTAACGTTGGCGACATTGAGCGTCACGGTTCGCTCGGTGGCTGAAGCTGCACCGTAGGAGAACAGGGCAACGGTCAGGGCGACGAGAGGCAGAATTTTCATGGCAAGTCTCCTTTTTAGGTGTCGAGGAAAAGGCGAGCAATGAAGGGGAAGCATACGACGATGATGATCAGGAGCGTTGCGACCCACAGTCCGACCTCGGCGGTCCGACGAGATGACGGGCTGGCGCAATAGGAGCCTTCGACGCAATCGGCCGTCTTCGGTTTGCGGTAGACGGCATAGTAACCGGCGCCGAGGCATGCGACCGCGAGCCCGATAAACAATGGCTGATAGGCCTTGAGCGCGGTCAAATTGCCGATCCATGCACCGCTGACGCCGGCGAGGAACAAAGCGAAGGGCACCACGCAACAGGTCGCGGCGCCAAGTGCCGCCAAGATGCCGCCAACCGACAGCAGCGCTACGCTGTCAAAGCACTTCTGCGTCGGCGTCGCCTTGCTTGGCAGCACAGTCGCCTCGTCTCGCATCGTCATTGAGCCCGCTCCCGCGATTGGTCTATGGTGACCCTAGCGCCTGTAGCGACTACAGGGTCAAGCGGGAACTTCTCACGGGTGTGTGAGGCCAATAATGAAAACTACCGAAGATCTTACGATCGGGGCGCTGTGAGAGCGCAGCGGAGTGAATATCGAGACCATCCGCTATTATGAGAAGATCGGTATTATGCCGTCGCCCGCCCGCAGCGCGAGTGGTTATCGCCTCTACGGCTCTGACGATGTGAGGCGGTTGCATTTCGTACGTCGCGGTCGGGAACTTGGATTTGGTCTCGACGAGTTGCGGGGTTGGCTGCGTCTTGTCGATGGGCACACCTACACTTGCGAGGAGGTACATGCGCTCACAGTCGAGCATCTCACGGATATTCGTCAGAAGATCGCTGATTTGCAACGCCTCGAACGAGTGATGTCGGACATGGCTGCACAGTGCACGCGGGATCAGGTTCCGCAGTGTCCGATCATCGATGCGCTGTTCGAGATGAATCCCGTCGCAAAACAAATGCGTCGACCCAGCGCTCGCACCGTAAAAGGCACTTCACCACGATGAATATGCCGGCTTTGATGCTCTTGGTCGGCAATTGGAACAATGAATAACCGCCAATGTTGGGAGTCACCTCTGGGCTACGACCTACATTCCGACGAGCAAATTTCGAGTGCCCCCCTCCCCCCGAAACTCTGTGGCTTTTATCTAACCAGGTCGACCTTTCTGCGTCGGATTCTTCTCGTCACGCCGATCGTTCTTGCTCTGCATCATTCGATTGCAGTTCTCCATCATCTGGTTCATCTGGCCCATCATACCCATCATTGATTTCATATCACCGCTCATCATGCCGTGATCGCTGGCCTGCGGAGTCGATGGCGTCGGCGTATCTTGAGCGCGAGCAACGGGACCAAGAGCCAAGCCTGTTCCAACGGCGAACAAAACGACTGCTAATGTTGCAACTGTTTTCATGGAAGATTCTCCTCTCTGTTCCAATTTACGAATGAACCGACGTGCGTCTGCGCGCGCCAGTCAATCGGTTCGGTCGCGCATCTATTGTTGCGGTTCAAGCGGCTTACCTGATCGAGATGGTAGGATCTTGGTTGACTCCGTACCTGGATCATTTGGCGATTGCGCCCCGTGTTTCATGCACATGAACATCATCAACATGCAGGGGAGAAACGCCAGGACAGGAAGGAACCCCGCTGCTGCCAGCCAGTTCCAGTTCAACGCAACACCCGCAGCAACTCCCGCGCCCGAGAAGAGATACAGCGCCAAGCGATACTGAGTGAAATAGCTGGTCACAGTATCGCGCGGTCGATTGCCTGACCCACGGGTGGTTGCGTTGTGATCAATCAAGGTCATCCGATTGCTCTGCCGTTTGGTGAAAATGCAGAATCGTCGCTGTGAATCGGTTGCAACGATTGGTCCGGATCCGCAACCGGTTCTGGCTTCAGACCACTCACTGGAGGCTCATCAATGATGAGCTGCGTATTTTGGATAGCGCGCATCATTTCCCTCTTGTGCGTATCATCGGAGATTTCGGACCTCCTTGATAGCGCCAAACGTATCCGCCACTCTGGACCGTCGCCGCCACTTGGGAACTGACCTTCGGCGCTATCTGGGAACGTGGCTTCCTTCGGTCGAATGCAAACGCTGAAGCCAAGTCGCTTTGCGAGCGACCAGCGTTGTAGGCGCTCGGCGTGGCCTCATTTGGCCAATAGCTCTTGTCGGTAATTGTCGATCCCGCGTGGGCCGTTGCTGATATCGCCACAAGTGGCAGCAAGAGCGAAATCGTGAGAAAGTGTTTCGTTAACATTGTCTGGCTCCTTGTCATTGTGAAGCGTGTCACATGCGCTTCTACAAATGAGTTCGGAGCAAATCGTCGGCCGGTTACACACTCACGGTGACGTGAAAACGACCACCAAGGCCCGTTACCACCGCAGCAAGCGCGGCCCCAATATTGCGCCTGCGAAGGTACAAAGGGCGATCGTGCCACCGTACCAGACCGCAACAAATGGCAATGAATCGTCCATGCAATGAAGCGCATAAGCCATCGCACTCACGCCGCCAGCAATGAGGCCGGCGAAGGCGCCTGTGCGGGCGAGATCCGTTGGGGCAGCCCTTCGCACCGCCCAGATGGTAATTGCGAAAGGCACGATTGCGATGATCGGAATCGAGAGAAGGCATTCAAGCCACTGATCGCCGATGATCATTTTGTCCCAGTAGGAACTCGGCGCAAAAGCAAGGCTGATTGCGGCAAGTAACACAATCGCGAGGAACGGCATTGCAACCAAAATCGACGAGGTTCTTCGCTCCCCTCCGGGGCGCGCCAGCCTTGTGAGATAGATCGACGCGACGCCGACAATCCCCACCGGGAACGCGAGTTTCAGGAGGAGAAAAATCAAGGCGCGGGCCGTCATCAGGTCTGTGCGGACACCTAGTCCGACGAGCATGATGCCGAGTGCCGCCACTGTTCCAGCCGCAAGCGCAATGCAAACCGTCCGAACGACCAATCTGCGGTCTACCGGCTCTGCGTTCGCACTTAGTATGGCAACCAAGTCATCCGTCTTCATGTTCTGGTTTCCCGGGCAATCAAGGCAGCCAGTGTTTTGAGCCCACGATGAATGTTCACTTTTACGGCCGATTCCGAGATACCGCATCGGTCTGCCGCTTCAGCTATGCTCTGTCCGTCCAGTTTTACAGCCTCGATGGCGCATCGCATGTTTTTCGGCAACCGCTCCATGAGCCGTCTGACGTCGTGTGTGCTCTCGGCGCTGACATTGTCGTCATGTGCCATGATCAGATCGGCCTCATCGATAGGCACATCAGCGAACGACGCGCGAGTTCGACGCAGGAAATCGATCAACTTGTAGCGCGCGATCGCATGCACCCACGGTGTAAGCGGCTCCGTGGGGTCATAGGTATGTCGCTTGATGTGAATCGCCAATACCGCTTCCTGAACCAGATCTTCAGCCTCTGCCGCGCCTCTTCCAATGCCCGCAAATTTGCCTTTGTAATATGCGCGCAGACGGCGGCTCAATCGCTCAAGCAGCGCGCGGTGTGAGGCCGCGTCGCCATCCAGGCTTGCAAGCATCAGTGCCTTGAGTTCGATTTCGTTGGTCGTCATACTTGCATTATCTCTATGAGTTCGCTGATCCAGCCGGTTTGGTTACAGTTGACGGCGCTATCAATGGAAAAATAGTTGGCCCGCTGCCGCGCCGTTGTCGATTGATGGGCTTGGAGCTCATCAACATTGCGGTGAGATGGCCCCGCTAATCTCTTCTGGTGCGGCAAAGATCACGTCAGCCCTGTCTCCCATCATTCCGGCCGCCACGATCGCCGGAGCGCCCTTCTGTGGCCCATCGTCACTCACGTCGGTCTTGAATCTCAGATTTCGCTCCCAGAAATCGCGCGTTTTTCCATCCGCGGTGATCACCCGGTAGGTGTCTCGGCAGTGCGTGATCGCCGTCACCCGTTGGTCAGACTCGAGTTTTTTGAGATTTGGGACCGCACCACCACCCATCATGCCCATCATCATTCCGCCCATTTGATTGCCGCGTTGCGCAATCGATGGCGGAGCGTGACCGGGCTGGGTCGCATCCTTGAGAAACGCCAGAAGATCACCGCGCCGTCCCGCGTCCTTCACGCCGGAGAACGGCATCGTGTTGCCAGGAATGAGGTGTTGCGGATCCCGAAGCCACTCGTTGAGCGTGGCGTCGTCCCAAGTAATTCCCGACGACTTCAACGCCTGTGAATACCGACTGAAGCTCGGCAGCATGCCGGCCTTTCGGTTCCATAGATCGGCGAGACTTGGTCCCGTCATGTTTCGGTCCGGTTCCAGCGAGTGGCATGGCGCACAGGCCTGGAAACTCCGTTGGCCACGGGATGCGTCGCCTAGCTGTGCCTGTGCAGAGGGCAGGAACGCGCCTGTCACCAATGCGATCATGATCAATCTGTTCATCGCCGACCTCCCTTGTCTCCGTAAAACAGATATTTGACGAGTGCTGCTGCCGATAGGATCAAAACAACGATGATCAGCAGCCACAAAAGCCCCATGCCCCATATCATTCCAGGCGCCATACCATTCATCATGGTTCACCTCACTCGGCGGGTTCCGAAACAAGTCGCGAGTCTTCCTTGGCCGGCTTGATGGCCCGCGATGGCGAATGATCGTTTTCGTGATCATTGGGCGGCAAACGGAAGCCTTTGATCAATCCATAGATCGCGGGAATCACGATCAGCGTCAGCAGTGTCGACGAAATCATGCCGCCGATCATCGGCACCGCGATGCGCTGCATGATCTCGGACCCGGTACCAGTGCTCCACATGATCGGCAGCAGTCCCGCCATGATGGCCACGACCGTCATCATCTTCGGCCGCACCCGCTCCACCGCGCCTTCCATGATGGCGTCGTAGAGGTCGTGACGGGTCAGTGTTCGCTTTTCGGCGTCACGCTGCGCCTTGATCTCGGCAAGGGCTTGGTTGAGGTAGATCAGCATAACGACGCCAGTCTCAGCCGCAACACCCGCCAACGCGATGAAACCGACCGCGACTGCAACGGACAGGTTGAAGCCTAGCGCCCACATCAGCCAGATGCCGCCGACCAAGGCGAACGGCAGCGACAGCATCACGATCACGGTCTCGGCGATGGAACGGAAGTTGAGGTACAGCAGCAGAAAGATGATCAGCAGCGTCACCGGGACGACGATCTTCAGGCGCGCCGTTGCGCGTTCGAGATATTCGTACTGACCGCTCCAGACCACATAGTATCCCGCCGGAAATTGAATACTGGCCTGCACCGCCTGCCGCGCGTCGGCAACATAACTGCCGAGATCGCGGTCACGGATGTCGACGTAGATGTAAGTCGCCAACTGTCCATTCTCGGTGCGGATCGATGTCGGCCCTCGCGCCGGTTCGATCTTGGCGACCTCCCCAAGCGGCACTGCACCTCCCGCCGGCATCGGAACCAGGACGTCGTTGGCGATGGCCTGCGGATTCTCGCGCAGGTCCCGGGGGTAACGCATGTTGACGCTGAAGCGCTGCCGGCCCTCCACTGTCGTGGTCACCGTCTGGCCGCCGAGTGCGGTCGCAATCACATCCTGAACGTCCTGGACCATGATGCCGTAGCGCGCCAAGGCCGCCCGGTCCGGTGTCACGTCGAGATAGTAGCCGCCGATACCCCGCTCGGCATACGCCGACGATGTTCCCGGCACAGCCTTTAGAACCTGCTCGATCTGCTTGGCCAGTTTGTCGATCTCGACCAGATCTGTGCCGATCACTTTGACCCCAACCGGCGTGCGAATTCCGGTCGATAGCATGTCGATGCGCGCCTTGATCGGCATGGTCCAGGCATTCGAGACGCCGGGGAATTGCAACGCCTTGTCCATCTCTGCGATCAGACTGTCGACCGTGATGCCGGGCCGCCACTCTTCCTTCGGCTTCAGGTTGACGATGGTCTCGAACATTTCGGACGGTGCCGGATCGGTCGCCGTCAAAGCCCTGCCGGCCTTGCCGTAGACTGACGCCACTTCCGGGAACGACCGGATGATCCTATCCTGCATCTGCAGCAGTTCACCCGCTTTGGTCACCGAAATTCCCGGTAGCGTGGTGGGCATGTAGAGCAGCGTGCCTTCGTTGAGGTTGGGCATGAACTCGGTGCCGAGCTGACGCGCCGGCCACACTGTCACCACAACAATTGCCAGCGCGATAAGGATCACCAGTGCCTTGGCACGCATCACGGCCTTGATCACCGGCCGATAAATCCAGATCAGGAAGCGATTGATCGGGTTCTTGTGCTCGGGCACGATTCTGCCGCGCACGAAGATGATCATCAGCGCCGGCACCAGCGTTACCGACAGCAACGCTGCCGCCGCCATTGAAAAGGTCTTCGTGAACGCCAAGGGGCTGAACAGCCGGCCTTCCTGCGATTCCAGCGTGAAGATCGGCATGAACGACACGGTGATGATCAGCAGGCTAAAGAACAGCGCCGGCCCGACCTCGGACGCTGCCTTTATCAGTATGTCGACCCTTGACCGTTCGGGTTCAGCCCGCTCCAGATGCTTGTGTGCATTCTCGATCATAACGATCGCTGCATCGACCATGGCGCCGATCGCAATCGCGATGCCGCCCAGACTCATGATATTGGACCCCAGCCCGAGCAGCTTCATCGCACCGAACGCCATCAGCACGCCGACCGGCAGCATCAGGATGGCGACGAGCGCGCTGCGGACATGCAGCAAGAAGACGATGCAGACCAAGGCGACGACCACACTTTCCTCGAGCAACGTGTGCTTGAGCGTAGCGATGGCCGCGTTGATCAGGTTGGAGCGGTCATAAACCGGGACGATCTCGACGGATTTCGGCAGGCTGCTGGCGATCTCCTTGAAGCGCTTCTTCACATTCTCGATCACATCAAGCGCATTAACGCCGAACCGCTGCAGCACGATGCCGCTGGCAACCTCTCCCTCGCCGTTGAGCTCTGTGATGCCTCGGCGCTCGTCCGGACCAAGCTCGACGCGGGCAACATCGCGCAGCAGAACCGGCGTGCCGTTGCTGGTCTTCAGCACGATGTTGCCGAGGTCGTTGATGCCTTTAAGATAACCTTTGCCGCGGATGACGTATTCGAACTCGGAGAGCTCGACGGTGCGGCCGCCGACATCGGCGTTGCTGGCGCGAATCGCATCGCGCATCTTCTGCATGGAGATGCCGAGATCGCGCATGCGCTGCGGATCAAGGATGACGTTGTACTGCTTGACGAAGCCGCCGACGCTCGCCACTTCGGCGACGCCTTCGGCCTTGGCCAGCGCGAATTTCAGATTCCAGTCCTGGATGGTCCGCGTGTCGGCGAGGTTCAGCGCTTTCGATACCACTGCGTACTGGTAGACCCAGCCCACGCCTGTAGCGTCGGGACCGATCGTCGGGCTTACGCCGGCGGGCAACCGCGAGGCCGCGCCGTTGAGGAATTCGAGCACCCGCGAGCGAGCCCAGTAAATGTCAGTGCCATCCTCGAAGATGACGTAAACGAACGAAACCCCGAAGAACGAGAAGCCGCGCACGACTTTGGATCGGGGCACGGTCAGCATCGCGGTCGTCAGCGGATACGTGACCTGGTCTTCGATCACTTGCGGCGCCTGGCCGGGATATTCGGTGTAGACGATCACCTGGGTATCGGAGAGATCCGGAATCGCATCGAGCGGCAGATGGACCAGTGCGTAGATGCCCGCGGCTGCGGCAAAGCCGGTGCCGAACAGGACCAACAGCAGGTTGCGTGCCGACCAACTGATGACGCGGGCGATCATTGCTGGCCTCCCGCGTTCGAAAACCCTTTAAGGGCGGCCTTCAGATTGCTTTCCGCATCGATCAGGAAGTTGGCCGAGACGACGACGGGATCGCCCTCCGTGAGGCCCTGTCGGATTTCGACATAGCCGTCGCCGCGATGGCCGAGTTTCACCTCGCGCGGCTCGAAGCGCCCCTGTCCTTTCTCGACGAATACCGCCTGACGATTGCCGGTATCCAGAACGGCGCTTTCAGGTACGGTAAGCACAGGCTGCGAGCTGCCAATATCGATATTCGCATCGACATACATATCGGGAAGCAGAGCGCCATCCGGATTGGCCAATTCGATCCGCACCCGGGCGGTTCGTGTTTCCCTGTTCACCTGCGGGTAGACCACCGAGATCTTCCCGGTGAACTCGCGACCAGGAAAACTGCGTGCCCCCACCGTCACCGGTTGCCCGATGGCGATTGCGCCGAGATCGCGCTCGGCAACATCGACCATGGCCCACACGACAGACGTGTCGGCGACCCGGAACAACACATCGCCGGGCTGCGCGCGCATGCCTTCGATGGCATTGCGTTCGAGCACAATGCCGTCGCGCGGAGCCGACCAGTCGATGGTGATCGGAACGGTACCGCTCTTCTCCATGGCGGCAATTGCCGTGTCGGGAACGTCAAGGTTCATCAGCCGCTGACGAGAGCCGCGACCATACACGGCGACGCCGCTCGTCCCTTTCGACGTGATGGTGGCTATGTATTCGGCGGCCGCCGATGCCACGGACGGACTGTAAATTTCCATCAGCGGCTGACCTTTGCTAACTTTGCTGCCGGTGGTGACGTTCGCGACTTTCTGCACCCAGCTTTCCGCTCGCATCGAAATGACGGAGATCCGGCGCTCGTCGAGTTGGATCGTGCCTGGCGCACGAATGAGGGTTCGAATGACGCGCGATGTGGCGGGTTCGGAGCTGACGCCGGTACGTTGGATCTTCCCTGGCGAAAGCTTCACCGATCCGTCGTCGCTGTCCTCGCCCTCATAGACCGGGATATAATCCATCCCCATCGAATCTTTTTTCGGTGTTGGCGACGTGTCCGGCAGCCCCATGGGATTGCGGTAGTATTTGATTCTACGCTCCGTAGTCCCGCCGGCGGATGTTGTGGCTGGTGGCAATGTGTCCGGAGCTGCCTCGTTAAAATTGACGTCGGCGCCCGCCGGAACAGCACGATAGTCGCGGCCATCCCCGGTCTTCCTCGGCGTCAGCGAATATGCAGGCTTGCCGTCCGGATCCTGAAAATAGATCGGGGCGGAATTTCCTTCCGCCCTTGCGGGAGTAACCATGGCGAAGGCGCGCGCCGGCGGCCGCTGCGTGCCGGCGACGTATCCAATGCCTGCCGCCGCGATCAACGCGGCGGCAGCGCTTGTGAGAACGGCGCGGGTCATTTCTGCGCCGTGATGACGAGCTTGTTCTCGACGGTGCCGGTCTCGCCCTGAACCTTGGCGCCGAGCGAAAGCTGCCAGCGGCCCGCCATCCCGAACGTCGCCTTGAACTTGTAACTGCCCGGCTCCGCGCCCGGCATCGGCGCGATCTTGGTTGCCATCTCCTGCATGCCGTCCGGAGCCATGTCGAGACGGGTCGCGAAGATGACGGCGTCAGGCACCGGCTTGCCGGTCTTCGTGTTCATCAGTCGGACGGTGATGACCTTGTCGGGCCCGGCCTGGATGGTCTGATCGACCAGCTCGAATTTGTAGTCCTTGATGTCCGCCAGAGCGGCCGTGCTTGTACCACCGATTGCGGCAGCGATCAGCGCAGCCTGGAAGGCCTGCGCGAAGTTAAACGTCTTCATGTTCGTAGTCCTCGATTGTCCTGGGTCTGCCGCAAGGCGGCATGCGTCATTCGCGCGAACTTGCGTCGGCGCGGCAGCAATCGGCGCTTAAGCGCCGGTCAGACCAGGTTTCGAGGGGGGTGATCCGGCGGAGAACCGTCGAGGCCATCGGCGATCCGATCGTCGAAAGCCGTGAGCGGCCGGTGTACTGGCAGACGCGCCGGGATTCCGGTTGCCAGAGGAGGTTGCGCCTGTGCAACGCCCAACGCGCACATCGCACGAAGCGGACAATCCTGGCAGCCGTTGCTCTTTTGTGTCTCCGGACAGCAAGGCATGTCGGCGGACATTGCCGACATATCGCTCATCTCGGCAGCCGACAGCGGCTTCGCGACCGCGGGCGTGACCAGCGGCGAAGCAACAAGCCCGGCAATCGCAAAGATCGCGAGCAAACGGCTGATGAATCGACAAAAATTCATAGCCCAACATCCCATAGGATCATGGACTTGGGAAGGCAGATCACATCACAAATCCGCCATAAGCAGAAAACGATCAGATCACAGTTACCTGCGACATGGTTAAAAGATCAGTCTCAACCAGCGATATCGCCGCCGATGAACCGCATGTACGTTCGCCGGCTGGTGGCGTCGAAGAGAACGACGTTATAGGGATCGACCCGGCTGCCCTCCATCCCCGGTGATCCCAAAGGCATGCCGGGAACCGCCAATCCGACCGCGTTCGGACGTTCCTTCAATAGTCGTCGCACGGCCGCGGCGGGGACATGACCTTCAATGACGTATCCATCCGCCTCCGCCGTATGACACGCCGCGAGGTCGGCAGGTACGCGAAGGCGTTTCCGGACTGCATGAAGATCCGCCGTTTCCCTGATCGTCACGCTGAAACCAGCTTCCTTGAGATGGCGCACCCAACCCGAGCAGCAACCGCAATCTGGATCCTTATGAACCAAGACAACGGATTCCGCAGCAGAGGTAGCGCCGTCCGGGAAAGCCAGTAGCGCGGCTGTTAGTCCCAAAACGCTTCTGCGAGTCAAAAAGCCCGGATATTTTCCTGAGTTATTCATGTCGCGAGGTCCGTACTTCGTTGGTCATCGAGACTACTCCAAACATTTCTTCCTCCAAACAAACTTCTAACTGACCGATGTCGAAACCGATTCCGAACTGGATTTGGACGCCGCGGGTTGCTTGTCCAGATCCTTGGACCACGATCGGTAGTAGGCGACGGCCGTCATGAGCGCGATCCCAGACACACTCACGATGATCTGCGCGAGAAGCGAGTCGGAGACCAGTTCGAGAAGGAAATGACCGACGAAGGAGAGAAACACTCCGACGCAGAACACTTCCAACGAACGCTGACCGCAGATGATCAGCGGGCGAAGCCAATGCGACTTCAACCCGGGCCATCCGAAGGGGAAAAACCGAACGACCAGCACGGCCAAGGCAACGAAATGCAGTATCCGATATGGCGCAAGGTTTGTCTTGTCGTTAGGATTGAATGCGCCAAACAGTCCCTCAGGGATTAGTTTTCCAAGCGGCGCGACATAACCTGCAACTGTCATAAACAGTGCAAACCCCAGATAAACGAAACAGATCGATATGATCGCGGGCGACCGAATGAACCTCTGTAGCCGCGACGCCCCCCCGAGCGAACTCCAGGCTCCAAGCGCAAAGAGGAGTTGCCAGGTGAACGGGTTGAAATACCAAACACCCGATGGGTAGGCGGGAAGATTCCACCCGAATTGGCGTGCAGTAAAATAGAGGACGAGCGAGCTCGCGATTGCAAGGTCTGGCCGCCGAAGCATCAGCCACAATACCAGCGGAAATGCTGCCATCAGAACGATATACAGCGGAAGAACGTCGAGATTTAGAGGCTTGAATTTGAGCAGCAGGCCTTGCTTTAAGGTCAGCATTGGACGGTCGATCAACCCTGCAACGTTGAATTCATCCACAAGATGAGAATGATTGTAGGCCTCCACAACCCAGCCGATTGCAGCGATATAGAACACGAACAGCAGTACGTGCGCGATATATAGTTGCCAAACGCGTTTTAACAGTCGAGCGGTTCCTACAACGAAGCCTTGGACGAGCATGCTCTTGGCGTAGACAAACGCGGCCGTATAGCCGGAAATGAAGACGAAGATATCCGCTGCATCGGTGAACCCATAATTTCTGGTTGTGAGCCACGCGACCGCGTTGTTCGGGACATGATCGAGAAAGATCGCCCAGTTCGCAAGGCCGCGGAAAAGATCGAGGCGAAGATCACGGCCTTTGGCAGGAAGGAAAGCACGAATTGTCATGAAAACTCTTGGCGACGGTTTCAGAAAGGCGAGGACGTTTACTTTTGTGCAACCCGACCGGGGAAAAGCACTTCGTGTCGAACGATAGCCGGAGCAGACGCTAGACATCAATCTAGCGCCTGATCGACTGTCAGCTCATCTAGCCTGCCATGGCGCGGCAGCTTTCCGCGCACTGCTTGCAGGCCTTGACGCAATCGTCCATGCCGCCGATGCGTTCGCAGTCCTTCGCACACTCGGTGCAAATTTCGGCGCACTCGCCGCAGACGTGCTTGTGGTGAGGCGTATTCAGCAACATGAAATGCGCGGCCGTGCGGCAGATTTCGGCGCAGGCCATCATGAGCCTGAAGTGCTGGGGTTCGACGTGTTTTCCCCCGGTCTCCAGGCAATGGTTCATGGCTGTTCCTAGACATACTTGGTAGCAGCGCAGACATTCATCGATGCAGCTTTGCATTTCTTTGTTCAAGTGAGTCATTGGGCTCTCCTTCGAATAGCGTTTGTGCCCCTTACTGAACATTGAGTACCAACGTCAGGCCGCCCGCTCCTTTCTGTTCGACGTTGTTGTTGGTGGTGTGATGCGGGATATGACAGTGAACAAGCCATTTCCCGGGTCTCCGAGCGGTCCAGACGACGTCATAGCGTTGTCCTGGTCCGACATTCACCGTATCGGCAAGAAACCGCTGGTTTTCTGCCAGCGTCTCTCCATCGCGTGCCACCACCTGGAAAGGCCCGCCATGAACATGCATGGGATGAACGAAGTTATTGTTGGTGCCGATGAAGCGAATTTTGATGGTTTGCCCCACCTTCATGGAGACGGTGTCTGTCTCCGGATACGACTTCCCATTGATGGTGAAATAATTAGGAAGGCCGCCCTCCATCAGCATAGCCGGGTACGTCAACCACTCGCGCTTCAACCACTCTTGGAGCTGGATGGTGTATTCGAGGTCAGCTTTTACATCGGCAGCACTGTCCTTCGGCGCAATCAGCAGCGCTCCGTAAAGGCCTAGGCCCTGCTGGCGATCCGGGTGGTCATGGCTGTGATAGAAGTAAGTCCCACTTTGGCCGACAGAAAATTCATAAGTGTATTGGCCACCTGGCAACACGGGATCCTGGGTGATCTTAGCAGGTCCATCCATTTCGTTTGGAACGATCAGACCGTGCCAATGGACCGTGGTCGATTCAGGTAAATTGTTGTGAAAGTTGATCCGGATGTGATCGCCTTCGGTCAATTGAAGTCGTGGACCCGGCACCTGACGATTGTAGGCATAGGCCTCGACGGAGACATCCGGAAGAATATTCCAGCGTATGATCGAAGCCTCAATATCGAAGATCTTCACTCCGTTCTCGATACGCGGTTCAAGAACGTTATCTCCTCGGGCGTCCGCAGGCGCTTTATAGACCACTTGCCGGGGATTGACCGCCGACATGTCTTTCATTGCTTCGCCTGGCGTGTCGAACGTCATGATCATGCCCGGCGGCATAATGGCGCCGCCGACGTCGCGTACGCTCAGACCTAGATTGACCTTGAAACCTGGGAGCACCATTCCGGAAATTAGAAGGAAAGTCGTCACGCCAGCGAGCGCAGCCAACTGTGGCGTCGTCGCGTCGCTCGTCATTTGATGGCCCCCGTGAGGCTTTTCGCCGCTGGCAGCCGTTAGCTTCTGCCGTTGGTCTTCGTGTCCCTTCATGTGGCTCATTTTCGCATCCGACATTTCATCCATCTCGGACTTCATTCCGGACATCGAGCCCTTCTCGGCAGCTTCCCCATCGGAGCGCTCGGTCATCAGGCCGTGCTTGATCTTCTTCTTCACCATCCAGACGTTGAAGGGATAGGCAGTTACGAATCCGACCATCACGCCTAACGACATAACGCCCCAGAAGACCAGTTCGAGAGGGTCCATGGCGCGCATGTCGCGACCCATCATCAACAGACTCATCGTTGGCGCCATACCCGCCATCATCGCGTTCATACTTATGAACTCTGGCATGAAGCTTTTACGCACGTTTTCCCAATACGTACCGCCCATCATCTTCTTCATAAACAAAGATTGAAAAATGAAGAGACCGAACGAGAAGCCCGCGACATACTCGACGATCAGGTCGATCCACATCGGCAGACCGAGCAATGCGGTTATGGTCGCTGCGAGAATAATGCCGGTGGCGTCACCAGCAACGCAATGAATGGTGCTGCCAACTCCCTGTTTCCACAGCGGCGAGGTGAATTGTTCATGTTCCCCGGGGCGTGGCTCCTTGTCTGCAAGGACATAGAGCAGGAGGCCGAACGGACCCATATACAAGGTCACCAGAATGAACCCCCACTTCATCACGGTCGGCTCGGGATTCCCGTTGAACTGGTCGAAAGCGACGTAGGCCGTGGAAGCGACCGCGATAACGAACCATGCGATCAGAAAATAGTCGTATGGGAGAGCAATCATCACGATGTCCTCAAGCTGAAGTCGATGCTCGTTCATCCGCCGAGTCTTGAGATTCCGTCGCAAGCCGCTGCCTAACCGATTCGTCCCTTTCACTTACGACCGGCAGCATCATGAGAAGGCTTCCGCCTGTGTGCGGCAGGTCGGGATGCGAGGGGATTTCCGCGTGACGGACCTTCGTGAACCCAGCGGCGAGATAGAACGAAATCGCTTCGGCGTTATCGGCCCAAACATGCAAAGTCACGGACGGAAACGAACGCTGCTTGGCCTCATCGACGACCGCGGCCAGCAGCGCGGCCCCCACGCCTAGTCTGTGGTGGCTGCGCACAACCGCTATGTTGTTCAGGAGGAAGCTGGTGGGATCGTTGAGCTCCGTGCGCGGCCGGAGCAACTCTTCACGCGCGGTCAATGCTGCGTCTGCGGTCTCACTTTCGATGAGCTGGGCAGGAAATGCGTTCGCCAGACCAACAATTACCCCACGCGAAACAGCGACCAGACAATTTCGATACGAATACACTCCGGTCGGCGCAGCAACCATCTCGCGGTAGGTTCGAACTGCTCTCACCGAAGGATCGATGCCTCGCAAGATAAACGAAAGCGTATCTCCACCCGCCATGTTGGCCAACTTCGCGGTCTGGCGAATGTCACCACTATTCGCGCGCCTGATCGGAAACCGTCTTTTCGCGAAGGCCTTTTCCGTAGCTATTCTCGTGCCGCCGCTCCCACCCACACCTGTCATCGGTAACTCCACCTTATTGAGAGCAGTCGATCCAGCGATCGTATCCGATGGTCGGACTGCCGCCGCGACGTCGGATCAGCTCAAGGGTCGCTTCCTTGCGGAGCTTTCACCCAATTCGGCGCGACGCCTAGGAACCGCCGCGCCGAAGAGCCGTCACTTTCCTTTTTGCATTTTTGTGATCGTGATTCCGGCGGTCGCCCGTTCGGCTTCGAACTGCACTTTGTCACCGACCTTGACGGACTTGAGCATCGCCGGTTCCTTCACGCGAAAAACCATCGTCATGCTCTCTTCTTCCATATCCAGACTTTTGATAGGGCCGTGTTTCAGTGTTATCTTTCCAGCGGCTTCGTCGATCTTTTTGACCTCGCCGTTGGCCATCGCCCCTTGGGCGGACAAGTTCGCGGACGACAAAGAAAGCGACAGCGCGAGGGCAACGGCTATGATTCTATAGGTCTTCATGTTCACATCCTTTCAGTCGGTTTTGACTTGCGTTACTTGACGACAATCGTGCCGACCATTCCAGCTTCGCGATGGCCGGGGATCAGGCATCCATATTCGAACTCGCCAGGCTTGGTGAATTTCCAGACGATCTCGTTGGTCTTCTTGGGAGCAAGTCGCTTCCCGTTCGGGTCATCGTGCTCCATGTCAGGGTTCTTCTTCATGGCCTCGCCATGCTTCAGATTGTCGGCCGTCGTCGCGAGGATGAATTCATGGTCGAGTTCGCCGTTGTTGCGCAGCATGAACTTAATCTGTTCCCCCTTTTTGACCTCAACCTTGCTCGGCATGAACATCATCTTGCCGTCCATCTCACCCATAGTGACCTGAATAATCCGCGCGGCCTTTTTAGGATCACCCGGCTCACCTGCCGAGAATGTTTCGTCGTGGCTATGGCCCGAAGAACCCGCCCCGGCCCAAGCGGACGGGGAGATGAGCACCGCGCCGATAATTGCGATGCAGGTTTTGTGCAGATATTTCATCTCCAAACTCCTTCTACTGTCTTGCTGACTTTCTTCGCATCTATTTGAATTTCAGGTCTCATCTACATTCCTTTCATTCCCTTCATGCCTTTCATGTCGCTTGGTTTGCTTGATTCCTTTGGGCTCGTTGAGCGAGGCGCCTGAGTATTTGGAACGTCGACCTGGTGCGCGACGGTGCCGTCAGGATGCTTGTAGGGACCGGGATCCCTGTAATCGTCTCGCGCGAGGCCATCGCGGATCTTCATCACCGTAAACATGCCGCCCATTTCGATCGGGCCAAACTGCCCGGTGCCGGTCATCATTGGTAATGTGTTGTCGGGTGCCGGCATTTCCATGTCACCCATCGCCATTCCTGTCGATCCCATCACCATGGCGTCTGGCGCGAGTTTTCCGACCGCCTTCGCGAGGTCCTTCCTTGAGACGCCGATCAGGTTCTTCACGTCGTGGCCCATCGCATTCATGGTGTGATGCGACTTGTGACAGTGAAACGCCCAATCGCCAGGGTTGTCGGCAAGAAAATCGAACGCGCGAATCGCTCCGACAGGAACGTCGGTCGTCGTTTCCGGCCACTGCGCACTTTCAGGGACCCATCCCCCATCGGTGCAACTCACTGCAAATTTGTGGCCATGAAGATGAATCGGGTGATTTGTCATGGTGAGGTTGCCGATGCGGACGCGCACGCGATCACCCAAACGAACGGCCAATGGGTCGATTCCGGGAAACACGCGGCTGTTCCATGTCCACATGTTAAAATCCGTCATCTCAGTAACCTTCGGCAGATACGTACCCGGGTCGATGAGATACGTGCTCATGATGAAAATGAAATCGCGGTCGACGGGACGGAAGGTTGCGTCGCGTGGATGCACCACGATCATGCCCATCATGCCCATCGCCATCTGCACCATTTCGTCGGAGTGCGGGTGGTACATGAACGTACCGCTGTGTTTCATCTCGAATTCATAAACAAAGGTTTTTCCAGGTGGGATATGCGGCTGGCTGAGACCACCGACGCCATCCATGCCGCTAGGCAAGAGCACCCCATGCCAATGCACTGTCGTATGTTCAGGCAGTTTGTTGGTGACGAAGATACGGAGCTTGTCGCCTTCCACCGCTTCAATCGTTGGGCCAGGGGACTGACCGTTGTAGCCCCAGAGATAAGCCTTCATGCCTTCTGCAAATTCGCGCTCGACGGGCTCTGCAACGAGATGGAACTCCTTCCAGTCGCCGTTCATCCGCCAGGGCAGCGTCCAGCCGTTCAGCGTAACGACCGGATTGTAGTCGGGTCCGCTCGACGGGCGCAGCGGCGGCTGCATCGTCGCCTTCTCCATGATCGGTGCTTCCGGGATGCTGGCTGCCTGGACGCGGCCGCTGATCGCTGTCGCGCTTGCAAGCGCCGTGGCGGTGCCGAGAAAGTTTCGTCGGGACAACATTGGTTTCTCCATTTCAGTGCCCTCCCCCGCCGGACGCCTGCGCGGTCGGCGACGATCTGGTTTCGGGTTGGCTATCGGCGCGACCGCCGCCATTTACTGCGGTCTTCAGTTCGGACTGCGCGAGCCAGAAGTCGCGCTTGGCTTCGATCGCAGCACGCAATGCAGCGATCCGCTGCCGCGCTTCCACCAACAATGCGAACACGTCGATTTGCATGCTGCTGAACCGCAGCTGCATTTCTTGGGTGATGATCTGGCGAAGTGGCAAGACCTCACGCTGATAGTGACCTGCGATGTCGTAGGTGGAGCGGTAGACCCGAAACGCATCGCGCGCTTCAGAACGGACGTTGATCGCCTTTTCGGTTAACCGATTAAACGCCAGATTGTAGGTCTCGATCGCCTGCCGGACGCGGACCTCGCCGCCATCGAAAATCGGAATCTGGAACTGGACGTCAAAGCCACGCTCTCGAAGCGGCGGGCTCCCGGAATCTCGAGTTTTTTTGTCGATCCCCGCAACGTCGACAAGCGTGACGAAGCGGGTGGCTTCGGTGAGATTGAGGGACTTCGCGAGAGCAACCAGTTCAATGCGAGCGATCTGAAGATCGACACGATGTTCAACCGCATCAACCTCGATGCCCGGCAACGATAGCGGCCGGCGTGGCAGCATCGGTAATCTCTGCGGTAGCCGGAACCCTAAATCGCCGTCCCACAATCCAAGGAGGCGGATCAAGCGCTCGCGCGAACTGGTGGCGTCCTGACGAAGGGTGGCGAGATCGGCCGTTACTTCTGCATAAAAGACCTGTTCACGGGCCTGATCGAGCTTGTTCAGCGAGCCGGTTTGCCCGAGCTTCAAAGCGAGCTGAGCCGTGGATTCCGCAGTCGATTTGGCATCCGTCAGAAGTGTAACCAATTCGTTGGCGGCGACGGCGCGGTAATATGTGCGCCTGACGTCGGCTGCGAGGCGTAGGGTGCCTTCTGCAGCTCTCAGCTGTGCCTGCTTGAAGTGTTGCCGCGCAATCTCCGACCGAAACGGCAACGTGGCCAGCGCCAGAATATCGGCGGCGACCTGACGCTCGATCTCGACCGCGCCGCCACCTGCGATGCGACTAATCGAGAACGTCGGATTGGGTGGCAGGCTTTCTTGGACGAGGTCGGCCTCGGCCAACGCCAGTTCATTGTACGCCGCCTGCAAGCCCCGATTGTTGAGGAGCGCGATCTGAACGGCCGTATCCACCGTCAGGCCTCGACGAAGAAGACTTTGGACGGCGCCCTTCGCCCATTCTGCGTCATCTGTGCTGCGAATGGACACCACGTCCTTCTTGATTGTCTCGCCGGCCACATTGGCAACGACGGTCATCCCGCCATCTGGGGAGAATGATGCGCATCCGGAAAGCAGCAAGGCGGACAGGAGGATCGCGACGTGCGTCGGTTTCGGCCGATACGTAACTTCGAAAGTGTGGTTCGCGTTGATATGGATCGCTCGGTTCATAGCGCGCTCCTATTGACCGGATTTCGGCTGAGGGGCGACGCGGTCGTTCTGCTCGCGCCATGAAGACGGAGCTGTCGGACGAAGACTTGTGTAGGGAGCCACCGTCGATCGGTAGCCGACACCGGCGACCTTCGCGCCCGGGTCGGCGGGATCAGCGCCGACGAGCGGCGCCGTGATCGGCATGCACCCTCCCAGCGTGACGATCGCAACGGCCAACCCCGCAAGGATCCGAAATCTGAATCTGAATATTTTTCCCGCCACCGAATGAACGGCGGCGAAGTTCGCCCCAAATTGCGCAAGCATGATTTTTTCCTGAACTGCCGATGAACCACAGGTACGCGTGCCCTTAACGGGCGCGGCACCACGTCATTCCGTCAGTTCAGGAAATGGGAGGGCGGTAATGCCGAGGGGGAGCGTTATCGACGACGTTCCGGTAGCTCTCGGACTCGCAGACAGACGTCGGCATTGAAGGTTTGACAATGTCGATGACTGTGGTCGGCAGCGCGCTCAGGCAGACCATCCCGCAGCATTGTCCACCCGAGGCCTTGTGATGATCAGTTGCAGGATCCGACGTTTCGTCAGCGACTGATGTCATACTGTCAGGGCTGTTCAATTTGTCGAAATGGGCCTTGCCGTCCAGATGTTCGTGTACGTGACCGTCCTTATGAACGTGCTGCGAAGTGCCATATTCATGCACATGAACAATGCCCAGACCGTGATTCTCGTCGGTAAGGCAAGGCGCCGCGCGCGAGCCGTCGGCGAACGCAAAGGAAACGCCCGGCGCCAGGACACAAAGCATATAGACCAGGGCGATCAACCACCCTGCCCTCAATCGCTTCGGTCTGGTTAGGCGCGTCAACATTTTGGCCGATCTACTTTAAGGTCGAAATGACACTAGTGATGGCTTGAACCTTACGCGGAAACGCTCTCTTCGCCAAGCCTGAACGTACCTGACATACAAAACGGTTCCATTGCGCATCCGTTCACCTGTCCACCCGTCCAATGACTGCCATCAGTTCCGCAATCTTTTTGCGTTGATCGCCCTTGTCGCCGCTCACGATCGCGTGTTCCACGCAATGAGAGACGTGATCCTTGAGCACTTCCTCTTCGACCCGACGCAGTGCGGCACGAACCGCGGAAATCTGCGTTATAATGTCGATGCAATAGCGCTCTTCGTCCACCATTTTAGACAAGCCACGTACTTGCCCCTCAATCCGGTTGAGACGCTTTTGACAAGATGTCTTGATGTCTTTTCGCATATGGCCCATATACCCCTACATGGTATAGGTTACAAGTGATGATGGAGACTTAGATGACCGCGTCGAAAAATGCAAATACGGAAGGCGGCTCAAGCGGTTCGGGATGCTGCTGCTCCTCTAAGGCATCTACGGCTTTGCAAGAACCTGCACAGACCGGGTGCTGTGGCGAAAGCCGAGATCTCACCAAACATGACCATGGGGATCACCATCACCATCACGGTAATGGCATTGCTACGACCACCGTGGTGGACCCCGTTTGCGGGATGACAGTCGATCCAGCCACCAGTAAGCATCGGGTCGAGCACTACGGTCAGACCTATCATTTTTGTTCGGCAGGCTGCCGGACGAAGTTCGCGGCCTCGCCGGAGCAGTATCTCGACAAGACGCGACCTCAGCAATCCGACGTCCCGGAAGGTACGATCTATACCTGCCCTATGCATCCGGAGATCCGCCAGATCGGACCCGGGAGCTGCCCGATCTGTGGGATGGGGCTCGAGCCGGAATTGGTCACCTTGGATGCTGCACCCAATCCCGAACTGGCAGATATGAACCGACGCTTTTGGGTGGGGCTCGGGCTGGCTTTGCCGGTCATCGTCTTGGAAATGGGCGGCCATCTGGTCGGCAGCCATCGCTGGATCGACCAGACGTTATCAAACTGGATCCAGCTTGCCTTTGCGACGCCCGTGGTCCTTTGGGCAGGTTGGCCGTTCTTCGTGCGCGGCTGGCAATCGCTCGTCACCCGCAATCTGAACATGTTCACACTGATTGCGATGGGCGTTGGCGTCGCCTACGCCTACAGTGTTGTTGCAACCCTCGCACCCGGCATCTTTCCACCGACGTTCCGCGGTCATGACGGAGCTGTTGCCGTTTACTTCGAGGCCGCCGCCGTCATTACCGTGCTCGTCCTGCTCGGACAGGTCCTGGAACTGCGTGCCCGCGAGGCGACGTCCGGAGCCATCAAAGCGCTGCTCGATCTAGCGCCGAAGATTGCGCGCCAGGTGGACGAGAGCGGTGCGGACCACGAGGTTCCGCTCGACAGCCTGAACGTGGGTGACAAACTTCGCGTTCGGCCGGGAGAGAAGGTGCCGGTGGATGGTGTCATTGTAGAAGGACGTTCGTCGTTGGACGAATCCCTCGTTACCGGGGAGTCTATGCCCGTCACCAAAGAGCCCGGGGCCAAGGTGATCGCGGGCACGCTCAATCAATCCGGCAGCTTCGTGATGCAGGCTGAGAAGGTCGGGCGAGACACCCTGCTTTCCCAAATCGTGCAGATGGTCGCGCAAGCACAGCGTTCGCGTGCGCCGATCCAGCGCCTTGCCGACCAAGTGGCCGGCTGGTTCGTGCCGGCGGTCATTGTCGTGGCACTTGTCGCCTTCGGCGCCTGGGCGCTTTTTGGACCCGAACCGCGCCTTGCATTCGGCCTTGTCGCGGCGGTCAGCGTCCTTATCATCGCGTGTCCTTGTGCGCTGGGACTTGCCACGCCGATGTCGATCATGGTCGGCGTTGGCCGCGGCGCCCAGGCGGGCGTATTGATCAAGAACGCCGAAGCGCTGGAGCGCATGGAGAAGGTCGACACGCTGGTAATCGACAAAACAGGAACGCTGACTGAAGGTAAGCCGAAGGTCATTTCGATCGTCCCTGCCGCCGGATTTGAGGAGTCTGACATTCTGCAACTGGCGGCCAGCGTCGAACGGTCGAGCGAGCATCCTCTCGCGGACGCCATCGTACGTGCTGCCAAGGAGCGGAATCTCAGTTTAAGCAACGTGGAGGATTTCAACTCGCCGACGGGCAAAGGCGTCACCGGCAAAGTGGAAGGCAAAGTCGTGCTTCTTGGAAACGCCGCCTATTTGAATTCAGTCGGTACCGAAACACAGGCATTGGACTCAGAAGCCGAACGGCTGCGCGGAGAGGGAGCAACCGTCATAAATATTGCTGTCGATGGTAAGCTGGCGGGAATTTTTGCCATTGCCGATCCGGTAAAGGAATCGACGCCGAATGCATTGAAGGCGCTTGCAGCGGAAGGCATCCAGGTCATTATGCTGACTGGCGACAACCGGACCACGGCGAACGCGGTCGCAAAGCAGCTTGGCATTGTCGACGTGGAGGCAGAGGTGCTTCCAGATCAAAAGAGCGCGGTTGTAATCAAGCTGCAGAAGGCCGGACGCATCGTCGCAATGGCCGGCGACGGAGTAAACGATGCCCCTGCCCTCGCTGCGGCAGAAGTTGGAATTGCGATGGGCACGGGCACGGACGTCGCTATGGAAAGTGCAGGCGTGACGCTCTTGAAAGGCGATCTGGGCGGAATTGTCCGCGCTCGCCGCCTCTCTCAAGCGACAATGCGCAATATCCGGCAAAATCTATTCTTCGCTTTCATTTACAACGCAGCAGGAATCCCGGTCGCTGCGGGGATCCTTTATCCGACCTTCGGATTGTTGCTCTCACCGATTATCGCCGCAGCGGCCATGGCTCTGTCATCCGTGAGTGTTGTCGGCAACGCGCTGCGGTTGCGGGCCATGCATCTTTGATCTTACTTGATCAAGGAGGCTTTCGCTCCCGGATCGCTTGGTCTGGGAGCTTGATGGTCATGGGGCGCACTTTTTCTGCGCCCACCGCTTCTACCTGAAGACCTAAGATATTCGAGTCCTTCAGTCGGACAAATACAAATCGCTTTACCTGGCTTGCTGCCGTGGCTTGCCCGGGTCTTCGGAGTGCTGGCGGCTTTATATTCGCTACCGGCCCGCTTCTCGTTTCAACATCCCATGTCACGTGACTACCGTCATAACCATCTGGAATTCTTCGAACTGATCCGGATCATTGCGCAAAAGAAAACCATCGATCCGCATTGGTCGATGGGGACGTTACTCGCTTCACATGCGCGCCTGCCCCGAAAAAATTGCGCCAAGTCCGCCTACTCTGCCGGCTAAGCGGTTTGAGAGGCGCGATGCGCAGTAGATGTTCCGCCATTGCTGGCGCCTGTTTGCATCTAGAAACCTCAGCGAAACCGCTTACCATTCCAACGCATCTGATAGCGACAAAACGACCCGTCTCGGCTGCAATCGACATCGATCGACGGCACACCTGAGTCGATCGACATATCGATTTCGAGTACATCTCCTCGCCAAACTTCGCGAAACGTGCCTCCTCTGGAAAGGAAGACACGATGAGGACAACCCTTCGGCGAACAAAGAGCATCTCGATTGGAACAACCAAACTGATCGAAGTGGATTGCGACGAACTCTTCGCCCCTCGAGCCTTTAATGTATCGCAGATATCCCGTTCGAACATTTATCGAGTCGTCCATGCAGCGACGCTGCGCCGCTTTGAACGCCTTGTGAATCGCTGGCGGCAGCTGTTGCAGGCGTTCATCTGAGAGCGGGGAGAATTTGCCCTGTGCCATTCCTGCCGCGCGCGCATTTGCTCCGGTTACGGTCAGACACACCATGAGTACGATGAATAAATGCAGCATTGCATCCTCCTACAGTCTAGCAGAATCGGCCCCCTAAGTCAGATCGGTTCGAACACCACGCCGAGCCTCTTTTCCGTCATCCAAATAACTCGACAAGCTCGCCGAAACTCGTCTGCGGCAATTACAAGAGTAAATTTCTTCGGAACTCCTGCTGGGCCCCTAATTTCCAGCAAGGCTCCAGTGGAACTGAGACTCCGGACTGTGCAGGAGATCGCCGCATCTCCGAAAGAGATTATGCCGGCTCTAAAAACTTTCCTTCGTTCATGATACCCCAAGACCGACACCGCGTTTGTCTAATCGACTTTCTTCTCCGCCTTCTCGCCTAGTTTGACGATGTCGCCCTTCGTGAACAGAATCCCTTGTAGCTCCGCACGCCAGTCCGGCTTTTTTCGGAGAAGAAATTCGAGGTTCATTCCGAAATGTTTGAACTCCTCCTTCTGCGCGTTTGCCATAATCGCCTTGGCGTTCTTGTCCTTTTCGACAGAGATTCTCTGTTCGTACCAACTGATGGCTTCCGCCTCCTCGATCAGAGATGTGATCATCCGCGCGAAAGTACGAGTTTCCTGTGAAAGCTCTTCCGGCGGCTCGTGATACTGATCGAAACCCATCTGCTTTCCTTCCGTTGAAACAAAACTGCTTGCAGTTCTTCCACATCATTAAAGTTTGGGCGGCGCCAACAGGCGCAAGGCGTTTATGGTCACCAGAACCGTAGCGCCAGTATCCGCGAGAATGGCCGGCCACAGACCCGTCAAACCGACGACCGTCGTCACGAGGAATACGACCTTCAAACCAAGTGCGACAGCAATGTTCTGCTTGATGTTGATCATAGTGCGCTTTGACAGATCGACCATCGCCGCGACGTCTGCGACGCGACCGTGAAGCACAGCGGCGTCGGCGGTCTCGAGCGCGACGTCGGTGCCTCCGCCCATGGCGATGCCAACATCTGCGGCGGCCAGCGCGGGGGCATCGTTGATGCCGTCTCCAATTTTCGCAACTGACCAGCCCGCTTTCTGAAACTGAGCAACGATCCTCTGCTTGTCCTCAGGCAGCAATTCCGCCTGAACCTCGATTCCAAGACGCTCGCCGATTGCATTTGCCGTTCTGCGATTATCTCCAGTCAGCATGACCGTCTTGATGCCCATCTCGGTCAGTGCCTTCAGGCCTGCTCTTGCGTCCGGTCGGACCTCGTCGCGCATCGCGATTGCGCCAGCCACTTCATGCCCGACCAGAACGATGGAAACCGTCTTTCCCTCATGATTGAGCGCAGAAATCTGCGTCCTTTGCTCTGGTGTCATCGGAGCCCGTTCACCAGCGGCCTTCGGAGATCCGACGAACACCTCAACCCCCTCCACCATAGCACGAACGCCTACTCCGCCCATCGCGTTGGCGTCGGACGTCGGCGGCAACGATAGCTCCCGCTCGGTTGCTTTCGCTAGAATGGCTGTGGCGAGGGGGTGGCTCGAACCCAACTCGAGCGCGGCGGCAAACCGCAATACGTCCGTTTCGGTGCGTCCATAGCCGATGATGTCCGTGACCTGGGGCTTACCGGCGGTCAATGTCCCGGTCTTGTCAAAGCACGCGACGGTGATCTTGCCGATCTGCTCGAGTACGGCGCCGCCCTTCATCAAGAGCCCCCGCCTTGCCCCTGCGGATAAGCTTGCGGCAATGGCGGCCGGCGTCGAAATCACCAGCGCGCATGGGCAGCCAATCAGGAGGATGGCAAGCCCCTTATAAATCCAGTTACTCCAGACACCGCCGAACAGGAGTGGCGGAACGACGGCGATCAAGGCCGCAACAACCACCACACCGGGGGTGTAGTACCGGGAAAAGCGATCAATGAAGCGCTCTGTCGGAGCCTTCGATTCTTGAGCTTCCTCGACTAATCGGACGACACGCGCGATCGTATTGTCGGAAGCTGCGGCCGTGACGCGCACACGCAGCAAGCCATCACCGTTGACGGTACCGGCAAATACGATTTCCCCAGGTCCCTTTCGGACCGGTGTGCTTTCGCCGGTCACCGGCGCTTCGTCGATCCCGCTTTCTCCAGAAAGGATGACGCCGTCGGCCGGGATGCGATCGCCGGGTCGGATTGGATGATCGCTCCGACCGAAAGACTGTCCGCCTGCACCTCGCGAACCAACCCATTTTCTTCCAGCCGGGCCGTTTTCGGAACAAGCTTGGTCAAGTCCTGGATGCTGGCACGGGCGCGACTTGCGGCCACGCCTTCCAAGAGTTCGCCAATCAGGAACAGGAAGACAACAGTCGCGGCCTCTTCGGTTGCTCCAATGATCACCGCACCCACGGCGGCGACTGACATCAACATTTCGATCGAGAATGGCGTGCCAGCCCGCGCTGCAGATAGCGCGCGCTTCGCGATTGGAACGAGCCCGACCATCATGGCGAAAAGGAATGCCCAACGCTCTGTAGCAGGAAAGAATTTGCCCAGTAGAAAAGCCGAGGCCAAGGCCAAGCCGCACGCAATGGTGAGCATCCCCTTGCGGGTTCGCCACCAAGCCTGGTTGCTCGAACCGGCCCCATCAACGTGCGAATGGAGTTGGTCGTAAGAAGCCGGGAGCGTTCCATCATCCGTCTCATCACCAGCGGGCTTGGCTGCAAGCTCTTCCACGCGCGTGATTCGATAGCCCAAATCCGAGATCTGGTTTTGAATCTTTTCGTTTTCCGCTTTACCGTCATGACTAACTGTCACCGTGCCCCGACGTACTGAGACCGTTACGTCGCCAACACCGGGCATCCGTTGCAGGGCGTTTTCGATCTTCGTGGCGCAAGAGGCACAGTCCATCCCCTCGACACCGAGGCGCAAACTGCGTGGGGTGCCGGCCATGGGCGGGCTTTTGGTTGTGTGGCTGATCATGTTTTGCCTTCTTTGCGCAGCCTTTTATATAACGCCGCGACGGCGTCGGAAAAATTGATCGCCGAGTTCTGAGCGCAGTGATCTTCGAGGAAATGCAACTGGTTTACGAGATCGAACGTGACCGGATTGAGGTCGAGTTGTTCATCGACACCGCTGGGTCTGCTCGACAGAATTCCACTCATGAAGCCTTGTGCCCAAGCCAGATAGTCGCGACGAAGGATAGGGTTGGATCTAATATCAATGCTGAAACGCTGACACGTCGTTGCGCCCAGCCCGACAATCTTGGCTTGGGAAGATTGCGCCTGAACTGCAGACCATGAACCAGCGGCTGTCAGGAAAAACATTCCCACGGTCCATGGGAAGCACAAACGAAAGACGCTTGGGAGAGCGGAGCATATGGTGCGATGCGCCGGATTCTCTAGGCCGATGGGACGAAAGCCTGACCTTATCGCCATGAACCGCTATCCTCGTTTAATCATCCTATTTCTTGAATTTCGCCTGGCCTGATTTTCCGTCGGCTGTCTTGATGGTCAGCGTGATCGTCGCGCCCGCGGCAATCGGGGCCTTTGCCTCGCCCTTCAATGCGTTCTCTCCCGATGGCGCAAGTGTGACCGTCTCGCGCCCCGCTCCCATGGCAATAAGAGCGGCGCCCGTGAAGCCCTTTGTGGAAACCGGCTTTTTGCTTTCGTCAAAGACGTTGATCATGATTGTGCTTCCGGATGTAACCAGTTCTGCTTCAACTCCTGCGACATCCTCCATCTGCCCGCCATTCGGTCCCTTTTGGCTTCCATGGGAATGTTGCGCGAAAGACGGCACCGACCAGATGAGGGACAGCACAATGATTGCAATGTATTTCATGTTGTAACTCCATTGGTTGTGGGTTGAGGTCCTTCGCCCCTCTCGCCGTTCTCACGCCGGAAAAGAACGTAGAGCGCCGGCAGGACAAGAAGCGTGAGAAGTGTCGATGAAATAATTCCGCCGATTACGACGGTCGCCAGCGGCCTTTGAACTTCTGCTCCGGCGCCGGTGGCAACCGCCATCGGCACGAAGCCGAGCGACGCAACAAGCGCCGTCATGAGGACGGGCCGCAGCCTCGTCAATGCGCCCTCTCTGACAGCATCTATGATCGCGTGACCTTCGGAGCGCAGCTTTTCGATGAAGGTGATAATCACCAGCCCGTTAAGCACGGCGACACCGGACAGCGCGATAAATCCAATGCCTGCGCTGATCGAAAGAGGAATGCCCCTAAGCAAGAGCGCAAGTATGCCGCCGGTCAATGCGAGCGGAACGCCGCTGAACACCAAGAGCGCGTCAGGCATCGAACCCAAGCTCATGAAGAGCAGCAGAAAGATCAGAAGTAGCGCGATTGGCACAACGATGGTCAATCGCTGCGTTGCGGAGACCAGTTGCTCAAACTGACCGCCCCACCCGACCCAATAGCCTGCCGGAATCTTCACTTTCTCGGCGATCTGGCTTTGCGCATCGGCAACGAACGATCCCAGGTCCCGTCCCCGCACGTTCGCGGAAACAACGATTCGGCGCTTGCCGTCCTCGCGACTGATCTGATTGGGGCCCGGCGCGACATCGATCTGGGCAAGTTCGGACAACGGGGCGTATCTGATCTGGGCGAGCGGAGAATTTCCCCAAACTGCGCGCGTCGTCATCGCCTTCGCCTGCCCGTCGAGCGGAGGCAGCGGTATCGGAAGCGACCTGATCGCTTCCAAATTTGTGCGCAAGCGCTCCGGAAGCCGCACAACCAGTTCGAAGCGCCGATCGCCCTCGAAAACCAGACCAGCACTCTTACCGCCGACAGCGATCTCGACGAGATTTTGAACGTCCGCGACGCTGATGCCGTAGCGCGACAACGCCGCACGATTGAGCTTGACAGTCAGTACCGGCAGCCCCGAAATCTGCTCGGTCTTGACATCGGCCGCGCCCTGGACGTTCTGTATGACAGCCTGAACCTGTGCAGCAACTTGAGCCAGAACCTCCAGATCGTCGCCGAAGATCTTGACGCCGACATCGCTGCGAACCCCCGAAATCAATTCATTGAAGCGCAACTGAATCGGCTGCGAGAGTTCGTAGCTGCTGCCCGCGATTTCTTCGGCAGCTTTCTCGATGGCTGTGACGACCTCACTCTTTGGCTTCTTCGGATCCGGCCACTGTTCACGCGGCTTGAGCATCACGTAGCCATCGGAGATCGAAGGCGGCATCGGATCGGTTGCAACTTCTGCAACGCCAGTACGGGCGAAAGTTTCCTTCACCTCAGGTATCTTGAGAAGGCGCTTCTCGAGCATTTGTTGCATCTCGAGCGACTGCGTTAGGCTTGTGCCTGGAATACGAATCGCCTGCAGGGCGACATCTCCCTCGTCCAGGCTCGGGATGAACTCGCCGCCCATTTTGGACGCCGCGAAGCCGCTAATAATGACCAGGAACGCGGCCAGGAACGCAATCATGCCGCGATGCTGGATTGACTTCGATAACAGGGGAACATAGATGCGGCGCGAGCCGCGCATGAACCAGTTCTCTTTCTCCGACACTCGGCCAGTTACCAGCAGCGCGACCGCGGCAGGTACGAACGTCATCGACAGGATGCTGGCGCCAAGCAACGCCATCAGCACCGTGAGAGCCATCGGCGTGAACATCTTGCCCTCGACGCCGGTCAGCGTGAGGACGGGCAGGTAGACGACCGCGATGATGAGAGTGCCGAACAGGCTTGGACGGATAACTTCGCGTGATCCCTCCAGAATCGTCGCGAAACGCTCTTCGCGTTTGAGAACGCGGCCCAATTTTTGCTGCTCATGCGCCAGCAAGCGCAGACAGTTTTCGACGATGATGACGGCGCCATCGATGATGATACCGAAATCGATTGCACCCAAGCTCATCAGGTTGGCGCTGACCTTGTTTTCGAACATTCCCGTGACGGTGAACAGCATGGACAACGGGATCACGAACGCCGTTGCGATCGCCGCCTTGAAGTTCCCGAGGATCAAAAACAGAATGACGATGACGAGAAGCGCACCTTCCACGAGATTCTTTTCCACGGTTGCGATCGTGGCTTCAACGAGATGGGTACGGTCGTAGATCGCGCGGGCCGTCACGCCTTCCGGAAGCGACCGGCCGATCTGTTCGAGCTTCGCGGCAACGCGCTGCGCAACCGTACGACTGTTCTCGCCGATCAGAAGCATCGCGGTGCCCAGCACCATTTCTTTGCCGTTCAGCGTGGCCGCGCCGGTTCGAAGATCCTTGCCCTCTTTCACGTCGGCAACGTCGGAAATACGAACTGGCACGCCATTGCGCGACCCGATGACCACCTGCTTGATCTCTTCGATGTTGGCGACTTGTCCGGGCGTGCGCACCAGATATTGCTCGCCGTTGCGCTCGATATATCCGGCGCCGACATTGGCATTATTGGCAGCAAGCGCGGACATGATGTCGCGAAAGCTAAGTTTGTAGGCCATCAATTGCGCCGGATCAGGAAGCACATGAAACTGCTTCTCGAAGCCGCCGATGGTGTTGACTTCGATTACGCCCGAAGTGTTTCGCAGTTGCGGTTTGATGATCCAGTCCTGAATTGTCCGCAGATCCGTCGGGGTGAATTCCTCGCCGCTGGGTTTGAGCGCTCCTGGCTTGGCCTCAACCGTATACAGATAGATTTCTCCAAGACCGGTCGAAATCGGGCCCATCGCCGTTTCGACACCCGTGGGCAGGCTGTCCTTGACCTGCTGAATGCGCTCATTGACGAGTTGTCGCGCGAAATAAATGTCGGTGCCGTCTTTAAAGACGACGGTTACCTGGCTCAGCCCGTATCGGGAAAGCGACCGAGTGTTAAGCAGGTTAGGAAGACCGCCCATACCGGTTTCGATCGGAAACGTGATCCGCTGTTCCACCTCAAGCGGTGAGTAGCCCGGGGCGCTGGTATTGATCTGAACCTGAACGTTGGTGATGTCGGGCACCGCATCGATCGGCAGGCGCGTGAAATTCCACGCTCCGAACGCTGCCATGAGCACAGCACCGATCATCACCAGCCACCTCTGGCGGATGGAAAACGAAAGGATACCGTCAATCATTGGACTTCTCCGGACGTTTGCCGATTTCCCGGATGCGAGCGAAAGAATGGATGGGGGTTATGAACACGACGCCATCTCCCTTCCTTCCGGTCCAGGCTGCAGACGCGATGCGGTCACGAATCTCATCGGCCAGTTCGGGTCGGCACACCAGCCGGAGTTCGAGAAAATTATGATATGTGAGATCGAATTCAGACGAGACATAGGCACCGCCTTGCCCTCGTCCTCGCCCCTGACCGCGGGTTTCGGTGAATGTGAAACCCGGAAAGTCAGGCAGGTCGTGAAGCATGCGCACCACGTGCCCTTCCATGTGCGGCCTAATCAGCGCTGTTACCAGCATCATGTCGCGATCAGTGTTCATGCGAAGCCGATCCTTTCGCCATCTCTGCCTTGACGATAAAACTGTTCTGGGCGGCATAGACGTCGCCCTCCACAAGGCCGAATGCTATTTCGACGATTTCCGGGTCGCGCCCGCCGAGTTCGACATCGCGGACTTCAAACTTGTCGCCGTTGCGGACGAACACGACGGTTCGATTTTCCACTGTCTGCAGCGCGGACGATTTCACCGCGACATTCACCTTCTTCGCCGACAACGACAGCCGACCAGTAATGAATAGGCCCGGACGCAGCCGTTGATCTAAATTTAGCACGATGGCTCTCGCGATTGCGCTCTGGGTGTCGCTGCTTCCCATTGGAGCCAGATAGGCAATCTTCGTTTCGATCGGCGGACCACCGTCGGCCGGATCGACAAAAACCTGGTCGCCGACGCTGACGCGGTTCAGATCGCGGCGGTAGACAGAAAGATCCACCCAGACGGTCGACAGATCCGCGATAACAAACGCCGGCTTTTGCTCGGAAACGTATTCGCCCAGTGTGGTCTGGCGATCGATCACCGTACCCGCGAGAGACGCCTTCAGTTCATAAGGCGTAAGGCTCTGGTTGCTCTCGACGATCGCAAGAACATCGCCCTTTTGGACGCGATCGCCGACCCGCTTGCGGGTTTCGCGCACGATTCCGGGAAATCTCGGCGTGACCTGCACCAGCGATTCCTGGTTTGGCTGGACAACGCCGTTCAACAGCAGGCTATCGCGCAAGACGCCGGGTGATGCCTTGGCAAGTTCGATACCGGCTGCGGCCACTTTGGCGTCGCTCATTTCGACCCCTTCGGAATGTTCTTCCTTTTCCACCTTTTCCGTCGAGCCTGGTTTGGGAGTTGCCGGCGCCAGCAACCGATAGCCGCCATAAGCAAGCGTCCCGACAACTAGCAAAAACACCGAGTACCGAATTAGTCCTTTGATCATCTTGAACTCTCGCGGGTTAGCGAAAACGGGTTACCGACGAGACCTTCGATCGTCGCGATGGCGATATGGAAATTCTGCAAGGCCTCCTGCTCGCGAAGGAGCGCCTGCAAAACCGAGCCCCGGACGTCGAGCAGCTCGAGCAAGGTGAACCTGCCTTGCGTGTAGCCGCTCAGGATAGTCTCAGAAGCGCTGCGCGCCTTCGGGATGACCGAAGACCGCAGCAGCTTGAGTTCCGCAAGCGCTCCAGTCAGCGTGTCGTAGGCACGGCCCGCGATGCTGATGAGGACGAGCTTGTTGATGGCGCGCTCGGCATTGGTCTTTGCCAACGACTCCTGGGCCGCGATGATGTTGCCGGTGTTTTGGTCGAAGATCGGCAACGGAATCGAGACGCCCAAGCGCACGGCGTTGTCGTTGGTGTCCTGATAATGCCGCCAACCCGCCGAAATGCGCGGGTCAGGGATCGCTTTTAGGCGCGCGATGAGCAGTTCGGCATTGCGCTGGGCAGTGACGGCAGTCCACCGCATGAGCTGGGGATTGGCTTCGATGGCGTTGACGACCGCCTGAAAAGAAGGTGGCTGGCCAATATTCGCAAGCCGCCCGACCGCGGTTCCGAAACGCGGACTGCTGTCGCCCATCAGGATGGCCAGATCCCGCCGCGCTGTCGCCAATAGCGTTTTCGACCGCTCGCGTTCGACTCGAAACAGATCGGCCGCGACCTGGGCCCGCAGGGTCTCGGCTGGCGACGAAGCGCCCTCCTGGACGTGTTTTTGAAGCAGTGGAATGAGCGTATCGAAGCTTGCAATCTGCTCGTCGAAGATCTCGATCCGGCGTTGGGCGCTGATAATCGTGATGAACGCGATCGCGGTTTCCGAGAGGACTTCGAGACGCGTCGCGCGCCTTTGCCAGACCGCGCTTCCTACGCCGGCTTCGCCGGCGGCAAGACGAGCTTCGCGCTTCCCTCCAAGCTCGACGAGTTGGCTGAGCTGTAAAGTTGTCTCGGCAGATCGCGTTCCCTTGTAGGGACCCGAGCCAAGGGCACTATCCAGTTCAAAGGAAACGTCAGGATTAGGCAACGCTCCAGCCTGAATGCGAAGCCCCCCTGCTATCCCGATATCGCGTTCAGCGGCTGTTAAGCGCGGATTAGCCGACAGCGCCCGCTGCAGGGCCTGCGGCAGCGAAATGGAGCGCGTGGGACGCGGTTCGGTGGCTGCAGCGGGAATTGTTATCATAAGCAATGCGCAAATCACGCGCAAAGCCGTTCGGACGAAAGACATAATACTGACCTGAAAACGGAGAAACGGCGACGCGAGAGAGCCGCGTCGCTACGACAACGTTCAGATCAGATTTTTGGGGGGTGGCGTGTCGAGCCGGGGGTGGTCTTCGACCAGGAGCGTCGGTTCCCTGAATCGTGGCCCAATAAGCTGAGCCGAAGGAGTAGCAACCCGGGCCAGGACCGGCACTAAAATCGGTGCATAGACTTGACAATACTCACCGCCGGCGGACAATTTTTCGGAGTTTCCGTCGTCGAGACCGTCCGTTGCCAAACTCGCTTCAAGCGCAATCGTTGTTGGAATGACCTTGAAACCTGTGATCGTTTCGTTCACATGCGCGGTCGCATGGGCCAGTCCAACAAAAAGATAAACGAACGCCAGGAACATCACCAGCGCCGGGCGAATGCGCAGCGCTCGTTGATCAAATAGATTCCGGCTGGCCCGATGTTCCATATGGTCCGAATAGCAAATTCCGTTACTGAACACTATCACAAAGTGCCTGAAATCAGCTTCTCGAGTTTGATTTTCACCCGAAACTACCCTAGCGGTGGTTCAGTCAGTCGATTGCGACACTTTGAGGCACATACATGGGTGAAGGTCATTCGCACGGAGGAGCTATCCCATCGGCGGCTGGCCGACACCGGAAACCTCTCTATATCGCGCTCGCGCTGACCTTGACTTACATGACCGCCGAAATCGTCGGCGGGATTTGGACCGGAAGTCTTGCGCTGATCGCCGACGCCGCGCACATGGGAACCGACGCCGGCGGCCTAGCTCTGGCGTTGTTTGCGATTTACTTCGCCCAGAAGTCCACAACTCCACAAAAGACGTATGGCTATCTGCGCACTGAAATCCTCGCCGCATTGACCAATGCCGTGGTGCTGTTGCTCCTGACGGTTTACATTCTTTATGAGGCTTACAAACGATTTCTGTCGCCGCCCGAAATTCTCAGCGGACCGATGCTTGCCGTCGCGGCGGTCGGCCTTGTCGTCAATCTCATCAGCATGAAGCTGCTTTCGGCTGGTTCTTCGGAAAGCCTCAACGTCCAGGGTGCCTATTTCGAGGTGCTCAGCGATATGCTCGGTTCGCTGGGGGTGATCGCCGCCGCCCTGATCATCATGTACACCGGCTGGACCTTGGCCGATCCCATCATCGGCGCCGGCATCGGCCTGTTTATCGTGCCCCGAACCTGGACGCTGTTGAAGCAAGCCGTCCATATCCTGATGGAGGGGGTTCCGGTCGAAGTTGATGTGCCTTCACTTGAAAAGGCATTGCTGGAAATTCCCGGTGTGACCGCCATTCATGATTTGCACGTCTGGACCATTACATCCGGAACGGATTCATTGACCGGCCACGTGGTTGTCACCGACATGAAAGACGCACGGGCAATCCTGATGAACGCAAAGGCCGTTCTCGAGGAGAAATTCAAGATCGATCATGTGACGATTCAGATTGAGGACGAGGAAATGCGAACGGCCGAGCCTGTGCTGCGCATCTGAAGCTGTCCTGTCGGTCCCCGACCTACACGAAGTTGCCTGCCGCCGGTTCAGCCATTGCATCAGTCTGATTCCGGAATGCTGGCGAAAATTTAAACCAAATAGAGAGTTAAAAATATTCGGCACCGCAACGGCTCAGTTGCGGCGTGCGCAGATTATGGCGATGCGGCCGACCATCTCGGAAACGGTGTTCACGCGACGCACACCATCAAACCCTGTCTTCTTGATTAAGTTCAACCAACTGCCGTCGAGATGGGACTTCGCGGTCTCAGAGCCGAACAAATAGCCGGTGCCGCGAAGTGCGTGGATCTCTCGCGGGTGCAGCGGTTGGTCGAAGTCGGCAATGTGCAGTGTACCGCCGTGCCGCAATACTCGCCTCATTTCCTTGAGGAGGGCAACCTTATCACTCAGCCGTAAAGGATGCAGCGCGAGCGATAAGATCACCTTGTCGAATGATGCAGCACGGCAATTGATGCAGTGCTGATTCCCGTGCAAAAGCTCGAGATTGCTTAAGGCGTTGCGGACGCTCGTGTTTAATCCCGCAGGCTGTACGGCAGAAAAATGTACTGCGGGATACTGACGTGCAAGCACCTCGCACAAGCTGCACCCCTCCGCGCTCACCTCCAGGACTCGCTCGCCTGAACGTAGCGCGGCCTCCTGTATTAGTGGCTCCCGCCAGTTTCGCGCCCGAATCGTTAACCGGTAGCCCCATTTACATACGAACATGAGCAAGCGAACGCGCACCGAACTCATAAGTGATGAACGGCAAGTTATAGGCATGTCAGTGTGACCGCGTACGTGACTGTCTGTGTTTGCCACTATCCGTTCGCATCTGTTCAAGTTTGGCCGCGACGGACAATGACTGGGCCGGACCGAGTTTCCCGATGAAGCGAACATAGAGTAGTTCGCTGACCAGCTCGACAAGCGTCTGCGCTACAATGACGGCAGGCAATACCGGGACTGCGCCGGGTATTGCAAATGCAATTGGTAGCACCACGAGCGAATTCCGTGTAGCAGCACTGAAGGCAACTGATCGACCGGCCGGCGCATCGAGACGGAACAGTCGCCCAATGCTCCAACCGATCAAGGGCGCGGAAACCGCGAACGCTACATAAATTGGAAGCACGTGCAACACAGCATTCATTGCCGACCCAAGCCGCGGCACCACGGCGGCGGTGACCACGAACAGGACAAGCGCTGTCGCCGGCACCGCCAGCATCCCCAACACCGTTGACACCCGAGTAATGGCGTTGCTGCTCGCAGCCCATAACTGCACGACGGCAGCGAGAACGAGAGGAACAGCAATCAACCACACGAATGCATGGACGAACGGCCCGAACTGCACGAGACCGGCGGCATCTTCTCCGAGCAACAGACCAAGATAAATCGGTAGCAGCAGCATTTGCAGAATAAGCAGGGCCGGTGTCGTCGCCAGCAACAAATGGGCATCGGCTCGGCCCAGATGTGAAAACGTCACGACGTAATCGATGCAAGGAGTGAGCAGCACCAAGAGCACACCAAGTCGCTCCATAGAGCCAGCAGGGAGGAGTTGAACAAGCGCCGCTACGAGAAGCGGAACGGCGATGAAGTTCGCGATGAGCAGAGCTGCGAGGAAATCGAGCCGAGCGAAATGTTGCCTGAGGTCTGCAAGCGGTACCTGTAGAAAGGTCACGAACAGCATCAGTGCGAGCGCAGGATTGACACTGGCCTCAAGAGTAGTCGTGCCAGGGAGAAGCAAGGCGCTTATGCCTGCCACCACGACGGTACCAAAATAAATACCGATTTGCCGGTTCTCCAGAATAACCTTGATACTTCGAGTGTCCATTCTCTCTCGCATTGGCTCGTTATGAAGCGGAATCGGAAACCTTCTTTGGCCAGCCGCCGCACTTTTCAGCGGCTTGAATTTTCACGCTCCTTAATGCCGTGCAGCTGACCGTGCTCGCTTCGCGACCTCCCCAGATTCCCATCTCAACGCTCGTAAAGTAATATGTTATTGGATTGGCATTTCTAGCGGCTCTCCCTTTAGCGCCTCCAGCCGACTGACCTCGGCGACGTTGAAGCTCGCATATGATGAGGGTGCCGCGTCCAATAAGCGCCGATAACTTTTGTGCATGTCTCCATCGAGATAAACGCGTTTGAATGCACCAGTACCGGCGCGCACGAGCTGAGCTACCTGTTGGGTGTCGTTGCGTTGCTTTTCCTCAACAAGTGCCGCTGTTTCTGGTTCATACACCAATTCCGGGCAGGGCCGAGAGGCGCGAAGCGGGCCCCGAGGCGCGCTCGCATTGAAAACGTAGTTCCCGCCGCACGCGTCAACTGTAGGCTCGTGACGCACAACCTCGAAATGATCCGAACCTTCCTTCAGGTTCTTCCAAAACGCAAAATTCGGATCGGCACGGTATTTGGCCAGATTCTCAGCTGTCATGCGAAACGGTAATGCTTGAACTTGGATGCCCTTTTGGCCACCGGCGAACGCCTCCCGCGCAAGCGCATATATTTCAGCCATCCCGTCATTCGTCATCGCGTAGCATCCGCTCGAAGTGCATTCACCATGCACCATCAAATGACGTCCAGATCGACCGTGCGCCCGATCGACCTCGTTCGGAAATCCCAGATCGAATGAAAGAAAGAGCTCCGAGCGAGGGTTCATTTGCTTAGGCGTAACGAGATAAAATCCTTCGGGGGCCTGACGGTCTCCTTCCCGATTTTTCGGACCTAACTGGCCGGACCATCGACAAATGCCGTACGTCTTCAGCAAAGCGTAACGGCCGCTGCTCTCGCGTTTCCACACTTCAAGTTCATTTTCCTGTTTGAAGATGCGCACCAAGATCGGGTCTGACGAGGTCATTCCCTTGGCCTGCATGTCTGACAATAAGACCGTGGGTATCGACCGCAGATGCTTAGCAGCGTCAAATTGAGGCGTCGAACATCCCAGGAGAAGGACTGAAACCATAAGTGTGGCGATGATCTTCGACAATTCGAACTCCGAAGCGTTATAGAGTGCAAGCCGTGCTTACAAACATCAGCGTTCTTCTTGTGTGCTTGCCGTGTTGGCCCTGCCCGGTTGTGTGACGAAATGCAACATCAGCAGAGATGTTCCGCAGACGATCCCGACGTCGGCCATGTTGAAGGCCGGCCAGTGCCAATTCCCGAGATGAAAATCCAAAAAATCAGGTACGGCACCGCGCCGTAAGCGGTCCGTGGCATTCCCGAGCGCTCCACCGACGATCAAGCCGATGGCAACGCGCACGAATGGGACGTTAGCGCGACCCAGCCAGACCAAAAGGGCTGCGGACATCGCGATCGCGAATGCCACGAAAATCCACGCCGGAACGCCAAGGCCTCCAAACAGCCCAAAGCTAACTCCGGTATTCCAGCCCAGCACTATGTTAAAAAACGGCGTAAGGCCGATCGCCGCTGGCGGATTCATGAGATGATTGAGTATCCACCATTTGGTGGCTTGGTCTATGATGTACCACGTTGCAGCCACCGCCAGTGTTGCTCGCATTATCACACTCCACCTGCGCGCCTACTCAGCCAATTTGACCCAGCATCGGAAACGTTTCGAAGAACCAGATCGCAACGTCAGTGAGATGACCGGTAATCATTGCAACCCCCATAGCGATCATCACGAATCCGGCAATCAACTGCAAAATGCGACCGGCGCGTCCAAATTTTCCCAAGCGTCCGACAAATCTGCTGGAAAAAAGCGCCGCCAGAACGAACGGCAACCCAAGGCCGAGAGAGTAAATGGCAAGCAGCGCCACACCGCTCGCGCCGGAGGAAGACGAAGCCGCGACTGCAAGGATTGCGCCAAGGACCGGACCAATGCAGGGCGTCCATCCAAACGCAAATGCAGTACCGAGGAGATAGGCAGAGACCGGCCCTGTTCCCGGCCGTGCGATTTGCACGCGCGTGTCGCGCTCGATCCAAGCAGGACGCCAGAGGCTTGTCGTAAAGATACCAAACAGAATTACCAGTAGACCGCTAAGTATATTGATTTCGTATCGGTAAACTGCGAGCATCAAGCTCAAGGCGTTGGCGCCGGCACCAAGTGCTACAAAGATCGTCGTAAATCCGAGGACAAAGCATACACTCAAAAACAGTACGCGAAGCTGCTGCCGAGCCGGGACCGATTGATCGCCGTCCGCCGGTGGGAGGCTTTGACCTGCGACATATGAGATGTATGCCGGCACCAGGGGAAGGACACACGGCGATAGGAACGAGACCGCTCCGGCCGCGAACGCCGTGACAATGCCGACGACGGAAAGGTCAAGCGTCATCGGTGTATGCCCAACAAATAACTCATCAACTCAAGAACTTTCATCCGCCAGCTTATTTCAGTGAGAGCACACCGTTCCGCCTCTGCAGTCAGAGGCAATCGGCCACGGCTATTCGTCGATGGATTTACGTCTGAGCTGACTGATCGCGGCTTAATAGTCGGAGCCCGTTCAGCACGACCAGCAGCGAGGCTCCGACATCGGCTGCGATAGCACCCCATAGGGACGCCCATCCGACGATCGTCAGACCCGTGAACAGTAACTTGACGGCAAGCGAAAAGCCGATGTTTTGCCGGACGATCGCCAAGGTGGCCTTGGAATGACGAATGAGCCAAGGCAGCCGCGATAAATCGTCCTGCATGAGGGCAATATCTGCAGTCTCAATGGCGGCGTCAGACCCGATTGCTCCCATAGCGATGCCAACGTTTGCGCGTGCCATCGCGGGAGCATCGTTTACGCCATCTCCAATCATCCCGACATGGCCGTACCGCGCAACCAACCTTTCAACAGACTCGACCTTCTGTTCGGGCAAGAGCTCCGCGTGCACCTCATCGACGCCAGTTTCCCGCGCAATCATTTCGGCAGTGGCCTTGTTATCGCCAGTCAGCATCACGACGCGCTCGATACCTGCCGCGTGTAGGTCGGCCACAATACGCTTGGCCTCGGGTCTCACCGCGTCAGCGACGGCAATCAGGCCCCAGATCTCGCGGTCATCGCCAACGCCGATAACGGTGCGCCCAGCACTTGCAAGAGCATCGGCCGCTTGAAGCGCCTCGGCCGAATTCGAAAGCCTATCATGTTCTTCAATAAAGCGACGAGACCCTAACCAAGCTTCTTGCCGGCCGATGCGTCCTACGACACCTTTGCCGCGCACTGCCTGAACGCCATTGGCGGGGACCGCCGCAATGCCGGCTTCGGCCGCTTTTTCAAGGATCGCGTGGGCCAAAGGGTGCTCACTGCGAGCTTCAAGGGCAGCCGCCAACTTCAGCAGTTCGCCCTCGCTGTGATTGTTGAAGGTGACGAGTTCGACGACCTTGGGGCGTCCTTGCGTCAGCGTGCCGGTTTTGTCCATGGCTATTGCCTTGAGCTTCGACGGTGTCTCAAGGTGCACGCCGCCTTTTACCAGCACGCCTTGTTTTGCGGCACCAGCCAGAGCCGCCACGATGCTGACCGGAGTGGAGATGACGAGCGCGCAGGGGCACGCGATGACAAGAAGAACCAGGGCGCGATAAAACCATACGTCCCATGCTCCGCCGAATATAAGCGGCGGAATGACCAACACCGCCACCGCAAGCCCCATGACGCTCGGCGTATAGATTCGGGCAAAGCGTTCGACCCATTGCTCGGAAGGCGCGCGGCGGCTTTGCGCGGAGCCCACCATTTTGATGATGCGGGCGAGCGTGGTGTCTTGCGCGCCCTTTGTGGTTTCGATTTCCAGCGCACCTTCGCCATTGATGGTTCCGGCGTAGACCACAGAACCTTCCGATATCGAGACGGGGACGCTTTCGCCGGTGATGGGAGCTTGGTTCACTTCGCTTGCACCGGTCAGGACGATTCCGTCGAGCGGAATTTTATCGCCAGGCCGTACAACGATGTGAGCACCGATTGACACCTCCGCAACAGGAACTTCCTTCTCCATTCCGCTTGCAAACTTCACGCGCGCGACGGCCGGAGCCAGTTCCATCAGCGCTGCTACGGCCCGACGCGCGCGCCCAAGGCTCCACGCCTCCAGCGCCAGGGCAAGCGCGAAAAAGAATGAGACGGTGGCCGCCTCGAACCATTGGTGAATGGCAACAGCGCCCGCGACGGCAATGACCATCAGCAAATTCATGTCAGGCCGCAGACGTCGCGCGGAAAGTAGGGCCTTCGGCGCGACATATCTGATGGCACAGACGACAGCCAGCGCATACGCCAGGATGGCGGCGATTGGAGCAGGTGCGAACACCCCAGGAGTTTCACTGAGCGCGGCAAGCACGCTTCCCGCGGACGAAGCATGAATGGCAAAGCCAAGTGCGGTCAGAATTCCGCTGGCTGCCGTTAGGAGCGATTGGGTGCGACGCCTTCGATCTTCGGCAAGAGCACCTTCAGTCTTCGGGCCTTCAATCCACTGTTCCGCACGCATGCCAGTCCGCGCAACAGCCTTCTCGATGCTTGCCAGCATAGCTGCATCGGGATTACCGCTCACGGACATCCGACCGTTGATGAGGTCAAATACAAGCCTGTCCTCGCCGACCAACGGCCCGACTTCGCGCTTGAGAGCGGCGACTTCGTCTCCGCAATCCATGCCATGGATCTTGAACACCACTCCGTCTGGGGCTGCGGCAGGTACGGGCGCGGTGAATGCAACGTCGTCGCCGGCGCAGCCGGTGCAAGCGGCGTCCGTCGCCGACACACTCAATGGCAGCTTCTGGTCACGTAACAATTCCGCGACCATTCCAGTGGTTGCGACGGCAACTAGAATGTCATCAATTGCCGGAGAAACACCCGGCGCAACATCCATACGACCTGCCTTCGTGTCAAAGGAGAGGTTGTCTTCGCCACCCACGAGCGGACCAACCGCGCTCTTGAGTTGACGGGCCTCGTTTTGACAATCGAGGCCTATCACGCGGAAAGAGAGCTGATGGGTCAGCCGACTCGGCACGGAAAGATCTGTCATTTGTCACCTCGACTTTCTCGACGTGACTGCTCATATAAACCCTGTAGCAACTAGAGGGTCAAGGGCGCATGTCCGTGCAAGTCTTAAAAATCGGCGACCTCTCCAGGGCAACCACCACCAAGGTCGAGACGATACGGTACTATGAGAACATAGGCCTTCTCCCCGCGCCCAGTCGCACGGCAGGGAATTTCCGATCATACGCTCCGGAGCATCTAGTCAGACTAAGCTTCATACGCCGCGCAAGAGAGCTGGGCTTCACATTGGACCAAGTACGTAACTTGCTCGACCTTTCCGACGAAAAGCGGCGATCTTGTGAATCTGTAGACGCAATCGCCCGAGAACATCTCAGACAGGTAGACCGTAAGATCGCCGACCTAAAGGCCCTCCGGGCCGAGTTGGATAGCGTGATCAATCAGTGCAGGTGCGGAACGATTGCTGATTGCCGCATCATCGAAGCGCTAGGACCCTCGTAGGCGCCCACGTAGAGACTTCGAATCGATGCCTTAATCAGAATGGCTGCAGACAGCTCTCATAAGAAATTTACAACAGCCGCCGTCTTAGAGATGAGGGAAAGAACAATGCGATGTACTTCGTGTTGCAATTCCGTTGGATGGGGGGTGAAGTCGTTCGTCGCTCGCGTTTTCACGCCGGAACAAAACGTAGAGCGCGGGCAGGACGACAAGCGTGAGTAATGTCGATGAGATAATTCCACCGATGACCGCGGTCGCAAGCAGCCGTTGTACGTCAGCGCCGGCGCCGGTTGCGATCGCCATCGGCACGAAACCCAGCGATGCGACGAGTGCCGTCATGAGTACAAGCCGCAACCTCGTCAGCGCCCCCTCTCGGACGGCATCGATCAGGGCATGTCCTTCTTGCGCAGCTTTCGATGAAGGTGATGGACGTTGCCGACACTGATTCCATATCGCGACAGCGTCTGCCGGTTGAGCTTGACGGTCAGCAACGGCAATCCGGACACTTGCGGATCTCCTCCCAGACTGCCGCCGATCGAATGAGCGAATGATGAATGGATCCGGCATGCCTTGTTCAGAATCGCGCCGCGACAATGAGCATATAGCCCCATTTACATACGAACATGAGCAAGCGAACGCGCACCGAACTCATAAGTGATGAACGGCAAGTTATAGGCATATCAGTGTGACCGCGTACGTAACTGTCGGTGCTTGCTAGTATCCGTTCGAACCTGTTTAGGTTTGGCCGCGACGGACAATGACGGGGCCGGACCGAGTTTCCCGATGAAGCGAACATAGAGTAATTCGCTGACCAGATCGGCAAGCGTCTGCTCCAATGCCGGTTTCGCGCGGTCCGACACTATCCGTTCGGCGACGGATATCCTCCAGACTGCCGCCGCTTGAATGAATGATGAATGGATCCGCCATCCTTTGTTCAAAATCGCGGTGCGACAATTGAGCGTAATACAGGCGCGCGGCTCACCATAAAATGGTTCTACCATTCTGACTATGGTTGCGCTGAAGCGCCGACTTGGCGCCAGGTTACGGCGGAGTCGGTTCTGCGCATTTGAAACTGGCCTGCCGGCCCCCGACCTGCACGAAGTCGCCTGCCGCCGGATCGACCATTGCGATATCACGGGCCGGCGACGGGCCGGTTGGCAAGATTCTCATCTTTATATCCGTCCAATTTATCTCCGAACTCGCGTAGCAGGAACAGACTGACATCGTCGAGCGAGTCATGATCTTTGCGGAACGGCTGCTCAAGCGTCTCGATGAGATAAAGCGCATATACAAACATATAGGATATAAAGCCAAAAATCAGCGCCGTACCGGGCGAGCCTTCAGTCTCCAAGAACAGCAAAAGCAGCACGATAGCTGCAACCAACGTCTTCACCAAAATGTACACGGAAGGCACGAATTGCATGCTTTGAATGTGATAGATTCGGAAGACGCATCTGCGCAGTTGATCTTGCTGGCCGCGCAGCCGCACGATGAAATTCGCCGGCATGCCCAAAATATCCATTTGCGCAATCATCGGAGTGAGCTTGTCGATTTCGAGGATGGCTGGCCGCAGATCCTTGTGGGCCCCCTCGTGTCCAAGCCCCCTTTGCAAGACGATCAGGATGTTCCCGAGTATCGTTCGCAGCGGACCGACTTTGAAATTCGGACACTTCTCGGCGAAACCGACAGCGTCGTCATGGATTGCCTCCAATGCCACGCGAATGTCGGCCGGCAATCGCTCCGATTCTTTGTAGTCAGAAAGAACGCCCGACAGCAGAAAACCGATGATGAAGATTGCGCCACCGATTGCGCTGGTCAACAGCGTGCTCAGCGTCACGAATTCGAACTGCATCCAGTGAACAAACACCTTGATGGCGCTGATCGCGACGACCAATCCCGTCACGAGGAAGAATAACTTGAGCTTCTTCAACTCGTGATGCCCGTTGATCCATTTCATAAGGCGGACCTTTGCGATCGAATGAGACTTTATAACAGCTAATCTCTTAGAGCAAAGAGGGGGACCTTGTGTGGCTTACGTTCGGCCATACATAGGCATTGATGGAGTGATCGCCAACTACCGTACGGGAATTGATTTGGCACGCAGGAAGTGACCGAGTTTATGTCTCTTGCGGGATTCTTGATTGCTATCGACCGAAAGGGAACGTTGCCATGAAAACCATCATCACGATTGCGGCTGGCGTTATTCTTTTGAGTGGCGTCGCAGCCGTAACTCCCGCAGCAGCCTTACCGGCCTCCGGAAGCGCCATAGATGCGCGAAGTATTGCTGCGAGCGAGCAAGTGCAGCCCGTTCACATGCGCCGGCATCGTCATCATAGGCACTACGCGCATCGACGTTATCGCGTTAGTCCTTATTACGGCTATGGATACGGTTACGCACCACCTGTATTCATACCGTTTGGCTTTGGTCATCACGGCGGACACCACTTCGGTGGCCATCATTTCGGTGGTCATGGCGGACACCACGGCCATCACTGAGTTCGCAGAGCGCGCCTGGACGCGGGAACCAAGTGGTGAGAGCTGGCCGTGCACCCAAGATGTCGCATTGCGCTGCGTAGCGACGGCGGCATCGTAGCAAGCCATACGCCTAATTTGATTCGCCGTGAAAGGGACCGCCGTGGGCGAGACCACGCTTATCCATCTTTCGCGCCTGATGGTTCTCAGGCGTCAGCTCGACGTCGCGGCAAATAACATTGCGAACGTCGAAACTTCCGGGTTCCGTGCTCAGCATCTTTCCTTTCAAGAGTACCTCAAACCAGAAAATAGTCAGGTCGTCGGCGTCAAACCCGAACGTCCCCTCTCTCTGGTCGATGCTGCATTTGGATTTACGGCGGATTCGCCCGGGGCGCTCCAGATCACAACGAACCCGCTCGACCTGGCGATCAACGGAAATGCCTATTTCGTCGTTCAAACCCCTCAGGGAGAGCGATACACCCGAGACGGATCATTCAGTCTTGATAAATCTGGCCGGCTGGTCACCATGGAGGGCCACACAGTTCAGGCTGGAAATGGCGCTGTAACAGTGCCCGCCCAAGCTGGCATCATCAGTATCGACGCAAGCGGGCGGATTTCGACCAAGCTGGGCGAACTGGGCCGGTTGCGACTGGTCCAATTTCCAGAACGCGGCAATCTGCATGCGGTCGGTGGCAATCTGTTTCGATCGGACTCCGCTCCAGCTGCAATTTCAGACGGCTCTGCGAAGGTACTGCAGGGTGCGGTAGAGAAATCCAATGTCCAGTCAAACGCCGAGATAAGCCGGCTGGCCGAAATCAACAAAGCTTACGAAATGGTGAGCAAGTTGTTGAAAAGCTCACAGGACGTGACTGAGTTAAACAGGCTGGCTGATGTACCCGATTAGTCAGGCCTGAACTGACGTCGGCCGGTCTGCTTTTGACTGCGCACTTTCAAGCATGCTGAAACTTGTGTGCTTCTTCGTCGGGGCACGACGACGTCAAAATTCTCCGCGCAGACGGCCTGAGAACACCGACACCGGGCCGCGATCCGCATTGTAAGCGGGGTTGGCGATGAATTGATAGTCGGCAGTTGCCGTGATCTGCTTGTTAACGGCCAATGCGTAATAGATCTCAAGAATCTTCTCCTGTCGGTAATTGATTTGCCCGTCACCGATCAGCACGCCGAGGCCGCCGGCCGCGACAAAGTCGCGATGGTCCTTCGATAGGGCATTGAACGCGCCGCCGATCCCGATGACGTCGTCCGGCCGGCCCCATGACGTTCCCTTGATCGACGTGCCGAACGACAGGCTGGCGTCGATGTCGGTGAAAACCATGATTTCAGTCTTGCCATCGTTCCAGCTCCACCTTCCGAACACGCCGATATCGCTAGTGATCGCCTGCTCAACGTTGAACACGTAGCCGTATTTGATCCGCCCGCGGCGCGTCTGGCTGATGTCGAGATTGAGCGCCGGATCGTTCAATGTGTCCCGGTAACCGCCGGAATAGGCACTGTTGAGCCAGGCGATGGTGCGGAATTTCCCCGGCTGCGAAAACAGCGAATAGCGCGTTTCGAGCTCGAGGATGTAGTTGCCGCGCTGAAACACCTTCATGTCGAAATTGCCTGAGTTCGATTCCGAAACCATCAGGAAATAACCTGCGCGCAGCGCCCAGTATCTCTGGTTCAGTTCGGCCGTCACGCCATATGTCAGGCCGACCTTGTCGGCGGAATAGTCGAACGCGCCCGGCGCCCATATCGACCAGTTCATAAAGTCCTTGCGGGGATCCTTGGCGTAGGCATTGCCGTCGAACACATCGGGCACAGCGAACTTTCCGGCCTGTACTGTCAGCCGTGAGACGTCCGCTTTCCCCGCGAGTTGACCGGGGCCGCTGGGCAACTCTTCCTGCTTGCCGCCGAAGCCGAATGTCTGGCGCAGGTAAAATCGCGACGGGTTGAAGCGCGGATAAGGGAAGTTCGATTTTTGCGCCTCGCCGCTGGTAAAGCCGGCGACGCCGACGGTATTGCTGAGGCCGAAGCCCTGAAGCAATTCAGGGTTGAAGTAGACTTCGCCGCCGTCCCACAGCCGGGCATTCAGATAGAGGCTGTTGCTCCATGTCGCCTGCGACTGGCGGCTGGGCGTCAGGCTGTTCGTGCCCGTGTAGGGCGCATGAAATCCGGGATAGCCCTGCGACAGGTAGGTGGTCTGTCCGTGGATTTCCCAAATGTCCGATGACGGCGCGGTCCTTGCCGCTACTGGCTGCGATCCCGTGCTCCCCGGCCAATCGATCTTGCGGTTCAGGCCGATGCGAAGCGTCTGGAAATCCAGTGCCGAGGCATAGCGCGCTCCCGACGGCAACCGGACGTCGGCCGGTCCGAAATCGTAATAGAGATACTCCAGCCGCGCCGACCAGAGCGGATCGATGGCATATTCGAATCCGGCCCCGGCAGCCCAGCCGGTGCGACGCTGGATGCTTTTCTCTTCCAGTCCGCCCGACAGATCACTGGCGAAGCGCGTGCCTTCCCACGCAAATCCGCCGGTCGCATAGATCATCCATGAAGGTTCGGCATAACCGAGGCGCGCGCGCACGGAGCCGACGTAATCCATTTTCTCGGTCAGGCCAGCCTCCGCAGATCTTGGGGACGACACCACCGCGTTAGAGTTGATGTAGTTTGGAAACGTGATGTCGGCCTCGACGCCGAGCAAAACCCGCGAGGGCAAGACGACGTTATACCCGGCCTGCACGCCGCCGTTGATGCCGTTATAGGAGTGGGAGAGTGCCGACGGCAGCGGATCGAACCGCGTCGCGTTGGAGCGACCCCAGCCGTACCCCATGTGAGCGCCGATATAGAGGCCGCTCCAATCGAAATATGTCCCAGCGCGCTGCTCCTTGAGCGGCATCGCAATGGGCTTGTCGGCCGCCAGGCCGGCGTCGAACAACAGCGCCCCGAGCGCGATCCCGGCGAACAGGCTTTTCAAGATATTCGCGCCGCGACGCGGCTCGCCGATGACGTTTTGGCCTCGCAGCGTCATAAAAAATGTCGCCATTCTAAGTTGTCAGAGCTACTTGCGAATGACTATCAAATACTTGTTGCGAATAACTTGCAACAAGATTCTTGCGAAATGAATAGCAACGAGCTCAGGCATGTACCCGGCTACCGGAAGCAGCGCGTAGCGTCGGCTCGTCCGAAACTAGTAGGCGTCAACGGCCTGGGGTTGTTGGTTCTAAGCGGCACGGAGAGCGTCTCAAAATCTGAGACGTCTAAACCGGTCCCTTTATCGGAGGCTGACGGGCTTTTAGAGAAAGACACAAGGGGCAACATCATCGCAGTTAACCTCGTCAACCCAGCGATGGGTTCATCGATATGAATGAATGTTCAAGGGCTTATCGAAAATTTAATTTGGAGAGCTGGAACGGATATCTCCCATCGTAATTATTGCTCCACATGACATGTATTTGGAGTCAGGAAAGAAATGAAAAAACTAGCTATCGCATTTGCCGTCGGTGCAGCGGCGCTCCTCGGCGGTTCCGCCGCCAATGCAGCAGACAACTCGGTGAAGGCGCAGGCTGCAACCCACACTGCGCAAATTAATGAGTTCAGTTCGCAGCATCGGCGTCATCGTCATCACTCACGCCATAGACACGTTCGCCCTTACGGTGGGGGCTACGGCTACTATGCTCCGCAGGCTTACTATGCCCCACAGCCTTATTATTATGGCGGTGGACCGAGCATCGGATTTGGTTTCGGAGGCGGACATTTTGGCGGACACCATGGTGGTCATCACGGCGGACACCAGTGGGGCCACCACTGAAAACTGGAGAAGCAAAAAGCCCGCAGAAGTGCGGGCTTTTTAGTGCAGGTTTCATCCCCTAAGACACTTATCCATCATTACGCGAAAAAACCCACGGATCGGATCTGATTGCAGCCGCACCGGAACGGGTCACTCTGCACTTGACATAGATACTCCGAGCTCACCAACCTGAGAATCTTGGGTACGCGAGGCTCGACATGACAGTCCACATCAATCTTAGCGACCGGAAACCTTACATGCTTTCTGTTGCGGACGCGGTCGCGGCGCTCAGCGACGAAGCAGGCTTTCAATCCGGCGATCAAGCTAGGATAACATGTGGCGATTTAACGCTGCCATCGGGCGAGGCTGTCACTCTCACTGGACTTCTATTTGAGCGCGGTAATCGCCACGTTTACACAGTTTGGTTGCGCAGCTCAAAAATATGCCGTGCCAGATATCGGTCGGAGTCGATTGATTTCGAAACCGTTGAGTTGGCGGACGCCATGGTTGACAGCGATGTTAATGTGACCCTGATCGACGGCAGGGTTATCCGAGCAGTTCAAATTACTCCGGCGAAGTTGCCGTACAAAACCACCGAACGTGATTGGCAGATCGTCCATCAGACGATTTCATCGGCGGAAGCGGAGGATCGGTGTTACGCTCTTCCGGCCGGTTCTCAAGGGCCTGACTTCATTGCGATGGCGCGCGAATTGAACCTTCTCAATTACAGTGCTCTTCGAGACTTGGACAATGTTCCGTATCTGAAGGTAATACAGGGCGACCTGCTCAAGCATAATCCGAACAGCAAGGTTGTATCGGAGCAAAAGATCTCCGACACCTTGAGCAAGTTTGGAATTCGTCACAAAAGGGCGCGCCCCCGCCGTGCCACAATTTGAGTTTGATCAGCGCGGCTGACAACGACATCCCGTGTGACATCATTAGCTTCCATGCAATGGAGGCATACAATGTCCACGATTTTTGTCACAGTTTCTAAGCGTGCGATTGAGGATATGAAACGTCGGGCGCGTGAAGCGGCCGATCGCGGACCGTTGGAAGGAATCCTTGACGGTCCACAGCGGCTCAGTGTGTTGAAGCGCTTTTTGGCCAAACCAAAAGCGAACAGGCAAGCCCGCCGCCGGCGTACAAAAGCCTCGGAAAACCGATCTTAAATCTTGCCACAATCTCACATTGATCGCGATTGATGCGTTCAGCAAAAAAATGATGGATGTAAGAGCTCCCTTCGAAATGAAAGGAGCTCACTGTGACCCACGACCGCGTCGTCATGACGCTTGTACGCTCATTGCGAGCGCCCAAACGTAAAACAAGAACGCACTCAAAAAAGCAAATCCGACAAATCGCAAACCTAGTCCTTTGTTACGGTTGGACCTATCCAATTTTGATCGATGAGGACGGCACCATTATTTGCGGCTATGGCCGCTATCTCGCCGCGCTCGAACTCGGGCTTAAGGAAGTGCCGACAATAATCATGTCGGGCCTAAGCAACGCCAAGAAGCGCCTCCTTACTATAGCGGACAACAAGATCCCGACGAACGCGGGATGGGATTATCCGGTTCTTGCAGCGGAGCTCGGCGAGCTCGCGGTTCTGCTTCCTGAATGTCAGCTCAATATCGAACTCACCGGCTTTGAGGCTGCTGAGATTGACAACTTGATGAGCGATCACCTCGACTCTGAGCGTGAGCCTGGCGATGCCGTACCCGAGATAGAAGCCAAGGCCGTCAGTCGGACGGGTGATTTATGGACGCTGTCCAAACATCGTCTGTTGTGCGGGGATTCCAGAGAGCCCGGGCACGTCAGAAAGCTGATGGGCACCGCCCGGGCTGCCATGGTGTTTACGGACCCACCTTACAATGTTCGAGTTAGCTCCGTTCAGGGTCGCGGCAAAATCAAGCACCGCGAGTTTGCCGCAGCTTCCGGCGAGATGTCGCGCGCCGAGTTCACTGAATTCCTTACCAGCTGGATGCACTTGGCCGCTCGGTATTTAGAGGACGGTTCAATCGTCTTCTGCTGCATGGACTGGCGGCACGTTGGCGAGTGCCTTGCGGCCGGCGAAGAAGCTTTCACTGAGCTCAAAAACATAATCGCTTGGGTCAAAACCAACGCTGGGCAAGGCAGCTTCTACCGCTCCCAGCATGAGCTAATCCTTGTGTTCAAGAACGGCACTGGCCGCCACCAGAACAATATCGAACTCGGCAAGTTTGGCCGCTCCAGATCGAACGTCTGGGAGTACGCCGGCGTCAATACGTTCCGCAAAGATCGCCTCGCCGAGCTGACCGTTCACCCAACGGTCAAACCCGTTGCCCTGGTGGCCGACGCCATGCGGGACTGTTCGCGTCGTGGCGACATTGTGCTCGATCCTTTTATGGGATCCGGCACCACCATTCTTGCCGCCGAAAAGGTCAGCCGACGCGCCTACGGCATCGAAATCGATCCTTTGTACGTCGACGTTGCTATCCGCCGTTGGCAGGAATTCACCAAGCGCGACGCGGTTCTCGTGGCCACCGGCCAGACGTTCGACGAGGTGACCGCCGAGCGATCCGCTTCCCCTGCTCTCAAACGCGTAAGGATCTAACACAATGGCTTCGATCCCAAAAATTGAGCGTGTCTTCCGCAAGCGGGTGCGGCTGAAGTCGAGCGACGAAGATGTCGGCTACGGCAAGCCGCCAAAGGCAAATCAATTCAAGCCCGGAAAAAGCGGCAATCCAAAAGGCCGACCCAAGGGCGCCAAAAGTGAGGCCACCATTTTGGTAGGGCTATTGAATCGCAAAATCGAAATCCGCCAGAACGGCAAGGTTCGCAAGATCACCATATTGGAGGGAATTTTTCATAAGCTCGCAGAGGATTCACTCAAGGGCAACACCAAGAGCGCAGCCTTCGTGTTGAACCGTTTGGCTGCAATCGCATCGACAGACAGCACAGAGACTGAGGTCAATCCGGACGACAAGGCGGTGCTTCATGCTTACCTGAGCAAATTCCGATCGAATCCCGATAAGGAGTGAACACAGTGAAGGATCAAGATCTTCTGCACTCCATTCTGCGCAACGACTTCGAAAGCTTCCTCCATCGCTGCTTTCTCATGCTCAATCCGGGTGCTGAGTACCTGCCGAATTGGCACATCAAGGCGATTGCGCACCAGCTTCAGCTCATTCGAGAGGGCAAGGTCAACCGTCTAATCCTCAACATGCCGCCGCGGTACTTAAAGTCGCTTACGGTGTCGGTCATTTTGCCGGCATTTTTGCTAGGCCATGAACCTCAGTTGCGGATCTTTGGCGTGAGCTACAGCAATGATCTCTCGGCCAAACACGCAGCCGACTTCCGGGCGATTGTTCAGTCCGCTTGGTATCGAAAAACGTTTCCGACGATGCGCGTCGATCGTATTGCGGATTCCGACGTCTTCACCACCAGACGCGGCTTTCGCCGGTCAACTTCCGTTTCGGCAACGCTGACGGGCCTCGGCGGTGACATCATCATTCTGGATGATCCGCAAAAGCCAGTAGATGCGCAATCCGACACGCTGCGTAATTCCCTGAACCAGTGGTTCACGAATACCCTGCTCTCGCGGCTCGACAATAAAGCGACGGGCGTCATCATTCTGGTCATGCAGCGGGTTCATCTTCACGACCTGACGGGATTTCTGGTCGAAAATTCCAAGGACTGGAAGGTCCTCAGCCTGCCTGCCATTGCCGAGGTCGATGAGAAAGTGGAGATCGGTGAAGGGCAGTTCCACGCGCGCCGCGCCGGCCAAGCTCTTCATCCCGCGTACGAGACTCTCGCAACGCTGGAAAAGCTTCGCACCGAAATGGGTTCCGGAATCTTCGGCGCCCAGTATCAGCAATCTCCAGTTCCCGACGGCGGCGGGATGATCAAACGTGATTGGCTGCGCTACTACGATCAATTGCCGGAACGCAGCTATCGAACCAAAGTCATTCAATCGTGGGACACGGCCGCCAAGGTCGGTAGCCAGAACGACTGGTCAGTCTGCACGACATGGTTGTTGGTAGATAAACACTTCTATCTGATGGACGTCACAAGGGGACGTTATGAGTATCCCCAGCTACGCGCCACTGCGATTGCGCTCGCGCAACGATACGACCCACTCAAAATACTGGTTGAGGATGCATCAACCGGTATCGCTCTGGCTCAAGAGCTTAAGCAAAGCGGTATCTACACGGTCATGCCCGTGCCCATCGAGCGCGATAAGCAAGGCCGCCTGTTCGTGCACCAAGCCAAGTTTGAAGGTGGTCTCGTGCTGTTTCCCCGGAAAGCGCCTTTCTTGGCGCAGCTCGAAACCGAGCTTCTGACCTTCCCGCAGGGCAAACACGATGATCAGGTCGATAGTCTCAGCCAAGCGCTTTCGTACAAGGGCGGCTATGATACGACGCTATCTTGGGTGGGGTGAATGCGCGATCAAATGGTTGATATGCGCAGCAACGCGATGTTCGATGTTGCATCAAGCTGATTAGCGCCCAACAGAGTCCGCCTTCTAGGAAGGCGCGAATCGATACGAACATCGCTCGCTCGTAGCGCGAGGAGGGCGAGGTTGTGCGACTAGAGCTTGCGGATCGATGAGAAACGCATGGTGAAGACCGGGCTCTTCATCGATCCAGCGATAGTCACGCTTTGCTCTCCCACGCAGTCGAGGTTCGACGGAAAGAACCCGCCCGAGAACCTCACGGTGTCGCCACGCTTCATTGCGGCGAGAGACTTGAAAAACTGGGTATCTGGGTCAATCAGGGTCTTATCAGAATAGTCCGATATGGCGTTATTCCAGGTTGAAACTTGCAAGCCGGGCGCAAGTTCAAGGGTGATCACGCCTTTGCCATCGCCGTTGGTAGAGAGATAGGCGACTTTACCGATCCATCCCGAGGCGCTCTGGCCTTGGAGAGCGCTACAAATCGTCTTCTGCCTGGCATTGCGCATTCCGCCTGCGGCCAATTCATTCGGAGCCGATGTGAACTTGGATCGTGCCTGCGTGATGGCGGCTATGAAGCGGGCCTGATCGGATGGCAGAGGGACGCTCGGAGCCGGTGGCACCGCACTCCGGCCACCGCCGACAAGTGCTCCGACGACGATAAATCCCAGTGCGCAGCCCAAGGCCGCCTTGATCACAATATTCATCAACAACTCCCAACTTTTGCTTCGTGTGCCCGTCCGCCGCGCCTCGAAAGCCCGGCTTGGGTGGGTCAGCACATCGCTTCCCGTGGGGTAGAAGTCCACGAGGACTAGGGCCATCGGTGCCACTATCGCCAACCTCAGTTAATATAATCCTATTTTGGGATAATCCATTTTCAGGATCAAATTGCTCGCCGCCGATTCACGGCCCGGGCGGCGTATGCAAAAGACCCTCAAATCCGCGGATTATGCCCGGTTAATCGACCTGCTTGTCGCAGTGCGAAAATCAGCGGACATCCGGCAACAAGCCTTGGCCAGGAAACTCGGCCGACCTCAATCCTTTGTCGCCAAGTATGAGAACGGCGAACGCCGCCTTGATATCATCGAGTTCACGGCCATTGCGCGCGCGCTTGGCGCCGATCCGGTCAAACTGTTCAAAGACTACGTTGGCGGAAAAGGCGCACCCAAGGCCGCGGCCAAGCGCCCGGCCAAATAGGCCGTGCAGCTTAGGTATCCTGTTGGATCATTTTGTGATCCGGACCGGCTGATAAGAGCCACTAGATTGCTGCGTTTCTGCTCGACTTCGCTGGCACGTGGAGCGTCACTGTCGCCGTAAACCGGAGGCAGAATGATGGATCGCAAAATTACAGAACAGGCAATTGGCCTAATCCTTACCGAGATCGGTATTCGCCTTGGCGAGGCCGCGCGGATTGCCAAGGCCGCCGAGGCCTGCGCGCTGGCTGGCAGCGTAGCTGAAGGCGTAAGAGTTTCGATGGATCTCGAACAGATATTCTATGAGACCGGCCGCTTGCAGGATGCAGCTTCGCTACTCAACCGGTTGTCGAGCGAGTAAAGCTCTCTCCAACTGAAAGGTTCTCGGCCCGTCGGCAACCGACGGGCTTGCGGCAGTGGCGGCACATGATGCTGTCATGCACGCAGGAGAACTGAAATGGCCACCAGCAATCGAAAGCCCCCTCGCAAGACCGGACGATCCACACCGGCAGCAAAGCGATCGGCGAAATCTGCTCCGAAAGCTCAGTCGCCCGCGCCGAAGAAGCCGGTAACGCCGAAGTCGCCGAAGGTGGTCGTGTCCAAACAGGACAAGGTGATTGAGATGCTCCGCGCCCCGTCCGGAACTACCGTCGCCGCCATCATGAAAGCAACTGATTGGCAGCAACATTCAGTGCGCGGCTTCTTCGCTGGAGCCGTGCGGAAGAAGCTCAAGCTAAACCTGACGTCAGCGAAAACTGATGGCCAGCGCGTGTACCGGATCACAAAACCGGGCACCGCGAAATGATCCGAGCCTCCTTACCCATGAAGTCAGCCGATCCGGCGGTGGAAGCCGAACTGGATCGGCTGGCAACAGCTCCTATTGTCGAACTGCGCAAACGTTACCGGGAAGTACTGCGAACGGATCCGCCAAAAGCGTTCGGTCCGGATCTGCTCCGGCGCAGCATCGCCCATCGGATTCAGGAAAAGGCCTATGGCCGACTGCCCGGTCCGACCAAGCGCCTCCTAGACCAGCTCGTGAAAGCCATGGCCGCTAAGCCCAACGGAAAGCTCGATTTACCGCGCCGGATCAAGCCCGGCTCCGAGCTGGTTCGGACATGGAAGGGAAAGACCTACCGCGTCGTGGTTCGTCCGGACGGCTTTGCCTATGAGGGCAAAACCTATGCAGGCCTCTCCGAGATCGCATCCTTGATTGCCGGGACCAACTGGAATGGACCGCGGTTCTTCGGGCTACGGTCCAAGTCTCAAGGTGCCGCAGATGGCAAGTAGCGTTCCCAAAACCCTCCGCTGCGCGATCTATACGCGCAAATCGACCGAGCATGGCCTCGAGCTGGAATTCAATTCGCTCGATGCCCAACGGGAGGCTTGCGAGGCGTATATAAAGAGCCAGGCATCGCTCGGCTGGAAGGTCATCAAGCAGCCCTATGACGACCCGGCATTCTCCGGCGGCAACCTTGAACGCCCTGCCCTCCAGCAACTTTTGAAGGATATCGACGCCGGCAAGGTCGATGTGGTCGTCGTCTACAAGATCGACCGCCTCACCCGTTCACTGGCTGATTTCGCCAAACTGGTCGAGGCGTTCGACGCCAGATCGATCTCTTTCGTGGCCGTGACCCAGCAGTTTAATACCACCACCTCGATGGGACGGCTCACACTGAACGTCCTGCTGTCGTTCGCCCAATTCGAGCGCGAGCTGTCCTCGGAGCGCGTCCGGGACAAGGTGGCAGCCTCCCGTAGGAAAGGAAAATGGACTGGCGGCACGGTGCCGCTCGGTTATGTGGCCAAGGACAAGAAACTCGTCATCGATCCCACCGAAGCAGAAACCGTCCGCATCATCTTTCGGCGTTACATCGATTTGCAATCGTTTAGCCGCCTTGTAACCGATCTCGACAAGCGTGGCATCGTGACCAAGCGGCGGAACACCAAGGTCAAGAAGTTCAACGGCGGCATCCCGTTCACCTACGGCCCCCTTGCTCATTTCCTGAAAAACCGAGTTTACATCGGTGAGACTGGTCACGGCGGCAAATGGTATCCCGGCGAGCATAAGGCGATCATCGACCGCAAAACCTTCGACAAGGTTCAAGAACTGTTGGCGTCGAGCAAGACTAAAAGGAAGGTGAAACGATCTGAAAGCGGTGCTCTCCTGATGGGCAAACTCTTTGATGATCGCGGAAATGCCATGAGCCCGAGCTTTTCGTCGAAGAATGGTGCCCGCTATCGTTTCTATGTCAGCTCAGCCCTACTGCGCGGCCGCAAAGCCGATGCCGGATCGGTCGCACGCGTCCCGGCTTCCGATATCGAACAGGCGCTGATCAATGCCTTGCGGGAAAGGTTGAAGATCGGTCAGGCCGTGACGAATGCGGATATTGTTGGGAGCTTTGTGTCACGTGCCGAACTAAGTAGCCGCGCTATCAAAATTACCGCCACGCCAGCAGCAAAGATTCGATCGAACAAATTCTCGATCCCTTGGCAGATGTTCCAACCGAGTTCGGCAACTATCATTGAGGAGAACGGCGAACGGCAGCCCGATGCAAAACTGGTTCAAGCCATTGTTCGAGCCCATGCATGGCTACGTGATCTGCAGAACAACAGCTTCGACACCGTCGAGGCGCTAGCGGCTTCTGTTAACCTGCACCCAAAGTTGGTACGCCAGGAGCTGCGCTATGCGTTTTTGTCGCCGAATATCGCCGGCGCTATCTTTAACGGAGATCAGCCAGCGACGTTGTCCTTGGTGCTGATCCCGAAGACTCTGCCGCTTACATGGCGCGACCAATACCAGGCTTTGGGCTTCTGATCAGGCCTTTAACTCTCAGCGTTTCATGACCGGAACGACACGTGCCAAACCGCTTCATATTTAAGACAGCATCAATCAACGCGCACGATATCGTTGTCGCGCCCCTCGTCGAGGGCAAGCTGTCGCGACAGGTACTGTAGAGACTGCACATGCCCCTGCACTTTCGACATTGAAAGGGCAGTTGGCAAAGTGCGTTTTCGCCGGATTTCGCCGGGTGAAGGCATCCGCGGAGTTACCGCTGCATGAAGGCAAGTTCGTAATAGAAGTCCGCTGTTCCCGTAACCACACCCCTCGTCTGCCACAGCGTTCTTTTGAACTCGGCGGGACCCGTCACGCCATCGAGCAGAGCAAGCAATTGCGGAACGCTCAAGAACCAGCAATGGAAAAAAGGCGCTCTGACTTCCATTTGTCCCGGGTGAAGCGCCGCAAACTGGTCGCGCAATTCATTCAACGAGGCGTTGAGGGCCGTCATCTTCTTGTTCACCAAGGGGTCAGGGCTTGTAAAAGACGCGTTCATTATTCCTTCGAGGAGTTGCTTAAGGAAAATCCGGTCTTGAAAGCTTCCATATTGAAGTAGCGAGACTGCAATGCGCTCGATGTGCCGACCTTTCAACTCCAACCTATACTTTTGGCCCTTCTCATCGAGGTCAATATAACCGTACTTCCGCAAGCGCACCTCGTGCCACCCCGCCTGAACTTGCGCGGAAACAAGGCTTTCGGCAAGGTCAAGCAGAACGTGCGCATCTGACCCGGCTTGAGCGCGACGGGTGAATGGCTTCTTCTTGATTTCAAAGAAGACGATCACTTCTTCCGTCTCGACGACGATATCGCATTCGCCGTGCTCACGATCGACATCATAGTCGCCCGACACTGTCGTAATCTGATGGTCGTGAAACTTATCGCGCAAGAACGCCTCGATCGTAGCGCCAAGCTTCTGGTCCAGCTTCTGCTCGGTGCTTCGCGCTGCTCCTAGAATGGCTTCAAAGCAAGACGTTGAACACATCGACCGATCCAGCAGCCAATACGTTTTCTCATCCGCGGTAAGTAGAGGACGTGTGTAAAAATTGTGACCGAGTTCTCGGCCACCCGGATCGTCCGTCGGCCCGTCCGTCGGTTTCGAGAAATTCGGATTTGCCCCCGTTTTTGGATGACTGAACACCTCGTTAAGAGCGGCCGTGACGGTGATGAGATCAAGGCCTGACTGCGCGGTTAAAATCTTGTCGGTATCGAACGAGTGAGGTCCCCGCTTTGCCTTGGAGCCGTCCAGCAATACCTGAAGGATCGTCAGCAGGTCGTTCAGGGTCCAGCCGCCGCCCCGCTTCTCGTCGAGATCAAGGTCACGGAGGATGCCTCGAATAATGGTGTCCATATCGGAGGCTCGGATTTGCGGAAGGCGAAAGAGCGTGTCGAATTGCGCGACCTCACGGAGATACACAATGAGTTCGGCTGCATCCATGTTCCGCCAGACGCTCGGTGCGTATTCCTGCACGTCGAACACGGCGGCGTAGTCACTTGCCAAACGAAGCATACTTAACCAGTTCGCATCGGTGTCTTGGTTTGGCTTCTTCCCAATGAAGTGCTTCGCCGCAAGCATAAGGATATAGCCAAACGGTATCTGGGGCTTCCCACCACCGATCATGCTAGGCCGCTTGACCAGATCATACCGTTCGTACACCTCGCGATAGAGCGGCGTGATCTGAGCAAAGACACGGCGTGCAGCGTTCAGTCCGCCAATCTGCGCTATGGCTGCTTCGAGCCTTTCAACTAAGAGCATTTCGGACTCTGGTGCCAGGCTCAGGTAATGCCCTGTTCGCAGCAGCTTGCAGCCCGCTTCGCGCAAGCGTCTAGCGGCCCTTGCCAGTTCGAACTCGCGGGTGTGGGTGTTCTCGCGCGTCGCGCTCGTGTCCCAGTTGCTTACGCGCGTGTGATCGAACGCATGCCGGATTGCCGCGTTCCAATCGCCTTTGATATCGCCGGGAGTTGCGCCTTCTGCGCGAACGGCATCTCGTAGGTGCTCCAGAACCTCGAAATACGGATCGAGCGGCTTCCCGTCGAGCACGTGATCCTGAATGAGCTCTTCAAGAAGGTCACGGCAACGCTTCCAAACGGTCTGCCGGCCGGCGGGAAAAGCCAAGACGATTTTCCGGTAAAGTTCTTGCGCCGCTTCGTTTCGCGAAAAGGAACTTTCGACCGGCAGTCCGACATACTCGTAGAGTGCTTCCAAGCTATCTAGTTTTGGAGTGATCTCGTCAGGGCACGCGTCAACTGCGGCTTCAAATTCTTGAAGGTTCATCCGCAAATTCCTCTTTGGTGTCAGAGCTAAGGCTTTTACTCCAATGGATTGTGAAAAAACTTGGCTCAAAAGTATTGCTGAGGTTCCTGAAAGGCTGACGATACATCGGGCAGCGCCTGCAGAATCATGTCGAGCACGGCCAACGCATCCGTCATCAAACCCTCGTCTCGCTCGCGGTTTGCCGGAAACAGCTTGTTGCCGTGAAAGAGATTGTTGCGGACACGCCAAGTCGCGCCGATCAAATCGGAGGTCGTCTCGATGGCAGCGGGCTGCGCACCGAATTCCACGCCGCCGTTGCCACCGACGAGAAAGTGCTTCGGCGGGATTGCGATCAAAGTCTCAGCCATCTGCGCAGAATGAACGGCCGCAAAGAATTCAGCTCCGAGGCGGACGACAAGGCTCGGCTGACCAATCTGCGCCACCTCCCCCTCCGCCGTGAAGCGGAGCAGGCGACGCTGCTTCAACGCGAATTCCATTCGGGCGAATTTGGCGAAGAACCGCAGCGTCAGGTCTGGTGGTAGCCCGTTGAGGAGCTGTTCGGTCGTAAGCATGCGAGTTTCGCCCTCACGTGGATTACGTTCGAAGCAAGGCGCTCGGAACATAGCTGGGGTCTTGGTACTCAAACAGCTGAACCTCACCAATGGACGTCAGCTGTTGCCCGACAAACACGGAAAGCGCAAAGGGTCCGTAGAAGAACAGTCGCGTTGTCCGCACTTGACGCGCCTTCAGAAGAACTCCGAGCCGTTCACGAATGGCTGATGCCATCGCAATTGCATCCTCGGCTCCGCCGATGGATAGGGCTCCTTGGCTTGACGGAGAAAGAAAGACATACGCTTGCGGTATCTGCCCGGTTGATTGAACATAGCGCAAAACGTCCTCGCGCCCATCGCCGCGAATGTTCAGGCCAAGCACTAGGTCAGCGCCGGTTGGTTGTCCCTCGATGATTTCTTCTTCCAATCGATAGTTCGGGGTTGGCGTTGCATCGGATCGCCACGGCTCCTTGGCGGGCGGCTGGGGTATCTCAAATGTCCAGCCTCCCACATTCGGAAAAGCCGCGCCGAGCGCAACTCCGGTCGACAACGCACATTTGCCTCGAAGGCGAATGCTCCGAACAGCGCCTGCCGCGAGAATTTTGGACTTAAGGGCATTGATCTGCGGGATCAGGTCTGAATTCCAAACATCAGCGGTCGGAACCCGGCGGGACTGCCGGTCAAAATGCGCGGTCCAGTCTAACTCGTAGTCCGCTGGCGGATCGAAAGCCTCTTTCGTCCAATTCTGAAGCCAAAGCGTCACCCTCGCTTCGGAAGACAAGCTGGATAGGACGGCAGCACGAAGGAAACCCTCGATCGACGAGCGATCAAGAACATTTCCCTTGCTTGCACTGACATAGCGGATCATCTCGGCGTAAGCCGGCTGCACCATCGCGCGGATTTTGTCGGCAAACTCTGGATGCTTCAGGAGGCGCGCAATGAAAATGTCAAGAGCACGCTCATCATGCGCAAGGTCACCATGGCCAACTTCGATAAAAACTTTATCGTGAATAAATTGGATCTGCGCATCGTTCAAAGCATGGCTGCGCATACGCGCATCCACATCTTCTTTCGTCGGTGCTAGGGCGGAAGGCGCATCGTCATAAAATGGGCTCGCATTGCGCAACCGCGCGAGCCCTGTCTCGACCGGACGAAGCTGCTGAGAAAGTGACGGACAGGCTAGCGTGAAACGCTCATACACGCCGGGCATGCCCGCGTCGCTTGTCATGAAGGTATCGACAACCTCCTTGAACTCGCTCGGCGTAACATCATGATCCTTCGTTTGGATGTGCTGCCGCGTTGACTTTCCATCGGCGACGTACCGCACATCGATGTCGCCGGTACCTTCGGAAAATATCTGCTGGAAGCCGCCTTGAGTCAGCCAAACAGGTAAGTGGCACACCGTGTAGCGCGTCTGAAAATCAAAGCCCTTGCCTCCCACGATACCGCCCATGGCAGACGGGGTGACGAGAGAGCCTGGATTTAATGGTGCTTTCGCCATCGTGTTGACCTATTGCCCGAAAGTAGAGCCAAACAGCTTACGCCAGAGCTTCTTGCTTTCCGCCTCATCGATCGCGTCAAGGGCTTGGCGAGCTGTTTGAGCAGCCGACTTCACTTGGTCGAGAAACGCGTCGAAGTCACCGCTCGACCATCGCTTTGCCACGTTGACCGACGGATAGCCCGGATCGGGCATTTGGGGCACCATATTCGTTCCGCGGTACCAGCTGTAACTATTGTGGATGCCTTCAAGCACGTTCACGACAGCACAAGCATAGGAAATCGGATTTCCTATGGCCTGATGGATCAGCGTTTCCAGAATGTATGACCTCGGCTTCGACTTCTCGGTCGGCAGCCGGTCGCGCCATGACTTGAGCAATTTAGCCGTCGGAACGTAGTAGCCGTCTGTCGCTTTGTTCCTGCTCGTTGACGCAGCGAGCTGGCCCTTAGGATGGGCCTGCACCCACTCCTTTGCGTCGCGATCCGGAATCCAGAGAGGGCCATCATCGGCAGACATCGGTGTGCCCGGAACAATGTCAAGCCACACACCCTTGGCTGCGCTTGCCCCGATCGAACGCCCCTGGAGCCGCGTTTCACTGTAGTATTTTGAAAGCACGCCCTTCAACCAACTCAATACCACCTCCGGCTCGGTGATGGTGTGGTCAATGTCGACCAAGCATATCACGTCGACGTCGTTGATGTTGTGGATCGCGGTATGCCGCGCGTACGAGCCCGATAAGAACGTGTCCTTATGCGCGTCCTTTGCTTCGTCGTCGCTCTTGAGCTTTTCGCGAACTTTCTCATGGGCAGACTTGGCCTTCGAGACCGCGTCCTCGTCTGGCTCAATTGAGCTAAGATAGGTGCTGAAACTGCCATTAAGCTCCACGCTGTCAGCTCCCTTCCGGGAGTGCTGGCAACTTCGCTGGATCAAGCCCGTATGAAGCCGCAATTCCGGCAAGGAAGTCACCACATACTGGGCAGGAATCATCGCGATCGAAATAAACGCCGTACCAGCGGTTGATGGTCATCTCGTCGCTGCTTTCGCTGAGCGGCGGCATGGTGGCGTATTGGGTACCCGGCTCGGGCCGATTGAGCCAGAGATACCAAGGCGCGTCGAAATCTCGGCGCAGTGCGTTTAGCGTGGAAGACTTATCGGCCAGCAACTCAAGCAGCGCGAGTTTGGCAAGTAAATTAGCTATTGGCAGGACATCGAGCGACAAGCCCGGCTCGACGGCAACCGGCTGATCCGAATAGGCGATCTCCCCTGCGTCAGCCTCTGTCGAAATCTCTACGTCGGCAGCCTCATCGGGCAGAGCTGAAACAAAGCATTGCTGGCAGGGGGATTGCTTCGGCCTAACGCGCAGAACCTGCCCGCCATACGCGCGGCGAAATGCGCCGCCGTACACAGCAGGGATGTCGGCATCGACGCACAGCTCGTTGATTAAAAGCTTGCTTTGGCGATTGTCGGTGCCGCAAATCACGACATCAGCGCCTTTCACCATCTGCGCGATTGCATCTCGCGTATCGAATCCAACCGCAATGGCATGACTCTCGACTTCCGCCTTCGGGTTCTTCTCCAAGATAAGATCGCGCAGGACGTTTACCTTCGAACGCCCAACGTGAGAGATGCCACCGGGGTGTCGCACCACATTGCCGACCGAAAGCCGATCGCGATCCACGAGCACGAAACGCCCGACCCCACACTTCGCGAGCTCGACCGCGACGAATGCGCCTCCGGTTCCGAGTCCAATGCAAAGCGCCGTTTTGTCCTTGAGTACAGCCGTTTCAAGGATGCCGGCGCGACGCAAATCCAGCTGCGGTTCCACGTCGGCAAACTCAACGTCGAGCGGTTGTCCATTTTGTGAGGCGGCTTTCGCGCGATAGGCTGTCCCGTCGGGCGCTACAAACGCCGCTCGCTGCGACGCACCGGCATCGACAGGCGAGAGGGTGATGTTGACCTCAGAACTGGGCTGTCCGGTGATCTGGAGCCACCCCTCGACGCGGCTGGAGCTTGGCTGCACACACAGCTCCGATTGGGTCAACGCATCACCGCCGTCCCAAGAACTGAACGAAATGCGCAACCGGCCGGTTTTCTTTAACGCAGACCAATGGCTGCGAAGCCATTCGGCCGACAGAGTTACAACAGCGAACATGTCGGCATCGTCAGCCGTAATGTTCAGCGCTTTCGGTGTCTGTGCGCCCTCGGCGACGGCGACGATCGTTCGCTTCGTCTTGTCGTAGACGAGCTTTGATTTGCCCGGTTTGCGCTCGGCGATGGCTTGCATCGCTTCGCGGATCATCTGGCTTTGGACAGGGTTGGTTGTCATGCATTCTCCGCCATCGTGCGAACGAAATCGGCCAAGTCGCGCCCAGTAGCGAGATGCTGCTCGTACGCTTCAATCCAAAGGTGGCCTTTCAGGAACACCTTTTGCAAAACGATTCCCGAGTGCCAGCGAGCATCCCGCCAGTGGCAAATCTGGACGTATCCATTGTCGTGCGGCTGCAAGGTGTGCATCGCATGCGAGACCCCAAGTGTAGAAATTGACGTGCCGTTCGCTTTACGCAGTGGGTGCGGATTAATGACGTAAAGCGGTGGGCGCTGCGTAGGAAAGCCGGATGGGATCGGCATCCAAAGATGATAGTTTTTTCCCGCGCTAGAGGTCGCGAAGCCAGAGGCGGTGTAGGTGTCAGACGCAGAATGATGCCAGACAGAAAACTGAGTGAACCCCTCGTTCTGAAGAATTTGATGCTCTGTTGCGAGGCGCTGACGCTGTCCTTGTGTCCACATCGGTCATACCCCCGAACGCAATTTAGTGGCGTGAAACGCGCTGATCACTCCCGCAATGTCGGAGGCCAGAAGACCGTCGGGCGTGCTGAGCACTTCGGTCGTGCCGTCGGTTCGATTAATCTGGTGAACTTCCAGCACAATCATCGGCCATTTGGCATCGATGGCGAACGCGAGGTGCTGTTGCTGCACCAGCTTCGCAACGAGAATTTGTCCGAACGCGGTCTTGTGTTGTTCAATCGGCTCACCGCTAGCGTTCGTCAGCGCTTCAGCTAAATGCGCAAGTGTTCGGTCGCGCGTGGTGGCGTCAATTTCAGGTGCCTTGTCGGTGGTTGGGGGATTGCCATCGCGTCCAATGCGCAGCCGGTCGAGCGACACCTGCTCCCACGCTTTCAGTTCCTGTTCGGGGAAGGCATTGCGCGTCAGAAGTGCTTGGCGAATGGGACTGCATCCAGCCAGAACCGTCACGTTCATGGCAACTGGCCCCTCTGCGGAAGACAGGTCGTAGAACCAGGGATGGATACGAATGATCGGTGCGTTTTCCGATCCCTCCGTTGTGACGATTATCTCCACCATTCCCGGAAACTGGTTTCGCTGCCCGAGCTGCCGAATGCGACGGCGGTCCCCTGAGCTCGGTTCGAGGAGCCCGAGCCGGTGATGCGAATGCCAGTCGCCGAAGTATCGAAGCGCCCAATCCTCCGCGAGGGGGCCACTCAGCTTCCGCAGATAATCTACATCAAGTCGGAAATGCGCATTGCTTCGTTGCGCGTTGGGGCCGGCCTTCGTGGCGAGGAAAACGATGGGCGTGCCTTGCCAGCGACCAAAGAGGTCTCCGCCGGTTTCGATGGACCAAGCGGCGGTCTCAATCGCAATGGCGCGAAGCTCGGATTCCCAAATAATAAGTGGCGGCCCGGCGCGCTGCGGCACAATCGGTGCCGCATTCGGTGCAGGGGGCGGGCCGGACTCGCGGGTGGTGGCGGGACGCTTCTTACCTCGCCGCCCAAGAAATGTGGCAATACGCCGAATAACCATGCTGCATCATTCAAAAACAAAAGTGCTTACAACCAAGAAATGATATCCATCGATTCTGCACGACTCGCGAGCGGTGAACAAGAGAAGAACGGCTTCTGAGTTCCCTTTGAACACAAAAGTTGCGGCTCGTAGTGCTACCCCGCCCAACTCATTGCAAAAACTAAAAGAGCTCGGGCTGCAACACACGCGGCCCACCAAAATTCTTGCCAAAAGTCCAGCATGGAAAATCGGCTGCGATATCAGGCATCCTATTAGCTCGATCAAAATCGATGGAAAAGTTCGCGCTGGATGGCAAGAGTCTCTCGCATTTAGCGCAGCGACACCCATTGATATCCGGAGCAACACAACGTGCCGGTGTCATGGTTGCAGATGGAGAGAACAAGCTGACGCTTGTCGAACGCATTCAGCGCGCGCTCGTGCTGCTCGCCTTTTTGTTGAATACGTCCGAGACAGACTGCCCCGTCATCACACAGTGGTTTTATTCTCCGGTCTCTGAGGCGAATCTCGAGAAAACGGGAATTCTTCAACAGATACATGGAGACTTTCGGGAATATTTGGAAGAATTGGCACGAACATTAGTCTCCACAGAGACTCGTAACGCATGAAAAGCCCGCCATTTGCGGGCATTTCTGCCTCAGAAAAATAGTATTCTCCAAAAGCCGGACTGGCTGGCTGGCGACGCAGTGGTGATCGCGCCAGTCTCGGCCCTAATTCCCTGCAAACAGGGAATTTTACAGGGAATTTTGCGATTTAGGCCCCTGAGAGAGGGCTTGATTGGCCAAAAGTCCCTGCCCCGCAGCGACTTTTTGAGAATTCCCTATGTAGACCAACAGGGAAATGTAATTGATGAATCAGGGAATTCAGTAGCGTTAACAGCCAATAGTGAGAAGCAGAAGTAAGCGTCCATTTCTTGCCACTTGTTTGCTTAGGTAGCGAGCCGATCGTGTCCATTTCATCCGGAAATGCCGGGCTCGTCAGTCGACTTAGAGATGCTTCCGGCGCTGATTGCCCGCTCCATGCTGGTGGCGAGGCAGCTCGTCAGAGCGGGTCACGACTGCGAGCGCGGCGCAAATACAGTTAAGATGTTTCTTGTTCAGGTCCACGTGCTGAAGTGAAGCCGCCCGAGCAGGAGTAGTTTGAGCCCGGCACCTGGTGTTCGGACTAGTTCCGATTCCGCGAAACTGAGTTGATAGCCGCGGCGCGCTGCTGTTTCCACATTCCGTATGGTGCGAGAATGTAGCCGCCAATCGCCCAGCCAAACATCCACGAAAATGCAAGCCAATCCGGCAATTGAACAAAGGTTCGTGCTCCGGCCGGAAGGAACATGCCAGCCACCCAGAGCAAGGCGAATCCCAACGCCTTCATCCAGCCATGCTTCCGGACATGAGCCAGGTAGGCTCGCAGATACTCGCTAAAATCCCGCATTTTTCTACCCTAGCAGGCTCGCACACAGCGGTCACGAGCAGCGATCTGTTTTCAGCACTGCATGATGACCCTCCATGCAGAAACGGTTCGCCTCTTGCATTTTAATATTTGGCTCGACGAATACGGTATCGACCAGCTCCCCATAAACATTACCGTTCGGGCTCTTCGTGCGGTTGCCAATGCTCACTTGCGAGCTTTTTGCGATACTCCAGGACAGGAAGCCCTCCCCAGCCCCAATTACTTGGATCGATTTCGTCGATGACCACGAACGTCGCTTCAGGAGGCTTGTTGAGCACATCGAGCAGCAGCTGACTTGCGCCCTTGATCAGAGCGGCTTTTTCAGTCGCAGTAAGCGATTGGGATCCGCTGAGCGTGCCCTCACGTGTCACCTGTATTGTCACGATAGGCATGATAATGTCCTCTGAGAGCTTTGCCGGTTTAGGTACGTTAATGACCGGCGCTTTGACCGCCGTCGACGTGCAGAATCTCGCCCGTGACGAAGGGCGCGCTCTCCAGGTACAGTACGGCGTCAACGATGTCCCGCGGCTCTCCCATCCTGCCGACCGGATGCAGCTTCGACAGGAACTCGTGCGTTTCCGCCGCATGCATCGGCGTCTTGATGACACCCGGCGAGACAGCGTTGACCCTGATCTTGCGCGAGGCGTACTCAATTGCGAGCGACCGCGTTGCGGCATTGAGGCCACCCTTGGTCATTGCGGCAAGGCCTGCCGGCACGCTGCTGTTGGGATGATCGACAAGGGAGGTCGTGATCTGCACGATGTGCCCTGAACCTTGCTTCAACATTTCGGCGGCCACGCGCTTCGTGAGACGGAAAAAACCACCAAGATTGGTCGCAACGATGGCCGTATAGTCCTCCTCCGTGTAATCGACGAAGGGTTTAGAGATGAAAATACCCGCATTGTTGATAAGGGTGTCAATGCGGCCAAAGCGAGCGAGCCCCTCCGAAACGATGCGATCCGCCGTCGCCGGAATGGCAATGTCACCAGCGATATTCAAAACGTCCGCGTCCGATGACGGCTTGATCGAGCGCGAGTTTGCGATCACGCGGTAGTTGCGATCATGAAATGCCTTGATGAGCTCCGCGCCGATGCCTTGGCTTGCGCCTGTGACAATGACGACCTTCTGTTGACTGCTCATAAATTCCTCCGTTGTGTTTGATGGACGGCTTCCCTGTGATTAATACGGTGGTTGCTTGCGCTGCCTCTGTGCCTTGCTGGCCTCGACCCACCACGTCAGGTCATCGGCAAAGCGTGGGAAGGACTGAGCGAGCGCCTTGCCGCCCTCGCCGGTCGGCAAACCCTCGGCCGATAAGGTCTGCCCAATCGGCCCAACTGCGATCGTGGTCGAGATCACCACCATGCCCATTTCGGACAGCGTGCCGTGCCAGGCGACAGCGGCGCGTGCTCCGGACAGGCGACCGGCCGAATAGCTGACGATCGCGGCGGGCCGCCAGAACCACTCCTCGAGGAAGTGGTCAGTGAGGTTCTTTAGTCCGGGCTGGACGCCCCAGTTGTATTCGCCGGTGACGAAGATGAACCCGTCCGCCGCCTTGATCTTCTGCGCAAGTTGCTCGAGCGTCTCGGGCGCCTGGCCCTTTGGGTACTCCTTGTACATGCGGTCGAGAATCGGAAGGTTGATCGCCTTGGCGTCGATCAGCTCGGCGTCGTCACCTCTTTGGCGCAACTGGTCGACAACATAGTCGGCAAGCCGGATACCCGTCCGATCGGAGCGATAGGAGCCGTAGAAGATCAGGATTCGGTTACCCATGTGTCCTCCGCATCTGACTTTTTAAGAAGTGCGGTTCGCCGGGCAATGGCGAACCGCACATGATGATGGTTACTTCGGCAGCTGCTTGCCGGCCTGCTCGTTGACGATGTACTCGGCGTACCAATCCGACCAGTTCACGTCGTGCTCGCCGGTCAGCTTCTCATGCTCGCCGTGGGCTGACGCCGCGCGGCGAAGCGTCGTCGCTAGGTCGGAGACCGACTTGAAAGTTGTGTCGCCCTCGACCCGGCCAGGCAGACGGTTGGTGACTTCCTGCAGCACCCAGCCATTGCCGTCCGGATCGCTGAACGACGCGAACGAGTGGTAGGTACGGCGTTGCGGATCCAGGCCGCTCACCCGGACACTTCCGAACAGGTAGGGCTCGTCGGTACCGGTGTAGACGTTGTCGCCACCGTGGAAGACCTCACTGACCTTGACGCCGCGTGCAAGCAGCTCCTTCCGAGCGGCCTCGATGTCGGACACAATCAAGTACAAGCCCTGGGAGGAGCCCGGCTTCGCCGGCGTGACGTTCTTGCCGAAGATCACTGACGCGCCGGAGCCCGGCGGCGTGAACTGAATTACGTGGAAGTCGCTGCCATTGGTGAATTCTGCGTCAAACCGCCAGCCAAGGCCGGCGTAGAACTCTTTGGCGCGCGCAACATCCGAGACCGGGATGACGGCGATTTCGAACTTCATGTCGGCCAAACGGACGTTGGCAGGATTGATCGTTACTGTCATGATTCTCTCCTGTTGTGTGCTGGGTGAATACGGGCGCCGCTGTCACACTTGCGCGGCGACGTCGAGAATGGCTTGCGCGAATGCGCTCGGCGCTTCCTGCGGAAGATTGTGGCCGATGCCGCCGGAGATATGCCGGTGCTCGTACCTGCCGGTGAATTTCTTCGCGTAGATGGTGGGATCGGGATGGGGCGCGCCGTTGGCGTCGCTTTCCATGGTGACGGTCGGCACCCCGATGGTTGGCCCCACGGCTAGTTGCGCCTCAAGCTCGTCGTAGGCTTCTTCGCCATTGGCCAATCCAAGTCGCCAGCGATAATTGTGAATCACGATTGCGACGTGATCGGGATTGTCGAAGGCCTGCGCACTGCGCTCGAAGGTGGCATCGTCGAAATTCCACTTCGGCGATGCGAGCTTCCAGATCAGCTTCGCGAACTCACGTCGATTCTTTTCGTAGCCGATGCGGCCGCGCTCGGTGGCGAAATAGTATTGATACCACCACTCAAGCTCAGCCTTCGGCGGCAGCGGCGCCTTGCCGGCCTGCTGGTTGCCGATCAGGTAGCCGCTGACGGAGACCATCGCGCTGACGCGCTGTGGCCAGAGCGCAGCCATGATGTTGGCCGTGCGCGCGCCCCAGTCGAAGCCCCCGACGACCGCCTTCTCGATCTTCAGCGCGTCCATCATCGCGATGATGTCAACTGCAAGCGCCGATTGCTGACCATTTCGAAAGGTCTCGCTAGACACGAACCGGGTCGTACCGTAGCCGCGCAGGTAAGGCACGATGACGCGATAACCTTGGGCGGTCAGACGAGGCACGACTTCTGCAAAGCTGTCGATGTCGTAGGGCCAGCCGTGCAGCAGTAAGATGGCTGACCCGCTAGCGGGTCCGCTTTCGGTATATCCGACGTTCAGAAGGCCGGCATTGATCTGCTTTAGATGCCCAAGAGACGCACTAGTCACCAGTGCTCGTGTCGTTGCATCTGTAACTCGGGCCACGCTCAGGTACGCGGCTGCAGGGCCGGTCAATCCAATGCCGGTTGCGAGCGCAGCAGCAGCGCCAAAGAACTCGCGGCGCGTCTGGTTGGCGTCCTTGTGCATGGTCTTGCTCCCTCAGAGGCGTGGGCGAACGACATCGGCCTCGTTGGAAGCGATATGCACCGGATCGGGGATGTTGGCTCGTTAAGCGTTGTTAGACATTGTCATCGCGACCTCGCCGCGACGGGAATTGCGCGCAGGCAATGCGGCCCGGTGGTTCGTCCTCGCGACCTGAAAGCTCGGGCGTGGGCGTCCAGCAAGGCATTGAGACAAGAGAGTTTTGTTATTCTCTCGGCCCTCCAACAGCGATTAACAACACCTAACGGGCCAACTAGAGGCTTTTGCGCGATTGTCTGGCGGCCACCAGGGCGAACGTCGAAAGACCCAACATGATCCCTCTGCTCACCGACGCGATCGAGGCCCATGGGGGCCTGGACCGCTGGAAATCTCACCACACGCTCATGGCGACCATCGTCAGCGGCGGCGACCTTTGGGCACTCAAGGGCGTCCCGCAAGATCCGACCGCGCGAACAATGCAGGTCGATTTGCATCGGCAATGGGCCTCGGTTGCGCCGTTCGGAAGCGGTAGGCATACCGACTTCACATCCGATCGCATCGCCATTCTTGCGGCCGACGGCAGCGTGGTCGCCGAACGATTCAATCCCCGCCATTCATTTGCGCGGCACGACCTGCGGACGAGTTGGGACCCGCTGCATCGCGCTTATTTCAACGGATATGCGCTTTGGACTTACCTCACCACACCGTTCCTGCTCGCCATGGATGGTTTCAAGGTCGAGGAAATCGAGCCTTGGCGCGAGGGGGCGGAAACCTGGCGCGGCTTAAGGGCCACTTTTCTGGCGGAGATCGTCAGTCACAGCTCTAAGCAGGACTTTTATTTTGGCGAGGACATGCTCATCCGCCGGCACGACTATCACGTGGATATTGCCGGCAGCTTCCCGGCGGCGCAGTACGTCTCCGACCCTGTCAATGTGGATGGCATCTGGATTCCTACCCGGCGCAGGGCCTATCTGCGCGCTGACGACATGAAGCCGATGCTCGATACGTTGATGGTGTCGATCGACCTTTCCGACTTCCGCTTCGGCTGAAGCAGCGGCTACTTTGAAACCGTGTCCAGCACTTCGCGGGCAGCCTGGAGATCAGCCGTTTCGAAACCTTCCGTGAAGCGGGCGTAAGTCTCGGCCAGTCCGTCCAGCGGCTTCGCCTTGCGTTGCTTGCGTCGAAAGCGGGCCAGCGAAGTTTCCGTTCGCAGCCGCCACGACAGCGCGCCCTGCTTCTCAGCCAGCGCGATCGAGGCCGCAAAGCTTGCTTCCGCCGCCTTCACGTCTCCGCCGCGCGCCTCAAGTTCACCGCGCAGGCGCAGAAGCTCCGGTCCGTCAAAAGCTTCGCCGGCTGACTCGATGCGGGCAATCGCCTCGTGCAAGATGCGCAGTCCCGCTGCCAGTTGGCCCAATTCAGCCAACCCCTGTGAAAGGTCGGAAATGAAAGCGGAGGCATACAGCTCGTAACGATCCGCGTGGAGCCGTGGCAGCACGGCCTGCAGCGTTTCGATTCCCTCCTTAAGTTCACCGCGCGCGATCATCGTCTGCGCGCGAAAGCCGGTGGCTACCGCCTGATAGGGTGCCAGCGCGTGGCTGGCAGCATGAGTCGAAAGACGACCGGCCATTTGTTCGACCAAAGACCAGTCGCCAACCCAGCCATAAAGCGACGCAGACCAGCTCAAAGCGATGCAGTGCATCACCGCGTCCTGCGGTGTCGCAGCACCAGTGAGCGGGCGGACACAGTCGACCGCCTGATCGGGAAACCCGCGCAGCCACAACACGCGCGCGAGCGGAATCTGCGGCATTCGCGCGTACGCAAAATGACCTGGCTGTGCGCCGCGGAGCGCACCTAAGCCCAAAACGCCTTCCGCCAGATGGAATTGCGCGGCCGCCTGATCACCCATCAAATGATAGGAAACACCGACCAGCGCTTTCGCTCCTGCAAGACCCGCCTTGTCGCCGATCTCGCGCGCAACACGTTCGGCTTCAAACGCAATCGGCAGCAGTTCCTGAAAGTCACCGGTCCGCCGATAGAACATGTTCAATCGTGCCAGCAAACGGAATTTGTTGGGACGGTCGCCCAATGCCTCCGCAATTTCGAGGCCGCGGCGCAGCGCCGTTTCAGCTTGATCGCTGTTACGCTCGGTAAACATGAAAGCGTGCCCGAGGGTTGCCTGCAGCTCCAATTCCCAAGCGCTGCCGCGGGTCGAATCATCGAGCATCGTGAGCGCGCGGCTCGACCACAAGCGTCCTTCGTCCAGCAGATTGAGCTCGACAAAAAGCCTGGCGCAGGCACCGGCCAATGGCACGCGCAGTTCGGCACCCTCGTCATTGGCGAAAGCCCACTTCAGCGCGGCACGCGCGTCCGAAAACAGCAGCGTCCGAGCCCGCGAACGCGAAGCCTGGTCGCCATCCCCTGCGTCCGCTGCCGTCATCTCCAGCGCGTGTTGTACGTAATGGGCATGCCGACGCGCGATGCTCGTCGCTTCCCCGCTGTCGGCAAGCTTTTGCGCCGCATAAGCCCTGGTCGTGTCAAGAAGCCGATAGCGCGTCACAGCGCCGTCAGGCCGCACCGCAATCAGCGACTTTGCGACGAGTTGCTCCAACGAATCCACGATACGCTCGGCTCGATCATCCTCGCCTGCGACCATGGTCGCCCCCTGCAACGTGAAGGGAGCGGCGAAGATGGCTAGGCGACGGAGAGCGATCCGCTCGCTCTCGCTGATCAGACCATAGCTCCAGTCGAGCGTTGCACCGAGGGTTTGTTGACGCGGGGGCGCCGTCCGTCGGCCACGCCACTCCAGCTTAAGCCGGCCGTCAAGCAACGTCACCATCTCGCGCAAGCCATGCGTGCCGACCCGCACGGCGGCGAGTTCGATCGCCAGCGCAATGCCATCGAGCTTGCTGCATATTTCAGCAAGAACCTCGGCATCCTCGTCGGCAATTTCCGAGCGATGGCCCGCTGCGGCGGCTCGCTCCGTGAACAGGCGCGCAGCCGGATAGGCTAGCATCTCGACTGCGCTCAGCCCTGCACCCTGCGGTGGCCCCTCAAGCGCGCCGAGCTCGAAAATCTGCTCGCCTTCCACAAGCAGCGACTCTCGGCTGGTGACCAGGACGCTGACTCCGGGCGCCTGCTGGTGGATGCGCTCGGCAATCCCGGCGATGACCTCGACGACATGCTCGCAACTGTCGAGCACCAGCAGCAGGCGACGGTTGCGCAGGTAACCGACGATGCTGTCGGTCGGATCAGAATGGTGCACCACGAGCCCGAGGGCCCACGCGATCGTGCCAGCAACAAGCGCCGCATCCCTAACCATGCTGAAGTCGAGAAAGCGAACCTGACCGTCAAATTGTGCCGAGAGTTCGTGGGCCAGCGCGATCGCAACGGTCGTCTTGCCGATTCCACCAGGCCCCCTAAGAGTGATGAAGCGTTCGCTCAGCAACCGCTGCGACACTTCCCGCACAACGTCATCCCGTCCGATCATCCGCTCCAGGCGATGAGGCAGGACAGGCGCAGGCATCTCAGGGACGCCCGGGGCCTGAACAGGAAGTGAAGCCGCCGGAGGCGCGTCTGCGATGCGCTGCACCGGTGCGACGAAGCAATAACCGCGGCTTGGAATGTTCGTGACGTAGCGCGCGCCCTCCTTGCCGTCACCGAGCGCCTTACGGACCTCGGCGATATGCACGCGCAAATTGATCTCTTCGACGACAAGGCCCGGCCATGCGTGGGCCAATAGCTCGTTCTTCGATACGACATCGCCCGCACGGCTGACTAACAGCCGCAGAATATCCAGCGCGCGGCTGCCCAGCTTGACTGGCACTCCATCCCGTTCAAGCAGCCGCGCCTTGTCGTGAAGGGAGAACGGCCCGAAGGAGGCGATATGTGAATCGTGCGGCGCCTTCTCGGGGCTCGCGCGAGAACCGTTCGTTGTTTCAAGCCCGGTCACCTGCGCTCACCCTTATCGCTGTGGCCGGCGAAGCTTACTGTGGCGCATTCGCCGCCAAAAGGCTCTGCGTGGAGAAGTAGCCGCACGGCCTGCCGCCTGTAAAGACTGTATTGGAGGAATAAGGAGCTTCGAAGACCGCTGATCCGGGCGAATTCTCCCATTCGACCATGCCCAATTTCCGCTACCCCACCCGGTCGTGGATCCTGCCCTTCGCCGGCAGGTGGTGGCGCACAGCGACTTTCTCCAATGTAAGCAATCGGTAACAGCGCTTAACAACACCTAACGAGCAATTTTCCGGTTCTCCGGCGACATTCAAGCCAGACGCGGTGTGCGACCAGATTGGTCGATGCCGCTCAGGCAACGGAGAGCAAGATGCACCGGTCGCAGGCTTCCGAAGTTATCAATCAGGATCGTCGCGCACTGCTGGGCAGCGCTGTAATGGGCATCGCAATTGCGGGCACCGCTGGCCTGTTTCCTTTGCACCGCGCTCAGGCTGAGCCGAATGACGCAATTCGCCCATTTCGCATCGATGTCCCAACGGAGGCACTAATTGACCTTCGCCGACGCGTGGCGGCGACACGCTGGCCCGACCGGGAGACGGTTGATGACGGATCGCAAGGCCTGCAGCTCGCTACGTTCAGCGAACTTATGCGCTACTGGGCCGCGGGATACGACTGGCGTAGAGCTGAAGCCAGGCTCAACGCCTTGCCGCAGTTTACAACGACGATCGACGGCATAGACATCCACTTCATTTACGTGCGCTCGCGTCATGAAAACGCCCTGCCGCTGATCATGACGCACGGCTGGCCGGGCTCAGTATTCGAGCTGCTCAAGACCGTTGGCCCTCTGACCGATCCGACGAACCACGGTGGACGCGCAGAAGACGCATTCCATCTTGTCCTGCCGTCGATCCCCGGCTTCGGCTTTTCCGGCCAGCCCAGAGGCACGGGATGGGGCCCGGAGCGCATTGCACGAGCTTGGGCTGAACTTATGAATCGCCTCGGTCACAGCCGATACGTCGCCCAAGGCGGCGACTGGGGCGCGCCAATCTCAAGCGCGATGGCGCGACAGGCTCCCGCAGGGCTGCTCGGTATTCACATCAACCTGCCGGCGGCTGTGCCGTCTGAAATCTCAGCGCTGCTCGCCACCGGCGCTCCCGCTCCGCAGGATCTCTCGTCGAAGGAACGTGCGGCGTTCGACGCACTCACCATCTTCTACAAGAGGTACCGGGCCTACGCCGCAATGATGGGCACGCGGCCACAAACCATTGGTTACGCGTTGACTGACTCCCCCGCGGGGCTTGCGGCCTGGATGCTCGACTACAACAACGCCGAGCCGCTGCGCCTGCTCACCCGCGACGAGATGCTTGACGATGTCACGCTGTACTGGCTGACGAACACCGCCACTTCCTCGGCTCGCATCTATTGGGAAACCAGCGGCCAAAGCGTCATCCTCTCCGCCGCGCAGAAGACAGCCGAAATCTCACTTCCCGTCGCGATCTCCGTCTTCCCGGACGAAGTGTATCGCGCTCCGGAAAGCTGGGCCCGCCGCGCTTATTGCAACCTCAGCTACTTCAACGAGGTCGACAAGGGTGGACACTTCGCAGCCTGGGAACAGCCCGAACTTTTCTCCCGGGAAGTCGCCGCGGCGTTTCGCCCGCTACGTCAACACTAAACCAGAAATATGAATCGCAGCAAAACTCCAACCTGAAAGAGGACGAGACTCAAATGAAAACACTCCGCACTATCGCCGCCGCTGCGGCATTGCTCATCGGCACCGGCTCGACCTTGCCTGTGGCGCAAGCCGACGAAGTGAGTCTGGGCGACATCAAGCGCACCAATCTGCTCCGCAACGATCTCAGTGTTGCCGGACGCGAGGTCATTCAGGTGCTCGTTGAGTTCGCTCCAGGCGTGAGCGCCGTCAGGCACTCGCATCCCGGTGAAGAATTGGTCTACGTGACCGAAGGTGCCATCGAGTACAAGCTCGACGGCAGGCCGCCGCTGACCGTCAAGGCCGGAGAAGTGATCTTCATTCCGTACGGAACACCGCATTCGGCGAAGAACGCCGGTTCTGTCAAGGCCGTCGAGCTTGCCACCTACATCGTTGAAAAAGGCAAACCGCTTCTGAAGCTAAACGAGTGAGCAGTTCGAGAACGCTAGGCAGCCGCATCGCAACTGTGAACCACGCGACATTCGAATTCGGGAGACAGACCATGAGCAACAGCTCGGTGAGAAATAACAATCGTCGCCGATGTCACGGCGGCGTCGCGATAGCAATCGCTGCTGTCACGGCGCTAGCCGTTCCAGTATCCGACCTTTTCGGTGGGCGGGCACACGCACAAACGCTATCCACGCAAGAGCATAAGGCCGATATCAGCTTCCTTGAGATCGACAAGGACATCACGCTCCGGAGAATGGTGGTCCACAACGCGAATCCGAAGGGGACCGTTCTCTTTCTGCATGGATTTCCCGAGACGCTGTACGCCTGGAAAGATATCGCTCTTACCCTCGCTGGCGACTATGAAGTCCACGCTTTCGACTGGCCGGGCTTCGGGCTTTCGTCGCGGCCGACGGTCGCAAGGTTTTCGTACGCCCCCAGGGACTACGCGCGCGTTCTGCACGACTACATACGCAAGGCAGGCATTGATTCATCGAAGCTGACTATCTACGCGACTGACATCGGCGCTCTGCCGGCTCTTTTACTGGCCCAGGAGAAGCCCGGCATTGCGACGTCGATCATCGTCGGCGATTTCGCCCCCTTCGACAGGCCTCAGTATATGTACGATAGCCTGCAGAGCCTGAAGGCCGGACCATCGATGGATCAGGCCCGCAAGCAACTTAACAGGAATCGCGACGACATCCTCAAAAACGCGTTCAGAAGAGGCCTGCCCACGGAAGCGCAGTTTGATGTGCCGCGCGAATTTCAGGACGACATGTCATGCGCCTGGGGTCACGGCACAATAACAACGGCGGATGCCTTCTCGCACTACTACGCGAACTTTACGCGGGACCAAAACCACTTCGAGTCGAATCTGAAGCGGCTCGAAACTCCGGTGAAGATCGTGTGGGGCGAGAAGGATCTCTACATCAAGAAAGAAATGGGGATCGAACTCGCCGGCAGAATTGGCGCCGAGCTGACGCTGCTTCCCGGTATCGGGCACTACCCTCACCTACAAAATCCCAAGCAAACGGTGGACGAGGTTCGCGCCGCATTTCGGTGAACAGCCCAAAGCACCCAACCCCCGCGCCAGTAGCGCAATACTAGGAGAATGCCATGTCCGTCTCTCTCAAAGGTGTCGCAGTCATCACAGGTGCGTCCGCCGGAATCGGCGCGGTTTATGCCGACCGATTGGCTCGCCGGGGCTACGACCTCATTCTTGTCGCACGCAACCAGGCCCGGCTCGACCAGCTGGCGACCAACATCGCGGGCGCCACGGGCCGTATGGTCAGGACTGTTGCCGCGGACTTGAACAACAAGGCGGACCTGAGGCGGATCGAGACGATCGTCGCCACCGACCCAAGTATCACCATGTTAGTCAATAATGCAGGCGTCGGCGGCCTAGAGCCGCTTTTGCAATCCGATGTTGATGCCATGGAAGAAATGGTCAATCTCAATGTGACGGCGCTGATGCGGCTTACCTACGCCGCGGCTCCCGCGCTCGTCGCCCGTCAAGGTGGGGCAATTATCAACATTGCCTCGGTGGTCGCCATCGCGCCGGAAGTCCTGAACGGTGTTTATGGCGGAACGAAAGCATTCGTGCTCGCCTTGGGCCAGTCGCTTCACAAGGAGCTGGCAGACAAGAACGTGCGTATCCAGACCGTCCTGCCCGGCGCGACAGCGACCAACTTCTGGGACGCGGCTGGTGGCACCGTCGACAATTTGCCGTCCAACATCGTCATGACCTCGGATGACCTGGTGAGCGCGGCGCTCGCCGGCTTCGATCAGGGTGAGGTCGTCACCATCCCCTCCCTTCCAGATGCGGCGGACTGGGCCGATTACGAATTGGCGCGACAGAAGCTCATGCCAAACCTTTCGCTCAGCTCAGTACCGAAGCGATACCGATCCGCGGCTGCGGCGTAACTAAGTATCCAACACTTTCCTCTCACGAAGGAAAAATCATGAGCATCCGTAAACGACTGACAGCTGCAGTTCTCGCCATCGCGATTACGACGCCCCTCGCCGATTTCTTCTGGAGCAAGTCCATGCCGCTAGCAAGCACATCATGGTTTGAGCGGGCGTCGGCTCGTGCGACCGCCGGCCAGTCGGAATTGACTTCCCTCAAGGGAGCGAATGAATGGCTAAATTCGCAGCCGCTGACGCCGGAAGCGCTACGCGGCAAGGTCGTCCTGATCGATTTCTGGACCTACACCTGCATCAACTGGCTGCGAACCGCGCCCTACGTCCGGGCGTGGGCACAGAAGTATGGGGATCAGGGGCTGGTGGTGATCGGCGTCCATTCGCCGGAGTTCGCATTCGAAAAGGATATCGACAACGTGCGACGGGCCGTGAAGAAACTGGGGATCGCCTATCCAGTCGCCGTGGATAATAACCATGCGATCTGGCGCGGCTTCGACAACAACTACTGGCCCGCGCTCTACTTCGTCGATGTAGAGGGACGCGTCCGCCACCACCATTTCGGCGAAGGCTCGTACGAGGAGTCCGAGAGGTTCATTCAAAAGCTTCTGGCCGAGGCAGGAGCCGCCGACATCGATCGCAACCTCGTCGCGGTCGATCCTCGCGGCTTTGAAGTTGCTGCCGACTCGGCGACGCTTAAGTCTCCTGAGAACTATCTAGGATACGTTCGCACGGAAAATTTCGCCTCACCGGGCGGCGCTGCGCGCAACCAGCGCAAAGCTTATGAGCAGCCCGCGCGTCTGCGGACAAATGAGTGGGCGCTCGCCGGCGACTGGACGGTGCGCAACGACGCCTCCGTGCTAAACGTATCAAGGGGCGTACTTGTGACCCGATTTCACGCCCGCGACGTCAATCTCGTCATGAGCCCGCCAGCCTCAGCAGCGCCGGTGCGCTTCCGCGTCACGATCAATGGTAAACCGCCCGGCGACGCGCATGGCCTCGATGTGGATGAACAGGGTTACGGTACCGTGACGAAGCCGCAACTTTATCAATTGATCCGACAGCCAGGCGTCATTGACGAGCGGACGGTGGAAGTGGAATTCCTTGACTCGGGCGTCGAAACTTTCGCGTTTACGTTTGGCTAAGGCGCGGCCACACCTTCCATGAACGTTCAGGACGAATGCCATAACCCGCGGTCCATACAATCCAAAGCGATAACGGCAGCTTAAAGCGCTCGATCAAATGGCTGCGGGATACAACGTGGTCGACGTGTACGGCTGCCCAAGCATAGCACGTTCCAGTCGTCCAATTGTTTCAAGCCCAGCGATCTGAGCGGCCAACGGACCGTACTATCGCCATGCTAGAAGTCAGCGCCCCGGAATCGGCGGGGACGGTCAGAGCACAAACCACTAATAGGGACAGCAAGAGCCACGAGGACTTGTCGGCAGAAAACCGATCCGAAGCTCCACAAGGGCAGAACTTTGCATCGCGCGATATCGCCCGAATTTCAACGCCAATTCGTTTTCGACAATATTTGCGGACATTGCCAGCAGAGAGAAGACAACACTGAGGACATTTCGCGTGAAAATAAAGGCTTCTCCATCAAGTGACACGACGTCCAGAACGTGACCAGCCCGGTTCCGATCCCATAAAGCTCCCGCTGCCAAGCTTAGATGCACGCAATGCCCGGCGGTGCTCTCAGTGTCCGGTCTTTCAAATTGAACACGGCCTGCCAAAGCATTGGCAGGCCGTGTTCAAACGCGTTAGACGAGATTGAGCTCGACATCGATATTGCCTCGGGTCGCCTTCGAATACGGGCACGTTTGGTGCGCTTCCTCCATCAGCATCTGAGCGACCTCGCGCTCGATCCCAGACAAGCTAACATTGAGCCGTGCTTGAAGGGAGTACGCGCCATCATCCACGCAGAGATCCACTTCCGCATCGATGGCGAGATTGGTCGGAAGCATTACCTTGTGTTTGCGAGCAGCAAGCCCCATCGCTCCTTCGAAACAGGCAGACCAGCCAGCGGCAAAAAGCTGCTCAGGGTTCGTGCCAATGCCTGACGTGCCCGGCGACGAAAGCTTGATGTCGAGTCGGCCGTCAGAGCTCCTGGATGCACCGTCACGACCGCCGGTCGTGTGAGTTTTGCCGGTGTACTGCACTTTTTTACTTTGAGTCATTTTGTGTATCCCTTTTCAAAATGTATGTGACCGTTCAACTAATCCTAAGCCGCAGGAATCAATTGATACCGATTGGCAGGCACGCGTAGAGACAGATTGGGAATAAGCTTCTGTCGGGCAGCTTCATACGCATCCCAATCTGAGACATCAGGCAATGACGGTACCGTCCGTATTGGGATGCGAGAGAGACAATCGCGCTCGTCAACGCATCCTCGTCCGCACGTACAATGACGGTATATCGCTGCGTTCCGCGTGGCTGGCCGACGATCCGGCAGGCATGGCGCTCCGAGAGATCGTACTTCTTCCGAATGCCTTCAACCGCCTGCCGGCGCCGCTCGGGGCTTACAAGTTTCCCGACGCAACATCCTTGAGCACTTGTTTCTCAAGCCAGAGATCCGCAACGAGGCGTTTCAGACGAACGTTCTCCCGCTCCAAGTCCTTCATCCGTTTGGCCTGATCAAGCTCAAGCCCACCGTATTCCTTCCGCCAGCGATAGTAACTCTGCTGCGAAATGCCGGCTTCCCGGCACGCCACCGGCGCACCCTTGCCCTGCGACATCAACACTTCAATCTGACGAAGCAGCACCACTATCTGCTCCGCGCTGAACCTCTTCTTCGGCATCACCAAAGCTCCTTTCCAAGCTCAGTTTCTCACAAAGCTTGGTCCAAGAAACCCAGGTCAGGTCAGATCGGGAACATGCATGGCCATGCGACCGTCAGCAGACCAGCCGCATAAGCGAGGACGAACAGTGTCATTCTCCTACACCGCGTCGTTCGGTTGTCGCGGCATCGCCGGGCACCGATGGCCATTCTGCAAGAGTCGTACGACCGCATTGGCGTGTCTTCAGGCATGGGGTGCCATGCTTGAGTAGCGCGTCTCACCAGACCCCCAATGAGCCGATCAGCCCTTCCTGAGCATGCTCCACAGAAGCGCGCCCGCGTTGTCCAACCTGCGCGGCCTCCGCACTGTTCATTCAAAGACCGCTTCCCGATGAATGCACTCAGCGTTTTCGGCGACCACTTCAATCGCAAGCGCGGGCCTAACGGTCGTTTCAAGGCAGCGAATGTCCGCGGCAAGTTGCTCGGCGAACACGACCGCTTCTGACGCCAGGTCAAATTCGCGTCCCACCTCGTCTTCGATCTTGAGCTTGTCTTGAATGTTAAAAAAAAAGCGCATGAGACCTCCTAGGATCGTTGCAAAACCAATACACGACACCCGTTCGCCGGGCCTTGATTCCGGCCGGCCAGATATGAATTGACACAGGCGAGTTGCTCACGCGCAGCTCAGTTTGACGCCGAACTACCGTTAAATGTGGACCGCGGCTAGAAGAGGTCGGCTTAACCGATGTCGTGAATAAGCGTTCGCTTGCCTCAGCAGTCGGTCAAGACCGGGAGTTGGCGCCTGCGGCAAGTTTTTCATCCCGATAACGTCTCCGATCGATGAGTTCGGCCTGGCCATCGCGCAGTCTCGATGTAAAACCACGCGGCGCGATCGACAGGCGAACCCGGCAGAGAGCCGTCTGAAACATGTGGGGACACGCATTCTCTACAGAAGCGCGCCCGTTCGGCGACACCTACTTTTTCTTGCCATCGGCATCGAACTGTTTGAGAAAGGCGATCAGATCGCTTGTCTTCTGTTCGTCCTTCAATCCCGCGTAGAACATCTTGGTGCCGGGAACCTTCGCTTTAGGATCCTTGATGTATTCGCGGAACGTCGCCTCATCCCACGTGAGGCCGGACTTAATGTTGGCTGCCGAGTAGGAATAGCCTTGGAGAGTGCCGGCTTTGCGGCCGATTACGCCGTTGAGCGATGGACCAATGCTGCTCTTCGCGCCTTCTCCTATCTGATGGCAAGTTTTGCAAACGACGAAGATTTTCTCTCCCGCCGCGGCGTCCTGCGCACCGGCTTCACCCGAACAAGCGGCGAATAGAGCCACCATCCACAGTCCTCGCATACAGTTCTCCTTTCCAATATCCGCGGCACTCTACAAAGTGACGCTAGGATAATTCAGATCTTTGACAGCTCGCGCAGCCTGTGAGCGAGCCAACTATTTCCCATTTGATCCCCGCAAGAGAGCTCTGCGAGGTGCTATCTACTTGCGAACATTCGGCACGCCTGCGCGCCATACCTCCTTTATGCGGGTCCGCCTATAAGGCGCTCGAGCCGAGCCTTCTCCTCTTCGCTCAATTCGAGTGGGCCAGGACTGCCACCGTCAGACAGCCGAATGTGCCGACGGCTATTGAGCCAAAGCGCCAAACCTCCGCCTGACAAGAACAGCGGCGGCAGAAACCACAGCAACAGCGTTACACCGATGAGGCGCGGCCTCAGCAGCACGAAGTCTCCGTAGCGCGCTACCAAAAATTCGATCACCTGGCTGTTGCTTTCTCCAGACGCGATCCGTTCGCGCACCAGAAGCCGCAAGTCGCGCGCCAATGGTGCATCGGAGTCATCGATCGACTGGTTCTGGCACACCATGCAGCGCAACTCCCGCGACAGTTCGCGCGCACGGGATTCCTGCACGGCGTTGGCCATGATTTCGTCAGGCTGCACGGCGTACGCCGTCGACGCGCCGATGATCAGCGCAATCGCCACAAGGCGGGAAAGAACGCGGTTCAAAACCATCACTCCGCCGCCCGCATCGCCCGCGGCACCTTGGCCGGCTTTGGCGCGCCGACGCGCAGACGCCTGTCCGACAGCGACAGCACGCCGCCAAAGGCCATCAGGATCGGGCCGCACCAGATCAGCAGCACCATCGGCTTGTGATACATGCGCACCGCGATGCCGCCATCCGCGGCGGTCTCGCCCAGCGAGATGTAGAGCTGACTGAAGCCGCGCGATAACAATGCCGCCTCCGTGGTCGACGACTGCCGCGCGGTAAAATTGCGCTTCGACGGCGTCAGTTCGCCGATTTTCTCGCCGTCACGGTTGATGGTGAATTTTGCCAGCATCTCGCGAAAATTCTGGCCCTGGAGCTGCGTGACATCGTCGAGCTTCAGCTGATAGTCGGCCAGCTTCGCCACGTCATTCGGCTTCAGGGTGCCGATATATTCGCTGTTCCAGGTGGTTTCGCAGACGATGCCGATCAGCGCCACGCCGACGCCGGCATGCGCGAAAACCGTGCCCCATGTCGAGCGCGGCAGGCCGCGGGCACGGCGCAGCGCCGTGCCGAACGGAGCGCGAAACAATTGCGTGCGCTCGACGATGTCGATGATGGCCCCGCCAATGACGAATACCGCGAGCCCGATCGCCAGCGGCGCCAGGGCCGCGCCGCCGGAGGTCCACGCCCACACTATCGCAGTGGCAATGAGCGCGGCGATGCCCGCCGCTATCAAGCGCTGGGCTGCGCCGACCAGGTCGCCGCGCTTCCACGCCAGCAGCGGCCCGAACGGCACCGCCAGCAGCAGTGGCACGAATAGCGGCCCGAAGGTGAGATTGAAGAACGGCGCGCCGACCGAGATCTTGTCGCCGGTGATCACTTCCAGCGCCAGCGGATACAGCGTGCCGATGAACACGGTGGCACACGCCGTGGTGAGGAACAGGTTGTTCAGCACCAGCGCGCCCTCGCGCGAGATCGGCGCGAACAGCCCGCCTTGCTTCAGCGCGGACGCCCGCCACATGTATAGCGTCAGGCTGCCTCCAATGAAGAAACACAAGATCATCAAGATGAACACGCCGCGCGTCGGATCAGTCGCGAAGGCATGCACCGAGGTCAGCACGCCAGAGCGCACCAGGAAAGTGCCGAGCAGCGACAGCGAGAACGTCAGGATCGCCAGCAGAATGGTCCAGACCTTCAGCGCATTGCGCTTCTCCATCACCACGGCGGAATGCAGCAGCGCGGTACCCGCGAGCCACGGCATCAGCGAGGCGTTTTCCACCGGATCCCAGAACCACCAGCCGCCCCAACCGAGTTCGTAGTAGGCCCAGTAGGAGCCCATCGCGATGCCCAGCGTAAGAAATATCCACGCCACCAGCGTCCATGGCCGCACCCAGCGCGCCCAGGCCGCATCGATGCGGCCTTCCATCAAGGCCGCAACGGCAAAGGAGAACGAAATCGAGAAACCAACATAGCCGAGATAAAGCATCGGCGGATGGATCGCGAGGCCGATGTCCTGCAGCACCGGGTTGAGATCGCGGCCCTCCAGCGGAGGATTGGCGAGCCGCAAAAAGGGGTTCGAGGTCATCAGCATAAACAGATAGAAGGCGCTGGCTATCCAGCCCTGCACCGCCAGCACATTGGCGCGCAGCGACAGCGGCAGATTGTTGCCGAACGCGGCGACGAGGCCGCCGAACAGCGCCAGGATCGACACCCACAGCAGCATCGAGCCTTCGTGGTTTCCCCACACGCCGGTGATCTTGTAGAGCAGCGGTTTGGCGGAATGCGAATTCTCAAACACGTTGGCGACGGAGAAATCCGAGGTGATGTACAGCGTGGTCAGCGCCGCGAAGGACAGCCCAGCGAACAACAACTGCGCCAGCGCCGTGGAACGCGCAACGTTCATCAGCGCCGGATCGCGCCACCGCGCGCCCAGAATCGGCACCGTCGACTGGATCAGCGCCAGCGCCAGCGCCAGCACCAAGGCGTAGTGGCCCGCCTCGGCGATCATCGCGCGGCTCCCTGCGTCGCCACCGGTTTTCCGCCGAGGCCTTCCTGCAAGCGCCCCTGCTTCTTCAGCGCGTCGGCGACTTCCTTCGGCATGTAGTTCTCGTCGTGCTTGGCGAGCACCGTATCAGCCTTGAACACACCCGATGCATCGAGCGCGCCTTCGGCGACTACGCCCTGTCCCTCGCGGAACAGATCCGGCAAAATTCCCTTGTAGGTTACCGGCAGCGTCGCGCCGCCGTCTGACACCTTGAAGGAGACGGCGAGATTGTCGCCGCGTACCAGCGAGCCCTGCTCCACCATGCCGCCCAGCCGAAACCGCTTGCCGACCGGCGCCGGCTTCTCCATCGCCATGGTCGGCGTCGAGAAGAACACGATCGAGTCCTGCATCGCGTTCAGCACCAATCCGGCCGCTACTGCGAGAACTACTAACGAACCGCCAATCATGATCAAACGCCGTTGCTTACGGGTCATGTAAATCCTTCGTCGTCGCATTTTGATCCGGCTATCATCCGCCGAACCCCAATGGCCTCAGACCGTTATTGAGTTGGTGGAGGCGGTTGGCATCGCCCCCCACCGCCTGACGCGCTTCGCTGCGTGCGTTCGCCGCCTTTTCGCGCTCATCCAACACCAGATACGCTTGCACCAGCCGAACCCATCCCTCTACGTCGTCTCCATTTTTCTTCAATCGCGTCGCCAGACGATCAACCATGCTACGAACCATCGGGCTGCGCTGGTCCTCGCTCATGTCCCTGGCACCGGCCATCACATCGCTCGAAAGAGCGGGTGCGACGGGTCCGCTGACCCGTGCTAGTGACGATCGTAGCAGAGGTCGCCATGGCGCATCCGTAGCGGCCTTGGCGAGCATGCCGCGCCAGATCGAAGCGGCATCAGTTGTCCTTCCATCTTGCTCGGCGGCGAGCCCGAGGAAATAGCCTGCTTTGGGATCGTCAGCATTCTGCGCAAACGCGCGTTCGAACTCCGCTCTGGCCTCCGTTGTCACTGCCCCGCCCGCTGCGCGCGCAATCGCCTCGCCTAGATCCGACCGTCGTTCAGCGCTATCGCCCGAGACGTCGATTGAAGTCCGGTAAGCTCGGATGGCTTCACCGTAGCGTCCAAACCTCATCAATTCCGGCGCTGACACCGTCGAGCCGTTCCCAACAGTGGGGTTTGCCGCCAGATATTCTTCAACCTGTGCCGACAAGATGTCGCCTGCCTGAGTGGCGTCCACGGTGCGGAAGCGCGAAGCCATTGGGAAGTCGCTAAGCCACGGCGATCCGAGCGACGAGTATAAAGCGGCCGCGGCGAGCGGCATTGCCACCAACGCCGTCGCCAAGACGACCGAGACTCGACGTCGGCTAGAGTCCGTTTGGGACAACGGATCGCTGCCTCCATCCACGGCGGCCAATAGGCGCCGGCCGATCTCCGCCCGCGCGGCCTCGACTTCGGGCACTCCGATCAGACCGGCGGCGACATCACGATCAAGCTCCGTTAGCTGATCCTTGTACACTGCAGCCTCGTTACCCCCGACCTGCGATGCAAAAGTCCATATCAGCGGCCAGAGCACGGCAACGCTCGCTGCGAGCGTCATGATAGCGAACAGAGACCACAAAACCATCAGACGGATCCCTGGGATGCATCAGCATGCTGCTCAAATGGACCCTGGGCCTGAGTCGTGCCTCGCCCGGCGAACGAGCGCCTTCGCCTAAGCCCTACTGCACGGCATGGGGAAAGAGCGGCCATAACTAACTTTTCTTCCCACCGCGCATTGTTCATGTCGTCTATCCTTCAGTAGTGCACGACGTCGGTATGAGCCGTTACGATCTGGCAAGATGCCGCAGGTGGAAGCTGCCAGCCTCAACTCCATCTGCAGTATCTGAGCCTTTCATCCGTCACCGAACGCGGTCGAGCGACAATCTCACGGCTGAACCCCTTGCGTTTCATCTGGGTATCCGCGGGGGTCTTGTTTCGTGGCACATGCCCCCACGCCTATAGATCCACCTCAAGACCCTTGAATACTGAGCCGTGAGTCCTGGACGGACGCCGAGAGTAGAGAAAGCGATGCAGCCAGCAGGACGAGGTCCTTGAGAAGAAATTGCCCAGGAACCGCGGAAATGGCTGGAAATCCGCCTGCGGTTGCTTCGGCTACGCCGGGAGTACTCAAGAAGAACGTCAACGTGATAAGATAGGTCGCTGCGGACATCGCCGCCCCCAACGCTGAACAGATTGGATGGAAAGCGCCTAGAATGAGGGCTGCTGCGGTTGATAACTCAATTACACCTAGCAAGGAGCTCGCGCCTCGAATTCCGAGAAGAGCATGCAACCAGCCCATGATCGGACTGTGTTCGATAAACGGTGCGATACCGGCTGCCTCGTATGCGGTGAACTTCATTCCGCCGAACCAGATGAAGACGACAACCAAAGCCCATCTGAGCAGAGCCAGGGAGCTGAACGATCCGGCGCCATTTTCGGCGACCTGAAAATGGAGATCCTTTGTAAAATTCGTCATTTCGAGCCCTTTTCTGGCCTACACGTTCTCATAGAGAGCTTCTCCGCTCCGTCGTGTTCAACTGATGGAAGACGGCCAACTGTCTCCATCGGATGATGGGTGCAGCAGCGAAACGAGCCGCACGTCCTCTTGCAGAAAACGTGGTTTTATGTCGAGCCGTGGCATCGACTATCAAGGCTGCCGTGCACCGCCTGGTTCAAGAAAGTAAGCGCCGTGTCCTAGGAGAACGCCTACACGCCAGCGTCAGCAGGAGATGCCAGGGTCGCGCCAACCTTCTCCCGATTTGGGAGGACCCAGTTGGGACGCGGAAAGTGACAGGTGTACCCCTCTGGTCGCTTTTCGAGATAATCTTGATGCTCCGGCTCGGCTTCCCAGAATGCTCCGACGGGCTCTACCTCCGTCACGACCTTGGACTTCCAAAGGCCAGACGCATCCACGTCGGCTATGGTTTCATCGGCGACGTTCTTCTGATCGTCGTTGACGTAGTAGATCGCCGAACGATACGAGCTCCCAATATCACCACCTTGACGATTGGGCGTCGTAGGGTCGTGGATCTGAAAGAAATACTCGAGTATGCGCCGATAACTCGTTTTTGTCGGATCGAAGACGATCTCGATTCCTTCTGCATGGTCACCATGGTTGCGATAGGTGGCGTGCGGAGTGTTCCCACCGGTATAACCGACACGGGTCGAGACAACCCCAGGGAGCTTCCGGATCAAATCCTGCATGCCCCAAAAGCACCCGCCGGCAAGTACAGCGCGCTGATGCATGTTAGGCCTCCTCGACCTGGTCCAGATACTCGCCGTAGCCCTCGTTCTCCATGTCGTCGCGATGAATGAAGCGGAGCGACGCGGAGTTGATGCAATACCGCAAGCCACCGTCAGCGGCCGGCCCGCGCGGGAAAACATGGCCGAGGTGGCTGTCGCCATATGTCGATCGCACCTCGGTCCTGACCATCCCGTTGGAATTGTCTCGCAACTCGTTGATATTTTCGGGAGCGATAGGTTTCGTAAAACTCGGCCACCCGCAGCCCGACTCATACTTGTCGGTTGATGCGAATAGAGGCTCGCCCGAGACGATGTCCACGTAGATGCCCGGATCTTTGTGGTCGTTGTACTCGCCTGTGAAGGGGCGTTCAGTGCCCGCATCCTGGGTGATACGCCGCTGCTCGGCCGTGAGCCGGTCGATGGCTTTCTGAGATTGTCCGAACTGCATGTTGAACGTCCATTGCCTGATTTGAAATGACAGCGTCGTTGTCGGCTCCGAAGGTACGCGAGTTATCTTTAGTTATCGCAGCGCAGAGGTCTCTTTTCCAATGCGCCGCAGGTATAGTTTTAATAGCTGCGGCAACCCGCCGCTCTTCTCACTACCATGCGTAACTTGAGGCAGATTGTGCGATTTTCCGCATCTCTATCGGAGTAGTCGATCCCGAGACCGTCACAATCACCAGTTCGCGTTCCAAGGACAGGCCTTCGATAGGCCGTGTGACAAGCCCAGGTGCCGCACCCGAATGCTCTGGCAGGATGCATATTGCATGGCCATCGGCGACGACGCGCTGCACCCAGTCTTCCCTCTCTGCCCGAAAGCGTGGCCGCATCACGATCTCTTGACGGGCAAAGTGCTCCTGGATCCGGTCCCGGAACTCGCACCGGAGGCGGTCGACATAAGGAAACGAGGCCAGGTCTGCGGCACGTACGACATCGACGCTTGCGAGCGGATGCTGCGCAGCGCAGCCAAGCACGAAACGTTCCCGGAAGAGCGGACGCACGTCAAGTTTGACATCAGGTTTCGGCTGACGCGGCAGGATGCAGGCGTGGTACTTGCCCGAAAGAATTTCTGCCGTGTCTTCGTTCGGTTGGAGAGCATGGATCTTGATCCAGACTGTTGGGTTTTCCTCCATTGCCCGCAGGAAGAACGATGTGAATGCATTTGGGCTTACCGAGGGCGCCACCGCGATGTCGAGAACGCATTGACTACCGAGGGCCCAACTATCCGAGTGCTGGCGCACGATCCTTAAGGAAAGCTGTACCTGCTTGAAATCCAGCTCGATAGCCTGCCCCAGCGCGGTCAATCGGCTATTTTTGCCGTCGCGATAGATCAATGGCCCGCCAAGCTCTTCTTCCAAACGACGAATGGATCTGGTCAAGCTGGGCTGCGAGACGCCGCTCAATCGCGCGGCAGTGGTGAAATTTAGCGTCTCTGCCAAATTAACGAAATACTCCACTTGATTGAGTTCCATAGCTTTGCAGCCCGATCAAATCACAATGTTTCATCCCGCTACCACTTGGAATGCGCTCTCACGCGGGCTCGGAATTATGTGTGCACCGCGCATATAGATGATGGAAGGGCCGCTGTCTATGTGCGTGGCGCATATTTTAGCTATATCACCTTTGCGACTCCATTGTTGAATAGCTCAGGTTCTTCCACGCCGCGAAGTGGCCGCCCTTGATTGACGGCCTAGTGTCCATCTCCTGCGAGAGAAGGTGCGCGCCTCCGTGCCCTTGACCAATCGTCTATGCGGTTCGTCTACGTAAACCTAGGTATGATTGGTTGGGATATGCGGATGCTCCCACGGCGCCAATTTCCCAGAGACTGCGCATTATCCCCATGCAGATGACTTCAAGTGGTCAATACTGCTCACTCGTGGCTGTTTCCGGCTCTCGTCCCGGGGCCCCAGACATCAGCGCGCAGCGGGGCATGCGACGATCCATCTGGTCGCCCGGGATCAGCGGAATCAAAAGCCGACCGGGCTTGAACGACCGCTTGAACTCACCGCCAATAGCAGCCATTCGGCAGCGCGAGCGTTAAGGTGCACCGATCGCTGTGCAGCGAAAGCTACGATTCTAGTTTCCTGTCCGATCGTCGTGCTGCGCGATTGCCCTTGCGAGAGAACCTATCAGGTGATCCTGATCCACGGGTTTTGTAAGAAAACACATTGCTCCGTCCTTTAGCGCTCGGGCGCGGACCCTATCCTCGAGAACGGCCGTGATGAAGATGAACGGCACCCGGTTGCCCTGGGCCCGAAGCCAGGATTGGAGCTCGATCCCACTGGTTCCCGGCATCCGCACATCGGTGATCACGCACCAGGACTGCGTCAGTTGCACCGACTGCAGAAAAGCTTCCGCAGAAGGAAACGTATGAACCGAGTATCCGAGGGAGCGCACAAGATTGCTGATGGCGGTGCGGACAGAAGCATCGTCGTCAATGACGGAGATCACTGGAACTTCAACCAAATCGATCAATCCTGGTTACTGAGCGAAGCAAGATATTTCGCGCCAGGATTGCGCCACGATGTGCCTTGACGCACTCATACTAACGTTTTGGTTTACGGATTTGTCTTGTCGATTCCGAGCTCCCCTGCCATCCTGACCAAGTCCGCCACCGATCGCGCCTCCATCTTCTTCATCATGTGTCCGCGATGGATTTTCACCGTGATTTCGCTGACATCCAGCCTGGCTGCAATTTGCTTGTTCATCAGTCCGGACGTGACGAAGGAGAACAACTCGCTCTGCCGCGGCGTCAGCGCTTGATGACGCTGCCGCAGCGCGGAGGCGGCCTGCAAGCCGGCTCGCCTGGTGCCGTCCTGCGCAAGCGCCCGGGTCACGGCATCCAGCATGTCCTGATCGCGGAACGGCTTGGGCAGGAAATCGATGGCTCCCGCCTTCATAGCCCGCACGGTCATGGGAATATCGCCGTGTCCGGTCATGAAGATGATGGGAATATGGTTTCCGGCTTTGGCCAGTACATCCTGAAATTCCAGGCCGCTGACGCCCGGCAGGCGAATGTCCAGTACCAGGCAACTGGCCACGTCCGGCAGCTTACTGTCCAGTAGCTGAGACGCCGAACTAAACACCTTCACCGCCAGCTTCATCGAACGGAACAGGTAGGTCAGCGCCACACGCATCGACTCGTCGTCGTCCACTACGATGACGACTTGCTGCGGATCCGTCTTGTTGTCCATGATCGATTACCAGCCAGACACGGCACCGCCTCCAGCACGCCCCCTTGCCGGGTCGGTGTCTACTGCCAAAATGAACCATATGGGAAATTCAATGGTCCATGCACGCCTAAACGGTGGGCAAGGCGAACTGAAACGTCGCGCCCGGCCCCCGACCGTTGCCCGTCGCCCATAGGCGACCGCCATGGACTTCGACAATGGAACGGCAGATCGACAGCCCCATGCCGAGACCGCCTGGCTTGGTGCTGAAGAACGCCTCGAAGACGCGATCCGCCGCGGCTTCATCTAGGCCGGTACCGCAGTCTTTCACGGCCACAAGAATCCGGCTTGCCTCATCCGGGCGGGATTGAATCACCAGGATGCGGGATCGGTCGGTCGCCTGCATCGCTTCGATGCCATTCACGACCAGGTTGATGATGACCTGCTGGATCTGAACACGATCCGCCACGACCGGCGGCATTCCTGGCTGCAACTCCAGCCGCAGCTCGACATTCTGCGCGGTCAACTCACGCTGCAACAGTGCCGCCACCTCCTGGATGGCTACGTTGATGTCCAGCGGCAGCATCCGGGTATCCGCCTTTTTCATCAAGCTACGGACTCGCTGAATGACATCAGCCGCACGATTTCCGTCTTTGACGATCCATTCTACTGCGCCGCGCACGTCATCCAGATCGGGATCGTCATGATTAAGGAAGCGCAGGCACGCCTGCCCGTTGGCGACGATGGCCGCAAGCGGCTGATTGACCTCATGGGCAATGGTGGCGCTGATTTCGCCCAACGTCGCCACCCGGCTGGCATGGGCCAGCGCGGACTGGGCGGCGAGCAGGGCCTGCTGGGATTTTCGCGCGCTGGTGATATCCATGAGTGCGCCCACCACTCTTTCCTTGCCCGACCCGTAGACCAGGCGGTGCGCGACCACACGGACATGCTTGATCTGTTCATCGGAAATCAACAGCCGCACTTCGGAATCGTGGTCTCGCAATCCGGTGGCCGCACTACTCAGTCCCTGCTGCATCAGATTGCGATCGTCAGGGTGGACACGCTGCAGAAAAAGGTCAATGGAGGGCCTGACAGCCCGGTCAATGCCGAGGATCAGAAACGTCTCATCAGACCAAAAATGATCGTCCCCGACCGTGTCCCACGCAAAGCTGCCGGTCAGGCTGAGCTTCTGAGCTTCGGCCAGATAGGCCTCGCTTCGCTGCAGGGCATTTTCCGCACGCTTCCGATCCTCGATATTGAAGCCGATGGAATACCATTTGACAATTTTTCCCTCCTCATTGCGCAGCGGCACGCGGCGTATGGAAAACCATCGAAACACTCCATCGGCGCCGCGGATCGGCGCCTCCGTCGATAGCGGCTCGCCGCTTTCCAGGCAGGCGCGCCACAAAGCGCGCTCGGGATCGTCGGAACGAAACAGGGCAGCGCCGCGATCGCTCACGGCTTCCACCAAGGTCAGACCGACATAGTCGGTCCAGATCTTGTTGACATAGCTATGCACGCCATCCGGCCGATACGTGGAAACCATGGCGGGAATGCTATCGATCGTGAGCTGGAGTTCCCGCTGCGCTTCCGCGAGTAGAGCCTCGCTGCTACGCAGGGCGCTTTCGGCGCGCTTGCTATCCTCGATGTCGTAACCGATGCTATACCAGGCGATCACTTCGCCACTCTCGTTGCGCAGTGGAACGCGGCGTAGAAAGTGCCAGCGATATTCGCCGTCAGACCGCAATAGGCGTTGCTCGGTTTCGAACGCTTCGCCCGTCTCCACGTGATGCCGCCACACCCGATCGATTCGCACCCGGTCATCGGGGTGAACGATGAGACTGCCGCGATCCTTCCATATCTCCTGCGAGAGTCCGGTATAAGTGCGCCACGCCTGATTGACAAATTCGATCTCGCCGTTGGGGCCGTAACGCGCCGCCAGCGCCGGAATCGTATCGATCGTCGCCCGCAGTGTTTCTTCCGCCCGGCGCGCCCGGTCCTCGGCGAGCTTTCGCTCGGCATTCTCGCCGCGCAACGTTTCATTGGCGTGTTCGAGTTGCAGCAGAGCGACCTTTTGCTCATCGCGCACCCGCTTCAGCGCGTCGGCCGACCGGCGCTGCGCCGCGCACAGCGCCACCACAAACAATGCACCAATGGCGAACACAAACAGTTGCGGAATATCCTTCAGCGGCAACGCAAAGGAATAGAACGGCGGCAAGAAGAAGTAATCGAAAGCCAGAATGGTGAGCACGGTGGCAACAATGCCCGGAGCGGTGCCGCTGAACCACGCCACAAACATGATTGCGCAGGAAAACAGCGAGGCCGTTGGCGCAAAGCCGGATATGCGATGAAACACCAGGCCGCCGATCACTGCATTTCCAACCGTCACGACCGCAATCGCATAGTGGAACGTCATCCGCCCCCGGCGTCGCCACAATACAGCGGACGTCTTCATCTTCTTTCTCTCTCAAGAACGTGCCGGGCACCTCGATACGGTGCGACCCCTAGCATAGAGGACGCCTCCGTCTCTGAAAGCAAGGGCGCCATCCTATCCGAACCTGAAGGCGTAGGCGGGAACGCCCGGATCAATGATTCGATCTCGAACATATGCGCTGCAGGTATCGCTTTAATAGCCACGGAAACGCAGCCGCTGTTTTCTTCACGACCACGCGTAACGTGAGGCAAGTTGTGCGATCTTTCGCATCTCGACCGGAGTAGTCGATCCCGAGACCGTCACAATCACCAGTTCGCGTTCCAAGGACAGGCCTTCGATAGGCCGTGTGACAAGCCCAGGTGCCGCACCCGAATGCTCTGGCAGGATGCATATTGCATGGCCATCGGCGACGACGCGCTGCACCCAGTCTTCCCTCTCTGCCCGAAAGCGTGGCCGCATCACGATCTCTTGACGAAAAAAGTGCTCCTGGATCCGGTCCCGGAACTCGCACCGGAGGCGGTCGACATAAGGAAACGAGGCCAGGTCTGCGGCACGTACGACATCGACGCTTGCGAGCGGATGCTGCGCAGCGCAGCCAAGCACGAAACGTTCCCGGAAGAGCGGACGCACGTCAAGTTTGACATCAGGTTTCGGCTGACGCGGCAGGATGCAGGCGTGGTACTTGCCCGAAAGAATTTCTGCCGTGTCTTCGTTCGGTTGGAGAGCATGGATCTTGATCCAGACTGTTGGGTTTTCCTCCATTGCCCGCAGGAAGAACGATGTGAATGCATTTGGGCTTACCGAGGGCGCCACCGCGATGTCGAGAACGCATTGACTACCGAGGGCCCAACTATCCGAGTGCTGGCGCACGCTCCTTAATGCAAGCTGCACCTGCTTGAAATCTTTCTCGATCTCCTGCCCCAGCGCGGTCAATCGGCTGTTTTTGCCGTCGCGATAGATCAATGGCCCGCCAAGCTCTTCTTCCAAACGACGAATGGATCTGGTCAAGCTGGGCTGCGAGACGCCGCTCAATCGCGCTGCAGTGGTGAAATTTAGCGTCTCTGCCAAATTAACGAAATACTCCACTTGATTGAGTTCCATAGCTTTGCAGCCCGATCAAATCACAATGTTTCCGCTACCACCTGGAAAGCGCTTCCGCGTCGGCCCGAAATGTGTGCGTGGCGCATATAGTTAACAAGTCGATCCCTGTCTATATGCACGATGCATATTTAATTATGGCATCATAATACCTCCTCGCTGGTGTGTCTGGACCGCTTGGAACATCAGTCCTCGGTTGCCTTTCAAGCCGGCCGCGGCGAATTGCGTAGAATTAATTCAGTGCTTGTTGGATCTGGACCTTCAGCACCCGCTCGAAGTTTTCGGGCGTCACGGGACCCACGAGCTTGTAGACAATGGTGCCGTCGCGCCCGACGATGAACGTTTCCGGCACGCCGTAAACACCCCACTCGATTGCAGCGCGGCCGTTGCCGTCGGCGCCGACGATATGAAACGGATTGCCATGACCGCCCAGGAAGCGAAGAGCGCTATCGGACGAGTCCTTGTAATTGATGCCGATGAGCTGCAGGCGCTTGTCTTTGCCAAGTTCGTTTAGCAGCGGCGCCTCTTCGCGACACGGCACGCACCATGAAGCCCAGACGTTGACGACGCTGACATTTCCCTTGAAGTCGAACGGATGAAGCCCGGGCACCTGCACGCCATCTCGCTGCAGGTTTGGAAGCGCAGGCAACGCCGTTTGTGGGACCGGTCGTCCGATCAGCGCAGAGGGTAATCGCGAGGAATCGCCGCCATGAAGTCGGACCAAGAATAGCAGAGCTATCACCGCAAACACGATCAGCGGCAGTGCAAAGAGCCAGCGCCGAGCGCGGGGATTTTCCGTTGCTGTGATCATCGGGAATCCGTCGCTCCGTTCGAGCGCCGGACGACGCCGTTGGCTTCGAGCGCGCGCAGTCGGGCCTTCTGGTTGCGGTAGTCGTATGCAATCCAGCCGATCAGGTTCAACACAACTGCGGCGGCTAACGCGTAGGAAATCACGATGAAGTAAGCGTAAGGGCCAAGCACCATGACGTCACCTTGCGCCGGTTTGCGAAGCGATCTGCTTGCGCAGAAAGGCATCGGTGTCGTTCGCGGGACTTTGGCGGCTGGCCTGCATCATTTGCAGGCTGCGCACTCGCCGTCGCAATATCTCATTGCGCATGGCCGCCAGGTGCAGTGTCAAGAACAGCAAGGAAAATCCCGCAGCCATGACGAGCAGGGGAATCAAAAATGCATCATCCATGGAAGGGCCGCCGGCCCGCACGACCGATGCGCCCTGATGTATCGTGTTCCACCAGTTGACCGAGAATTTGATAATCGGGATATTGATCGCGCCGACCAGCGTCAGGATCGCGGCGGCGCGGGCGGCGCGCGACGGGTCCTCCACCGCGCGCCACAGCGCGATCAGGCCGAGATACATCAGGAATAGGATCAGCACCGAGGTCAGCCGCGCATCCCATTCCCAATAGGTGCCCCACATCGGCCGGCCCCACAGCGAGCCAGTTACCAGCGCCAAGAATGTGAAGGAGGCGCCGAGAGGTGCAGCCGCCTTTGCCGCGACATCGGCCAGCGGATGCCGCCATACCAGCGTGCCCAACGAAGCCACACTCATGACGCCCCAGACGAACATGGACAGCCAAGCGTTGGGGACGTGGATGAACATAATCTTGACGGTCGCGCCCTGTTGATAATCGTCAGGCGCCAGTGCAGCGAGATAGAGTCCGGTCGTCAGCAGCAAGACGGTAGTCGTTACAAGCCATGGGAGCACACGCGTCACAATCGCAAGAAACCGTGTCGGGTTGGCGAGATTGATCAATGCCATGGCGCATGCGCCTTACTTACAGAGTTACGCATTCTCAATGGGTGCACCTATATTAAGGACTTTATTCTTTACGCAGCGGGTCGGGCCTGTCGATACGATGCTGTGCTCTCGACGCGATCTCGCTTAGCGCTGACTCGGGACGCGGCAGAGCTGAGCGATTGCGCTATAGACTAAGTCTTCCCGCCCATGAGGGATGCCCTTTGGCCGAAGCGGGGATCGACGCATCGAATCCAACTCTCCTTCAAGGCCTCTACAAGATGGAACATGTCGTCATCCGAATGCACAGGGCTTGGTGTCAGGCGTAGCCGCTCCGTTCCACGTGGCACTGTGGGATAGTTGATCGGCTGAACATAGATAGCGTGGCGGCGCAGCAGGTTTTCACTGATATCCTGACAAACAGCGGCATCACCGACCATGAATGGAATGATATGGCTGGGCGACGGCAAGGTCGGCAGACCCACCTCTGCGAGCAGTCCTTTCAAGCGGGTCACGCGATCCTGGTGCCGCGATCGGATCGTCGGAGAGTTTTTAACAATCTCGATGCTCGTTCGTGCTCCGGCCGCTATGGCGGGCGGAAGAGCTGTGGTGAAGATGAAACCTGGCGCGAAGCTTCGGAGGAAGTCGACCAGCTTGTGGGAGCCGGCCACATAGCCGCCCATTAATCCAAAGGCCTTACCCAACGTCCCCTGAATGGCAGTCAAGCGGTGAGCCAAATTATCCCGTTCCGAGATGCCCCCGCCGCGTGCACCATAGAGCCCCACCGCATGCACTTCGTCGAGATATGTCATCGCGCCGTAACGCTCGGCCACATCGCAAAGCGCTCCGATTGGAGCAATATCCCCGTCCATTGAATAGACCGACTCGAAGGCGACCAGCTTCGGCCTGCCCGGATCGGCCTTTCTCAGCAATCGGTCCAGGTCCTCCGGATCGTTATGTCGAAAGATATGCTTCTCAGCGCCACTGTGCCGGATTCCTGCAATCATGGACGCATGATTCAGCGCGTCCGAGAAGATCATGCAGTTGGGGATTTCGCGGCCGATGGTTCCTAACGCCGCTTCGTTCGCCACATATCCCGACGTGAAGACCAATGCGGCTTCCGTTCCGTGCAGATCGGCAAGATCAGCCTCCAACAGAACGTGATGGTGGGTCGTGCCGGAGATGTTGCGGGTGCCGCCCGCCCCGGCACCGCTATCCTGAATTGCCCGCTGCATCGACGCCAGCACTTCCGGATGTTGCCCCATGCCCAGGTAGTCATTGGAGCACCAGATTGTCACCTCGGCACTGAGACGATGTTCCAGGGCACGCGGAAAGTCGCCGGCGCGGCGCTCTATTTCGGCAAACACGCGGTATCGCCCCTCCGCCTTCAACGTGTCGAGGCGCGTCGCAAAGAATTCCTCGGTCCATTCCGAAGCATTGCGAAGAATGGGAGAGGCCAAGCTCTGATCGCAAACACCGCTCTGCGTCATATTATCCTAGTATCCTAGCGACTAACTGAGAGGCGCGGCAGACCGCAATTGTGACGGAGCGCAACTCGGCAGACTGAATCGCAGAAATGGACAAAACTGGATCTTGTCATTTCCGAGCGCGCTCCGCGGGAGCGTCTCGACGGACAAAATCCAGGAATGGGGATTATAGGATTTTGCCTCGTCGAGTGCGCTCTGTAGGTCGACGCCTAGAATCCTGCGAGACCTTGCGGACTATCGTAGGGAATCAAGCTTCGACCAACCTCCGTCAGTTTGCCGCTCCTCTTGTCGAGGTGGTAACTGACAAGAACCGAGGCATTCGCGAAAATCTGATAGAAGTATCGATCGTCCGGAGCCAGCCAACTATCGCTGGGTCCGCTGCTGACAAGGCCGTTCACAGCGCGGAAGGTACCGTCACCCGGTATTGCGATATTCGCCGGATCCTTCAGGATGCTCAAGCGGCCTTCTTCAAGCTGATAGGTCGAAACCGTTCCGTAGCCGAAGTTGGTCGCCAGCACGACCGAGTTATCGGAGGTCACCTGCAGCCAGCAGAGCTCTGACGGCTTGCCTAGCGAAGTGTCGATCGCCACCAACGGACCATTGGTCACGCGACCCTCTCGATCGATACGACTCACCACAACACCGTCGCCTACGGCAACGCCATTTAGGAAGACGTCGTGGCTTCCGTTTAGGAAGCCGATGTAGAAAGGCCCCGCACCACCTGCATCAACGAACGAAGCGTCGCCGAGCGTGCCGTTTTCGCGCACAGGGAACACAACGAGCCCGTCTGGGTCGGGCGCATTCGCTACGATCAGGTTCGCCGAACCGTCCGGGTTGAGGGCCGGACGAGCATCGAACAAAATGTCGACAAGCAGAAACTTCCCGTCCGGCGACAAAACGACTTGCGTGGACACTCGATCCGTCTTCGTCGCAGTGTTTACCGTGTGTTGCTCGGGACGCAGTGTCAGCCTGCCATCATCAGCCACGGTATAGGAACGTAGGTGATTGGGGCCGAATGCATGAAGCACGAATAGCGTACGACATCTCGGGCTATACGCGAGAGATTTGGCCGTTCCACTGCGCCCGATGACGGGCTCGCCTGTCGATTGACGATCGATCACAGTCAGCCTGCCGTTTGGAGCTACAAAGAAGCTCGTCACGCTATTGTCGCCGCCGTTCGTCGTAAACAGAAGGGTTTCGCGTTCGGCAAGGATAACGCTACTCGCCCCTTCGAATGCGTTAGGCGCGCTCTCTTGCCCGCTGACTGGTTTGAACACACCCGAACCGGCCCCGCCGGTTTCGACGCGCTCGATGAGTGCGATCGTCCCATCGGCGTCGCGCCGATAGTGAGCAATCGCGTTGCGGACCTCATTGGTCTGCATGTAGAGATGTCCCTCGGAAGAGGTTCGCCCCGGCGCAGCTGTTGATTCCATTAGATCGTTCCTTCTACCTTACCGGTTCTATCGACACGGATCATCCTTCCTCCGCTTGCGCGGAGGTTCGATTGTTGGATTGTTCTGCCTAGCGGGTTAGAGGAGGATAGCCGTTAGTGTAAATCCAGTCCGACGCCTGCGCGGGCACGTGACAGGACTGGCAGTCGGTCGCATAATCGGTGGTTGTCGTATTCAGCGGGTCGGATGCATTGAACCAGGCCCAGCCCCAGCCATCGCCCCAGAGCTTGTTTCCCGGATACCGTCCGACGCTGTCTTTCACCATAAGAAACCAGCCCTTGAGCTGGTGGGCACTACTCACAGTTCCGGTCGTCATTTCGTTTGTCGCTGTCTCGAAGACTTCCTTCACCAGCACGGTGCCGTCGGCAAATTTCCCGTCCTTTCGGTACGAAACAATAGCCCCGGGAGAGGCATAGACCACGTGCATCTCCTTTGAACCCGGAGTACCGTCTGCCGCTACCGCCCAAGTCCCCAGCATTTGGTAGGTCGTCCGATAATCGGAGGGCATGCGCATGCCCCCCTTATCGTCAACCACCGCCGCAGTGGCACCGGTATAGTTCGAACCTGTGCTCAAGCGTCCGTAGGCGGTCACAGCGCCAATAGCGACCAAGCCGGCAAAGGCAACTTTTATAGCACTAGCAAGTCTCATCGTGCTGTTACCCATCTCGTAGTGGCGAACAAGGGACATTTGCCTTGGACGTTATCTGTCCAGAAGCGGATAGAACTGGGTCCAGACCTGGTCCTTTTTCGCGCTCGCCTCGTGGCAATAGCCGCAATCGGATGTTGCCTGCAGCTTGGCCGTCTTCGCCTTCGGCTCATGGTGATTGAAGTTGTAGTAACCCCAACCGCTTGGATATCGCTTGGAGTCCTTGACCGTGACGTCCGCCCCGTTGAATTTTCCGGGGAAGTAACCCCGTCCCGATGGCTCAGTGCGCGACCCATCGGGATTTTCGCCCGGGAGCGTCAACTGCAGCTCCTTGAAGAAGATCGTCCCTTCGGGGAACACATTTGTCTTCTTGTAGATTTCGTAAGAAACCGGCTCGATGTACACATTATGGAATTCGGGAAAGCCGGCCTTGCCACCGTTGAGCGCATGGGGAGTTAGCGGCGAGCCGACGTATACCCACTCGCTGAAATTCTTTGGTAGAATCAATTCACCCGAAGCGGTGTATTCCGGAAGATAGCGCGTTCGCGTGATCGAGTTATCTTCTTTGGACTTTGACTGGGCGAACACGGCCGTTGCAGCAGCCATGCTGACAGCAGCTCCAACGATCAAAAGACCAATGCGCACACTTTTCTTTTCCACGACTGTTCTCCAAGCGTTGAGTTATGCCCGTCCAGGCTCCCTTTGGCGCGGATCCGTAAATGCAGCACCAGAGGTACTTACCTTATCGCACCGCGCAATGATGTTTTCCAATGCACTGCCGGTATAGTTTCAATAGCAACGATATGCCTAAATGCGATCGTCGGCTGAAAGGCGCGGCCGCGAAAGGCTGCGGCTGGCAAGCTCAGCGCCCCTGATGACGCACCTACTCCGGCAAGGAGACGGGCGGTTCCTTTCTAAGCGGCACGATGATGCTGGTTCGCGAAACTATGAAAACTATACCGGGTGAGTATTGGACAAGTCGTCCAAGCTTGCGGATAGCGCCGTGAATTCGTCGTGAGATCCGACTCGTAAGACGTACCTACCCCTGATGATTGCGGTTGGACAAGAGAAGCAAGCGACGGGCGATCGCGCTCGCCACCTTCCTGAACTCGCCAACTCGGCGTTGCGGACAATCGACGCTCCAAAAGACGTGTCAGGCCGGTCCCGTAATTGCCGCACATCCTCGCAGCAATCCTGGACCTCGTTCCGGGTGGAACTGCTGCCATCTGCCGATGACGACAGCGATCTCAATCTACTCGTTTCACATGGAGAGATATTGCGTAAGTGGAGCGACACCGCCGAACCAGCGATGCCGGCTGCAGTGCACGCCCCCCTCAGGTTTCCACAATAGCAAATCAGCGGCAGGCTTTTAGCGAGTTGGCAGCCGCAATCTGGGGACATGGCGCGACCCAACCCATTATCGGCTTGAATCTATGTCCCACGCATATATAAATGCGGCAATGAATGCACCTCGAAACCGCAACATCTTCGGCGCGTTTGCTCTCATGATCAGCGACGATATCGTTCGCGTTACCTCGTCGCATGCGCCCGAGGCGGGCCCTACTGCTTCGACGCTTGCACTTCTCGCCCACGAGCCTGGGCTGTCTATAAGGACCCTTGCGATTGGTGTCGGACTCTCGCATGCTGGAAGTGTTCGTCTGGTCGATCGGCTTGTCGCCGACGGTCTCATCGAACGTCGAGGCCATGCCACTGATGGACGGACTCGATCGCTTTATCTCACGGCAGCCGGGCGGAGAGCGAGCAGGAAGGTCTTGGATGCAAGGGACCGGATCATCGCAGAAGGGCTATCTACTCTCAGCAATAAAGAGCTGGCGACATTAACTGCGATATCTGAACGCGTTCTGCGCGCGCGCCTGAAGAGTCACGAGGAGATGTATAGGATTTGCCGCCTCTGTGGCTACGACGCTTGCGCCGACTGTCCCATCGACGCCGAACTGCGTCAGCTCGAATCCTGATCGCCTGGGCGGCCGCGCATCTAGCAACTCGCCACCACGAATGGCAGGTAGGATTATATCTACTGAATTGAGGATACCCCCACGGCTGAATGTCAATCGGCGCTGAATTCCCTAGCGTAACGCGGGTCCGGCCCGCCTCGCCGTGCGCGGTGCACAAGCGAGGAAGAGAGACTTTGACCCATATCGGTTTCCAATTTTGCCCCGTTGAGCAGGACGGTTTGGTCAGCGTCCGCTGCGCGCCGCGCCTGGGATGCGGCGTCTCAATTCGTTGAACCGCGCGGTGCCGTCCAGTAAATGGAACAGGATCACGCATTTCCCACTTGCATGGATGAGGCTGATCGCCGCCTCGACCGCGCAACCCGGAGCACAGAATAGGTTGCGAGTGCATCCGGATCGATGATGTCTTCCCGTGTGAAGACGACGAACGCTTACATCATAGAATATTTCACAAGGTCGGATCTGTCGGCCACCGCCACCGGTGATGGCCTGACAGTCGTCAGGCTGGTAGCTGGAACCCGATTTTCTTGAGTGCCTCGACGCACGCATCCTGATCCTGCTGATAGGTGCCTCCGGAGATGCCGATCCCGCCGATCAACTTCCCGTGCTCCAAGATCGGATAGCCGCCGCCGACAGCGACCATCCGGGGGCGATAGGCCAGCGGCGCCACTTTTGGATCGTTGGTCACATAGTCGTTCCAGACATGGGTCGGGAATCCAAACGAGGCGGAACTCCAAGCCTTGTCGACGGCTACATCGACGGTGAGAAACGGCGCGTCGTCGGTGCGCTCGAAAGCGCGCAGGTTACCGGTGGCGTCGACAACGGCGACGGCAGCAGGGATGCCGATTGCACGGGCCGCGGTGATCGCCGCGTCGATGAGGGCGACTGCGGTTTCGCGGTTGATCGAGGCGGTGGCAATTGATTTGGTCATGGGATTTCCGTTCTTGAGGTTGGAAAAGATGTTTGGCGGTGGCGGTTATCAGAAGCCTTTGAGGACGATCTTGCCTTTTACCTCGCCACTTTCGATCAACGCATGCACCGTCTTCAGATTGGCGGCATTGATCGGCGACAGTTGCCGGGTCAGCGTCGTGCGGATTTTGCCGTCGTCAACCAGCACGGCCAGCGCATCGAGGATCTTGCCCTGCTCATTCATGTCGGGCGTGCCGTAGATCGACCGTGTGAACATCAGCTCTTGGTGGATCGACACCGCTTTGCGCTTGAACAGCATGATATCGAATACCTTGGGATCGTCGATCAGCCCGAACCGTCCTTGCGGGGCGATCAGTTCGGCGATGTCGGCGACATGCTGTTCGGTGTGCGTGGTCGAAAAGACGAAAGCGGGAGCGCCGATGCCGAGCTCGGCGATCTGTGCCGCGAGCGGCCGAGAATGGTCGATGATGTGGTGAGCGCCGAGCCCTCTTACCCACTCCTGGGTTTCCGGTCGAGAGGCGGTGGCGATGACAGTAAGGTCCGTGCATTGTCGCGCGATCTGGGTGGCGATCGACCCGACCCCGCCCGCGCCACCGATAATGAGGATCGCCGGTGCCGCACCGGGGACGGGCTTCGCCACGTCCAGGCGGTCGAACATCGCCTCCCAAGCCGTCAACGCCGTCAGCGGCAGCGCCGCCGCTTCCGCCCAGTCGAGCGAAGCGGGTTTGCGACCGACGATCCGGGCGTCGACGAGATGAAACTGCGCATTGGTGCCGGGCCGTGTGATCGATCCGGCATAATAGACCTCGTCGCCTGACTCGAACTGCGTCACGTCGGGGCCGACCTCGCGCACGATCCCGGCGGCATCCCATCCCAGCACCTTCCAATCGCCATTGACGGGCGGCGTGCTGTTGCGGATCTTGTAGTCGACCGGGTTGACCGAGACGGCCTTCACCTCAACCAGGATATCGCATCCTGCAGCGACAGGCCGAGGCAGATCGATGTCGACCAGCGCGGCATCCTCGGCGATGGGTCCCGGAACCTTGTAACCAACGGCTTTCATCAGTGTCTCCAGCTGTGTGTCGCTCGGATGAGCTATCAGGACGCAAATCGTGCCCGCTTCAGCTCGCTCGCAAGCCAGTCTGCATCAAGGTGGAAATCGGAAAACACTATTCGGTTATCCGCATTGATAACGATGAACCAGGGCGTGCCGCGGCTTCGATAGTCCTCCATGAATGACGGATACGCGGCGCCTGTCGAAGGCACATCGTGACCGAAGGCGATGGAAAGCCCATATTTCCTCTGATTCAAATTCAGCTTCTCGAGCGTGTTCTCATCGGCTCCTTCGAAAACCGTCTGTATCGCAGCGAAGCCAATCCCCGTTGGGGCCAGGATGCTGTAAAACCGCTGCAAAGTGGGAAAGCCATGTGAATGACAACCCGAACACCAGTGCTGAAACGCGAACACGATCTTCACGCGCGTACCAATATCCGAGAGCTTCAACGGCGTATCGAGCGCCTCGCCATTCCCGCCGATCCATCGCCGCACCCGCAGCTCTGGCGCCCGTCGCCCGATCATGCCCATCTCAAACTCCTTGCATTGATACGTAAACGGAGTTCGGACGAAAAGTCACCGGAACTGAACGCGATTTTTAAGATCTTCTTCAGAAGCCAAATGCCGCGGCTAAGCAACACGGTTCGCTCTTCGTTCAAAGTCCGTGTCCCGAAACAACATGAGAACTCATGTTCCGCGGACATCTATGAAGGCTGATTTCGGCCATATCCAATAGCTGGGCGATATAGTTTCGATAGTCATGCCGGCGGGTAGCCGCCTTGACGGTCGGAACTTCCAGAATCTGCTGACTTGCCACGTGAAGCGTGCTTCGGTTTCAGAGCGGCTACCGGCTATCGCGCCACGATTTATGTGGCCTTCGAAGCTATCATAGCTACCGTGGATTGGCCGGGAGTGAGACGGTGAGCATGAACGCCGCAGTGAGAGATGTGGGAGCTAACCACCGGGCCAATAGTCGTCCGCTGGCGTGAGCGGTCCTGCGGTTGCAATCCGACCCGCCGCGGCTTTGGATCCAAACTTATCCTTGCGGGTTGGTCGGAACGGGCGGCGTTGACCTCCCCTATCGAAGATCCGAGTTTGCTGCGGACCTGAAGGCATCTATGCAGGACTTGGCACAAGCTTGAGCATCATTGCTGACGGAGGTGCAGCCACACCTTGCAGAAACTTTTAAAGGATGACTATTGATGGCCATCTCGCCTGACAGCCTTATTGGCCGCCTCACGCATGCAACCGTGCGCGGCGGAGAACTTGTTTGGATCGGCGTGAGGCCAGGCCGACGCGAGGCAGTGCGGCCGATTTCATCCGCGCTGTTTATTGCCGGGGGTGGGATCGAGGGCGATCACTACGCCAGCCCGGACGGCCGGCGTCAGGTCACGCTCATCGCCGCCGAAGACCTAGTCGCGATTTCTTCGTTTCTGGGTGAAGCTGAGGTGGCACCGGAGCGATTACGTCGAAATCTCGTCACAAGTGGCATAAACCTTGTCGCCTTGAAAGGTCGACGATTTCGAGTCGGCAGGGTTCTTCTGGAAGGTACGGGCGACTGCGCACCGTGCAGTCGTCTGGAAGAGGAGTTCGGATCTGGTGGCTACAACGCGGTTCGCGGCCACGGAGGTCTGACCGCACTCGTGCTTGAAGGAGGTGAGGTGCATGTAGGGGATCGAATTTTGCCGATCGCTTGATCGCTGGCGCGTCCGGTTAATGATCGTCCGTCCTGACTTTTGTAACCTGCATTGGCGTGAAGATAGATTTCATCATCTAGATTTCCGACGGAAGTGCCGAAGCGCGTCGGCGGACAGCGTCGCCGCAGTGGCTAGGACTGATCATTCATCCGCCTGGAAGCCATCGACTGAAAGATCTCGTCTCGCAGATAGAAGTGGTGAAAGAGCGCCGCGGCGGCATGCGCGCCTGCAACCCAGAGGAGTGCGTCGCCGAGGGTCGTGTGTATTTTCATGATCGACTGGCCCAGTCCACGCGCCTTCGCGATCGGGGGGGCGATATCGAATCCAGGAAGGGTGACGGGAATCCCCACAAGCCAGGTGCCGAGCACTGCCGTTGTCGGAATCGCGATGAGGAGCGCATAGAGCGCGAAGTGGACGAACGTCGCGGCTGCAGCCATCCATCGCGGCATCGGCTGCCTCGACGGCGTGCTGTCGATCAGCCGCCATAGCAATTGAAGCACGACGACTATGAAGACGAGCACCCCAAGCGCCTCATGAAACCTGCGGAGCCCGTCCGCGGCGGCGGAATAGAGCGAATCCTGGTCGCCTTTGCTCAGCACGTAGGCGGAGAGAACCAGCAGCACGGTCAGCCAATGGAAGGCTTGGGCGGCGGAGCCGTAACGAGAGGAAGTGCCGCGCAAACCGATCATCTCCAATCTTAAGTCCGCCGCAGCGGTCGATGAACGGTGGCGGCGCGGCGGCAGAGATTTGAGCGTTCGCCAAGCTGCCCGCCCCTCATCTTTTACCTTATGGCGAACCCATTGCCCACAGGTCCTCAATCGGCGCTTGAGCGTCCGGCACTCTTCAACCTGAACTGAAAGAGGGAGATGATCATCGCAGCAGCCGCGGAGACTGAGGGCACACTCGACTGTCATTGGTCCTGCTACCTTTGATCCGATAGAATCCCTCGCCCTTAAAGCCAGGGCTCTTCGCCACCGACGACATCGACGCGCGCGCCCCCCCCGACTGTTGAGGATGTTTCGTCCACGAAAGGCACCTAGCCACCGTAGCGCTCGGTTTTGATAATGGACGCGTCGAGGCCGGCCAGCAGCGCGGCCTCGGTCGCGATGTTGACGAAACCGTTGGAACCGCAAACGAATACTTGTGTGGGCTTTCGGTGAAGCCGAGCCAAAATCTCTTGGACCATCACGTCGTCGATCCGGCGCGCAAAGTCCGATGCGCGGATCGGTTCTTCGCGCGTGATCGCCAGCGCCAAGACGAATGCCGCATCGCTGATTTCGATGGAATGAAGTTCTTCTGAAAAGAGAACGTCCGCAGCGGTTCGCGCGGACAGGAGCAGCGCTGTCGGCACGGCTGGGGACAGTGCACCGCGCTGTCGGATCATCGCCATCAACGGCACGAGGCCGGAGCCTGCCCCGATCAATAACACCGCGTCTACGGCAGGTTCAGGCCATAGGAAATGGCCGCCGAGCGGACCACGAAGCTCGATTTCGTCGCCGATCGCCGCGACATCGTGAAAGAACGACGAGACCTCGCCATCATGCAGCCGCTCGATGGCGAGTTCGACGGTCGGGGACGAGATCACCGAGGACGCGATCGAGTAGCTGCGCATCGCGCTGTAGCCATCAGGCGCGGTCAGCCGGACATCGACGTGCTGACCCGCGATGTGCGCGAACGGTTTGCTCAACCGCAGGAAGAAGCTCTTGATGCTCGGTGTCTGCTGGACGATTTCGTCGATCACGCATGACTGCCAAAACGCGGTTTGCGCGCCATTCTCAGTCATTGGTGTATCGCTGCTCGCGCCACGGATCGCCGTAGATGTGATAGCCGCGCAGCTCCCAAAAGCCCGCCTCGTCACGCGTTGTGAACTGAAGCGCGTTCACCCACTTGGCGGACTTCCAGAGGTAGAGGTGCGGAACCAGAAGACGCGCCGGCCCTCCATGATCGCGCGGCAGCGGCTTGCCCGCATAGTTGACGGCAACCATCGCCTTCCCTGAGAGCAGGTCGGCAAGCGGCACGTTTGTCGAATAACCATCGTAGGAATGCGCCAGGACGAAATCGGTGGGCCGATCGAGCCCGGCATCGCCAAGGATGTCTTCGACGAGCACGCCCTCCCACGCGGTATCCAGCTTGGACCAGGACGTGACGCAGTGGATGTCCCGGGTGACCTTGGTCTTCGGCAGGGCGTTGAACTCGCTCCAATTCCACACTTTGACGGGCTTCGGACCGATTTTGACGGTAAATTTCCAATCTGAGGGCTCCACGTGCGGCGTGGGCCCGGCTGTCAGGACGGGGAAATCCTCCACGAGATGCTGACCTGGTGGTATCCGATTTGTTTGGTCGCCGCCTGAGCCGCGGCCGGTGAATCCTCTGGTGACCATGGCGAACCCCCTTGCTTGGCACGACAGACCGTAAATGGCTTCATTTCAGATTCTGTAAAAGACCTTTGCACGCACAACCGCCGAACTGGCCCGTTGACTGAAAATCAGAATACCGGATGATCTATCAGTATAGAAATGTGCTGAACCTCTTCGAGTCGTGATTATTGAATGTAGACTATGGCGTCAGGCCAGTATGATTTCCCAATACCCTATAGCTATAGTTTTGATAGCTTCACAGCAGTATTGCAGGCGCATTCTCATCAGCGGATTTCGAGCGGACGCCGTCCGCTTGCCAAACATACCACGTCGCCGACGTGGGCGTTTGAATCGATGTCCGCTTTGCGTCAGAAGCGACCGTTCCGTAACCATCAATACGCGAATCAAGCTCTGTGCCACGAGGGACGCGCTTGAAAGCTCTTGAACACCATCTGCAAAAGCAGTAGAAGGAACCTACGACGTTGATGGATCATCCGTCGTATCCCGTCAGTTCCGCAAGGACCTTGTAGTCTCGATTGTCGGCGATGCCTGCGATCGATGTTTTGAGAGCAATTCTCAAGACTGCGTCATGGATTTTTCCATTACGCGACCAGTGACCTGACCTCCCCTTCATCAAGCATTGACGCACGGCTTCGCCGCTGCGGAGGAGGCCTCATGGCAAACATCGTTTTGGTTCCTATCAACAAACTCAAGCCCAACCCGCTGAACGCACGCACGCATTCGAAAAAGCAGATCAAGCAGATTGCCGCGAGCATCAAAGCGTTTGGCTTCAGGTTTCCGATCTTGGCAGATGACGACGACGTCATCATCGCTGGCCATGGGCGCCTGGAAGCCGCGAAACTGCTCGGCTTGAGCGAGGTTCCCGCTATCCGCGCTGGCGATTTGTCGGACGCATCCAAGCGTGCGCTGATGATCGCCGCCAACGCCATCGCCACCAAAGCAGGCTGGGATCGTGAGCGTCTCGCGATTGAGCTGCCTGCCCTTACGCCGCTTTTGCTGGCAGAAAACATCGAGATTTCGATCACCGGCTTCGAGATTCCGGAGATCGACCAGCTTCTCGTAGATTTCGAGGAGTCCTCGCAGGATCCCGCTGACGAAGCTCCTGGACTGACGTCTGGCCGGCCCGTGAGCTCCATTGGCGATATCTGGATCCTCGGCAATCATCGTCTCGGCTGCGGAAATGCTCGTTTGGCGGCGGACGTTGACCGCCTCATGAACGGCGAAATGGCGGCCATGTGCTTCCTGGACCCGCCCTATAACGTCGCAGTCGCCGGCGTAGTTGGGCGCGGCAAGATCAAGCACCGCGAGTTTGCAGAAGCATCGGGGGAAATGTCTTCCGAGGCTTTCGTGGAATTCCTCAAGGGCACCTTGGGCAACGCGGCGCGCGTGTCTCGCGCCGGCGCTTTGAACTATGTGTGCATGGATTGGCGGCACATGGGCGAACTGCTCGAGGCCAGCAAAGCGACCTACGATGGGCACATCAATACCTGCATCTGGACGAAAACCAATGCTGGTCAGGGCAGCTTCTACCGGAGCGCCCATGAGCAGATCGCTGTGTTTCGCGTCGGGCCTGGTTCTCATTTGAACAATGTTGAGCTTGGCCGTCATGGCCGCTCTCGCTCGAATGTCTGGCCCTATGCCGGAGTCAACACGTTCCGTGCTGGTCGCCTGACTGATCTCGCTTCGCATCCCACGGTTAAACCCATCGCGTTGGTGAGCGATGCGATGCGCGACTGCACCAAACGCGACGATATCGTGCTCGACCTCTTCTGCGGTTCCGGAACCACACTTCTCGCTGCCGAGAAAGTTGGTCGGCGTGGCTACGGTCTCGAAATCGATCCCGCCTATGTCGATGTCGCCATCCGTAGGTGGCAGCAGATGACCGGGAAAGATGCTGTTCATTCTGACACCAAACGCACGTTTGATGACATTGAGACAGCATCGACCGCTGCTCGCGAAGCCTGAGGTCGCAAACCATGGCACGTAAGAGCCCGAAAAAGCCCAATCCGAACTTTCATCGGGAGAGTGTCGGCGACTATCCCAATGGCTACGGGAAACCTCCCGTAGAAACGCGATTTAAGCCTGGAGTGTCCCCAAATCCCAAAGGGCGTCCCAAGGGATCAAAAAATAAGACCCCTCCACTGAATGATTTTGCTAAAATGCTCATTGAGGAGGGAATGCTGCCGCTTGAGCTCACTGACGGTCGCGGCAAAAAGAAAGCAATCACGACATCGAGAGCGATTGCGCGCTCCACCAATCGCAGTGCTGTAAATGGTAACGTTCGTGCACAAAAGCTCGCGATGGAACTGCTTCACAAAGCAGAGAGCGAACTTCACGCCCAGCGTGACAAGCTCTTTACCGCAGCTTTCGAATACAAAAAATGGTGGCGCGAGGATAGCGCGCAGAGAAAGCTTGAGGGACGTCCGGAGCCCCACGTTTATCCACATCCTGATGATTTGTTGCTGAACTTTGAAACCGGCGAGGTCACAATCGCGGCGCTTACGGCTGATGAATTAGCGCGTTTCAGCTGGCTGATCGATGCAAAGAAATTCTACGAAACATCGATGCTGGATCTTCTGTCAGAAGATATCGGCAGTGAGGACGCACCTATTATCTGGCACGACCTCAGGTTTTGCGTCGATATGTTGCGGATTATTTACAAAGGTCTTCACCTCGAATGGGCGGAAAATTTCAGAAAACCACCGGATATGGACCGCTTGCGGACATTGGCTAAAAAAGTTAAAAAAACGCCACAGAAAAACGATGGGCCGGCAAGTTAGATATATCGCCAAGAGGCGGCACCGGGAAAATTGGTTATCGAGTGCGTTGAGGGACCAGCCCGCCAAAGTCGATTGTGCGTACTTGAAAATTACGCACAGCAGAAATGGGCCGCGTCTAACGCGGCCCATTTCTATTGCGCGAAGTAATTGCGGTTCAATTCTTTGAACCATCGGCGGGGATTTTCTTGAACGCAAATACCGGCCCCCATACCGATGCCCCACGCCCACTCGGCAGTGTAATCCGAACCTTCCAAGGATTCCCATCACTTGTAGATTGGATCTGCTCTATAACTGTGACCGGCACGCCTTCCATAACCTTCACGCAGTCCAGACTTCTAACCCACGCTATGTCGCCGCTGATAAGCGCTTTCAAGGCTTCCCTCAAATCGGAAAAGCGTACGCAAAGCACTCCTTCTCCTGACGTGACATACTTTTCGGCGTCCTGTGCTTGAGCGCAGTGGCCAAAAGCTAAAATAGACAACAAGACGATAGCAATTTTCATAGCTTGCCTCTCCAATGTAAGGCCCAAGCCATAACTCGTTTTCATCCAACTATCCAGTTTTGGGATAATCCATTTATGGGATCAAATTGTGCGCCGCCGATTCACGGCTCGGGCGGCACATGCAGAAGTCCCTCAAATCCGCGGAGTACTCCCGCCTGATCGACCTGCTTGTCGCAGTGCGGAAAGGCGTAGATGTGCGACAAGAGACGCTGGCCAAAAAACTGGGAAAGCCCCAGTCGTTCATCGCCAAGTATGAGAATGGCGAGCGCAGGCTTGATGTTGTTGAATTTATCACCATCGCCCGCGCGCTCGGCGCCGATCCCACAAAGCTGTTCAAAGATTACGTTGGCGGAAAAGGTGCAGCTAAAACCGCCCCGAAGCGTCAGGCCAAGTAAGCTATTCGGCCCCAATTTCAGCGACGATCATTTCGTGATCCAGACGGGCTGATAAGAGCCACTAGATTGCTGCGTTTCCGCTCGACTTCCCCAGCACGTGGAGCGTCACTGTCGCCGTAAATCGGAGACAGAATGATGGACCGCAAAATTACAGAACAGGCAATTGGGCTGATCCTCACCGAGATCGGCATTCGGCTTGGCGAGGCTGCGCGGATTGCCAAGGCTGCTGAGGCCTGCGCTCTGGCCGGCAGCGTCAGTGAAGGCGTGAGGGTCTCGATGGATCTCGAACAGATCTTCTACGAGACCAGCCGCTTGCAGGATGCGGCTTCGCTGCTCAACCGGTTGTCGAGCGACTAAGAACTCTCTCCAACCGAAAGGTTCATTGCCCGTCGGCAACCGACGGGCCGCGGCAGTGGCGGCACAGGATGCTGTCATGCACGCAGGAGAACCGAAATGCCCACCAGCAATCGAAAGCCCCCTCGCAAGACCGGGCGTAAATCCACGACGGCAGCAAAGCGACCGACGAAACCCGCCGGGAAGGTTCTGCCGCCGGTGGCGCCGAAGAAGCCGGTCATGCTGAAGGCGCCGAACGTGGCCGTGTCCAAGCAGGACAAAATCCTTGAGATGCTGCGCGCCCCGTCCGGCACCACCATCGCCGCCATCATGAAGGCAACGGCGTGGCAGCAACATTCGGTGCGCGGCTTCTTTGCAGGCACCGTGCGCAAGAAGCTCAAGCTGAACTTGACTTCGATTAAAACCGATGGCCAGCGCGTGTACCGGGTCGCAAAGCAGGCCGTCACGAAATGACCAAAGCCCCCTCCTCCATGACGCCGCTCAATCCAGCCATAGAAGCCGAGCTGGATCGGCTGGCGACAGCCCCCATCGTCGTACTCCGTAAGCGATACCGGGAGGTGCTTCGAACGGATCCACCAAAGGCTTTTGGGCCGGACCTGCTGCGCCGGAGCATTGCCCATCGGATACAGGAAAAGGCCTATGGCGGGTTGTCCGGTCCGACCAAGCGCCTGCTCGACCAGCTTGTGAAAGCCATGGCCGCCAAGCCTAACGGGCGGCTGGAGCTTCCGCGCCGGATCAAGTCCGGCTCGGAACTGGTCCGCACATGGAAGGGAAAAACCTACCGCGTCGTGGTCCGGCCGGACGGCTTCGCCTATGACGGCAAGACCTATGCGGGCCTCTCCGAGATCGCCTCGCTGATTGCCGGCACCAATTGGAATGGGCCGCGCTTCTTCGGGTTGCGGTCAAAGACTCAAGGTGCGACCGATGGCAAGTAGCGCTCCCAAGCCCCTGCGCTGCGCCATCTACACCCGCAAGTCGACCGAACACGGCCTTGAGTTGGAATTCAACTCGCTCGATGCCCAGCGCGAGGCTTGCGAGGCATATATCAAGAGCCAAGCCTCGCTCGGCTGGAAGGTGCTGGCGCAGCCCTACGACGATCCTGCATTCTCCGGCGGCAATCTTGACCGTCCTGCCCTCCAGAGACTTCTGAAGGATATCGACGCCGGCAAGGTCGATGTTGTCGTGGTCTATAAGATCGACCGCCTCACCCGGTCGCTGGCGGACTTCGCCAAACTGGTTGAGGCATTTGACGCCCGATCAATCTCGTTTGTGGCCGTCACCCAGCAGTTCAATACCACCACGTCGATGGGGCGGCTCACCTTAAACGTCCTGCTATCCTTTGCTCAGTTCGAGCGCGAACTGTCGTCCGAGCGCGTCCGGGACAAGGTGGCCGCATCGCGCCGCAAGGGGAAATGGACCGGTGGCACGGTGCCACTTGGTTATGAAGCTCGAGACAAGAAACTCGTCATCAGCCCCACCGAGGCAAAAACTGTCCGGACCATCTTTCGGCGTTACGTTGAGCTTCAATCGTTTGGCCGGCTGGTAGTCGATCTCGACAAGCGCGGCATTGTCACCAAGCGGCGGAACACCAAGGTCAAGAAGTTCAACGGCGGGATTCCATTCACCTACGGCCCTCTTGCTCATTTCCTGAAAAACAGGATCTACATTGGCGAGACCGGTCACGGCGGCAAATGGTACCCCGGCGAGCACAAGGCCATTGTTGACCGAAAAACCTTCAACAAGGCGCAGGAGTTGCTCGCGGCTGGCACCCACAAAAGGAAGATCAAACGATCGGAAAGCGGCGCGCTCCTGATGGGCAAACTGTTCGATGATCGTGGTAACGCAATGAGCCCGAGCTTTTCGTCGAAGAACGGCGCCCGCTATCGTTTCTATGTCAGCTCGGCAATTCTGCGCGGTCGCAAAACCGAAGCCGGATCGGTCGCACGTGTCTCGGCTGCCGATATCGAACGGACGCTGATCAATGCTCTGCGGCAACGGCTGAAGATTGATCAAGCTGTGTTGGATGCAGATATTATTGGCACTTACGTCGAACGCGCCGACCTTAGCAGCCGCGCTGTCAAAATCTCAACTACACCTGCGGCGAAAATTCGATCGAACCAACTCCCGATCCCTTGGCAGGTGCGCCAACCGGATTCGGCAACTATCATTGAGGCAGACGAACGCCAGCCTAATGCAAAACTGGTTCAGGCCACTGTTCGAGCCCATGCGTGGCTGCGTGACCTAAAGAATAACAAATTTGACACTGTCGAAGCGCTGGCCACCTTGGTCAAACTGCATCCGAAGCTGTTGCGGCAAGAACTGCGCTATGCGTTTATGGCACCCTGTATTACAGCGGCCATTCTAAGCGGCGACCAGCCCGCAACTTTATCCTTGGCGCAAATTCCGAAAACGCTACCCTTGGCATGGTCCAACCAAGGCAACGCCTTACGATTCTGAAACCCGGAAGACCCAATGGAAATGGCCTAAGCAGGGCGCGGGCTCGAAAACTCCGCCAATGTAGATAGTTCAGTTTGTCGGTTGGGCAGGAGCTTTTGCAACGTCATCCAACACAAACTGAAACACGGTGCAAATAAAAGATGACAGCATGTAACCCCCGTGTTCCGAAAGCGCGTTGTCAAAAGCCCGCACATTCCAGAATGGATCATTTGCCCTGGTAATGGGCGCCATCCCGGGGCTCAAGAAACTATGTACGATGTTTGCAGACGGCTTCGCATCCTGACCGCTTGGTAGAGGCTCGAGTTTACTGCTGTCCCAGAGCGTTCCGTTCGAACTACGATTTAAATTTCGCGCACGCCACAACCAACTTGTCGCGCTAGGACACGACGCTGATTGATCGCGTCCGATATCACCATAGAAGACCGGTGTTTCACTATTCCGATCGCGATCGCCCACTAACTCATGCGTAGTACCGAAAGGCCGAATTGGTAGAGTTACACGTTCGGCAAGTGTGTCGGTAGATGGTCTCTGTGGGTTTAGATGGCCAATTGTGTGAGTCTGCTCTCGATCTGTGTTCATAAATGGAGCGTTGCGCAAGAAAGATGCTAATAGCGCAATTGGCCTTGCCAATAGCTTCCAGAACCCCGACGCTTTTTCTGTAGGCTGAACCGATCTGGATGCTGGACAAGCTCCCGATTCAATTGCCTGACGTGCCGCCATTCGGTCTGCGATGCGCTGAACAGTCAAGGCAACAGGCCGAAAATCAAACTTGAATAGGGGAAACAGATCGTGAGTTGCCCAATCGTAATTTACATCGGTGACGTAAACACTGCGATTGCTTTCAATCAACGGTAGTATTTTTGCTTTTGCTTCTGCTTCATTTTTATTTCGAGCAGGCATGCGCAGCCAATCGCAATCTTGCGGCCAGATCCCTGATGGCGGCCATGATCTTGCAGCCGTTATCGACATGAGGACTGGTGGTTGTTCCTGCTTAAACAAACCGTGCCCGTCGCCAACCGTACTCGTGGCGTTTGCTTCCGACGCACGGAAAGCAACACGGTGCCACACGGCTCGCTGCAGCGCGGTCCAATGCCCTGCTTCGGAAGCTGGATTGAGCAACACTACCATGTCGCCGACGGGCGACTCGAATGGCGCACCTTTGTCGTGTCGAATAATGTTCTTCGTTAGCTGATCTTTGAGGGCAGTCATCATCATGTTGCCACCTAAGCTATGACCCAAAACAATCATTCTTTGATCATTGCTCAGCGATCCAGCTGGCATATCCGTTGATGGCGCGGCCGGGGATTTTTTGCTGTCAAGAATGCGGTCCAAGCCACGAAGCGCAGTGACTGCCGAGGGTCCGATTTCCTCGCTAATCGGCTTTCGATCAAACAACGTGATCCACATTGTTGCATTTGCCAACAGACCGCCAATTTGATGGCCAAATGTTTGTTTGATGCGAACCTCGTCGACTCTGGCTCCGCGCCAACCGATATAAATTGCAGTAACAGTCGTGCCGCAGAATCGGCCCTCTTTATTGCAACGTTCCGCCAGAAATCTGGCGGCATGCGCCGCGTAATGCCGCAAATCGGAGACGTTATCATTGCCAATTTTTGCATCGTGACGCCAGCCGTGAGCGAAGGCGATCACAAAGTTGGAAGGGGTGCTCAGCAGATGGCGCTGCAGCAACGCGTACTGCGACAGCTCTGCTGAACCTGCAGGTCTGCCTTCGAGTGGCTGCGGGCTTCCATCTTCCATAAACTCGAGAAAGGCGAGATTGAACTTCAAGCGCTCCTGACTTGTACTGTCGCCACTCGCCGTCGGAACAGAGTGCGTCTGGATTGCGCAGCGTAGTTTCCTTTGCCAAGACGGATCACGCTCGATTGCGAGCAACTCATTGTTTTGAGATTCCGCGAGTACAGACCAGTCCGAAGAATTCGCGCAATCGGCATGCTGCGGATGAAGGTTACGGTGCGCTTCATTGCGCTTCGTCGCGAATACAACATTCCCCATAACGAGAATTACGACGTACCCCGCTGCCAGCGAGATCACACCGATGAACATCCATTTTACGATTTTCAGCGTGGACCACACGAGCACCGCGCCGGTGCGCAAGAGAAATGATATTACCCTCATAATGGCTTGCCCCATTCCATCCGAAAATATGTACGGCGGTGATGTCGGTCATAATTCCGCATCGATCAAATAAGAAAGCGCACGCCATGTCGTGGCTAAAAAAACTCGCAATCGCAAATGCAGCTCGCGAATGCGCTTGGTAGCGCCCGACCCACATAACTCGCGAGTTGTACAGGGCGATCGCGTTCAGAGTGACTGACGGATGCTATGCTCGCTTTAGGCAACTGCTAGCGATTTGTATCGGATCATCGCGCGAATCGGTCAACGACAAATAAATGTTAGTCGAACTCACGAAATTCCGCCAATTCAGGCAGCTCCTCGTAGACGGCAAAGCTAGATCTATCTCCGTTTATTGGAGAAATGCCACGAGTTGCCAACCCGATATTATGGAATGATCAGGCCCACTAAGAGCCTATCACCTTTCGAATGAAATTTAGTTTCCCCTGCTTGACGATGGCGGCCTGATGGCAAGCATCGCAGCAAGCCACTCGGCTTTGACTAAGCCTAGCATCGGCAAAGACCCATTCCATAATTCGCGTGGCTATGCTTTTTCGCACAGGCTTCTCAGGCCCTTTGAAATAGCCGACCAACGCCGCGCGGAAGCAGGTATTGTAGCCGGCCATTTTAGCCATGGCAGCGATTTGATTATGTTTGTATCGCAACGCTAAGGCCGCCGAATCATCGCTCAGGCCCGCCCCGTTGATCGCGCGTTGAGCCATGTATCGCAGCAGTCCGATATCTTCCCTCGCCTCGCCTTCTCCCTGCAGCAGAACGGCGATCGACGGCGCGCCGTCGCGACCGGCGCGGCCGAATTCCTGGAGGTAGTCTTCAATTGAGGCAGGGTGCTGCCAATGAACCACCATGCGCACATTCGGCACATCGAGACCCATCCCGAAAGCACTTGTGCAGATAATTCGGTCAACGACAGGCCGACTATCGCCAACGAAGCGCTTAAGTAACTGTTCTCGCTCCCAGCCATTGCCGAGCTGCGAATGATAGAACGGCGTCTCAAGCCCCTCACCAGCCAGATGGGCCTGCAGTGCTTCACCAATTTTGCGGGTCGGCACGAAAATCATCAGCTTACCGTTGCTCGGCAAAGAAAGCCGGCAAATATCTGCGATGATCACCGGTCTTTTGTCGATGGACGCCCGCCAACGCAGCAATGCAATGTTAGGCCTATCGACGCCGCGAACAAACACCTGTGCGTCAGGAATACCGAGAGAGTGAAGAATGCGCTGTTGCATCTCCGTACCGGCGGTAGCAGTGAATGCAAGGATCGGAGGGGATCCTAACGCCTCCCTTACTTCCTTAAGCCGGCCGTATTCGGGCCGAAAATCCCGCCCCCATTGATCGACGCAATGAGCCTCATCAATCACCAAAAAGCTGGGTCGCATCGTGCGCAGCACTTGCTGCTCGGCCTGGCTCCTTACGAAAAACCGCTCAGGCGCTGCATACAGAAGCTTAAAGCTGCCTTTTGATAAAAGCTGATAACGAAGACGTTTCTCGCTTGGGTCGAGATCGCTATTAATGAAGCTCGCCGGAATCTTACGGCGAAGGAGCGAGGACACCTGCTCTCCCATCAACGCCTTTAGCGGGGATACGACAATACTGACGCTTTTTCTGACGACAGCAGGCAGTTGGAAACACAAGGTCTTGCCGAACCCCGTCGGACTTACGACCAACAATGAACGTCCTGTCAAAGCCGCTTGGATAATCGGCAGTTGGCCTTCTTTGAACCGGTCGAGACCGAAAAGTCGGAGCAATGGACCAAAGGCCTGGCTCTCGGGGACTACTTCTCCTTCTCGGTCCAGCCAGCGTGCCAAACGAACGGCCCAGCACTCCATAGCGCGCCGAGCGAGACTGCCTGCAAGCTTTGGGTGGTGCGCGGCGTGGCAGCCGTCACACAGAGTGACAAGATTTGATGGGTCGTCGGCACCACCCGCTGACCGCGGCAGCAAATGATGCACATCAACGTCTTCGCTTTCGGCGGGAATACCGCACTCCACACATGTGGAGTTATCCCGCTGAATAACCTGCGCGCGAACAAGCTTCCACTCGGTTGATGAGAGGGACATCAACGGACCCGAGTGTTGATTGCCGGCCGGCACACCTGCAAAGATTGAAGCAGCCCTTGGAAAGGTCTGGCGACCAGTTCAATATGATAAATATTCCACATAAAGTGCTGTGCTTCATTACGGATTGCTAATTCTATGACTGTATCAAATTCCGAACTCGACGCCATGGCGCAAAAGCTCGCCCTCTCCCCAGACTATCGCGTTCTTCGTCGACTGAAACCACGAGAAGTCCGCGCGCAAGATATGTGTGCCGGCACTCGGATTGGTTTGGCGCTCGACGTTGAGACGACCGGTCTCGACCCAAGTAAGGACGAGATCATTGAATTGGGATGGTGAAATTCGCCTATCTTCCGTCCGGTGAAATCACACATGTCACCGCAGTTTTTGAGGAGTTTAACGAACCTTCTGCGCCGATACCGTCCGAGATTGTAGAGCTAACCATTACCGATGCACTAGTAGCTGGTCACAAGATTTCGACCGATGACGTCAATAACTTTGTTGCAGATGCAGCAATCATCATTGCTCACAATGCGGCATTCGACCGGCAGTTTAGCGAGCGATATTGGCCAGCCTTTGAGCACAAATACTGGGCCTGCTCGGCAACCCAAGTGGAATGGCGAAAGCTAGGTTTTGAAGGATCCCGCTTGGCCTACCTTTTAGCCGGATGCGGTTACTTTCATCATTCACATCGAGCAGCCGACGATTGCAAGGCGCTGCTGGAAATTATGTCGATGAAGCCTAACGGAAGTGAGAACACGGCACTTGCGTTACTGCTTGAATCGGCTCGAAAGCCGACTGTGCGCATATGGGCCGAGCAATCCCCTTTTGACCTCCGTGAGATACTAAAAAAGCGCAAGTATCGCTGGAATGATGGATCCGACGGCCGGCCGAAAGCTTGGTATGTTGATGTCGCCGAAGCCAGCCACGCTGAGGAGCTCAAGTTCTTACGCGATGAGATTTACCGGCGCGAGGTTGACCTTCTCGCCAATCGGATCACCGCTGCGCAGAGATTTTCAAAGCGGGTCTGACGTTCGAAGTTAATGGGCGTCGGAATCGCTGAACCGATGTTATGGAACGTATCGACTTGGTGCGGATGGCGGGAAACCACTAGCCAATCCTAGCGGCTTTACAGGATCAAGCCTCTTTAGAGCTATTCAGCGCGACATCGAACTATTCGGAAAAGATGCATTCACTAAATTTGACGAACCAAATGAATGATCTTAGCGAGATTAAAGCCATCCGTTGTTTGGATCGCGTCCTCCTTTTCCGCGATTGAATTTGGCCCATTCCTTTATCGACTTTAGCGGCGGGAAGTCCTTTGGCGGCTCGGGATGAACATACTCACTGCCTCGAAGCCAACGTCCGTTGAAGGCGTTCCAAAATTGTATGGCGTCTAGCTGCCTTTCGAATTCATAAACGCACCATATTCCTCCCTCTCCGATTTTTTCTCCCGTCGCATTGAATGGAAGCCCATTCAGCTTGCAGAGTGCATTGATTTCGTCCCAATTGGCTCGGACGTACAAATCCTCCAATGCGACATGGTATGGACGGCTCGCCTTCCATCGCACGCCTTCTCCGCGCGGCTCGAAGCCCTTCCGTTGCGTCAAAAATTCGGGAAGACGCGCAATTGCTTTTGCGATGCGCCGCGCTTCGTCCCGCGTTGGAAAGAGACTGCTCGCATCCCTCCACTTCGCAGCGCTTAGCGCCTCATCGCAATACACCGTCGCTAATCGAAAGCCCGTAGCATCTTGAACATCGTACCCATGCTCTTGGAATTTTACCTTCCAAGGCGGTGGAAATCGGCGTTTTGGCTCTCTTGACTCCATGAGAACAAAATAAGAACATCATAGTCAGGCGGTCAACACGGAACAGCGGCATGTCGGCACTTCCACAACCAAATCCACAGACGGAATTGGAGCGGCTAGACGCTGCTGTCGATCAAGCAATAGCTGCTTGCGATGGTGATACGCGCGCTGCTATCCGGGCGCTGATCGTGGCCAATGAGTTTCTTGAGGTCAGCACCTCGAAAGGTTTCGTTCGTGGCTATAAGTTGGGAAGATTCCAAACTTATTCGGGCTGAAGACGTTTTCCCGCTTCCGTTACTTTCTGCTGGCCTTCAAACTTTTGGTTATCAGATCGAAATTTGTGAGAGGCTTATCTTTCAAAGCATCGGAATTCGCGAAAAGCTCTGCCTGTTTTGGAAAGAATTCAACGGGCTGCTCAAGCGTTTCCAAAACGAGCCTATCACCCATCTTTTTGATCTTGAAGGTCGCATAGACCGTCTCCTTCCCTTCGATATAATCAAATGCATAAGCCTGAAGCTCCCCACCGCGCAATTCTCCGCCTAGCAAAATAACAGGATGGATCGAGTTGCTTAGTCCATCAGACCATATTTCTCCGTCAATTTTTTTGCTGTAAACGCGCATGCTCAAAGCCATCGGCATCGCTATCGTTGAAATGATATCTCCCTCATTGGTCCACGCGCCGGTGAACTCTACATTGAGGTTCCACCACGTCGCGACGTCACTCCTCGCAGCTGGCAAAGTCTCGAAAAACGAATGGACCTTTTGAGGCAACTCCAAAACGCCAATAAAAAGAGCCGCAATCCAGCCCGACACCAGCAGCAAATATTTTCCAGCCCTCAACCACATCACTGTTCCCTCGGAATTGCCTATCAGCAAAACTTACTTGGACGGCAACATTCGTGCAGTCTCAATGCGCATACTGGCCGCGAGCGTCAGCACGATATTCAAGTTCTCAATGAACCGGCTCGCATAAAGCTGGCTCGGCTTTCCATTGTAGCAGATCAGCATCTGCCTGAGGGATTGCGGCTGATGAGCCTCAAGGTAAAGGCAACAGACCCTGTAACTCGCCTCCAAACTTAGCGCCCCAAAAAGGAGCGCGGAATTTCGTCGCCCAAAGCAGAACCGCCAGAATTGGAACGATACCTGCGAATGGCCAATAGTAATCCTCGGCTCAGATCGGCCAATGAAGATCAGCACCGCAGAGTAGAGAAGCTCCATCACCCGAACGACCGGCCCACGAAAGGTTCTCTCGGTTAGTATAAAAGCTATCGCGTAAGGATTGATCGAGCCACCTGCACTAATCCGACGCAACAGTGGACGCGCTGTTTGTATCGTCATTGGACTCCTCCTTATAAGGCTGAGGAATAAGTGCGGGATCGGTGTATCGCGTCGTAACGGCCCACGTTGCCGCAGATACCACGAAGATATTTATGAAAATGTCCACATAGGCGTAGTCCAGTAGCCCCCAAAGCGTGCCCAACACACCAAGTGTGTTGAGATTTTCTGCCGCCCAACCGTAAGATTTCGTTGTGCCCCTTAAGATCAACAACAGATAGCCAACATAAATTACGCAAAGAAATAAAAACGAATTACTTCTCTCAACAAACCACGCATTTGCTCGTAATTCATACAACGCCCTCGCAATCAAGAGCGTCTTCACTATCATCAAAAACCATACAAACTCCAAAAACTGATCGCGCGGCAAGTAAAGAGCCGCAAGAAATCCACAGACCCACGGCGCGAACACAGCTGCGAGCAACATCGATATTATCGCGTGACGCCTGATGCGATTCCTAAGAGATATCTTTTGTTTGGGTGTCATAGACGCGCCAACCCAGTAAACATCGTCCTCATTAAAATACTGGGCATATAGCTTGTCCGAATGGCCCAAGGGGAAGAACATGAAATAGATGGGAACGTAAGCCTTTCGGGTCAATCGCCGAACAATCGCTTGAGCATCGAACAAAAGATAAGTCAGAAGAACGGGAAATACGGAAAGTTTATAGCTCCACATGTGTGCTAAAAATTCCCCCACCACATTCATTGAAAATTCCTCTCGGAAACCTTTTGATCAGGCGAAAAGCCGCCTCAAGATTTGGTACATAGTCGTGCTGGTTGGATAGGACAGGACAGAAAAGCCTGCGAGATAAAGAATGGGAAAGCAAATCTATGCTGTATTTCTCAGCCTCAGCGTGGAACGTCCCCACACTACGCGTAACGCCCTGATTTGCGCACGCAGAATTCTCGCGACTTTCTCAGCATGAATATTGCCATTCCCAGAATGGATATCGACATCCTCAACACCTTCGATACTCCTATCAGATATCTGTCGTGTTACTCCCTCAAAGAGAAGCTCCAGCTCCGACGGATAAGCGATTTTCTTAAGGGGCGGCCACCAGCGTATCGCCTCCTCCTCGCCCGTGTTCACGAGATAATCATTTGCCACTGCAGTGACTAGCAGCGCTGTACGAGCTGAGGTTACGAACGGCCTCTCAGTTTCGATATACGATTGCGCGCTACCGTAAGCTTTAACCTCCCGAGGACACGCGAGAGTGAAAAAGAATGAAGCTCCTCCAAGGAGAACCAATCCAAAATAAGTCGTGACAAGCCTGTTTACCGTCAACACTTGGCTGGTCGATGCACCATGATCGTTTCCGCCTAACCACCGCGTCGACACCTCAGGCGACATGGCAAGAACATCGATGACGTACTGATTGAATAATATTAGCGTTCCTAAAAATGGAATTAGCATGGTGAGGGCCAGCAAACGTGACTGCCCCAAAGTCCGAAGTGCCGACCAACAGGCAGGACGGATTGCACTATCTTGATCATAAGAATTCCATGCTAGTCAAAGATTGGTCCAAGGTTGAAATCGTACTTGATTGTATTGAGCTGCAACGTGTTCATCGAAAGCACTTCAATTTTCCCTTCCGCGATAGGACGCCCAAATAAAGCATAGTTGATCGCGGGACTTTGATCATCATCTCCCATCACGCGCGTGAAGAAACTGTTGTAGATAATGCCATCTGCTCCCGTCTCATCGCGCAACATTTTTACAATACGTCTACAGTGTCGATAGGCGCGAGAATCTGACGACGCAAGCAGTCCATTGAAGAACCAACTAAGATCATCAAAGGGGTCGACGTCCTGAGGTTGATCAAAATTACCCGTGAAATCGATCAAGTTTAGCTGCCTAGTGGGCCGGATCGTCGCTACATAAACGTCATCACCAAAAGTAACTCTGCACTCGTGCACACAGACTTTTAAACTCGGTGATCCATACAGCACCGGTGCGTTTGAATAATCGAAGCGACCAAATCCTCGTCTGCGGAGAGGTGGGCTGTCAAACTGTACGAGGTCGAAGCGCTTACTCTGATCAATATTGAGGCGGATTCTAAAGAACACGTCTGTATTGCCCAGAGCTCGGCTTCTTAGTCTCGGTAGGATTTCATCAGAAATCATTTCTTTCGTAAGGCTGCCGTTTGGGCCGTCAAGGTGGTTAGTCACACCGAAGTAGAACAGTCGCGGCGCGGAATATCCTAAATTGCCTCCAACTAACTGTTGAATTAAGTGCCAATCACGCCATGTTTCCGGGCGCAGCTTCTCGACTTGATCTGCAGTATCTTGTTCAATTCGCAACGCAACCAACCGCATGTTCGATTTGTGAGGAGCCGTTGCAAGCGAGAAGAACTCATTTTGCAATTCCTCGACGTCGTTCTTTGTGAGTTTTTTGCCAAAGGCGTCTCTGCACCTTGGGCACGCTGATTGGTCCGTGCGTCCGAGCATCATTGCTTCAAGACGCAATCCCATATCCTCAAAGCAATTGGAGCAAGCAACGGTGCTTTCGGGTGACCACCCTAAGGCAATACGGCGAAATGTTTTCAGCAACCACTCGCCCCGCATGGACCTTCTCTGATCTGGCTATGCAATTTGGAATCGCAGGGATTCCAAAACGCTCGTTGTAAACAATCGAATCGCTGGTTCTCTTTTGGTACACGCGCCCCTATTTGCCGATTTAGACCTCAACAGATAGCAACGTCTCCTTCCTGTTGAGGCTCTCTGACACTGCCAACCCTACCGCGCAGTGGTTTTATTCTTTTGTCTCTAAGGCGAGTCTCCAGAAAACGGGAATTTCCCAATGTATACCGGGAGACTTCCGGGATTTTTCGGAGGAGCTGGGGCGAACATCGGTCTCTGTGGAGATTCCAAATGCCTAAAAAGCCCGCTAATTGCGAGCATTTCTCGCCTCAAAGTAAGAAAATCTCCAAAAGCCGGACTGGCTGGCTGGAGTGAGAGGATTCGAACTCACGCATTCCTGATCGAACCGGTCTCTGCTCCTGCACCAGCAGATTCGGGAATATTAGGCCGAAGTTGCTGCTTCGTAGCGCCGTTGACCGTATCAATATATCTGTTATTCTGGATATATGGAACCTTTAGCAGCAATTGACGCCTTCGCCGCGCTCGCACAGGCAACTCGCCTCAATACCTTCCGCATTCTGGTGAAGCACGAACCTGACGGCGTGCCGGCTGGCGAATTAGCGCGTCTTGTGGGCGTTCCGCAGAATACTCTCTCATCTCATCTTTCAATCTTATCACGTGCGGGACTTGTAATGGGCGAGCGCCATAGCCGTTCGATCATCTACCGCGCCAATTTATCCGTACTTCAAGAGGTCACGCTGTTTTTGGTCAAGGACTGCTGCGGTGGTCGCCCCGAGGTGTGTGCGCCCTTGATTGAAAGCCTGTCCTCTTGTTCTCCAAAGGGAAAACGTAATGTCAGATAGAATTTTCAATGTCCTGTTTCTCTGCACCGGTAATTCCGCGCGTTCGATCCTCGCTGAATCGATTTTGCGAAAGGATGGTCGTGGTCGCTTTCAATCTTTCTCGGCAGGAAGTGAGCCAAAAGGAGAAGTGAACCCTTTCGCACTGAAAGTTCTTGAAAGTTTGGAATATCCAACTGAAGGCATGCGCTCAAAAAGCTGGCTAGAGTTTGCCGCTCCCGACGCACCCGTGATGGATTTCGTGTTCACTGTTTGCGATAACGCAGCCGGTGAATCCTGCCCTATCTGGCCAGGACAACCAATGACCGCGCATTGGGGGATTGAGGATCCAGCCGCCGTGGAAGGTAACGACTTTCAGAAGCACGCCGCATTCCTTACAGCGTTTCGTTATCTGAAAAATAGACTGATCGCGTTTACCAGCCTGCCGCTTTCCGGAATCGATAAGCTGTCGCTCGGCACTCAACTGCGCGAAATCGGCCGTCTCGACGGATCGACATTAGGTCAAGAGAAAGCCGGCTGATGCTTGCTTTCGATCTGCCACGTCGACTGGTCGCCGAAGGACTGGGAACAGCGTTGCTCGTGGCGACAGTTGTGGGTTCTGGCATCATGGCCGAAACGCTCACGAAAGATGTTGCCTTAGCTCTGCTCGGCAATACCTTACCAACCGGCGCCATTCTCGTCGTACTGATCACAATCCTCGGTCCAATTTCCGGCGCCCACTTTAATCCAGCCGTGACACTGGTATTTGCGCTTAAGCGAGAGTTGTCAGTCGGCACTGGTCTGCTTTACGTCCTGGCCCAGATCGCGGGCGGAATTGTCGGCACGATCATGGCGCATTTGATGTTCGCCCTACCCATTCTCGATGTCTCTCTAAAAGCACGAACCGGCAGCTCACAATGGTTCGCGGAAGGTATTGCGGCCTTCGGACTCGTTGCAACAATCCTTGCTGGCATTCGATTTCAGAAAGACGCCATACCGTGGTTAGTCGGCCTCTACATCACAGCCGCTTATTGGTTCACAGCATCAACCTCATTTGCAAATCCGGCCGTAGCGATCGCGCGCTCATTAACAAATACGTTCTCCGGCATTCGGCCGCACGACTTGCCCGGATTCATTCTAGCGGAATTCTGCGGCGCACTCGTTGGTCTCGCAGTCATGTCTTGGCTATTGCGCCCGGAGCGAGACGCCCCTGCTCTAAATCCGGAGGCTCAATTATGAGCATCACGATCTATCACAATCCAGAATGCGGTACTTCACGCAACACACTGGCTATGATTAGGCAAAGCGGTGTCGAGCCAATCGTAATTGAATATCTCAGAACGCCGCCCGCACGTGAAAGGCTGATTGAGTTGATCGATAAAATGCGAATGCCGGTGCGGTCTTTGCTCCGTGAGAAGGGCACGCCTTACGCTCAGCTTGGGTTGGCCGATTCCAAGTGGAGCGATAATGATCTCATCGACTTCATGCTGGCGACTCCGATTCTGATCAATCGGCCAATTGTAGTTACCGCAAAGGGCATAAAGCTCTGTCGTCCATCCGAGGCGGTGCTTGATTTACTACCGAACCCACATATCGGCCGGTTTGTGAAAGAGGATGGCGAGGTTATCGATGCCGCCTGACCTGCTTGGCCTTCCCAATATCGATAGGGGAGCTTTTGAATTGCCTAGGACTGACTTAGGTCCGCCAACGCGAGCGACTCACCGGCCGCGAATTTTGTTGCTGTACGGCTCATTGCGGGAGCGGTCTTTTAGCCGCTTTGCAACAATGGAAGCCGCGCGCCTGCTTGAAGCCTTCGGTGCGGAAACCCGCGTCTTTAATCCCACAGGTTTGCCGCTGCCCGATGACGCCCCCAGCGACCACCCAAAAGTTGAAGAGCTGCGCGACCTTTCGACATGGTCGGAGGGCCAGGTTTGGTGCAGTCCTGAGCGCCACGGTGCAATGACCGGCATCATAAAAACTCAAATCGACTGGATACCGCTCTCGATTGGGGCTGTTCGGCCCACGCAAGGAAAAACGTTAGCCGTGATGCAAGTCAGTGGCGGCTCGCAATCGTTTAACGCAGTCAATCAGCTTCGCGTTCTTGGCCGCTGGATGCGGATGATCACGATTCCAAATCAATCCTCAGTGGCGAAGGCATACGAACAATTTGATGATTGCGGCCGTATGAAACCATCGCCGTACTACGACCGCATGGTCGACGTGATGGAAGAACTGGTAAAGTTCACACTGCTGACGCGAAATGAATCGGCATATCTCACAAACCGATACAGCGAACGAAAAGAAAGCCGGGAAGCGCTCTCAAAGCGAGTTCAACTAAGCAAGGCTCTATAAAAGCTTCGATGGGGTTGCCGGTGTCACCCCGAATTTGTCCACTGCAGTCCCTACGCTCGCCGCCAAAGGTTGCGATTACCACTGCCGCCGCCCCAAGCAGTGGTTTTTTTCTCCGGTCTCCAATGCCAGTCTCCAAAAAACGGGAATTTTCCAATGAATACATGGAGACTTTCAGGGATTTCCGGAGGAATTGGTGCGAACATCGGTCTCCACAGAGACTCCTTACGCATGAAAAGCCCGCCATTTGCGGGCATTTCTGCACTAAAAAAATAATATTCTATAAAAGCCGGACTGGCTGGCTGGGGCGGGAGGATTCGAACCTCCGCATGGGGGAATCAAAATCCCCTGCCTTACCACTTGGCGACGCCCCAATAGCGCTGAACGGTTCGCGGCAGGACCCGGTCCCGCCGCCTCGCGCCGCTCATTGTCGGAAGGCGGCGGGCCGGCTTCCTTCCGGAAACCCTGAGCCGCACCGATTCACCGTAGCTGCGCAGGTCTTAGAGCATTTTCCGGCAAAGTGGAAACCCGCTTTTTTGGTGGGAAAATGCCGCCAGAAAAGGAAAAATCGCGCCGATTCCAGTGACCGGACCGGCCTCCGCCTCGCGCGGAGGTGTTGGGAACGGCGGAAGATCGAGGCAGACCTCGGCGTTCCAGCCGGTCATCAGGCCGCGTGGCATACCTGAGATACGCCTGCGCCGCAGTTGAGGGCCGGCCTTTTTCGTGGGAAGACAAAGGAGCGCCGGGCGGACCCGCACAAGAAACCGCAAGCGCGAGGAAAGAGACCGTCAAACAACAACATATGAGAGCAAGACTTGCGCACTCATCCGCCTCGGCCAAACGGCACGTTGCGGAAACGATTGCCGAGGCCAGCCGAACAGCGAGATCATGCCATGACCTACCGCGCGCCGATCAACGACATGCTCCTCTCCCTCAACCACGGCGCCGGCCTTTTGGCCGCCGTGGAAGCAGGACATTATAATGGCTACGATCCGGAGTTCTCCGCCGCGGTGATCGAGGAAGCTGGCAAGTTCGCCACCGACGTGCTTGAGCCGCTGAACCAGACCGGCGACCGCGAAGGCATCCAGCTCACCGACAAAGGTGTTGTCACCGCGACGGGCTGGCCGGATGCCTACAAGCGCTGGTGCGAAGGCGGCTGGAATGCGGTGTCCGGCTCGGAGGACTTCGGCGGACAGGGTCTGCCGCTGGCGGTGCATTCCGCCGTCAACGAAATCTGGAGCGCCTCGAACCTCGCGTTCGGCCTCTGCCCGCTGCTGACCTTGAGCGCGATCGACGCGCTCGATGCCCACGGCAGCAAGGAACTGAAAGATATCTATCTCGGCAAGCTGATCTCCGGCGAATGGCCCGGCACCATGCAGCTCACCGAGCCGCAGGCCGGCACCGACGTCGGCGCGCTGCGCACGCGCGCGGAAAAGCAGGCCGACGGCACCTATCGTCTGTTCGGCTCGAAAATCTTCATCACCTATGGCGACCACGACATGAGCGACAACATCGTTCATTTCATTCTGGCACGCCTGCCCGGCTCGCCTCCAGGCTCGAAAGGCATCACGCTGTTTCTGGCGCCGAAGTATCTCGTCAACGCCGACGGCTCGCTCGGCGCGCGCAACGACATTTACGCCAGCGGCGTCGAGCACAAGCTCGGCATCCACGCTTCGCCGACCTGCACCATGACCATGGGCGACAAGGGCGGAGCGATCGCCTACCTCGTCGGCAAGGAAAACGGCGGCATGGCCGCAATGTTCACCATGATGAATCAGGCGCGCCTTGGCGTCGGCTTGCAGGGCGTCGGCATCGCGGACCGCGCCTATCAGCGCGCCCTCGCCTATGCGCTGGAGCGCAAGCAGGGCAAGGCGCTCGGCAGCCAGAACACCGGCTCCGATCCGATCATCATGTATCCCGACGTGAAGCGTAACCTGATGCTGATGCGCGGCATGACGGCGGCGGCACGCACCATCTGCTACGCGACGGCGGTCGCCATCGACGTGTCGCATCGCGCCTCCGATCCGAAGGTAAAGGCGAAGGCCGCGGCACGCGGTGCATTGCTGACGCCGATGGCAAAGGCCTTCTCCACCGACATCGGCAACGAGGTCGCGGCCATCGGCGTGCAGGTGCACGGCGGCATGGGCTTCATGGAAGAAACCGGCGCCGCGCAGTATGTCCGCGATGCGCGCATTCTCACCATCTATGAAGGCACCAACGGCGTGCAGGCCAACGACCTGCTGATGCGCAAGCTGCAGATGTCAGGCGGCGAAGCCGTGTGGGATCTGCTCGGCGAATTGTCAGCGATCGTCAAGAAGGTGGAAGCCTCCAACGATCCGGCCTTCGGCACCACCGGCGAAAAGCTGCGCGATGCGGTTGCGTCGGTGGAGCGCACCAGCAAGTGGCTTCTGGAAAAGATCGCAACCTCGCCGGCCGAAGCGCTCGCGGGCGCGACGCCGTATCTGCGCATGTTCTCGACCACGCTCGGCGGCTGCATGCTGGCGAACGAGGCGCTGGCCGCGCGCACCGACGAAGCCCTCCAGAATGACGCGCAGCGTTATGTCGCGCTGGCGCGTTTCTTCGCGGAGAACGTCACCGTGCAATCCGGCGCACTGGAGCGCACGATCATGGATGCGTCGACGGCAACCACCGGCGCGGACGTCGTGCTGGTCGCGTAGACGCCGGGAATTTCCAGCCGGACGCACACCGCCTACGATGTCGTCCCCGCGAAAGCGGGGACCCATAACCGTCAGCCTAACCAGCTCATAAGAACGCTGAAGCCCTCGCCAAAACGCGGACAAGGAGTATGGGTCCCCGCTTTCGCGGGGACGACGTTGCGCGTTGAGCAACCGTCTCGCATCAAGCGACCCGCATCACGCCAGCGGCTTCAACCCCGTCTCGATCTCTTTGCGGCGATGTTCGAGAAACGGCGGCAGCGCCAGTTTCTCCCCGAGTGTTTCCATCGGCTCGTCGGTGGCGAAACCCGGCCCGTCGGTGGCGATCTCGAACAGGATGCCGTTCGGTTCGCGGAAATAGAGACTGCGGAAATAGAAGCGATCGATCTCGCCGCTGGAGTGAACGCCGAACTCCGCGAGCCGCGCCGTCCAGGCGTGATAATGCTCGTCATTGGGCGTGCGGAACGCGACATGATGCACGCCTCCGGCGCCCTGACGCGCGGCGGGCAAATCCTTCTGCTCAAGCACATGAAGTTCCGCCGCCGGGCCGCCCTCGCCCATCCTGTAAACATTGATGCGATGCTCGCCGTCGGGTGAGGCGTAGTCGCGGACGCGCGTCATGTTCATCACATCCACAAGCACGCGTTCGGTGCGTGCCAGATCAGGCACGTTCAGCACGATCGGGCCGAGGCCGCGGATCTGGTGTTCTGCCGGCACCGGACTTTTCTCCCATGGATGGGCTTCGCCGTGGCCGCCGTCGTCGACCAGCACCAGCCGCTGGCCTTCAGGGTCCTCAAGCGGCAGCGTCAGGCGGCCATCGACTTCGGTCACCTTTCCGACATGGACGCCGAGCTTGATTAGCCGGTCCTGCCAGAAACCCAGTGCCTTTTCGCCGTTGACCCGCAAGCCGGTGCGCGACACGCTGCGGGTGCCGCGGTGTTCCCGCGCCGCCGGCCAGTCGAAGAAGGTCAGGTCTGTTCCCGGATTGGCCTTCCCGTCGGCATAAAACAAATGGTAGGCGCTGACATCGTCCTGATTGACGGTCTTTTTGACCAGCCGCATACCCAGCACACCGGTGTAAAACGCCAGGTTTCCCTTGGCATTCGCGGAAATCGCCGTCAGGTGATGGATGCCGGTGAGTTGCATGGCAGTATCCCTTTATAACGGAGGGGTGGAAATCGAATGGCCATTATTCCGTTTCTGGCCAATGATGTAGGATGAACCAACCGGCAGCGCCAGCCGCCCTCCATGCTGCAGTGCCTTCGCCATTTCAGGAAACGCCAATGACCGACCACGTAATTGTCACCGACGAAGACAACACGCGCATCATCACGATGCGCCGCCCGGACAAGAAGAACGCGCTGACGCAGGGCATGTACATCGCGATGGCCGACGCGATCAAATCCGCGCAGAACGATCCGGACATCCGCAGCATCGTGATCTCCGGCGGCTCCGGCGTCTTCACTGCGGGCAACGACCTCGAGGATTTCGCCAAGGCCAACACCGCGAACGACGACAGTTCTCGCCCGATGGCAGCGACCCAGTTTCTCAAGGCGCTCGCCTACAATGAGAAGCCGCTGATCGGCGCGGTCGACGGCATCGCGGTCGGTGTCGGCACCACCATGCTGTTTCATTGCGACTACGTTCTGGCCTCGACTACCGCGACGTTCTCGACGCCGTTCATTCACCTTGGTCTTGTTCCGGAAGCCGCCTCCAGCCTGCTGGCACCGCGCACCATGGGACATCATCGTGCGTTTTCGATGCTGGTGATGGGCCGCTCCGTGACCGCGGACGAAGCCCGCGAGGCCGGGTTCGTCAATGTGATTGTCGCTCCCGGACATACCGAAGTCGAGGCACGCAAGGTTGCGCGGGAAATCGGTTCGCTGCCGAAGGACGCGGTGGCGCTCACCCGCAAGCTGCTGAAGCCCGCGCGGGAGGATGTATTGCGCAGGATGGATGAAGAATCGCATCATTTCGGCGAACGGCTGAAATCGGACGAGGCGCGGAACGCGTTCAGCGCCTTCTTTGCGCGCAAGAAGAAAGCCTGATTAGATAGGCCATCGCCGACAACGGAAAGATCGATCCGTCCATGCCGACACTCTATTATCACCATGCCGCGGGCCTCAATCACGTCACGGCCCCCGGCCATCCCGAGCGGCCGGATCGTCTGCGTGCGATCGAACAGGGACTGTCGGCGGAGCCCTTCACATCGCTGGTGCGGGTCGAAGCGCCGGAAGCCGATCTCGACGTCGTCGCGCTGTGCCACAGCAACGAGTACATCGACGAACTGCGCCATATCGCGCCGAAAGAGGGCATGGTCTATCTCGACGGCGACACCACGATGTCGCCGGGGACATGGGAAGCGGCGCTGCGCGCCACCGGTGGCGCGGTTGCAGCCGTCGATGCGGTGATGAAGAACAAGCGGACCAACGCTTTTGTCGGCACCCGTCCGCCGGGGCATCATGCCGAGACATCGCGGCCGATGGGCTTCTGCTTCTTCGACAGCGCTGCGATCGCGGCGCGCTACGCGCAGCGCAAGTACGGCATCGCGCGCGCCTGCGTGGTCGATTTCGACGTGCATCACGGCAACGGCAGCCAGGAAATCTTCTGGTCCGATCCGAGCGTGATGTATGCATCGACCCATCAGATGCCGCTGTTTCCCGGCACCGGCGCCACGCAGGAACGCGGCGATCAGGACACCGTGGTCAACGCGCCGCTGCGTCCCGGCAACGGCAGCCGCGAATTCCGCGAAGCTTTTGACATTGCGATCCTGCCGCGGCTGGAAGCGTTCGCACCCGAACTGATCGTGATTTCGGCGGGCTTCGACGCGCACTGGCGCGATCCGCTCGGCAGTCTCGAACTGCGAGAAGAGGATTTCGCCTGGGTCACGCGCAAGCTGATGGAGATCGCCGACAAGTCGGCCGAGGGGCGAATCGTCTCCGTGCTGGAAGGCGGCTACGACCTGCAGGGCTTGCGCGATTCGGTCGCCGTACACGTCGCCGCGCTGATGAACAACTAGCGCGAACAGCTTCCCTCGCTGCTGCAAATCGCGCTACATTGCCGCCATATTGCGCCCGCAAATCGTTTCTAGATTCAGCGGCGCTATCATCGATTCAGAACTCGGAAAACGACCATGGCCGACACTCCCCATGCGGACGTCAAGCAGCTCAGCTTCGAACGCGCGATCGAGGAATTGGAATCCATCGTCAAGCGCCTCGAGGACGGCAAGGTGCCGCTCGAGGAATCGGTAGCGATCTATGAGCGCGGCGAGAGCCTGAAGCGCCGCTGCGAAGAACTGCTGCGCCAGGCCGAAGCCCGTGTCGACAAGATCACCACCGACGCGTCAGGTCACGCTGTCGGCACCGAGCCGCTCGACGTTCAGTAAATCGGTCAGACGACCCCGTACATACCCAGCCCTCGTCCCCGCGAAAGCGCGGATCCATGCTCCCTGTGGTCGGATTTCACTGACGATATCGAGCATCTGTTTTTTGGGTCGCCAGCTCAGTGCTATGGGTCCCCGCCTTCGCGGGGACGACATCGCAGATGTAACCACGTCAGCGCCAAATCAGCGGTTTTGCGCCCGGTTCCGGCACCGTCATGCCCAAAACGTGAGACCTATGGCCACCGCCCGGCGGATTGGCATGACTTTGGAATTGGTATAAGCCACGGGACCGTTTCGGACCTTTCCGGGCATCTTTCCATGCCGGGCCGAGCGCCCCCAAATAATTGCGGATATTCAAGTGTCAAATTCGAGCAAGACTCCCCTCCTCGACGCCGCGCCGACGCCGGACCTGCTGCGCAAGCTCAAGCCCGAGCAGTTGCGCCAGTTCGCCGATGAACTGCGGCTGGAGACCATCGACACCGTATCGGTGACAGGCGGCCATTTCGGCGCCGGCCTCGGCGTGGTCGAACTGACCACCGCGCTTCACTACGTCTTCAATACACCGGACGACCGCATCATCTGGGACGTCGGCCATCAGGCCTATCCGCACAAGATTCTCACCGGCCGCCGCGACCGCATCCGCACGCTGCGCATGGGCAACGGCCTGTCAGGGTTCACCAAGCGCGCCGAGAGCGAATACGATCCGTTCGGCGCGGCGCACTCCTCGACCTCGATTTCCGCCGGTCTCGGCATGGCCGTGGCGCGCGATCTTACCGGCGGCAAGAACAATGTCATCGCGGTGATCGGCGACGGCTCGATGTCCGCCGGCATGGCCTATGAAGCGATGAACAATGCCGGCGCGATGCATTCGCGCCTGATCGTTATTCTCAACGACAACGACATGTCGATCGCTCCGCCGGTCGGCGCGATGTCGGCCTATCTCGCGCGGCTGCTGTCCGGAAAGACCTATGCGTCGGCGCGCGAAGCGCTGAAAAATCTCGCGCACAAACTTCCGAAATTCTTCGAGGACCGCGCGCTGCGCGCCGAGGAATATGCGCGCGGCATGGTCACCGGCGGCACGCTGTTCGAAGAACTCGGCTTCTTCTATGTCGGGCCGATCGACGGCCACAACCTCGACCACCTGCTGCCGGTGCTGACCAATGTGCGCGATGCGCCAACCGGACCTATCCTGGTTCACGTCGTCACGCAGAAGGGCAAGGGCTACGCGCCCGCCGAAGCGTCCGACGACAAGTATCACGCCGTCGCCAAGTTCGACGTCGCAACCGGCGCGCAGGCCAAGGCAAAATCCAACGCGCCGTCCTATACGTCGGTGTTCGGCCAAAGCCTGGTCAAGGAAGCGCGCAAGGACGACAAGATCGTCGCCATCACCGCGGCGATGCCGGGCGGCACCGGCGTCGATATTTTCGGCAAGGCGTTCCCCGACCGCACCTTCGATGTCGGCATTGCCGAACAGCATGCCGTGACCTTCGCCGCAGGCCTCGCGACAGAAGGTTTCAAGCCGTTCTGCGCGATCTACTCGACCTTCCTGCAGCGCGGCTACGATCAGGTCGTGCACGACGTGGCGATCCAGCGTCTTCCGGTACGCTTCGCCATCGACCGCGCCGGTCTTGTCGGCCAGGACGGCCCGACCCACGCGGGTTCGTTCGACAACGTCTATCTCGGCTGCCTCCCCGGATTCGTCATCATGGCGGCTGCGGATGAAGCCGATCTCGTTCACATGGTCGCAACGCAGGTCGCGATCGACGATGCCCCGAGCGCGCTGCGTTATCCGCGCGGCGAAGGCCGCGGCGTCGAGATGCCCGAATTCGGCGTGCCGCTGCCGATCGGTAAGGGCCGCATCATGCGCGAGGCGAGCGGAAAATCGAAGGTCGCACTGCTCTCGTTCGGCGCACGTCTTGGCGAATGCCTCAAGGCCGCCGACGAACTCGAAACGCTGGGCCTGTCCGCCACCGTCGCCGATGCGCGCTTCATGAAGCCGCTCGATCTCGACATGATCCTGAAGCTCGCGCGCGAGCACGAAGTGCTGATCACCATCGAGGAAGGCTCCATCGGCGGCTTCGGCACCCATGTGCTGCAGGCCTTGGCCGATCACGGCGCACTCGATCGCGGCCTTCGCGTGCGAACGCTGGTGCTGCCGGACACCTTCATCGATCACGATTCACCGGCAAAGATGTACGAACAGGCTGGCCTCGATGCCAAGGGCATCGTCGCGAAAGTGTTCGAGGCACTCGGCAAGGACGTGAAGACCGAGACAGTCAAGCTGGCCTGAACTTCGGTAAGCCGTCACCGCAGGTACGTGCTGTCACACCGCATGCGATGCGCTCCCTCTCCCCAGTGGGGAGAGGGTTGGGGTGAGGGGCTCTGGATGTCTGAACAAGGTTATCGAGCCCCCTCACCCGCCGCGCTTCGCGCGCCGACCTCTCCCCCACGGGGAGAGGTGAAAGGATGTGGCACATGACCTCACGCAAGCGCGCAGACCTTCTGCTTGTTGAGCGCGGCCTGTTCGAGAGTCGCGCCCGCGCGCAGGCCGCCATCGAAGCGGGTGGCGTCACTGCAAACGGCAAGCCTGTGCTGAAACCGTCGGAAACGATTCCGGCGGATGCCGAGATCTCCGCCGAGCCCGCGCATCCCTGGGTGTCGCGCGGCGGAGTGAAACTCAGCGGCGCACTGGAGCAGTATCCCATCGACATCGAGGATCACGTCTGTGTCGATGTCGGCGCATCGACCGGCGGCTTTACGGAAGTGCTTCTGGCGAACGGCGCCAGCCTCGTCTATGCCATCGATGTTGGACGCGGACAGTTGCATCCGAGCCTGCACGGCAATCCGAAAATCGTCTCGATGGAAGAAACCGACATTCGTTCGCTCGCGGGCAAGCGGCTCGAAATCCGTCCCGATATCGTGGTGATCGATGTCAGCTTCATTTCGTTGAAGCTGGTGCTGCCCGCGGTGCTGCCGATTGCTGCCGCACCGACGCACCTCTTGGCGCTAATCAAGCCGCAGTTCGAGGCCGAGCGGAAGCATTCCAAGAAAGGCATCATTCGCGACGAGGCCGTGCACAAGGCGGTGTGCGACGACATCGCCACCTTCGCGGAGTCCTTGGGTTGCACCGATATCAGGGTTTTCCCTTCGTCCATCGCCGGCGGCGACGGCAACACCGAATTCTTCATCGGCGCGCGGCGCGGCTAGAGATATGACCGAGCGCCTCATCATCGATCATGTCGGCCATTTCGGCGATGGCGTTGCTGTGTCCGGCGGCGAGACGCTTTACGTGCCTTATGCATTGGGCGGCGAGACGGTCGATGTGTTGCCCTCGCCCGGCCACCCGGACCGCCGCGCGCTTGCGCACGTCGTCACGCCAAGCCCGCAGCGCATCGATCCGTTCTGCCCGCATTTCGGCACCTGCGGCGGCTGCGCCATCCAGCACTGGCAGGACGATGCTTACCGGAACTGGAAGCGGCAGCTTGTGGTCGACACGCTCAACCATGCCGGCATCGGCTGCGAGGTCCTTGAGCTGATCGATGCCCATGGCACCGGCCGCCGCCGCATGACGCTGCATGCGCGGCAGAGCCAGCAGGGAATCCTGCGGGTCGGCTTCGCCGCCGCCGGCCGTCATGAGATCATCGCCATCGATCACTGTCCGATCCTCGATCCGGCCATGCACGGCGCCATCGAAGCGGCCAACGAAATCGCCGAACTGCTGAGGCCGGTGAGCAAGCCGCTCGATATCCAGATCACCGCAGCCGATAACGGCCTCGACGTCGATGTGCGCGGCTCCGGTCCGCTCGGCACGGCGCTGCTGATGTCCCTGTCGAAGCTGGCTGAAAAACACAATCTCGCGCGGCTGACGCGTCATGGTGAACTGGTCATCATGCGCAAGCCGCCGGTGGTGCGCGTCGGCAAGGCGCAGGTGACCCTGCCGGCGGGCTCTTTCATGCAGCCGACGGCGGTCGGCGAGGAAACCCTTGCGGCACTGGCATTCGAGCGCTGCAAAGGCGCAAAGCATATCGCCGATCTGTTTTGTGGTTTCGGTCCATTCGCATTTCGCCTGGCGGAAAAATTCAAGGTCGCGGCCTTCGACAGCGACGCGGCTGCGGTGACGGCGCTGCAAAATGCCGTGAAGCTCACGCAGGGCCTGAAGCCGATCAAGGCCGAAGCGCGCGACCTGTTCCGGCGTCCGCTGATGCCGCAGGAACTGCGCGATTACGATTGCGTGGTGTTCGATCCGCCGCGCCAGGGCGCGCAGGCGCAGTCGCAGCAACTGGCTGCCAGCAAGATCGCGCTCGCCGTCGCGGTCTCATGCAATCCGGCAACCTTCGCACGCGACGCGCGCATTCTGATCGATGGCGGTTTCAAGATCGACAGCGTCACGCCGGTCGACCAGTTCCGCCATACGCCGCATGTGGAGCTGGTCGCGCGGTTTAGAAGGTAAAGAGCAGAAGCCCCTCACCCGCTCGCTTTGCTCGCGACCTCTCCCCGTAAAAACGGGGAGAGGTAAAGAAATTCGTTAGCTCCCCCTCCCCGCGCGCGGGCAGAGGGTTGGGGTGAGGGGCCGATTGCTTTTGCGAAACACAGAAAGGACTCACCGTCCCCACCGCTCCTGCCAGATCTTCTCGCCGATGGTGCATGACACCCGCGGCTCGCGCGTGGCCGCCGGCACGACCCGCATTTCCGGCACACGATGCGCGACTTCGAGGACCAGCTTGGTGCGGATCGCTTCCTTGAATTTCTCTTTGGTCTTGATCGGCACCACGAACGATCCGGCGCCGCCGATCACGCAGTCCTCGTAATACCAGTCGAGATTCTCGATATCCATGGTCGCGTAGTTGGTTTCCTTCGACATGATCGGAAGGCCGTTGATGGTAATGCCCTTCGCCAGCGCCGCGTCGCGCGCAATCGTCACGAGCTCGCCGTTGTTGTTCGGCCCGTCGCCTGAAATATCGATGACGCGGCGCAGGCCCTGATATTCGTTGGCCTCGAACAGCGGCATCGCGAAGTTGATCGCGCCGGAGATGGAGGTGCGGGAGGCGCGGCGCAGCGGCGCTTTCAGGATTTCCTCGGCCAGCGCACCCGCCGATTCCGGACCATCGATCACCCGCCATGGCACGATGATCTTCTGGTCGGTCGAGGCGGCCCATTCGAAATAGGTCACCGCGACCTTGCCGGTCGGGCCGGTCTTGAGCGCCTGCAGGAACTCCTTGGAGGTGACCGCGAGCGCGTAGCCTTCGCGCTGGAGCGCCAGTTCATCCAAGTCCATGGAATAGGAGACGTCGACCGCGAGGACCAGTTCGACGTCGACCTTGGCCTCGGTAGCGGCCGGCGCAGGCGCCTTGGCCGGTGCAGCCAGCCCGGGAACATCGCCGCCGGCGAGCACGCCCGCGACAAGCACCGCTCCGATCGAGACACACCAGCGCATTGGCGGACCTCCCGTCTTTCACGTCAGGATGGTGACACGGCCTGCGCGACCCTGAAAGCAGGAAACTGGGCCATCCCCATGCCCTATGAGGGCCGGAAATTCTGGCCCTTTTTCAGGCTGTTTGCCCGGCCGGCAAACATTTACCAACATTTCACGGAATTTATTTACGTTCGCGAAGCGGACGCTCCGTCATTGAACGGGCGTCCGACTGGAAATTGCCAACACCACCCACGCCCATTCAGGCGTCGAAGTCATTTTCGGCGGCCAAACCCCCGCGTTTGGTGTCGCCCCGCGTTTCTTGAAAGGGGTCAGAAAGACCTCAAAGGACTGTTTCATGCTCTCAAGGCTCTCCATTCGCACCAAACTCGTCGCTCTCGTCGCCCTCCTGCTGATTGCCCTCTCCGCTATGGGCGCCTTCGCCGTGGTGGAAATGCGCGCCATCAACGCCGCAGCGCAGGACATCAAGACAAGCTGGCTGCCCAGCGTCCGCCTGATCGGTGAATTGCGCACCCAGTCGGCGCGCTACCGGGCGGTGCTGCGCGACTATCTGACGGAGCCGGACGACAAGTTCATGGCCGACATCCAGCGCAATCTCGACGCCCGGAGCAAGGACTACGACATCGCGAACAAGGCCTATGAGCCGCTGATCTCCTCCCCGGAAGAAGCTGCGCTCTATAAAGAACTGGCGGCAACCTGGAAAATCTTCCGCGAGGCCGCCGACGAAGTGATCGTCCATGCCCGCAAGCGCGAGGTCGCACAGGCGCGCGCCGTCAACGCCCAGCGTGCGACGCCGGCGGGACGAAGCATGGATGCGGTGCTGGCCAAGCTTGTCGAGTTGAACGACAAGGGCGCCGCCGCCGCCGGACAGCATGCCGAAAACACCTATGAACTCGCATTCCTTATCGTTCTGGCCGCGCTGGCGGCCATGGTGCTGGCCGGGCTTTGCGCCGCGGTCCTGATCGTGCGCGATGTCGCCCGCGGCATCGGTTCGGTCCTGACCCCGATGCGGGCGCTGGCGACCGGCGATCTCGCCGCCGACGTTCCTCATCAGGGCGAAAACACCGAGGTTGGCCAGATCGCCGACGCCGTGCAGGTGTTCAAGGACGCCATGATCGCCAAGAGGACCGCCGACGAAGTTGCCGCAGCAGAAGCCAGCGCAAAGATGCGCCGCGCCGAAACGCTGGACCGGGCCACCAGCAGCTTCGAGGGCATGATCGGCGAACTGATCGGCTCGCTGTCATCGGCCTCCACCGAAATGGAAGCCACCGCCAGCACCCTGACCAACGCCGCCGACGTCACCCGGCAACTGTCGAACTCCGCCGCCAACACCTCACGCGAGGTCTCCGAAAGCATCCAGTCGACCGCCAGCGCCACCGAGGAAATCACCTCGTCGGTCAATGAAATCGGACGTCAGGTGCTGGAATCGAGCCGGGTCGCTCAACTCGCCGTCCAGCAGGCCGAGAAGACTGATTCCTGCATCAGCGAACTGTCGCAGGCCGCCGCCCGCATCGGCGATGTGGTGAAACTGATTACCGCGATTGCCGAACAGACCAACCTGCTCGCGCTCAATGCCACCATCGAGGCGGCGCGTGCGGGCGAAGCCGGCCGTGGCTTTGCCGTGGTCGCCTCCGAGGTCAAGGCGCTCGCCTCACAGACCGCCAAGGCGACCGACGAGATCACGACCCAGATTTCCGGCATGCAGACGGCGACCAGCGCCTCCGTCACGACCATCAAGGAGATCAGCAGCACCATCAATCTGATCTCCGAGATCTCATCGACCATTGCCGCCGCTGTCGAAGAACAGGGCGCCGCGACGCAGGAGATTGCCCGCAACGTTCAGCAGGCGGCCGAACTGAGCGCGCGCGTTGCCGCCAACATCTCGGACGTCGACCGCGGCAACAGCGAAACCGGCGCCGCATCGGCTCAGGTTTTCACGGCCGCCCAGTCGCTCTCGAAGGAGAGCACGCATCTCCAGACCGAGGTGCACAACTTCCTCGCGACGATCCGCGCCGCCTGATACGATTCGCCCAGCGAACATTTGAGAGCCGGCGGCGCGAAAGCTCCGCCGGTTTTTTTCATGCCTTCGACACATGCATCGGGTGCAGCGCGCATCGGCATAAACGCCGTACGTAAAAAGCACATTTCTGCATCGGCCGCGGAATACCTTTACGAACATTTCACCTCACATAGCGAAATTGGAAACCACGAATCCGAAACGCCGAAGGGCGGATTGGCATTCCCGGTTTCTCTATTCCTGCCCTTGCCAACCCAGCCCATCCGCCACCGGTCAGAAAGACTCAAGGTCCGCCATGCTCTCCAGGATTTCCATTCGTTCCAAGATCACCGTCGTTCTCGTCATCCTGCTGGTCGCGATGACCGGCATGGGTCTCTTCGCCATCCGCCAGATGCAGGCCATCAATGCCAATGCCGTCGACATCCAGACCAACTGGATGCCCAGCGTTCGGGTGCTCGGCGATCTGCGCGCCGGTGTGATCACCTATCGCAACGTGATCCGCGAGCACATGCTGTCGGAGCTTCTCGAGGAAAAGCTGGCGCAGGAAAAGACGCTGGAAACGGTTGTCGAAGCCAACATGAAGGCGCGGCAGGCTTATGAAAAGATGATTACGTCGCCGGAAGAACGCGCGCTGTACAACGAGTGGGTCGAGACGTGGGAAAGCTACAAGAAGGGCGCCCAGGAAGTCATGGCGCTGTCGCGCAAGGCCGCGGGCTCCTATCCGCGCGAGGCACATGAGCTGAACACGACGACCGTCAACCTCATCGGCATCAAGTCCGACAATATCCTGAAGAAGGACATCGACCTCAACAACAAGGGCGCCGATATCGCCGGCCAGGACGCAACGAACAACTACAATGCCGCATTCATGCTGGTGGCGATCATGCTCGGGGCGGCCGTCCTGATCGGCTGTGTTGTCGGCTTCTATCTGGTGCGCGACGTGTCCCGCGGCATCACGTCGATCGTGACGCCGATGAAGGCGCTCGGCGAAGGCGATCTCACCGCCGTCGTGCCGCATCAGGGCGAAAAGACCGAAATCGGCACCATGGCCGACACCTTGCAGGTCTTCAAGGAAGCCCTGATCGCCAAGAAGGCGGCGGACGAAGCCGCCGCCGCCGATGCCGACGCCAAGATCGCGCGCGGCCAGCGGGTCGATGCGATCACCCGCGACTTCGAAAAGCTGATCGGCGAACTGGTCGGCTCGCTGTCGTCGTCATCGACCGAACTCGAAGCCGCTGCCAACACCCTGACCTCCACCGCCGAAATCACCGGCAGGACCTCGGGCGAAGCCGCCGCCGCGTCGCAGGAAGTCTCCAGCAACGTGCAGTCGGTCGCGGTCGCCACCGAAGAGATCACCTCGTCGGTCGGCGAAATCAGCCGTCAGGTACAGGAATCCAGCCGCGTCGCCGGCGAAGCCGTGCGTCAGGCGCAAAAGACCGACACCAGCATCACCGAGCTGTCGCAGGCCGCCGCCCGCATCGGCGACGTGGTGAAGCTGATCACGGCGGTTGCCGAACAGACCAACCTGCTGGCGCTCAACGCCACCATCGAGGCTGCCCGCGCCGGCGATGCCGGCCGTGGCTTCGCCGTGGTTGCTTCCGAGGTGAAGGCCCTCGCCGCGCAGACCGCCAAGGCCACCGACGAGATCAGCGCCCAGGTCGCAGGCATGCAGACCGCGACGCAGGAATCGGTCGCGACCATCAAGGAGATCGGCAAGACCATCACCCTGATCTCGGAAATTTCCTCGACCATCGCGGCCGCGGTGGAAGAACAGGGCGCGGCGACGCAGGAAATTGCCCGCAACGTGCAGCAGGCAGCCTCGCTCAGCGGCGACGTCGCCAACAGCATCACCGATGTCAGCCGCGGCGCGGGTGAAACCGGGGCCGCATCCGGCCAGGTGCTGTCTGCCGCGCAGATGCTGTCAACCGACAGCAACCGCCTCAAGATCGAAGTCGAGAAATTCCTCACCAACGTCCGCGCGGCGTAAGCTCGCCGCAACATCGAACGGCAAACGGGCGGCTGAATTTCAGCCGCCCTTTTTGTTTCCTCCGCCGCCGCGTCAGAGCGACGCGGAGGATACTTCATTTACCAACAGTTCACGGGAATCCCTGATGATTCCGCCCGCGAAGACGGCGTCAGAAGGCGTCGGCATTCGACTGGAAATTGCCACCCTCCTTTCGCCCGATCCGCATCCTGATCTGGCTCCTTCGGCATCCGGTTAGAAAAATCGATAACCAGGGATCACCCCGATGCTGTCCAAGCTCTCCATTCGCGCCAAACTGATCGGAATCGTGACGTTCTTTCTGCTGACTTTGGCCGCGACAAATCTTTTTGGCATACTTCAGATGCGCTCGATCAACGCCTCGGCGCAGCAGATCCAGACGATCTGGCTGCCCAGCGTTCGCTGGCTCGGAGACATGCAGACCCAGGCCGCGCGCTACCGCGCCATCCTCCGTGACCATTTCCTGACCTTCGACGACAACGCCAAGGCCAAGATCGACAAGAATCTCGCCGGCCGCCTGCAAGCCTACGATCAGGCCAACCAGAAGTATCAGGCTCTGATCTCCTCGCCAGAAGAACGCGCGGTCTACGACGAACTGGTCAAGGTCTGGAAGGAATACCTCGCCGCCGCCAACGAGGTTCTCGAAACCTCCCGCAAGGGCGAAAGCTCGATGGCGCAGGATCTGAATTTCGAGAAGGCCTCCCCGATCGGAATCAAGGTGGACGACACGCTGACCAAGCTGGTCGAAATGAACAGCAAGGGCGCGGCCACCGAGGGCCAGCGCGCCAACGACAACTATTCCACGGCTGTCCAGCTTGGGCTCGTCATTCTCGGCCTCGCACTGGTGGCCGGCCTTGTCTTCAGCTTCTATCTCGTCCGCGGCGTGACAACGGGCATCGCCTCGATTGTGACTCCGATGCGGGCGCTGGGCAGCGGCGACCTGAGCGCCGAGGTCCCGCATCAGGGCGAGAAGACCGAAATCGGAACCATGGCCGACACATTGCAGGTGTTCAAGGACGCGCTGATCGCCAAGAAGGCGGCGGACGAAGCCGCGGCCCTCGACGCCGACGCCAAGATCCAGCGCGGCCAGCGGGTCGATGCGATCACCCGCGACTTCGAATCCCTGATCGGTGAACTGGTCGGTTCGCTGTCGTCGTCATCGACCGAGCTGGAAGCGGCGGCGAATACGCTGACCACCACGGCAGACTCCACCGGCAAGATTTCCGACTCGGCGGCCAGCGCCTCGCAGGAAGTCTCCAGCAACGTGCAGTCGGTCGCGGTCGCCACCGAAGAGATCACCTCATCGGTCGCCGAGATCGGACGGCAGGTGCAGGAATCCAGCCGCATTGCCGGTGAGGCTGTGCGTCAGGCGCAGAAAACCGATGCCAGCATCACCGAACTGTCTCAGGCGGCGGCGCGCATCGGCGACGTGGTGAAGCTGATTACGGCGGTCGCCGAACAGACCAATCTGCTCGCGCTCAATGCCACCATTGAGGCCGCCCGCGCCGGAGACGCCGGCCGCGGTTTCGCGGTGGTCGCCTCCGAAGTGAAGGCCCTCGCCGCGCAGACCGCGAAGGCCACCGACGAGATCAGCGCCCAGATCGCCGGTATGCAGTCGGCGACCCGGGAGTCGGTCTCCACGATCAAGGAGATCGGCGCGACGATCAATCTGATCTCGGAAATCTCCTCGAGCATCGCAGCAGCCGTCGAGGAACAGGGGGCGGCCACCCAGGAGATCGCGCGCAACGTGCAGTATGCTGCCCAGCGCAGCGGCGAGGTGGCGCAGAGCATCACCGAGGTCAGCCGCGGCGCCGGTGAAACCGGAGCGGCCTCCGGTCAGGTGCTGTCGTCCGCGCAGGTGCTGTCCAGCGACAGCAGCCGCCTCAAGATCGAGGTCGAGAAATTCCTGACGACTGTGCGCGCGGCTTAAACGCCGCCACTATCTCATTCCGAAACGGCGGCTGGGCTCAGCCGCCGTTTTCATGTGCGGCGTCAGCCGCAGACATAGACCCGGCGCCAGCGCCAGCCATAGGGCGTCGGCACCTGCGTTAGCTGGTAACAGCCCTCGTCGTACCCGTAATAATCATCGTAATAATAGTTGTCGTAATAGTACGGGAAACCAAACCCGACCGCGAACGGTGCGAAGCGGCGGTGATGATGCCAAAACCTGCCATGATGGAAACCGGCATTGGCGAAGCGGGCGCCTCCGCCCGGCATCGCGGCAAACCGGGCCATTCCCGACGCAGCGGCAAATCGCGGTCCGCTGAATCCGCCGCCGTGCATGGCGGCGAAACTGCCGGCACCTCTAAAGCCGCCACCTGAGAAACCACCGCCGCGGAATCCGCCACCGCCAAATCCTCCGCCGCCGTGGAAACCCCCACCACCGCCGCCGCCGTGACCACCGCGCGCGACGGCATCGAGCGGGGCAAACGCAACAATTGCAGCAACCGCAGCAACACCGATCATCAGTTTTCTGAACATGGCTCACTCCTACCCGAGCGCGCCCCTAACCGATAACGCTTCGCGAAGGATGTTATTTCCATGAACGGCGATAAAATTTTACGGAGATGAGGCGCTGGCCGGGGATGCCGATGAATCGTTCATCAATGAGGCATCATCCGGCAGGCCGTAGACACGTTCAGGCGCGGCAAAGCCCGCGACCGAAAACAGGCCAAGATCAGTCCATCCCGCATCGACATGGCTGGCGAATTCCGTGGACGCCAGCACGGTGCGGTTGAGGCGGCCTGTCATCTTCTCGATGCGCGCAGCAAGATTCACCGCCGGACCGATGCAGGTGAAATCGAGCCGGTCGCCGCCGCCGATATTGCCGTACAGAACCGTGCCGATATGCAGCGCGAGGCCGAACCGGAAGTCGCGCAGTATCTCGGACTCGTAGGCATAGGTCATCGCCGCCACGTTGGCGCGGCACTCCCGCGCCGCTTCGAGCACGCGCCTGCAAACCGTTTCCGTGTCCCCCTCCTTGCCGGTGATGGGAAACACCGCGAGCAGGCCGTCGCCCATGAACTTCAGGACTTCGCCGCCGTGATTCAGGATCGCCGGCACCTGACAGTCGAAATAGGTGTTGAGAACATCCACCACGGCTTCGGACGACAGCCGGTCAGACAGCGGCGTGAAGCCGCGCAGATCCGACAGCCAGATCGCGGCATGCATGGTCTCGGTATGGCCGCGGCGGATTTGTCCCGCAAGAATCCGCGCGCCGGCCCGCGCGCCGACATAATTGTTGAGCAATCCTGCTGCGGTCCGCCGCAGCAGCCAGACTTCGATCATGCGGGTCAGGGATGGCATCATCAGGCGCAGGTCGGCGAGTTGAGCCTCCGTGAAGCCATCCGGATGCTGCGTGATCCAGCTCACCGCATGGATTGTCCCATCGGACATCAGAAGCGGAAGTGCGATGTAGTCGGTCGCGCCCTCGTCGCGGATCTCGGCGAAAAACGGCACATTGCCGGCACCGTCATCCAGCAGCCGCTTGCGCACTTCCTGCCCCTGCTCGAACACGATGGCCAGAGGACTTGAGAGAAAATAATCCGACTCCTGCTCGCCGTGAGCCATGGCGCCCATGGCAACACCTTCGCCCTTGCGCCAGACGAAGTTGCGGCCGAGCATATTGGGATGAAGTGTGCGGACGAAGACGCCGACGCGCCAGAGCGGCATGCCGCAAGCGACCATGCGCTCGCAGGTTTCCACGATAAACCGGTCCACGCGTGACGCCGACCGCGCTCCGTTGATCAACCAGTCGATGACGCTCTGAACGCTGTTGGCTTGCATAAGGTTCGTTTTGCGACGGCGGGCGGGCCCGGTCAAGCTCGTCAGCCACGCTCACCACATCTCCCGATAATTCGGGAATTTCTTCAGCGTGGCGTCGTAGCGCACCGGCGACAGCCACGGCAGCACGCGCTTCAGGACCACGTTCGCGAGCGGCGAGACATGACGCACATACAGATCGACCGGATCGAGCTGGTGCCGCAGGTGGAGTTTCGGGTCGTAGTTCAGGCCGCTGCTGCGAAACCATTTGTAGCCGCCCGCAATGGCCCAGTTGATCGTGTCACGAACCACGCAGAAATAGAGATGCAGATTGAGCGCAACGGAATAGTCGAAGCCGACATACTCCGAGAAGAAATGTTCGCCCTGGACCATGCAGATGTTGAAGGCCACCAGCGTATTGCCGCGGTGCCATGTGAAGACACGGACCTTGTCCTTCATCCGTGTGCCGAGATCGCGGAAGTAGTCCTCCGTCAGCTTCTCGAAACGGAACTTGGATCGCTCGTAGACCTGAAGATAGAGCGGATAGATTTCCTTGGCCAGATTTGCTGTATCGTCGGTTACGGTCATGCGGATATCTTCGCCGGCTGATGCCTGAAGATTCCGGCGCACATTCTTCCGCGCCTTGCCGCTGAGCGCTTTCTCGATGAAGCGATCGAAGTTCTCGTATTCGATATTGAGTTTTGTCATCGGCATGCTCGGAGCGCGGCCAAAGCCGCGCCGCACGAAGCATTCAAACGTCTCGCGATAGCTGGCGGGAAATTCCTTGAGCACAATGAGCTGCGCGCCGAGACTTTTCGCCAGCTTGCGGATATGCCGCGAAAGCACGTCCGCAACGATGGCGGCGGACAGACCCTCACCGTCAGCGAGATGCCCCTCGCCTGCGGAACAGCCGACCATGAGTGTTCGCATCTTGAGGAAGCGCGGGTAGCGGCGCCGGATGGTTGAGATCAGCCGCCACTCCGATCCGACGCCTTCAAGAACGTCCTGATCGAGCAGAAAGAACGGCTGTATCGCCCGGATGCGCCCGGATGCATCGCGGATGGCAAAATACCTGTAGTCGAAGCCTTCGCGAAGCGTGTCCTCGATGATTTCGTAGTAGCGATAATCTTTCCGCTCATCGGCGAATGTCGAACTCCAGACCGCGCTGGTTGAGAGTTCGGCGCGGTCAATCACCGTCACCGAGAAGGGTTCCTCAATGCCACCGGAACTGTTCTGCCCCATGCGTACCGCCGACTTCTCTTCACGCAGCACCATTCGCGATGCGCGGAAATCTCACCCAGCGGCTTTAGCGGTATCATATTCCTGATTGAGGAGGGAACTAAAAATACAGCCTCACGGTCCGATCATACCGGACGAAAATGTCCGAAAGTCCACTCATGGCTGTAATCAGCCGCCGACCTGACCGCGATGGCGCAGCAGATGATCGGCGATCACGCAGGCCATCATCGCTTCGCCCACCGGCACCGCGCGAATGCCGACGCAGGGATCGTGACGACCCTTGGTCATGATGTCGGTGTCGGCACCGGCCTTGTCGATGGTACGGCGTGGGGTGAGGATCGACGACGTCGGCTTCACCGCAAAACGCGCCACCACCGGCTGCCCGGTGGAGATGCCGCCGAGAATGCCGCCGGCATGGTTCGACAGAAACACCGGACCGTTGTTGCCCATGCGCATCTCGTCCGCGTTCTCTTCGCCGTGCAGTTCGGCGGCGCCGAAGCCCGCGCCGATCTCGACGCCCTTCACCGCATTGATGCTCATCAGCGCCAGCGCAAGATCGCTGTCGAGCTTGCCGTAGATCGGCGCGCCCAATCCGGCAGGAACACCTTCGGCGACGACCTCGATCACCGCGCCGATGGATGATCCCTTCTTGCGGATGTCGTCGAGATACTCCGCGAAGAAATCGGCCTTGGCCCTGTCGGGACAGAAGAACGGATTGCGCCCGACCTCATCCCAGTCCCAGGCCGCGCGATCGATCTTGTGCGGACCCATCTGCACCAGCGCGCCGCGCACCTTCACATCGGGAATGATCTTCCGCGCCACCGCGCCGGCGGCGACACGCGCCGCGGTCTCGCGCGCCGACGAGCGCCCGCCGCCGCGATAGTCGCGCAGGCCGTATTTCGCCTCATAGGTGAAGTCGGCGTGACCTGGACGAAACTTGTCCTTGATCTCGGAATAGTCCTTCGAGCGCTGGTCGGTATTCTCGATCATCAGCGCGATCGGCGTGCCGGTGGTGACCTGGCCCTTGTCCGTGTCCATCACGCCGGAGAGGATTTTGACCTGATCGGCTTCCTGCCGCTGGGTCGTGAACCGCGACTGGCCGGGACGGCGGCGATCAAGATCCAGTTGAATCTCTTCAACCGTCAGGGGGATCTGGGGCGGGCAGCCATCGACCACGCAGCCCAGCGCGGGCCCATGGCTTTCGCCAAAGGTCGTCACGCGAAACATGTGGCCGAAGGTGTTGAAGGACATAGGAAATTACCCGATGGGCCAAAGGGCCCCTAATCGCCAGAATTGACGTAAAGTCGTAACGCGCAGGCCTCTTAGGGTCAAATCTGAGGCGCTTAAAGTGCCGCGTTAACGAAGCATTAACTATGTTTCGTCACCTGCCCGTCGGCAAAAACGTAGACCACGCCCTGCTCCACCGTCAGGTCCGCAGCGCCCACCGGGGTCTCGACATCCAGCGCCACCAGCAGCGCCCGCATCGAGCCGCCATGGGACACCGCCACCGTGTCCTGAATCAGCGAGTCGTACCAGTCGCGCATGCGGATGGTCACCGAGGCGTAGCTCTCGCCGCCCGGCGGCGGCACGCCCCACTTGTCGACCTGACGCTCGGCGAAAATCTCCGGATGCGACTGCTCCATCTGCGGCAGGGTCGAGCCTTCCCAGTGGCCGTAACCGATCTCGCGCAGGCGGTCGTCGAGTTCGTAGTCATGCGGCGGCACGCCGAGCACGCCCCGCAGCAGCTCCATCGTGGAGCGTGCACGCCCGAGCGGCGACGACACGAACGGGATCTTCGCGGGATCATGGGAGTCGCGCGCAAGAATATCGGTCAGCAATTCGCCGGAGCGGATCGCCTGCTCCTTGCCGAGGTCGTTGAGTGGAATGTCCTGCGTGCCCTGAAAGCGGCCCGCGGCGTTCCATTCGGTCTGGCCGTGACGGATGAAGTAAACGGTGGGAGATGGCATTGACGTTTCTTGCTCGAAAGATTTCTTCAATTGCCGAAGGCAAGGCGGCCCCTGATGACACAGGCCCCCTGGCCGTTCAACCCGGACAAGCGGCGCAAGTCCTGACCATAACGGGCAGAAACAGCGGAATACTCCCGCGTTTTCGGTGTTTTCAGAGTAGAACGGCCTGTAAGCCGCCGGACCGGACGAACTGAATGAGCAACGATTTCCGCCACAGCGTCGAGACCATGATTCCGGCCCTGCGGCGCTATGCGCGGGCGCTGGCGCGGGACACCGACATCGCCGACGATCTGGTGCAGGACACCCTGGTGCGGGCGCTGCGTTCGGAAAAGCTCTTCCTCGGCGGCGACCTGCGCGCCTGGCTCTACACGATCCTGACCAACCTGAACCGCAACCGCCGCCGTTCGCTGGCGCGGCAGCCGGCGATGATGGAACTGCACGACACCGCCGCCGACGCCTCCGGCACCGAGGCCGAAGGCCGCGACATTTCCCGCGCGCTCGCGACCCTGGCGGAAGACCAGCGCGCGGTGCTGCTGCTGGTGGTGCTGGAAGGCCTGAGCTACCGCGACGTCGCCGACATTCAGGGCGTGCCGATCGGCACGGTGATGTCGCGGCTCGCCCGTGCGCGGGCGCATGTGAAAGCCGCACTGGAAGGAGAGCGGCCGGTGCTGCGGCGGGTGAAATGAAACCGAAGGGGACGATACGGGATGGAATTGATGCGCGACCGGGGAGACACGCTTCTTCTCCCTCTTCCTCGTGGAGAGGGTGGCGCGCTGAAAGCCACGCGATTGGCGCGCGGGGTGGAGGTCAACTCTGTATCATGCGTAACCTCCACCCCACTTTCTGCACAAACCTGATGCCATTGCTGCTGCAAGACTTCGAATTCGAGAGACAACGCTGATGACCGACCACAACATTCCGGTGACCGAGGACGAACTCCACGCCTACGTGGACAACGAACTCCCCGTGGAGCGCCGCGCGGCGGTCGAGGCCTGGCTCGAGGCGCATCCCGACGACGCCGAGCGGGTCACGTCATGGCGCGCAATGAGCGACGCGCTGCATGCGAAGTACGACTCCGTCGCGGACGAGCCGGTGCCACACAGCCTCTCGGTCGATCAGTTGTCGCGCACCCCGCGCCGCTGGATGATGGGCGCAATCGCCGCATCGCTGCTGGCATTCGCTGTCGGCGGCGGCATCGGCTGGGCCGCCCGCGGCGCGAACGCAACGCCGTCGGCGTTCGCGAGCTTCACCGGCGATGCGCTCGGCGCGCACAAACTCTATGTGGTCGAGGTGCGCCATCCCGTCGAAGTGGCGGGCAGCGACAAGGCGCATCTGCAACAGTGGCTGAGCAAGCGCTGCGGCTGGGAAGTCCGCGCGCCCGAACTCGACGCCACCGGGCTGAAGCTCGTCGGCGGACGGCTGCTGCCCGGCCCCACCGGTCCCGCATCGTTCCTGATGTATGAGACGGCGTCGGGTGAGCGCTTCACGATCTTCGCCGCGCGCGCGGAAACCGAGACGACGCAGATGCGCTACGCCGTCAACGACGGCACCGGCGCGCTGTTCTGGGCCGATCGCGGCGTGGGTTACGTCGTCAGCGGCGGCACCGATCGCACCCGCCTCGAGCACGTCGCGCGGCTGGTCTATGACCAGAACGAGAAGGCCGGGCTGTAATCAGCCTTTGGAGAACACGTCATTGCGAGGAGCGCTTGCGACGAAGCAATCCATTTTCTGTTTTAAAAGATGGATTGCTTCGCTTCTCTCGCAACGACGAGCCTACTCCCTGCTGGCCAGCACCTTGTCGATACGCCGCCCGTCGAGATCGACGATCTCGAATCTCCAGCCGTCGGCGCTGATGCTTTGCCCCACCGACGGAATCGCGCCGAATTTCTCCAGCAGATAACCGGCGCAGGTCTGGTAGGACCGTGACGCCGGCAACGGAATGTCGAGCAGGCGCGCGAATTCGAGCGCAGGCATCCAACCGGAAATGAGAAACGATCCATCGTCGCGCCGGACGAAGGCGGGTTCGGCCGGTCCTTCCTCGGTGTGAAAACTCCCGACGATCGACTCAAGAATATCCGCGCTGGTGACGACGCCCTGAAACGTGCCGTACTCGTCGTGGACCAGTCCCATGTGCACCGGTGAATCGCGCAGGATGGCGACGACATCACGCGCATCGACCGTTTCGGGAATGATCGGCGCCTCGCGGATCAGCTTGCGGATGTCCGGTGTCTCGCCCGCAAGATACGCATCCAGCATGTCCTTGGATTGCAGGATACCGAGCGTCTCCTCGCCGTCGAACACCGGCAGGCGCGAATGCGTGCTGTTCCTAAAAGCAAATCGAATCGCCTCATCCGGCTCCGACAGATTGATCATCGTGACCTCATGACGCGGCGTCATCACCGCACCGACCGGAAGATCGCCGAGCCGCATCACGCCTGCGATCATTTCCTTCTCGCCCGGCTCGAGCACGCCGGCATTCTCGGCTTCCACAACCAGCGTGTGGATTTCCTCTTCGCTCACCTTCTCCTCGGCCTCGCCGCGCTGGCCGAGCACCCACAGCAATGCCTTGCCCGAACGATCGAGGATCCACACCAGCGGCAGCGATACCCTCGCGAGCACGACCATCGCCGGCGCGACCTTCACCGCCACCGCTTCAGGATCGCGCAGCGCGATCTGCTTCGGCACCAGTTCACCGACAATGAGCGAGGCGTAGGTGATCAGCGTCACCACCGCACCGACGCCAACGGCATCCGCGGCGCCCGGCGACAGTCCCACGCTCGCCAGCCATGCCGAGAGACGCGCGCCGAGTGTCGCGCCGGAAAATGCGCCGGACAGCACGCCGACCAGCGTGATTCCGATCTGAACCGTGGAGAGAAATTTTCCGGGGTCCGACGCCAGGGCGAGCGCACGGCGCGAACCGCTGACGCCTTTCTCAACCAGACCGGACAATCGCGCGGGACGGGATGAGACGATGGCAAGCTCCGACATCGCCAAAAGACCGTTGATGACGATGAGGACGGCGACAATTCCAAGTTCAAGTAACAAGCTGATCCTTTGCGGTATTATTTTCTGTCGAAACAGATAGCATGCCATTGCGCTGCGCACAGCATCGGCGTTGCCGCAGCGTCATCCCGAATTTCGGTTACGTCCGTTGCAGCGCCAATGTGACGCCGCCCAGTGTGAAGACCATCGCAAGAACCTCGCGCAGACCGAGCGGTTCCCCGACCATCAACGCGGCGGACATCACGCCCACGATCGGAACCAGCAGCATGCCGGTCGATGCTGTCGCTGGCGGCAGGATGCGCAAGGTTTCGAACCAGGTGAGATAACACACGCCCATCGGAACGATTGTCATGTAAGCCATCAGCGCCCAGCCCTGGAGCGAGACGGCGGAAAAATCCGGCTTCTCGAACAACAGGCCGAAGACAATCATCGCCAGACAACCAAGTCCGACCTGCCACGCCACAAGCGCAACCGGCGGCACCGGTATCGGCGCGCGATTGAGAATGTTGCCGAGTGCAAAGAGAATTGCCGCAGACAGCGCCAGCGACGCACCCGCCAGCTTTTCCGGCGTAAATGAAAATCCGTCGCCGCCGAACAGGATCACGATTCCGATAATGCCGAGACACAGTGCGATGATATTGCGGACCGTGGGACGCATGCCGAGCAGCGGCCATGCGAACAGCGTCGCCCAGATCGGCATTGTGTAAGCGAGCAGCGCGCCCTCGCCGACGGTGACCCATTTCATGGCAACAGTGCCAAATCCCATCCACGCGATGACATTGGTAAACGTCGCGAACAGCAGAGGCAGGATGGCCTCGCGCGGCACGCTTAATCGTTCGCGGCGGCTCCATGCCACGACCGCCAGAATGAGCGACGCCGTAACTCCCGCGAGGCCGCGCGCGGATAGCGGCGGCAGTTCACGCAACAGGAGTTTCATGAAAGGCCAGTTCAGGCCCCAGCCGAACGCTGTGATGCCGAGACAGGCGATGCCGATCCATCGCGCTTTAACCATCGAATGTGCCGGTGCCGGTCCTGCTGATTGTCATCAGGCCGACGTTACAGATTCAAAGCGCGACGGCAACAATCCGCCGAAAAATAAAAGGCCCGGCAAATTGCCGGGCCTCTTGGTCAGTCGGAAAAAAGATGTCAGTTGCAGGAAAATACAAATGGCGTCACTCGCCGACGGCTTCCGCTTCACGTGCTGTGACGACGGCGAGCTTTTTCGGCGCGGCCTTTTTCTTTTTCGGCTCGACCGGCGGTGGGTTGGCGGCCTCTTCGGCTTCCTTCGCCAGGCGCAGCGCCTTCAGGCGATCCATATTCTTGCGGACGTCGACATACTCCTTGCCGACTTCTGCGAGGGCGATTTCGCCCTCGATCTTGGCCAGCCGCTGTTTTTCAAGGCGGGCCAGTTGTTCGGGAGTTCGCGGCTTGGTCTGTGATTTGCTGGTCATTACCAACATATGGGTATTCCGGCGCCGGATTGCCACCGGTTGTAAAATATCGTCCCGGCAGCGGAACTTTTCGGGTTCGGCGCGAACGCCTGACCGGCCGCAATTTCTCCGCCCGTCATGCCTGGATGCGCGCCTTCGTGCGAGAATCCTCCCCGTCATTCCGGGGGATGCGCCGGTTGGCGCAGGCCCGGAATCCATGATGATGCGGGAATCCGGTGAGTGGCCATGGATTCCGGGTTCGCGCGAAGCCGCGCGCCCCGGAATGACAAGTGGGGAAATCCGACCTCGAAACATTTCGTGATGGGGATACGCGTCCCCGTGTTCTGAAGCGCGCTTAAGTTCGTCACGTCCTGTTCGTGAGGGGCGCTTCTCGAGGGCGCTTTGAAGCGGAGCAGGATGCGGCGCCTGCGCGCGTGTTTCGCACACACGCGTCCGGGAGGCTGGGGTCACCGTCCGGGCCAACTATGTGGCTCTGCCGTTCGCCGGCTGGACGCGGAGCGGACGAAGGCGGCGAAAGCCGTCCGGATCAGGGGTCGAGTAACCTCCCCCGTCCGCACCCGGAAGTACGGTCCCCTCGCCCAAAGTCCCGCAATGGAGCGCCGCAAGGCGATGCGCTTCCGGAAGACCATCGCCTCGCACGCGATGCCGGAAGCGAAACGATACAAAGGTGCGCCTCGCGGCGCTCCATGCCCCTCATATTGAGGGCGCGAACGAGGCAGGCCTCGCGCGCGCGGTGAGGGGCACAACGAAAAGCTCACCTCGCGCGATGCGCGGGAAGAATGCGCGTGCGCGCGCGGAATTTCAAAGTGGCTGTTTGAAAATTGAATCTGAAAATCGGGATCACCGGCACAAGGCCGGTGATGACATCTGTGAGTGTCGCGCGCGATGACTGCCACATCCACGCGGAGAGAGATCACGAACAACGCGAAAATCTGATTGCCGTCATCCTGAGGTGCGAGCGAAGCGAGCCTCAACGGATGACGGCAGGTAACGCAAGCCCGCATCCTGCGAGGCTCGCCGCAAACGCGGCTCGCACCTCAGGATGACCCAGCACGCCTCATTCGAAATCCTTGCGCGGATTCGTCGGGTGCTCGGTGCGCCATTTTTCCATCAGCGCTTCAAGCTCCGCGTCATTGGCATCCGGCAACACTATGCGGGTGGTGACGTACAGATCGCCGAACCCGTCGGCACCCGATGCACCCTTGATCGGCATGCCCTTGCCCTTCAGACGAAACGTCCGGCCCGATGATGTATTCTTCGGAATCGAAAGCTGCACCGCGCCGTCGAGCGTCGGGACGCGCACCTTCGCGCCGAGCACGGCTTCGTACAGCGTGACCGGCAGATCGAGACGCAGATCGTTGCCGTCGATCTTGAAGTAGGGATGCGGTGCGATGTTCACCGTGATCAGCACATCGCCGGGACGATGACCGGGCGCGGTTTCGCCCTGCCCCTTGAGGCGGATCTGCTGACCGGCGGCGACACCTGCCGGAATCTTGACGTTGAGCTCCTTGCCGGTCGGCAGACGGACCCGCCGCGTCGCGCCGTTGATGGCTTCCTCAAGCGCGACCGTCATCGCGACGGCGACATCGAGATCGGTGGCGAACGGCGTGTCGTATTCGAAGGTGCTGGCGCCGCCGCGCGGACCGCCGCCCATTCCGGCGCCAGCCTGGCCGCCGAACATGCTTTTGAGAATGTCCTCGAATGCGCCGCCGCTGGCAAAGCCGCCGGCACCCGGTCCACCGCCGGTGCGGAAGGAATATTCGAAGCCGCCCGGGCCCGCGCGTCGTCCGCCGCCGCCTCCGGGGAAGCCGCCGTCGAAACCCTGAAACTTCGGTTTGCCCTCGGCATCGATCTCGCCGCGGTCGAACTGCTTGCGTTTGTCCTCGTCGCCGAGGATTTCGTTCGCCATGTTGAGTTCGGAAAAGCGTTCAGCCGCTTTGGGGTCGCCCTTGTTGGCATCGGGGTGGTGCTTCTTGGCGAGCTTGCGATAGGCGCTCTTGATCGCCGCAGCAGTGGCACCCCGCTGCACCCCCAGGACCTCGTAGGGGTCGCGCATTCGTTCGGTCTCCTTGCAGGAATTCAGGTTCGGGCCGAGCGGCCCTTTGCCCTGATGTGGTGTTTTCGTGACAATCCCGCAACGGGTTTCGCCCGGAACGGTGTCAAAACTACAAAGTTGGGCGGTTCTGGCCGAGCGATCGAACCGGCCTAGCTGCGCTTCCACGGTTTCATGTGGCGGATTTCCCAGGGCCCCTTGCCCTGCTGGCAGGCCTCACCCTGCAGCCAGCCTTCATTGGCGCCGCGCACGTAGCTGGCGAGGAAATCCCGGCAGGTCCGCCCCTCGGTCGTATAGGTGGAGGCCAACGGCGTGACCGAGCCGCGCGCGCCGGTTTCCGGGTTTTCCCATGGCTGGCTGACGTCCTTTTGCCCTCGGGTCAGCACATCGGACGCGGCGTTGCGGGCCAGTGCGAGATCGGCGTCGGTCAGATTGGTGTCGTCGTGGGAGCGAATCATCGGGCCGATCGAGCCGGTGACGTCCGACATGTCGTCCTTTTTAGCGTCCTTTCCGAAGGGCCCCATGCTGCATCCCCCGGACGAGCAGCCGACGGCCACCAGCACAGCAGCCGTGACAAGCCCGATCGGCGATAGGCCGCGGCCCTCGCGTACCCTATATAGGGAACGCTCGAGAACACGCTTGGCACGAAGAGGCGCCAGGGTACGCAACCGGATACTCCAGACATGAACGGTCCACACTCCATCAAAACCCCAGGTGAGTTAATTTCCGGTGATTTCACCGCCGCCGACGAGCCTTTTGGGCTGTTTGCGGTGTGGTTTGCCGAGGCGGTGAAGTCCGAACCGAACGATCCCAATGCCATGGCGCTCGCGACCGTGGACCCGGAGGGGCTTCCGGATGTGCGGATGGTGCTGCTGAAGGGCTTCGATACCGCTGGTTTTGTGTTTTACAGCCACATCGACAGCGCCAAGGGCCGGGAGCTCGCCGCCAACCCCAAGGCCGCGCTGCTGTTTCACTGGAAATCGCTGCGCCGGCAGGTCCGCATTCGCGGGACCGTAAACCGCGTCACCGACGCCGAGGCCGATGCCTATTTCGCGACCCGTCCGAAGCAGGCCCAGATCGGCGCCTGGGCCAGCAAGCAGTCGCAGCCGCTCGAAAGCCGGATGGCGTTCGAAAAAGCCATCGCGCTCAACGCCGCCAAGTATGCTATCGGCGAGGTCCCCCGCCCCCCCGGCTGGAGCGGATGGCGCATCACGCCGCAGGCCTTCGAATTCTGGCACGACCGCCCGTTCCGCCTGCATGACCGCATCGAATTCCGCCGCGCGGCCCCCGATGCCGAATGGAGCAAGACGCGGCTCTATCCGTAACTGATGTCCTGAACGCTAACGCCCGAAGGCGAGACCCTCATTCATGCCGACTTCAACTCCCGCGGATTCCAACGCGCCCAAGCGCACCTTGCTGCTGACCGGCGCCAGCCGCGGCATCGGCCACGCCACGGTGATCCGCTTTTCCAGCGCGGGCTGGCGCGTCATCACCTGCTCGCGCCATCCGTTTCCCGAGCAATGCCCCTGGGACGCCGGCCCTGAGGATCACATCCAGGTCGACCTTTCCGATCACAAGGACACGGCACGCGCCATCGATGAAATCCGCGAGCGGCTCGAGGGCGGCGTACTGCATGCGCTGGTCAACAACGCGGCGATCTCTCCCAAGGGAGAAGGCGGCGCGCGGATGGGCTCTATCGACACCGATGTCGATGTCTGGAGCCATGTGTTCCGCGTCAACTTCTTCGCACCTGTGATGCTGGCACGCGGGCTGATCGAAGAACTGAAGGCCGCGAAGGGATCGGTGGTGAACGTGACATCGATCGCGGGCTCGCGCGTGCATCCGTTCGCGGGTGCGGCCTATGCGACATCGAAAGCAGCGCTCGCCGCGCTGACGCGGGAGATGGCGTCCGACTTCGGCCGCGTCGGCGTGCGCGTCAATGCGATTGCGCCGGGCGAGATCGATACGTCGATCCTGTCACCGGGCACCGACAAGATCGTTCACGAACAAATTCCGATGCACCGGCTCGGCACGCCGGATGAAGTCGCGAAGATCATCTACGTGCTGTGCACCGAAACCAGTTCGTACGTGAACGGCGCCGAGATTCACATCAACGGCGGTCAGCACGTGTAGGCGCAAACAAAAGAGCGGGGCCCGTGGCCCGCTCTTCTGTTTGTCTCGCCGCAAAATCAGACGATGTTGAGCTTCACATCGAGGTTGTTGCGCGTTGCGTTGGAATACGGGCAAACCTGATGCGCGGTGGCGACCAGCTTCTCCGCGTCGGCGCGATCGAGGCCAGGCAGCGCCACGGTCAGCGCAACATCGAGACCGAAGCCGCCTTCCGAACGCGGGCCGATACCCACATCAGCAGTCACGGTGGCATCCGCTGGCACCTTGACGCCGACCGTTCCCGAAACCGCCTTCATGGCGCCGATAAAACAGGCCGAATAACCGGCTGCGAAAAGCTGCTCGGGATTGTTGCCAGGTCCGCCGCCGCCACCGAGTTCCTTCGGGGTCGCAAGATTGACCTGAAACGTGCCGTCCGTGGTCGAGGCTTTGCCATCGCGGCCGCCGGTTGCTGTGGCCTGGGTGCGATAAAGAACTTTGGTGGGCATGGATTTCTCCTTGGGGTTTCACTCGAGAGGCGGACCAACAACTTTGCGCTGCCTCCCGCCGGGAACTGAACAAGATCATTTATATCGTGCACGATATAATCGTACAACATATATTTGGAATGGCAGCCCTGCAAAAATGCGTTGCGCGATTCAATCGCGCGCGCCTTAAATAGGTGTGATCCCTTGCTGAAAAACTTTGAGGACAGGTCATGGCCGCCCGACCAACTGCGGACGATCTGCTGAAGATCGATAATTTCGTCTGCTTCGCCCTGTATTCGGCAGGGCATGCTTTCACACGGCTGTACAAGCCCCTGCTTGACCCGCTGGGACTGACCTATCCGCAGTATCTGGTGATGGCGGTGCTCTGGGAAAAAGACGGCAGAACGGTCGGCGAGATCGGCGAGAAGCTCCTGCTGGAATCGAGCACGCTCACTCCGCTGCTCAAGCGGCTTGAAACGGCAGGCATGGTGCGCCGGACCCGCGATCAGGACGACGAACGGGTTGTACGGATCCAACTGACGCCGAAGGGCGCAGAGCTGAAGCAGAAGGCAATCGAGATTCCGCGAGCGATCGGCTGCTCGACCAACCTCACAATTCCCGAGGTGATGAAACTGACCGACGATATCAAGGCGCTGCGCGAAAAGCTGCTTGCCGCGCAGGCGGCGTAAACTTAACCGGCCTTCCTTTGCCGCGCAGTCGAGCGGCCTGCTTTCTTTGCAGTCCGGGGCTCGGTACGGGATGCGCGTGCCGGACGCTGTGCAGGCGCCTTGCCCTTCAGGCTCTGCTTCAGCGCATCCATCAGGCTGATGACGTTGTCGGCCTTCGCGGGCTTCTCGACAGACTTGATGGTCTTGCCCGAAGCCTTCTGTTTGACCAAGGCCTTCAGCGCGTTTTCGTATTCGTCCTCGAACTTTGAGGCGTCGAAATTCGCCGCCTTGCTGTCGAGAATATGCGAAGCGAGTTCGACCATATCCTTCGAGATTTTCGGTGTCTTGATGTCGGCGAAGAAATCTTCCTCGTTTCGAACTTCGTACGCATATCGCAGCGTGGTGGCGAGCAGACCCTTGCCGAGGGGCTCGATCGCCACGATACGTTCGCGATTTGACAGAACGACGCGCGCGAGCGCCACGCGATCCTGATCCTTCATCGCATCGCGGATCACCGCAAAGGCGTCGAGGCCGGCATTGCCGTCCGGAACCATGTAATAGGGACTGTCCAGATATCTGCGGTCGATCTCGTCGCGCGGAACGAAGTTGTCGATGTCGATGGTGTGGTTGCTCTCGAGCTGAACAGCTTCCAGCTCTTCCTTCTCGATCTGGACGTACTCGCCCTTGCTGACTTCGTAGCCGCGGCCCTTCTGTTCCTTCTCGACCACTTCACCGGTCTCGGAATCGACCATCTGCTGCTTCAGCCGGTTTCCTGTCTCGGTATTGATCATGTGAAACCGGGTTCGTTCGACCGTGGTCGAGGCGGGATAGAGCGCCACGGGGCAAGTGACCAGCGACAGCTTCAGCGAACCCTTCCAGTACGCACGCGGCAACATCGGCGACCTCCAACTCAAACGCATACCCGGGACGGAACCCCAACAGGAGCCGCAGGTTTTGGTTCCTGAACTCCCGCCTGATGGCGCATGATACAATTGTTCCGCGTTTATTGCACCGTTGGGAATGCCTCGCCGTGGCCCAAAAGAAACTTAAGGTTTACCGAACAAAACGTGATTTCACCAAGACGGCAGAGCCGAGCGGCCGTACTCCTGTGGCGCCGGCCAAGGCGCGACGTTTTGTCATTCAAAAGCACGATGCGACGCGGCTGCACTACGACTTGCGGCTGGAGTTTGGCGGCGTGTTCAAGTCATGGGCGGTAACCCGGGGCCCGTCCCTCGACCCGAAAGACAAGCGCCTGGCCGTCGAAGTGGAAGATCATCCGCTCGACTATGGCGATTTCGAAGGCACCATTCCCAAGGGGCAGTATGGCGGCGGCACCGTAATGATTTGGGATCGCGGTTACTGGCTGTCGGACGATCCCGAGCATGGTTTCAAGAAAGGCGACCTCAAGTTCGCACTGGAAGGTGGCAAGCTCCACGGCGAGTGGGTGCTGGTGCGGATGAAGCACGACCGCAACGGCGGCAAACGCACCAACTGGCTGTTGATCAAGCACCGGGACGAATACGTTCGCGAAGGCAAGGCGAACAACATTCTCGACGACGACACGTCCGTCGCATCAGGCCGCACGATGGCAGAGATCGCGGCGGGCAAGGGCCCCGCGCCGACGCCATTCATGACAGGTAAATCGAAGGGCGCGGGGGCAGATGCCGTATGGGATTCGAACAAGGGTCTCGCGGCTGACGAGCGCAGCAAGAAGGGCCACGCCAAGACCTCGGCCGCAAAGGAAAAGCCCGTCGCCAAACACGCAGAATCAAGAGCCGCCGTAAAGCGCGTGACGAAGCTGCCTGATTTCGTCGAGCCGCAGTTGTGTGCATCCGTCGAGAACCCGCCCTCCGGCAGGAACTGGGTGCACGAGATCAAGTTCGACGGGTATCGGGTACAGATGCGGATCGAGAACGGCGACGTCACGTTGAGTACGCGCAAAGGTCTCGACTGGACCGGAAAATTCTCGGCGATCGCCAAACAGGCAGCGAAGCTTCCTGATGCCATCATCGATGGCGAGGTCGTTGCGCTGGATTCCGAGGGCCATCCGAGTTTTGCCTCCTTGCAGGCAGCGCTGTCGGACGAAAAGACCGACGATTTGATCTTCTTCGCGTTCGACCTCCTGTTCGCGGAAGGTGAAGATTTGCGGCCGCTTCCACTGCCAGAGCGAAAGAAACGGCTCAAGCTTCTGCTCGACGGCAAGAGAAAGCGCCATGAAGGAACCATCCGTTACGTCGAGCATTTCGAGTCCAACGGCAACGCCATCATGGAATCCGCGCGCGCGTTGTCGCTCGAGGGCATCGTGTCGAAGAAGGTCACCGCACCCTATCGTTCGGGACGCTCGGATAGCTGGACCAAGGCGAAGGTCCGCGCCGGACATGAGGTTGTGATCGGCGGATGGAAGAGCAACGGCGGCAAATTCCGCTCGCTGATGGTCGGCGTGCCGCGCAACGGTCACCTCGCCTATGTCGGCGTCGTCGGAACAGGCTACGGACAGGCGACGGTCAAGCAGATCATGCCTGAACTGAAGGCCAACGCAGCGGCGAAGAGTCCTTTCGGCGGCGAAGGCGCGCCAAAAAAGACATCGGACATGCACTGGCTGAAACCGGAGCTCGTGGCCGAAATCGAGTTCGCCGGCTGGACCGGGGACAATATGGTCCGGCAGGCTGCGTTCAAGGGATTGCGTAAGGACAAATCGGCAAGCGAGGTAACCGCAGACAAGCCCGCCAGGACTCATGTCGCGACACTGTCCGCGAAGACGAACGGCAAGACTCCTTCCCCACACGGCGCCGCCTCGCGCGGTGGCGACAACATCGTCATGGGCGTGACGATCTCCAATCCCGACAAGGCGATGTGGCCAGATGGCGGCGATGGCGAGCCCGTCACCAAACTCGATCTCGCTCACTACATGGAGCAGGTCGGCGACTGGCTGATCGCGCATATCAAGGGCCGGCCCTGCTCCATCATCAGGGCCCCCGACGGAATCGGCGGCGAGACTTTCTTTCAACGTCACGCCATGAGCGGCATGTCGAAATTGCTCGATCTGGTGAAGGTCTCCGGTGACAAGAAGCCGTATGTGCAGATTGATCGCGTCGAGGGACTGGTCGCGGTGGCACAGATCGGCGGACTCGAACTGCATCCCTGGAACTGCGCGCCGGACGAGCCCGATGTGCCCGGACGGCTGGTGTTCGATCTCGATCCATCGCCCGATGTCGCGTTTTCCGCCGTGGTCGACGCGGCGCGCGAGATGCGCGAGCGATTGACGGATCTCGGGCTGGAAAGCTTCTGCAAAACCACCGGCGGCAAGGGGTTGCATGTCGTCACTCCGCTGAAGGATGCGAAGAAGGACAAAGTCGACTGGAAAACCGCCAAGGCGTTCGCGCAGACCGTCTGCCAGCAGATGGCAGCGGACAGCCCCGAACACTATCTGCTCAACATGTCTAAGAAGCAGCGCGAGGGCAAAATCTTCCTCGACTATCTGCGCAACGACCGGACATCGACGGCAGTGGCGCCACTGTCCCCGCGCGCCCGCGATGGCGCACCGGTGTCGATGCCGATGACATGGGCGCAGGTGCGCAGCGATCTCGATCCGATGAGGTATACGTTGCGCACCGTGCCGGCGCTGCTCGCGAAGACCAAGGCATGGGCCGACTACGACAGCGCCGCGCGGCCAATCAAGGCGGCGATTGCGAAGCTTGCAAAATAGCTACGTGGCCGGAATTACAGCCACCGCTTCCACTTGAAGAACAGATACGGCCCGATCGCCGCGACAAGCATTGCGATCAGCGCCGACGGATAACCCCAAGGCTGCTCCAGTTCCGGCATCATCTTGAAATTCATGCCATAGATCGAGGCGATCAGCGTCGGCGGCATCAGCACCACCGCCATCACCGAGAACAGCTTGATGATGTTGTTCTGCTCGAGATTGACAACACCGAGCATGGCGTCGAGCACGAACGTGATCTTGTTCGACAGATAGGAAGCGTGATCCGTCAGTGATGACACGTCGCGCTGCAAGGTCTTGAATTGCGCCTTCTGCTCCTTGCTCCAGCGTCCGGCATCGGTTTCGACAGTGACGAAAGAGATCAGCCTGCCGATTGAGACAAGGCTCTCGCGAACCTTCGAGGTCAGGTCGCCCTTCTTGCCGATGGTCAGAAGGATCTGCGAATAGGTGCGCGCGTGGCCGCGCTCGGCGGAAGGTTCGAAAATCTGCGAAGAAACCGCATCCACATCCGCGCCGGCCCGCTCCAGAATGTCGGCGCAGCGATCGATGACACCATCAAGCAATTCGAGAAGAACGCCATCGCCGGTAATGCTCGGCGAACAGCTCCGCGCGAGCTTCGCCGCAATCAGCGCGAAAGGCTTTGGCTCGTCGTAACGCACAGTGACGAGGCGGTGATCGGTCAGGATGAACGTCACCGGCGTTGTCCGCGGTGCCTGCGAATCCGCCGCGCACATCAGCGTTGCGGTCATGTAGCGCGCGCCGTTCTCAACATAGAGGCGGCTGGAAATCTCGATCTCCTGCATGTCTTCGCGGGTCGGGATTTCGATCCCGACCAGTTTTTCGACCGCCTTGTCTTCGCCAGGAGATGGCGACTTCATATCGATCCAGATCGCGTTCGGCGGCAGCGCGTCGGCCTCGACGTTGTCGAATTTCTTCAACGAAGATGCAGTGGGAACGAAGACCGACAACATAGGCGACTCCTAGAATCTCTCTTTCGCGAACAACGTGTCGTCTATCTGCTCTCAAAGCGCAATCTCTCCGATTCCTGCACGAACGGCGACGAGACATACAATTGTCATGCGGGACGAGGCAGCCGGAGCGATCGACGTCAGGCCGGTCCGGTCGATCCGATGGGAGACGGACGAATCCGACCGGCGGCTGCCGCATCGATTCCCCGGCGATGAATAACGAGGACGTGATCATTTTCCTAACCGGAGCAACATCCAAAAAGGAGATCGATTCGCCGGGACGACTGCAGAATGACGTCCTCCCGGACGTCCTGATTGGCCTGATTGGCCCGAAATCCGGGCCTTTGCCGGGCCTTTAAGCACCCTCCGGTTTAATCGCCCCTTCTCCTGAGGCGCAAATGCCACAGGTGGCGTGCTGCATGGCAAAACCGTCCTGGAAGCGCTGGAAAATCGGCGCGTTTCGGCGCAAATAAGGGTAACGAAATCGGAAGCTTCTTCCGGCTAGATTTGGCGTGAAGACACACCCCGCGCCCTCTTTTGGAACTTCGGAATGTCCTCGTTCGGCTCAAAAATTATCGTTCTTCTCGCAGGTCTTTCGCTCGCCGGCTGCATGCAGGCGACGTCGGCCACTTACGAGAAATCACCGGAAGCTACCCTCAAGCCGCGCGACAAGGAGCTTCTGGCCAAGGCGCGCTATGAGAAGGTGGAAGTGGCGGCGCCGTTCCGGCGCGCGATCGTCAACTATCATCGCAAGGAATCGCCGGGCTCCATCGTGGTGGATTCCGACAACCACTATCTCTACTACGTGCTGGAGGGCGGCAAGGCGATCCGCTACGGCATCACCGTCGGAGAAGAGGCGCTCGCGTTCTCCGGCATCGCTCGCGTCGGAAACATGCAGGAATGGCCGAAGTGGACCCCCACAGCGGACATTCACAAGCGCATCGAAGGTCTGCCGCAGTCGGTCCCCGGCGGCCCGGACAATCCGCTCGGCGCGCGTGCGCTGTATCTTTATCAGGGCAATCGCGACACGCTGTTCCGCATTCACGGCACCAACCAGCCGGAATATATCGGCGCGTCGATTTCCTCAGGCTGCATCCGCATGACCAACGAGGACGTGATCGATCTTTACAGCCGCGCCAAGCAGGGCACGGTCGTGGTGGTGCTCGATCCGAAGCAGGGTGACTCACCCTACAACTCGAAGATGGCGCTGCAAGGCGCCGGCGGCGGAACGGGTCCGTTCTAAGCTTCGCTGAACCGAACCAGATCAAAAGCGCCGGTCAGTCCGGCGCTTTTTTATTGAGTGCCGCTCCGCCGGGACAACTTGCCACGCGGCTTCGCAGGCGCCGCCGGCTTGCCGTCATCGTCCTCTGAAGCGGCCTCGGATGGATTCCCGGATGCGGCCTTCTCTTCCGCAGTCGGACGCGGCGGAGCTTCCTCGGGCCGCTCGGCCGGGAGGAGCGGCGCGACTGCCGGCAGCGGATCGTGGACGCCCCACTGGCAAAGTTTGTAGTTGCCGCGCCGCTGCGCGAGGTCGAGATGAATATGGTCCTCGTGGTACCAGTCCGAGCTTGGTCCAAGCACCGTGGTAAAGCGCGTGCAGACCGAGGCCAGCACCTTCTCGCGGATCTCGCGTGACGCCGTGCGATCGGTCAACGACAGCTTATTGCCGTTCGCAAACGTCATGCCCCTCACGTCGAGCGCGTTGGCAAGCCCGTGTTCGGAGAGTTTTGCTCCGCGGACGCGATTGCGGCCACGGCATTCAAACGAATCGAAATTATCCAGTTCACTGATGGTGGTGCCGAGCTTCGCCGCCAGCGGCGCCATGTCGGTGCGAATCCAGTCGGCCACCGCAGCGGCCATGGTGCAGCGGAGGATCGCCGCAGGCTTCAGCGCCACCCGCTGGGTCGGCGACAACACGATCGCCTCAAGGCGCACCAGGTCCTCGCCGCCGCATCCGCCGGGCCCCTTGATGGGCGGGATCGAGGGCGCGATTGCGATATCTTCGGTCAGCGCCTTCCTGCACGCCGAAAGCTCGGGAGGCCTGGCCTCCGCTGGCTCTTGCACGGGCGGCGCCTGATCGGGCGGCCCCCCTTCCGGCTCGGCCGCAGTGGGCGCGTCAGCAGGCCGTGGCCGCGGCAGCGGCACATTGGCACTTGCCTCCATCGACGCAGCACATGTAAGGACCGCCGCCAACGCCAAAAAAAAGAGCACCGGCAGCCGACCCGTGGCATGCCAGTTACAAGGCCATTTGCGGGCCGCGTGGTCCGCGCTAAAGTTCATTCCAATCCCTTCGGGGAGCAACGATCACACCAACAAAAAGAATGTCTTGAGGAGGGAATACCGAATGCTTGGATTGATGCAAAATTGGCCCTTGTTGTGTCATCGGATTATCGATCACGCGGCGGCGATTCATGGCAAGCAGGAAGTCGTGACGCGATCGGTCGAAGGGCCTATTCATCGCACCAACTACGCTGAAATTCGTGCCCGCGCGCTGAAGGTCGGCCAGCAGCTCGACAAGCACGGCATCAAGATCGGGGACCGCGTCGCCACCATTGCATGGAACACCTGGCGTCATCTCGAAGCATGGTACGGCATCATGGGCATTGGCGCCATTTGCCATACCGTCAATCCACGGCTGTTCCCTGACCAGATCGTCTGGATCGTCAATCATGCGCAAGACCGCATCATGATGACGGACCTGACTTTCGTTCCGCTGCTGGAAAAGATCGCCGACAAGATGCCTTCCGTTGAACGCTTCATCGTGTTCACCGACAAGGCTCATATGCCGCAGACCACGCTGAAGAATGCGATCTCCTATGAAGAGTGGATCGCCGAGGTCGATGGCAATTTTCAGTGGAAGGAGTTCGACGAGAACACCGCAGCCGCGATGTGCTACACTTCAGGCACCACGGGCGATCCGAAGGGGGTGCTCTATTCGCACCGCTCGAACGTTCTACACGCCCTGATGGCAAACAACACGGACGCGCTCGGCACCCGCGCCAGCGACACCATGTTGCCGGTGGTGCCGCTGTTCCACGCCAACAGCTGGGGCATCGCATTCTCCGCACCCACCATGGGCACCAAGCTGGTGATGCCGGGCGCCAAGCTCGACGCGCGTCGGTCTATGAACTGCTTTCCACCGAGAAGGTGACCTATACCGCCGGCGTGCCCACGGTCTGGCTGATGCTGCTGCAATACATGGCCGCGGAAAAGAAGACCCTGCCCGACCTCAAGGTCGTGATCTGCGGCGGATCGGCGATGCCGCGCTCCATGATCAAGGCGTTCGTCGATATGGGATGCGAAGTCCGTCACGCCTGGGGCATGACCGAGATGAGCCCGATCGGCACCGTGGGCGCCCTCAAGCCTCCGTTCGAAAACCTGACGGGCGAGGCCCGGCTCGATATCCTGCAGACGCAAGGTTATCCGCCGTTCGGCGTCCAGATGAAAATCACCGACGACGCCGGCAAGGAACTGCCGTGGGACGGCAAGACCTTCGGCCGCCTAAAGGTAAGCGGGCCGGCGGTTTCGAAAGGCTACTACCGTGTCGAGACAAATATCCTCGACGACAGGGGCTTCTTCGACACCGGCGACGTCGCGACCATCGACGGCCACGGTTATATGCGGATCACCGACCGCTCCAAGGACGTGATCAAGTCGGGCGGTGAATGGATTTCGTCGATCGATCTCGAAAACCTCGCGGTCGGCCATCCAAAGGTGCTGGAGGCTGCGGTCATCGGCGTGCATCATCCGAAGTGGGACGAGCGTCCCCTTTTGATCGTGCAGCTTAAGCCGGAGCAGAAGGCGAACCGCGAGGAGATCCTGCAATACATGGACGGCAAGATCGCCAAATGGTGGATGCCGGACGACGTTCAGTTCGTGGACGCCATTCCGCACACCGCCACCGGCAAGATTCTGAAGACCGCGCTTCGGGATCAGTTCAAGGACTACCAATTCCCGACGGCGGCGGCCTGATCGCCGGATATCGAAAGGTTCCAAATGCCCGGCCTCGTGCCGGGCATTTTCGTACCCGGTTCCCAAACCTGCTTCCCACCAGCCCTCAAAATGGGCTAGGTCACCGGCGCACCCTTTCAGACCACGCATATACGGATTCGAGGCATGGCCCGCCGGATTGCCGCCGCTTACCAGATGGAGCCGATCTCCGCCCTCGCGTCGTGGTCGCGGCGCCTCGCGGTGTTTTCGCTGCTCGCATCGGTCGTTGCTGTGGTTATCGTCAGGTTCGGTGTCCTCGATTTCAAACCGGCGCTAACGACCCTTTTCGGCGCGCTCGCCTGTGCTGGCCTCTCAATCCTGGTTGGTCTCGCCGCCTTCGCGGCGATCTGGCAGAACGGCTCGCGCGGCATGAGCCGCATTCTGCTGGCTTTTCTGATCGACGCCGCGATCCTCGCCTACCCGGCCTATCTCGCATTCCAGTACCGAACGCTGCCTGCGATTCACGACATCACCACCGATCCGATCGATCCGCCCCGGTTCGAGGCACTGGCGCGGCTGCGCGCCGGCGATGGCGCGAACCCCGCCGTCTATGCAGGCCTCTATTCAGCCGAACAGCAGCGTACCGCCTACCCCGATGTCGAGCCTATCAGCATCGATGTCCCGGCCCAGAAGGCTTACGAGATGGCCCTGCGCCTGGTGAACCGGCACAAGTGGCTGATCATAGACGAACGCCCGCCACTGCCGCCCCAGCGGATCGGCCGGATCGAGGCGGTGGCGCGCACGCCGATCATGGGTTTCCGCGAGGATGTCGCGATCCGCATCACACCGGATGGCGACAGTGCCCGCGTCGATATGCGCTCATCATCGCGCTATTTCGAGCACGATCTCGGCTCCAACGCGGCACGCATCACCAAGTTCGCAGAAGAATTGAATGATGCCGTCGACACCGCCCAACCGGTAAAGAAGCTGATCACGCCGGCCAAGCCTCAAGCCAAGGGCGCGACCAAGCGATAGGTGCCGTCGATGGTGGGATCACCGTCAGTCGCAACCACATTGCGCGCAACCAGATCCTCAAGGTGCGCCAGCACCGAATAACCCGCCGCGCCGATCAGCCGCGGATCGATACCGATATAGCTCGCGCGAACAATGGTCGGGATATCCGCTTCGCCCTTGGCCAGCCGATACAGGATCGAGTCTTCACGCGCCTTGCGGTGGCGGATCAGAAACTTCACATACCGTACCGCGTCGGGGATTTCCGGGCCGTGGCCGGAGAAATAGAGCTGCTCGCCGCGGCGGGTCAGCCGTTCGAGCGAGGCCATGTAATCGACCATGGATCCGTCGGGCGGCGCGACGATCGAGGTCGACCAGCCCATGACGTGATCGCCGACAAACATCAGTTTGCGCTCGGCCCACGCGAAAGCCATGTGGTTGGCCGTGTGTCCCGGCGTGGCAACAGCCTCAAGCTGCCAGCCGTCACCGGTGACTCTCTCTCCGTCCTTCAGGATCACATCGGGGCGAAACTCATAATCCGCGCCGGATTCGGTCGGCGCAAGTTCGCTGCCATAACGCGGACGCGAAGCACGATGCGGCCCTTCGGCATAAACCGTCGCGCCCGTCGCGGCCTTGAGGCGCGGTGTGCCCGGCGAATGATCCTTGTGGGTATGGGTAAGAAAAATATGAGTCACGGTCTCGCCGCGCACCGCGTCGAGCAACGCCTGGATGTGGGCTTCATCGGCGGGGCCGGGATCGATGATGGCGACGTTGCCCTTGCCGACGATGTAGCTCACCGTTCCGGTGAACGTGAACGGGCTCGGATTGTTGCACAACACCCGCCGCACGCCGGGGACGACCTCGTCCACGACGCCGGGCGCAAGCGGGAAATCCCGATTGAACGGAATGTCTTCGTTATCGCTCAAGTTCAGCCCTCGCCTGGCAAGGCGTTACGAAAACGCCTGAATGCCGGTGATGGCGCGGCCGAGAATGAGGGCGTGAACGTCGTGGGTGCCCTCGTAGGTGTTCACGGTCTCGAGGTTCTGCGCGTGACGCATCACATGGTATTCGCTCGAGATGCCGTTGCCGCCATGCATGTCACGGGCAACGCGGGCGATGTCGAGCGCCTTGCCGCAGTTGTTGCGCTTCATGATCGAGATCATCTCGGGCGCCATCTTGCCTTCATCCATCAGGCGGCCGACCCGCAGCGAACCCTGAAGGCCGAGCGCGATTTCAGTTTCCATGTCGGCAAGCTTCTTCTGCACAAGCTGCGTCGCCGCGAGCGGCCGGCCGAACTGCTTGCGGTCGAGCGTGTACTGCCGCGCGCGCTGGAAGCAGTCTTCCGCAGCGCCCATGGCACCCCACGAAATGCCGTAGCGGGCGCGGTTGAGGCAACCGAACGGACCTGCCAGACCCGTAACGTTCGGCAGCAGCGCGCTTTCCGGAACCACGACGCCGTCCATCACGATTTCACCGGTGATCGAGGCGCGCAAGCTCAGCTTGCCGCCGATCTTCGGCGCTGACAGACCTTTCATGCCCTTCTCGAGAATGAAGCCGCGGACCTTATTGTCGTGCGCAGCGGATTTCGCCCACACCACGAACACGTCGGCGATCGGCGCGTTGGAGATCCACATCTTCGAGCCGGTCAGGCGATAGCCGTCCGCGACCTTCTCGGCCCGGGTCTTCATGCCGTCGGGATCGGAACCGGCATCGGGTTCGGTCAAACCGAAGCAGCCGACCCACTCGCCGGTGGCAAGCTTGGGCAGATATTTCTTGCGCTGGGTCTCGTCGCCATAGGCGTAGATCGGATACATCACCAGCGACGACTGCACGCTGTTCATGGAGCGGTAGCCGGAATCGACCCGCTCGATCTCGCGCGCGACCAGGCCATAAGCCACGTAGCTCGCATTGGCGCAGCCGTATTCTTCCGGCAGCGTGACGCCGATCAGGCCGAGCTCACCCATCTCGTTGAAGATTTCGCGATCGGTCTTCTCTTCGGCATACGCCTGCGTGACGCGCGGCAGCAGCTTGTCCTGGGCGTAAGCGCGCGCGGTGTCGCGGATCATGCGCTCGTCCTCGGTCAACTGCTCGTCGAGCAGGAACGGATCGTCCCACTGGAATGTCGCCTTGGCTGGCTTGTCCTTGGTCTGCGGGCGGGCACTCATGACAAAATCCTTTCAGCTTTAGACTGCTGCTGTGAAATCACGATAAATCGTCGGCGTCAGGTTGCAAGCTCAAAACCTGTTCCCGCGCGCGAGCACCTAGCTCTCGAATGGCTCATTGGCGATGATTTCGATGCCAAATCCCGAAAGACCTTTGTAGTCGTGCGCCGATGAGGTGAGATGCCGGATCGACGTTACGCCGAGATCGCGCAGGATTTGCGCGCCGACGCCGACTTCACGCCACTGCCGATGACGGTCCGCTTCCGCCGAATGATCGTCAGCGATAGGAGCAACAGGCACGCCCGCTGCACCATCGCGCAGATAGACCAATACGCCGCTGCCGTTCTTCTTGAAGTGCTCCAGTGCCGCGAGAATCCGGCCCGACCCGAAGAAGATGTCCTTCACGATGTTAGGCTTGTGGAAACGCGCCAGCACGTTCTGGCCGTTGCCGACACCCTTGTAGACGAAAGCGACATGATAGACCGGATCGAACGGCGAACGGTACGCATAGCCATCCAATTGCCCGATCGGGCTGTCGACGGTGAAGGTCGAGACCCGCTCGATCAGCTTCTCGCGCGCCTGCCGGTACGAGATCATGTCAGCGATGGTGACATGCTTGAGGTTGTGCTGGGCCGCGAACTTCACGACCTGCTCGCCCTTCATCACCGTGCCGTCGTCGTTCATCAGTTCGCTGATGACGCCGACCGGCGGCAGATCGCACAACTTGCAGAGATCGACCGCCGCTTCGGTATGACCCGAGCGCAGCAGAACGCCGCCATCGCGCGCGATCAGCGGGAAGATATGGCCGGGGCGCGCGAAATCGCTGGCGCCCGCATTGGGATTGGCGAGTGCCCGGCAGCAGACCGTGCGCTCTTCCGCCGAAATGCCGGTGGTCATGCCGGGCTTGTAGTCAATCGACACCGTGAACGCGGTGGTGTGGTTGGAGTCGTTATGGGCGACCATCGGATCGAGCCGAAGCCGGCGGGCGTTATCGGCCGTGATCGGGGCGCAGACGATGCCCGAGGTGTGGCGGATGATGAAGGCCATCTTCTCCGCCGTGCAAAGCGTGGCGGCGACGATCAGATCGCCCTCGCCTTCGCGGTCATCGTCGTCGGTCACCACAACGATTTCACCCGCGGCAAACGCCTTCAAAACTTCAGGGATAGGATGGGCCATAACGCGCTCTTGCTCTCAAAAGGGGTGCAGATCGTATGGCGCAGGGCGCGGGCCCGCGCAACTGTCCCGTCCACATGGCCGTCATCCACTGGCCTTTGACGGCTTCAAACAAGAGATATGCCCCTGCCAAATCCGGGCAAGAGGTCCAGAGGGAACGGATTTCGCGGTTTTAAACGCGCGAAGCTTCCGCACGGCGGAACGCGCTCCGGAGAACTGCCGCCGAAGCCTCAGGGCAGGACTTCGCGGCGCTCGCTCAGAAGGTCGTCCATCTCGGCGCGCTTTTCCTCCAGCAGGCCCTGATCGGCGGCATCAATGACCCTGTAGAGTTCCGCTGCATCGGTGAGGCGGGTCACGGTGACGTAGTCCGCGCCCGCTGCATAAATATCGGACACGTCCGCCAGCAGGTCCGCCGTCGAAATGATCTTCGCATTGGGATTCATTGAGCGGACGTGGCGGACCAGCTTCTCGTTATTGGCGCCCTTCAGCAGCGAGTCCGGCACGCTGAGAATGATGATCTCGGCCTTGCCGACACCGGCATGCAGCAGCGTGTCGATGTTGCTGATGTCGCCGTAGATGACATGAATGCCGCGCGCCGTGAGCGTGCGAAACACGTTCGGATTGAAGTCGACGACGCTGATCTGCTCAAGCAGGGACGCATTCTTGCGCTCGATTTCGCTGAGCAGCGCGCTCGCCGCCCGGAAGAAACCGAGAATGACGATGCGCCGCGCCGTGCCGTGTCCGCCCTCGTGATCGGCATCGGCGATATGGGCCTGGTCGAGATCCCGAAATCCAATTCTTTTCAACGCACCGATGGCCCACCGGGTGATCGGGTCGCTGCGCATAATCACAAAGGTCGAAAGCACCGCGAGGATCACGAACGCGAACGACGCGGCACTGGATGTTTGGGCTGTGATGTGTCCCGCCACAATACCGGTCTGAATAATCACGAGCGAGAATTCGCTGATCTGCGCAAGATTGAGTGCCGGCAAAAGACTGGCGCGCAACCCTTGCTTCATGAAGTAGAGCGGCAGGAATGTCGTGAGGATGCGGCTGACCACCGTGAACGCCGCAATGACCAGCGCCAGCCAGATGGTGGACGAATTCGGAATCGGAATCGTCATGCCAAGCGCCACGAAGAACAGCGTGATGAAGAAATCCCGCAGCGTGGTGACCTTCGCCGTGACATCGAGCGCATAGGGGAATGTGGAGAGCGACACGCCCGCCACGAGCGATCCCATCTCGCGCGACAGATGCAGGCGTTCGGCGACTTCGCCGATCAGAAAGCACCATGCCAGCGCACCGAGCATGACCAGTTCGGGGCTGCGCGCGATCTGGTGAAAGATCTTCGGCAGGACGAACCGGCTGAGGATCATCGCGGTCGCCACCAGCAGCCCGACGCGGCCGATCGAGAGCAGGACAATACTGATCTGCAAATCGGCGAGGCTGGGCTGCACCGCGAGAAACAGGATCGCGAAAATGTCCTGGAGCACCAGGACGCCGAGCGTGATGCGGCCCGGCAGCGTATCCAGTTCCCGCTTCTCGTAGAGCACCTTGACGATGATGACGGTGCTCGACAGCGCACACGCGACTGTCAGGTAAAGCGCGTCGAACTTGCCCGCGCCCAGTGACAGACCAATGGCGAGGAAAAACGCCACGCCGAGCACACATGCACCGATCAACTGACCGCCGGCGGCGAACAGGATGACGCGACCGGCCCTGATGATCTTCTTCAGATCGATTTCCAGCCCGATCATGAACAGCATGAAGATCAGGCCGAGTTCGGAGATCGTGCTGATCGATTCCTGCGACTTGACCCAGCCCATGCCGTAAGGGCCGATGACGAATCCGGCGACCAGATACGCGAGAATCAGGGGTTGCCGGAAAAAATGACCGGCAAGGCCCAGCACCCAGGCAAACAGGATCGAAAAGGTAATATCGCGAATAAGTTCGTGCATGCCCTCAACCGGCTGGCAGCAATAATAAAAGCCTGAATCAGGCTTCTGTATAAGGACCAAAGACCGCCGTGAAAGCAATATCCATGGCGCGATTTACGCCATCTCGGACGCATCAATGACGACAGTTCGCCGCAGCCCGGCGCGAAAACTGACGGATGGTGTCTGCGATGTGACAATCGCCAAAAACACGCCGGTCAGAATGGTTCCGCGGCTTGAATAACGGATCGGCCTGTATAGGTTCGCTCCGCGCCGGGGGCTTCGGAGCAGTACAGGTTGGTCATGAATTCGAAATTGAATCTCATTTTGGCGCTGGTTTTTTTGTTGGGTGGCTTGAGCGCCGCCAGAGCCGACGAAGGATCTCCGCTGGGTCTTTGGCTTACGGAAAAGGGCGACGCCCGGATTCAGGTCACCCAGTGTGGACGGGCTCTGTGCGGAAAGGTCGCCTGGCTGCGCGAGGCAATCGATCCTGCAACCGGGAAGCCGCAGACCGACGACAAAAATCCCGATCCTGCTTTGGCATCGCGGCCCATGGTCGGCGTGCAGCTCTTCATCGGAATGACACCCAGCGGCCCCGGCACGTGGGCCGGTCGCATCTACAATGGCGATGACGGCAAGGTATACGACAGCAAGGTCTTGTTGACGGGGCCTAGAACCTTGCGCGTCGAAGGTTGTGTCGGCGCCATCTGCGGCGGCGAAAACTGGACCCGGGTCAGCGGACGCTGACGGCGCGGGCGATCTTCGACCAAGGCAGCGCTGAGGGCCTCACAGGGGAAAAATAGCTGATTTTTCTAAGAGTTATGGTCGGAGTGGCAGGATTTGAACCTGCGACCCCTGCGTCCCGAACGCAGTGCTCTACCGGGCTGAGCCACACTCCGACATGGGCGCCGGTATAGCGTCGGCTCTCGCGGACCGCAAGAAGCTGTATAAGGGATCAAATCCCTCAACAAACGCCACGATGGCGCGGCTCATGCGATGAAACTTGGTTTGAAAACGGCAATTCTTCCCGCTTCCGGCGCAGCGGACACCGCTGCGCGCTGCCTTGAGGGCGGCGGACTTGTCGCGTTTCCGACCGAGACAGTCTACGGACTGGGCGCGGACGCGACCAACGCCCGCGCCGTCGCCCGGCTTTACGAGGCGAAGGGACGCCCCTCGTTCAATCCTCTCATCGCCCATGTCGGTGATTTGCAGGCCGCCAAGCGCATTGCACGCTTCGATGACAGGAGTTTGCGTCTCGCGGAAGCCTTCTGGCCGGGACCCCTGACACTGGTGCTGCCGAAAGCTCCCGGATGTCCGGTGTCCGATCTCGCCACCGCCGGGCTTGAGACGGTTGCGGTTCGGGTCCCCGCTCATCCGGTCGCTCATGAGATTTTGCGGGCTTTCGGCAAGCCCATCGTTGCGCCGTCTGCCAATATCTCCGGACACGTCTCGCCGACCACGGCGGAGCATGTCTTCGGCGATCTTTCCGGCCGCATCGATCTCATCGTCGACGGAGGGCCTGTCTCGGTCGGCGTCGAATCCACCATCGTCGGCTGCTTCGAGACGCCCCTGCTGCTACGGCCCGGCGGGCTTCCCCGTGAGGACATCGAACGCGTCCTGGGCGAAAAGCTCGCGCGCGTGCCGGAGGACCATAATTCAGCCGAGGCGCTTCCGCTGGCGCCGGGCATGCTGGCTTCGCACTACGCGCCGCACACCCCCGTGCGGCTCAATGCGCACCGGCTGGAAGCTGGAGAAGCACTGCTGGCATTCGGGCCGCGCATGATTCCCGGCTCCGAACGGGCCAGCGTCATGAATTTGTCGGAAGCCGGCGATCTGGTGGAGGCCGCCGCGAACCTTTTCGGTTATCTTCGCGAACTCGATGCGCGCGGGTCCCGTGCCATCGCGGTCATGGCAGTGCCCAATGAGGGTCTCGGCGAAGCCATCAACGATCGCCTGCAACGCGCCGCCGTTCCAAGAAGCTGACAGATCAGGACTTTGATAACGACATGAATATCGTGCAGCCACCGCCCACCGTTCTGTCGCCCGAGTTGCTGGCGCGCTTTGCCGCGATCGTTGGCGAGAAGTATGCGGTGACCGATCCGCACGACGCCGCCCCCTATCTTACCGAAGAACGAGGCCTGTTTCAGGGCCACTCACCACTGGTACTTCGTCCGGGCTCGACCGCGGAAGTCTCCGCGATCTGCAAGCTCGCCACCGAGACGAGAACCGCGATGGTGCCGCAGGGCGGCAATACGGGCCTCGTCGGCGGCCAGACGCCGCACAACGGCGAAGTGGTGATCTCGACACGGCGTCTCGACAAGATCCGTGCCGTCGATACGCAATCCAACGCCATGACTGTCGAAGCCGGTGTGATCCTCGCCAATGCGCAGCAGCGCGCCACCGATGCCGACCGGCTGTTTCCGCTGTCGCTCGGCGCGGAAGGAAGCTGCACCATCGGCGGCAATCTCTCCACCAATGCCGGCGGCATCGCCGCGCTTGCTTACGGGGTTGCGCGCGATCTCGTGCTCGGGCTTGAAGTCGTGCTCGCCGATGGCCGCATCATGCATGGTCTGTCGAGCCTGAAGAAGGACAACACCGGCTACGACCTTCGCGATCTCTTCATCGGCGCGGAAGGCACGCTCGGCATCATTACCGCCGCGACGCTGAAGATGTTTCCGAAGCCGCGCTCCGTCGAGACGGCCTTCGCCGCCATCGCTTCCCCTGAGGATGCGCTCACATTGCTCGACATGTCGCGCAACATCGCCGCCGGAAGCCTGACCAGCTTCGAACTGATCCCGCAGATCGCTATCGATTTCACGGTTAAGCATGGCCCATCGATCCGCGCGCCGCTGTCCGGCCGTCACCCCTGGTACGTGCTGATGGAAATCTCCTCGCCGCGCGACGACGCCCGCGACACCATCGAGGCGATCCTGGGCAAAGGCATGGAGGACGGCATCGTCAACGACGCCGTGATCGCCGCCAATCTCGACCAGCGGGCGGCGTTCTGGAAACTGCGCGAAGTCATTTCACCGGCGCAGAAGCCCGAAGGCGGTTCGATCAAGCACGATATTTCCGTCCCCGTCGCCGCCGTGCCGGATTTTCTGCGCGAGGCCGACGCCGCCGTGACCAAACTCATTCCCGGCGCCCGGCCGTTTGCATTCGGTCATCTTGGCGACGGCAACATCCACTACAATGTCAGCCAGCCGATCGGAGCTGACATGGCGGACTATCTCGCGCGCTGGCACGACATGAACGACGTGGTACATGCGGTCGTCGCAAAGCATGGCGGGTCGATTTCGGCCGAACACGGCATCGGCGTGCTTAAGCGCGACGAACTCCCGAATGTCAAAGACCCCGTTGCCCTTGAAATCATGCGGTCGATCAAGCGTCTGCTCGATCCGCTCAACATTCTCAACCCGGGCAAGGTGCTGTGACCGACGCATCGGCAACGACAACAAGCAACCTCGCCATCGGCGCTATCGCCGACGCCGATATTCCCGCTGTCGTTGCGCTGTGGAAGCGCTGCGAACTGACGCGACCATGGAACGAACCGCAGGCGGACATTGCACGTGCGCGCGGCAAGACCAATTCGGAGGTACTCGTCGGCCGCGACGGAAACACCATCGTTGCAACCGTCATGGTAGGACACGATGGACATCGCGGCTGGGTCTATTATGTCGCCGTGGACCCTGATCACCACAACAAGGGATACGGGCGCGCGATCATGGCGGCGGCAGAAGACTGGTTGCGCGATCGTGGCATCGAGAAACTCCAACTGCTGGTTCGTGCAGACAACACCCGTGTACAAGCATTTTACGAGACGCTTGATTACGATCAGCAGGAGCGCGTCGTCTATGCAAAGTGGCTCGATGGCCGCCCGATGACGCCCTGACAGCAACTTCCGACAAGTCCTGAAGGTAACTGCATGAGCGTGAGCGACCGCATTCGCATCAAGGACGTCCGCGTGCTCTCGGACAACAAATACAAACTACGTTCGACAACCTTCGACTGGCGGCGCTCCAGCGGCGAATGGCAAACACAGCATCGCGAAACCTTCGATCGCGGCGACGGCGTGACGATACTCCCTTACAACCGTGCGCAGCGCACCGTGATCCTGATCCGACAGTTCCGCTATCCCACCTATGCCAACGGATACGATGGCCTGCTGGTCGAAGCGCCGGCCGGTTCGCTGGACGATGCCGAGCCCGAAGCACGCATCCGCTCCGAAGCGGAAGAAGAGATCGGCTATCGCCTTGGCCCCATCAAGAAAATCTTCGAAGCTTTCACCAGTCCGGGCGCGGTCACCGAAAAACTCCATTTCTTCATCGCCGAATATCAGCCCGACATGAAGATCGGAAGCGGCGGCGGCCTTGCCCACGAAGGCGAAGATATCGAGACGCTGGAACTGCCGGTCGCCGAGGCGCTCGCGATGATCGCGGACGGCCGCATTGTCGACGCCAAGACCATCATGCTGCTGCAATACGCGGCGCTGAACATTTTCCCCGACGTGACAGCCGCGAAGCAGCCCTAGAGCAGCGAGCCTCTAAAACAAAGAGCCCTGCCCGTTGTCCTCTTCGGGCGCAGAGACCTTAATCTTTCTTTGAGGCTCTTTGGGTTGCTTGCGGCTCGCAGCCTCGGCGATGGCGATGTCCTCTTCGCTGCACGGCAGGATCAGGTCCGCGCTGTCATTGTCGACGCGGTTCACTGCGGTTGACACCTCGTGCCAGACGAAAGTCCCCGCCCGCGGCGCGACCAGCAATTCAAGCGCGGGTTCAAGATCGATCTCGCCACCGTCGAGCCAGCGATCGAAGTCCCGCGGCTCGATCGTCACCGGAACCCGGTCATGCAGCGCCGCCATCTCCGGGGCAGCGGGAGCCGTCACGATGGCCACGGTGTCGACCTCCTCGCCGTTCGGTCCCATCCATGTTTCGGCCACGCCGGCAAAACCGATCGGCGCGCCATCTCGCCGCCGGATAAGATGCGGCCGCTTGCGCGTGGGTGATGTCTTCCACTCGTAATAGCCATCTGCCGGAAGAATGCACCGCCGCCGCCGGATGGCATTGCGAAACGACGGCTTCTCCAAAACGGTTTCGGCGCGCGCATTGATGACGAGCGCGAACTTGCGCGGGTCCTTGACCCAGGCCGGCAGAAAACCCCAGCGCATCAGCCGGAACTGGCGGACGCCGTTTTCGAGGATCACCACCGGCACCGGCTGGGTCGGAGCAACGTTATACCGGGGCGGAAAATTCGGCTGCTCGCCATAGCCGAACAGCCGGCGCAGCGCCTCGGGGGATGATGTAATCAGGTATCGCCCGCACATAAAAAGACTCGAAAATAAAGCCTCAGCGCTGGAAAATGACACATAAGCAAAACTTGTTCAGCCACCTTTAACCTGCGATGCCCAAACATCCATCACGATGTCGAATTCCGCCCTGCACGCAATGTCCCCCGCTGACGACGAGTGCGGCCCCTCAGACGCCCAGTTGGCCGATGACATGGCCGCCCGCGCCCAGCGGCTGCGCGACGCCAACATCAATCCCCGCACCGGGCTCGCTACAGATTATCTGAACCATTTCAACGAAGCGATCATGCTGCTCGAAATGATCCCCGACATTCCGGAATGTTTCGAGGACTTTCTCGGCTGGCAGCCGATGAGCTATCGCGAGCATTTCGCCGCCTCGAATTTCAAGGCCCGCGACCTTGCCATCAGCGCCTATGATTCCAGCGATCCCGCCGTCCGCGCCGAGTTCGACAACATCACCGCAACCATGACGTCGATCCTGACCACGGTCGGCGACGCCATGCGCCGGGTCCGGCATGACGACACCCGCACCATCCTGGCCGAGCAGGCCGCGGGCTGGGTCAAACCGCTCGTCACCCTGGCAGGCTCCATGATCAACGGCAGCAGCAGCGATGCCGACGACATCGACCAGATCATGAACCGCTGACCGTGACCGGCCTTTCCCATACCGGCCCGCAGCTCGCCGTCAGCGCCGGGATTTTCCGTGACGGCAAGATTTTGCTGGTCCGCCGCGCCCGCGAGCCGGCCAAGGGCGTCTACACCTTCCCCGGCGGCCGGGTGGAATTCGGTGAAAGCCTGCACGAGGCGCTGGCCCGCGAGGTCCGCGAGGAAACCGGGCTCAGGATCGAGATCGTCGCCCTGATCGGCTATCGCGAGGCCCTCCCCCCGCGAACCGGCGGCCACGGCCATTTTGTCGTCCTGCCGTTCGCTGCCCGCTGGGTCGCCAACGAGATCGCCCTCAATGACGAACTGGACGACGCCAAATGGCTGTCCCCGCGCGAGGCGGTCCACGGCCTGCGGGTGACCCAGGGACTGGACGAGACGATCCGCTCCGCCTGCGCCATCATGGGCCTTTAGTCTCTGCCTTGCTTCCGGCCCGTTGAACGGGCATATGCGGCCCTTATGCTAAAGCGGATTTTCGCGATTTTCCTGGTGACGGCACTGGCCGGTCCGGTTCCGGTCCGGGCCCAGGACGCGGCTGCGCCATTCGACGGCGATCTCCAGCGGCTGGCTGAAATCCTCGGCGCCCTGCATTACCTGCGCGGAATCTGCGGCACCAATGAAGGCCAGAAGTGGCGCGCCGAAATGCAGGCGCTGGTCGATGCCGAGACCCCGTCCGGCGATCGCCGCAGCCGGATGATCGCGAGCTTCAACCGCGGCTATAACGGGTTCCAGCAAACCTACCGCTCCTGCACGCCGGCCGCGAATGTCGCCATCCGCCGCTACCTCGACGAAGGCTCGAAAATCTCGCGGGATCTCACGGCGCGCTACGCCAACTGAAAATTCCGGTGGACAGCTTTCGCCGGCCCGAACGGGAATGCCGGAAATAACGCGATAACTTGAATTCGCGCCGTTAACCTTTCCTAAAGAACCGGCTCGCGGGCTCCGCCCTGCATGCTAATGCTCTGTGCAGTTTCAACGTGCAGTCCGCCCGGACGCGTTCCACAGGCAAATTGATTTCATGTCGCATCCTTCCTATTGGACGCCCGTTCACGGATTTTCGCCCGATCAGGACCAGAAGCGGGCGGCGCTGAATTACCTCAACGAGGCCTGGGCGGAAGCGCGTCACGACGGCGTCGATGGCGATTGCCTGGCGCAGGCCAGCCTGTTCGCCGCCTTCGCTGAACTCGTCAGCACCTATGGCGAAGACGCGGTGGCGAAGTTCGTCGAAGGTCTCGCCGGCCGCATCCGCAGCGGCGAATTTTCGGTGGTCGAGTTCAAGCAGTAAGACGCATCGCGCGCGACCCTCTCCACGACGTCCCCGCGAAGGCGGGGACCCATACTCCCCCGCGCTATCGATCCTGTCGCGAAAACAGATCAACGCCTTTCTTCGTCACCCCAAATCCAGTGGCTATGGGTCCCCGCCTGCGCGGGGACGACATCGGTGGTGTTGAAGGGCTCGCGCCCTTGTTCCTATTCAAATTTCAAACAGCCACGCGCCATCGCCCCTGTTGTTATGACGGCGCGGGGGCGCCCGAAATCCTGATCGCTTCGCCCTTGAATGAGGGCGCGCGGAACGCCGGATGCGCGAGCGCATCCGCAGCCCCGTGTGCAAAAGGTAAAAAGCACACGAGCGTAGTCGCCACGGTCACGCCGTTTGCATCCGGCGTTCCGCACGCGGTGGGGCTCCGGCCTGCTTCGTGCTCTCCCCGGTGGACGATGCTACGTCACCGCATCCCTGCTGAGGGTTTCCGCCTCCGGTTGGAAGCGGCTCTCTGCCGGACTGACGCCAGCTTCGGGCGTCGGGACCACACGACTTGGGCCGGCGCGCACAGCGTGGTTCGTCTGCCGTCGCTTGCATCGCTCACGCGCCTCCGGATGTTGCGCACGCCCTTGCGGGTGCGTGCGCGCGATCCGGGCTTGCGCCCCGCGACCCTCGCTCCGGCCTGACGCTGCCGCGCCACCGCATCCCGCCCCGCGTATCGTGACGATCGCGAAACGCCCCTCATGACGGGGCGGGACATGCCGAACATAAGTGAGGTTCCGAGCGCGGGGATTTGTATCCCCATCACGAAATGTTGCAGGGATGCGCGACAACATGAACGCGTTCATCTGCAAATGAAAAAGCTGGGCAATCAGCCGGGCCTTCGACGGAAATGCGTTGCCGCCTTAATTGGCGCGAATTGCCTCTGTTCGCAGGCAATAAACCGATAGCTATCCGCGCCGGAAAGGCGCACAGTCAACTCATGCCACACCATCAGGTTGCCGCGGAGCGCTTCTCATGATCACGAGAACGCGGCGGGAGACGGTCACCTTCAAACATCCGGCGCGCATCAAGGGCATTGAACGCCTGCTTCCGGCTGGCGCTTACGAGATCGTGACCGACGAGGAAATGATCGAAGGCCTGTCCTTTCCGAGCTTTCGGCGCATCGCCACCATGATCATGGTGCCGGGCGCGCCGCCGCATCATCACTCGATGGAAATGATCGCCATCGGTTCGGTCGATCTTGCCGACGCGCAGCATCGGGACGCGGTGGCGCCAAATGTCTGACGATCCAGTCGATCTCGATTCCCGGCGCGGAATGGCAGCGCAGAAAGCGACGGGACTGCGGCGCATTCTCGCCGACGCCGAGAGCCACGCAGCAGTCCTGCGCGAGCGGCAGCTTCAGATCGAGACGGAGTTGCTCGACACGGATGCAACATCGTGGCCCGAAGCGGCTGCGAAGGCGCGTTACATTCTGAATCTCTATTACGCGACGCTGGGTGTGCACGATACGCACCACCGCGATCTGGTCGCCTCGGTCCTCAAGGATTTCGCGCGGCTCGACAGCGAAAGCTGACTACGTTTTCCACCTCGATTGTTTTCCGCGAACGATTGATCCTGAAACTCATTGCGACGTTCGGCGGGAACGGGAGGACTATGCATGCTTGATATGACAACGAAAGAGCTGTCGTCGCGGCACGTCAAACCGGAAGAGGCGCTTCGTCTTGGCGTCGTTTCGGGATGGTACACCACCAAGATGAGCGGGACGTTCGTCACCGGTCCCCATGCCACCCATGCCGACGCCTTGCTCAAGATCGCCGAACTGAATCCGCCCCCGCCGCCTGTGGCAAAGCGCAAATCGTAAGGCGCCGCCGAAACACGGGATAATTCATGAGCACTGAGCGGCATCTCGCCCCGCTACGCGACGTCGAGGACGAAAACGACCAGCTTCGGCAACTGCTCATTCAGGCAGGTGTCGAAGCTCATGCCCATGTTGTCGCCGCGAAACTTCAGACCGTCCTGATCGGTGAGCTTCATCACCGGGTGAAGAACATGCTGGCGATTGCCTCGGCGATCGCCTCGCAAAGCCTGCGCGAAGCCACCAGCGTCGAGGCGGCGGCCAAGACCATCGCCAGCCGTCTGGCGGCGCTCGGCGTCTCCCACGATCTTCTCATTCGCGAGAGCTGGACCGGCGCGGGCTGCCGCTCGCTGATCGAAAACGCAATCCTCGCGTTCCAGACCGAGGGGCTGGCGCAGTTCACGATCACCGGCGAAAACATCGCCGTGTCGTCGGGACCAGCCGTCGGACTGTCGATGGTGATCCACGAGCTCTGCACCAACGCACTGAAATACGGCGCGCTGTCGGTGCCGGACGGCCGCGTCTCGATCACATGGTCGGTCGATGCCGAGGCGGAACGCTTCACCCTCGAATGGAAGGAAAGCGGCGGGCCGGCGGTGACCGAACCGAAGCAGAAGAATTTCGGCAGCCGGTTCATCGAGCAGGCGCTGCCCGGCCAGCTTCAGGGCGAAGCACGGCTGATCTTCAATCCGGCCGGTCTCGTTTGCCACGTCAATATTCCGGTCACGTCCTTGCAGGAGCCGGTGATCGCACTGGTTTAACACGTCAAACAACAGGCCTGGCATCGATGCCGGGATGACCTTCACACACACCCACGATTGGAAACACGTGACTGGAATCAAGATTCGCGTCGGCTACGAGATGATCTACGATTTTCCGCAGGCCACGCCGATGATCATGGTGCTGGGCACGCACTTCACGCGCGCGTCGGATGTCATCACGCCCGATTTTCTCACCACGACCCCGCCGGTGCCGATCACGCCCTATCGCGACATGTTCGGCAACTGGTGCAGCCGCATGGTCGCGCCGCCGGGACGGATTCGCCTTTTCGCCGACGGACTGGTCCGCGACAGCGGCGTGCCGGATGTCGCCGTCCCGTCGGCGATCCAGCACGCGGTGGAGGATCTGCCGCCGGACACGCTGGTCTATCTGCTGGGCAGCCGGTACTGCGAGACGGATCGCCTGTCCGACATCGCGTGGAAGCAGTTTGAAAACACCGCACCGGGCTGGGCGCGCGTTCAGGCGATCTGCGATTTCGTTCATCACCGCATCACGTTCGGCTACGAGCATGCGCGCGCGACGATGACGGCATTCGAGGTTTATAACGAAGGCAAGGGCGTGTGCCGAGACTACGCGCATCTCGCCATCACGCTCTGCCGCTGCATGAATATTCCGGCGCGCTACTGCACCGGCTATCTCAGCGACATCGGCACGCCGAAGCCATGGGTTGGAGATTTCGCCGGCTGGTTCGAGGCCTATATCGGCGGCCACTGGCACATGTTCGATCCGCGCAACAACGTGCCGCGCATCGGCCGTGTGCTGATCGCGCAGGGCCGCGACGCCTCCGACGTTCCGATCACGCAGACATTCGGGCCGAATGAACTGATCAGCTTCAAGGTCTGGACCGACGAGGTCGCGTGAGGCCTTTGCGATCCTGATTGATGGATTTCGCGACAACAAAAACCCCGGCATCGCTGCCGGGGCGTTGTTCGGTCGCTCTTCAGATCACGCCTTCAGCGTCTCGAGAAACCGCACCGTTTCGCCGGTCGACGGGGTCGCGACCTCGCCCTGCCACATCACGCGCTTGCCGCGCACGAAGGTGCCGACCGGCCAGCCCTTGACCTTCACTCCATCATACGGCGTCCAGCCCGCGCGCGAGGCGATCCACTTGTCGGTAATGGTTTCCTCGCGCTTCATGTCAACGACGGTGAAGTCGGCGTCGTAGCCGGCGGCGATCCGGCCCTTGCAGGCGATGTTGAACAGCCGCGCCGGGCCGGCGCTGGTGAGATCGACAAAGCGCGCAAGCGACAACCGTCCCGCGTTGACATGATCGAGCATGATCGGCACCAGCGTCTGCACGCCGGTCATGCCCGACGGCGAGGCCGGATAGACCTTGTCCTTTTCTTCCAGCGTATGCGGCGCGTGGTCGGAGCCGAGCACATCGACAATGCCCTGCTCGATGCCGCGCCAGATGCCGTCGCGGTGGCTGGCGTCGCGCACCGGCGGGTTCATCTGCGCCTTGGTGCCGAGCCGCTCATAGGCCTCGGGACCGGCGAGGGTCAGATGATGCGGCGTCGCCTCGCAGGAGGCGACGTCCTTGTGGTCGCGCAGATATTCGATTTCCTGCTTGGTCGAGATGTGCAGCACATGGATGCGCTTGCCGGTCTCGCGCGCGAGGTTCACGAGGCGCTGTGTCGCGATCAGGGCCGCGTCCTCGTCGCGCCACACCGGATGCGAGCGCGGATCGCCCTCGATGCGCAGATGCTTGCGGTCGTTGAGGCGGTATTCGTCCTCGGCGTGAAATGCCGCGCGGCGGCGGATCACCTTGAAGATGCGGCGCAGGCTGTCGTCGTCCTCCACCAGCAGCGAGCCGGTCGAGGAGCCGATGAAGACCTTGACGCCGGCGCAACCCGGCGCGCGCTCGAGATCAGGCAGATGATTGACGTTGTCGCGGGTGCCGCCGATGAAGAATGCGAAATCGCAATGCATCCGGTGCTGCCCGGCCTTCACCTTGGCGGTGAAGGCTTCCTCGGTCACGGTCAGCGGATTGGTGTTCGGCATCTCGAACACGGCGGTGACGCCGCCCAGCACCGCGCCGCGCGATCCGGTTTCCAGATCTTCCTTGTGGGTCAGGCCCGGTTCGCGGAAATGCACCTGCGTGTCCATGACGCCGGGCAGGATGTGCAGGCCCTTGCAGTCGATGACCTCGCCCGCGCTGGCAGCGCCGAGCGATCCGATTTCCGCGATCCGCCCGGCGGAGATGCCGATGTCGCGGACCCCCTCGCCGTCCTGGTTGACCACGGTGCCGGATTTTAGAATCACATCAAATGTCTGGGTCAATGCTCGAAACTCGTCTGATTTTGGGGCCGGATTTTACGCGTTCAATGCTGTGGTCGCACGGCGGCGCGGGCCTTGTTGTCCGCACCTTAGCGCCTTACGTTGCGATGTAACAACCAGCGGGCGAATTGTCCCACAGAACTTGAGAATCCCGAGAGAACCTTATGAAAGCAGCGTTTCTGCCGGATCGCGGCGTCGTCAAAGTCAGCGGCGAAGATGCGAGGGCATTCCTCGACGGGCTGATCACCACCAATGTGGAACTGGTGCGGCCCGGTGTGGGCCGGTTTGGCGCGCTGTTGACGCCGCAGGGCAAGATCATCGTGGATTTTCTCGTCACCGAGGCGCCGGAGGCCCATGGCGGCGGCTTCGTGTTCGACGTGCCATTGGCGCTCGCGCAGGCCTTCGCCACCAAACTCGGATTCTACAAGCTGCGGAAGAAAGTCACGGTCGACAACCTGTCCTCGCAGCTCGGCGTGATGGCGGTCTGGGGCGGTGCTCCGGCAACGACACCCGATCTTGCGTTTGAAGACCCGCGCGATCCGCAGCTCGGCTGGCGTATCTTCGTGCCGGACGATCTGGTCGACGAGACCGCGGCCGCGATCGGCGCGGACGTGACCGACAGCGAGGCCTATGAGGCCCACCGCATTGCCTGCGGCGCGCCGCGCGGCGGCGTGGACTTCATCTACGGCGACGCCTTCCCGCACGAGACCAACATGGACCGCCTGCACGGCGTCGATTTCGACAAGGGCTGCTATGTCGGCCAGGAGGTCGTCTCCCGCATGCAGCATCGCGGCACCGCGCGCACGCGCACCGTCCGGGTGCGGTTGGGCGGCTCGGTGCCGGAAATCGGGTTGCCGGTGACCGCAGGCGACAAGGCCGTCGGCACCATGGGTTCGTCGGCGAACGGCGTCGGCCTCGCGCTGCTGCGAACCGACCGCGTTGCCGATGCACTTGAGGCCGGATTGCCGCTCACCGCGGGCGGGCTCCCGATCAGTCTGGTTTCGCCCGATGACGTGAAGGCCACACCGAAGCAGGCCTCCGCATGAGAAGCGCGCGCCTGCATGACGATGGGCTGGAGCGCTGCCCGTGGCCGGGTGAAGACCCGCTCTACATGGCCTATCACGACACCGAATGGGGCGTGCCGGAATACGACGACCGCGCGCTGTTCGAGAAACTGATCCTCGACGGATTTCAGGCCGGGCTGTCGTGGATCACGATCCTGCGCAAGCGCGACAATTTCCGAAAGGCCTTCGACGATTTCGAGCCGGCGAAAATCGTGCGCTACAGCGACAAGAAGGTCGCCGCGCTGATGAACGAAGCCGGGATCGTGCGCAACCGCGCCAAGATCGAAGGCACGGTCAACAGCGCCAAGGCGTATCTGAAGATCATGGAAGAAGGTCCCGGCTTCTCGGCCTTCCTATGGGACTTCGTCGACGGCAAGCCGAAGGTCAACAATTTCAAGACCACAGCCTCGGTGCCCGCATCCACGCCCGTGTCCATCAAAATGTCGAAAGAGCTGGTGGCGCGCGGCTTCAAGTTCGTCGGGCCGACCATCGTCTACGCCTTCATGCAGGCCACCGGCATGGTCAACGACCATCTTGTGACCTGCCATTGCCATGAAACGTGCAGCAAGCTGAAGAAGCCCGTGCGCGTAAAATCAAAATGACCACGAAGAAATCATCGCCCTCCAAACCAGCATCGCGCGCCTGGCAGCGCATGCTGTCGGGCCGCCGCCTCGACCTGCTCGATCCCTCGCCGCTCGACATCGAGATCGAGGACATTGCTCACGGCCTCGCGCGCGTGGCGCGCTGGAACGGACAGACCCACGGCGCGCATATCTTCTCGGTCGCACAGCACACGCTGCTGGTCGAGGCCGTGCTGCGCCAGCAGACCCCGCGCGTCGATCATCGCATTCGCCTCGCGGCGATGCTGCACGACGCGCCGGAATACGTGATCGGCGACATGATTTCGCCGTTCAAGGCGGTGATCGGAGGCTCGTATAAAGTCGTCGAGAAACGGCTCCTGTCGGCGATCCACATCCGCTTCGGCCTCCCTGCGGTGCTGCCCGCCGAGATCGAGCAGCAGATCAAGTCCGCCGACATGGGCGCGGCCTATCTCGAGGCGACGCATCTCGCCGGCTTCGCGCAGGCCGAAGCCAGGCGCCTGTTCGGCCGCGATCCCAAGCTACCTGCGGCGACCGAAAAAGACTATGTGACGCCATGGTCGGCCGGGCGCGCCGAAAAGCAGTTTCTCGCGCGATTCAAGGCGCTTTTGTCATAATCATCCACGGCATGTTTGCCGTGCAGCATGACGGGCGAAGACAGCAGGCATATACTCGTGCGGAACATAAGGACCGCCATGATTCACGTCTGCTCGCTCGCCGCCCTGCCCGCCACTGTCGAAGCCACCGGCGCCCAACACATCCTCACCGTGATGGCCAATGTCTCACAGGTGGTGCGTCCGGTGTCAGTGCCGGAGGCCAATCACCTGCGCATCCAGATGGACGACATCATCGAACCGGCGCAGGGATTCACCGCGCCGTCGCATGAGCATGTCGAACAGGCGCTGACCTTCATCCGCAAGTGGGATCGCACCGCGCCAATGGTGATCCATTGCTATGCCGGGATCAGCCGCTCTACCGCGAGCGCATTCATGGCGGCCTGCGCGCTCAATCCGCATCGGGACGAGACCTCCATCGCACGGCAGATTCGCTCGGCATCGCCGAGCGCCTATCCCAACCGCCTGATCGTCACGCTGGCGGACGAGGTGCTGGGGCGTAATGGGCGCATGGTCCGCGCGCTCGACGCCATGGGTCCGGGCAACATGACCATCGAGGGGCGGCCGTTCCGGGTGGAGATTGAATGAGATCCGTCATTGCGAGCGAAGCGAAGCAATCCAGGGCAACTGAAAGCTGGATTGCTTCGTCGCTACGCTTCTCGCAATGACGGGGCTTTTGCATCATGACCGATAAAATCCTCACACCGATCGAGATCGGACTGACGGCGGCCATCGTGTCGATCGACGGCAACGAGCCGTCGATCCTGACCGCCTCCGGCAGCGACGGCGACGAGCTCGAGGGCCTGCCGTTCGGGCCGTTCGACGCGGTCGCTCATCGCACACTGGAAATCGGCCTGCGCTCATGGGTGGAAGAGCAGACCGGCCTGCGGCTCGGCTATGTCGAACAGCTTTACACCTTCGGCGATCGCGGCCGTCATGCCCAGCGCAGCGACACCGACGCGCATGTCGCCTCGGTCGGCTATCTCGCGCTGACCCGCGCCGCGGACAGCACCTCGAAGCCGCAGGTGGCGGGCGCGACATTCAAGCCGTGGTATCGCTATTTTCCCTGGGAGGACTGGCGCGACGAGCGCCCGGCAATGATCGAGAAAGAGATTCTCCCCGCGCTGGAAGACTGGGCGGCGCAATCCGAAAAGCCGGATACCGCACGCGCACTGGCGCGCGGCGACCGCGTCCGGCTTTACTTCGGCACCCACGGTGCGCAGTGGGACGAAGAGCGCGTGCTCGACCGTTATGAGCTGCTCTACGAGGCCGGGCTGATCGAGGAATCCCGCCGCGACGGGCGTCCCGCCGCACTGGCGCGCAAGACACTGCCGGCGCTCGGCTCGCCGATGCGGTTCGACCACCGCCGGATTCTCGCCACCGCCATCGCGAGGCTGCGCGCCAAGCTGAAATATCGCCCGGTGGTGTTTGAACTTCTTCCCTCGGAGTTCACACTAACGGACTTGCAGCGCACCGTTGAGGCGATCTCGGGACGTCATTTGCACAAGCAGAATTTCCGCCGTCTGGTGGAGGCCGGTGCGCTGGTCGAACCGACCGGCGAAATGTCGACCCAGACCGGCGGACGCCCGGCGGCGCTGTTTCGTTTTCGCCGCGAAGTCTTGCAGGAACGGCCCGCGCCCGGATTGCGGGTACGGGGACGACGCTAGAATGAGGTGAGAATGTGGAGCCAGAGAGCGGCATCGCTACAGCCTCACCTCTCCCGTGGGGAGAGGTCGACGCGCGAAGCGCGGCGGGTGAGGGCGTACGGTCTCACGACAAATTCTACGCCCTCACCCCAACCCTCTCCCCACGGGAGAGGGAGCCCTGCCACGCCAGTATCGACACAGGCATTCCAGTTCAAACGGATCAGTTTCCAGAAGTTGATCGGCCACTAAGCGGCAAAGAATTTTTCGCGTGATCCGAAAGCCCTCGCTGAGGCGGATCGCGCAAGGAGGATCGATGGAATTTATTGCGCTTGTCCTTGCTCTTATCGCGATCGGCATTGCCCGCAACGTGACCATGCGCTCGAAGGCACTGGAGGCGCGGCTGTCCCTGCTCGAAGCCTCGCTCGCGGGCGGCGCGCGTCCATCGACAACAAGAACGGATGCTCCGATCGCTCCGCCGATCGCGCCCGAAACGGCAGTGCCTGAATCAGCCGAGCGGGCCGCGTCAACTCCGCCGCCGCTGCCGCCTGCCGGATCGCGCTATCGGGAAACAGTGGACGGCGGCATTCCTGAAACACCCGCTCAACCTGCCGCACCGGCTGCATCGAGCGGCCCCGGCTTCGAGGAGCGCATCGGCACCCGCTGGGTGGTCTGGGTCGGCGGACTGACGCTCGCCCTCGGCGGCGTCTTCCTGGTCAAGTATTCCATCGAAGCCGGACTGCTCGGCCCCGAGGTGCGTGTGCTGCTCGGCGGCCTGTTCGCGCTGGCGCTGCTTGCGGTCGGTGAGTTCGCACGGCGCAAGGAGAGCCTGTCGTCGATCGCACCGCTGCCGATTGCCAACATCCCGGCGATCCTGACCGCCGCCGGAACGGCGGTCGCATTCGCCACCGTTTATGCATCCTACGCGCTCTACGGTTTTCTCGCGCCGCCTGTTGCCTTCGTCCTGCTCGGCGCGGTCGCGCTCGGCACCCTTGCCGCTGCGCTCTTGCATGGTCCGGCGCTTGCGGGCCTCGGCGTGGTCGGCGCATTCGTGACGCCCCTGCTGGTGGCATCGGACAAGCCGGACTACTGGGCGCTCTATATCTATATCTCCATCGTCACCGCAGCCGCCTTCGGCCTTGCACGCATTCGCCTGTGGCGCTGGCTCGCCGTCACCACCATCGCGTTTGGGGCGTTCTGGATGCTGGTTGGCATTGCCGAAGCCAATACGCTGGGCCCGCATGCGTTCGATATGATTGCAAGCTTCGCGCTGGCCGCGGTTCTGGTGGTCGCCGGGTTCATGTTCGGCCCGTCGGCGGAGCAAGGCCAGGTCGAGCCTGTTTCATCGATATCGCTCGCGGTTTTCCTGTTCGGCGCCACGGCGCTGGTGCTCGGCCACAATCACGCCGATGCGGCGATGATCGTGTTCGCATTGCTGGTTGCAGCAACCTTCGCCATCGCCTGGCGCGCGGAGAGCGCCACCGGCGCAATCGTTGCGGCCGCATTGTTCGTCTTCGCCGTGTTCGCCGAATGGGCGATCCGCGCCAATCCAGAACTCACCGTGATGCCCGGCGGCGCAATGCCCGGCATCGGCACGCGCGCCGACGAAGGCTCGATCAGCATGCATCTTATCGCGGCGGCCGGTTTCGGCGCGGCGTTTGGCGCAGCAGGTTTCCTCGCGCAGGGCCGTTCCGTCAGCGCGATCATTCCGGTGATCTGGTCGGCGGCCGGCGTGTTCACACCGCTGGCACTGCTGGTCGCGCTTTACGCGCGCATCGCGCATCTCGATCGCTCGATCCCGTTTGCGATCATCGCCATTGCAGTCGCCGGCGCATTCGCCGCGGCGACCGAACTCCTGACCAAGCGCGATACGCGTCCCGGCCAGATGATCGCAACCGCGATGTTCGCCACCGGTACGCTCGCCGCACTGGCGCTGGCGTTTACGTTCGCGCTTGAGAAAGGCTGGCTCACCATCGCGCTGGCGCTGATGTCGCTCGGCACGGCATGGATCTCCATGAAACGGCCGATCCCGTTCCTGCGGGCGCTCGCGGCAATTTTGGCAGGCATCGTGGTGCTGCGGATCGGCCACGAGCCACGCATCGTGGGTGATGACCTCGGCACCACGCCGATCTTCAACTGGCTGCTGCTCGGCTACGGCATTCCGGCAGCCTCATTCTGGCTCGGCTCTTACTTCCTGCGCCGCCGCGGTGACGATGGCCCGCTGCGCGGCGTGGAAGCCGCCGCGATCCTGTTCACGGTGCTGCTCGCCTTCACGGAGATCCGCCACTACATCAACAACGGCGATATCTATCGCACATCGTCGAGTCTGATCGAGGTCGGTCTGCAAGTCTGCGTCGCACTCGCGATGGCGATCGGACTGGAGCGGCTTCGCATCCGGACGGGCAGCGTCATCCACAACGCCGGCGCGCTGCTGCTGACATGGTTCGCCGGTCTCGCGATCCTGTTCGGGCTGTTCTTCATCGCCAATCCGGCGATCTGGAGGATCGAGATCGCAGGCACGTTCATCAACCCGCTGATCCTCGGCTACGCGCTTCCGGCGATCCTCGCGCTGCTGCTGTCCTATGCCGTGGCGGGACGCCGCGCCGCGCCCTATGCCAACACCATCGCGGCCGGTTCGCTCGTTCTTGCGCTGGCCTGGATCACGCTGGAAATCCGGCACCTCTATCACGGACCTTACCTGAACAGCAGCACCACCTTCGACGCCGAGCAGTACACCTACTCGGTGGCGTGGCTGGTGTTCGGCGTGGTGCTGCTCGGCATCGGCCTGCTGCTGCCCTCGCAGCGGGCGCGTCTCGCCTCGGCGGTGATCATCGCCCTCACCGTGCTCAAGGTATTCCTGATCGACATGTCGAACCTGACCGGCGCCTACCGCGCGTTCTCGTTCATCGGTCTGGGCCTCGTGCTGGTGGCGATCGGATGGCTGTACCAGCGCATCCTGTTCCGGCAAACGAAGACGCCGCCGGCTGAAGGCAGCCCGGCGGCGTGATTCGATATCGTCATTGCGAGCCAACGGGTCGGCGCAAAGCGCCGCCCGACGATAAACTCCGTGAAGCAATCCACTCTTAGAAAACTGGATTGCTTCGTCGCAAGTGCTCCTCGCAATGACGAAGCAAAATCCTTCGTTTACTCGCTGGCGGAGCGGCGCAGTTCGAGCGCCGGTTCGCTGCGGACCGAGGCCGGACGCACTTCGGCGCGCGGGGTCGCATCCGCCGACTGGGTCACACCGGGTGCGCGCAGCGAGCGCGGACGCGAGATCGACTGCGCCAGGAACACGCGTGCATTGCCGTGCTTGCGGAAATCGCAATAGGCAAAGCCCATGCCCGAGACCGAGCCGCGGAAGCTGACATTGTCAGTCTTGTTCAGGTTGAAGCATGGCTCGAAGGGAATGCCCTTGATCGATGCGCAGATCTGCTGGCCGCGCACCTGAAGCGTATTTGACGGCAGGCGCATATGGCGGGTCTCGCCGGCGCCGCTGAACTGCACCGCGCCCGCAGCTGCGCCGTCGTACGTGATCTTGCCGACACCCTTGGTGCCGTCGAAGCACGTGAAGGCGAACATCTTGTTGGCGACGAACTTGCGGGCTTCGTCCGCGTTCATGGTTTCGGCCAAGACGGGACCTGCAACCGAACCGGCAAGCAGGGCTCCAAGAACGATGCGGACGAGCATACGAGCTACTCCAACTGACTGAACTTGCGGATCAAGTGAACCCGCTGGGCCAAGCGCCCGGCGGTTTACGCCTTAACTCGCTGATTACCATACCAACCATGGCAACATTGGCGCATCATGGTTGGCAAAGTCTGAACATCCTCAGGAAATTCTCACCACAGTGCGGCCACGAAGCTGGCCGGCGAGGATTTTCGGGCCTGCGTCGAAGACGTCGGCGAGACCGATTTCCTTAGTCATTTCAGCAAGTTTGGCATGGTCGAGGTCCTTCGCCAGCCGCTCCCAGGCGGCCTTGCGCGGGCCGATCGGGCACATCACGGAATCGATGCCCAAAAGGCACACCCCGCGCAAAATGAAAGGCGCCACCGACGACGGCAAATCCATACCGCCGGCAAGACCGCAGGCCGCGATCGCGCCGCCGTACCTGGTCATCGACAGCAGATTCGCCAGCGTGGTCGATCCGACGCTGTCGATGCCGCCGGCCCAGCGCTCCTTGCCGAGCGGCTTGCCCGGCGCGGACAACTCGTTGCGGTCGATGATCTCGGACGCACCGAGGCCGCGCAGATAATCATGCTCGGAGGCACGGCCGGTCGAGGCGATGACCTGGAAGCCGAGCTTGGAGAGCAGTGCCACCGCAACCGATCCGACGCCGCCGGCCGCGCCGGTGACAACCACCGGGCCGTCTTTCGGCGTGAGACCATGCTTCTCCAGCGCGAGCACGGAGAGCATTGCCGTGAAACCTGCGGTGCCGATCGCCATCGCCTCGCGCGTGGTCATGCCGTCCGGCAAACGCACCAGCCAGTCCCCCTTGACGCGCGCCTTCTCGGCATAGGCGCCGAGGTGCGTTTCGCCGAGACCCCATCCGGTGGAAACCACCTTGTCGCCGGCCTTCCAGCCCGCATGCGACGACTCCAGAACCGTGCCCGCGAAATCGACACCGGCGATCATCGGGAAACGGCGCACCACCGGCGACTTGCCGGTGATCGCGAGGCCGTCCTTGTAGTTCACGGTGGACCATTCGACCGCGACGGTGACGTCGCCGTCCATCAACTCCGCCTCGTCGAACTGCGTCAGCGCCGCCGTGGTGCCCTTTTCAGCCTTGTCGATTCTGACTGCCTTGAACGTTGCCAACTTTTCTCTCCGTCTCTTCTTGTGCGGTTGAAATCCGGCCCCCTGATTGGCGGCTCCGGTCAGCTTTGCCAAGCCCCTTCGGGCATGATCCCGAAAAGTGGGAACCGGTTTTCAGAGGGGATCATGCCCACAGTGAAAATAAGTCCGCATCTACCGTCACATCGCTGAGCGACCGGCGGACGCATTCCCGCCATGCGGGATTTTCCCGGCGCGCCTCTGGCGGGGCGGCGGATGACCTGTTATATTTGTTTTGCTCGTTATGAGAATAAGTGACCGTCTCGCGAGCGGGGAACGACAGCAGGTTGAAGCGGTCGTCCCTCAAGGGAGCCCGAGTTTGGAACGCCGGCCCAAAAGGCCGGATTTCTCAAGGCCCTAATATGCTCAAAATGAGCATATTAGGCATTCAAGGAGGCTGCGATGCCGATCTCAGGAATTTACGGTCCCGACGATTTCGGGAATCCGATTCACCGCCAGCCGGTGGGCGTCACCCGTGCCGTCCTCACCGACGCGGACCGCGCGCGCGCATTGCCGATGCCGTCGCTAGAATGGACGCCCGAGGTCGAGCGCGCCACCGCGCATCTCTACGCCAAGGTGAAGAACGTCATTCCCGAGATCGAGTGGCCGTTCATGGCGCCTTACGTCAAGGCCATCAACGATCTCAAGAAACAGCGCAACGCGGTGATCCTGGCGCACAACTACCAGACGCCGGAGATCTTCCATTGCGTGGCCGACATCGGCGGCGACTCACTGCAGCTCGCGCGCGAGGCGACGAAGGTGAAGGAGAAGGTCATCGTCCAGTGCGGCGTGCACTTCATGGCCGAGACCTCAAAGATTCTGAACCCGGACAAGACCGTGCTGATCCCGGATTCGCGGGCCGGCTGCTCGCTGGCTTCAAGCATCACCGGCGCGGACGTGCGCCTGCTGCGCGAGCGCTTTCCCGGCGTGCCGGTGGTGGCCTATGTCAACACGTCAGCGGACGTGAAGGCAGAGGTCGACATCTGCTGCACGTCGTCGAACGCCGTGCAGGTGGTCGAGAGCCTGAACGCCGACACCGTGATCTTCCTGCCCGACCAGTATCTGGCGAAGTACGTCGCCTCGAAAACCACCGTGAAGATCATCGCGTGGAAGGGCGCCTGCGAGGTGCATGAGCGCTTCACCGGCGACGAACTGCGCACCTATCGCGAGGCCGACCCGTCCGTGCAGATCATCGCACACCCCGAATGCCCGCCCGATGTGATCGCCGAAGCAGATTTCACCGGTTCGACCGCGCACATGATCGACTGGGTGCGCAAGCACCAGCCGAAGCGCATCGTCATGGTTACCGAATGCTCGATGGCGGACAACGTGCAGGCCGAACTGCCGAACGTCGAGTTCGTCAAGCCGTGCAACCTGTGCCCGCACATGAAGCGCATCACGCTGCCGAAGATTCTCGACAGCCTTGTCTACATGCGTGAGGAAGTGACCATCGATCCGGCGATCATCGGCAATGCCCGGCGCTCGGTGGAGCGCATGATCAATCTGAAGAATTGAGGGCCGTCACCCTTCGAGGCTCGCTCCGCTCGCACCTCAGGGTGACGGCGGAGACATACGGAGCGTCATCCTGAGGTGCGAGGCGCGTAAGTGCCGAGCCTCGAAGGATGACAGAGACAGCACAAGGCATCTGCCATGACTACATCCAGCATCGCGGCCTTATCCAACTCCGACGTCGTCATCGTCGGCGGCGGACTCGCCGGCCTGTTCTGCGCGCTGAAGCTGGCGCCACGTCCCGTCACGGTGATCTCCGCCGCGCCGCTCGGCGAAGGCGCGTCCAGCGCATGGGCGCAGGGCGGCATCGCGGCGGCAGTTGCCGACGGCGACAGCGCCGAATCCCATGCCGCCGATACGATTGCCGTCGGCGGCGGGATCGTCGATGAAGAGGTTGCGCTCGGACTGGCCCGCGAAGCCGGTGCGCGTATCCACGATCTCCTGCAATACGGCGTGCCGTTCGACCGCGACCTCGAAGGCAGGCTGGCCGTCGGCCGCGAGGCAGCGCATTCCGCGCGCCGCATCGTGCATGTGCAGGGCGACCGCGCCGGCAAGGCCATCATTGCGGCGCTGATCGAAGCGGTGCTCAGGACGCCCTCGATCCATGTCATCGAAGGCTATGTCGCCGAAGCCCTGCTGACCGAAGGTGATGCGGTCACCGGCTTGCAACTGCGCAAGGCAGGCGACGCGGTGGCAGCGCCGGTCATCGTGCCCTCGCGCGCCATCGTGCTCGCCACCGGCGGCATCGGACATCTTTATGCGGTGACGACGAATCCGGTTGAGGCCAGCGGATCGGGTCTTGCGATTGCCGCCCGCGCCGGCGCAGTGATCGCCGATCCGGAATTTGTGCAATTCCATCCGACCGCCATCATGGTTGGCCGCGATCCCGCGCCGCTGGCGACGGAGGCCTTGCGCGGCGAAGGCGCGACGCTCATCAACGGCAAGGGCGAGCGCTTCATGCTGGCGCGCGACCCGCTTGCCGAACTTGCGCCGCGCGACATCGTCGCGCGCGGGGTGTTCGATGAACTCGCCGCCGGGCGCGGCGCATTCCTCGACGCGACACAAGCGCTCGGCGCAAAATTCGCTGCGAGATTTCCGACGGTGTACGCGAGCTGCATCGCGGCGGGCCTCGATCCGGCGACCCAGCCGATCCCGATTGCGCCCGCTGCGCACTATCACATGGGCGGCATCGCGGTCGACCATCACGGCCGCACCTCGCTGAAAGGGCTCTGGGCCGGCGGCGAAGTCTCATCCACCGGCGCGCATGGCGCCAACCGCCTCGCCTCCAATTCGCTGCTGGAAGCCGTGGTCTATGCCGCGCGCATTGCCGACGATATCAACGGCAATCCCCTCGCCGCGGCAGGGCGTCCGCGCGACGGGATGATCTCGCGCAACAGTGCGATGCCGCCGCTCCGCGAGGCCAATCTGCGGGCAATGATGAGCTCGCATGTCGGCGTGGTCCGCGACGGCGACGACCTGGCGGAAGCCATCCGCACCTTCACGGTGATCGAGCAGACCACCGGCAACATCGCGCTGCGCAACATGGCGACCACCGCGCTGATCGTCGCCGCCTCCGCATGGTCGCGCTGCGAAAGCCGCGGCGCGCATTATCGGTCAGATTACCCGGCGGAAGACCCGACACAGCGGCATCGCACCGTGACGACGCTCGACGAGGCGCGTAACATCGCCGCAATGGTGGCCGATACCGCGCCTCGCAAACGCACTTCGACGGGAGCCTGATCTTGAGCATCAGCGACGTTCTCAATCCTGCCACCCTGATGCATCCGGATGCATTCCTGTCGCCGCTGGCCATCGACGATGCGGTGGCACGCGCGCTTGCCGAAGATCTCGGCCGCGGCGGCGACGTCACGTCGGTTGCGACCATACCGCCCGCGGTTCATGCCCACGCGATTCTTGTCGCGCGGCAGGCCGGTGTGATTGCGGGATTGCCGCTGGCCGTGGCGGTGTTTCAGCGCCTCTCGCCCGACATCAACATTCAGGCCCATGTGCACGACGGCAATGCCGTCGCCAAGGGCGTCCATGTGCTGACGATCTCCGGCCCCGCGCGCGCCGTGCTCGCAGGTGAACGCACCGCGCTGAATTTTGTCGGCCGTCTCTCCGGCATCGCGACCCTCACCTCGGACTACATCCGCCATGCCGGCGTCACCAAAATGCGCATCTGCGACACCCGCAAGACCACGCCGGGGCTGCGCGCGCTCGAAAAGTATGCGGTGCGCTGCGGCGGCGGCTTCAACCACCGCTTCGGTCTCGATGACGCCGTTCTGATCAAGGACAACCACATCGCGGTCGCTGGCGGCGTGAAGCCGGTGCTCGAGCGCGCGCGGGCGCATGTCGGCCATCTGGTCAAGATCGAGATCGAGGTCGATACGCTGGATCAGTTGCGCGAGGTGCTGGCGACGGGCCTCGCCGACGTGGTGATGCTGGACAACATGGATATCCCGACCCTGCGCGAGGCGGTCGCGATCACCGACAGACGCGTGGTGCTGGAAGTATCCGGGGGCGTAACGCTGGCGTCGATCGGCGAGATCGCGAAGACCGGAGTCGATTATGTGTCCGCGGGTGCGCTGACGCACTCCGCGCCGAACTTCGATGTCGCGCTGGATATCGATGCGTGACACTTGCGTCGAGCACGAGGCGCTCCCTCTCCCCGATGGGGAGAGGGTTGGGGTGAGGGGCACTAGATATCAGACGTGAGTGACCGAACCCCCTCACCCGGATCGCTATCGCGATCCGACCTCTCCCCCTCGGGGAGAGGTGAAGAAGTCGGTTGGATCAACTTACTACTTCGCGCTCGACATCTCAGCCGAGCTCTTCGCCGCTTCGGCGAGCTTTGCAGAGATCGCCGCCGTCTCGGCCGCCGTGCCCCAGGTCGGCGCGTCTTTGCCGTCGCCCCAGGCGCGCGGACGATAGAAGGTATGCACGCCGTATTTGTACATCTTCTTCATCTCGTTCACCCAGGACGGGCGAACCCAGTAGGCGTGGTAATGGGTCGACTTGCCGACTTCAGGCAGCCACAGACGGCCATCGAGGCTTTCGCGGGCGATCTTTTTGGCGCGTTCCCACATATCCGGCTCCTTCACCACATCGCGGATGCCGTCGCAGGCGAAGGTGAACTGGCAGGACAGGTGACGGTGCGAATTCTGGTAGACGACGCCGCACACCGTGCTCGGATAGTAGCCGGAGAACGCGCGGTTCAGGACGACCTGCGCCACCGCGATCTGCCCGCGCACCGCTTCGCCGCGCGCCTCGAAGTAGATCGCGTCGGTCAGGCACTTCTCGGACTTCGCGCGCGACTTTGCATCGAGACCGAGGCGTTCCGCCGGTGTCCGCGGACGCTGATACTCGCCGGTGACTTCGCCCTTGCTCGCGACGCTTTCGCCGCCGGCGGACGGGGCTGAAGACTGGTTTGGCAACGCCGCAGGCATCTTCATGTCGGGATCGATACCCGGCACCACGATGATCGGCTCTTCGCCGGGCTGCCAGCGCTCCAGCGATCCGCTTGTCATGCCGAGCGAGGAATTGCCGAAGAACAGGGTCGCGGTCTGGAACGAGAAGCCGTCGCGGCTCGCTTCCGGCGTGGCGGCGGCGCTGTCCCGATCGGCAGGCGCGCGCGGCGCGTTCAGCGGATGGTCGGCGGGAAGGTCCTGAAGCGAAACGGAGGATTCATATTGCTGCAGGCGCGGTGCGTTCAGCGCGGCTTCGAGTTCGGCATCGAGCGGTGCTGCTGCGTTCACCGCGGGAGCATCGGCCTCAGCCGTTTTCGCGCCCCGCACCGATGCGTTGGAATTCGATTGATCCTGCGCGGGCTGCGGCTGCGGCGCGGCAATGGGGGCCGCGATCTCTGGAACATACAGCGGAAGACGGTCGCCCTTCGACGAGCGCACCACTTTCGGGAAATCCGATTTTTGCAGCGGACGCAGCACAGGCCCGAGCGGATCGCGGCTGACCGAGCCGGTGAAATCCACGCCTGTGCTGTCAAGGCTGGCCAGACGATACGTCGGTGCTTCACGGGTGCTGGTGCCAATGGGGCGGGGCAGATTGAAGGACGCGACCTGCAACATGCGGCGCGACGACGCGAAGATGTATTCCTGCCAGCGCTCTGCGACGCCGGGCTGGCGTGCCAGCAGTGACGCGAGATCCTGATAGCCGATTTCGGTCGGGCTCACTGTCAGAAGACAGAGAACAAAGCCGAAGGGCGCGAACCGCGCGCCCTTCGACCCGTTACGCAACACAGACATCGATACGCTCACGCAACTAACGCTTATACACACGCAACCGAACCGCACATTCAGTGCAATTCGATCAATTTCGTTGGTATCGAATTAAAGTTGCCGGGGGGTTAATCGCCGCGTTCCGCGCGCAACACGCAAGCGCGTGCTTGAAAACGCGCGATCACATCGAAAGCGTTGGTAAACAGCGCCTCCAGCAAGGTGGTAAAGATCGCGTCAACAAAAAGAGTGAACGCAAATTGACGCAGGTCCGGTTGCGCGAGCCGCAATGGCGCCGCACCCACAATGTCGTCCCCGCGAAAGCGGGGACCCATAACCACCAAGGTGGTGGTCATCAAAGAAGGAGCGACACGAACATCACACGTGGAATCGAAGACTCAGGGAGTATGGGTCCCCGCTTTCGCGGGGACGACACTCGCTATGGAGTCACGCAATCCGTGATGACCGGCGAACCTACGCCTGGCTGGCGACAGCCTTGCCGAGAGCCGCCTGCGCAGCCGCGAGGCGCGCGATCGGCACGCGATACGGCGAACACGACACGTAATCGAGGCCGGTCTCGTGGCAGAATGTGATCGATGCGGGGTCGCCGCCGTGCTCGCCGCAGATGCCCATCTTGAGGCCGGGCCGCGTCTTGCGGCCGCGCTGCACGCCGATCTTCACCAGTTCGCCGACGCCGTCGCGGTCGACCGAGATGAACGGATCGATCTCGAGGATGCCGCGCGCGACATAGGTGCCGAGGAAGCTCGCGGCGTCGTCGCGGCTGATGCCGTAGGTGGTCTGCGTCAGATCGTTGGTGCCGAACGAGAAGAACTCGGCGGTCTTGGCGATCTCGCCCGCGAGCAGACATGCGCGCGGCAGTTCGATCATGGTGCCGGTCTGATAGTTGAGCTTCACGCCGGTTTCCTTCATTACCGCCGCCGCGGTGGCGTCGATGCGCGCCTTGGTGATGTCGAACTCGGCGCGGGTCGCGATCAGCGGCACCATCACTTCGAGGCCGACCGGCTTGCCGGTGCGCTTGCCGGCTTCAACCGCGGCCTCGAAAATGGCGCGCGCCTGCATCTCGGCGATTTCCGGATAGGCGATCGCCAGACGGCAGCCGCGGAAACCGAGCATCGGGTTGAACTCAGCCAGTTCACGCGCGCGGTCCGCGATCTTGCGGGCGTCGGTGTTCATGGCGCGGGCGACTTCCTCGATCTCGCTCTGCGAATGCGGCAGGAACTCGTGCAGCGGCGGATCGAGCAGACGGATGGTGACCGGCAGGCCCTTCATGATCTCGAACAGATCGACGAAGTCGGCACGCTGCATCGGCAGCAGCTTGGCCAGCGCGGCGCGGCGCGAGCCCTCGTCTTCGGCAAGGATCATCTCGCGCACCGTGCGGATGCGTGTCTCCTCGAAGAACATGTGCTCGGTGCGGCACAGCCCGATGCCTTCGGTGCCGAACTTCAGCGCAGTGCGGGCGTCGGCCGGCGTATCGGCATTGGTGCGGACCTTGAGCTTGCGGACCTGATCGGCCCAGCCCATCAGGGTCGTGAAGTCGCCGGACAGTTCCGGCTCGATCATCGGCATGCGGCCGGCCAGCACCTGGCCCAGTGAACCATCAATGGTGATGACATCCCCCGCCTTGAAGCTGCGGTTGCCGATGGTCATTATGCCGCGACCGTAGTCGACGCGGATTGTGCCGACGCCGGAAACGCAGGGCTTGCCCATGCCGCGCGCAACCACCGCCGCGTGGGAGGTCATGCCGCCGCGGGTGGTGAGAATGCCTTCCGCGGCATGCATGCCGTGAATGTCTTCCGGCGACGTCTCGACGCGCACCAGAATGACCTTGCGGCCATCGGCCTGAAGCTTGGCGGCTTCGTCCGACGAGAACACGATCTCGCCGGCGGCGGCGCCGGGCGATGCCGGAAGGCCGGTGGCGATGACATCGCGCTTGGCTACCGGATCGATGGTCGGATGCAGCAACTGATCCAGTGAGGCCGGATCGATCCGGGTGATCGCATCCTTCTTGGTGATCAGGCCTTCATTGGCGAGATCGACCGCGATGCGGAGCGCGGCCTTCGCGGTGCGCTTGCCGTTGCGGGTCTGGAGCATCCACAGCTTGCCCTGCTCCACCGTGAATTCCATGTCCTGCATGTCACGGTAGTGCTTTTCGAGCAGCGTGTAGATCCGGGTCAGTTCCTTGAACGCATCCGGCATCGCAACTTCCATCGACGCCTTGTCGGAGCCGGATTCCTTGCGCGCGTATTCGGTGATGTCCTGCGGCGTGCGGATGCCCGCCACCACGTCTTCGCCCTGCGCGTTGATGAGGAATTCGCCGTACAGCCGTTTCTCGCCGGTGGATGGATTGCGCGTGAACGCAACGCCGGTCGCCGAGGTGTCGCCCATGTTGCCGAACACCATGGACTGGATGTTGACGGCGGTGCCCCATGACTCAGGGATGTCGTGCAGGCGGCGATAGGTCACCGCGCGCGCATTCATCCATGACGAGAACACCGCGCCGATCGCGCCCCACAACTGCGCGTGTGGGTCCTGGGGGAAATCTGCGCCGGTTTCGCGCGCCACCGCGTCCTTGTACTTGCCGACCAGATCGACCCAGTCGTCCGCGGTCAGTTCGGTGTCGAGCGAGTAGCCCTTGCTGTCCTTGTAGGTGTCGAGGATGTCCTCGAAGTGATGATGCTCGAAACCGAGCACCACATCCGAATACATCGTGATGAAGCGGCGATAGCTGTCATAGGCGAAACGGCGGTCGCCGGAGAGCTCCGCAAGCGCTTCCACCGTGGTGTCGTTCATGCCGAGATTGAGCACGGTGTCCATCATGCCGGGCATCGACGCGCGGCCGCCGGAACGCACCGACACAAGCAGCGGGTTCTTCGCGTCGCCGAAGGTCTTGCCGGCGATCTTGCCGACGGTGACCAGCGCCTTCTCGACCTGCGCCTTCAGATCCTTCGGATAGGTTTTGTCGTTGGCGTAGAAATACGTGCAGACCGAAGTCGGAATCGTGAAACCGGGAGGCACCGGCAAACCGAGATTGGCCATTTCGGCGAGATTGGCGCCCTTGCCGCCGAGCAGATCGCGCATGTTGGCCTTGCCCTCGGCGCGTCCGTCACCGAACGTATAGACCCACTTGCCGGCCTGAACGGTTTGCTTCGCTGCGGGCTTCGCAACCTTCTTCACTGCGGGAGCGGATGTCCTGGCGGCAGCTTTCGCCGCGGCTTTGCCGGCAGGTTTCGCGGCAGGCGGCTTCGCTTTCGCGGCCGGCTTGGATTTGGACACTGATTTCGGAGAGGACTTCGCGGCGGATTTCTTCGATGAGGCTTTGGCCATGGCTTCCAGACGCTGCATGAGTGAAACGGCAGCGGCGTTACACCACGGTTGCCCGTTGAGGCGCAAGCGACTCCCGGCCGATATCCGCTTTTTCGATCACGGACGGTTACAGATTGTTACAGACTCGCGCAAATGGCGGAGTTTTGCGCCCAGCGTGTAACAATCTGAAATATTCCGTTACTTAATAAGGCCCAGTCCGATGATCCCGACCAGGATCAGATAGATCGCCACAATGAAATTCAGCAGCCGCGGCATGATGAGAATCAGCACACCGGCGATGAGAGCAACGATGGGCTGAATGTTGGCGACGCTGACGGACATTTCGGTCTCCCGGCATGGAGGAAAAGGACAAAGGATTGAACGAGCGCGAATCGAGACGAAATTTTATCCCCGTCTCGCGCATCGCAACAGCCAACGGCTTCGATAAGCAGTGGGTTCCATGACAGATCAAAACTTCCACTGCGTCCAGCCGCGTCACCTCCACGAAAATGCCCCGGTGAAATCACAGTCCCGCAGGAACGATGATCGGCAAAAGCGATTGTCACCGCTGGTTGATCGGCCCGTGCCGGTTTCCGAGCGTGATTGACGAGAGCGAAGCCGCTTTGCGCGATCAGGCTCCTTATCAATTGAGGAGAAAGCCATGCGTAATCCCCTTCTCGCAGCAGCGCTGCTGGCCACCGCCACGGCGATGCCGCTCGCGGCTCAGGCCCAGCAGCGCATCATTGTCGAGGAAGGCGTGACAACCGGCCTCGCCCCCGGCGTCGGCATCATCACCGAGGAAGAGCGTCCGCGCTTCAGGCAGTACATTGTCGAGGAGCGCGTACCGTCATATGCGATCGAGTCGCCCGTGCGCGTCGGCACCATTCTGCCGGAAAGCGGCGTGACCTATTACGACGTGCCGCAGCAATACGGCGCGACCAGCTATCGCTACACGGTGGTGAACGATCGGCCGATTCTGGTTGAACCGCGCACGCGCCGCGTGATGCAGGTGATCGATTAAAGCCAGCTTCGGCCCCGTTTGAGCAGGAAAGGTTGTCCCCGCCGCTCCGCTCAAACAAACAGCCCCGCCCCGGCGCCCCCCGCCGGGCGGGGTTTTTTCGATCAACAACGCAACGTCGTCCCGGCGAAGGCAGGGATCATCGCTGTGACCTGTTACGCGCCGTTCAGGATCGACAGGATGTTGCTGGTGGATTTGTAACTCTGGAGCACGTTGTCACGGAACGACGGCGACCAGCCCGACGCCTGCCGCTCTTCATCGCTCATCGCGGAATAGCTCTGAAGAATGCCGAGGCTGAGCTGGGTGGGATCGCCGCTCTGCTGGCTCTGCTTGAGAGAGGAGAGGATGTTGGCGCGGTTGCGCGAATCCAGTTCCTTCCTGGCTGCGTAGATCTCCTGGTTGGAGAACTTCTGATCCTGATTGAGCGTGATCGCGGACAGCGAGCGATTGTCGAACGACGAGAAATCCACGAGCTGTCCGAATTTGCGCGACGGATCGTAGACCAGTTCCGTCTTGTTCTCGGCCGCGAGTTTGGCCTGCGCATCCAGCGCAGCGCGGGCGTCGGTCGCGACCGTGCCGAACGTCTTGGTGGTGCCAACCGGCGCGCCGTCAGGATATTTCGCGAGATAGCTGGCGACCGGATCGCCTGAAACCGAGGGCGCCGTGTCGGGCTTCTGCTTTGCGGCGTCATAGCCCTTCTGCACGGCGGCGCGCTGCGCCGACCATGCCGCGGTGGCCTTCTCTTCGCTGCTTGCGCCGTCGAGATAATCCAGCGCGGCCTTGTAGACCACGGTGTAGTTCCTGGTCATCGACGTCGCCGCGGCGGCGGGCGCGAGCGCGGCGTTGAAGCGGTTGGTCAGTTCGCCGGACGCGACGCTTTGTTCGTCGGGCGTGAACTTGCCGCCGCTGTTGGTGGCGATGGCAAACAGCGAGCGCCGGTCGAGCGACGACAGATCGATGGTGGTCTTGCCGTCAGCGCCCAGCGGGCTCGTCACCTTTGCGGCGGCATAGAGCTTGTCGAGCACCGCACGCGCGTCATTGGTCACCGCCGTGAAATCGGGCGTCTTCGCATCGCTCGCCAGCTTGGCTTTCGCCGCATCTGACAGGGTCAGATTGGTTGCTGCGTTAGGATCGAGCGGGTTGCTGTTGCCTGCTTCCGCCGCATTAAGCGTATCGGCGAGCGACGGCTGCGTTGCGGCGGCACGCGCGTAAGCGGAGCCATACTGGGCGTAGGGATTGGTACCGTGGATCGATGTCATGCAGGCCCCGGCATTCGCTAACGGCCGTTAACGGAAGTTACCGGAACCTTACAGAACATGGTTAACGAGGGGTAAACGCGCGGACAGCACACATGACGGCAGCGCCCCTTTCACCTCTCCCCGTTTACGGGGAGAGGTCGGAGCCGAAGTGAACGAAGGCTCCGGGTGAGGGGCCAATGGAGAGTTCATGATAGAACTCGCCCCTCACCCCAACCCTCTCCCCGCAAGCGGGGCGAGGGAGCACATCGGCGTTGTCGCGCGCTCAGTCCTGGATCTTCGAGAAATCCGCCACAGCGCGCGTCGCTTCGCGGATTTCGTTCAGCAGCTTCAGACGATTCTCGCGCACCTTCGCGTCGTCGTCGTTGACCTTCACCTTGTCGAAGAAGGCATCGACCGCGGGACGCAGCTTGGCCATCGCGGTCATCGCGGACGCGAAGTCTTCCCTGGCGACGGCAGCACTCGCCTCGGCCTTCACCTGCGCGATGGCGGCGGCGAGCGCCTTCTCTTCATCGACCTTGAACAGCGACGTATCCGGCGCACCGTCAAACTTGCGCTTATCCTTCTTCTCCTCGATGGCGAGAATGTTGGACGCGCGCTTGGTGCCTGCGAGCAGGTTCTTGCCGTCATCGCTGTCAAGGAATTTGCCCAGCGCTTCCACGCGGCGCACGACCATCAACAGATCGTCCTGACCTTCAAGCGCGAACACGGCGTCAACGAGATCATGCCGCGCGCCTTGGTCGCGAAGCTGAACTTTCAGACGGTCTGCGAAGAACAGAAGAAGATCGGAAATTCTCGAAAGTTCGTAATCTTCTGCTGGCGCTTTTTCATTAAAGGCTTTTTCGATAGCATCCAATCGCTTCGACAAGACCAATCGAAGACTCGTAACATCATCCACTAAGATACGAATACCTTGGTCAACAAAAGCAGAGATTGGAATAGAACGCCCGCCTGTTATCGCTGCTTGAAGTATATTCAATCCCTGCAAACGATCAGCCTGAACTAAAATTTTTTGCAAAGGTAGCTTGGCGCCTTGCTTCAAGATTATCGCAGCCACACCCAATGCAGCCCTTCGCAGCGCATACGGGTCCTTGCTCCCCGTTGGCTTTTCATCAATCGCCCAGAAGCCCACCAGCGTGTCGAGCTTGTCCGCCAGTGCGACAGCTATCGCGACCGGATCGGTCGGCACGCGATCGGTTGGACCTTGTGGCTTGTAGTGATCCTCGATGGCCGCAGCGACGGACGCATCTTCGCCCTGCGCCAGCGCGTAATACCGGCCCATCAGGCCCTGCACCTCGGGGAATTCACCGACGACTTCGGTCAGCAGGTCAGCCTTCGCAAGCTGCGCCGCGCGTTTCGTTTTCTCGACATCCGCGCCGACCAGCGGCGCGAGTTCGGCGGCAAGCCGCTCGATCCGCGCGATGCGCTCCGCCTGTGTGCCGAGCTTTTCGTGGAATACGATCTGCGCGAACTTCGGCAGCCGATCTTCCAGCTTCGTCTTGAGATCGGTCTCGTAGAAGAACTTCGCATCCGACAGGCGCGCGCGGATGACGCGCTCGTTGCCGGCGACAATCGCCTTGCCGCCGTCGGTGGCTTCGACATTCGCGGTGAGAATGAATTTCGGCGCAAGTCTGCTCCCCTCCCCCTTGCGGGGAGGGGTCAGGGGTGGGGGTCCGTCGCGCACCGGATCTTGTTGCTCACCCCCCTCCCCAACCCTCCCCCGCAGGGGGTGAGGGAGTGAGGGGTCGCGAACAACGAAGCACTTCTGGTTGTTGCGGATGGTGGCGCGGATCACCTCGCCGGGGATGGACAAAAATTCTTCGTCGAACGAGCCCATCAGCACCACCGGCCATTCGACCAGGCCGGCCACTTCATCGAGCAGCACCTGATCCTCGACCAGTTCAAAGCCCTGCGCGAAGGCAAGCTCCTTGGCGTCCTCGAGAATGATGTTCTTGCGGCGCTCGGGATCGAGCACAACCTTGGCGGCTTCCAGCTTCGACACGTAATCGTCGAAGCGGCGCACCTCGATTGGCGAAGGCGCCATGAAGCGATGACCGTAGGTCGTCTGCCCGGCCTCGATGCCGGCGACATCGAACTTCACGATCTCCGGCTCTTCGGTTTCCGGGCCGAAGGTCGCGATGATCGAATGCAGCGGCCGCACCCAGGTCAGCGCGCCGTTCCGCGCCGAGCGTTCGCCCCAGCGCATCTGCTTGGGCCACGGGAAGGTGCGGATGATCAGCGGGATGATTTCCGCGATCACATCGATGGCGGGACGGCCGGCTTTCTCCATCAGCGCGATGTAGAAATCACCCTTCGGATCGCGCTGGATCTTCGCTTCATCGAGCGATTTCAGGCCAGCGGCTTTCAGGAAGCCCTGCACGGCAGCATCCGGCGCGCCGACCTTCGGCCCCTTGCGCTCCTGCTTGAGGTCCGGCTGACGCGCGGGAATGCCGTGCACGGTGAGCGCGAGACGGCGCGGCGTCACGAACGCTTTCGCGCCTTCATAGACGAGACCTTCGGCGACCAGCTTGTCGGTGACCATCTTGCGCAGGTCGTCCGCCGCCTTCGCCTGCATGCGCGCGGGAATTTCTTCGGAGAACAGTTCGAGGAGAAGATCGGGCATTGTCGTTACTCCGCCCTTCCCGCTTCGGTGTGCACCCACGCTTCGCCGCAGGCTTTTGCGAGTTCGCGCACGCGCAGGATGTAGCTTTGCCGCTCGGTGACCGAGATCACGCCGCGCGCGTCCAGCAGGTTGAACACATGGCTGGCCTTGATGCACTGGTCGTAAGCGGGCAGCGCCATCAGATGCGCCTCGCGCTTGCCATCCTTCCATCCGGCTTCGAGATATTTCCTGCAGGCGTTCTCGGCCATCTTGAACTGCTCGAACAGCATTGCGGTGTCGGAGTGCTCGAAATTGTGCCGCGAATATTCCTGCTCGGCCTGCAGGAACACGTCGCCGTAGGTCACCTTGTCGGCGCCGTCGCGGCCGTTGAAGTTGAGATCGTAGACGTTGTCGACGCCCTGCACGTACATCGCGAGACGCTCGAGACCGTAGGTGAGTTCGCCCGCGACCGGCGCGCATTCGACGCCCGCGACCTGCTGGAAATAGGTGAACTGCGAAACTTCCATGCCGTCGCACCAGCACTCCCAGCCGAGGCCCCACGCCCCGAGCGTCGGGCTCTCCCAGTCGTCCTCGACGAAACGCACGTCATGCAGGGCGAGATCGACGCCGATGGCTTCGAGCGACTTCAGATAGAGATTCTGAAGGTCCGGCGGCGACGGCTTCAGGATCACCTGAAACTGATAGTAGTGCTGCAGGCGGTTCGGGTTCTCGCCATAGCGGCCGTCCTTCGGGCGGCGCGACGGCTGCACGTAAGCCGCGTTCCAGCGCTTCGGTCCGAGCGCGCGCAATGTGGTCGCCGGATGGAACGTGCCCGCGCCGACTTCCATGTCGTAGGGCTGCAGGATGACGCAGCCATAGTCCGCCCAGTAGCGCTGCAATGTCAGGATCAGGCCCTGAAACGAGCGCTCGGGACGCATGTGCGGAGGCAGGGAATCCATCGGAAATCTTCGGGCGTTGGAATGGGATGATTTGCGCGCGGACCGTATCGGCGCAGGCTAACGGAATCAAGGCGATAGCCTGTTTATGGGGGCAATTCCTGCCGGAATCGGCTGAATTTTAGCGATCCCCCGAACGCCGGTTTAACCGCCCCGGCAAGCCGTCTGCCCGCGTCCGCAGTTCGTTAGCAACTCCCCGCTAGCAAAGCGTCATTGCAACCAACGGCCGGATTTCAACCGGCGGTGCTGTTCGACAGGGACGACAATGATTGCCTTTCAGGTTCTGGCCGCGGCAGCCATCATGGCCGCGCTCTGCATCATGACCATCAACGACGTGCGCGGGCACGGCTGATTTTCAAGACAGCCTAACCCGGACGATAGGTCCCGGTGTCGGGATCGCGCCGCAGCTTGGGCATGCGCTCCTGCTCGGCGGGTTTCGCCTTGCGCGCATCGTCAAGCTCGCGATTGATGCGCCTGCCCTCACGCACCGCGAGGCGCACCAGCGCTGCGCCACCCAGAATTCCGGCAGCGATCAGGATCAGCGGCGGCATGATCGGTCTCCCACCCTACAATCCGTAACGCGCCCAGATCGCGCGCTCTTCCAGAGCCGAAATCAGGTCTTCCGAAAAACCCGGAAAACCCGGCAGCGCCACTCCCGCGCCCGGCTTGCGGCCCGCAAGCCCGGAGAGAAGCCCCGCCGCAGGCGCGATCACCGGCATCTGCACTTTCTCGCCGTAGCGTGCGCGCAGCACCGTGCGCAGATCGCCGAGCGCGTCCGCAAGACCGAGCTTCACCGCGCGTTCGCCGGCCCAGTATTCGCCGGTAAACAGATAATCACCCTCCGCCTTGAGCCGTGCGCCGCGGCTGTCCTTCACCAGCGCGATGAAGGTGTCGTGAATCTCACGCTGGATCGCCTTCAACCGCGCAACGTCATCGGGATTCTCGGGGAGAAACGGATCGAGCTGCGACTTGTTCTCGCCGGATGTGTAGACCCTGCGCTCGATGCCGACCTTCTTGATGAGGTCGACGAATCCGAAGGTGCTGCCGACCACACCGATCGATCCGACGATGGAGGACGGATCGCAGAAAATCTCGTCGCCCGCGCAGGCGATCATGTAACCGCCCGACGCCGCCACGTCCTCGACGAACACCAGCACCCGCAGCTTCTTCTCGGCTGCGAGCTGGCGGATGCGCTGATAGATCTGCCGTGACTGCACCGGCGAGCCGCCCGGCGAATTGATCACCAGCGCCACGGCCTTCGCGCCCTTGGTCGAGAACGCCCGCTCCAGCGTCCGCGACACGCCGGCCAGCGACATGCCCGGCCGCAGCGGCGTCACCGCGCCGATCACGCCGGAGAGGCGCACAACCGGCACCACCGCGCCGCCGCGCCAGCGCGCCGGCAGCAAGCTTTTCAACCTCTCGGCAAAGTGACCATCGCCGTCATTCTCAGCCATGAAACATCCTTCATGTTCACAGTTTATTATTCGGTAACTGGCATCACGAGCCTAGAGCGCATTCGACAATCGTTAAGCACGTCCTTTGTGCCCGAATTCCGTCTAAATGTTTGAGGGGACGGGATTTCTTCTAAACTCTCCGGTTCTTCGCCGGAGCGCGACAAGAAACTGGAACGCACTTTGCATTGCAGCAGATACGCAGGCTGCAACGGCGCAGCCACTAAGGTGCAAAAATGAAGATTTATCTCCTAATCCTTTTGATTGGCGCCCTTTTCGCCGCCATCCACTTCACTCAGGCTCCCGAAACCGAGCCAAAATCGGTAACCCAATAAGCAGGCTGCCTGCCTGCTGGGCATTCAGCGGGTTCTCGATACCTTCGCCAGCGGCAGAGCGGCTTTGCCGCCAAGGACCGCCTGAATCTCGTGACCCGCTTCCCCATTCGTGTCGAGCAAGACCACACCGGGATGTAGCGCCATCGGCGCGCGTCCGCCTTTGACCGCGCTCACCAGGACGCGGATCGCCGGTGCGCCCGGCGTGGGATGGACCGGCAGAATCTCGACGCTGCCGAAGCCCCGCGCCAATGCCGCCAGCACGCCCGCCAATCCATCCGCCCGCCAGATCAGCGTGAGTGCGCCGCCGGATGTCAGCACGCGCCGCGCCGCATGGGTCCATCTCTCGAGCGTGTCGGCCGCCGCCACATGCGCTGATTGCCGCGCAGGGTCCGGCGATACGCGATGCCTCGCGGCATCATTGAACGGCGGATTCATCAGGACGACATCGGCAGTGTCGGGACCAAGCCCCGATGCCGCGAAAACATCGGCGTCCGCGGTGACATCGAACGCCATCACGTTTGCTTTGATGCCATTCGCCTCGGCATTGATGCGCGCCAGCGCCGCAAGCGTTTCATCGATCTCAGTGAGCACCAGATCGAGCCCAGCGACACGGCGCGCGACGCTGAGCCCGGCAGTCCCTACACCCGCGCCGAATTCCACCACGCGATCGCCCGGCTGCGCCGGCGTTGCCGCCGCCAGCAGGATCGCGTCGTGACCAGCGCGGTGACCGCGCCTCGGCTGGCGCAGCCGCAACTGGCCGCCGAGAAACATGTCCTCGGTCACTTCCGGAATTTCAGTACGGGCGGGGTCAGTCATTGTCCCGCAGTTCATGGGCCAGACCCGCGTCGGTGAGCAGGCGGCGCGCGGCCACGGCGTCGTCCTCATGGACCAGAATGCGCCGGGGCAGCACGCCCAGCGATCCGTCCATGATGCTCATGTTACTGTCGAGCACGAGGTGGTGAATATTGGCGCCATCCAGCAACGCGCCTACAGCGGACACCAGCACCGCATCGTTGGTCCGCACCAATTCCTTCAAGGCAGTGTCTCCCGGGGGTGAATACGGAACGCCGGGCGCCCGTTGTTGCTCTTGCCGCGCCGCACGGCAGTTTCTATTGTGGCCTTACATTCATCCGGAGACCGGACGTGGCGGTTATTGTACCCTTTGAGAGCCACTCGACGCCATCGATAGATCGGCTGGTTGAGCTTGTTGCGCCCGATATGGAACGCGTCAACAGCACGATTCTGTCGCGAACCGGCTCGGAAGTCACGATGATCCCGGAGGTCGCCAACCACCTGATTTCGTCGGGCGGCAAGCGCCTGCGGCCGATGCTGACGCTGGCGATGGCCAACCTCACCGGTTACACCGGCGAAGGACATATCAAGCTCGCCGCCGCCGTGGAATTCATGCACACCGCGACGCTGCTCCATGACGACGTGGTGGACGAAAGCGAACTGCGCCGCGGCAAGCTCTCTGCACGGATGCTGTGGGGCAACGAGGCCAGCGTGCTGGTCGGCGACTTTCTGCTCGGCCAGGCGTTCCGCATGATGGTCGAGGTCGGCTCGCTGCGCGCGCTCGACATTCTCTCTTCCGCCGCCGCCACTATCGCCGAAGGCGAAGTGATGCAGCTTGCGGCAGCGAAGAACACGGCGACCACCGAGGACGAATATCTTGCGGTGATCCGCGGCAAGACCGCAGAGCTGTTCGCCGCGGCCTGCGAAGTCGGCCCCGTGATCGCCAACCGCCCCAAGGCGGAGCAGACTGCGTCCCGTTCGTTCGGCATGAACCTCGGCATCGCCTTCCAGCTCATCGACGACGTGCTGGACTATGGCGGCAAGGCCGCAAAGCTCGGCAAGAACGTCGGCGACGATTTCCGCGAAGGCAAGATCACGCTGCCGGTGGTGCTGGCGTTTCGCCGCGGCAACGATGCCGAGCGCGCATTCTGGGTCCGCACCCTGGAAAGGGGCGAAATCGGCGACGGCGACCTCGATCACGCCATCGGTCTGATGACCAAGCATCGCGCACTCGAAGACACCATGAGCCGTGCGCAGCATTACGGCGCGATGGCGGTCGATGCGCTGGCGCTGTTCCCGTCGTCACCGATGAAGACCGCGCTCGAGCAGGTGGTTGCTTTCTGTTTGGCAAGGTCGCACTAAGACGCCTTGTCGTCATTGCGAGCGAAGCGAAGCAATCCATTCAGAATGCTTCGCGTGCGAGAAGCTGGATTGCTCTTCGTCGCTGACGCTCCTCGCAATGACGGGAGTGCGCTAGCTCAGCACGCCGGCGTGGACCCACCAGCCGGGATGAGCTTTTGAGATCGCTTTCGCGGCCTGACCGGCGTCACCGATGGTCTCGAAGATCGCAAAGCATGTCGCGCCGGAGCCCGACATCCGCGCCAGCCGCACACCTTCCGTTGCGCGCAATGCCGACAGCACCTTGCCGATCACCGGCTCGACTTTCAGCGCCGGTTTTTCGAGATCGTTGGTGCCATGGCCAACGGCCTCGACCCATTCATCGAATGACGCACCCTTCGCCGGCCATCCCGGCGACAGCATCACATCACCGACACCGGCAAGGAGTTCGCCCTTAGCCAGACCAAGCGCTGTGAACACATCCTTGGTCGCGACGCCGACGCGCGGATTGACCATCACGCACGGCATCGCGGGAATATCGAGCATCGACAAATTCTCGCCGACACCGGTCATGGTGCAGGCACGCGAGGCGAGACAAACGGGAATGTCCGCGCCGGTTTTGCGCGCGACATCGACAATGCGGGGATCGTCGATCGCAAGATTGTTGGCCTGTGCCAGCAGCCGCAGCGCCGCCGCGGCATCGGCCGAGCCGCCGCCAATACCGGCGGCGACGGGCAGATGCTTGTCCAGCGTGAAACGGCCGAGCGTAAGCCCCGGAATGCGCTCGCCAAGCAACAGCGCTGCGCGCACCACCAGATTGTCCGACATTTCGCCGCAGTCCTGCGCACCGGGGCCGCCGGTCGCAAGGGTCAGGTCGGGCCCCGGCGTCAGTGTCAGCGTGTCCGCGCAGTCGGCGAACACCACCAGGCTTTCGAGGTCATGATAGCCGTCGGCGCGGCGGCCGAGGACGCGCAAGGTGAGATTGACCTTGGCGCGGGCGGTTTCAGTCAGCATTGCCATTCCAGCCAGCGTTGCGCTGTCCGCGCGTCCGCGCAGCCATGCGATAGGCCATGCTTATCAAGGAAGATCGATTGCCGGGTCAAGTCCGGCAATCGAAGGACGTATTTAAAGAGCCGCAGAACTGCGATCAGCCGCCCCGGCCGTCTTCCTTTTTCTTCTCGGCGGCAGCCGCGTTGGACGTGTCCTCGGGCAGGCCGTCACGCAGCTTGGCTTCGATCTTCGGAAGCTCTTCCGCCTCTGGCTTGAGGTCGCGGGCATGCGCCCACTGGAATCTCGCTTCCAGCGTCCGCCCGACGCGCCAGTAGGCATCGCCGAGGTGATCGTTGATGGTGGGGTCTTCCGGCTTGAGGTCGATCGCGCGTTCGAGATGCTTCACGGCGTTCTCGTAATCGGCGATGCGGTAATAGGCCCAGCCGAGGGAGTCGACGATGTAGCCGTCATCCGGCCGCTGATCGACGGCGCGGCGGATCATCTTCATGGCCTCATCGAGATTGACGCCCTGATCGATCCACGAGTAGCCGAGATAGTTCAGCACATGCGGCTGCTCGGGCTGCATCTCGAGCGCTTTCTTCAGATCGGTCTCTGCCTTCGCCCACTGCTTCGAGCGCTCGAAGCAAATGCCACGGAAGTAATAGAGCACCCAGTTCTGTTTCTCGGCGCCGGACTGCGCCTCGATGCCCTTGCCGTAAGTCTCGCCGCAATCTGCGAACTTCTTGCGCGCGCGCTGGATGTTGCCGAGCGCCATGATCGCCTCGACATCCTTGGGATCGTCGGCGACCACGGCGTTCAGGATCTTGATGCCCTCGTCGGTGCGGTCGACCGCATCCAGATCGGTGGCGAGCTGAATCTGCGCATTGCGCTTGAGCGGCGACGTCGCAGGCACGCGCTCATAGACCTTGATCGCCATCTGCGGCTTCTTCACCGACTCATAGAGATCGGCGAGCGACAGCAGCGCGAGCGAATGGTTCGGGTTGAGATAGAGCGCGAGCTGGAGATAGACCAGCGCGAGATCCTCGCCGCCACGGCGCGTCAGTGAAGCGCCGATGCCGTAGAGCGCCTCGGCAGCACCCTGCTGCGGGTTTTCAGCCAGCGGCGAAAGCTTCTTGCCGGCCTTGGTTTCGCGAATGCCTTCCACCACCAGCGGGTGGCGCGCGAGTTTCTTGTCGAAGCCTTCATAGATGGCGGTAGCCGCGGCCGCGTCCTTGTTGCGCGACAGCCAGCGCGCATAGGCGTCGGACACCCGCAGCGCCGAGTCGTCGAGCTTGTAGGCGCGCTCGAAGCGGACGCCGGCTTCCTTCTGCTTGTTGGCCAGTTCCAGGATCATGCCCGAATGCAGGTCCTTGAAGATCGGATACCATTCCGGACCCGCCAGCTTGTCGATGGCGTTGATCGCGGCCTGCGTATTGCCCGCGCCGTAGCTCGCCCAGCCCGACAGCAGCGTCGCGACCAGATCGGTGATCGGCCCGCGGACCGACTGATTGATGTTCTGCTGCGCGGCGCCGTATTGCTTCTGCTTCAGCGAGCGCACGCCCGCGACCAGCCGCGCGACGCGATTGTTCTTGTCGATGGTGAGAATGCGGTCGGCCAGCTTGACGGCTTCGTCGATGTCGCCGTCGGCAAGCGAGGCGATGAAGGCGCGGTCGAGCAGTTCATTGTTCTTCGGGTCCGAACGCAGCGCCGCGCGATAGAATGCCGCAGCCGCGGTCGCGTCGCGATCGACGCTGGCGTGACGCGCGGCGAGGTAGCTGCCGGATACCGTGAGGCCGAGCAGGTCACGCCCGCTCGGATACGTTCCCTGCTTGGTGTCTTCGCCGGCGCTGGTGCGGGTCTGGGCCGCAAGCGGACCGGCGGATGCAAGGACCGATGCGAACGCGACAGTGGCGACGGCCACGCGGCTGAAACGACGTTGGAGGATCACGCTCGCCGGCTCCATGAATTGATTAAGGGTGCGACCGGTCAGGTCAGCAGCACCGGGACAATGGCTTGTTTGGCCCGCATCCGCAAGGATGCGAGGCGGCCGACGAGCCTATCTAGTATGGCGCAATCGTGGCGATCAGCGGTTCTCGCGCAATCGTGCTTACATTGACTGATAATTAGGCCCGCCGCCGCCTTCCGGAGGAACCCAGGTGATGTTGCCGTTGGGGTCCTTCACATCGCAGGTTTTGCAGTGGACGCAGTTCTGCGCGTTGATCTGGAACCGCAAATCCGCGCCCTCGCCAACCCACTCATAAACGCCCGCCGGGCAATAGCGGTTCGAGGGACCCGCGAACACATCGTGCTCAGAGGTCTTTTGCAGGTTCATGTCCGCGACCTTGAGATGGATCGGCTGATCCTCCTCGTGGTTGGTGTTGGACAGGAATACCGACGACAACCTGTCGAAGGTCAGCTTGCCGTCAGGCTTCGGTCCGGGAATCGGCTGATGGACCTTCGCAGGATCGAGCGTTTTGCGATCGGGCTTGGCATGCGACTGGGTGCCGAACAGCGAGAAGCCGAACAGCGTGTTGGTCCACATGTCGAGGCCGCCGAGCGCGACGCCGATCACGGTGCCGAACTTCGACCACAGCGGCTTGACGTTGCGGACCTTGAACAGGTCCTTGCCGACGGCTGACTCACGCCAGGTGTTTTCGTACTCGACGATCTCGTCATTGGCGCGGCCCGCAGCCAGCGCTGCGGCGACATGTTCTGCCGCCTGCATGCCGGTGCCCATCGCGTTGTGCACGCCCTTGATGCGCGGCACGTTGACGAAGCCCGCCGCGCAGCCGATCAGGGCGCCGCCCTTGAAGGTCAGGCGCGGCACCGACTGGTAGCCGCCCTCGGTGATCGCACGCGCGCCGTAGGCGATGCGCTTGGCGCCCTCGAAGACAGGGCTGATCTTGGGATGGGTCTTGAAGCGCTGGAATTCCTCGAACGGCGACAGATATGGATCATTATAGTTCAGGTGCACCACGAAGCCGACCGCGACGAGATTCTCGTTGTAGTGATAGAGGAACGATCCGCCGCCGGTGGACATGTTCAGCGGCCAGCCGAACGAATGCTGGATCAGTCCCTTCTTGTGCTTGGCCGGATCGATCTGCCAGACCTCTTTCAGACCGATGCCGAACTTCGACGGCTCGCGATCCTTGTCGAGGCCGAACTTCGCGATCAGTTGCTTGGTGAGCGAGCCACGCGCGCCTTCGGCGAACAGCGTGTACTTGCCCAGCAACTCCATGCCGCGGGTGAAACTGTCTTTGGGCTTGCCATCACGGCCGACGCCCATGTCGCCGGTCGCAATGCCGCGCACTTCGCCGTTCTCGCCGTAAAGAACTTCAACCGCCGCGAAGCCCGGATAGATTTCGACGCCGAGCGCTTCGGCGCGCGGGCCGAGCCAGCGGCAGACGTCGCCGAGCGAGCCGATGTAGCAATGATGGTTGTCCATCAGCGGCGGCATCATGAAATTCGGCAGCTTGATCGCGGAGTTGCCCGTCATCCAGAAGAACTGGTCGTCCTTCACCTGGGTCTTGAGCGGGCAGTCGGCGTCCTCGCGCCAGTCCGGGACCAGCTTGTCGAGCGACACCGGGTCGATCACCGCGCCGGACAGAATGTGCGCGCCGACCTCGGAACCCTTTTCGACGACAACGACGCTGAGATCCGGATTGATCTGCTTCAGCCGGATGGCGGCGCTCAGGCCGGACGGGCCTGCGCCGACGATCACAACGTCGAACTCCATGGACTCGCGCGGCGGAAGCTCTTCGGTGCTCATGCTGTCATCTCAAAATTGGGTGGTTCAGAATGTTTCTAATCATCGTTCTTCCCGATTTTTGGCGCAAGAACAACCCCGTTTCGCTGCACCGCGATCCGATCTAGATTGGCCACCGTGACCACACCCGAACCCATGCCCTCCGCCCGCGAACTTCTAGCCTTTTATCTAGAGGCTGGAGTGGATTGCGCGTTGTCGGAAACTCCCGTCAATCGCCTGTCGGAAGAGGCTGCGGTCGACGAAAAGCCCGCCGCCAGGCCCGCGCTGTTCCGCACTGCGAACCCTACGCCCGCACCGGTGCTCGCTGACCCCGCGCCCGCGCCCGACGCGGCGATCACATCGGCCCGCGAGATCGCGCCCAGGGCCGCATCATTGCAGGAGCTGCGCGCGCTGCTCGAACGCTTCGACGGCTGCGCGCTGAAATCCACCGCGACGCGGCTGGTGTTCGCCGACGGCAACCCCGAAGCGAAGATCATGTTTGTCGGCGAAGCGCCGGGACGCGACGAGGATCTCGAAGGGCTTCCGTTCGTCGGACGCTCCGGCAAGCTGCTCGACCTGATGATGGCGTCGATCGGCCTCGACCGCAGCAAAGCGTATATCGCCAACATTATTCCGTGGCGGCCGCCCGGCAATCGCGATCCGTCGCCGCAGGAAACGCAGATCTGCCTCCCGTTCATCCGGCGGCAGATCGAACTGGTCAATCCCGACGTGCTGGTGTGCCTCGGCAAGCCCTCGTCGCAGGCGGTGCTGGACCTCAAGGACGGCATCATGAAGACGCGCGGCAAGTGGTTCGACTACGACACCGGCACGCGCAAGATCAAGGCGATGGCGACCTTCCATCCGGCCTACCTGCTGCGGCAGCCGATCTACAAGCGGCTGACCTGGCAGGATCTGCGCGCCGTGCAGAAGGCACTGGCCGCAGGCTAACCCAAGCCGCTATTCCGCGATCATCTCGCCGGAGCCGCCGAGTTCGGCCGGGAAGTCTTTCAACTTGGGCAAACCATCCCGCATCGGCATCACCGTCTCGGCGTAGTTCACATGCACGCCAGGGATGAACGCAAGTGTCGGGATCGTCGAAGCGAAAACGTCCACGAGGCTAATGGGCGGATGATTGGTCATCAGATGTCCGCCGCATTTCGAGCAATACTGACGCTGGCTCATTTCAGATTTCTGGAACGTCGCAACATACTCGGCTCCCGACGCGATCCGCACAGCTTCCGGCTTCCACAGGCTGAAGGCGTTGACTGGCCCGCCGGACCATGTTCGGCAGGAGTTGCAATGGCAGTAACCCATCGCCTCCGGTGACCCTGTCACCTCGAGTTTAACTGCGCCGCAAAAACAGCTTCCAAGGTGAGACATCGCTTTCTCCTTTGAACTGTACATATCGATCACGCCAGAATGGCCGCAATACACCGAATGGGTAGCGGGCGTCCCTCGATCGCAATCCCGATCAGATGTCACACCACAGCCATGCAGTGGATGCTGATGACGCAGGCGACCGGTTCAGGTCATAAGCCATGGGTGCTGCGCAATTACACAGCCGTTCGGGGCGCTAAATGTGAATATGCATACTGCGGACGCGGCAATCGACGACACGGTGGCGCGGGCGAATGTCCGCCGCCTTGCGGCCGCGCAGGCCTTGACCGGCGCGAACGCCGCTGTCGTGTTTGCGACCGGTTCGATTGTCGGCGCGCAGCTTGCGCCCAGCATTTCGCTCGCGACCCTGCCGCTGTCGATCTACACGCTCGGCCTTGCGGCCGGCACGCTGCCCACCGGCATGATCGCTCAGGCTTACGGCCGACGGGCGGCGTTCATCGCGGGCACCGGCAGCGGCGCGCTATGCGGACTCATCGCCGCCATCGCCATCCTTTACGGCTCATTTGTTCTGTTCTGCTTCGCGACGTTTCTTGGCGGCGTCTATGGCGCGGTCTCGCAATCCTATCGCTTTGCCGCGACCGACAGCGCCAGCATCGCTTACAGGCCGAAGGCGATTTCATGGGTGATGGCCGGCGGCGTTTTCGCCGGTTTTCTCGGTCCGCAGCTTGTGCAGTGGACCATGGATCTGTGGCCGCCATACCTGTTCGCGGTGAGCTTTCTGGTTCAGGCCGTTGTCGCGCTTATCGCAATGGCCGTGCTGGCCGGTGTCAATGCGCCAAAGCCTGTCGCTGCGCAGATGACCGGAGGCCGACCGCTCACGGAGATTATCCGGAAACCCCGGTTTATCGCTGCCGTGATTTGCGGCGCTGTCTCCTATACATGCATGAACTTCCTGATGACGTCGGCGCCGCTGGCGATGAAGTTCTGCGGCCTGTCGCTGAGCGATTCCAACTTCGGCATCCAGTGGCACATCGTCGCGATGTTCGGGCCGAGCTTTTTCACCGGCTCGCTGATTTCGCGCTTTGGAGCGGCGAGGGTCGCTGTCATCGGCCTGTTGCTTGAAGCCGCAGCCGCAATCATCGGCCTGTCGGGCATCACCGCGATGCATTTCTGGGTGGGGCTATTCGTGGTCGGCGTCGGCTGGAATTTCTCCTTCGTCGGTGCATCGGCGCTGATCGTCGCAACCCATGGTCCGCAGGAAGGAAAGAAGGTTCAGGCCTTCAACGATTTCATCGTGTTCGGCCTCGTGGCCATCGGCTCGTTCTCATCCGGCCAATTGCTGGCAAGCCATGGCTGGTCGATGGTCAACATCGTGGTGTTCCCGGCGGTCGCGCTGGCACTGGCAGGTCTTGCCGTCGCTGCATTCACGCAGCGGCGGGCGGCGGTCTAACCAACCGCGAATTTTACAACGAACACCAGCGCCAGCAGCATCACCGCGGGCTTCGCGTCCGAGAAGCGCCCGGCCAGAATCTTGATCACCGCATAGGTGATGAAGCCGAGCCCGATGCCGGTGGCGATGGAATAGGTCAGCGGCATCGCGATCGCGGTGACCACCGCGGGCGCGTACTCGGTCACATCGTCCCATGCCATGTCCGCAAGACCGCGTGTCATCACGCAGGCGACATAGAGCAATGCGGCGGCTGACGCATAGGCAGGCACCATGCCGGCCAGCGGCGCGAAGAAAAGCGCCAGCAGGAAGAACAGCGCGACGAACACCGCCGTCAGCCCGGTGCGCCCGCCGGCGGCAACACCGGATGCGCTTTCGATGTAGCTCGTGGTGGTCGAGGTGCCGATCAGCGCGCCGAACATCGCAGCGAAGCTGTCCGCCATCAGCGCCTGCTTCATGCGCGGCAGGTTGCCGTCCTTGTCGAGAAGACCAGCCCGATGCGTCACGCCGATCAGCGTTCCGGCATTGTCGAACACGTCGATGAACAGAAAGCTGAACACCACGATCAGGAACGTCAGTTCGGTGGCGCGCGAGAAATCGAGTTGCAGCAATGTCGGCGAAAGTGACGGCGGCAGCGACACCACGCCGTTGAAGCTGGTCAATCCCAGCGGCAACCCGAGCAACGATACCGCAAGAATGCCGATCAATGTGCCGCTGGCGATGCCCCGCGCATTCATCGCCACGATCAACGCAAAACCCAAAAGGCACAGCACCGGCGCGGGATGGGCGATGCCGAGCGGTCCCGCAGTGACGAGCGTCGCGGGACTGGCGATAATGATCTTGGCCTGCTCAAGCGCGATGATCGCGAGGAACAGTCCGACACCGGCGGAGATCGCGAATTTCAGGTTTCGCGGGATGGCGTCGATGACATATTCCCGCAGGCGAAAAAACGTCAGCACAAGGAAGATCACGCCCGAGCAGAACACCGCGGCCAGCGCCTGCTGCCACGTGTACTTGTAGCCGAGCACCACGGTGAACGCGAAGAACGCGTTGAGCCCCATGCCGGGCGCAAGCGCGATCGGGTAATTCGCCAGAAACGCCATCGCGAACGTGGAGACCGCTGCCGCCAGACAGGTCGCGACGAACACCGCGCCCTTATCCATGCCGGCGTTCGCGAGGATCACCGGATTGACGAACACGATGTAGACCATGGTCAGGAATGTCGTGAACCCCGCGACGAACTCGGTGCGGACGTTCGTGCCGTTTTGGGTGAGGCCGAACCGGCGATCGACGATTGCTTCCAGTGACGTCTGCGACGGTTCGCTCATCTCGCCTCGCTGTTATCGCGGCCGCGGCCGCACAATGGCCCAGCCGATCCGCAGCAGCGGCTGACGGCCTCTGACCGTGCGCTCGAAGGCGCGCGGCACTTCCGGCACGAGACCGGGAAAACGTTTCTGGATGTCGTCGGGCGGCGTGCCCGCGGTATCGGCGGCGCGCCAGACCACCACGCCGCCGCTCTCGTTGAAGCGCGCCGGCGTCATCCATGGCGTCAGCTGCGGCGTTGCATCGAGCATCACATGCGGGCGCGATGCTGCGGCGAAGCCGATCAGCGTCGCGATCTGCGGATCGCCCGCCACCGCAGCAAGCGGACGGCCGGTGCGCCGCTCAAAACTCTCGCCAAAGAAACGTCCGATCTCGCTGGCCGGCAGCGAGGTCTTGACCTCGGCGCTTCCGATCCAGGGCAAAATAAAAGTGATGCCGAGGATTGCGGCAACAGGCGCCGCCATGATGACCAGCCAGACCGAGCGCAGGAGCTGTTGCCGCCGCAGCGCGATCAGGTCGCTGGCGGCGACGACGATGGCGAGGCCGGTCAGCAGCAGCGCGATGCCGTCGCCGCCGATGATCTGATCCCGGTCGAACAGCGCGGCGATGAAACTGAGCGCGAAGGGCGGGACGAGCGCGAACACATATACATAAAGCCGCGCGAAGGGATCGAGCGGCGGACGGAAGATCAGCGGCGGATCGTCCGCCTTGCGGACGAAGTAGCGCGAATTGGCGATCAGCAGCAGTGCCACACCGGAGAGCGCGAACAGCAGTCCGGCCAGCAGTCCGGCCCATCCGAGCAGCCGGTCCTGCAACTGCGCCACCGCCGGCAATGACGGCAACACCGTCACGTCCGCGCGCAGCACCCACACCAGATATGGCAGCACCACCACGAACACCACGACGGCCGCATAAAGCGGATCGGTCGAGAGCAGCGCACGCCTGCCCTTCTGCGTCGCCAGCACAAAGACGGCCAGCAGTACCAGCAGCGGCAGCGCCGCCGAGGTGGTCAGGATCAGCAAACCGATCTCGACCGGCAGCATGAACCACGCCCTGCGCCGCCCCTGCCCGACGATCTGCCAGGTATGGAGCAGCGTCAGCGCCCAGAGCGGCCGGGCCAGGATCAGCGGGCCGAACTCGGCGCCGGGAAAGGCGAAAGCGGTGATGGTCGCCGTCAGCAGCACCGCGAGGACCGCCTGCTGCGCGCCGACAATGGCGCGGCCGAGCGCGAACAGCGCCCAGAACGTCACGATGAAACAAAGCTGCGACAGCAGATAGACGCCGAAGATGTGATTGCCGGACAGGCGGAATGCGACATCGGCAAGCCAGAACGCCGCGGGCGGACCGAGATGGGTGCCGACCTGATACTCCCGGCCGAACGCCAGCACCGTCGCCACCTCGCCCGGCGGGCTTCCATACAGCAGCCACGGCAGGAACAGCCACAGCGCCGCCTGCGCCAGCACCACAAGCCAGAAGATCAGGCGGGGCCGCGCGCGGACCAGTTCAACGATCAGGGATGTGAAGCGCATAAAAAGTTTGAACCGGCCTCGCGAGGAACCCGTCACTGATAGAGTGCACGAAGCGATCAGGCAACCGAACCGCTCAGAGCGCCGCGATGGCCTCGTCGGACGATATGAGCATCTCGATTTGCGCGGGCGCCGGGATATCGTCTTCCCCAAAGTGCTTGCGGCGCGACGCCGCGACAGGCGCGAAAAAGCGGCGGTGATGGACCGTCGGCCCGAGCCGGTCGAGCGCTTCGAGATGGGCCGGAACGGCGTACCCCATGTGCTGCTCGAAGCCGTAGCCGGGATGATCCTGCGCCAGCCGGCACATCAGCCGGTCCCGCGAGACCTTGGCGACAATGGAGGCGGCAGCGATCGACATCACAATGCCGTCGCCGCCGATCACCGCGTCGCAGTCGCAGGATACAGCCAGCCGGTCGCGGCCATCGACAAAGACATGTTTCGGCGCCTCGGGCAGCGCACGCACTGCGCGCGCCAGCGCCCACAATGACGCACGCAGGATATTGTCGCGATCGATCCGCGACGGCGGCGCGATCGCCACCGACACCAGCGCGGTCGCGCAGATTTCCTCGAACAGTTCCTCGCGGCGCTCCCGCGTCAGGCGCTTGGAATCGTCGATGCCCTTCGGAATTCGCTTCGGATCGAGAATCACGGCGGCGGCCACCACCGGACCGGCCAGCGGTCCCCGCCCCGCCTCGTCGCAACCCGCCACCGGCCAGACGCCGCGCTTTATCAGCGCGCGCTCACGGCGAAAGCTCGGCGGCGTAACGGCAATGACACCGGTTCGCTTTGCTTTCCTTGCAGCAACTGGAACTGCGGAGGGCTTTGTTCGACTCATGCGGCTATGCTTGCGTTCTTAAGGTAGAACGCGCAACCGCTAATCCCCACTATTATTCCGGCAGATGAACACGCCTGTCATCCCCGACCTCAATGCCGGCGGCAATGACAACTTCCCACGGATGGCCGTCGGGATCGGTGAAATATCCCGAATACCCGCCATAACCGGTGCGATGCGCGCCCTTTTGCAGCCGCGCGCCTTGAGCGACAGCGAACGCCAGCACGTCATCGACTTCGCTCTCGCTGCGGCAGTTCCACGCCAGGGTGATTCCCCGAAAGCCTGCAGGCTGCGGCTGCGCCGGCAGACCGGCATCCAGCGCCAGCTTGTCCCATGAATACAGCGCCAAAACCGTCGCACCGGTGTCGAAAAACGCGACTTCTTCGCCTGTCACGCGCAGCTTTCGCTCAAAGCCCAGAGACTCGTAAAACGCGATGCTCCGGCGCATGTCGCTAACGCCGAGCGTCACGACGGTTAATCGCGCAACCGGTTTGGGGAGACTCATCACACAGCGCCCTTTGCAGTCAGAACAGATCCAGTTGCTCGTTTGCGGGCTTGGGCCGCGCGAAGTGCGCGGTCGTCAGCTTGGAGCGCCGCTTGTTGAGGCCGAGTTTCTCGCAGGCGATCTCAAACCGCCGCCCGATCATCCAGGCCATCGGCCCGGTGCCCTTCATACGGGTCCCCCATTGCGAGTCGTAGTCGCGGCCGTCACGCATGTCGCGGATCAGGGTGAAGACATGGCGATAGCGATCCGGATAATTCGCCATCAGCCACTCGCGGAACAAATCGCGCACTTCGAGCGGCAGCCGCAGCAAAACGTAGCTCGCTTCCTTCACGCCGGCGTGCGCTGCTGCGTCCAGAATGCGCTCCATCTCGGAATCGTTCAGCGCCGGTATGACGGGCGCGACCATCACCGTGGTCGGAATGCCGGCTTCCGATAGTTGGCGCAGCGCCTCCAGCCGCTTCGGCGGCGTCGCCGCGCGCGGCTCCATGGTGCGCGCGAGTTTCGGATCCAGCGTCGTCACCGAGATCGCAACCTTGGCGAGATTTCGTTTCGCCATCCGTGCCAGAATATCGATGTCGCGCGTCACCAGCGCGGATTTCGTGACAATGCCGACCGGATGCCCGGTGCGTTCCAGCACCTCGAGAATACCGCGCATGATTTTGTGCTCGCGCTCGATCGGCTGATACGGATCGGTATTGGTTCCGATCGCGATCATGCGCGGCTCGTAGCCCGGCGCGGACAGTTCCTTTTGGAGCAGTTCCGGGGCGTCGGGCTTGGCGAACAATTTGGACTCGAAATCGAGCCCCGGCGACAATCCGAGATAGGCGTGGGTCGGACGTGCGAAGCAATAAACGCAGCCGTGCTCGCATCCCCGGTACGGGTTGATCGAGCGGTCGAAGCCGATGTCCGGCGAGTCGTTGCGGGTGATGACCTTGCGCGCAGTATCGACCGCGACCATGGTTTTGAAAGGCGGCAGGTCTTCGAGGCTCTGCCAGCCGTCGTCGAAGGTGACGCGCGCTTCCGCCTCATAGCGCCCGCTGACGTTGGACTGCGCGCCGCGGCCCCTGCGCCGCTGGCTGTCGATCGCCACTTCGATCTCGGCAAAGGGAGAAGAACCACCCGCCGGATCAGAGGGGGGCGTCACCGGCGGGTGTTTGAGGGCATGGGATGCATGGCTCATGGCGAGAACATAGCATCACATTAGAACAAAACAAGAACTTCAATATCGCCCCGCACAGATTCTTTTCCGGAGGCCGCCCTCCGGTGTGCCGCTTCGCGAGGGCTCGTTCCCGGATCGCAGCCGTTAATGAATGCCGCAAAAAGCTGCACCGGACGGGCTGTTCTGAGTGTGACAAGATGATAACGATGCCGCATCTGTCGTCCGGCGATCACGTATTTCACCAAGTCATGATCAGCGTTGTCATTCCCACCGAAGGCGTCGAGCAACCTGTTGTTGCCACCCTCGCGGCCCTGGTGCCGGGCGCCGCGGCCGGCATCATCAGGGACGTGGTGCTGGTCGATCGCTCGCAGACCGACACCATCGAGCGGGTGGCCGATGTTGCCGGATGCAATTTCCTGAAGTTCGAGGGCTCGCGCGCTGCGGCGCTCGCGGCGGGCGCCGAGCAAAGCCGGTCTCCCTGGCTGCTGTTCCTGCTTCCGGGCGCCGTGCTGGATTCCGGCTGGATCGACGAAACCTCGCAGTTCATTCAGAGCGTGTCCCTGAGCGGCCGTCAGCGGGCCGGCATCTTCCGCTATGCGCGCCCACCCTATGAGGACGCCACGGTGCGTGACGGGGTGAAATCGCTCGCGCGCTTCATTGCCGGCCCGTCCACCGATCAGGGTCTGCTGATTTCCCGCGATCATTATGAGCGGGTCGGCGGCTATGCCCCTGCCGCGCGCCGGGCCGAGGCCAAACTGATCTCGAAGCTCGGCCGCACCGGCCGCGCCGTGCTGCGGACCCGGATTTTCGTCGCCGCCTGATAATATTTGACTCCGTCAACTTATTAGTTGACCCCGTCAACAATCATGCCAGAATGCCCGTCATACCAGGACGAGGCATGTTGGCCGATGGACACCCTTCATGATGGCGGGAATGACGACCGGATCGCCGCGGTCCGGCGGTTCAACCGCTTCTACACCCGCAAGATCGGCGTGCTCGAACAGCATCTGCTGGAAAGCCCGTTCACCCTGACCGAGGCCCGCGTGCTGTTCGAACTGGCGCATCGCGGTGGCGCCCTCGCCAAGGAGATCGGCGCCGAACTCGGCCTCGACGCCGGTTATCTCAGCCGCATCGTTCAGGCTTTTACAGAACAGGGACTGATCACGCGCAAGCCGGTCCCCGCCGACCGCAGGCAATTCGAGCTGGCGCTCACCGCCAAAGGCAAGCAGGCGTTCTCCCGCCTCGAACGCGCGTCCCATGATGAAGTCAGCAAGATGATCGCGGCATTGCCGGCGGGCGGCGGGCAGCGCCTTGTCGCCGCGATGACAACGATCGAGCGGTTGCTGGATAATACAGCCACGCGACCCGAGGTGACGCTTCGCACCCACCGGCCCGGCGACATGGGCTGGGTCGTGCAGCAGCACGGCGCCCTCTACGCCCGCGAATACAACTGGGACATTTCGTTCGAGGGCCTCTGCGCGGAAATCGCCGCGCAGTTCCTGAAAAATTTCGATCCCGTCCGCGAGCGCTGCTGGATCGCCGAGATCGATGGCCAGCGGGTCGGTTCCGTGTTTCTGGTGAAGCACACCGATGGCGTGGCGAAGATTCGTCTGCTGCTGATCGATCCGGCGGGACGCGGTTTCGGGATCGGCAAGCGGCTGGTGGACGAGTGCATCGCCTTCGCGCGGAGCTGCGGCTACCGCAAGATCACGTTGTGGACCCAGAGCATGCTGCTTGCCGCGCGCGGCATTTACCAGAAAGCAGGGTTCGTGCATGTCGCGACCGAACCGCACCACAGTTTCGGTCACGACCTGATCGGCGAGACCTGGGAGCTTGACCTGTGATGTCCTCGCGTCGCGAACCAGCGCGGCGCATCACGCCGGACCTCATCGCGTTTCACAAGATTGACGCGAAGCGCCTTCGTCTTGCAGCACGTCGCCACGCCTTGCGCGCGGTCCTTGCGTGGCTGGCAAAAACTCTCAGCCGACGATAGTTGCCGGTCCTACTTCGCCTTGCCGCGCTTTAAGTGCTCGTCCAGCCGCGGCATGATCTCCACGAAATTGCACGGCCTGGTGCGGTAATCGAGCTGCGCCGCGAGAATGCCGTCCCAGCCATCCCGGCAGGCGCCGGGCGAACCCGGCAGACAGAAGATGAACGTCGCACCGGCAACACCGGCGGTGGCGCGGCTTTGAATCGTCGAGGTGCCGATCTTGGCGTGGCTCAGCATGTGAAACGCGATCGAGAAACCATCCATCCGTTTCTCGAACAGCGGCTCGACCGCTTCCGGCGTCACGTCACGGCCGGTGAAACCGGTGCCGCCGGTCGTAATGACTACATCGACGCCGGGATCGGCGATCCATGCTTTCAGTTTTGCGCGGATCTCCTCGACGTCGTCGGTGACGATGTCACGCGCGGCAAGACGATGGCCGGCCGCCGTCAGCCGGTCCGCCAGCGTCGTTCCCGATTTATCGTCGGCGAGCGCGCGCGTATCGGACACGGTCAGCACCGCGATATTGAGCGGGATGAACTGCTGAGTTTCGTTGATTGAAGACATCGCGTTCTATTCCTTGAGCCGTCACCCCGAGGTGCGAGGCGATTCCAGCGCCTAGCCTCGAGGGGCGACGGCACGCTGTCATCCTTCGAGGCTCGCCAAGGGCTCGCACCTCAGGATGACGAATCCTGCCAACTAGAGCTGAACACCGGGCGCGAACGTGTTGCAGGCCTGCACGCTGCCCTGCTGGTAGCCGGTCATGAACCAGCGCTTGCGCTGCGCGGCCGATCCGTGCGTGAACGAGTCGGGCACGACGCGGCCCTGGGCCTGCCGTTGCAGCGTATCGTCGCCGATCGCAGACGCGGTCTGCAACGCAGCATCGATGTCGCCTGCTTCGAGGAAGCCCGGCCGCTTCTTCTCCTCGCGATTGACCCAGACGCCGGAGAGGCAGTCCGCCTGCAGTTCGACGCGGACCTGGATCGCATTCGCCTCGGCCTTGCTGCCGGCCCGCTCCTGCATCTGCCGCGCCTTGTCCAGGATGCCGAGCAGGTTCTGGATATGGTGGCCGGCTTCATGCGCGATGATATAGGCCGCGGTGAACTTGCACGCATTGCCGGAGCAGCCGCGGAACCGGGTCTCGACTTCGCGGAAGAATCCGGTGTCGAGGAAAATCTGCTTGTCTGGCGGACAATAGAATGGGCCCATGGCCGACTGCGCCATGCCGCAGCGGCCGCCATTAGTGGCATTGCGGAACAGGACGATACGCGGACCGCGATAGGTCTGCCCGCTGGCCGAGAAGATTTCGCTCCACCGGTCGTCGATTTCGCCGAGCACACCCGCGATCATGCTGCCCATCTCGTCCGTCGGCGCCCCGGCCTTCGGCGGGCTGCTGGTGCGGCGGTCGGTCTGATAGGTGGGAGCCTGCTGGCCGCCGGTGAGAATTTCCGCGCCGCCGATCAGAATGCGCGGATCGATTCCCACGGCCCAGCCGATCAGGCCGAGCACAATGACGGTGCCGATGCCCAGTCCGCCGCCTCCGCCCATCGGAAATCCGAAACCGCCGCCGCCTCCGCCGCCGAAACCGCCGCTGTCGTCGCGGCGGTCATCGATGTTGTCGCTGCGGCGAAAGTCATCGTAACGCATCGGAAATCTCCTCAACCGGCAAGCGCGTCATGGCGACACGCAACGGAGCCGCAAAGTATCTGTTAACGATTCATACCGCGCCCGGCAAAAATTGCCTAGTGCGGCATTTCGATGTGTTTCCACTCCGTGACATGAATGCGGGCTGAATTTTGCGGTGAAACACGCGCTGCACCGGCAATTCCAGCCGTTGGCTGCGTTGCAGCGGCGCATGTGCGTCTTGCAATTCGCGATGCGCGCGACGCTTCGGAATCAATTTCGAATTCGTCACAAACCTTTTTGCGATTAAGCCGATTTTTACCTTGGGCATTCATGGTGATGACAGTCGGATTTGTTGGTCCCGCGTCGCCGACTGCGTCGCCTGAGTCAGGTTTTGAGTCATGGTAGTGTCGCGTCGCGGGGCGTCTGCAAAGGCGCCCCGCACTCAATTTGAAATGCCCAGTTCGCATATCGTCGTCGGCGATTGCGTCGCCGAGATGTCAAAGATGCAGGCCGGCTCGGTCGACCTGATCTTCGCAGATCCTCCGTACAATCTGCAATTGAAGGGCGATCTCAAGCGTCCCGACGAATCGCATGTCGATGCGGTCAACAACGACTGGGACAAGTTCTCCTCCTTCGCCGCCTACGACGACTTCACGCGGGCGTGGCTGCTTGCGGCCCGCCGCATCATGAAACCGTCGGCGACGATCTGGGTGATCGGCTCCTATCACAACATTTTCCGCGTCGGCGCGATCATGCAGGACCTCGGCTTCTGGGTTCTCAATGACATCGTGTGGCGCAAGACCAATCCGATGCCGAATTTCCGCGGCCGCCGCTTCACCAATGCCCACGAGACGATGATCTGGGCGGCGCGCGACGAGAACGCCAAGGGCTATACCTTCAATTACGAAGCGCTGAAGGCGGCCAACGAGGACGTGCAGGCGCGTTCCGACTGGCTGATCCCGCTTTGCACCGGCGACGAACGCCTCAAGGGCGGCGACGGCAAGAAAGTGCATCCGACGCAGAAGCCGGAAGGCCTGCTGGCGCGCGTGCTGCTCTCGTCATCGAAGCCCGGCGACCTCGTGGTCGACCCTTTCAACGGCACCGGCACTACCGGCGCTGTCGCCAAGCGCCTCGGCCGCCGCTATGTCGGCTTCGAGCGCGATCAGACCTACGCGAAAGCAGCCGAAGCGCGCATCGCCGCCATCGAGCCGCTGCCGGAAGCAACACTGGCTCCGTTCATGACCGCGCGCGGTGCACCGCGTGTCGCGTTCTCCGAACTGGTCGAGCGCGGCATGATCGTGCCCGGCACCAAGCTGGTCGATTCCAAGAAGAAGCACGCCGCCCTGGTGCGCGCCGACGGCGCCATCATGCTCGGCGACAAAGTCGGCTCGATCCATCGCATGGGCGCGCTGGCTCAGGGAGCCGAAGCCTGCAACGGCTGGTCGTTCTGGCACGTCGAGACCAAGAAGGGTCTCAAGCTGATCGACGAGCTGCGCGCCGAAATCCGCAGCGAGATGGCCGCGGGCTGAGGTTCTGGAATTCTGGATATTGCGCCGCGCCGGCAACACCGGCGCGGCGTTTTGCATATCAGACAGCCGCCCGTAGTTGCGATTTCGGAAACGGACCGAGCACCCGCTCGACCAGAGCCGTGTCACAGTACTCCTTGATCTGCGTGATCCTGCCGTTCTGAACACGCCAGACCATGCAGTACTCGTTGTCGTAGCGATCGCCGGATTTTGTGACATTGTCGCCCTTTGCCTCGACCACGACGGTGTCGCCTTCGGCGATGAAGTTGAACGCCAGCGTCCGCGGGCGATCCGCCAGCAAGGCTCGCAAATGCGCGAACAGGCCGTTCGTGATGGCATCCTTGCCCTTGAAGCTGCCCGACCATGAGCACTGGCCGGTCTGCACCCACACCGCATCGTCCGCGAGATGATCGATGAAGGTCGTCCCGCTGCGGCTCGCGCTGTCGGTGAAAATCTGCTGGATCAGTTTCTTGTTGGCTTCGGCACTCATCGGTTCCATCCTGTGCTTGAGTTGATGGAGGGATGATGGGCCTGGCATCGGCATTCTTCCAATCGATGCTTGGTATGATATATATTCACCATATGAATTTAGCCTCGCTCGATCTCAACCTGCTGGTCGCTCTCGACGCGCTGCTGCTCGAGGCCAATGTCGGCCGCGCGGCGGTGCGGATCGGCCTGTCGCAGCCGGCGGCCAGCCACGCGCTGAGGCGGCTGCGCGATGTGCTCGGCGATCCGCTGCTGGTGCGCACCGGTGCACGGATGGAACTGACGCCGCGCGCGCAGGCGCTGCGTGCGCCGCTGGCGCAGGCGCTGGATCAGGTGCGCGGCCTGTTCATGCCGGACGAGTTCGATGCCGCGCGCAGCGAGCGGCGCTTTCGCCTGATGATGCCGGACCTGGCCGTCGAACTGTTGATGCCGCCGCTGATGAAGAAGCTGGATGCTGTGGCGCCCGGTGTGCGGATCGACGTGGTGCCGTGGCGCGGGCCCGCGATCTTCACCGCGGAATTCGCCCGCACCATCGACATGGTGATCAGCATCGGCGATGCCTTCAAGGGATTTCACCGGCAACTGCTTTACACCGACTCCGATGCGCTGGCGGTGCGGCGCGGACATCCTGCGGGCGCGCGATTGAAGAACAAGGAGACGTTCTTCCAGGCGCGGCATGTCGCAGTCATCATTCGCGGGCAGAGCGAGGATCTGATCGACACCTGGCTGCGCAGCAAAGGCCAGGAGCGGCGGATCGCGCTTGTGGTCCCGAGCTATATCGAAGCGCTGCATGTCGCCGCGCGCACGGACCTCGTCGCCTTCGTGCCGCGGCGTCTGATCGCCGCGCTGTCGAAGCAACTGTCGCTGACGACGGTCGCGCCGCCGCTCGATCCGGGGATCGACGAACAATTCATGTTCTATCCGACACGCGCGCAGATGGACCCCGGTTCGATCTGGCTGCGAACCATTATGCTCGGAATAGGAAAAAGTTTAGGGCGGATTGATGGAAAGGCCCCGCGTTAGTCCCATACTTTTTTTCGCAGTTGCACGCTCATCGTGTCCCATGTCATGACGCAGGTCAGTCACAGGAGCTTATCATGACGGTTCTTATCGCGGGGGGCGGGATCGGCGGGCTGACGCTCGCACTGAGCCTTCACCAGATCGGTATTCCGTGCCGCGTGTTTGAAAGCGTGCCGGAACTGAAGCCGCTCGGCGTCGGCATCAATGTGCTGCCGCATGCAGTGCGCGAACTGATCGAACTCGGCCTGCTCGACAAGCTCGATGCCGCCGGCGTCAGGACGAAGGAACTGTCGTACTTCTCCAAGCATGGAAAGCCGATCTGGAGCGAACCGCGCGGGATAGAGGCCGGATACAAGTGGCCGCAGTTCTCGATCCATCGCGGCACGCTGCACCAGATCCTGCTCGACACCGTGGTTGAGCGACTCGGCGCGGATAATCTGCTCAACAGTCATCATGTCACGAGCTTCACCGACTCGCCCGAAGGCGTATCGGCGAATTTCATCGACAAGGCCACCGGCAAGGATGCCGGCACCTACGATGGCTCGCTGCTGATCGCCGCCGACGGCATTCACTCCGCTATTCGCGCCAGGCTCTATCCCGACGAAGGCCCGCCGATCTGGAACGGCCGCATTCTCTGGCGCGGCATCACCGAGAGCGACGCGTTTCTCTCCGGCCGCACAATGATCATGGCCGGCCACGAGGTTCTGAAGTTCGTCTGCTATCCGATTTCGAATGCGCCGTTGCCGAACGGCAAATTCCGCATCAACTGGATCGCCGAACGGCTGCTGCCGCCGACTTACTCGTGGCGTCGCGAGGACTACAACCGCGCAGCCAAGCTCGACGAATTCCTGCCCTGGTTCGAGGACTGGACGTTCGACTGGCTCGACGTGCCCGGCCTGATCCGCAATTGCGCGCACGCTTACGAATATCCGCTGGTGGACCGCGACCCGATCGACCGCTGGACCTTTGGCAACATCACGCTGATGGGCGACGCCGCACATCCCATGTATCCGATCGGCTCCAACGGCGCGTCGCAGGCCATTCTCGACGCCCGCGTGCTGACACGGGAAATCCTCAAGCACGGCGAAACCGCAACCGCGCTTCAGGCCTATGAAGCCGAGCGCCGTCCCGCGACCACCGAACTCGTCAAGCTCAACCGCCGCAACGGCCCTGAGCAGGTGATGCAACTGGTCGAGGAGCGCGCGCCCAACGGCTTCAATGTCGTAACCGAGGTCATGTCGCAGCAGGAACTGGAAGACGTTGCCAACACCTACAAGCGGGTCGCGGGCTTTCAGGTCGACGCGCTCAACGCCAAGCCGCCGATCGTGCCGAGGCCCGAGACATCGTTCCTGTCGAGCGCCGGATGAATCGGGAGGCGCGGCAGGTTCCCGGGATCAGCCGCGCTTTCATCCACTGGCGGCGGCTGGTTGCGATCAACGCCGCGATCATCATCGGTTACGCGATCTACAAGATCGCCCATGACGTCCCCGATATGGAGTATGTCCATCTCCTGGTCGGCTATCATTTCGGTTTCACCAAGCGCGCGCTGATCGGCGCAATCGTCTCGCTCGGCGCCGACCGTGTCCCGCCATGGCTGGTCTACGTGCTCGGCGGCACAGCGCTGCTTGCCACCGCCGGGCTCTATCTGCTCCTGTTTAAAAAGACATTTGGCTTTTCGCAGGCGAGCGCGCCGCTGCTCGTCTTCATCATGGGCTCGCCGTTCTTCCTGAAGAACTTCGTCAAGACCATCGGCTATTTCGACATCTACGGATGCATGTTCGCGATCGTGATGCTGCTGATCCCGGCGCGCTCGATTGCCTTTGTCGTCCTGGCGGCATGCGGCTCGATTGCGCTCATCCTGATTCACCACATCCATATGCTGCTTTATGTTCCGGCCATCGCTGCGATTGTCGTGATCCGGTATTATTGCAACGGCCATCTATCAAAGCCCGACATCGCGGTGGGCGCTGCGATGGCGGGACTTGTGTCGGCGGTTTTCGTCGCCGTTCAGATCTACGGCAACGTCCCGGTGTCCCAGGCAGAGTTTTCGCAATTTCTGCGCAGCCGGATGGGCAACGGCGGCGCCGCAACCGACGCGCTGTCGTTTGCCTACATCTGGTTCAGGACATTGCCTGATGAGATCAGCGAGACCTGGAAGACCATGCCGACAAATCTGTCGACCGCATGGGCGTATCCGATCCTGATCGCGCTCCATACGCCGCTAATCAGATACTTCCGCGACTCGATCCGCGCGCTGACATCACCTCATCACCGCCGCGTGGTGCTGGCTGCGCTGGTGCTGATCAGCCTCGGCTATCTCGTGATCTGCATCACGGTGTTCGATTACGCGCGCTGGGTTTCGAGCTGGGCGGTGTGCATGATGCTGATGCTGCATGCGGTCAAGCAGTTGCCCGCCAGCGGTCCGGTCGCGCTGATTGCAGAAGACGACAAGCGCGCGCTTGCCTGCGCCATCGTTCTGACCGTTATCCCGCGCGTCGGCATAATTCGGCCTTTCTGACGCGGGACGGCTTGTCCGGCGGATCAAACGTGAGCATCACGTCTATCGCAAGCATGCACGACTCTGGCAGCGTCATTGCGGCTTCGGTCGCGGCGATGAGTGCTGGTGCGCAATACGCCATTGGCCGCCGCTATCGACAACAACGAGGCTGTAGCGCGCCGGAGCTGAAAAACTCTGGCCGTCGGCTCTGGTGCCCGAAAATTCGTAGATCCCGGCAAGAACAAAGGCACTGTCCGAAAGTTTCGTTACCGTCGGCGCATCGACAAGCTTCACCTGCGTGCGATTTTTTGCGCTCGCGGCGAAATAGGCCTTCAACGGCTCAGGGCCCGACGAAATCGAAGGGCTCAGCGTACCAAACAGCGTCGCCTCGGTCGTGTACATCCTGACGATGTCATCCACCTCACCCGCGTTGAATGCCTTTTCCCATTTCGTGACAACGCCCGCCGCATCTTCCGCTGGCCCCGCCGACGCGAAATGAGATCCAGGAATGAAAAAATAAAAACATGCCGCTAACTTTAATGACAACTGGCGCATTTGTTCCTCGTCCTATGTTGCGGGAAACGAGCAGGGCCGGCTCACGGAGCCTGCCAAATAACACACGAGTGTAAAGCCACAAAATGACAATTGCGATTCAGGAACCGGCTAATCGCCCAATCCGTGCGCGATCACCTTGCGCATCACGTTCGGCAGCGCCTCATCCTTCAGCGTCGCGACCGGCACCCAGCGCATGCCCTGTGGTGCGCGGGTGCGTGCGGCAACGCTCGCGGTGTAGACCACAAGCTCGAGCGGGAAATGCGTGAACACATGCGTGACCACGCCCGCCTTGCGATGCCAGCGCGGCACATTGATCGCCGGAGCCTGTTCGCGCGCATCCCTGTCGTCATGACCGGCCAGCCATTCGGAGGTCGGCACTTCCGTCATGCCGCCGAGGAGTCCTTTTTCCGGCCGCGTGCGAACCAGCAGTTCGCCGCTGCGCGTCACCACGAACGCCGCCCCTCGCCGCAGCGTGCCGGTCTTCTTCGGGGCCTTGCGCGGAAACGTCTCCTGATCGCCGCGCTCGCGCGCGGCGCAGTTGTCGTTGAGCGGACAGAGCGCGCAGGCGGGCTTCTTCGGCGTGCAGATGGTGGCGCCGAGATCCATCAGCGCCTGCGCGCTGTCGCCGGCGCGTGAATCCCAGAGCAGCGTCGCAGCCAGTTCCTGAATTCGCGGCTTCGATTTCGGCAGCGGCTCCTCCACCGCGAACAGCCGCGACACCACGCGCTCGATATTGCCGTCCACCGGCATGGTCTGACGGTCGAACGCGATCGCGGCAATCGCAGCCGCCGTGTAGGGCCCGACGCCCGGCAGTGTGCGCAGGCCTTCTTCGGTATCGGGAAATGCGCCGCCATGGTCGCGCAGAACCGTGACAGCGCAGGCGTGAAGGTTGCGCGCGCGGGAGTAGTAGCCAAGCCCCGCCCACATTCTTAAAACATCATCGAGCGAGGCCGCGCCGAGCGCCGCCACCGTCGGCCAGCGCGCGGTGAATTTCTCGAAATATGGCCCGACCGCTTTCACGGTGGTTTGCTGCAACATGATTTCCGAAAGCCACACCCGGTAGGGATCGCTGGCGCGGCCCGGCAGTGCGCGCCACGGCAGTTGCCGCCGATGGCGGTCGTACCAGGCAAGCAACAGCGCCGGACGATCGGCTTCAGCACTGTCCTGAGATTTCTTCCGCCGCGCGGCAGCGCCTGATAAGGTCATGGGACAATATGTACCGACGACACCCGCTCATGAACAAGCCCGGTCCCCTCACCGCGAAGCCGTTATCCGCACTGCTCGGCAGTGCGATCAACGATGTCTTCGTCAAGCAGGGCTTTGCCTCGCGCGAACTGGTGACGCGGTGGGCCGAGATCGTCGGCGCCCAAGTGGCGGCCCATTCGGAACCTCTGAAGATCCAGTGGCCGCGGCCGGTCGAGAACCAGGTCCCTGAACCGGCGACGCTGGTGCTGCGGGTCGAAGGCCCGATGGCGCTGGAAATCCAGCACACTTCGGACGTCATTCTGGAGCGGGTCAACCGCTTCTTCGGCTGGAACGCGGTGGGCCGGATCGCGCTGCGTCAGGCGCCGCTGTCGCAACGGCCGAAGCCCCGGGTCCGGAAAGCGCCCGACCCGAGCGCCGTCGCCGAGGTCGAGGCCTCGCTCGGCACCGTGGAAGACGGCGATCTGCGCGCGGCGCTGGCGCGGCTGGGCGCATCGATCAAGCGAAATTGAGCCCTATGTGACGGCGCCTGGCTTCGGCCCGGCATTGCCACAATCATGGTTTCAAGCTAGCGAAACGTTCCCCATCAGGCGTGACAACGCCGTTCGCACGACTTTCCGGAGCAGACCGTTGAACATCACGCGCCGCACCTTCACCGCCGCCTTGTCCCTCGCTGGCGCCGCTGCCGCACTCGGCCTTTCGCCGTGGCAGTTTTTCAGCCCGGCCAGCGCCCAGACCGCCGCCGAGATCAACCAGGCCGGCGAACTCGGCGACATGGCGCTCGGCTCGAAGGACGCCCCCGTCACCATCATTGAATACGCTTCCATGACCTGCCCGCATTGCGCGGCGTTCACCAAGGACGTGTTCCCGCAGATCAAGACCAACTACATAGATACCGGCAAGGTGCGCTTCATCTTCCGCGAATTCCCGCTCGATCAGGTGGCGCTCGCCGCTTCGGCGCTGGCGCGCTGCGTCGCCAAGGACGATGCGCCGAAATACTTCGCGATCGTCGACATCCTGTTCAAGCAGCAGAACGATCTGGCCTCGGACGCGCTCGGCACCATCAACCGCGTCGGCAAGCAGGCCGGTTTCAGCGAGCAGATGATCAAGGACTGCGTGCAGAGCGATCCGAAAATCCAGAAGGGCATTCTGGATGTGCGCGAGCACGCCTACACCAAGCTCAAGGTCAACTCGACGCCGTTCTTCTTCGTCAACGGAACCGTGGTGAAGGGCGAGACCTCGTTCGAAGCCTTCGAAAAGATGATCAAGCCGTTGCTGAAGAGCTAAGCATGGCGGGCAGAACCGGTCCGGTTCCACGGACCATTCGCCCGAAACACACTGAAATCCCTCGGAAATCCCTTTAAATCCCTTGGGAAAAGCCTTGCGGGCCGGTTGCCCTGCAGGGCCAGCCTCGCCATTGTGCGGACAGTTCGAGGCGCATTCCGCGACTCAGTTATACTGGCACAGGCCTGCTATGACCTTGCCCCGGCTGGATAATTCCGACTCCGGTAGTTCCCCGGCCAACAGAGCACCGATTGCATGAAACTCACCCGTCTTCGCCTTCATGGATTCAAGTCCTTCGTTGAGCCGACCGATTTTCTGATCGAGCCGGGCCTGACCGGCGTCGTCGGTCCGAACGGTTGCGGCAAATCGAACCTCGTTGAAGCGCTGCGCTGGGCGATGGGCGAAACCTCGCACAAGTCGCTGCGTGCCGCCGACATGGACGCGGTGATCTTCGCCGGCTCCGGCAACCGCCCGGCGCGCAATCACGCCGAAGTGGCGATGACCATCGACAATTCCGATCGCTCGGCGCCGTCCGCCGTGAACGATCAGGACATGCTGGAAATTTCCCGCCGCATCGAGCGCGAAGCCGGCTCGGTCTATCGCATCAACGGCAAGGATGTGCGCGCGCGCGACGTGCAGATCCTGTTTGCGGACGCCGCCACGGGCGCACGCTCGCCCGCCCTCGTCCACCAGGGCAAGATCGGTGAAATCATTCAGGCGCGTCCCGACCAGCGCCGCCGCGTGCTGGAAGACGCCGCAGGCGTCGCCGGTCTGCATGCGCGCCGTCATGAAGCCGAACTGCGCCTCAAGGCGGCCGAGACCAATCTCACCCGCGTCGAGGATGTCATCGGCCAGTTGGCGAGCCAGATCGAAGGCCTGAAGAAGCAGGCGCGGCAGGCGATCCGCTATCGCGAAGTCGCCGCCAAGGTCCGCAAGGCCGAGGCCATGCTGTTTCACCTGCGCTGGATTCAGTCCCATGCCGACGTCGCCGAGGCCGGCCAGACCCACGACCTGAACGTCCGCGAACAGGCCGAACGCACCCTCCAGCAGGCCGAAGCCGCACGCATTCAGGCGATCCGCGCCTCCGAACTGCCGGGCCTGCGCGAGAGCGAAGCGCGCGCCGCTGCCGGTTTGCAGCGCCTGACCAATGCCCGCGAAATGCTCGACCGCGAGGAAGCGCGGGCCAGGGAGCGCGTCACCGAACTCGACCGGCGCCTGACGCAGTTCGCCGCCGACATCGAACGCGAGCAGCGGCAACTGTCCGACGCCGACGTCGCGCTGGCGCGGCTCGAATCCGAAGACAGCGTGCTCAAGGACGAGATCAGGTCGCGCGTCGAAAAGCGCAGCGGCGCCGATGAGCGCGTTGTCGAAGCCGAAGCGACCCTTGCCGCGGCCGAACGCACCTTCTCCGAACTGACAACCGCGCTCGCCGATCTCACCGCCAAGCGCAACCAGATCGAAGCCAATGTCCGCACCCATCGCGACCGTCTCGCGCGGCTCGATCAGGACATCGTCAACGTCCAGAGCGAAGTCGAGAAGCTTGCCGCGGAGACCGGCGGCCTCGGCGACCTCGATGAACTTGCGGCCGCAATGGAAGCGGCGGCGGAGACGTTGCTGATTTCCGAAACCACGACGCAAGCCAGCGAGGCTGCGCATGTCAGCGCCCGCGCCAGGCTGGAAGCATCGCGTGCCCCGCTTGCCGATGCTGAAAAGCGCGTGCAGCGGCTGGAGACCGAAGCCAAGACGATCTCCAAGATCGTCAACGGCGAGACCAAGAACCTGTGGCCGCCGATCATCGACGGCGTCAACGTCGCCAAGGGTTTCGAGAAGGCGCTGGGCGCCGCGCTCGGCGACGATCTCGACGCGCCGGTCGATCCGACCGCACCGATGCGCTGGTCCAGCTTCGGCGTGATCGAAGGCGATCCGTCGCTGCCCGAAGGCATCGAAGCGCTCGCCGCTCATGTCACCGCGCCGCCGGAACTGGCGCGGCGTCTGGCGCAGATCGGTATCGTCAGCCGCGAACGCGGCGCGCAGCTTGCACCGCAGTTGAAGACCGGCCAGCGGCTGGTCTCTCGCGAGGGCGACCTGTGGCGCTGGGACGGGTTCGTCGCTGCGGCCCATGCTCCGACCGGCGCGGCACGGCGGCTCGCCGAGCGCGCCCGTCTCGTCGACATCGAAGCCGAGATCGAGCAGGCGCGGGCCGATGCGGCCGCCAAGCGTCAGGCGCTGGAAAATGCCGAGGCCGAACTCAAGGCTGCGTCCGCAGCCGAAAGCTCCGCACGTGAAGCTGCGCGCAATGCCCAGCGCGAAGCCAATGCCGCGCGCGAACGCCATGCCAATGCGGAGCGCGAAATCAATCGCCACGCCTCGCACCGCTCGGCTCTCGACGAACGCGCCGCCCGCCTCACCGCGGATCGCTCCGAGGCGCACAGCGCGCACGAAGCCGCCGTCGCCGCCCTGGAGGAGTTGCCGTCGAGCGCTGAGAACGAAGAAAAGCTCGCCACTGTCCGCGCCGACATGGACGGCCACCGACGTCTTGCCGCGCAGGTGCGCGCCGAGGCGCAGGCGCTGGCGCGCGAAGCCGAACTCGCCGACCGCCGTGTGCAGGCCATCCTTGCCGAGCGCAGCGAGTGGCAGAACCGCAAGGAAAACGCCGCGTCGCAGATCGCGACCGTCGAGACCCGCATCGTCGAGGTCAACACCGAGCGCGCCGAACTCGAAAACGCACCGGAAGTGTTCGCCGAAAAGCGCAGCGCGCTGATCAGCGAAATCGAGCATGCCGAAGCCGACCGCCGCATGGCCGCCGATGCGCTGGCCACAGCCGAAACAGCGATGGCGGAAACCGACCGCGTGGCCCGCGCCTCGCTCGACGCGCTGTCCTCCGCACGCGAGGCCTGCGCCCGCTCCGAAGAGCGCATGGAAGGCACCCGCCGCCGCCTCGAAGACATCGAACGTGAAATCCGCGACATGCTGGAGGTCGAGCCGCACGGCGTCGCCGCTCTCGCCGAGATCATCCCGGAAACCGAGCTTCCGGCCGTGACCGATGTCGAGGCCGATCTGGAAAAGCTGCGCCGCGACCGCGAGCGCCTCGGCGCCGTCAACCTGCGCGCCGAGGAAGAACTGCGCGAGGTCGAGGCCCAGCATCTCAACCTCACCACCGAGCGTGACGATCTGGTCGAAGCCATCAAGAAGCTGCGCACCGGCATCCAGAGCCTCAACAAGGAAGCGCGCGAGCGCCTGCTGACCTCGTTCGAGACGGTCAACGCTCACTTCAAGCGGCTGTTCACCGAGCTGTTCGGCGGCGGCCAGGCCGAACTGACCCTGATCGAGAGCGACGATCCGCTCGAAGCCGGTCTCGAAATCATCGCCAAGCCGCCCGGCAAGAAGCCGCAGACGCTGTCGCTGCTCTCCGGCGGCGAGCAGGCGCTGACGGCGCTGGCGCTGATCTTCGCGGTGTTCCTCACCAATCCTTCGCCGATCTGCGTGCTGGACGAAGTCGACGCGCCGCTGGACGACCACAACGTCGAGCGGTTCTGCAACCTGCTGCATGAGATGACCTCGTCCACCGAGACGCGCTTCATCATCATCACCCACAATCCGATCACCATGGCGCGCATGAACCGGCTGTTCGGCGTCACCATGGCGGAACGCGGCGTGTCGCAGCTCGTGTCGGTCGATCTCGACGGCGCGATGAAGGTTCTCGACCAGAACGTAGCTTGACTGCTTCACCCTCCCCTATGAGGGAGGTCCGTCATCCTGAGGTGCGAGCCGCACTTGCGGCGAGCCTCGAAGGATGCGCGCAGTGCGTTATTGCCGTCACCCTTGGAGGCTCGCAAGCGCTCGCTCCTCAGGATGACGGCAAGACAGGTCGAAAGGCCCCGCCGCCATGATCTCCCCCGATCTTCCCGCCGAACTGAGAGCCGCCCTTACACACAAGTCCGAAGGCCTGTCGCGCAACGACGCTGCACAGCGCGCGGATGCGATCTCGCGCACCTATCGCGATGGCGGCGGCTCGGGCACTATCCGAACAGGTGCCGACGCGCTGGCCTATGCGCTGGCACGGATGCCGGCGACCTATGCCGCAATCGCGGCAAGCCTGAATGCGCTGACGGAAATCCGTCCGGATTTCGCCCCCTCAAGCCTGCTCGATGTCGGCGCGGGGCCGGGCACGGCGACGTGGGCGGCGAGCGAAGCCTTCGCCTCGCTGAATACGTTCACACTGCTCGACGCCAATACGGCGCTGCGCGATCTGGCAACTGAACTCGCACAGCCGCACCTGCGCCTTGCCGCGATGCGCTATCACTCCGGCGACGCGCGCAAGGCGCTTGCCGAGGCGCCGGAAGCAGATCTCGTTGTCGCCAGCTACGTCATCAACGAACTGGGCGCTGGGGAACGTGCGGCCCTCGCTGACGCCATGTGGGCGAAAACGCGCGACACGCTGCTGGTCGTGGAGCCCGGTACGCCGGCGGGCTATGCGCGCGTCATCGATCTGCGCGACCGCCTGATCGCGAAGGGCGCGCATGTCATCGCGCCCTGTCCGCACGATGCTGCATGTCCGCTGACCAGGCCCGACTGGTGTCACTTCACGCAGCGCCTGCAACGCTCGCGCGCGCATAAACACCTGAAGGGCGCGGACCTTCCCTATGAGGATGAAAAATTCGCCTACGTGGTTCTGTCGCGGACGGCGCCTGCGCCAAGACCCGCGCGCGTGCTGGCGCAACCGCTGGTGACCAAGATAGCGGTCACGGCAAAAATCTGCACGCCTGAGGGAATAATGGAGGCTGCAAGCGTCCCGCATCGGGACAAGGCTGCCTACAAGCGCGCAAAGAAATGGAATTGGGGCGATGCGATTTTCCCCGAGAATGGCATCGGCGTGGAATAATTCTCTCCTGTCGGAGTTTGTCCTGATGACGCGTTCGCGTCCGACGCAAAAATCATCAGGAGTACACCAGCGATGTCCAAAACATTTGCCGCGATTGCGGCTGTCTCTCTCTTGCTCGCCTCAACCGCAGCTTTCGCGCAGGCTGCAAAGGTCGCCGACACTCCGGCAGGCAAGGCCTATGTCGATGCCAAGGGCATGACGCTCTACACCTTCGACAAGGACAGCGCCGGCAAGTCCGCCTGCAACGGCCCCTGCGCGACCAACTGGCCGCCGCTGATGGCCGGTGCCGACGCCAAGCCGTCCGGTGACTGGACCATCGTCACCCGCGACGACGGCAGCAAGATGTGGGCGCTCAAGGGCAAGCCGCTCTACACTTTTGCGAAGGACACCAAGCCCGGCGACACCACCGGCGACGGCTTTCTGAACGGCGCCTGGCATATCGCCAAGCCGTAAGCGTTTCACAAACAGACGTCACGGCATCGGAAGATTAACTCCCTCTCCCCGTTGGGGAGAGGGTTGGGGTGAGGGGGTTAAATGTCAAAGCTGACATATGATCCCCTCACCCGGCACGCTATCGCGCGCCGACCTCTCCCCGACGGGGAGAGGTGAAAGAAACATCCTGACCGTTTCATTGAACCAGATCTCCCCAAGGACGACCAAATAGCGCGGCACCCTGGCCGCGGGCACTGACGGGCGTCTGCCTTTCAGGTAGGCTGCGTGCCATTCGTTGTCCCCATGGAGCTTTTCTCATGTCGTCCGGCTGGATTTTACTCGGTGTCATCGTCGTCATCGCTCTGTTCGTGTTCGGCGCCTATAACCGGCTGGTCGCGCTGGCGCAGCGGGTGTCGCAGGCCTTCGCCGACATCGACGTGCAGCTCAAGCAGCGCCACGATCTGATCCCGAACCTGGTCGAGACCGTCAAAGGCTACGCCACCCACGAGCGCGGCACGCTGGAAGACGTCGTGAAGGCCCGTAACGCCGCCATGTCGGCGCAGGGCCCGGCGCAGGTCTCCGCCACCGAAGGCCAGCTCTCGGCTGCGCTCGGCCGCCTGATCGCACTGTCCGAGGCCTATCCGGACCTCAAGGCCAACGCGAATTTCCAGCAGTTGCAGACCGAACTGTCCGACATCGAGAACAAGATCGCCGCCAGCCGCCGCTTCTTCAACAACGCGGTTCAGGAATACAATACCGGCATCCAGCAGTTGCCGGCTGCCCTCTTCGCCGGCGCGCTCGGCTTCACGAAGAAGGACTTCTTCGATCTCGGCGAGCAGCGCGGACAGCTCGAACAGGCGCCGTCGGTCAAGTTTTAAGCGTCTCAATCCGGCTAGCACGGGCAGCGCATCATGGCCGCGTACGGTCTCTACACGCATATCGCATCGAACAAGTTTCGTTCGATGCTGCTGCTCGGCGGCCTGTTCCTGCTCGTCTATGTGATGGTGTTCGCCGGCGCGCTGCTGGCCGAAGTGGCGCTCAACAGCAACCGTCCGTTCGACGACTATCTCACCCTCGCGGCGCACGACCTCGTCAAGGCCTTCCCGTTCGCCACCATCGGCGCGGCCGCATGGATCGTGATCGCCTATTTCTTCCATCAGAACATCATCGATGCCGTCACCGGCGGCCATGACGTGACGCGGCAGGAGCAGCCGCGGCTCTACAATCTGCTGGAAAATCTCTGCATCTCGCGCGGCATCCCGATGCCGAAGCTGAAGATCGTGGACAGCCCCGCGCTCAACGCCTTTGCCACCGGCCTTGACCGCAGCCAGTACGCAATCAGCGTCACCACCGGACTGATGAATGCGCTCAACGACCGGGAAATGGAAGCGGTGCTCGGGCACGAGCTGACCCACATCCGCAACGGCGACGTGCAGTTGCTTGTGATCGCCGTGGTCATCGCGGGCGTGATCGGCTTTTTCGCCGAACTGTTCTTCCGCATCTTCTTCAACTCCAACTGGAGTTTTGGCGGCGGCAGCCGGTCCTCGTCCTCCTCGTCGGACGGGGACAAGAAGGGCGGCAGCGCGTTCGCCATCGTGCTTCTGGCGATCGCCCTGATCGGCCTCGCATGGGGCCTGTCGTTGGTGGTGCGGTTTGCCCTGTCGCGCTCGCGCGAACTGCTGGCGGACGCGGGCTCCGTCGAACTCACCAAAGACCCCGATGCGATGATCTCGGCGCTGCGCAAGATCGAGGGCCGCGGCGAACTGCCGGGCGCGACCTCCGCCGTCATGGAAATGTGCATCGACAATCCGCGCGAAGGCTTCGCGGACCTGTTCGCCACCCACCCGTCGGTCGATTCGCGGGTCAAGGCGCTGGTGAAATATGCCGGCGGGCGCGACCCGGGCCCATTGCCTCTGCCCGGCAGCGGCGCGGAAGCCGGTGATGGCGGCGGCCCCTCGGCGGATTCCAGCCCGGATACCCGGCCCGAAGCGCCCCATGCGGGGCCGTGGGGCAGTTCCCCCCAGCCAGCGCCGTCCCCGGCAGGCCCGATTCCCGGACCATGGGGCCGCAGGTAACCCCCGCCGTTAAGAAGCCGTTGGTTATTCAGCATAACTGCCCGGTCAAGAATTGAATTATCCCTCGATTCTGCCATGGTCCGGCGGAAAGCAGGCTAAGCTGCGTCGTCAATTCGACGTGCTTGGTGGGTTAAAGAGGTCTTATGGCGAAACCGGCAGTGATCGTAGTGGGCGCGGACAAGGGTGGGGTCGGTAAAACCACCGTTTCGCGCACCGTCCTCGACTATTTCAACGCAAACAACATCCCGACCCGCGCCTTCGATACCGAATCGCCGCGCGGTACGCTGATGCGCTTTCATCCCGACATCACCCAGATCGTCGACGTCACCTCGACGTCCGATCAGATGAAGATTTTCGATACGCTGAACTCGTCGGGCACCAGCGTCACCGTCATCGACGTCCGCGCAGGACTGCTGTCCCCGACCCTCGCGGCGCTTCGCGACATCGGCTTTCTGGATGCCGCCCGCTCCGGCCAGATCACTTTTGCCGTGTTCCATATCCTCGGCCCGTCGATCGCCTCGCTGGATGAAATCGCCGAGACCGCGAACTTCATGGACGGCGCGAAGTACTTCCTGGTGAAGAACTTCATCAACAACACCAGCTTCTTCGAGTGGGACCAGGCAACCTACAATTCGTATTTCCACCGCATCAAGAATGCGACCGAGATCACGATTCCGAAGCTCAACGAGATGGCCTACGAGCAGGTCGAAGTCGCTTCGGTGCCGTTCCTGAAGTTCGTCGCCAACAAGGGCACCAAGGACGAGCCCGCGAATTACTCGTTCGTGCTGCGCGGCTATGTCCGCCACTGGCTCGGCAATGTGTGGGGCGAATTCGACCGCATCAAGCTGACCGAGATCGTCGGCTCGAAGGACAAGTCCAATACGTCTCGGGCGCCGACCAGCGAGATCTGACGCCGGATTCAAGACACCAGCCGGACATCGCGCCGATGCGCCGCACGCCTGTCTATATCGTCTGTTCCCCCCGCCCCGCGGTGGGAAAAACGCTGATCGCGCGGGCGCTGACCGAATTTCTGGTGCTTCAGCGCGGCAAGGTGATCGCCTTCGACATCAACCTGCGCGAGCCCTCGCTGCTCAACTATCTGCCTCGCATCACCGAGACCGCGGCGATCAGCGACACCTTCGGGCAGATGGCGCTGATGGACCGGCTGATCGTCAACGACAACGTGCCGAAGGTCGTCGATCTCGGCTTTCATGCCTTCGACGATTTCTTCAAAATGATCGCGGAAATCGGCTTCATGAAGGAAGCGGACCGCCGCGGCGTCGATCCGATCGTTCTTTTCATTCCCGATCGCGACCGCGCGTCCATCGTCGCCTGGACCATGCTGCGCGAGACGTTTCCGAATGCGGCGATCGTGCCTGTCGAAAACGAGCATGTGCTGTGGGGCGAATTGCCCGCAGCGTTCGGCCGCGTACGGCCGTTCAGGGTCGCGGCCCTGCCCGCATTCCTGAAATCAATTATCGGACGCCTGAACTTCTCGTTCACGCACTATCTGCGCGACAACAAGGACCAGTCGTCGGAGCTGCATCAATGGGTACGCAACAACTACACCCGCTTCCGCGAGCTGGAACTGAACCTGATCCTGCACAAGCTGGGATAGATCAGGATTATTCCATTTTAGATAATCGAGTTTGTTGAAATTTTCATTGCGAGGAGCATTTTGCGACAAAGCAAGCCATTCTCCTCAAAGGTGGATTGCTTCGCTTCGCTCGCAATGACGTAAATAGACAAATCTGAATTCATTCACATTCTGGTAGCTGAAGATCGATCTGTCAGTGACCGTCGAAGGTCATCAGTGTTCGCACCGGGACATTCATGGCGCGCAGCTTGGCCGCACCGCCGAGTTCCGGCAGATCGATGATAAAGCAGGCCGCCACCACATCGGCGCCGATCTGGCGAAGCAGCTTCACCGCGCCTTCCGCCGTGCCGCCGGTCGCGATCAGATCGTCGATCAGGATGACGCGCTCGCCGGGCTTGATGGCATCGGCGTGCATTTCCATTTCATCAAGGCCATATTCCAGCGAATAGGCAATGCGCACCGTGGTGTGCGGCAGCTTGCCCTTCTTGCGGATCGGCACGAAGCCTGCCGAGACCTGATGCGCCACCGCGCCGCCGAGAATGAAGCCGCGCGCTTCCATGCCGGCGACCTTGTCGATCTTGGAGCCGGCCCAGGGCTGCACCAGTTCATCGACCGCACGGCGGAACGCCCACGCGTTGCCAAGCAATGTCGTGATGTCGCGGAAAACAATGCCAGGCTTCGGGTAGTCCTGAATGGCGCGGACGGTGGCCTTCAAATCATCAGAGAGAGTCATCGGATGCTAATCCCACAAAATCATTTTCGTCATTGCGAACGAAGCGAAGCAATCCATTATTGGGTCGCAACGCATGGATTGCTTAGTCGCTGGCGCTCCTCGCAATGACGTTCTAACCGGGTTGCCCCAGCCTGAAGGCGTTTTCCACGATCCGCAGTCCGACATTGCCTTCGAGCGACATCAGCGACTCGGGATGAAACTGCACGCCGCCCACCGGCAGCGTCTTGTGCTCGATCGCCATGGCGATGCCGTCCTCGGTGCTGGCAGTCACCTGCAGCACGTCCGGCATACCGTCGCGATCGACATACAGCGAGTGATAGCGCCCGATCACGACTTCATTCGGCAGGTTGCCCATCAGCGTGCCGCCGCGCACCTGAACGCGCGAGGGACGGCCATGCGCAGGCGTGGACAACTGCCCGAGCTTGCCGCCGAAATACTCCCCGATGGCCTGCACGCCGAGACAGACGCCGAACACCGGAAGCTTCTTCTCCAGCGCCGCGCCGATGAATTTCGAGATACCGAAATCTTCGGGGCGGCCGGGGCCTGGCGACAGCACCAGAAGATCGTATTCGTTGTTCTTCAGCACATCGAGCGCGTGATTGTGCCGCGTGACGCTGACCGTCGCGCCGACCTGCCGGAAATAATCCGCCAGCATGTGCACGAACGAGTCTTCATGATCGATCAGCAGCACCTTCTTGCCGGAACCGGTGGCATCCGGCGCGAAGGCGGACAGAGGTTTCGCCGGATCGCCGCGCAGCGCCTGAAACAGCGCTGCCGCCTTGGTCTGGCATTCCTTTTCTTCGGCAACGGGATCGCTATCGAACAGCAGGGTCGCGCCGACGCGGACTTCCGCAAGACCGTCCTTCATGCGGATGGTGCGGATGGTCAGGCCCGTATTGATGCTGCCGTCGAAGCCGAGGAAGCCGAGCGCGCCGGCATACCAGCGCCGCGACGAGCGCTCATTGTCCTCGACGAATTGCATCGCCCACAGCTTGGGCGCACCGGTGACGGTGACGGCCCAAGCGTGAGTCAGGAAGCCGTCCAGCGCGTCGAAGCCCGGACGCAGCATGCCTTCGACGTGGTCGACGGTGTGGAATAGCTTCGAGTAGGTCTCGATCTGCCGCCGCGCCAGCACCTTGATGGTGCCCGGCTCGCATACCCGCGCCTTGTCGTTGCGGTCGACGTCGGTGCACATATTGAGTTCAAATTCGTCCTTCTGCGAATTGAGCAGTTCCTGAATCTGCTTGGCGTCGCTGATGGCGTCGACGCCGCGCGCGATGGTGCCCGAGATCGGACAGGTCTCGATCCGCTTGCCGTCGGAGCGGACGAACATTTCCGGCGACGCCGCCACCAGAAATTCACCGTCGCCGAGATTGATCAGGGCGCCGTAAGGCGACGGATTGATCTTGCACAGGCGCTGGAACACTTCCGCCGGCGTCCGCTCGCAAGGCTCGGCGAACAATTGGCCCGGCACCGCTTCAAACAGATCGCCTCGTGCAAACGCCTTGCGGGCGATCTCGACGGTTTCCTGATAGACGCCGGGTGCATGATCGGCAAAACCCTCGCGCTTGGTCTTGGCGTAAACGCTCTCAGAGGTCTCGCGGTCGAGGCCCTTGGTGGACTGACCGCCGAACGCAAACTCATAGCTCAGGATCACACCGCGTCCGGTGGCGCGGTCATAGGCCAGAATGCGGTCGGGAATGTAGAGAACGATGTCGCGCTGGTCCTTCTCGCGCGCGCGCTTCTGCACGAGGTCCTCGAACTGGAACACAAGATCGTAGGCGAAGGCGCCGAACAGCCCGAGCAATCCATCGCTCGGAGAGTTAAACGCCGCGATGATATCGCGCACCAGCGACACCACAGACGCACGCCGGGTGCGCTGATCTTCATCCACCGGCGCGTCGCCGCGCACGATGTGACCGGAAATTCGCGTGGCGCTCTTTTCGGTGATGACGGCGCAGGGCTCTCTCAAGGTCTCGGCGAGAAACGCCACCAGCACCTTGCCGCGCGCATTCAGCGCCTCGATGAAAAAATCCGTGCTGGTCGATTCCAGCCGCAGCGGCGGATCGGAAAAACCGAGGTCGAAGCTCTCATAGCGCCCTGGCACCGTGGTGCCCGACGACAGCACCACGCCGCGGCGGGTATCCAGCCGGTCGATCAGCCGGTCGAGCGCCGTTCCGCCGGTAAAATGCTCGACGGAACGGGCCACGTCGAGGCCCCGGGCGGTCCGGTATTCGCTCTGCGCGGGGAGGGAAAAAAGGGTCCTGTTCATCTGGTCCTCTTACGAGACTTGCTGGAGGAACGCCACACAGGACAAACGAAAAAGGCCGTCGCTCTGCGATGACGGCCCCGACGATTGAATTTCACATAAATCGCACCGGCCACCTTCAGAAGGTGCGCCACCAGAGACGGGTCGGGTTGGACAGGGTGCTCATGGGGGCAAAACACCATCCGGAGCGGGCGAAGTCAAGACCCGGCGTTCTTCACAAAAACGGTCAGTTTCCGCTCGCCGACGTCTTCCTCGATCGGCACCCAGCCCTGCCGAGTGTAAAACCGGCGCCTCTCCTTCTGGGCGCATAGATAGACCCGCCGGAAATTGAGGGCAAAGGCCTCGCCGACCGCGCGACCGACCAGTTCCGTGCCGATCTCCTGCATCCGGTATTTCGGATCGACCCAGACCGCCGCTACCCAGGGCGAGTATTGCGGGCGCTCCTCAAGGTCGGCGGCAATGACCGATGCCGTCCCGATAAAGGTCTCATCCCGGTGCGCCACCAGCGCGAACGGGATCGGTGACGGATTCATATTTTCGCGCAGGCGTCCGGCAATGTAATCCGCCGGAAAGCCCCGCTCCTTCCACCATGTCCGCCAGATGCGGTCAGCAACCGTGTCGAAAAACGCCGGCTGCTGCCGCAGGTCGGAGATGGTGACGTTCATCCCAAATGCTTTTTGAAGAAATCCGTGGCGCGGCCCCAAGCGAGCTCGGCGGCCTGACGGTCATGGACCGCCGCGCGTTCCTCGTTGACGAAGGCGTGATCGGCATCATAGCGGAACGCCTCAAAATCCTTGCCCGCGGCCTTCATCGCCGTCTCGAAGGCATCCACCGCCTGCGGTGTGCACCAGTCGTCCTTGTTGGCGAAATGACCCTGCAGGGGAATCTTGACGTCGGCCGGCTTCGCCGCCTGCTCCGGCGGAATGCCGTAGAACGCAACACCGGCCGTCAGTTCGGGAATCTTCGCTGCGCCGATGATCGTGACTGCACCGCCCATGCAGAACCCGGTGAGGCCGACCTTCGCGCCATTGCGTTTCAGGTATTGCACGGCGCCGCGCACGTTCTGCTCGGTCGCTTCGATGAAATTCAGAGAGTTCATCTCTTTCCCGGCCGCATCGGCATCGTGGTACGGCACCACAATGCCGTCATAGAGATCGGGCGCGAGGGCATCGAATCCTGCGAGCGCAAAGCGGTCGACAAGTCCCATGATGTTCTCGGACAAGCCCCACCATTCCTGAATAACGACAACACCTGGCGCATTGCCGCGCGCGGCGTTGGAGAGATAGCCGGTGGCGTCCTTGCCGTCTGGCCGCTTGAAAGTAACGTTCGTGCCCATGATGTCCTCCGAAATGTTTCGTGTGGTTATAGCGCGGGCGAAGCAACGCTCAAGCTCGCGATGGCTTTCTGAAGATCACGTTTGTATTGCAGGAAGTCGACGAAAATACCGTGTTCCCCACGATCCTTGGCGACCGGCCGTGTGTGATAGGCGGCGATCTTGTCGCGGAAGTCCGCGATCGTATCGGGGCTTTCCTTTTGCGCCTTGATATAGGCCGCGATCAGATCGGTCTGTAATGCGCGGCCCGGCCAGCCTACACCTGCGCCTTCGAGCAGCCCGGCGACATAAAGACCGTTCGGACGTGACGGGAAAATGTTGAGATAGAGACGCGGCGCACCTTTCTCCGGGTGCCAGTTCAGTTCGGTGAGGTCTTCAAGAAACGGAAACGTGATCTCGTAGCCTGTCGCAAGCAGCACCAGATCGACCTGATCTTCCTGCCCATCGGTAAAGACAACCGTGTCGCCGCGGAATTCCTTGATCGGCTTGCGCAATGTGACATCGCCCTGCCCCAGATGCTGGAGCACGAGCGAGTTCACGATCGGGGTCTTGTCATAAAGCCGGTGCTCGGGTTTCGGCAGGCCGAAGCGCTCCGGCGGCCCCACCAGAAACCGCAGGATCGGCTCATGCAGCATCGAGCGCAGGCGTTTGGGAATGATGAAACGCTTCGGCCTGTGGTTGCCCTCGTCCGCCGGCTTTCCGGCGAGAAACTTCGGCACGAAATGATTGCCGCCGCGCACGCTCCACAGCACCTGCCTGGCGCGGTGAATGGCATCGACAACGATGTCGCAACCGGTATTGCCCATGCCGACGACGAGCACACGCTTGCCTTCGAAGATGTCGGCCGTCTTGTAGTCCTTCGCGTGCATCAGCTTGCCGCTGAAGTCGCCCGGAATCTTCGGCATCAGGGGATCGCTGAGATGGCCGTTGGCGAAGATGACGCTTTCATAGTCGTCGGCGGTGCCGTCATCGAAAGTGGCGCGCCAGCTTCCGTCCCGCTGCTCGATCTTGCTGACTTCGGTATTGAAACGGATCGAGGGATAGAGATCGAAATGTTTCGCGAACGACTTGAAATATTCCAATACACGCTCGTGGCCCGGATAGGCGGGCCAGTCCTCCGGCATCGGGAAATCCGCATAGGCGGTGGTGCGCTTTGAGGAAATCAGATGGGTCGAGGCATAGACCGCGCTGGGCGCCGCGCCATACAGCCACTGCCCTCCGACATCCGCGTTCTTCTCCACGCACTTCACCGGCAGATCAGCCTGCTTGAGGCTCCTGACGGCGGCAAGACCCGCGGGGCCCGCACCGATGACGAGTGTCGTCATCTCCTCAGCTCCTCGCGGCCGTCGCGATAACGCTCGAACACCTTGCGCGCATCATAGCGCGGCGTGAACCCGAACTCGGCTTTCAGCTTGTCGTTGGACAGTACCGGCCGGTACTGGATGAACTTGGCATGGCCCGGCCCGAGCTTGGTGATGCGCAGCAGATGCAGCAGCCACAGCGCGGACTTCAGAAGCGACGGCGGGATCGAAACATAGGGCCGGTGATTGAGTTCGGCGATCTCGCGCAGGCTGAGCGTGCCGTCACCGGCGAGATTGTAGGTGCCGGGTTTCGGCTCCCGCACGGCCTGCACCAGTGCCTCGACCACATCGCTGTCGGCGATCAGCGAGAACGGCGTCGCGGTGCCGCTGACGCCCATCACCACCGGCCGCTCGAAGAGCGCGGTGATCTGGTTGTTGGTCGTGGGCCCCAGCACCGTGCAGGGACGGAACACCGTCTGCTGAAGATCGGGATAGAGGTCGTGCCACTCGATCAGCATTTCCTCGACCTCGCGCTTGTTGCGCGCGTAGGGAAAGTCCGCATTGCCGCGCAGCGGATCGCTTTCACGCAGCGGCACCGGATTATCCGCGTGATAACCGTAGGCCGAGCCGCTTGAAGTGACGATCAGATGCTCGACGCCCGCATCGAGTGACGCTTGCAGCACGTTCTTGGTGCCGAGCACGTCGATTTCCCAGTCGCGCTGCGGATCTCCGCCGACCGCGACGACCGACGCGAGATGCACCACGGTCTGCGGACGGCGCGCCTGAAAAATTTCCCTGAGCGCGGGATCGCGGACATCGCCCGTCAGATAAGTGACGTTGGGAAGCCGCTCATCGGCGACAATCTCGCGCATATCGAGCGCGATGATCTCCGAATTCAGATTGACGCGCGCCAGTTCGGCGATCAGCGACTTGCCGATGAAACCGGCAGCGCCGGTGACCAGCACGCCGCCGTTCATGGCGTATTGTCCTGCGTGGGCGTCGCTCATTCCGCCGTGTCCGTACGTGGGATCTGACTCTCGCGCGGATGCGGATCGCGGCGCTTCCACCATGCCGCCAGCGCCCATCCGGAAATCAGATGCCAGACGCCCCATCCCGCAGCCACCAGCGCCGCGCCGCCGATGCCGTCGAACTGGTTGAGGATCAGCGCGAGACCCAGTCCCGAATTGTGCATGCTGACCTCGATGGTCATCGCGCGGGTATCATAGTCGCTGAGCCGCAGCAGCTTCGCCGTGCCCCAGCCGAGCCCGATGGCGATGGCGTTGTGCAGGATGACGAACGGCAGGATCGATTGCACGAAGGTCGTCAGATAACGCGCATTGGTGAAGATCGCGCCGCCGATGAAGGCCACCAGAAACAGGAAAGACAGGATTTGCAGCGGCCGGCGCAGCAGGTGACCGAGGCGCGGCCAGTAATGCACCGTGGCCAGCCCCAGCATCATCGGAATGCCGAGGATGAGCATGGTCGAGCCGAGGAACGACAGCGGCTCAATGCTCACCTGCCGCAGCAATGCATTGGTGTCCGGATTAAGCCCTGCCCAGAAGATGATGTTGAGCGGCGTGGTCACGATGGCGAGCAGGCTCGACATCGCGGTCATGCTGATCGAGAGCGCGGTGTTGCCGCGCGCCATGTGCGTGATCAGGTTGGAAATGTTGCCACCCGGACAGGCCGCCACCACGATCATGCCGAGTGCGATGCTCGGCTGCGGCTTCAGCAGCATGGTGATCGCCCATGTCACCGCAGGCAGCATCGCAAGCTGCGCCAGCAGACCGGAGACCGGTGCAACCGGGCGGCGGAACACTTCAATGAAATCGCCGATGCGCAGATCAAGCGCCACGCCGTAGATGATCAGCGCAAGCACCCCGCCAAGGACAAGCTGTCCCGTCGGATTGATGTTGAGCAGAATGCCGTCGATCGGTGCGCCCGTCATATGTCCCTCAGCCTGGATCGATAAGGTTAGTTGAGCGGATGAAAGGACGCCAGTGCCCCGTATCCGACGTTCGCTTCACCTTGCAGCGCCTTCAGAGCGAACATCGGATACGAAAGGACACCGGCAAATTATGATTCCAGTGATCCTTTGGTTCTGACATTCGTAAAGGGTGCGGCTGAGAAGCAATACGAATGTCAGAACCGGATCACTGGTGGAGCGCACAATGCTGCAATGAAGCATTCACGCAGCAAAAAGGCCCCGCAGCGGGGGCCTTTCACAACTCTCATCTCAAGAAGGCTCAGTGAGCGTCAGCCCAGACCTTCTTCTTGGTGAAGTACAGCAGGCCCGACAGCACGATCAGGAAGATCATGACCTGCAAACCGAGGCGCTTGCGGGCCTCGAGATGCGGCTCGGCCGCCCACATCAGGAATGCGGCGATGTCCTTGGCGTACTGCTGCACGGTCGCAGGCGAACCGTCGTCGAACGTCACCTGACCGTCGCTGAGCGGCTTCGGCATCTTGATCGAGTGGCCGGGGAAATACTTGTTGTAGTACGACCCCTCGGGCAGCGTGAAGCCGGCCGGCGCCTTCTCCTCGTAGCCCTGCAACAGCGCGTCGATGTAGTTCGGGCCCTTCTCCTGGAATGAGAAACCCGGCAGCGCGTCGATCACGAACTGCGGGAAGCCGCGCTCATAGCCGCGCGCCTTGGCGATCAGCGACAGGTCCGGCGGATAGGCGCCGCCGTTGGCAGCGCGGGCGGCCTGCTCGTTCGGGAACGGCGACGGGAAGTAGTCAGCCGGACGGCCGGGGCGCTCAAACATGTCACCTGCGTCGTTCGGACCGTCCTTGACCTTGTACTCCGAGGCAAACGCAGCAGCCTGCGCCGGCGAGTAGCCCGGCCCGCCTGGGTCAGCGAGATTGCGGAATGCGACATACGACAGCCCGTGGCACGAGGAACAGACTTCCTTGTAGATCTTGAGGCCGCGCTGCAACTGGCCCTGATCGAACTTGCCCAGGGCACCCGCGAACGACCACTTCAGCGACGGCGGGGTTGGACCGTGTCCCTCCTCGGCCTTCGCGTTGTTCATGCCGCCGAGCATCAGCATGCCGCCGACGGCAAGCGCGATCACGGCCGACACCGGCGTCCTGCCCGTCTTGCGCAGCACGTCTTCGGCGATCGAGTTCGGCAGCGGACGCGTCTTCTCGATGCGGCTGAGAATCGGCAGCACGATCAGGAAGTAGGCGAAGTAAGCGAACGTCAGGACGCGGCCAGCGACGACATAGATGCCTTCAGGCGGCTTGGCGCCGAGATAGCCGAGGCCGATGCACACGGCCACGAAGATCCAGAAGAACTGCTTGGCCAGCGGACGATACTTCGACGAGCGGGTCTTGGCGCTGTCGAGCCACGGCAGGAACGCCAGCACAATGATCGCCGAGAACATCGCGATAACGCCGGCGAGCTTGTTCGGGATCGAACGCAGGATCGCGTAGAACGGCAGGTAGTACCATTCCGGCACGATGTGCGCAGGCGTCACCGCCGGGTTGGCCGGGATGTAGTTGTCCGGATCGCCGAGATAGTTCGGGATGTAGAAAATGAACCAGGCGAAGAACAGCAGGAAGCAGGACATGCCGAACGCGTCCTTGAGGGTCGCGTAAGGCGTGAACGGCACAACGTCCTTCTCGGTCTTCGGCTCGACGCCGGCCGGATTGTTCTGACCTGCGACGTGCAGCGCCCAGATGTGCAGCACGACGACGCCGGCGATCACGAACGGCAGCAGGTAGTGCAGCGAGAAGAAGCGGTTCAGCGTCGGGTTGCCGACCGAGTAGCCGCCCCACAGCAGCGTCACGATGCTGTCGCCGACGTAGGGGATCGCGCCGAACAGGTTGGTGATGACGGTGGCGCCCCAGAAGCTCATCTGGCCCCACGGCAGCACGTAGCCCATGAAACCGGTTGCCATCATCAAGAGGTAGATGATGACGCCGAGGATCCAGAGCACCTCGCGCGGCTCCTTGTACGACCCGTAGTAGAGACCGCGGAACATATGAATGTAGACGGCGATGAAGAACATCGACGCGCCGTTGGAGTGCAGGTAGCGCAGCAGCCAGCCGTAGTTGACGTCGCGAACGATCAGTTCGACCGACTTGAACGCGAAATCGACATGCGGGGTGTAGTGCATCGCCAGGATGATGCCGGTGATGATCTGCACGCCGAGCATCATCGAAAGGATCGCGCCGAACGTCCACCAGTAGTTGAGGTTACGCGGCGTCGGGTAGGCAACGAAGGACGAGTGGATCAGTCCCCCGATCGGGAGACGCCGTTCAACCCACTTCAAGACGGGGTTTTGCGGGTTGTAGTTCGATGGTCCGCTCATGATGCGATCCTGACAAAGAAGAAGCGACGCAATCGGGTCAGATTAAGAATCAGCCGATTTTGATTTTGGTGTCGGAGACGAAGGAGTACGGCGGCACCGGCAGGTTAGCAGGCGCGGGCCCCTGACGGATGCGGCCGGACGAATCGTACTGCGATCCGTGGCACGGACAGAAGAAGCCGTCGTAGCTGCCTTCATGGGCGATCGGGATACAGCCGAGATGCGTGCAGATGCCGATCACGACGAGCCACTGGTCGTGGCCTTCCTTGACGCGCGACTGGTCGCTCTGCGGATCGGGCAGGCTCGCGGTCGGAACGGCGCGCGCCTCGTCGATCTGCTTCTTGGTGCGGTTCATGATGTAGATCGGCTTGCCGCGCCAGAACACCTTGATGTCCTGTCCCGTCGCGATCGGCGTCAGATCGACTTCGATCGGAGCGCCCGCCGCGATGGTCGAGGCGTCCGGGTTCATCTGGGAGATCAGCGGCCAGGCCACTGCCGCAGCGCCGACGGCGGCTACGGATCCCGTCGCTACATAAAGAAAATCACGGCGTGTCGGCTCGGCCGAGGATGAAGACGTCACGATTGCAAACCCTTTCCGAACTGCAACCGGCGGACCCATCCCCGTTCGACGCAACGGACGCGCCGGGAGAGTAAGCCGGTGCCCGCGGGCCCCGCGGTGGCAGAATGACCACTTGTCCTACTCAACCGGGCAGAACATACGATCTAGAATCGATCTATTGGCACCCTTGCCGGGAGAGCGCAAGCCCGCTATCGGCACATTTAGTGCGACGCACTAAAACCGCCTGTGGCGGAGATTTTTCCTGAAGTTTTCCACCGGTGCCGAAGGCCGCTCCCGATGCGTGTTGTCCTTTTTCAACCTGACATCCCGCAAAACACCGGGACGATTCTGCGGCTCTGCGCCTGCCTGGACGTCGAGGCCCATATCATCGAGCCGGCCGGTTTCCCCATTTCCGACCGGCATTTCCGCCGGGCCGGAATGGATTATCTCGACCAGGTGACCATCGTCCGCCATGATTCCTGGGCCGCCTTCGAGGGGTGGCGGGCGAAATCCGGCGGCCGGCTGCTTCTTTTTTCGACAAAGGCTGCAACGCCCTATCTCGATCATATCTATCGGGACGATGACATCCTGCTGTTCGGCCGTGAATCTGCCGGGGTCACCGATGACGTGGTAAACGCCGCCGACGAGCGGCTGGTCATCCCGATCGCGCCCGGAATGCGGTCCCTGAACGTGGCGATGACGGTCGCGATGGCGCTGGGCGAGGCGCTCCGGCAGACAAGGGGCACAGCCACGCCAAAGCCAGAAGGAACGGCGAGTTGAGTTACGCGGTGAAGGAAATCTTCCTGACATTGCAAGGCGAAGGCGCCCATGCCGGGCGCACCGCCGTGTTCTGCCGTTTTAGCGGCTGCAATCTCTGGACCGGCCGCGAGCAGGACCGCGCCAGCGCCGTCTGCCAGTTCTGTGACACCGATTTCGTCGGCACCGACGGTACGCTCGGCGGACGCTACGCGAACGCCGACGAGCTTGCCGCGACGATTGCCGCACAGTGGCAAGGGCCCGAGGGTCATCGTTATACCGTGCTGACCGGCGGCGAGCCGTTGCTGCAAGTGGATACCGCGCTAATAGAGGCGCTGCATGCGCAGGGCTTTACCATCGCCATCGAGACCAACGGCACCATCGAACCGCCGCCCGGCCTCGACTGGATCTGCGTCAGCCCCAAGGCCGGATCGGAACTGGTCATCCGCAAGGGCCACGAACTGAAACTGGTTTATCCGCAGGCGGAGAACACACCTGAGGATTTCGCGGGTCTGGAATTCGAGCGGTTCTCGTTGCAGCCGATGGACGGACCTGACATAGCGCAAAGCACGCAAGCCGCGATCGCGTATTGCTTGCGCCATCCGCAGTGGCGGCTCAGCGTTCAGACACACAAGACGCTTGGTATCAGGTAAACCGGACACAACCGATGTGGGAATTGACGAAATCGTTCCGTTTCGAGGCCGCGCATTCGCTGCCCGGCACGACGCTGGGCGAGGCCGGTGACGAAATCCACGGCCATTCGTTCCGCGCCGAGGTTTCCATTCGCGGCATACCCGATCCCGCGACCGGGATGGTGACGGATCTGGGCGTGCTCGAGCAGCGGATGGCCGAGGTGCAGAAAATGCTCGACCACAAGCTGCTCAACAAGGTCGAGGCGCTGGGTGCCCCGACGCTGGAAAACCTCACGCGCTTCATCTGGGAGCGGGTTCAGCACGCCGGCAAGGTCAACCGCGTCAGTGTCCATCGCGACAGTTGCAACGAAAGCTGCACGTATTTCGGCCCGCAGGGTTAAACACCCGCCTAGTGTCCCGAATTCGAAGTTCGCTTCACCTTGCAGCACTCTCCGAGCGAACTTCGAATTCGAAAGGACACTAGAAACTATAAATTCTAGCGTGGTTTTGGTTTGCAAGTCCGCAAATGGCCGTGCTGCGAGGATGTTGCGGACTTGCAAACCACCACACTAGATGGAGACGATCCCATTGGAAAAGCCTGTAACAATGATCGAAGAGCGCAAGCAAAAGGCCCGCGCGTGGTTCGAACACCTGCGTGACGATATTTGCCTGTCGCTGGAAAAACTCGAGGCCGACGCGCCGTCCGCGCTCTATCCCGGCGACGCCGGCCGTTTTGCCCGCACGCCGTGGGATCGCACCGATCATTCGGGAAAACCCGGCGGCGGCGGCGTGATGTCGGTGCTGCGCGGGCGGCTCTTCGAGAAAGCCGGCGTGCATTGCTCGACGGTGCACGGCGAGTTCGCGCCGGAATTCCGGACGCAGATTCCGGGCGCCGCGGACGATCCGCGCTTCTGGGCTTCGGGCATCTCGCTGATCATCCATCCGCGCAATCCGAACGTGCCCGCGGTCCACATGAACACCCGCTTCGTGGTGACCACCAAGGCATGGTTCGGCGGCGGCGCCGACCTGACCCCGGTGCTGGACCGGCGGCGGACCCAGGACGACCCCGACACAACCGCCTTTCACGCCGCCATGAAGGCGGCCTGCGACGCCCACGCGGCGGTCGCGCCCTACGACAAGTACAAGAGCTGGTGCGACGAGTATTTCTATCTGCCCCACCGCAAGGAAGCCCGCGGCATCGGCGGCATCTTCTATGACTGGCTCGATTCGGGGGACTGGGATGCCGACCTGGCCTTCACCCGGGACGTCGGCCGGGCCTTTGCCGGGATCTATCCCGAGCTGGTGCGGCGGAATTTCAAAGACGCCTGGACCGACAAGGATCGGCAGGAGCAACTGGTGCGGCGGGGCCGCTATGTCGAGTTCAACCTGCTTTATGACCGCGGGACCATTTTCGGCCTGAAGACAGGTGGAAACGTCGATTCGATCCTGTCGTCGATGCCACCCGAGGTGAAGTGGCCGTAACGGCTTCCGCCCTCAGGTGAAATTCACGAAAGCTTAAGAAACGGGCACTTTTGGACGGTTTTGACGTGTCACCGAGATAGCACACCCGGCAAAGAACGGTGCCGGATACCACCCAACAGGCCGGAAACCATTTGAGCCCGGACAGCCCCCAACGTATTTTGCTGCTCATAGGTGTGGCGGAATCGTACTGCCACCGAAGTTTTCTTAAGGGGCTCAGATGCGCAAGATTGCTGTACTTCTCCTCGCTGCCGCAGGCGTTGGCCTGGCTGGCGCAGCTTCCGCAGCCGATCTCGGCACTGCGCCGATCTATCGCAAGGCACCTCCGGTGCAGGTCTTCTCATGGACCGGCGGTTACATTGGCGGTTACGTCGGCGGCGCCTTCGGTGCCAAGGATGCAACGACCGGCGTTCCGGTCTTTGGACCCGCTAACACCCCGCTCTTCGGTGGCCCGGCCGCCTCGTACAGCTACGACTCGAGCGTGATCGCCGGCTACACCAGCGGCTACAACTGGCAGTTCGCTCCGAACTGGGTGATCGGCTACGAAGGTGAAACCGGCTACATCGGCGTCAAGGGTGCAACCACTTACGCTGGCCTGGCGACAACGACTGCGACCACCCGTGCTGACGGCATCTACAGTGTCTGGGCTGCCCGCTTCGGTTACGCCTTCGATCGCTCGCTGATTTACGTCAAGGGCGGCGCCGCGCTGGTCGACTTTGAAACCGGTGCATCCAACGGAACGCCCGGCACCCACATCGACACCATGCAGAGCAAGTACCGCCTCGGCTACGCGATCGGCGGCGGCTGGGAATACGCCTTCGATAACAAGTGGAGCGTGAAGGCTGAGTACCTCTATCTCGGCTTCGACAACAACATCACCACCACCGGCAACTTCAATGGCGGTGCCCCGCAGCTCTTCACCACGACCAGCCTCCCCGGCATCCACACCGCCAAGGTCGGCCTGAACTACAAGTTCGACGTGCTCGGCTACTTCCTCGGCGCTGTTCGCTAAGTACCGAAGCCTTTCTGGACGTCAAAAGCCCCGGACATTGTCCGGGGCTTTTTCGTTTTGTCGGCTACTCTTTGTCGGCGTGCCTCACACCAGCAGGGAGCCGGTCATGGGATTGAAAGCAGGCGACGTCGTTGTTCTCAAATCAGGCGGTCAGGCGTTGACCGTTTCCGAAGTCACGGACGAGATGATCGAATGTGTCTGGATCGGCGAGGAAGGCGATCTGTTCCGCGAGAAGCTTCCGGCTTCGGTTCTCGAACTCGCCCACATCGACATGTCCGACGATGAGGACGAAGAAGAAGACGAGGACGGCGAAGAGAACGAAGACGAAGGCGACGACCATCACGCCAAGAAGACGGCGGAAGTCGCCTGAGGCCATAGCCTCATTGCACTGAATGTTGCCGCCGGGACAACCCGGCGGCTCACCTACAGCCGATGATCCCGCGTGAATTTCGCGACGGTGTCATCGGCGATGGTTTCGAGCGCCGCGCTATCCAGCGGAAACTGCAACGCCAGCCACGCATCCTCGGCCAGTGTCAGCACGTGACCGAGTGCCGGGCCTTCGGCGATACCGCGCGCAATAAAGGCCGCAGCCTTGAGCGGGAACACCGGCGGCGTCCAGCGCTCCGGCAGTGTCGCAAGTTCACGCCACGATGGGGAAGCCGCATCGCGACCCGCCCGCGCCCAGGCCAGCATCATCCGGTCGCGGTAGCGCGCAGCGCCCAGCCGGTACAGCCGCCGCTGCGCGATGGCCTCGTCCATTCCCGCCGCGCGCCACCAGCGATGCCCCATCGAATCGAGGCGCTTGGTTTCGGCATTGGACAGCCGCCAGCGCTGCGACAGCCGCTTGGCATCTTCGGTGACGGCAACCGCCAATGCACCGAGGCGCAGGATGGCATCCGGCGCAAGGCCCATTTGCTGCTCGGCCACGATCATGTTGGCGAAAGCGCCGTGATAGACCACCCCCGCCGTGAGCCGCAGCAGCAGCCCGGCATCATCCATCGCCACCAGCGCCTCGGCGGCGCCTTTCGCGACCATCAGCTTCAGCATTTCCAACCGAATGCGCTCGGCCGACAGTTCTGCAAGCCCGTCACGTCCGGCGATACAGGCCTCGTATCCGGCACGATCCGGTACGCCCTCGCCGTAAGCAGCATGAATGCGGAAGAAACGCAGGATGCGCAGATAGTCCTCCGCAATCCGCTGCGACGGCTCGCCGATAAACCGCACCCGCCGTGCCGCGATGTCCGCGCGCCCGCCGACCTCGTCATGAACCGTGCCGTCAGGCGTCACCGTCAGGCCGTTGATGGTGAAATCGCGGCGCATCGCGTCACGCGTCCAGTCGCGCCCAAACGCCACCCTGGCCTTGCGCCCGAAGGTTTCGATATCCTCGCGCAGCGTGGTCACTTCAAACGGCTGGCCTTCGATGACCAGCGTCACCGTGCCGTGCTCGACGCCGGTCGGAACCGCCTTGATATGCGCAAGCTTGGCCCGCCGGATCACTTCCTCCGGCAGCGCTGTGGTCGCAATGTCGATGTCGCCGATAGGGAGTCCGAGCAGTGCGTTGCGCACCGCGCCGCCCGCAACCCTCGCCTCCTCGCCCCCGGAATTGAGCAGCGTCAGCACCCGCGCCGTCGCGCCTGATCTCAACCATGGAGCGTCACGCAGCGAATCCGGGGCGTTCATTTCTCAGATCCCCGGATCAGCTTGCCGTTCTCCACGTGCGCAGGGGTATAGGTCGACCCCGGAGGCGCGCCGGAAAAATGCGCCAGCAATATGAGGCTGACGATAACCAACACGAATGCGGCTACCGCCAGTTTGCCGACGATGTGCAGCGGCCATGAGGACTTGACCCAGACACCGGAACGGCTTGCAAGAAGGAATGCCGCATAAACCGCGAATGGAATCAGGAAGATTCCGATCTCGGTGAGGACGGGACGAATCATGCAAGATATATCCGCTCGTAAAGCGCACGCAGCATGCCTGCGGTCGCGCCCCAGATGTAATGCTGCTCGAACGGCATCTCGTAGAACGAGCGCTGCATGCCGCGAAATTCCTTGCTGCCGAGCTTGTGATTGACCGGGTCCATCAGGAACGCCAGCGGCACCTCGAACGCGGCATCGACTTCGTTGGTGTTGATCGTTAGTTCAAACCCCGGCCGGACCCGCGCCAGCGTCGGCAAGATCCGGAATCCGAAGCCGGTCGCATACACATCGAGATAGCCGATCGGTTCGACGAAATTCCGCTTGAGGCCGACTTCTTCTTCGGCTTCGCGCAGCGCCGCATCCATCGGCGAAGCATCGGTCGCATCGATCTTGCCTCCGGGAAACGAAACCTGTCCGGCATGTTCGTTGAGATGTTCGGCGCGCTTGGTCAGCAGCACGGTCGGCACATCGCGCTCCACGATCGGAACGAGAACCGCGGCCGGACGCACCGGACGTTCTTGCGCAATGATCTGCAACATCGCATCGGTGCCGAAATCGCCGGTCGGCGCGAGCACCGCGGCATCGGTCAATCCCGGCGGCACATCGAAGTTCAGCCGCTCGTGCGCCCTGCGAAAGAATTCGCCGGAGCTCATGTCGAGCGGAGCCGCAGTGCTGGCGGATGCAGCGTCCTTCAAAACACTTTTCGTCAACCCAAATCCTCTTGTCTCAAACGGGGTCTCGCGCCTGTGCTGCATCCGCCATCGAGAAGAACTCGCCGCCGGACATGACCCCGAACATCTCATGGCCATCGACGACTCGAACCTCGCCCATCTCGACCAGATCATAATAGAGCGCGCGCGTGACTTTTGCCCACAAATCCGACCGCACATGGAGGTAAGGCGTTAGGCCGCCGTCTGCCGCGGCCTCGAAGCGCAACCGGTGCGCGCCATCGCATGGCACCCATTCGTCGACATTGGTGCGAAAGCTCAGCGTTCGCCCTGCGCCTTCGCCGTCCTTCTCCATCTCGACGGCGAGAAACGGCACGTCATCGACGCGGATGCCGACTTTCTCAACCGGCGTGACCAGAAAATACTTGCCGTCCTCGCGCTTGAGAATTGTGGAAAACAGCTTCACCAGCGCCGCACGCCCGATCGGTGTCCCAAGATAGAACCACGTGCCGTCGCTCGCGATCCGCATATCGAGATCGCCGCAGAACGGCGGATTCCACAGATGAACCGGCGGCAGGCCTTTTGTCGCAGCACCGCGCGCCGCCTGGGTGAGCCCGTCAAGGCGCTGAACCGGATTCAGCTCCTGTTTCTGCCCTTGGTTCGCCATTGTTTGCCCTGACCGTTGACGCTTCTGTTTGGCACGATTGGTGCACGCCTTGAAACCGAAAGCTGAGAAACCCGGAACGATGACATAGCCGACCAATCATACCTGAGTGCGGCGGGATTACTCGCCACATCGTGATGAGTTTCAAGCCCCCCACCCGCTAATGTGGGGACAGCCGAAATCGGCGAATACATAAAAGAATACATGGTCTTTGCGCCGGTTTAGCATGGGCCGAAGTCACGGCGTGAGTCCGCGGAACCCCGAAGGCGGCCTCGTGCGGCCCGATAAGGAGCGAAGAATATGGCTGGCGCAGAAGGTGTCGAGAAACTGGAAGACGTGATCGTGCGTTCGGCCGAGCAGATCGCGGGTAACATCCGCGCCGCGCGGGAGGCGGTCTCGACTGTCATCTTCGGCCAGGAACGCGTGGTCGAAAATGCGCTGGTGACGATCCTGTCCGGCGGTCACGCATTGCTGATCGGCGTTCCCGGTCTGGCGAAGACCAAGCTGGTCGAGACGCTGGGCATCACCCTCGGCCTCGACGCCAAGCGAGTGCAGTTCACGCCGGACCTGATGCCGTCCGATATTCTCGGCGCCGAAGTGCTCGACGAGAGCGTCAGCGGCAAGCGCTCGTTCCGGTTCATCTCGGGACCGGTGTTCGCGCAGCTTCTGATGGCGGACGAAATCAACCGCGCCTCGCCGCGCACGCAGTCTGCGCTGTTGCAGGCGATGCAGGAGCAGCACATCACGGTCGCCGGTGCGCGGCACGATCTGCCGAAACCGTTCCATGTGCTCGCCACGCAGAACCCGCTGGAGCAGGAAGGCACCTATCCGCTGCCGGAAGCCCAGCTCGACCGCTTCCTGATGGAGATCGATGTCGAGTATCCGGACCGTGACGCCGAACGCCGAATCCTGTTCGAGACCACAGGCGCCGAACAAACCGCCGCGAAGGCGGCCATGACCGCCGAGACGCTGATTACCGCGCAGCGGCTGGTGCGTCGTCTGCCGGTCGGCGATTCCGTGGTCGAGGCCATTCTGTCTCTCGTCCGGTCCGCACGCCCCGGCGACGACAGCGGCGAGATCGGCAAATCGATCGCATGGGGACCGGGACCGCGCGCCAGCCAGGCGCTGATGCTCGCGGTTCGTGCACGCGCATTGCTCGACGGGCGGCTCGCGCCCTCGATCGACGACGTGCTCGATCTCGCGGAGCCGGTTCTGAAGCACCGCATGGCGCTGACCTTCTCGTCGCGTGCCGAGGGCCGCACCGTGACCGACGTCATCAAGCAGCTGAAATCACGGATCGGCTGATGGCACCACGGCCGCAACCCGCACTCCAGGAGATCGAAGCAGTCCGACGCGCAGATGGTGAAAGCCGTTCGCTCGCCGCGTCGCTGCCCCGTCTCGTGCTGGAAGCGCGGCGCATTTCGGCCAACGTCATCCACGGCCTGCACGGCCGCCGCCGGGCCGGCACCGGCGAGAACTTCTGGCAGTACCGCCGCTTCGTCTCCGGCGAGGCCTCGCAGAACGTCGACTGGCGCCGCTCGGCGCGGGACGATCATCTCTATGTCCGCGAGCAGGAGTGGGAAGCCGCGCACACCGTGTGGCTGTGGCCGGATCGCTCGAAGTCGATGGCGTTCGCCTCGAAGACCGCGCGCGACAGCAAGCTCGAGCGCGCGCTGGTGGTCACGTTCGCGCTGGCCGATCTCCTGGTGTCCGGCGGCGAACGTGTCGGCATTCCCGGACTGATGTCGCCGAGTTCGAGCAGCAACATCGTCGACAAGATGGCGCAGGCGATCCTGCACGACACCGCCACCCGATCCAGCCTGCCGCCGTCGTTCGTGCCGTCCGCGCTCGCGGAAGTCGTGGTGCTGTCGGATTTCTGGTCGCCCCTCAGTGACATCCGCGCCATGCTCGGCGGCCTCTCCTCGTCGGGCGCGCATGGGACGCTGTTGCAGGTCGTCGACCCCGCCGAAGAAACGTTCCCCTATTCCGGCCGCATCGAATTCGTCGAGCCCGAGGGCGGCGAGGTCATCACCGCGGGACGCGCCGAGACCTGGGCCAGGGATTACACCGCGCGCGTTGCCGCCCATCGCGCCGCGATCCGCCAGGAAACCAGCAAGCTCGGCTGGCTGTTCTCGACCCACACCACCGATCGCTCGGCCGCCGAACTGCTGCTGTATCTGCACAGCGGCATGATGGTCACCAAAGGCAGTGTCGGCCGCGTCGCTATAACAGCGGGGCGCACCTCATGATGGGCCTGCCGCTCTCGTTCGCCGAACCGTGGCTGCTGGCGGGCCTGCTGAGCCTTCCCGCACTATGGTGGCTGCTGCGCGTGATGCCGCCGCGCCCGCGCCGCATCGATTTTCCGCCGACGCGCCTGCTGTTCGATATCGCGCCGAAGGAAGAAACTCCGTCGCGCACGCCGTGGTGGCTGACACTGCTGCGCCTGCTCGCCGCTGCGCTGGTGATCCTCGCCGCCGCCGGTCCGGTCTGGAATCCGAGCGAAGGCGTGACGCGCTCCAGCGCGCCGCTGGTGCTGCTGCTCGACGACGGCTGGAGCGCCGCGTCCAACTGGGATGCCCGCATCAGAACCGCGGATGAACTGGTCACCAATGCGGAATCCGACCGGCGCGCGGTGGCGCTGGTGCCGCTGTCCGATGCGACGCGCGACATCACGCTGATGCCGGCCGGCACCGCGCGCGTGGCGCTGCGCCAGTTCGCGCCGAAGCCGTACGCCGTCGAGCGCGTCGAGGCGCTGCCCGCCTTGGCGCGCTTTCTCGCCAAGACCGGCGACAGTGAAATCGTCTGGCTCAGCGACGGCATCGATACCGGGCGCGGCAGCGAATTCACCGAAGGCCTGACGAAAACAATTCAGGATCGCACGCTGACGATTTTCGAAAGCGGCACTCCGCCTGCGCATGCATTGGTCGCGGCCGAGAATGCTGCCGCGAAAATGACGGTGAAGGTGCTGCGCGCCGGAAGCGGCGGCGGCGATACCGGACTCGTCCGCGCGCTCGATCAGAAAGGTTCGCCGATTGGCGAAGCAAAGTTTGCATTCGGCGCGCAGGATCGCGAAACCGAGGCGAGCTTCGATCTGCCGGTCGAACTGCGCAACGACATCACGCGGCTGGAAGTCTCCGGGGAGCGCTCGGCCGGCGCTGTGCAACTGCTCGACAAGCGCTGGCGCCGCCGTGCCATCGGCATTGTTTCCGGCGCGACCAGCGACACCGCGCAGCCGCTGCTGGCCTCAACCTTTTATCTGACGCGCGCTCTGGCGCCGTTCGCCGACGTTCGGCTGGGCGAGCGCGGCTCGCCTGCGCTGGCGATCGGGCAGTTTCTGGATCAGAAACTGCCGATGATCGTGCTCGCGGACGTCGGAACGCTGACGCCGGACATCCGCGACCGCCTCAATACATGGATCGCGCAGGGCGGTGTGCTGGTGCGTTTCGCCGGGCCGCGTCTGGCAGCCGGTGACGACGATCTGGTGCCGGTGAAACTGCGGCGCGGCGGGCGCAGCCTGGGCGGCAGTCTCACGTGGGAGAAGCCGCAGCCACTGGCGTCGTTCGCCCCCGATGGCCCGTTCGCGGGCCTCAGCGTGCCGAAGGATATTACGGTGACGCGTCAGGTGCTGGCCGAGCCCGATCCGGCGCTGGCCTCGCGAAGCTGGGCGTCGCTCGCCGACGGAACGCCGTTGGTGACCGGCGAACATCGCGACAGGGGCATGCTCGCCCTGTTCCATATCAGCGCCGATATGCGCTGGTCGGACCTGCCGTTGTCTGGCACCTTTGTCGAGATGCTGCGGCGAATCGTCGATATGTCGGGCTACACGGCCAACGTGGGCGCAGGTGTCGCCGCCGAGGCCGGAGCGGAGACTGTTGCGCCGATTCGCACCCTCGACGGCTTCGGTGCGTTCGGTCCGCCGCCCTCCACCGCAAAGCCGGTGCGCGCAGATTACCGCGACCGCGCCTCGCTCGATCATCCGCCCGGTCTCTATGGACCCGCCGACGGTCCACTCGCAGTGAACGCGCTCGCTGCCGCTGACCGGCTCGCGCCGCTCGACACGTCCGCACTGAAAGCGCGCCGCGCGACCTACACCAACGCCGAGCCGCGCGACCTGCGCGGCATCCTGCTCTCCACGGCGCTGGCGCTGTTCCTGATCGACGCCATCATCGTCGCCATTCTCGGAGGCGGGCTGGCCGCACTGTTCCGGCGCCGCGCCGCAGCTGCAGCACTCGCCATCGCATTTGCGCTCGCTTCCGTAAGCGGCGTGCCCTCGTCGTCTTACGCACAGGCCCCGAAAGGTCCGGCCAAAAGCGCGCCCGCGAAACCGCCCGCAAGCAACCCTGCGAACGACGACTTCGCCATCAAGGCCGTCGCACAGACGCGCCTCGCCTATGTCCTGACCGGCAACGCCGATGTGGATTCGATTGTGAAGGCCGGCCTGTCCGGCCTGACGCTGTTTCTCGCGCAGCGCACCGCGCTGGAAGCCGGCGAACCGGTCGGCGTCGATCCGGCGCGCGATGAACTCGCGTTCTTCCCGCTGGTGTACTGGCCGGTGATCACAGGCGCGCCGAAGCCGTCGCAGGACGCCATCAACAAGCTCGACGCGTACATGAAGCAGGGCGGCACGGTGCTGTTCGACACCCGCGACGCCATCGAGGCGCCGCCGGGTCCCGGCGGTGAATCGCAGACGCCCGGCATGCTGACGCTGCGTGAAATTCTCTCATCGCTCGACATTCCCGAACTCGAGCCGGTGCCGCGCGAGCACGTGCTGACCAAGACGTTCTACCTGCTGCGCGATTTTCCCGGCCGCTTCAACTCGGGACAGACCTGGGTCGAAACGCTGCCGCGCGGCGATGATGAAGAGGCCGCCGACCGTCCCGCACGCGGCGGTGATGGCGTCTCGCCGATCATCATCACCTCGAACGACCTTGCAGGTGCATGGGCGATGCGGGCTGACGGCCTGCCGATGCTGCCGCTGACGCCGGGCGATCCGCGCCAGCGCGAAATGGCTTTCCGCGCCGGCGTCAACATCGTGATGTACACCCTGACCGGCAACTACAAGGCCGATCAGGTGCACGCACCGGCGCTGATCGAACGGCTGGGGCAATAATATGCAGTACGGCATTGCATTCGCGCCCCTCGTTCCCACGCTCGTGCTGTGGGTCGGCCTCGCTGCCATCGTCGTGATCGCGGCTGTCCTGATGCTGGCGCGCGCGCGCGGCGCAGCGGTGCGTGTTGCTGCGCTGGCGCTGATCCTGCTTGCGCTGGCCAATCCGTCGTTCACGCGCGAAGAGCGCGAACCGCTGACCTCGGTCGCGGCGGTCGTGATCGACAAAAGCCCGAGCCAGAATTTCGGCGAGCGCACCCGCGAGACCAACGGGGCACGCGAGGCACTGGTCGCCCGTTTGAAAGACATCAAGGGACTTGAGGTGCGCGTCGTCGAGGCCGGACAGGCCGACGGCGAAACCGACGGCACCAAGCTGTTCTCGGCGGTCACCTCGGCGCTGTCCGATGTGCCGACCGACCGCGTGGCCGGTGCGTTTCTCATCACCGACGGACGGGTGCACGACATTCCCGCCACTACCGCCGCCATCGGCTTCAATGCGCCGGTGCATGCGCTGATCACCGGGCGCAGCAACGAGCGCGACCGCCGCGTCGCCATTGTCGCCGCCCCCCGTTTCGGCATTGTCGGGCAGACCCAGACCATCACCTATCGCCTCGACGATCAGGGCGTCACCAGCCAGAGCGCCCGGGTTGTGGTCCGGCGCGACGGTGACGTGCTGAGCGAGCGCGCGGTGCGCAGCGGCGAGCAGGTCAGCGTGACCATCGAGATACCGCATGCGGGGCCGAACATTGTCGAGATCGAAGCCTCGAAGCTCGACGATGAACTGACGCCGGTGAACAACCGCGCCGTGGTTTCCATCGACGGCGTGCGCGACAAGCTGCGCGTGCTGCTGGTGTCCGGCGAACCGCATTCCGGCGAACGCACCTGGCGCAACCTGCTGAAGTCCGACGCCAGCGTCGATCTGGTGCATTTCACCATTCTGCGCCCGCCCGAGAAACAGGACGGCACCCCGATCAACGAACTGTCGCTGATCGCATTTCCGACGCGCGAACTGTTTCAGCAGAAGATCAACGAATTCCAGCTCATCATCTTCGACCGCTACGCGCGGCAGGGTGTGCTGCCGATTTCGTATTTCGACAACATCACCCGCTATGTGCGCAACGGCGGCGCGGTTCTGGTTTCGGCGGGACCCGACTATGCGAGCCCGACCAGCATCTGGCGCACGCCGCTCGATGCGATCCTCCCCGCAGAGCCGGTCGGTGTCAGCGAACAGGCCTTCACGGCACGCCTGAGCAATATCGGCAAGCGCCATCCGGTGACGCGCGGGCTTGAAGGCTCCAGCAGCGAGCCGCCGCACTGGAGCCGCTTCTTCCGCCTGATCGACACGCGCAACCCCGCCAACCCGCCGATCATGGAAGGCGCCGACGGCAAGCCGCTGCTGCTGCTGTCACGGCAGGGCGAAGGCCGCGTCGCGCTGCTGCTGTCCGACCACATCTGGCTGTGGGCACGCGGCTATGAAGGCGGCGGCCCGCATCTCGATCTGCTGCGGCGGATGTCGCACTGGCTGATGAAGCAGCCGGATCTCGACGAGGAAGCACTGCGGCTGAAAGTCGAGGGCCGCGATCTCGTCGCGGTGCGCCAGACCATGGCCGACACCGTGTCGCCGGTCACCATTACCTCTCCATCCGGTGTGATGCGCCAGGTGACCCTGAACGCCGGCGAACCCGGCGAATGGCGCGCGTCGGTGAGCGCCGACGAGCTTGGCCTCTGGCAGGCCACCGACGGGTCGCTGAAGGCGCTGATCAATGTCGGCCCGGTCAATCCGAAGGAATTCGCGGAAGTCACATCGACGACGGAAGCGCTGCGTCCGCTGCTTCAGGCGACCGGCGGCGATGCGCGCCGCGTGGCCGACAGCGGCAGCATCGATCTGCCGCGCGTGCTGCCGGTGCGCGCCTCGACCGTGTTTCGCGGCGAGGGCTGGCTCGGCGTTAAGATGCGCGATGCGAGCGTGGTGCGCGGCATCGGCGTGCTGCCGATCTTCGCCGGCCTGATTGGCCTGTTGCTGCTGCTCGGCGCATTCGCCAGCACCTGGCTGCGCGAAGGCCGCTAGTTTCTCGGCCATTGGCCGACTGGGCCAATGAGCAAGCTGGCTGCAAATTCAGACGCGGCGGAAAGTTAAGCGGCCGAACGCCGGGCCATCGCGACCGACAGCATCGAGATCAGCTCCGACAATGGAACATGGATGCTGACCGGCTTCAGCTTGAGCTGGAAGGTCATGATCGCTTCGTGGCAGCGAAGCCCCTTCCCGCCCTTGACCAGGCCCAGATCACGAATGAGCTTGTAGGTTTTACCGTCCGCCATTCGCACAAGACGGACGTTCTCAAAATACTTGAGCATTCACGCTCTCCTCGCGCGAATGAGAACAGCCGTTCGTTACGATTCGGTCAACCATGACAGCCATGTAACAGCCGCGCCCTGTGTCCTTTGGGTCGCGCGCCGCCGCTTTCGGCCACGCCCTCCAGCCCCCTGTGTTGACACCCTGGCCTCGGCCAGCGATGTTATATTATAACATCGGCAACCGGACCGGATGGGTCTAACCGGATGGTGTGGGGCGCATCGGCTCATGAACTGGCTGCGATCGAAGGCAAAGAGATTGTCGCTGCTGGCGCTGTTCGCGCTGGCGTTGCAACTCGGCCTGTCGTTCGGCCATTGCCACCACGATGTCGCCGTTGCCGGTATCGCGGCGAGCCAGTCGCAAGCATCGACGCCCGATACAGACCACGACCAGGATGTCCATCGCGACCTGTGCGCCATCTGCGCAACCATGGCGATGGCCAACACCCTCGTCGCAGCAGTTCCACCCTCTCTGACGATGCCGCTGACGGTCACGGCGCTCCGGACCGCCTTCCATTATGAAACCGTCGCGGACGACGCCCGCCGCGGCGCATTCCGCTCCCGCGCACCTCCGCAAGCCTGACTCGAATTGTTGTCCGATCCCGACGGTCGCCGCGCAGCGGTGATCGCGGGACATTCGAGGTGAGCCGCCCGGTCCCACACGATGGATCGGAGGCGGCATCAGGATCAAAGCATCATGTCGTACAAGTTTCTTCGCGCCTCGCTGGCCGGCGGCTCCGCCGTCGCCATGGCGCTTCTCGTCAACGGCGCCGCGCGGTCGCAGCAGGCTGACCCTGGCGGCGGCGAAACGCTGCCCGAAATCGTCGTGCAGGCGCCGAGCCCGATCCAGCGGCCGCATCGGCATAGCGCGCAGCCGGGCCGCACCACGGCCGCAGCGCCAGCCGCTGCCCCTGCGCCCAACCCCGAAACCTTTGCGGGCACACTGCCGATTGTCACCGATCAGTTTGCCACCGTTACCGTGGTGCCCAATGAGGAAATCCGGCGCAGCGCGGCTTCGACGCTCGGCGATCTCCTGAACAACAAGCCCGGCATCACGGGCTCGTCCTTCGCGCCCGGCGCATCGAGCCGTCCGATCATTCGGGGCCTCGACGTCAATCGCGTCGGCATTGTCGAGAACGGCATCGGCAGCAACGGCGCGTCCGATCTTGGCGAAGATCATTTCGTGCCGATCGATCCGCTCTCGACCAATCAGGTCGAGGTCATCCGCGGACCGGCAACGCTGCGCTACGGGTCGCAGTCGATCGGCGGCGTGGTCAGCGCCAGCAACAACCGCATTCCGGACACCCTGCCCTGCAGCGCGGTGCCGTCGATCCAGACCTACGGATACAATGTCAAGACGCCGCAACTCTCGCCGTCGAATCCCTGCGCCAGTTTCGAGACGCGCTCTTCGCTCTCCAGCGTGGATCTCGGGCGCGAAGGCGCGGTGCTGCTCGATGCCGCCGGGAACAACGTCGCGATCCATGCCGATGCGTTTGCGCGCAAGACCGAAGACTACAGCATTCCGAATTCGCCCTACCGCTTCGATCCGACGCGGCCATTCGCCGGCAAGCAGCCGAACTCCTCATCACAATCCGACGGCGCATCGATCGGCGGATCGTATTTCTTCGCGGGCGGCTTCATCGGCGCAGCCATCCAGCAGAACAACAGCATCTATCACATCCCCGGTGAGGACGGCGAAGACCACCGCACCCGCATCAGTGCGCGGCAGACCAAGCTGACGGTGAAGGGCGACTATCACCCCGACACCAAGGCGATCGACGTGATCCGGTTCTGGGCCGGCGCCACCGACTACAAACACAACGAAATCGGCCTGGCCGATCCGGCTGATTTTTCAAGCGACGGCGTGCGCCAGACCTTCACCAACAAGGAACAGGAGGGCCGCCTCGAGGTGCAGTTCGCGCCGCTCAATCTGCGCTTTGCGGCCTTTACCACTGCGGTCGGCGTGCAGGCCTCGCATCAGGAATTGACCGCGCCGAGCCCGGACGATCCGGGCAGCCCGCTCAACGGCCTGTGGGACCCGAACAGGAACACCAAGGTCGCCGGGTACATCTTCAATGAGTTCAAGTTCAGCGAGATCACCAAGGCGCAGGTGGCAGCGCGCGTCGAGCATGTGAATTTGAGCGGCACCACGCCCGCTTTCATTCCGGACCTTTTCGATCTCAACCTAAACCCGGCCGACATCGGCCCGGCGACGCCGCGCAACCTGAACTTCACACCGAAAAGCGGCAGCGTCGGCCTGATCCAGAATCTGCCATGGAATCTGGCGGCCAGCATCACCGGCCAGTACACCGAACGCGCGCCCAAACCCGCCGAACTGTTCTCGCGCGGCGGCCACGATGCAACCACGACCTTCGATATCGGAAATCCGAATCTCGGCATCGAGACCGCGAAGTCTGTCGAGGTCGGACTGCGCCGCGCGACGGGACCGTTCCGGTTCGAACTGACCGGCTACTACACGCGCTTCGACGGCTTTATCTACCGGCGGCTGACCGGCAACACCTGCGAAGACGTGACATGTCAGGCCGGGCCAGGTCTCGAACTCAATCAGGCGATCTACTCGCAGAAGGACGCGACCTTCCGCGGCGGTGAATTCCAGTTCCAGTATGACGTGCTGCCGGTGTGGGCGGGTCAGTTCGGCATCGAGGGACAGTATGACGTCGTGCGCGCCACTTTCACCGACGGCACCAACGTGCCACGCATCCCGCCGCAGCGGCTTGGCGGCGGCGTCTACTATCGCGACGCCAACTGGCTCGCGCGCGTCAACCTGCTGCACGCCTTCGCGCAGAACGACATCGGCGGCATCGAAACCTCGACACCGGGCTATAACCGTCTGCGAGCCGAGCTGAGCTACACCACAAAGCTCGCCAGGAGCGACTGGTGGAGCGCGAAGGAATTCACCTTCGGTGTTGTCGGCGACAACCTGCTCAATGAAGACATCCGCAACTCCGTATCCTACAGCAAGGATCAGGTGCTGCTGCCGGGCATCGGCGTGCGCATGTTTGCAAATGTGAAGTACTGAGCGATCTCACCATAGGGTCGTCCCCGCGAAAGCGGGGACCCATAACCATCGGCGTCTCTGTTCTGCACAGAGGCGCAACGTCCCGCGCACACCTCCACCTTTAGGGAGTATGGATCCCCGCTTTCGCGGGGATGACATCGGATGTGCGGCTCAGCGGGGAGAGGGAGCGAACGTCCAGTCCGGACGGATCGCTCCGCTGACGCCTTCAAAAGCGCCGTCGACGAGTTCATGCACCAGCAGGCGCGCGTGATCGACCGGTCCGGGCATCGTCGCCTGCCCCTTCGGAATCCGCTTGAAGCCGACGCGGCTGTAATAGGCTTCGTCGCCGACCAGCAGCACCAGCCGGTGACCCTTTGCCTTCGCATCCTTCAGCGCGCGATCGAGCAGCGCCCGCCCGACGCCGCGATCGCGGAACGGCGGCTCGACGGTGAGCGGCCCCAGCAACAACGCCGGCGTGTTGCCGATGCAGACCGGCAGTTGCCGCACCGATCCGACCATCAGTGTGCCGATCCGCGCGGTGAACGACAGATCGAGCAGATGATCGACATGCTCCCGCAGACGATAGGCGCTGAGCGCATAGCGGCCCGGCCCGAACGTGCGCTCGTGCAGGCGCTCGATGGCCTGCTCGTCGCCGGGGGTTTCGGCCAGGATGGTCAGGGAAAGGTCGGACATGATGGACCGCGAATTAGCATCTGGCGTCGGCACGGTCTACGGCCCACCGGATCGACTGAGCTGAAATCTCCGCCCAATCACGAGTTCACCCGCCGTCATTCCGGATGCGCGTCCTTCACGCGCAGGCCCGGAATCCAGAACGACTGGATTCCGCGTGCGCTCGCTTGACGCTCGCGCCCTGGAATGACGGAGGCGGTTAAATCCAGTCCTCGGTCAAAGGCCGGTTATCCAGCACTTCGGCGATCCGCGCCCTTGTCCCTTGGGTGGTGTCGGATGGCAGATCCGCGACCCTGAAAAAGCCGCAGGCCACGATTTCGTGGTTGGGCTCAGGCATCCGGTCCTGCCGGTACTGCCGCACGACATAGACTGCGACATGGTCGCGCGGCGACACCCGGCGGTTGAAGAACAGGCCATGCAGGAGCGGCTCGCCGGTCATCTCGATCCGGCCCTCCTCGATCAGTTCGCGCTTCAGCGAACTCAGGAAAGTCTCGCCGGTCTCGACGCCGCCGCCCGGCAGATGCCAGCCGGAGACGTAGCTGTGCTTCACCAGAAACACGCGGTTCTCGCCATCGAGCACGACCGCGCGCACGCCGAGCGTCATACCACGGGCGAAGCGCCAGTAGACGTGAAACATGCGCCGGAGCAGAGGCTCGATTTTCATGCGAACGTTTGAGATGTCCTTCGTCAAAATCAGTTCCGAAATTCCGACGCCGTCATGGCCGGATTATCCGGCGATCCACGTCCAGCAAACCATCAAGAAAGTCGTCATGCCCGCGTCAAGAGCCCGGGCACGACGATGTGCGGCATTCTGAATATCATGACATTTCGAGATAACGCATGTAACAAAAGGTTATGACGTCGTTCGTGCTCGCGCATCTGTCCGATCCGCATCTCGGCCCGATGCCGCGGCCGCGTCTGCGCGAACTCGTGGGCAAGCGCGCGATCGGCTATCTCAACTGGCGGCGCAAGCGGCACATGGTCCACCGCCGCGAAGTGCTCAGCGAACTCGTGGCCGACATGCACGCGCAGCAGCCGGACCACATCGCCGTCACCGGCGACCTCGTCAACATCGCGCTGCCGCTGGAATTTGCCGAAGCCCGCAGATGGCTCACGAGCGTCGGCACGCCGGAGGATGTGTCGCTGGTGCCGGGCAATCACGACGCCTATGTGCGCGGCATCCGTGACCATTTTCCGCAAGCCTGGGCGGACTATCTTCGCGGCGACGGCGCAGCGAAGAACAGCGAAGCGACATTCCCCTATCTGCGGCGGCGCGGCCCGCTTGCGCTGATTGGCGTGTCCACTGCTGTTCCCACAGCACCCTTCATGGCGACCGGGCGGCTCGGGCAGCAGCAGCGGGGCGATCTCGAGAAGCTGCTGCCGAAGCTTGCCTCCGAGAAGCTGTTTCGCGTGCTGATGATCCACCATCCGCCGGTGACAACGCCGGGCCGCTGGGCGGCGCGATTGCGCGATTCCGATGAACTGCTGGGTCTGGTTGCGCGCCACGGCGTCGAACTCGTGCTGCACGGCCACGATCACCGCCATGCCACCGTCTGGCTCGACGGACCGCGCGGACGGATTCCCGCGATCGGCGTGCCGTCCGCCTCCGCAATGGCGCACGGGCACAATCATCCCGCCGCCTACAATCTGTTTTCAATCGAACGAAACGGCGATGCGTGGCGCTGCCAGCATCGCGTGCGCGGGTTCGCCGATGGCATGATGCTCGGCGAGATCAAGGATGAGAAACTGATCTAGATTCCGCGCAGCGCCATCACCAGCGCGAAGCCGAACAGCGCGGCGAGACCTGCGGCGAATCCGAACGCGAAGGTCCAGACAGCACTGCGGCGCTTCGCCGGGATAGCGGCAGCCGTCACGGGTGCGGGAGCCGGCGTCACCACCATCGCGTGCTCGCGTTCGATCAGGCGGCGCGCGATATAATCCGTCACCGCATCGACCATCACCGGGATGTCGTGCGACTCGGCAATCACAATGCGCCCGAAGCGGGTGTCCTGGACGAAGCGGTAGATGCGCTTGTCGCGGCCCATCGCGATATGCGCGACGGCGTCGATCCACAGCCGCGGCGTGTCGCCCTGGCTGATGCCGCGATCGAACAGATCGACTCCGGCCGGAATCTCGGAGAACAGCGAATCGAGCGCGTCGTTGAGAATTTCCAGCCGGGCGACTTCGGCGTCGCGCAGATCGACGACCACGCTGGTGCGGTCGGCGGCCTCGATGCGAGCCTTCCGCAGGGCGTCGCGCAACCGGAACGGGTTCAGTTTGCCGGCTGAATCGCTCGGGACGCTCTGTTCCGCCATGACCTGAAAACCTTAGGGTTCGATAGGTTTGTTTCGACACGCTTAATCTATCAGTAACCCTGTTCCCGCGCCAAGGCCTCGGGCCGTTTCGCGCGTGGTTTCATGGCGTTGTTCATGTCCCAAAATGAAAACGGCCCCGTCCGGAAGCGGAACAGGGCCGTAAATTGGGGCGGGCGACGCACCCGCCCGGGAGTTGTCGGTGTCAGGTATTCGAGCGGTTCGGCTCTTCCACGATGGAAAAGCGAACGCTGCCGCGATGACGGTTCTCTTCGGAGACGACACGCCAGGCGTCCTCGGCTTCCTTCCGGGTCTTGAAGGGGCCCTGAACCTGTGCCGAGCCCGCCACGAGTTTGTGGAAGTTCATCGAGCCGAACTCTCCGCCGATCACCCAGAAAATGCTGCCGCCGCTCATGTGAGTCTCCGTTCGTTAGCTTGAGCGCACCAGACTGTTTTTGTGAGCATGTTTCGGAAACGGATCCGCTTCCAGTCATGCCCGGCATTTCAGCCGCTGCGCTTCTCGTCGTGTACTGATCTGAACACTATCTAATCACGTCGGCGGCTTTTGTAATGGAAATTTTGCAATAATCCAGTCCGGCGGTTCGCGGGTCCGCGTCATCGCCACAGAAAGCACTGCAAAATAAGGCGAACTTGCGCTCAAGAGACCGTCGCGCGATGAACTCTCAATCGGACGAAAATCCGAACGGAACGCTGAGCCGCCGGTAATCGTCAGGCAACAGTTCGCGCCCGATCGGAAGTTCGGATCGCGCAGCACATGTCGGACGATGACAGACGCGGCACGCGACGCCAATCGGCGTCGGCGCGTCAGCGCGGGGCCCGGAGTCATCGCTGGTATAAATCAGCTTTTCCGCATGTTCAGCCGCGCATCCGATGGCGATGGCGCGCTCCACACGCGGCGCGCCGAACGAGCCGCCGCCGGCGGTGACGGTGCGGGCAATGGAAAAAAAGCGCTGGCCGTCAGGCAATTCCAGCCACTGCGTCACAATCTGGCGCGGCGTTTTAAACACCCCGTGCACCGACCACAGCGGACAGGCTCCGCCGTGCTTCGCAAAGGGAAAGCCGGCGCCGTCGAGCAGCTTGGAAATATTGCCTGCCGGATCGACGCGGATCAAAAAGAACGGAACCTTCTCGGAGCCCGGCCTTTGCAGCGTGGTGATGCGATGCGCGGTCTGCTCGAAACTGGTTCCGAACTGGCGCGCCAGCGCTTCCATATCGTAGCGGCGCGTCTCCGCGGCTTTCACGAATGCGGAATACGGCATGATGAGCGCCGCCGCAGCGTAACTCGCGAGCGACCGGTGCGCCAGGAGTTCGCCGCTCTTGGTGGTGAACTGGCCGGCTTTCAACGCTGCACCGATCTCATCTTCAAATTCGAGATAGGCGAGTTGCTGAGCCAACTGGAAGTTGAAGCTCGCGGTGTCGAGCGAGTCATCGAACAGGATTTCCTTGCGGTGACGATCCAGCCGCCGCACCGAGCCGAGCATGACATTGGGCGGCAAATGGCGGACGCGGAGATTATGCCGCGAGCGCAGCCGCTCGATCAGCCAGGCCTGATCCGCGGGCCCCTGAAGAATGCGCTCTGCCGCATCGTCAATATCCGCAAAGTTGTTTCGGCGCGCGGCCAGAAAACGCCGGACTTCCGCGACCGGATCGTTGGCGTCCAAACCGCCAGGCCCTGAGCGCGATGCAGCCCCTGTCAGACCGGGGCTCCTGCGATCGGCCAGTGCGAGCTGTTCTTCGCGGTAGGCCGTGTAGAGCCGCAGGAATGCTTCCGCCAATCCGGGATAGCCGATAGCGATATCGCTGATTTCAAGCGGCGGAATATCGATGTCGGCAAACATCGGCTCTTTCAGAACCGCCTGCATCCGCGCGGTATGATCGGCGCCGCCGTCGCCCGCGAGATCGGCGAGATCGATCTTGTAGGTACGGGCAAGGCGCAGCAGCATATCCGCCGTCACCGGCCGCTGATTGCGCTCCAGAAGCGCCACATAAGGCGCGGAAATGTCCAGATCCGCCGCCATGTCGGCCTGGGTCAGCCCCAGATCGCGTCGCAGCCGCCGCAGGCGCGGACCCATGAAAACCGAGCGGATTGTGGCTGTTGCCATGGGAATCGTCCTACTGACTTACCTCTATTGTAAAATAATTACAGCATTACAACGAAAGTTTGTAAAGTCTGACAAGCTATCTTCAATCCCTCTAGCGAATGTCCGCGTAATGGGTTGAAACAGGGACAACTTCACAAGGGAACACCACCATGAATTATCAATCGCGCGGAATCTCCGACCAGGCAATTCAAGGCCCGTCTTCATACAAGGCGGAACTCACTGCGGCTGAGGCTCTCCTCAAGGACCATCCGGCCTGGAACGGCGTGACCGCCGAGGCGGTTGCCCGCATGCGCCTGCAGAACCGTTTCAAGACCGGCCTCGACATCGCCCGCTACACCGCGGACGTGATGCGCGCGGACATGGCGGCGTACGATGCTGATCCGACCAAGTACACCCAGTCGCTCGGATGCTGGCACGGCTTCATCGCCCAGCAGAAGCTGATCTCGATCAAGAAGCACTTCGGTGGCAAGACCGACCGCCGTTACCTCTACCTGTCGGGCTGGATGATCGCAGCGCTGCGCTCCGAATTCGGACCGCTGCCGGATCAGTCGATGCACGAGAAGACCTCGGTGCCGGCGCTGATCGAAGAACTCTACACTTTCCTGCGTCAGGCCGACGCGCGCGAACTGAACGACATCTTCCGTGAGCTCGACGCTGCCCGTAAGGCTGGCGACAAGGCCAAGGAAGCCGCGCTGATCGACAAGATCGACAACTTCCAGACCCACGTCGTGCCGGTGATCGCCGACATCGACGCAGGCTTCGGCAACGCCGAGGCAACCTATCTGCTCGCCAAGAAGATGATCGAGGCAGGCGCATGCGCCCTGCAGATCGAAAACCAGGTGTCGGACGAAAAGCAGTGCGGCCATCAGGACGGCAAGGTCACTGTGCCGCACGAGGTCTTCATCGCGAAGATTCGCGCCTGCCGCCATGCGTTCCTCGAACTCGGCGTGGACAACGGCATCATCGTGACCCGCACCGACTCGCTCGGCGCCGGCCTCACCCAGCAGATCGCCGTCAGCCACAAGCCGGGCGATCTCGGCGACCAGTACAACAGCTTCCTCGACTGCGACGAAGTTGACGCATCCAACGTCGGCAACGGCGACGTGATCATCAGCCGCAACGGCAAGCTGTTGCGTCCGAAGCGCCTGCCGAGCAACCTGTACCAGTTCCGCTCCGGCACGGGCGTCGATCGCTGCGTTCTCGACAGCATCACCTCGCTGCAGCACGGTGCTGACCTGCTGTGGATCGAAACCGAGCGTCCGAACATCGCGCAGATCGCCGAAATGGTCGATCGCATCCGCGAGGTGATCCCGAACGCGAAGCTGGCCTACAACAACTCGCCGTCGTTCAACTGGACGCTGAACTTCCGCTGGCAGGTGTTCGACGAGTGGAAGGCGGCCGGCAAGGACGTCAGCAAGTACAACCGCGCCGACCTGATGAAGGTGGAGTATGACGACACGCCGCTGGCGATCGAAGCCGACAAGCTGATCCGCACCTTCCAGGCGGATTCGGCCAAGCGCGCCGGCATCTTCCACCACCTGATCACGCTGCCGACCTATCACACGGCTGCGCTGTCGACCGACAACCTCTCGAAGGAATACTTCGGCGACCAGGGCATGCTCGGCTACGTGAAGAACGTTCAGCGTGCGGAAATCCGCCAGGGTATCGCCTGCGCGAAGCACCAGAACATGGCCGGCTCCGACATCGGCGACGACCACAAGGAATACTTCGCTGGCGAAGCGGCCCTCAAGGCCGGTGGCGCTCACAACACAATGAACCAGTTCGGCTAAACGAACGGCTCGACACAATCACAACAACGAAATGCCCGGCCTCAAAGCCGGGCATTTTCTTTTGCGGAAGCTGGTTTCCGCGTGTCGCTTCGGCCACGCAAGGGAATTGTAAACAACATCCAATTCGTCATTGCCGGGCTTGACCCGGCAATCCATCGCAGCACAAATCGACGAAGATTTTAGATGGATGGCCGGGTCAAGCCCGGCCATGACATTCAGGGGAAACTCTCATGCTGCGCTTTCCTTCCATGCTTGGCGTTCTGCTTGTCGGCGCTGCTGCGTTCGCCTCCCCCGCCCATGCCCAATCCGGCGCACGCTGCCATGGCGGCCAGAGCTTCGATCAGTTTCTGGCGCAGTTGAAACAGGACGCGGTCGCCGCCGGCGTGTCGCAGCGCGCGATTGCCGCCGCCTCGCCCTACATGGTGTACGATCAGGGCATCGTGAACCGCGACCGGGGCCAGCGCGTGTTCGGCCAGATCTTCACCGAGTTCTCCGGCCGCATGGCATCCGAAGGCCGCAGGGTCAAAGGCCAGCAACTGATCCAGACCTACGCGCAGGCCTTTGCGCGCGCCGAAAGAGAATACGGCGTTCCGCCTGCGGTGATCACGGCATTCTGGGCGCTGGAGAGCGACTTCGGCGCGGTGCAGGGCAAGCTGCCGACGCTGCGCTCGCTGGTGTCGCTGGCCTATGACTGCCGCCGCTCCGAGATGTTCCGGCAGGAGACCATCGCCGCGCTGAAGATCATCGACCGCGGCGATCTTTCGCCCTCCGAGATGATCGGGTCATGGGCCGGCGAGCTCGGCCAGACCCAATTCCTGCCGCGCCACTACTTCGATTACGCCGTGGACTACGACGGCGACGGTCATCGCAACATGCTGCGCAGCGCGCCGGACGTAATCGGTTCGACCGCGAACTACATCGCGAACGGACTGAAATGGCGGCGCGGCGAGCCGTGGCTGCAGGAAATCCGCGTGCCCGTGAACCTGCCGTGGGATCAGGCCGATCTCACCATCAAGCACCCACGCTCGAAATGGGCGGCTTGGGGCGTGACATATGCCGACGGGCGTCCGCTGCCGAAGGACGAACTGCCCGCTTCCGTGCTGCTGCCGATGGGCCGCACCGGGCCGGCGTTTCTCGCCTATCCGAATTTCGCCGCCTACACCGAGTGGAATAACTCGCTGATCTATTCGACCACGGCGGGCTATCTCGCTACCCGCATCGCAGGCGCAGGTCCGATGCGAAAACCTGCAGCGCCGGTTGCGCAACTGCCGTTCAACGAGATCAAGGAATTGCAGCAGCTGCTCGCGCGGCAGGGCTACAACGTCGGCAAGATCGACGGCATTCTCGGCCAGCAAAGCCGCATCGCGATCAAGACCATGCAGGTCAAGTACGGCCTCCCGGCCGATTCATGGCCGACCGCCGAATTGCTGGCGCGCATGCGTGGCGGCTGATTGTCAACTGCCGGCACTTGCAAGCACAAAGAGAACATCTACATCGGGCCAGTCTGCTTCACGGCAAAATTTTCCCCGAAAGGTCCCCCATGTCATTCTATGACGGCTCCGTTCCGGTCTTTGTCCACACACTGACGGCCATGTCTGCATTTCTCGCCAAGGCCGAAAGCTTTGCGAAGGAAAAATCAATCGATCCTGATGTTTTGCTGAACGCACGGCTGCACCCGACCATGTATCCGCTCAAGCGGCAGGTGATGGCGGCGTGCGATGCCGCGGTGCGCGCATCTGCACGCTTCGCGCAGCTTGAACTTCCGTCATTCCCCGACACCGAGAATACATTCGCCGAGTTGCAGGCTCGAATCGAGAAGGTCCTTAGCAACATCAAGACGATCGAGCCGTCGAAATTCGAGGGCGCAGGGACGCGCGAGATTACGTTTCCTTCGGGACCCGGCACGACGCGAACGGTGACTGGCCAGGAATATCTCAACCACATGGCGCTGCCGAACTTCTTCTTTCACTGCACCACCGCTTACGACATCCTGCGCCACAACGGCGTTGAACTCGGCAAGCGCGACTTCCTCGGCGCGTAAGAATCGCGAAGAAAGCAGCGTTACGCTGCTTTCTTTTCGTCCCATCGACGGCGTGAAGACGATTTGCATCGCCTTGCCTCCATGGCGAGGGAAATCGTTCTTCGCGGCGCGCGCCTGTGTTTTAAACACGGAACACATGACTGCCATTCAGCCTGCCTGAATCAGGACTTTTCAACCGGCCGAGACTTGCGTTTTCAGAGCCGGGATACTTACATGCACCTGCATTGAAGTCACCCTCAGGAAAAGCAGCCATGTCCGTTTCCAAACTCTTCGATCCCTACAAGCTCGGCGCCGTCACCCTTTCGAACCGCGCCGTCATGGCTCCGCTGACGCGCAACCGCGCTGTCGCGGGCTTCGTTCCCAATCCGCTTGCCATCGAGTACTACGGACAGCGCGCATCCGCCGGGCTCCTGATCACCGAGGCGAGTCAGGTCTCGCAGCAGGGCCAGGGCTATCAGGACACGCCCGGCATCTACACCAAGGAACAGGTCGCGGGCTGGCGAAAGGTCACCGACCACGTGCATGAGCGCGGGGGCCACATCTACATCCAGCTCTGGCATGTGGGACGCATCTCGCACACCAGCCTGCAGGTCAACGGCGGCGCGCCGGTTGCGCCCTCCGCGATCCGCGCCAATACCAAGACCTTTGTCGGCGGCTCATTCGCCGACGTCTCCGAGCCCCGTGCGCTCGAACTCGGCGAAATCCCCGGCATCATCGACAGCTTCAAGCGCGCATCGGCCAACGCACTCGAAGCCGGATTCGACGGCGTCGAAATTCATGGCGCGAACGGCTATCTGCTCGACCAGTTCGCCAAGGACGGCAGCAACAAGCGTACGGATGCTTACGGCGGCCCGATCGAGAATCGCGCGCGCCTGATGATCGAGGTGGCACAGGCCGTCGCCGCCGAAGCCGGCGCCGACCGCACCGGCATCCGCATCTCGCCGGTGACACCTGCCAACGATGTGTCCGACAGCAGTCCTCAGCCGCTGTTCGACCACATCGTCGATCAGCTCAATGCCCTGAAGCTCATCTACATCCATGTCATTGAAGGCGCGACCGGCGGTCCGCGCGACAACGCACCGTTCGACTATGACAGCCTGCGCAAGCGCTTCAGCGGCACCTACATCGCCAACAACGGCTATAACTTCAAGCTGGCGACCGAAGTGCTGGACAAGAACAAGGCCGACCTGATCGCATTCGGCAAGCCGTTCATTTCGAATCCCGACCTCGTCGAGCGGCTGAAGCTGGGCGCGCCGCTGAACGATTTCGACAAGGCCACGTTCTACGGCGGCGGCGCGAAGGGCTACACCGACTATCCGGTGCTCGGCCGTCAGGCCGCGGCGGAATAACGCGCTCACGCGTATCCTGAATCAAGAAGGCCGGATTGCACCCCGGCCTTCTTTCGTTTTGGGAAGAGTTTATGCAGGAAGCGGATCGAGCTGCCCGGCAAGGAACCGCGTCGCGGCGCGTTCAGCTTCGCGCGCGTTCTTGAAAACGCGCCCATCGAGCGGATTGAACTTATGCACCGCCGCGAAGAAGCGAAAACCCGACTTCTCGCGAACAACGATACCTGCGGCTTCCGAACTGACTTCGATGATGTAGGTGTCCGACATGTTCTATCCCGTGCCCCGTCCTTAGGGTTTCTCACGCGCTATAACCCCGAAGGGCTGAAAAGGTTTCAGCCCCTTGAAGCCTTCAACACACCGCCTCTTTCCGACTCATACCGATCTGGTATGCACATCCCGGGCCAACAGCAGAGAGCCTGTATTCAGCCCGAAATGACCGGAAAACAAACGGTGAGTGACTCCCGCGTGTGCAGTGCGCCGAACCTGTAGGCGCTTCGCGCGACAGTTTTATAACTGGAATGCATAGACCGGAAGATCGTCGGGGACAGCGCGACAAAATAGCAATGCCGGCTCCGTGCAGCGCAACAAAACGGGACGAACGCATTCGTACAACCGTCACAGTTGCGAAAAATTACCTAACGTCTTGAGGAAGAATCCCTCGTCAGACGCTGACGGATGGAGAACGCTGCCCGATGGGTTGCGGACGGCCCTCGTCATCGATAGCGACGTAGGTGTAGTTCCCGTCGGTCACGAGAATCAGTTGCGATTCCTTCCGGCGTTGCACCCAGGCCTCGATATGGACGGTGATCGAGGTGCGGCCGAGCCGGACCGTGGTGCAAAAAACCGAAACCACATCGCCGACATTGACCGGCTTGCGGAACGTCATAGCTTCAATCGCAACCGTGACGGCGCGGCTCTTCGAAACCTTGGACGCAAAAATACCGCCCGCAATATCCATCTGGCTGAGCAGCCAGCCGCCGAAGATATCGCCGTTCTGGTTGGTGTCCGCAGGCATCGCCATGGTGCGAATGGAGAGTTCGCCCTCTGGCGCGGCTGGGGCGGGCGCGGCGTGAACGGGCGTGTCTGCCATCGATGAAATCCGTCAAATGAAGCTGAACGAAAATATGTGTCAGGCGAACGTATCCCACCCGGCGTCCGGTTTAAAGCGATCGCCGAACTTCGCTTCCAGCGCCTTCAGCGCCGCGACAACGTTCGCGCCGCCGCGGGTGCGTGCATAGTTCAGCGGACCGCCACGGAACGGCGCATATCCCGTGCCGAAGATCATGGCGCCGTCCACCACATCGCCATTCTCCACAATACCTTCGCGCAGACAGGCGACGCAGACATTCGACATCGGCAGGATGAGGCGGTCGATCATCTCCTCGGTGGGCTGGACCGGCGACGGCAGTTTCACCGCCTTGCCGTCCTTCCACTCGTAGAATCCCTTGCCGGTCTTGCGGCCGAGTTCGCCCTTCTTCACCTTTTCGCGCAGCCAGTCCGGTGCTGGCGGGAGCGCGGCTTCGCCGAACTTCGAGCGCAGCATATCGCCCACGGCAAGGCAGATATCGAGCCCGACCTGATCGGCCAACTCAATGGGCCCCATCGGCATGCCGAACTTCTCGGCAGCAGCATCGATGACGGCCTTGTCGACCTTCTCGTCGAGCATCACCATCGCTTCCAGCATGTACGGCGTCAGTGCGCGGTTGACGAGGAAGCCCGGCGAACTCTTCACCGGCAGCGGCAGGCGATCGATGGCACCGACAAACTTCAAAGCCGTCGCTAATGCACGCGGATCGACAGTGTCGTGGCTCACCACCTCGACGAGTTGCAAACGTGACACCGGATTGAAGAAATGCAGGCCCAGCAGCCGCTCGGGGTTTTTCAGCGTGGTGCGCAGATCCTGCAATGGAATGCTGGAGGTGTTGGTGGCAAGGATCGCGCCGGCTTTCATCACAGGCTCGAGCCCGGCATAGACCTTCTGTTTCAGTTCGAGCTTTTCCGGCACCGCCTCAATGATCAGATCGGCGTTGCGCACGCCTTCCCCGGTCATGTCCGGCATCAGCCGGTCGAGCGCATCGCGCAGATCGGTCTTCTTGCGGATGATCTTGCCGAACAGATCGGAAGCGCGCTTGACCGCGCCGGCGATCGGTTCAGCCTTCATGTCGGCCAGCGTCACGCGCAGGCCCTGATAGGCGCACCACGCGGCTATATCTCCGCCCATCGCACCCGCGCCGATGACATGAACATGCTTCACGGTGTTGCGGCCGTCGGCGAGCTTCTTCATCTGTTCGCGCAGGAAGAACACGCGGATCAGATTCTGCGCAGTCGGCGTCACCATCAGATTGGCGAACGAGACCTGCTCCGCCGCCAGCATCGCCTTGCGATCGCCGCCGTGCTTTTCCCACAGATCAATCAGCGCGTAAGGCGCGGGATAATGATCCTTCGGCGCGGTCTTCGCGGCCTCGCCGCGCATCCTGTTGGCAAGAAGGCCGCGCACCGGGCCGAGATTCATCGCTCTCGCAAGCAGGCCCTGCCTGTGCGGCCGCAGCCGCCCGAAGATCGCGTCTTTCACCGCATTTCGGACATGCCGCTCCTGCGTCACCGCATCGGCCAGGCCGAGCGACTTCGCCTTGCGTGCATCGATGGTCTTGCCAGTCAGCATCATCGTCATCGCCTCGAGCGGACTGACGAGATGGGTGAAGCGCGCGGTGCCGCCAAGCCCCGGATGCAGGCCGAGCATCACCTCGGGAAATCCGAAGCGGGCGTTGTCGATGGCGATGCGCGTGTTGCACGCCAGCGCCACTTCGAGGCCGCCGCCGAGACAGAAGCCGTGGATCACCGCGACGCTTGGAACCTTGAGCGCTTCCAGCCGGTCGATCACCGCATGGGCACGCGCCATCGGGGTTTCGACCTCGCGCGGATCGGTCACGCCGCGAAATTCGTTGACGTCGGCACCCGCGATAAAGCCCGACGGCTTGGCCGAGCGAATGACAAGGCCGGCCGGGCGGTCCTGCTCCAGCGCGGCAATGACGGTCTCGAACTCTTCGAGCACGCTCGCAGACAGCGTGTTGGCGCTGGTGCCCTCGCGGTCGAACAGTAGCCAGGCGATACCATCGCTGTCGCGCGTCAGTTTAAAGTTCCTGTACGGTCCAGCCTGCGGCTCCGGTCCGAGTTCGAGGACGCGGTCCTTGAGAACATCCATGATGCGTGAGTCCATGTCCGTTCCCTTACAATGTCTCGATCAGCATCGCGCCGCCGAGGCCGCCGCCGATGCATTCGGTGGCGATGCCGCGCCGGGTGCCGAGCCGCTTCATCGCGTTGACCAGATGAAGCACGATGCGGTTGCCGCTGGTGCCGACCGGATGCCCGAGGCTGATCGCACCGCCGTCGACGTTAAGCTTTGTGCGGTCGATCTCGCCCGCCGCGCCGTCGAGACCGAGCACCTCCCGGCAGAACTTGTCGTCGTTCCATGCCGCCAGACACGCCAGCACCTGCGAGGCAAACGCCTCGTTGATTTCCCAAGTCTCGATGTCCTGCAATTTGAGCTTGTTGCGCTTCATGAGTTCGGCGGATGACAGCACCGGGCCGAAACCCATGATGCTCGGATCGAGCCCCGCCCACTGGCTGTCGACGATGATCGCCTTCGGCTTGAGGCCGTATTTGTTTACGGCGTCTTCGGACGCCAGAATGGTCCAGCATGCGCCGTCGGTGATCTGGGACGAATTGCCCGGCGTCACCTGTCCCCATGGCCGCTCGAAGGCGGGCTTCAGTCTTGCCAGCTTGTCCATCGACGAATCGGGCCGCACGCCGTCGTCATGGTCGTAGAACTTGCCGTCGCGCGCGAACGAGGTCTCGACCTCGCCTTTCAGGAATCCCTGCTCCTGCGCATTCGCCAGCCGCCGGTGACTTTCCACCGCGTAGGCATCGGCCTGCTCGCGCGTCACGCCCATCAGATGCGCGACGACTTCGGCGGTCTGGCCCATGTTGAGATCGGTGATCGGATCGGTCAATCCGCGTTCAAGACCGATGATCGGCTTGAAGTCCGAAGGCCGCGCCTTGAGAAACGCTGCCGCCTTCGACAGCGTGTCCTTGGCGCCCGCAAATTTCGCGAACCAGCGCACGCCCGACAGCGGAAATACCAGCGGTGCGTAGCTCAGCGCTTCCGCGCCGCCCGCCAGGATCATGTCGGCCTTGCCAGCCTCGATGTAGCGGTACGCCGTGTCGATCGACTGCATGCCGGAGCCGCAATTGATCTGCACGGTGAACGCCACCATGCGCTTGCCCATGCCGAGGCGAAGCGCCGCGACGCGCGCCGGATTCATCTCGTCGGCGATGACATTGACGCAGCCGAGAATGACCTGATCGAACGCATTTGGCGCAAAAGGTTGCCGCGCCAGCAAGGGCCGCCCGGCCTGAACTGCGAGATCGACCGGGGTGAATGGCCCCGGCCCGCCTTGTACTTTCAGGAACGGCGTGCGTGCGCCGTCAACAATATAAACCGGACGCGCCATCAGCTTGCCGCCCGGTCCGGCGAGGTCTGCTTGAGATCTGGTTGTTTCAGCTCCTGCCGCTTCCTGTAGATCGGCGACAGCGCTTCGGGTGCAAAGTCGTCGACCTCGATCACCAGCGCGACCGCATCGTGCGCGGCCTTGAGCTTTGCGCCTTCGTCGGCGGTGATGACACCTTTCTTCACGGCTTCGCTCCAGTCTCGGATTTTTGCAGCATGCATTTTCTTCTCGATCGGCTCGTTGGCGGTGACCAGCAGGAACGCACGCTCCAGCCGCGCCAGCGGACCATCGTCGTTGCCATGATAGAGGCCCGCGGTCAGCCGGTCGCGCACCGCACCCGGCGCAAGGATCATTTGCGCGCAGTGGTGCACAACCTTGTCCGACGGACCGAGCGGATTGGCGCCGAGCGGCTGGATCAGGAATTTGAGGATCACGCTCACAAAGCGGTTCGGCAGATTGGCAATCACCTCCGCAAGACGGTTCTCGATGGTGCGGATGCCGTTTGCCATCACCCATTGGAGCGCGGGGAAGTCCGCGTCCTGACGGCCCTCGTCCTCCCAGCGTTTCAATGCCGCCGAGAGCAGATACAGTTCGGAGAGAATGTCGCCGAGCCTTGCCGACAGCATTTCCTTGCGCTTGAGCGCACCGCCGAGCGTCAGCAGCGCCATGTCGGAGCAGAGCGCAAACGCTGCCGAATAACGCGAGAGCTGGCGGTAGTAACCGGTCGCGGCGCCAGCCTCGGGCGCCGGAGCAAACGCGCCGCCGGTCCAGCTCCGGCCCCATGCGCGGAATGTATTGGTGATGGCGTGGCCGACATGCTTCCAGAACGACGCATCGAAATCGGCGAGACCCTTCTTCCGGTCGGGATCGCCGATCGCATTCATTTCGCTAAGCAGATAGGGGTGCGCGCGCACCGATCCCTGCCCGAACACGATGAGATTGCGTGTCAGGATGTTTGCGCCCTCCACCGTGATGGCGACCGGCACCGAGCGATAGAGATTGCCCATGTAGTTCTGCGGCCCGTCGATCACGGCCTTGCCGCCATGAATATCCATTGCATCATCCACCGTGATGCGCAGCCGCTCCGTGGCGTGCAGCTTCATGATGCCCGACACGACAGCCGGATGAATGCCCTGATTGAGCGCGGCGCAGGTTAGCCGTCGTGCGGCGTCGAGCTGGTAGGCCGTGCCCGCGATGCGCGCCAGCGGCTCCTCGATACCCTCGAACTTTCCAATCGGCACATGGAATTGCTCGCGGATGCGCGCATAGGCCCCCGTGGCGCGCGCGCAGTACGCCGCACCTGCGGAGGATTGCGACGGCAGAGAGATGCCGCGGCCCGCGGCCAGCGCTGTCATCAACATCTTCCAGCCCTGGCCGATGCGCTCCTGTCCGCCGATGATGAAGTCCATCGGAATAAAAACGTCCTTGCCCCAGTTCGGACCGTTCTGGAACACCTGCATCGCCGGCAGATGGCGATGACCGATGCTGACGCCGGGCAGGTCAGTCGGAATCAGCGCAACCGTGATGCCGAGTTCTTCCTCGCTGCCGATCAGGTGATCTGGATCGTAGGCCTTGAACGCAAGACCCAGCAGCGTCGCCACCGGGCCAAGGGTGATGTAGCGCTTGTGCCAGTTCAGCCGCAGGCCGAGTGTCTCCTTGCCGTTGAACGTGCCCTTACAAATGATGCCGGTGTCGATCATCGACGCGGCGTCGGAGCCGGCCTCCGGGCTGGTCAGCCCGAAGCAGGGAATCTCGCGGCCTTCCGCAAGACCGGGCAGCCACCTGTCACGCTGCTCCTTGGTGCCGAAGTGCATCAGCAGTTCACCCGGCCCGAGCGAGTTGGGCACCATCACCGTGACCGCCGCCGTCACCGACCGCGACGAAATTTTCCGAACCACTTCCGAATGCGCATAGGGCGAGAAGCCGAGGCCGCCATAGTCCTTCGGGATAATCATGCCGAGGAATTTGTTGCGCTTGATGAACTCCCAGACTTCGGGCGGCAGGTCGCGCCATTCCCAGTTCACCTTCCACTCGTCGACCATCTCGCAAAGCTGCTCGACCGGGCCGTTCAGGAAAGCCGTCTCTTCGTCGGTGAGTTTTGCCGGAGCGAAGGCCAGCAGCTTCGACCAGTCGGGATTGCCGGTGAACAGATCGGCGTCCCACCAGACGTCGCCGGCCTCGAGCGCCTCGCGCTCGGTGTCGGACATCGGCGGCAGCGCCTTGTGCGCCCACGCGAAGATCGGACGGGTGATGAGATCGCGGCGGAAGGAGAAGCTCATGGGACGATCCTTTTGTGGAAAGGCCAGCGTAACCACGGGGCTGAAATGCTAGGGCATGAACCCGAAATGCGGGAGTAGATTTCGTTTAGATCATGCCTCATTCTAGCGGCGGTAGTGCTGAAAATAGCTTCGGCGGTGTGTCGCGTTTAAAGCGAAAGCCCCCAAAAATTCCTATGTTTCAATAACCTGCAGAGCGGCGCAGCGTTCCGCGCCGGCCTCCCGAACAATCGGAAAACGGTCAAAAATCACCAAGACTTGAGCCAAAACGCCGCTACCGCGGCCGGATCATCTCGAACATTATGTCGGGCCGGATCTGGGCGTAGTCGCCCATCCGTCCCGCGCGCAGGATCGGATAGGCCTCGGCAGTCTGATAGACGCCGTCCCTGATCAGGCTCTTGTCGATATGGACCGCGACAACTTCGCCGAAGGTGACCCAGGCGTCGGCTTTTTTTCCGTCAGCGCCCTCGAGCTGGATCATCTGGGTCAATTTGCACTCGAACGAGACGAGACTTTCGCCGACGCGTGGCACATCGACCTTGCGGCTCGGCGCCTTGGTCAGCCCGGAAATCGTAAATTCGTCGGTTTCGTGCGGCACGCTCGCCGACGTCATGTTCATCTGCTCGGCGACGTGCTTGGTCACCAGATTCCAGGTGAACTCCTTCGTCTCCTGAATATTAGAAACGCTGTCCTTCCAGCCGGTCGAGGAAAAGCCGATGATCGGCGGCACATAGCAGAAGGCGTTGAAGAAGCTGTAGGGCGCAAGATTGATGTGTCCCTTGGCATCCTTCGATGAAATCCAGCCGATCGGCCGGGGACCAACAATGGCATTGAAGGGATCGTGCCGGAGGCCGTGGCCTTTTGAGGGTTCGTAGTAGTGAAAATCAGCCATAAATAGCTTTGCCTGCAGCTGTGCCACCCGAGAGGTCGGGGGTGCCCAGCGTAAGGCCGGCGATAATAAAGTCTATCATTTGATCGAGGCTCGGCCCCGGCTTTTTGGCGCTCTGTTCGATCATCTGCGGATGGAAGAACCGCAGCATCCCGGCGCAGACGCACTTGGCGGCCAGCTCTACGTCCTTGACGTTGAACGCGCCGCTCTTGGCGCCGTCCGCGATCACTGCGCCGATGGCCATGACGATGCGCTGGATATGCGCATCGCATACATCCCAGCTTTCTTCCATTGCGATGGCGACCATCTCGTGGATCTTGGCATCGCCAACGAAGCGTTCGGCATTCATCACACTGACCGTGGCGAGCAATTCCTTCATCCGCTCGCGTGGCGGCGTCGGTTTGGCCGCAATCGCGTCCGCGGCATCCTCGACCTCAGCCATCAGCCGCCGCGCCACACCTTCATGGATCGACTTCTTGGAATCGAAGAAGCGATAGATGTTCGCCGGCGACATCTTGAGCGTTTTGGCGATGTCGGCGACCGTGGTCTTGAGATAGCCGACATCGCGAAACAGGCGCTCCGCAGTCGCGAGAATGCACGCCTTCTTTTCGGAATCGGTATCGCTGTCGTGAAGCAGAGTCATGTCAGTGTCATACTCAAGGTTCGATTATTCGGCGGCGGTCGCCAGCGGCGGCGCTTGCCGGATCTGGCCCGGCTGCGCGGGCGCCGGAACCACACCCTCGCCCCGTTCGTCCAGACTCTTCCTGAACCATAGCGCATAGAGGCCGGGCAGGAACAGCAGGGTCAGGAATGTTGCAACGAACAATCCACCCATGATGGTGATGGCCATCGGGCCCCAGAAGGCCGACCGCGACAGCGGAATCATCGCCAGGATCGCAGCCAGCGCCGTCAACACCACCGGCCGCGCACGGCGAACCGTGGCTTCGACGATGGCTTCGCGCCGGGTCAGGCCATGCTCGACGTCCGTCTCGATCTGGTCAACCAGAATCACCGAGTTGCGCATGATCATGCCGGCCAGCGCGATCAGCCCGAGCAGCGCCACGAAGCCGAATGGGCTTCCAGCAACATTCAGGCCCAGCGAAGCGCCGACGATGCCGAGCGGCGCGGTCAGGAACACCAGCACCAGCCGCGAGAAGCTCTGCAACTGGATCATCAGCAGCGTCAGCATGCCGATCACCATCAGCGGGAACAGCTTGTTGATCGACGCATTGCCCTTTTCGGACTCCTCGATCGCGCCGCCGATCTCGATGCGGTAAGCCGGTTGCAGGCTCTTGCGAATGCCTTCAAGCTTCGGCCAGATCGCATTGGTGACGTCCGGCGCCTGTACGCCGTCGACAATATCGGCGCGCACGGTGATCGCCATGTCGCGGTTACGCCGCCACAGGATCGGCTCCTCGTGTGCGTATTCGATCTTGGCGATCTGCGACAGCGGCACGGCAACGCCGCCCCGCGAATAGATCGTCAGATCGCCGACACGGCCGAGATCGAGCCGCTCCGACGGCACGGCGCGGGCGACAACACCGACCTTCTCGATGCCGTCGCGCAGCGTCGTCACCTGCACGCCGGAGATCAGCATCGCCAGCGACTGCGAAATGTCCTGCGGCGTCAGGCCGAGCGCACGGGCGCGATCCTGATCGACGGCAAGCTTGAGGTATGGGGTCTGTTCGTTCCAGTCGAGATGCGGATCGACCACCTTGTCGTTGCCGCGCATGACCTCGCGCACCTTGTAGGCGATGTCACGCACAGTCGTTGTGTCCGGGCCGACAACACGGAACTGAACCGGGAAGCCGACGGGCGGGCCGAAGTTGAAGCGGTCGACGCGCACACGCGCTTCAGATAGCGCGCCATCGGCCACGGCCTTCTCCAGCCGCGACTTGATGCGCTCGCGCGCGGCAACGTCCTTCGAAACGATCACCGTTTCCGAGAACGCCTCGTTCGGAAGCTGCGGATTGAGGCCGAGCCAGAAACGCGGCGACCCCTGACCGACATAGGTCGTGTAGGTGGCGATGTCCTTGTCGTCCTTGAGCAGCGCTTCCGCCTTCTTCACGCTCTCCTTGGTGACGTTGAACGCGGTGCCTTCCGGCAACCGCAACTGGAGGAACAGCTCCGGCCGTTCCGACAGCGGGAAGAACTGCTGCTGCACATGACCGAAGCCGACGATCGACAGCGCGAACACACCGACCGTCGCCAGCACGACGGTGCCGCGGCGGCGCACGCACCATTCGATCACGCGGCGCAGGCCGCGATACATCCGCGTCTCATAGATCGCGTGCGGATCATGGTTATGCTTGCCATGATTGAAGTTCGGCAGCAGCTTGACGCCGATATAGGGCGTGAAGATCACCGCGACGAACCATGACGCGATCAGCGCAATCGCCACCACCCAGAAGATGCCGCCGGCATATTCGCCGACCGACGAATTGGCAAAGCCGATGGGGAGGAAGCCAACGGCCGTGACCAGCGTTCCCGTGAGCATCGGAAACGCGGTAGATTCCCAGGCAAAGGAGGCCGCCTTCACGCGGTCCCATCCCTGCTCCATCTTCACCACCATCATCTCGACCGCGATGATCGCGTCGTCGACCAGAAGGCCGAGCGCGATAATCAGCGCACCGAGGGTGATGCGATGCAGGTCCATGCCCATCGCATTCATCACGATGAAGACGATCGCCAGCACCAGCGGCACCGACAATGCAACGACGATACCGGTGCGCCAGCCGAGTGCGAGGAAGCTGACGAACAGCACGATCGCCAGCGCCTCCACGAACGAATGCACGAACTCGCTGACCGCGTGCTCGACCACTTTCGGCTGATCGGCGATCTGCTCGATCTCGATGCCCTGCGGCACGGCCGCCATGAATTCCGCGGTCGCCTTCTTGATGCTCTCGCCAAGCTCGAGAATGTTGGCGCCCTTCGCCATCACCACGCCGACGCCGATCGCGGGCTTGCCTTCCTGGCGCACCTGATAGGTCGGAGGATCGACGAATCCGTGGGTGACCATGGCGATGTCGCCAAGGCGGAACACGCGGCCATTGCCCTCGACCGGAGTTTCGGCCACGGCCTTGACGCTGTCATAGGCGCCGGTGACGCGCAGCGGCACGCGCTGCGACGACGTTTCAACCGTGCCCGCCGGAACCACTGCGTTCTGCTTGGCCAGCGAATCGAACAGCGCCTGCGTCGTGATGCCGAGCGTCGCCAGCTTGGCGTGCGAGAACTCGACGAACACGCGCTCGTCCTGCGTGCCGTACAGGTTGACCTTGGTGACGTTCTCCGTCTTGAGAAGGCGCTGGCGCAGGCCTTCGGCCACTTTCTTGAGCTGGGCATAGTCCGTGCCCTCGCCCGTCAGCATGTAGAGAATCGAATCGACGTCGCCGTATTCGTCGTTGATATTCGGACCGATCAGGTTCGGCGGAAGATCGTTCCTGATGTCACTGAGCTTCTTGCGGAGCTGATAGAAAAGCTGCGGCACTTCCTTCGCAGGCGTGTAGTCCTTGAAGGTCAGGGTCATCGCGGTGAAGGAAGGCTTGGTGTAGGTCTGCACCTTCTCGAAGTACGGCAGTTCCTGAAGCTTTTTCTCGATCGGATCGGCGACCTGCTCCTGCATTTCCTTGGCCGTCGCGCCAGGCCACATCGCGTTGACGATGACCACCTTGATAGTGAATGACGGATCTTCCGCGCGGCCGAGCCGCTCGTACGAGAAAAAGCCCGCGATGCCGAGCATCACGATGAAGAACAGGATCAGCGTCGGGTGCGCCACGGCCCAGGCGGAAAGATTGAATCGCTTCATCGGACCCTCGGTATGTCTGTGCGTTAAATCAGAACGACAGCGACGAAACGACACGGACCTTCTGGGCCGGATCGAGCTTTTGCACGCCGAGCACCACGACCTTGGCGCCTTCCTCGACGCCGCTGGTGATGATGACGTCGTTGGTCTCATAGGCCTTCACCGCCACCGGCTTCAACGACACCGCGCCGGTGTTGGCGTCGGCGACATAGAGTGAGGGTCCGTCGCCCTGGCTGAACAGCGCCGACAGCGGCAGCCGCGCCACGCGCTCGGTCACCGGATCGGCCAGCGTCAGGGTCGCGGTCATGCCGAGCGAAACCGCGTCATCCGCGCCGGGCAGCGAGAACTTCGCCAGATAGGTCCGCGTTGCGGGATCGGCGGCCGGCGCGATCTCGCGCAGCTTGGCGACATATTTCTTGTTCGGCTCGGACCACAGCGTCACGCTCGCTTCGCCGGTCTTGGCAAAGCTGACCATGGTTTCCGGAATCGCGACCACCGCTTCCTTCTCGGCGGAGCGCGCCACGCGGATCGCGGTCTGACCCGACGCCACCACCTGACCCGGCTCGATCAGCGTCGCGGTGACCACACCGCGCGTATCGGCGACCAGATGGGCGTAGGACAGGCTGTTCTTGGTGAGTTCGACCGAGCGCTCGGCGCGGTTGAGACGCGCCCGCGCCTCGTCGGCTGCCGCCTTCACCTGATCGAGCTGCGCTTCGGTTGACCAGCCCCTGGCGCGCAGTTCCTTGGCGCGGCCCTCGGCCGCGCTTGCCTGCGCCAGCACACCGGTCGCGGCGCGGAATTCAGCCTCGGCCTGCTCGGCCTGCAATTTGAGATCGACCTCGTCGAGGGTCGCCAGCGGCTGACCGACATCGACCATCTGCCCGACCTCGACGAGGCGCTTGGCCACCTTGCCGGGCACGCGGAAGCCCATGTCGGTTTCGATGCGGGGGCGGATGGTGCCGACGAAGCTGCGCTCCGGCGACTGCGACTGATAGTGGACCGTCGCCACCAGAACCGGGCGCCCCTTCTCGCCCTCCTGGGCCTGCTCCTTGCTGCAGGCGCCGAGCGCCAGGGCAGGAATAATCAAGGCGAGAATGGCCAAGCCATTGCGTTGGCTTGCGAATTCGGAGATGCGGCGCATCGGAAGCTCCCTTGGGATTATCCCGGGAGCTTCTAGTAACGACTGACGATTGTCAATATTCGTCAGTAGTCAGAATGTCGCACTGCAAACACTTGGCTTCAAAGGCGTTTTCGGGACCGCCGCGGAACCGCCCTTTGTCCATCCCCGGATACCGGTGATTTCAGGCCTTCTCCGCAGGGTCGCGGTGAATCGGATCGACCCACAACACGGTCTCCGGCTTCTCCACCGGCTCGATGTCCAGATTGATGGCGACGGCTTCGCCGTCACTGCGCACCAGCACGCATTCGAGCACTTCGTCCGGGCTGGCGTTGATCTCCTGATGCGGCACGTAAGGCGGCACGAAGATGAAATCGCCCGGCCCTGCCTCGGCGGTGAACTGGAGATGTTCGCCCCAGCGCATGCGCGCCTTGCCCTTCACGACATAAATGACGCTTTCCAGATGACCGTGATGGTGCGCGCCGGTCTTTGCATCCGGCCTGATCGTCACCGTTCCGGCCCACAGCTTCTGCGCGCCGACCCGCGCGAAATTGATCGCAGCCTTGCGGTCCATGCCGCTGGTGGACGGCACATTCGAGTCGAGCTGATTGCCGGGAATCACGCGCACACCGTCATGCTTCCAGCGCTCGTCGTCGTGCGCATGGGAATGATCATGCGAATGATCGTGATGATGATGATCGTGTGACATCGCGGGTCCCTTCCCGAATTTCAGTAACGCGTCACAAGCGCGTGTTCATGGCAAATCAGCAAATGAGGAACATCTCGTCAACTCGCCCGTTGTGTCCGCGAACATTCAAAAGGAGATTGTAATGAGCGGCACCACCGACAAAATCAAGGGCGTTACCAACGAAGTTATCGGCAAGGCCAAGCAGCGTATCGGCGAAGCTACCGGCTCGGACAAGCTGAAGGGCGAAGGCGCCATTCAGGAAGCCAAGGGTCATGGCCAGAAGGCTGTCGGCGACGCGAAGGAAGCCACCAAGGACGCGGTGAACAAAGCCGCGGATGCCGTAAACAAGAAACTGTAATTGCGTTTGGCGACGCGACAACTTTGAGAGGCCGGTCCTTTGGGGCCGGTCTTTTTCTTGCGTGCTTCAATACGATTTCGGCAGCCCCAGAACTTTCTCGCCGATAAAACTAAGAATCAGCTGCGGGCTGATCGGCGCAATGCGCGGGATCATCACTTCGCGCAGATAACGCTCAACATGATATTCCTTGGCGTAGCCGAAACCGCCGTGGGTCATCACCGCCTGCTGGCAGGCGTCGAAACCCGCCTCGCCCGCAAGATATTTTGCCGCATTCGCGGCCGGGCCGCACGGCAATCCCTGATCGTATTGCCACGCTGCCGACATGGTCATTAGCCACGCCGCCTCGAGATCGATCCAGTTTTTCGCCAGCGGATGCTGGATCGCCTGATTCTGTCCGATCGGCCGGTTGAACACGATGCGCTGCTTCGCGTAAGCCGCTGCACGATCGAGCGCGAGCTTGCCGAGACCGACCGCTTCCGCCGCGATCAGCACCCGCTCGGGATTCATGCCGTGCAGGATGTATTCGAACCCCCGGCCCTCCTCGCCGATACGATCCTCCACTGGAATCTCGAAGTCGGCGAAGAAGAGTTCGTTGGAGTCGACAGCCTTGCGGCCCATCTTCTCGATCTCATGCACCTTCACCCGCTCGCGGTCGAAATCCGCATAGAACAGGCTGAGACCGTGGGTCGGATTCTTCACCTCTTCCAGCGGTGTGGTGCGCGCCAGCAGCAGAATCTTGTGCGCGACCTGCGCGGTCGAGATCCAGACTTTCTGGCCGTTGACGATGTATTTGTCGCCCTTGCGCACCGCGCGGGTTTTGAGTTGCGTGGTGTTGAGTCCGGTGTTCGGCTCGGTCACCCCGAAGCAGGCTTTCTCGCGGCCCTCGACAATGCCGGGCAGCATGCGCGCGCGCTGCGCATCGTTGCCGAACACCACCACCGGATTGAGCCCGAACACATTCATGTGGATCGCGGAGGCGCCCGACATGCCTGCGCCGGATTCGGAGATTGCGCGCATCATGATGGCGGCTTCCATGATGCCGAGACCGGAGCCTCCGAATTCCTCGGGAATGCAGATGCCGAGCCAGCCGGCCTGCGCCATCGCGTCGTAAAACTCGTGCGGAAAGCCGCCGGTGCGATCCTTCTCGAGCCAATAGGTATCGTCGAAGCGGGCGCAGATTTTCATAATCGCATCGCGAATGGATTCCTGCTGCGGGTTCAGGGCGAAGTCCATTGTGATCGATCCTCCCGATTGCTAGAAACCCTTACGGCCTAAGCAGCCCTCCGGACAATCCCAAAAAGAACAGGCAAGCCGTGCGTATCGACATCTCGAAATTTTCCGCGACCATGTTCGGTATGGTTCTTGGCATCGGTGGGCTTGGCGCCGGCTGGCGTAGCGCCTCCCATGTCTGGGGCGTGCCGGGCATCATCGGCGAAACGCTGGCCCTGACCGCGTCCGCCATCTGGCTGATCTGGTTTTCGGTCTACATCCTGAAATGGATTCAGGCCCCCGAAGCCGCGATGGCCGAGATCGTTCATCCCATCCAGTCCTTCTTTGTCGTGCTCATTCCCATGACGACAATGATCGCCGCCTGGTCAATCGCGCCGTACCTGCCGCGCATTGCATTCGGCCTGTTTATCTGCGGCGTGGCCGGACAGCTTGCGTTTACTGTCTGGGGCGTCGGCGGGCTGTGGATCGGAGGCCGGACGACCGAAACCACAACCCCGGTGCTTTACATGCCGACCGTCGGCGGCAGTTTTGTCAGCGCTATCGCCTGCGGCCTTTTCGGTTATCCCGATGCGGGACTGCTGTTCTTCGGTGTCGGCTTCTTTTCCATCATCGTGATGGAATCGGTCATCCTCACGCGGCTGCTCGCGCATGGCATTCCGGTTGCACTCCGCGCCACCATGGGAATCCATCTCGCGCCGCCCGCGGTTGGCTCGGTCGCCTATCTCGCCGTGACCAGCGGACCGCCCGATCATCTCGCCCACATGCTGTTCGGCTATGCGCTGTTTCAGGCCCTGGTGATGCTGCGGCTGATTCCATGGCTGCGCGAACAGCCGTTCTCGCTCGCCGCGTGGGCCTACAGCTTCGGCGTCTCGGCCCTGCCGCTCGCCGCGCTGCGGTTCATTGAGCGCGGAGAAACCGGCGTCATCGCCCATCTGGCGTTGCCGATTTTTGTGCTCTCCAATCTGATCATCGGATGGCTTGCGCTGCGCAGCCTGCTGATCGGATGGCGCTACGTGTTCACATCCATCGGGCCGAAAGCGAAGCCGGAGACGGAGGTTCTGCCATGAGTTCGGATCACGACATCCTCACTGCTCTCAACCGCGATTACATCAATTCGGTGCAGACCTGCGACGTCAAACGCTTCGATGAAATCCTGGCGCCTGACTTCTACTGCTCGAATCCCGATCGCTCGCTGGTCGATCGCGCCGGATTCCTGAAGCAGACCGCCAGGCCCATCGCGATCAGGAATCTCAAGGCCGAGGACGTGCTGATCCGGATCATCGGCGACGCGGCCATCATCCACGCGCGCACGAGCTATGTGATGCCGGACGGCAGCGCGGGCGGCGGGCGCTACACCGATGTGTGGGCGAAGATCGGCGGCCAGTGGCTCGCCGTCTCGGCGCATGTGACGCGGTAGCGCCTCGAGATAGATTCTACGCCCTCACCCCAACCCTCTCCCCACGGGAGAGGGAGTCAGATCGCATTTGCAGCACTTCAATGGATGGGCTCTGCTAGTGAGAGAACTTTGCTTCCATCGCGCGGCGGAAAGCGACGGCATCGTTCTTGGCATCGATTTCCACATCCGACCAGCGAACCACCGCGCCATGCGCAACGTCCCTGGTCAATTTGACATGATGCGCGAGCCCAATGGGCAATGCGCCGGTCTTGAGGCTTTCGGCCGCCGGCATCAGCTTGCCCCACACCGTATAGCCGCCCTCGCCGTCGAGCATTTCGCCTGCGCGCAGATTTTTCTTGGCGACAGCCGCGACATCACCGCGGAAACCTTGGGGCTGCCCCGTCGGCTCGCCGCGCAGCGCGGCCGACAGCACCGAGATGTTCAGCTCAAGCCCGATCAGATGATACGGCTTGTACATCGCGGCATAACGCCCTGAGGAATCGGTCTTCAATCCGTACTGACGGAAGCAGTCGGCGGCGTAATCATTCGGCGCTTCCAGCACGACATAGACGCCCCAGCGCAGATCGCGGAACACGGGACGGCCATCCCGCTCCAGCGACGAGACGACTTCCACCACGCCGGATTTCTCCAGCGCGCCGCCCTTGTCGGTTGGGCGCATCACATGCGGCAGATCATCGACGCCGCACGGCGGAAACAGCAGGCCGGTGGAGGGCACATCAAGTCCGGTGGCGTTTGCAATCGCCGCCATTTCAATGGCCGACTTGGTGCCGTCCAGAAACGAGTTGAACATCTGCGGATTCATGCCGGCCGACTGCGCTTCGGCAGCGGTCAAACCATAGTGACCCCACACCCCGGCGGGCGTCACGTCGTGATAGATCGGCAGGTACTTGGTGCCCTTGCCCGCAGCGACAACCTTGAAACCGGTGGCGCGCGCCCAGTCCACCATCTCGGCGGTGAGCGCCGGCTGATCGCCGTAAGCGAGCGAATAGACCACGCCCGCCTTGCGCGCTTCATCCGCCAGCAGCGGACCCGCGAGCACGTCGGCTTCGACATTGACCATCACGATGTGCTTGCCCGCCGCAATCGCCGCACGGGCATGGCGGATGCCGACGGACGGATTGCCGGTCGCCTCGACGATCACTTCCACATTGCCTGCGATCGCTGCGGCGCCATCCTTGGTGAAGGTGGTGGCGGCAATCCGCGCATCGTCCCAGCCCACCGTGCGGCAGGCGTCCCGCGCGCGCTCCGGATCGAGATCGACAATCACCGGCACCTCAAGGCCCGGCGTATGCGGCACCTGAGAGAGAAACATCGAGCCGAATTTTCCGGCGCCGATCAGCGCCACACGCACGGGCTTTCCCGCCACGCGGCGCTTTTCGAGAAGGTGATGCAGATTCATGGAGACGAACTCTCGGAAGAAAGATGGCCGTCACCTTGTCATTGCGAGCGAAGCGAAGCAATCCACTCTCGAACTGACTGGATTGCTTCGTCGCCATAGCGCGTGGAAGACGCGCGTAAACGCGCTAGTGGCTCCTCGCAATGACGAGGAGTGCTATTCCGCCGCCTGACGATGGCTGCGCGCGTAGCGAACCAGCGCATCGTCATCCACGGTCTGGATCGGCGTGAAATCGCGATGCGCGATGAACTCCGGCCGCGTCGGCGTGCGGATGTAGTTCGAAACCGAGTTCAGCGTGAGATAGACGATCTTGCGCGGATACGGCGTAATGTTGCCCGCCGAGCCGTGCACCAAATTGCCGTGGAACATCAGCATGCCGCCCGGCTTGCCGGTCGGCGCGACAATGCCGCCCTCCTTGACGAGGCGCGTTACGGTCTCCTCATCCAGCGTCCAGAGCGGATACGACGTGGTCGCAAGATCGTGCGATGCCTTGAGGTCGCCGGCGTTCTGGCTTCTCGGCACCAGCATCAGGGGGCCGTTGATGGGCATCACTTCATCCAGGAACACCGCGATGTTCATCGCAAGCGGCTTTGGCATCCCGTCGTCGCGCTTCCACGTGCCGTAATCCTGATGCCATTGCCAGACGTCGCCGGTGAACGCGGACTTCGCGTTGATCTTGTACTGATGCATGTAGACCTTCTCGCCGAAGATCTGCTCGACCGGCTCGATCATGCGCGGATGCGCGCCGAGCAGGCGAAACGCCTCGTTATAAAGATGCGCGGCAAAGGCGGTGCGCGGCGCGCCGCTCTTCTCGCGCCAGACTTCGGGGCGCTGCTCGTCATAGATCGACACGGCTTCACGCCGCAGGACATCGACTTCCTCGGCGTTGAAAAGCTCAGGCAGGAACAGCCAGCCTTCGGTACGGAACTGCTCGAGCTGCTCAGGGGTCAGTTTCATGACGATCCTCCTTGTTTGTTTCAGGTCGTTTCCCGGATCTTGTTTTTCGTCCCGGAGCGCTTCTGCACCCTCGGCCGTCGGCGGTGCGAACCACCCTACGGTAAGTCAGTATTGCATTCTGAATTCAGTATTCTAAACTCAGGATGCGGCTTGCGCCCCACCCTGTCAAGCAGCAACCATGCAGCCGCACAGCGATGATTCCATCGGAGGAGAAGTGCTCGAGTCCCTGGCCCCGCCGAAAAGTCTGGTCGATCAGGTCTATGAGGTGATCCTCGATGCCCTGTGCGACGGCACGTTCAAGCCGGGCGAGCGCCTCACCCAGGAGAACATCGCCGCGCGCCTGAATGTCTCACGGCAGCCGGTGACCCACGCGCTGGCGGTGTTGAAGGCGCAGGGATTTCTTGCGCAGGGGCGTCAGGGATTGACCGTCACCGCGGTCGATCCGGATTTCTTCGAGGCGATCTACCAGATCCGCTCGGCGGTCGAACCGCTTGCGGTCAAGCTGGCGACTCCGCGCCTGACCAGGGAATCCATCGCGCGCGGGCGTGCACTGGTTGAAAACGGCCGCAAGCTGGTGGCCGCCGGCGACAGCCGCGCCAGCCTTCAGGCCGATATGGACTTCCACTCATTCATCCACGATCTTTCCGGCAATCCCCTGATAGCCGAGACCATGCGGCTGCACTGGCGGCATCTGCGCCGCGCGATGGGCGAAGTGCTGCGCCATCCGGGCATGTCGATCAGCGTCTGGAAAGAACACGGCCGCATTCTCGAAGAGATGATCCGCGGCGACGGCGACGCGGCCGCCGACCTGATGCGCCGTCATCTGGTCGAAGCCTATGAACGCGTCGGAAAGACCGGCCGGTAGCGGTATCGTCCGCATCGGCGTGAACTGTCATTTCAACTGAAACGAGTTCACGCTTCCTGATCGGCTTTCAGAAGCGAGCATCCGGTGATCTTGATGGTCCCGTCCGGCTGCTGCTCCAGTGTATAGAGCGCCTCCCATGCCACACCGTCGCTGTCCACGATGTGCACATGCTGCGCGATCTTTCCGTCGGACCCCGCCGACTTGCCGAACTCGACGCGTTTCGGACGAACGAGCGGCGCATAGCTTTGCCGGACCATGCTCATGAAAATGTCCGGCCCGGTGAAAAGTCCCTGGATCGCCGGCGCGGCGTGGGAATAGGCCGCGGCGGCATCCCCGCGGCCGATAGCCTCAAGCTGGGAGGCGATGACCGCTTGCGCGGACCCGGCATCGTCCGCCGCCCGCACGCCGGGCACGCCGCTGAACATAAGTGCGATCGCAAAAGTAAACGCGCGCATGAGAACGATCCTGACCGGCGGCTATCCTCGCAGGGATCGCACACCGTGAACAGGATACGCGTCAGCGGCGTTCAGGTTTCAGGAACAATACTCGCCTAGACGGGCTCCAGGCCGAGCGCCTTGGCGCTTTCCATCCAGATCGGCAATTCCTGCTGATACAAAGCGTTGGTTTCCTTGAAGCCCAGCGCCGGCTCCAGCACGAAAGTCGCGAGAACTTCTTTCACCTTCGGATCGCTGTTGGCCGCCACGCAGAGCTGCGCCAGCCGATCGACGATCGGTTGCGGCGTGGCCTTCGGCAGCGCCCAGCCGGTGAAGCCGCTCACGGTGAAGAACTTCGAAGTCGCGCCTTGTTCAGGCAGAGTCTTGACGTTCGGAAGTGCGTCGACCTTTTTCGAATGCACTGCGAATACAGTGCCGCGATCGCTTTGCAGGACGGGTTGCGCAGCGGTGAAGCTGCCCATCGCGACATCGAGCGTGCCTTCCAGCAGCCCCGTCCACATCGGCGCTTCGCCCCGGTAATGGACCGGTTCGATGTTGAGACCGTACTGCTTGTTGAGTTCATTGATGGTCATGTGCGGAGCCGAGCCCGCGCTATAGGTGCCGAAATTCACCTTGCCGTTCTTGCGCGCGAATGCGACGAAATCATCCAGCGTCTTGACGCCGGACTTCTGGCTCGCGATCAGCAGCAGTCCGGCGCCCGGAATGACACTGACAAGCGTCAGGTCCTTGTCCATGTCGTAGCCCGGGGTCTTCATCATCACCCGGTTCATCACATAGGTGGTCGAGATCGAGCAGAGGATGGTGTGGCCGTCCGGCTGCGCGCGCGCCACCTCCGCTGCGCCAATAGAGCCTGACGCGCCCGCCTTGTTCTCGACAACGACGGTCTGCCCCACCTGCTTGCCGATGAACTCGCCGAACGCGCGCGCGAGCAGATCGGTCTGCCCGCCGGCCGGGTAACTGCAGATCATGCGGATCTGGCGCGAGGGCCACGCGGCCTGCGCCGAGGCGCCGCGCGCGAGGAAGGGTATCGCCACCGTTGCCGTGCCGGCGGCGATAAAGTGACGGCGGCTGAATTTGTCTGACATGGTCCCCTCCTTGGGCATTTTTCCGGAGGGTATCCGATCGCCGAAGCGCTGCCACGCGCCCGAGGCGAGACAGATTGGCGCATTGCGCACGGCGAATGCGTTGAAATCAAAAGCTGTTTGATGAATTGACGGAATTGGTAGCGAGAGAGGGACTCGAACCCCCGACCCCAGGATTATGATTCCCGTGCTCTAACCAGCTGAGCTACCTCGCCACAGGTCCAGACCGGCCGCCTTCGCGGTCGCGAACGGCGGCATATAAGAAGTCACCCAAATGCCTGTCAAGCAACGATGGCCGAAAGCGCCATCTGATTGGCCTTGCATGCGCATTCTCCGGGAATCGGCACGCGGGAAGGCGGAAAAACCTTACTTTGGCCGCACCGAGGGATCGCCTCCGGGGCTGCCGGGCGGCGGAATCACCGGCATGGTCCCGCCCTGAGGCGTCGGCGCGTGCATCTCGGGGTCGACACCCGGCGGAGGGCACAGCACGCCATCGGATTTCGCCAGCCGGTCGCCGAGCGATTCCGGCGCGCGTCCTGTCGTGGTTCCTCGCGGCGCGACGGTGCCTTCGTGCGGAACAGCCTCGGTCGGCGTGCAGTTCATCGACGCTGCACGGTCGGGATTTGGCGGCGCAGTTTGGGCCGGGGGCGTCGCTGGCGCGGGCGGCGCCTGCGCAAAGGCCACAGCAGGCAACACCACCAGCGCGGCGCTTATGGCAATCGGGAGTTTCATTGTCATGGAACGGAAACGGCGCAACAGCGCGGATGTTCCCTGCGACACATCGCGGCAATCAGCCCTTGCGATAGCGGATCAGCGAAAAATGTCCCATCGGCGCCATCGGACGGCGCTCGACCAGTGTCACGCCGCCGTGTTTCGCAGCCCAGTTCACCAGCCGCGCCCACGGAAATTCCGGCCGCCAGCCAAGCCGCCGCGCCAGCGGCGCGAACGCGAGTTCGAAGATCTTGCGCGGGCCGCTTTCCGCGCCGATGTGATTGACCAGAATGAGTTCACCGCCCGGCTTCAGCACGCGCATGAAATCGTCCAGCGTCGCTTCCGGGTCCGGCACCGCCGTGATGACATATTGCGCCACAACCGCATCGAACGTGCCGTCCGGGAATGCGAGGTTCTTTGCATCCATGACCGACAGCGTTTCGACATTGGTGAGGTTTTGTGCGCGCACGCGCTCCTGCGCCTTGCGCAGCATCGGTTCGGAAATATCGACGCCATGGAGCTTCGTGGTGCGCGAATAATCCGACAGCGACAATCCGGTGCCGACGCCGACATCGAGCACACGGCCGCCGATCGCATCGGCCACGGCGATGGTCGACTTGCGGCCCTCGTCGAACACCTTGCCGAACACCATGTCGTAAACCGGCGCCCACGCGGCGTAGGCCTTCGCCACTCCGGCACGATCGATGTCGTTGGTCATGTCCCCGCCCTGTTAAGCAACACGTGTTCTTGTCCGGCACGATCGGCCGGAAGTCCCTTATTCTTGAAGGACCAGACGTTATCCGGCAAGGGCTTCGCGCTGACGCGGCACTGACACAAGGTCGCGCGGCGCGGCGCTGATGAAACCGCCGCCGAGCACGCGCGCCTGTCCCGCAGGCGCATCGTAGAACACGCAGGCCTGGCCCGGCGACACGCCTTCTTCACCATCGACGAGTTCGACTTCATAAGCCCCGCCGACGCGGCGCAGCCAGGCCGGTTGCGCCGGACGGGTGGAGCGCACCTTGACGAACATCTCGAGGCCGTCGCCGATCGCAGAATTCAGATCGCCGCCGCCGATCCAGTTGACGTCGCGCAACAGGATGCGGCGGACATTCAGCGCCTCGCGCGGGCCGACCACAACGCGGCGCGTCTGTGCATCGAGATGCACGACATACAGCGGCGCGCTCGCGGCGATGCCGAGGCCGCGGCGCTGGCCGATGGTGAAACCGACGATGCCCTGATGGCGGCCGAGCACATGGCCATTGAGATCGACGATGTCGCCCGGCTCCATGGCGTTCGGCTTCAGGCGTTCGATCACATCGGTGTAGCGGCCGGTCGGCACAAAGCAGATGTCCTGGCTGTCGTGCTTGTCGGCGACCGACAGTCCGAAGCGGCGCGCGAGTTCGCGGGTCTGCGCCTTCGTCATGTCGCCGAGCGGAAAGCGCACGTCGGCCAGTTGATCCTGCGTGGTCGCGAACAGGAAGTAGCTCTGGTCGCGGTCGGCATCGGCGGCGCAGACCAGCGCGCGCGATCCATCTTCCAGACGGCGCGAGGCGACATAGTGTCCGGTGGCGAGCGCCTTGGCGCCGAGTTCACGGGCGGTGCTCAGCAGATCGCGAAACTTGATCGAGCGGTTGCACTCGATGCAGGGCACCGGCGTCTCGCCGTGCACATAGCTCTCGGCGAAGCTCTCGATGACCGACTCGCGGAAACGGCTCTCGTAATCCAGCACGTAATGCGGAATGCCGAGACGCGCGGCGACATCGCGCGCGTCGTGAATGTCCTGGCCCGCGCAGCAGGCGCCCTTGCGGTGGGTCGCGGCGCCATGATCGTAAAGCTGCAAGGTGATGCCGACCACGTCGTAGCCTTCGGCCTTCAGCAGCGCAGCGGTCGCCGACGAATCGACACCGCCGGACATGGCGACGACGACCCGGGTGTCTTCCGGGCGACCTTCGAGGTCGAGGCTGTTGAGCATGACAGGGGCCGATCTTGCTGTTGCCGGGCCACTACCGCCCGCAACCGGTCATTTCTGGGTTTGCACTTTACTTATAGTCCGACCCTAGCCGAGGCAATCACGGTCGGCCTTGATCCATTGCAATTAAACCCGGCTCTTTTGGGGGGAAAATCTTGCCGCCGGGCAGAAAGCCCCCGGTTCGACGCCCGTCTCCGCGATGGCCGTCACCCAGCAAGCCATTGAAATATAATGTCTTTATAATCCGTTGCCGGTGGCCCGGTCCTTGCTCAACAGAGGAAGCAATCACCTGAAAGGCCGCCCGTGTTCAGCGTTACCCCGGAACCAGCCGCATCCAAGCCCGCCTATGCCGCTTTCGATCCGCAGGCGAGGCAGACACGCGCCGAACAGCCGTCCTCGGACGGCTTCGCCGCACTGGTGGACAGCAACGCCAGCGCCAGCTCCGACCCCCGCCCCGCGCCGGATACGCCGGCCCCGCCTCGCCGCGACTCCCGCGACACTCGGCAGGCCGATTCCCCCCCTCCCCGCATGGACAGGCCGCAGGCCGATAGCCCCACCTCCGCGAACAAGGATTCGAGCGCCGCGCAGCAGAATGCCGACGCCTCCACACCGGCCGATGCCAAGGCAACCGGCGGCAAGACCGACGGCAAGGATAAAACCGCGTCTGACGCCACGAAAACCGACGACAAATCCGGCAGCGATGACGCCGCCGCGAGCGCCGCGATTCCGGTAATTCCAGCCATCGTCACCGATCCGGTCGCGGTCGTGATCACCGCCGCAGCCAATCCGGTTGCCGCAGCCGCAGACGAAACAGCGTCTGCCACGACGACCGCTGCAACGGCGGCGATCACCGGTACATCGGCCGTTATCACGCCCGCCGACGCAACGGCCGCGCAGGCTGCGGCAGTTGCGGAGGCCGCGATCACCAGCGCAACCACCGCCGCCGATCCGTCAGCTCCAGCGGTCGAGGCCGCCACGCCGGGAGCAACAGCCGCGACCGCTGCTGCAACCACCGTCATCAAGTCCGACGGCGGCAAGACCGAAATCCCGGCAAAGACGACGGAGACCGCGCCCGCCAAGGATGGCAAGGACGGCAAGCAGGCTGCCGATCCATCGGCCAAGCCGGTGCCGGATCAGACCGTCAAGCCGGAGACCGCTGCATCGAATGCAGACGACAAGCCGGCGCAGCATGACAAGGCGGCTGCGGAATCCGGTACGGCCGATGCCGAGCCAACGAAACACGCTGCCAAGGCAACGCCGCAAGCCGAGCACCGCACTGCTGCTTCCGCGCCGCAGCCGGCGCTGCAGACCGAACCGGGTTTGCAGCCACCTGTCGCGGTTCAATCGTTGGTTCAGGTCCACGCCGCCAATCTCACGGCGATCCCCGTACCCGCGGCGAATACCACGCTCGCCGACAGCGCGCCGGTGCCGCTGAACGGCCTTGCCGCTGACATCGCGCTGCGCGCGGCGGGCGGCAACAGCCGCTTTGAAATACGTCTCGACCCGGCGGAGCTTGGCCGCATCGATGTGCGCCTCGACGTCGACAAGCACGGCAATGTCACCTCGCACCTGACGGTGGAACGGCCGGCGACGCTCGACATGCTGCGCAACGACGCGCCGAGGCTCCAGCAGGCGCTGGAAGACGCCGGCCTGAAGACCGGCGACTCGGGATTGCAGTTCAGCCTGCGCGACCAGTCGTCCTCAGGCCGCGATGGCGATAACGGCTCCGGCCGCAATTCGCAGCGCGTTGTCATCACCGAAGAAGACGCCGTCCCCGCACAGGTCGCGGGACGAACCTACGGCCGCATGCTCGGAGCGAGCAGCGGCGTCGACATCAGGATTTGAGGAGACCATCATGGCGGTCGATGCAGCAACCATGCCGACGATACCGACGTCGGCGCCCGCGACAAACAATTCATCCGGTTCGAATTCGAGCAGCTCCAACAGCAGTTCGACCGGCATTGCGGATAATTTTCAATCCTTTCTGATGCTGCTGACCACGCAGTTGCAGAACCAGAACCCGCTTGATCCGCTGGACACCAACCAGTTCACCCAGCAGCTCGTGCAGTTCGCGCAGGTCGAGCAGCAATTGAAGTCGAACAGCCAGCTTGAATCGCTGGTCAAGATCGAACAGAGCGCACAGTCGACCCAGGCGCTGGTGTTCGTCGGCCAGACCGTGGCCGTCGACGGCAGCACCGCGCACTTCGATGGCAACGCGACCTGGAATTTTAGCGCGCCGCAGAATTCGAGCGCGACCATCACCATCACCAACTCAGCGGGTCAGACCGCTTACACCGGCAGCTTCGCCATCGGCTCCGGAAATTCCAGCTTCGTCTGGGATGGCAAGGGCAATGACGGCACCAAGTGGCCGGTCGGTGACTACAAGATGACGGTCACGGCCAAGGACAGCAACGGCAAGGACGTTGCGATCTCCACGGAAGTACAGGGCACGGTCGATTCCGTCGACCTCACCGCAAGCCCGGCGCTGCTGTCGATCGGCGGCAAGAACTACACGGTCGATCAGATCAAGCGTGTCGTGAAGCAGGCCGCGTCGAGCTGACGATGTGACAATCCGCTGACGCGGCGGAATTCCTGACCGGGACTTTTCATATCCACAGGCTGGCCCCTCACGGAGCCGGCCTGTCCCGTTTTGGGCAGATCGAAGGAGAATCGTATTGGAGGCTTGGGTTTAGGTAAATTTTAAGCCGCCGGGGGTAGCTTGTTCCCACGAGTTCAGTTGTTTCGAGTTTGTGAGTACACCATGACAGAACCCCACCGCCCGAGGGTGAAGTACGTCATCGGGCCCGATGGCAGTCCGCTGACGATCGCGGATCTTCCCGCGCCCGGTACCAAACGGTGGGTTATCCGCCGTAAGGCCGAGGTTGTGGCCGCGGTCCGCGGAGGTCTCCTCTCCCTTGAGGAAGCCTGCAGCCGTTACACCCTGACAGTTGACGAATTCCTGTCCTGGCAGTTCTCCATCGACCAGCACGGTCTGGCCGGATTGCGCACCACCCGCATCCAGCAGTACCGCCAGTAAGTCTTTCTCCCGGATTTCATCGCAATTTTCCGAAAACCGGCTCCCTTACGGGAAGCCGGTTTTTGGCATTTCCGCTTTTTCTCCTCACCCGTTAACCCTCGTTAACCATATGGAAACCATAGATAGGCAAATTCTGCCCAGTCGGCGTGTGAGCCGAATCTCTGGGGTGGTTCGTGCAGGGTTTGTTTTCCTTCCTGAAAGGTCTGGGCGCGGCGCGAATGGCGGCTATGGCCGCCGTAACGCTGGCTCTCGTCGGTTTCTTCGGCTTTGTCATCATGCGCGTCACCACGCCGCCGATGGCCACCCTCTTCACCGACCTCACCTATGAAGACTCCTCCGCGATCATCAAGGATCTGGAACGCCAGGGCATTCCCTATGAAATGAAGAACGACGGCGCCGTCATCCAGGTGCCGAAGGACAAGATCACCCGGCTGCGCATGAAGCTGGCCGAAGGCGGCCTGCCCAAGGGCGGCGGCATCGGTTACGAGATTTTCGACAAGTCCGACGCCCTCGGCTCCACCAGCTTCGTCCAGAACATCAACCACCTGCGCGCCCTCGAAGGCGAACTGGCCCGCACCATCAAGGCGATCGACCGGATTCAGGCCGCGCGCGTGCATCTGGTGCTGCCGGAGCGGCCGCTGTTCTCCCGCGAAACCCCCGAGCCGTCCGCCTCGATCGTGCTGCGGGTCCGCGGCGCGCTCGAACCGCAGCAGGTCCGCGCCATCCGTCATATCGTCGCCTCCGCCGTCAACGGCATGAAGGCGCAGCGGGTCTCCATCGTCGACGAAGCCGGCCAGTTGCTGGCCAACGGCGCCGCCGGCGACGGCGCAGGCGACAGCGGCAGCGGCGACGAGCGCCGCGCGTCGTTCGAGAAGCGCATGCGCGACCAGGTCGAAGCCATCGTCTCCTCGGTGGTCGGCTCCGGCCGCGCCCGCGTCCAGCTCACCGCCGATTTCGACTACAACAAGATCACCCAGACCTCGGACAAGTTCGACCCCGAGGGCCGCGTGCTGCGCTCCAGCCAGTCCCGCGAAGAATCCGCCGCGACTGCGGGCGCCAACGACGGCCAGGTCACTGTCAACAACGAGTTGCCCGGCGCCCAGGGCCAGGGCGGCGGCGCCACCGCGAAAGACCAGAGCAAGAAGAGCGAGGAAATCAACAACTACGAGATTTCCCGCGTCACCAAGACGGAAGTCACCGAAGCCGGCCGGGTCAACCGCATCTCGGTCGCGGTGCTGGTCGACGGCAGCTACAGCAAGAACGACAAGGGCGAGGTGGTTTACGCGGCCCGCGCGAAGGAAGACCTCGACCGCATCGCCGCACTGGTCCGCTCCGCCATCGGCTTCGACCAGAAGCGCGGCGATCAGGTCGAGATCGTCAACCTGCGCTTCGCGGACGTGCCGTCGGTGATCCCGGCCGAGGCTCCGAAGGGCCTGCTCGGCATGTTCCAGTTCACCAAGGACGACATCATGTACTTCGTGGAGCTCGGCGTGATGTTCGTGCTGGGCGTCATCGTGGTGTTCATGGTGGTGCGCCCGCTGCTCAAGCGCGTGCTCGCCGCAGATGCCGCCGCCGCCCATGCTCCGCTCCCAGCCCTGCCGGAAACCCCGCCGGCGCCGACCAATCCGCAGCCGCAGATCGCCAGCAACGCGACCGCGCAGATGATCGACGTCGCGCAGGTCCAGGGCCAGGTCCACGCCCAGTCCGTGCACCGCGTCGGCGAACTCGCCGACCGCAACCCGAACGAAACAGCTTCCATCATTCGTCAGTGGCTTTCAGAACCGGCCTGATCCGACATGGCAAACGCACCCGCGCTCACCAACAACAACGCCCAGAACACCAGCGACATCGCCGGTGTCGTCGCCACCCTGGCCAGCCGCCAGAACGGCCGCGCCAAGACCAAGCCCATGTCGGGACCGAAGCGCGCCGCCATCATGATGCTGGCGCTCGGCGAACAGTACGGCGGCAAGATCTGGTCGATGCTGGACGACGACGAGGTCCGCGAGCTGTCGCTGGTGATGTCTTCGCTCGGCACCGTCGAAGCGGATGTCGTCGAAGACCTGATGCTGGAATTCGTCTCCCGGATGTCGGCATCCGGCGCTCTGATGGGCAACTTCGACGCCACCGAGCGGCTGTTGCAGCAATACCTGCCCTCGGACCGGGTCCACGGCATCATGGACGAGATCCGCGGCCCGGCCGGCCGCAACATGTGGGAGAAGCTCTCCAACGTGCAGGAAGAGGTTCTCGCCAACTACCTCAAGAACGAATACCCGCAGACCATCGCCGTCGTGCTGTCGAAGCTGAAGCCCGAACACGCCGCGCGTGTGCTGGCGATCCTGCCCGAGGACATGGCGCTCGACGTCGTCAACCGCATGCTGAAGATGGAAGCGGTGCAGAAGGAAGTCATCGAACGCGTCGAACAGACCCTGCGCGTCGAATTCATGTCGAACCTGTCGCAAACCCGCCGCCGCGACGCCCATGAGGTGATGGCGGAAATCTTCAACAATTTCGACCGCCAGACCGAAACCCGCTTCATCACCTCGCTCGAAGAAGACAACCGCGAAGCGGCCGAGCGCATCAAGGCGCTGATGTTCACCTTCGACGACCTGGTCAAGCTCGACGCCGGATCGGCCCAGACGCTGATGCGCCATGTCGACAAGGACAAGCTGGGCATCGCGCTCAAGGGCGCCAACGAGACCGTGCGCGACTTCTTCATGGGCAACATGTCGAGCCGCGCCGCCAAGATGCTGCTGGACGACATGGCCGCGGCAGGCCCCGTTCGCCTGCGCGACGTCGACGAGGCGCAGGCACTGCTGGTCAACCTTGCCAAGGATCTCGCGGCCAAGGGCGAAATCATGCTGCAGAAGAATCGTGCTGACGACGAGCTGGTGTACTGATGGGCGCACCCGCAAAATTCCTGTTCGATCTCGACTTCGCCGCACCGGACGTCGCGAAGGAACGCGCGGCCACCGCCGCCGAAGTCGCCCAGCAACTGGCCGACGCGGAAGCACGCGCCTATCGCGCCGGTTATGAGGCTGCGCGGCATGAAGCCAAGGCGGAAAGCGACCGGCGCGCGGCGCTGGCGCTGGAGGAAATCGGAATTTCGATCAGGGCCATCGCCGGCCGGTTCTCGACCATTGAGGAGCGGATGGAGACCGAAGCCGTCGATGTCGCGCTCTCGGTCGCCCGCAAGCTGTGCGCGGAGATGATCGCCGCCGAACCGCTCACCGAAGTCATGGCGCTGGTCAGCGACTGCTTCCGGCATCTGACCTCGACCCCGCACATCGTGGTGCGGATCAACGACGCGCTCTACGACGCCGCCCGTGTGCAGATCGAACAACTGGCGAAGCGCAATGGCTTCGAAGGAAAGCTCGTGATCCTGGCCGAGCCGGACATCGCCAGCGGCGACTGCAAGATCGAATGGGCCGACGGCGGCGTGACGCTGGATCGCGCCACCATCGATGCGAAGATCAATGAACTCGTGGGGCGCTATCTCGCGTCCCGCAATCAGGCCGTGCTTCCCGGCCACGAGGACCGACCATGAGCGACACAGACAGCACCGTCCCGCTTCCCGATCTCAACGCCGCCGATACGCCGGTCGCCGACGATCCGAACTATTACGATGACGACGATCATGCCGGGCGAATTGCCGCCGATCTCGAGGCGGTGTTCGACGTTCCGGTTCAGGTGTCCGCCGTGCTCGGCCGCTCCAAGATGGACGTCGCCGATCTGTTGCGGCTCGGCCCCGGCACCGTGCTCGAACTCGACCGCCGCGTCGGCGAATCCATCGATATCTACGTCAACAACCGGCTGGTCGCGCGCGGCGAAGTCGTTCTCGTCGAAGACAAGCTCGGCGTCACCATGACTGAAATCATCAAGGCGGAACGCGCCTGATCCATTTGAGCAAACCGAGGCCGAAAATGGCCCGGACCACTCGCAGGACTTAATAACAGGAGACCACCATGCGGCTTCTTATCGTTGGCACACTGAAGGGCCAGCTTACCACCGCCACCAAGATCGCCATGGACAATGGCGCGACGGTGACCCACGCCGAAGACAGTGAACAGGCGATGCGTGTGGTGCGCGGCGGCAAGGGCGCCGACCTGCTGCTGGTCGATGTCGCCCTCGACATCCGCGATCTCGTGATCCGCCTGGAGGCCGAACATATCCATGTTCCGATCGTCGCCTGCGGCATCACCACCGATGCGCGCGCCGCGGTCGCCGCCATCCATGCCGGTGCGAAAGAATACATCCCGCTGCCGCCCGATCCGGAACTGATCGCGGCGGTGCTGGCCGCGGTCGCCAACGACTCGCGCGATCTCATCTACCGTGACGACGCCATGGCTCGCGTGGTGAAGCTGGCGCAGCAGATCGCAGGCTCCGACGCTTCGGTGATGATCACCGGGGAATCCGGCACCGGCAAGGAGGTGCTGGCGCGCTATGTCCACACCCGCTCCAACCGCGCCCGGAAGCCGTTCATCTCGATCAACTGCGCCGCGATCCCGGAACACCTTCTGGAGTCCGAACTGTTCGGCCACGAGAAGGGCTCGTTCACCGGAGCGATCGCGCGGCGCATCGGCAAGTTCGAAGAAGCCACCGGCGGCACGCTGCTGCTGGACGAAGTCTCGGAAATGGACGTCCGCCTGCAGTCGAAGCTGCTGCGCGCGATTCAGGAGCGCGTCATCGACCGCGTCGGCGGCACTCGCCCGGTGCCGGTGGACATTCGCATCATCGCAACCTCGAACCGCAATCTCGCCGACGCCGTCAAGGAAGGCAAATTCCGCGAGGACCTGCTGTTCCGTCTCAACGTCGTGAACCTGAAAATTCCGGCGCTGCGTGACCGCCCCGCCGATATTCTCGAACTGGCGCAACATTTCGCCAAGAAATATGCCGACGCCAATGGCGTGCCGCTGCGGCCGATTTCGGCGGAAGCGCGCCGCGTGCTGACCACCAACCGCTGGCAGGGCAACGTCCGCGAGCTGGAGAACACCATGCACCGCGCGGTGCTGATGGCGAGCGGCGACGAGATCGGGCCAGACGCCATTCTCTCGCCGGACGGCGATCGCCTCGACACGGCGAAGACGCCGCCCGCCGTGGCGCATGCGACCTTCGCCGCCGAGCAGGTCACCCGCGCGCTGGTCGGACGCACCGTGGCCGACGTCGAGCGCGACCTGATCCTTGAAACGCTGAAGCATTGCCTCGGCAACCGCACCCATGCCGCGAACATTCTCGGCATCTCGATCCGCACCCTGCGCAACAAGCTCAACGAATACGCCGACGACGGCCAGCCGATCCCGCCGCCGGGCTCCGGCGAACTGCGCGGTGTCGCAGCGGCGTGAATAATCGAAGGATGTCATGCGCGGGCTTGACCCGCGCATCCATCATTCTTCAAAAAAAATACGTTCATAAAGATGGATGGCCGGGTCAAGCCCGGCCATGACGATTCTAAAATGAACCCCGCTTTCGCGGAGACGACGCGGAGGGAAAGCCATTTTGCAGGCGCGGATTAATTCTGCGCCGGCTTTTTCGCGGTCGCTTCCGCGATCCGCTTGATGCCCGCGAGTCCCTTCGCCATCTCGCCGCCCAGCACCTTGTCCATGCTGACAAAGAGACAGATCGCCTTGCCGATAAAATCGTTCTGGCCGGACATGTTCCACGTCAAAGAAGTACCCTCGCCTTCCCCCTTCAATGTGAAGTCGGAATAACTGGATCCCACGAACGGCTTCACAAAATCGGTTCTGATTTTCACGAGCGCGCCTGGCCGGCTTTCCACCAGCGTCATGCGTCCCTCGCCGACCTCGTTGTTGCCCGACCAGGCGAACACCGCACCCTTGCCGCTGGCGGGACCGTCGAACGAGACCTTTGCCTTTGGATCGCGCTCCGCCCAGGGCGACCACGCCTGCCAGCGATGGAAATCGTCGATCTGCGCGAAGACATCCTGCGGCGGTGCGGCGATCGTGGTCGTCCGCGCAATCTGGTAGTCCGACGGCTGCAGCAGGATCAGCGCGAGAAACGATCCGATCATGGCAATCAGACCGATCAGAATCTTTTGCATCATGAGAGTTAACTCGTCCGTTCCACATTCGCGCTGCGGCTGGGCACGCCGAATTCCCTGCGGCACACCTCGGCCAGAGCCGCAACGCCGTCGCGGATCTCCTGCACCGACGGACTGGCGAAACACAGCCGCAACCGGCTCTTGCTGTATCCCGCGTTGACCGACCATTCCGTACCCGGATTGATCGCAATGCCCGACGCCAGCGCCGCCTGATAGAGCTTCATCGTATCGACGTTATCGGGCAGCTTGACCCAGAGAAAGATTCCGCCCGGCGGATCGTCGAATTCGGCGGCGGTGCCGAACTGCTCGGCCAGCGCCTCCATCATCGCTTCCAGCTTCACGCGCAGGCCCCGCGCCAGCTTCGGCACGTGATCGCTGAAATGCGCTGTGCAGAATTCCGCGAGCACCATCTGCTCAAGCGCGCCGGAGCCCGCATCGGTCTTGATCGGCAGAATGCGCGATAGCACCGCCCAGGGCGCCACGATGTAACCGACACGCAACGCCGGCGCGACCGACTTGGAGAACGAGCCGATATGGATGACGCCGCCGGTCCTGCTCATGGCGTAGAGCGCGGGCGGACGCTTGCCGCTCCAGATCAGATCGGCGTAGCAATCGTCCTCGAAAATCGGCACGCCGTACTCTTCGGACAGTTTCAGCAGTTCGGCGCGCCGCTGCTCGCTCATGATGGTCCCGGTCGGATTCTGCACCGTCGGAATAGTGTAGATGTATTTCGGCCGAATGCCTTTCGCCTTCAAATCCGCAAGCGCCATGGCGACGGCATCGATCCGCATGCCGTCATCATCAAGCGGAATGCCGACGATATTGACGCCGCGCCGCACCAGCCGCGTGATCGATCCCTGATAGCACTCCTGCTCGATCAGCACGGTATCGCCCGGCGATGTGAGAAGCGCATTGACCAGATCGAGGCCCTGCAGCGAGCCCGACGTGATCAGGATTTCATCGGCGGTGCAGGTAATGCCCGCATCGCGCCTGAGCTTGCCGACAAGGAATTCACGCAAGGGCCGATAGCCGAGCGGTCCGCTGTTGAGCCCATAGGTCGCAAGTGTCGCACCTTCCCGCGTCAGCACCGCGGTCGATGCCGCCAGCAGCCGGTCGACCGGCACCTGATCGGCGTCATTGTTGCCACCGACGAAATTGTACTTCGGGAAGCCGTTCCATTTCGCAGCCGCAGGCGGCAATCCGCTGGCCAGCAGCGGCGTGAAGTCGAACGAATTTTCAGCAGAACTCATGGCGGCGTCTCCCCGTTTATTGTTGTTTCGGGGACACCCCCATCGCCAGCTAGGCGCAGCGTGGCGTTAACTTACAGATATGGACTGTCGGGGCGCAACCGGCATCGCGCCGCAGCGCTTCAGGCGCGGGACGGCCGGTTGGAGCGCTCGTAGATCACCGGCGGCGCGGGATCGTCACCTGCGGTGGATCGGAGATAGAAATTGTAGGCGAACAGGCCGAACACCACCGCAACAAATGCGACAACAAGTCCGATAAACACGCGCTTGAAGATTCTCGCCATGTGCGTTTCTGTGCCTGTCAGTGCGCACCCGGTGCGGCGCGTCTGGCGACATGCCGTTGCAGCAGCCACAGCAGCGGCGCGTAAATCAACGACATGAACAGGCCGAACATTGCGCCGACGCTCGGAACGCCGTGCAGCAGCACCGCATACAGTTCCGCCAGACCGCCGAGCATGATCATGAAGGTCAGAATTCCGAACCGCTCGCGATACCGCTCGACATGCGGGATCGAGGCCAGAAGCACGAAACCCATTCCGGCCATCATTCCCGAGAGAAGCCGGAAGTAATTATCGACCGTGATGGTGCCGACGCCATGCAGAAACTGAACACCGAGAGCCACCCCGCACAGTCCAAGACCAAGCAGCACCAGCGCGCTGAAAGCGGTGGCAATCTGAAGAAAAAGCCGTTCCATGGCGCACCGGTCGATTTGGGATCTTCAGGCCGAACCATATATGAGAAGCGGCGGCGATGGCGACGGATGTTTCGTCACGAAACGCCGCATAATTTGTCATCATAAGGGCCGCGAGTCAGGTATGCACATCTGCCCCGCCAGCGGCGCCTTATCCGCTTGCGGTTCGTCTTATTTGAAGTATCCAGCACATCACGATGACCTCCTTCACGCCGCATCAGGATCAGGCGCTTCGCGCCGTCGCCGACTGGCTCAAGGCCAAGCCGGGCAAGAACGGCACGCCGCCGGTGTTCCGGCTGTTCGGCTATGCCGGCACCGGCAAGACTACCCTGGCGCGGCATATTGCGGAGGGCGTCAACGGCAACGTGAAATACGCGGCCTTCACCGGCAAGGCCGCGCTGGTGATGCGCAACAAGGGTTGCGACAATGCCTCCACCATTCATTCGCTGATCTACCGCACCCGCGAATCCGGCGAGGAGCAGCCGAGCTTTGAATTGTGGGACGATGCGCCCGCCTCCAAGGCCAAGCTGATCGTGATCGACGAATGCTCGATGGTCGACGCGGAACTCGGCCGCGACCTGATGTCGTTCGATTGCCCCTTGCTGGTGCTGGGCGATCCGGCGCAGTTGCCGCCGATCCAGGGCGGCGGCTTTTTCACCGATGCCGAGCCGGATGCGATGCTCACCGAAGTGCACCGTCAGGCGCAGGACGATCCGATCGTGCGGATGTCGATGGCGGTGCGCGAGGGCCGCAGTCTCGATCTCGGCACCTTCGGCGAAAGCGAGGTCGTGCGGCGCGACGCGCTCGATCCGGACCGCGTCATGGGCGCTGATCAGGTTCTGGTCGGCCGCAACAACACGCGGCGCGCGTACAACATGCGCGTTCGGCAGAAGCAGGGCATCGAGGATCCGTTGCCGGTGGCCGACGACAAGCTGGTCTGCCTGCGCAACAACCGCAAGAAGGCACTGTTCAACGGCGGACTTTGGCGCGTGAAATCGCGCACACCGTCGAAGTCGAAGATTCTCACCATGCGGCTGTCGCCGGACGAGGAATTCGGCGCGAAGGTCACGAAGGTCTCCGTGCGGCAGGACTGCTTCAGCGGCGGGATCGAGGATATCCCGTGGGAACAGCGCCGGCCCTATGACGAGTTCGACTACGGCTATGTGCTGACCGTGCACAAATCCCAGGGCTCGCAGTGGAACGACGTCGTGCTGTTCGACGAAAGCTTCGCCTTCCAGGACAGCCGCGCGCGCTGGCTCTACACCGGCATCACCCGCGCCGCGAAACGGTTAACGGTGGTTGTCTGATACTTTTTTCCGATGCTCCATCTCGCATCGCAAAATGCAATTTTCTTGAGCGATCCTATCATTAGCACCTATGGTCAACCCAAGCTGGCCACAGACGCCGGCATCGTCATGGGGCATGGCGAAGGGGCTGAGGACGCAGGGGGATGACCGATTCCGTAAGTGGCGGGCTGGATATTTCCGGCCGCAATCTCGCCGGCGCCGGCCTTGGCGAGCGGCTGAAGCGTTATGCGCTCTGGATCAGCCGCCGCAATGTCTTCGATCTCGCCTCCTGCACGGCACTGACAGCCCTTGTCGTCCTCGCGATCTGGACCTTCCAGGATTACGCGATCTCCAACGACGAAGGCGTGCAGCATCGGTACGGCGAGCTGATCATCGCCTATTACAAGAGCGGCTTCACCGACCAGTCGCTGTTCAAGCTCGACAATCTTTATCTCTACGGCGGATTGTTCGATCTCCTGGGGCTTGGCTTAAGCGCCATCATCCCGGTCGATCAGTATGAACTGCGCCATCTGCTGTGTGCGCTGATCGGCATTGGCGGGATCGCCGCCGCGGGCGCCACCACACGGCTGATCGCCGGGCCGCGCGCCGCCTTCTTCGCCATTATTGCGCTTGCGCTGTGCGGCTCATGGTATGGCGCGATGTACAACCACACCAAAGGCATCCCGCTCGCCTCCTTCATGGCCGGCGCGATGTTCTTCCTGATCCGCGCCAGCCGCGACCTGCCGACGCCGCGTATGCGCGACGTGATCGGCTTCGGCATCATGACCGGCGCTGCGCTCGGCATCAGATCGCTCAGCCTGCTGATGGTGGGATATCTCGGCCTTACGATCCTGATCAATCTGCCGCGCCCTGTGATCGGTCACTGGCAGGAGCGCACACGGTTCGCATTGCGCTCGCTGCTCTGGTTCATGCCTGCGCTGGTGATCGCCTATCTCATCATGATCGCGACATGGCCGTGGGCGGCGCTCTCACCGCTCAATCCGGTCCGCGGGCTGATGTCGTTCGGCGAATTTCACTATCACATCCGCACCATCCTGTTCGGCCAGGTCTACGAGATGGCCGATGTGCCGCGCGCCTACGTGCCGACCTACATCGCCATCCGGCTGCCGCTGCTGACGCTCGGCGGCATGCTTCTTACGCTCGAACTGCTGGCGTTGCCGGTGCGGGCCGGCGGTTTCCCAGGCCGCCGGCGCCGTGAGATCGGCATCGTCGCTTTCACGGCGTTTTTCCCTGTGGCCTGCCAGGTCGTGGTGGAAGGACCGGCATTCGACGGCTGCCGGCACTTCCTGTTTGTGTTTCCCGCCATCGCCATCCTCGCAGGCATCGGCCTGAGCACATCCATCGGCGCGCTCGCGCGTCTGCATCGCAATGTCCTGATCGTGTGGCTGGCGATCGTTGCGACCTGTTTCACGTGGACCGCGGGCAAGCTGTATCATCTGCACCCGTACGAGTATCTCTATTACAACCAGCTCGTCGGCGGGCTGGAAGGCGCGTCGCGCCGCTTCGTCACCGACTACTGGGTCAACAGCATGCCGGAAGCCGTCGAAGAGCTTCACGACTTCCTCGACCGCACCGAGCCCGCGACCGCGCAGACCAAAACCTACCGCGTCGCCGTGTGCGGCGAGCGCGTCTCCTATGAGGAGTATGCGCGGCCGAACCTGCAATGGATCAAGATGAGCGATTGGCGTCTTGCCGATTTCTACATCGCGCCGACGCACATGAACTGCGATCGCATTCTCGCAGGAAAAGTCATCGCCAGGGTCGAGCGCATGGGCGTTACGATCGGTGTCGTGAAGGATCGCCGCCGCATTCGCGAACCCGAAGAATGACCCGTTCGGAGAGAGGGCACACGGACTTGTGTCCGGCCCTCGCCATCGAGGTGCGATGATACGGAACCTTTTGGACCACAAAGGGTTACCATCACCCACCCCAGAGACAGTCGCGCCTCGCGACGTCGCATTTTCAAACCTCCACCTCACCCCCTTACGCGCATTGAAGGAAAATACATGCGAACAACAAAACTTCTCGCAGCCGCACTTCTTGCCGGTTCGGCAGCCCTCGCCGTCGCGCAGCCCGCAGCCGCGGCACCGCTGATGAACAACACGATGCTGTCCGGCGCGGCCTCAGGCAACGTTGAGAACGTTCAGTACTATCCGGTTCGCCGTGGCTACGGCCCGCGTTACGGCTACGGTCCCCGTTATGGCTATCGCGGCGGCTACTATCGGCGTGGCTACGGCGGCACGGCGGCAGGCGTCGGCATCGGCCTCGCCGCGGGTGCGATCATCGGCGGCGCCATTGCGTCGTCGCAGGCGCAGGCCCAGCAGAATGCGGCCTACTGCTCGCAACGCTATCGCTCCTACGATCCCGCATCGGGCACGTATCTCAACAACGACGGCAACCGCTATCCCTGCCCGTAAGTTTTTCGCCCTGAGCGATCACGACCAACCGCGAGACATTCGTCTCGCGGTTTTTTTGTTGCATAAACTACTGCAATAGATGTGGTTTGCGATGAGGTGCTCGGTTAGGCTTCGCCGCCAACAAGAATAACTGCCGGGGAAATGCCATGACCATCCGCACGCACGCCGCACGATATGCCGCCGCCCTCCTCGCGCTCACGGGAGCAGGCACGCTGTCTTCGACGGCCCTGAATGCGCAAACCGCCCAGCCGCTTCCGACGGCGGCGCAGACCGATCCGAAGACGCTCGGCCTGATGCAGGGCTTTCCGCCCCCGCCGGACAAGACCATCCGCTTTATCGATGGGTCGTCGTCACGTTTCCCGAACACGCGCTGGTCGTTCAGCCATTTCCGCGAACTGGTGCCGACCGCGACAGTGTCGCGCGGCGAAGGACCCCTCGTGCCGCTGCCGCGCGCCGAAAAGGATCTCGGCGCCGTCGCCATCACAACGATGGACGGCAAGGCCATCACCTTCAACGACGCAATGCAGTTGACCTATACCGACGGCATCGTCGTGCTGCACAAGGGCAAGATCGTCTGTGAAAAGTATTTCGGGGAAGGCAGCCCGCAACTTCCGCACATCGCGTTCTCGGTGACGAAGTCGTTCGTCGGCACGCTGGCGGCGGTGCTCGCGGCCAACGGCAAGCTCGACCCCGCAGCCCCCGTCCCGAAGTATGTGCCCGAACTGAAGGACACGGCCTATGGCGACGCCACCGTGCGCCAGGTGATGGACATGACCATCGGCGTGAAGTTCTCGGAGAACTATTCCGATCCGAACGCCGAGGTGTTCGACTATGCCCGCGCCGGCGGCATGATGCCGATCGCGCCCGGTTATCAGGGGCCGCGCAGTTTCTACGACTTCCTCGTCAAGCTGAACAAGGAAGGCGAGCACGGACAGGCCTTCGCTTACAAGACGGCGAACGCCGAAGTGCTGGCCTGGATCGTCAAGCGCGCCTCAGGCCAGTCTCTGGCGGCGCTGCTGTCATCGGAAATCTGGTCGAAGCTCGGCGCCGAGCAGGACGGCTACTTCATGGTCGACAGCGTCGGCACCGAATCCGGCGGTGGCGGCTACAACACCGCGCTGCGCGACCTCGCGCGTTTCGGCGAAATGATGCGCAACAAGGGCAAGTTCAACGGACAGCAGGTCATTCCTGAAGCCGCCGTCGCCGATGTGACACAGGGCGGCAAGAAGGAGGACTTCGCCAAGGCCGGTTACACGCTGCTGAAGGGCTGGTCCTATCGCGACATGTGGTGGATCACCCACAACGAGCACAACGCCTACACGGCGCGCGGCATCTATGGCCAGAGCATCTATGTCGATCCGACCGCGGAGATGGTGATCGCCCGCTACGCCTCGCATCCGATGGCGGCCAACGCCGCCAACGATCCGGTCTCGCTGCCGATGTACATGGCGCTGGCGAAAGAGCTGATGAAGTAGGCGTCTGTCCTTAAGATAGCCAGTCGCGCAATTCTGCACGCGTCTTGATGCAACAACAGTGTCGTCCCCGCGAAAGCGGGGACCCATAACCATCAAATGCCGAGATGATCGTTCAGGCATCTCTCGCAAAATGGAAAGCTCCGTGATGATGGATCCCCGCTTTCGCGGGGATGACATCATAATCTTGGATAGCTCCCTCGTTGTCTGCCGGAGCCTTACTAAGCCACTTCCCTACGCGGCATCGCGCTCACGGCATGCGCCTCGACCGCATCCAGCACCTGCCGTAACTCCTCCTCCAGATATTCATTGGCGATGATCAGCGCCTTGAGCGCGCCGCGCAGATCGCCGCCGCAGGTCGCGATCGCACTGTCGACGGCCCGGTCGTAACGGTCGATGTCCTGCTGGGTGGCCGGTGTGAACATGATGGCTCTCCGATGCTGGCAAAGATTCCGCCACACCGGACACAGCGCCCGGCGAGTCGCGGTCTGATTTTTTGTTCCCTATTTGTTCTTTTGGCGATCGTGATGTCAAGAGCCGGTCCGGTTTACACACCGCTTGATGGCCGCCGTCCCGTTGCCGCACACCCGTCATTCCGGGGCGCGCGTCTTCGCGCGAGTATCTCACCGTCATTCCGGGATGCGCCACTTGGCGCAGGCCCGGAATCCATGATTGCGACGATCTCCGAAATGGCCATGGATTCCGGGTTCGCGCGAAGCCGCGCGCCCCGGAATGACGGCGGAAAGTATTGCAGGCGCGCGGCTCGAAACATTTCGTGATGGGGATACGCGTCCCCGTGCTCTGAAGCGCGCTTAAGTTCGCCATGTCCTGTTCGTGAGGGGCGCTTTCTAGAGGCGTCTTTAAGGCGGAGCAGGGATGCGGCGCCTGCGCGCGTGTCTCGCACACACGCGCCCGGGAGGCTGGGGTCACCGTCCGGGCCAACTATGTGGCTCTGCCGTTCGCCGGCTGGACGCGGAGCGGACGAAGGCGGCGAAAGCCGTCCGGATCAGGGGTCGAGTAACCTCCCCCGTCCGCACCCGGAAGTACGGTCCCCTCGCCTAAAGTCCCGCAATGGAGCGCCGCAAGGCGATGCGCTTCCGGAAGACCATCGCCTCGCACGCGATGCCGGAAGCGAGACAAAGACAAGGTGCGCCTCGCGGCGCTCCATGCCCCTCATATTGAGGGCGCGAACGAGGCAGGCCTCGCGCGCGCTGTGAGGGGCACAACGAAAAGCTCACCTCGCGCAATGCGCGAGAGCGAACGCGCACGCCTTTCGTTGGCGCGAATGGAGCAAGCCCCACGCGCGCATGCTGTTTGAAAATTGAATCCGTTACGCGACGCGCGACAGATGCACTCTCGGCGTCGCCACCGACTGATTACGGCCGCGCGACTTGGCTTCGTACAGGGCCTTGTCGGCCGCTTCGATCAGGTGCGCCGGCTGCATAGCTTCATTCGGCACGACACTCGCCACACCGACACTGACGGTGGTGGCTCATTTGTCCGCGGACAGCATTTCCACACTGGTGCGGATGTTTTCACCGATCGCAATCGCCATATCGGCCGAAAGCCCCGGCAGCAGCACCGCGAATTCCTCGCCGCCGTAACGCGCGGCGCAATCTCTCGCACGCTCCACCGCACCCGCGATGCTGGTTGCGATCCGCACCAATACCTGGTCGCCGGCCTGATGCCCGAACATATCGTTGTAGGTCTTGAAGTGGTCGGCATCGATCATCAGAAGCGCGAGCGGCTCCTGACGGCGCTGCGCCCCCAGCCATTCCTGCGCGATGACCTGATCGAACCTGCGGCGGTTTCTGAGCCCGGTCAGCGCATCGGTGATGGCGAGTTCTGCGAGCTTGTCCTCGGCACGCCCGCGCCGCTTGATTTCCCGTGCCAGCATCATTGTCGCTCCGGCGACGAATGCGATCAGCGCCAGCATGATCCCCCCGACCCGCAACGCCTGGCTGCGCCAGATGGCGAAGATGTCAGTCCAGGATTTGCCGACGATAACGACCAGCGGATGACTGCTGTCGCGCCACACATAGAGACGCTGGATCGGATCGATCGCGCCGGCCCCTTCAAACGTTCCGCTCTGCTCCACGAGGACACGTTTGACACCGGGACTCTGGCTGAGGTCCCTGCCGATCACATCCAGATCGAACGGCGTCCTCATGATCACCACGCCATCCCGCCGGACAACGCTGATAACATCCTCCGCTGCAAGGCTGAGGCGCTCGAACAGGTCGTGGAAGTAGCTGAACCGCAACGAGCCCGCAACCACGCCGAGAAAGGCGCCGTCCCTGCCTGTGATCCGGCGGCTGAGAACGATCGCGTAAGCACCGCGATGCAGACCTGGCCGGCTGATCAACAGACCGGCATTGGGGTTATCCCGGTGCACCGAGAAATAGTTTTCGTCGGAGCGATTTTCCGGCTTTGGATCGTCCGTCGCGGAATCGTGGAGGAGATTGCCCGCGGCGTCGAACACCTGGATCGCGCCAAAGTGCTTAGCGGTCGCGGCATGGTCGAACAGAATGAGGTTGAGCAACCGCTTGCTGACGCCGGCGAGTTCCGGCTCAATCATGTTGTTCGCGACATTGCGCAGCGACAGATCGTAGAGTTCGATGTTGCGGCTGATATCGGAATCGATCGTCGTGGCGAGGTTTTCCATGGATCGAAGCGCCAGCGCCTGCTCGCTGCGGCGCATGTCGAGCATCATGCTGCCGCAGACCGCCGAGAAGCCGACGATCGTCGCAATCGAGCACCACACCAGCAGCTTGGCCGAACTTCGCCCCGGCCGACCCTTTGGCAAACGCAACCGCATCGCACCCTTTCCCTTGAACGTGCCTGAATGCGCTCAATTCGTTGCGGCGGTCTTTAGATGATTGGTTTCATATTGTTCGGAGTTAACGAAATATTTCCGGATTGCGCCGGAATGGAGCGACCGGACAACGGCGCATATCCGCAGGCGGGTGCCGCTAGCGCTGCACGCGGATGCCGAGCATCACCACGGTCGCGGCAGAGCTCGCGCCGTTGGCGGAACTGTTCAACCAGTCGTGCCGCACCTGTCCCTTGATCTGGAACGTGCGCGACAGCTTGTAGACCAGATCGCCTTCCACAAAGTAGCGCCGGTCGAAGCGGGTGCCGTCGTAGTCCGACGTCCCGGTGCCGACCTTCGCCGTGCCGATCAGCCAGCGCCGGAACGCATGATCGACCTGGAGCGAGTAATCGCGGGAGATCACGCCGGAGACGCCCGGCAGCGTGGTCTCGTCGATCGAGGATGTCGCATCGAACCGCACCGTGGTCAGCCCGGTCGCAGTCCAGATCAGCGACGCGCTGGTGAGCAGGCCTTTCATGTCGGTGAGGCGCGGATCCTGATAGGTGCGCCGCGAATAGCCGATTGCGGCCTCGCCGGTCAGCAGCCGCGAAAACTCGAACGAGGTGCCGGCCTTCACGTAGCCGCCCGTGGAATCGCGCTGATAGCCGGAACGATCGGACTTCACGTCGTGAAGACGCGTGTCGGCGGAGAACTCGCCGAACGGCTTGAGACCAGGCATCAGATCGTAGCTGACGCGCCCAAGTCCGCCGAACTGGTTGAAGTTGCGGTCGTCGTTGGTGAAGGTCGAGCCGTCGGTGAGCTTCGACTGCTGATAGGTCGTTCGGTCCGCGAGGCCGGCGACGGAAACCGTCAGCCGGTTGAAATCGTGTTCGACACCTGCGGTGCCGCCGATATTCGTTGCCAGCGGATATTGCGCCAGGCCCGCCTGGATGTTCGGCGAGCCGGGATTGTCGGTGAAGACCCGCATGCGCAGTTCGGTATTGATGCGGGTATCGCGCGCCGCATCGACGCGGCCCGTGATCTTGCCGTTGAAGGTCGGCGCGTCGATGCTGGTCGGCACCGGCGACGGCCCGCTGGCGGTTGGCGGAAATGTCGCCTCGTAACCGGTGAACGAGCCGCGCAGGTCCGCGATCAGCGAATGGCGCTCCCAGTCGGACGCGATCAGCAATTCAGGCGCGACCGTGTAGAACGCCGAACCCTTCGGCGTGTTGATGCGTCCGGGATTGGTGTTGTAGCCGCCCCAAAGCTCGACCGCGGCCTTGGTGAGAAACGTGCCGGTGTGGAAGCCGACATTGGCGAACGGATCGTCGTCCACCTTCAGGCGGCGGCGTTGCGGCTGGCCGGGGAACGTGCCGGCGACCGATTGCGAAACCGGCGCAGCGATCTTTGCTTTGGGTGCGGCGGGCGGCGGATTGCCGGGACCAGCGATCTTCGGCTTCGGTGCGCCGGGATAAAGTTTCGGCTTCTTGCGTGTGCGGTTGAGCGAGTCGAATCCGACATCCGCCGCCCCTGAAGCAGGCGGGACACCGTAGGTCGGAATCGCCCCGATCCGCGACGGCGCCCTGGCACTGCGCTTCGGCGTGTCGTCGTCGGCCCCGTTGTCCGCCGTCTTGCGAAGCAGCGACTTGTCCGCCGGCGCAAAACCGCCCTGCGCCGGGTTCATCATGTCCGCGGTCAGCGCCTGCGCCAGCGCCGTTGCAGGGTTCCACAGGATCAGCACGCAGCACACCGGCAGCACGCGCCATCCGGACGCGCGCCAGCGATGATCCCACAACCGGACAGGTTGCTGTGAGCCCTGCACTTTTCACTCTTCTCCCGGCCCCGAAAGCCACGTGGGACCGCGCCGGAAAACGAAACAACTTCAAGCAATTGGCGGCCAAAAACACTGCCGTCCGGCGTTGCTGAACGCCGTTAACAGAGTTAAAACAATTATGGTTAACGGAGCGTTGCGGGCGGCCTGGCGCGTCGCCTCAGGCGCTTGAATGTGCTAGGAAATGTCCCGGATTGGCGCGCGCGTCGCGCTGCCGTCCTCTTCAACCGGAATCCCGCATGGCCACTTCAAAACCGCGGACGGCGACCCCTTCCGCGACTCGCGCGGCATCTGCCGCCATCGAGTCCGCGCTGCGCACCCTGGATGCCGAGGCGAGCGGCATCACCGCACTCGTGAACGCCCTGCAGTCGGATCTCGGGGCGGCTTTCGATGCCGCCATCGCGCGCGTCCGCGATGCCAAGGGCCGCCTGATCGTGACGGGCCTCGGCAAATCCGGCCACATCGGCAAGAAGATGGCGGCGACCTTCGCCTCCACCGGCACGCCGTCATTCTTCGTCCACGCGGCGGAAGCCAGCCACGGCGATCTCGGCATGATCACGCCCGACGACGTCATCATGGCGCTGTCGTGGTCCGGCGAGACCGCTGAACTCAAAAACCTGATCAACTATTCGCGCCGCTTCCGGATCGGATTGATCGCGGTCACGTCGGAAGCGGACTCCACGCTGGGCGCCGCCGCCGACATCGTGCTGACCTTGCCGAAGGCGCGTGAGGCCTGCCCGCACAATCTCGCCCCGACCACGTCGTCGCTGATGCAGCTTGCGCTCGGCGACGCGCTTGCCGTGGCGCTGCTGGAAAGCCGAGGTTTTACCGCGCTCGATTTCAGCGCCCTGCATCCTTCCGGCAAGCTCGGCGCCATGCTGAAATTTGTGCGCGACCTGATGCACAAGGCCGAGGCGGTGCCGGTGAAGCCGCTCGGCACCAGGATGTCCGACGCGCTGGTGGAGATGACATCCAAGGGCTTCGGCTGTGTCGGCATCGTCGACGCGCGCGGCGAGATCGCCGGCATCGTGACCGATGGCGATTTACGGCGTCACATGCGGCCCGACCTGATGACGGCAAGCGTCGACGAGGTGATGACGAAAAATCCAAAGACCATCAGCCCGGATCTGCTTGCCAGCGAGGCGCTGGAAATTCTCAACGCATCAAAGATCACCGCGCTAATCGTGACCGAGGGCAAGACGCCTGTCGGGATCGTGCACCTGCACGATATTCTGCGCGCCGGCGTGGCGTAACATCCCTTCGCATCATTGCGAGCGAAGCGAAGCAATCTTGTGGATAAAACTGGATTGCTTCGCCGCCATGTTCCTCGCAATGACGGCAATTGAACCTAGGCTGCATCGACTTTCAGACTCGCCCCATCGGCGCTGACGATCTTCACACGGCTGCCGGAAGGTGCATCCGGGCCCGAAACGCGCCAGACCGTATCGTCGATCCTCACCGTGCCGACGCCGTCCACGATTGGCTTCTCAAGCGTGAAGACGCGGCCGACCAGGCCTTCCGCGCGCCTGTTGAGAAACGGCTTGTCGGTCGGCCTGGCATTTCGTCCCGAGTAGTATCGCCACAGCGGCACCATCGCGATCGCCAGCGCGGCAAACGCAATGACCTGCGCCTGCCACGACCACGCGATGCCAAATGACAGCAGCCCAACGATCAGCGCCGCAAGGCCGAGCCACAGCATGAACACGCCGGGCGCAAACGTCTCAATCGACATCAGCACCAGGCCGATGATGAGCCAGTTCCACGTCCCGAGTTTCGACAGGAGTTCAACCATATCGATCACGCTTTCGGATTGGTGTTCGGCACGGTGGGCGGACGGCGAACTCCTGCGGTAGCGGACGTCGCGCTCTCGCCAAAGGTCGCCTTTGCGATCTCTCCGATGCCCGCAAGCGACCCGAGCATGCCGGTCGCTTCGATCGGCAGCATGATGATCTTCTGGTTCGGCGACTCCGCAAGCTGACCAAATGCTTTGATGTACTTGTCCGCGATGAAATAGTTGAGCGAAGCGACATCGCCGCTGGCGATGGCATTGCTGACCATCTCAGTCGCTTTCGCTTCGGCTTCCGCCGCACGTTCGCGGGCCTCGGCATCACGGAATGCAGCCTCTCGGCGGCCTTCGGCCTGAAGAATCTGCGACTGCTTGGCGCCTTCTGCGCGCAGGATTTCAGACTGCCGCTGGCCCTCGGCCTGAAGAATGTCGGCGCGCTTGACCCGCTCGGCCTTCATTTGCCGGCCCATCGCCTCGACCAGATCGTGCGGCGGCACAATGTCCTTGATCTCGATGCGGTTGACCTTGACGCCCCACGGCGAAACGGCGGCATCGACCACGCGCAGCAGCCGCTCGTTGATTTCATCGCGGTGCGACAGCACCTGATCGAGATCCATCGAACCCATCACTGAGCGGATATTGGTCATGGTCAGCGTCACGATGGCTTGATTGAGATTGGAGACTTCGTAGCTTGCCTTGGCGGCATCAAACACCTGGTAGAAGGTGACGCCATCCACCGTGACGGTGGCATTGTCCTTGGTGATGACCTCCTGCTGCGGAATCTCGATCACCTGCTCCATCATGTTCACCTTACGCCCGACGCGGTCGAAGTAGGGAATGATGATGTTGAGGCCCGGACCCAGCGTGCGGGTGTATTTGCCGAACCGTTCGATGGTCCAGTCGTAGCCCTGCGACACCGTTTTCACGCCGGCAAACAGCGTGAAGATCACAAGCAGAACGAACGCGATCGCAAAAATATCGAAACCGGACATTTAAAACTCCCTGCAAATAAACCCGAAGCGCAAAACCTGAGATGTGGGCAGCCTAGTGTCCTGAATCCGAAGTTCGCTTCATTTTACAGCAACCTCCATAGCGAACTTCGGATTCAAAAGGACACCAGAAAACTATGATTCCAGTGTGGTTTTGGTTCGCAAGTCCGCAAAGAACGCGCCGTAGACATGATGCGGACTTGCGAACCACCACACTAGCACGGGCACGCGACAACCGCTCTGTCGCTTGGTCGATTTAAGCGGGGATACGGTTCGAAAGAGAGGAAAAGTCGCGCCTTGAAACGGGCGGGAGGGGCAATTAAATCGCGGCCGCTCGGGTCCAGCCTTTTAAATCCAGCCTTGCAGCTCGCGCAGCACGACCTGGCGGATCACATCCATGCCCTCGTCGCTGTCGTTCAGACACGGAATGGCCGAGAATTCCTGACCACCCGCCTTGTGGAAGATCTCGGCATTCTCCATCACGATCTCTTCAAGCGTTTCAATGCAGTCGGCCGCGAAGCCCGGCGTTACAACGGCAATCCGCCGCACACCGTCCTTCGCAAGCTGTTCGACAGTCTGGGCGGTATAGGGCTGCAGCCATTTCTCATAACCGAACCGCGACTGGAAGGTGAGCATCAAACTCTTCTCGTCGAGACCCATGCGCGTGCGCAACGCATTCACCGTTGCAACGCACTGCGCCTGATAGGGATCGCCCTTGTCGATGTACGACTGCGGCATGCCGTGGAACGACGCCACGATGGTCTCAGGCTTGTAAGATAACGTCGCCAGATGACGCTCGATCGAGACCGCAAGGGCATCGATGTAACCCGGGTCGTCATAGTAAGGCGGCGTGAACCGCACCGTCGGCTGTGCACGCATGTCCTTGAGCGCGGCGGCAACCTTGTCCACCACCGTCGCCGAGGTCGACGCTGAATATTGCGGATAGAGCGGCATCACCAGAATCCGGTCACAGCCCTGCGCCATCAGCGCATCGATCCGCGACTTGATCGACGGATTGCCGTAGCGCATGCCCCAGTCGACAACGACATGCTTCTGATCCGCAATCGACGCAGCCAGCTTCTCGGCTTGTCCGCGCGTAATCGTCTTGAGCGGCGACTCGTTCTTCTCGGTGTTCCAGATCTTCAGATAATCCTTGGCCTTCTTGGCCGGACGAATCTGCAACACGATGCCGTTGAGAATGATTTGCCAGATCAATCCGTTGTTCTCGATCACGCGCGGATCGGACAGGAACTCGCGCAGATAAACGCGGACACCCTTCGCGTCGGCTGTGTCAGGCGTCCCGAGATTGACCAGCAGCACGCCGACGCGCGACCGCGCCGGTTGCGCGGCGGGCCGATGTGCATCGAGGGGAATGACGGCTGTCATGATGGGTCTGGCATCGCGCGTTGCAGAAATGTTGTCAAGGCGACCGGGATCAGAAACAGGTGACGCGTTCCGCGGCAATGTATCCCAGCAGCAGGCCGGTGCCGAACAGCAGCACCAAGGCCGCGGCGCCAAACTCGATCCCGCGCAGCAGGATCGCCCCGCCGCCATCGCGGCCGGCAGCCATCCGGCCGGCGAGCCCCTTGGCCGATACCGCGATGATCGCGATGGCCGAGACGGTGATCGCGGTGCCGAGCCCCATCAGCAGCGTTGCCGCCACGCCGGCCCAGAACAGGCCCTGCGCCAGCGCGAATACCAGCACCAGAATTGCGCCGGAGCACGGCCGGATGCCAACCGTCAGGACCGCGCTCAATCCGCGCGACCAGCCGCCGGGGCCGGCCAGCGCGCTCGGCTCCGGGCCATGGGAATGACCGCAGTGCTCATCGTGAACATGATCCGGATGATTGTGATCATGGTGGTGGGCATGCGCGTGATCGTGGGCAACTCGCTCATGCGTATCGTGGGAATGCCCATGATCGTGATGGGTATGATCGTGACCGTGCGCATGCGCCATCGCAGGAACGAGCGGCGTCGGCGCACCGCGCCATGACCGCAGCGCGCGGAAAAATCCGCCGCCTTTGCTCCAGACCAGCCGCGCACCAAACGCCGCGATCAGACCATAGCTGGCGATTTCGATGACACGTTCGGCCCCGCACATCTGACCGGCTGTCACATTCAAGACGGCTGCGCCGATGCCGACGATGGCAATCGCCATCAGCGCCTGCATCAGGGCGGAGACGAAGGACAGCACGATGCCACGCCTGGCTGTCTCCTCGTTGGCGACGAGGTAGGACGAGATCACCGCCTTGCCGTGTCCCGGGCCGGCCGCGTGAAAGACACCGTAGGCGAAGGAAATGCCAAGTAGCGCCCATACCGCGCTCCCATCGGTCTTGGCGGCACGAATGGTCTTCGACATCTGGAGATAGAATTCGGATTGCTTGGCGAGCAGCCATCCGATGATGCCGCCGACCTGCGGCTCGGCAACGGCTCCCTTCGGAGCGCCGAACGGGTTCTGCGCCATCACTGCATGGACGACGCCATCGAGATAGACCGCAGCGAGAAGCATCCCCGTCACGACAGCTAATTTACCCCAGGCGTCATTCCGGGATGCGCCTGTTGGCGCAGACCCGGAATCCTTTCCTTCCATTGCAATTCCGGATTCCGGGTTCGATCGCGCGGCTTGCGCCCCGGAATGACGACGTACTGACATCATGGTGCGCAATCCACCGAGATCTTGTTCGCGAACATCGCGCCATAGTTCGAATTATCGCCGTTGAGGAAGGTGTCCTCGTTGAGCTTCTGCGCCTGCGCGCTGCCGTCGGTCGGACGCTGGACCGTCAGCTTGCAGGTCGCCGGGGCGCCGACCAGCGTTACCGGGTCCTTTTCGTTCAACTGAAAATCGATGAAGTAGGACGGATCGAACACCTCCAGCGCGAGCGCGGAAGTCTTGACCGGCGCCTTGAACGGCAGCGTGAAGTGCAGCGTCAGCGCCGAGTCCTTGTATTCGAGATAGTAGTCGATCGGATCGTTGAATTTTTCCTTCTTCTGGCTGCCCGCGCCGCCTGCCTTGGCGAAGGTAAAGAAGGCGTATTCCTTCAGCGACTCGACATTGGTCTGTGCCAGCGGTTTCAGCTCGTCGCGGGTGTAAACGCCTTTGGTCTTGCTCTCGATGCCCTGCAAGGCATAGGTCGAGAACATGTCGTCGAAGGTCCATGCGTGACGTATGCCGGTGATCGATCCGTCCGGCGCGTAGATCACTTCGCTCTTGGCCACGATCCAGACATGCGGATGCGCCTGCGCCGCACCGGCGGTGACTGCCAGCATAGCCACAGCGAAGAAACACTGAATGAGACGGCGCATCGTTATCCGGTCCTATGCGGCTTCAGGTTCGTTAAGCAGACCGCGGCGGCGCAGCAGCGCGTCGGGTTCAGGTTTGCGTCCGCGGAAGGCAATGTAGGCATCTTCCGGATCGCGTGATCCGCCCGACGAATAAATGTCGTCATGTAGGCGCTTCGCGACCGCCGGATCGAAGATGTCATGCGCTTCCTCGAACGCGCCGAACGCATCTGCATCCATCACCTCGGACCACATGTAGCTGTAGTAGCCCGACGCATAGTGATCGCCGGAGAAGATATGACCAAACTGCTGCGGCCGGTGGCGCAGAGCGATTTCCGCCGGCATGCCGATTTTCTCAAGTTCCTGCTTCTCGAACGCGCGTACGTCGGTGATCGACGCCGCCGGCTGGGTGTGGAATTCGAGGTCGATCAGCGCCGACGAGACGAACTCCACCGTGGCAAAGCCCTGGTTGAACTTGCGCGCGGCGATGAAGCGCTTGAGCAGATCCTCCGGCAACGGTTCGCCGGTCTGATAGTGCCGCGCAAACTTTTGCAGCACCTCGGGCCGTTCCTGCCAGTGTTCGTAAAGCTGGGACGGCAGCTCGACGAAATCGGTGAACACGCTGGTGCCCGACAGCGACGGGTATATCACGTTCGACAGCATGCCATGCAGCCCGTGGCCGAATTCGTGGAATAGGGTACGGGCGTCGTCGGGCGACAGCAGCGACGGCTGGCCGTCGGTGCCCTTGGAGAAATTGCAGACATTGATGACCAGCGGCGCGACATCGCCATCAAGTTTCTGCTGGTCGCGCAGCGACGTCATCCACGCGCCGGAACGCTTGGAGGGCCGCGCGAAGTAGTCGCCATAGAACAGCGCCTTGTGGTTGCCCATGGCGTCCTTGACCTCCCACACCCGCACGTCCGGATGCCAGACCGGGATGTCCTTGCGCTCAACGAAGGTCACCCCGAACAGCCGGGTCGCGACGTCAAAGGCGGCGTCGATCATATTGTCGAGCGCGAGATAGGGCTTGATCGCGGCATCATCGAAATTGGCGCGGCGCTGGCGCAGCTTCTCGGCGTAGTAGCGCCAGTCCCAGGCGGCGAGTTTGAAGTTACCGCCCTCCTCGGCGATCAGCGCCTGGAGCGCGTCGCGATCGGCCATGGCACGGGCACGGGCCGGCTTCCAGACCCGCTCCAACAGGCCACGCACGGCCTCCGGCGTCTTGGCCATGGAATCTTCCAGCCGGTAGGCGGCGAAGCTCGGATAGCCGAGGATTTTCGCCCGCTCCTCGCGCAGCTTGAGCACTTCCAAGATGACGGCATTGTTGTCGTTGGCATTGCCGTTATCGCCGCGCGCGATGAAGGCCTTGTAGACCTTTTCGCGCAGATCGCGGCGGGCAGAATCCTTCAGGAACGGCTCGACGAAGGAGCGCGACAGCGTCACCACCATCTTGCCCGGCATCCCGCGCTCGTCCGCCGCAGCCTTCGTGGCGGCGACAAAGCTGTCCGGCAGGCCTGCCAGATCGTCCCCGCCCAGCTCCATGGTCCACTCCTGCTCGTCGCCGAGCAAATGGTGGCTGAAAGATGTCGCCAGATGCGCCAGCCGCTCGTTGATCTCCGCGGTCCGGGCCTTGGCGGCCTCGCTGAGGCCCGCGCCGGAGCGATGGAAGCTGGTCCAGGTCCGCTCCAGCAGCCGCGCCTGCTCACCCGTCAGATTGAGCGACGCCGCCTTGTCGCGCAGCTTCGAGACGCGGCCAAACAGCGCGGCATCCATGGAGATCGGATTCCAGTGCCGCGCCTGCGTCAGCGCCACTTCGGACTCGATCTTAAGAAGCTCGGGATTGGAGTGGGCCCCCACGAGGTCATAGAACACCGCCGACACCTTGGAGAGCAGCTTGCCGGCGCGCTCCAGCGCGGTGACGGTATTTTCGAACGTCGGCTCGGCCGGGTTCACCTTGATCGCCTCGATCTCGGCGGAGTGATCGGCAAAAGCCTTGTCGAAGGCCGGCAGGAAGTGCTCGGGACGGATGTCGGCGAAGGGCGGCGTCTGGAACGGTGTCTGCCAGGCCGCCAGCAGCGGGTTGGTATGGGAGTCGACAGCCGTTGAGGACGCTTCTGACATGGTGAGGCCTTATTTCCAGCGATTTCCAAGGCATTCTCTATAGCATCCGGTGGGGCTTTTTTGCGCCCTTGCCGCTTGATTGACGCGTCGATTTCGCAGAGATTGCGGCCCGAAACGGGATCACAAAGTCATGAACGCCAAGAAGCTCGAAGCCAACGCCCGCGAAATCGCGTGGCCCAGCGTCATCACCGTCATCAGCGCCGCCATCCTGATCGGCGCCGAGGTGTTCGGTGCGGCCTTCGCCGGCGGCTGGGCGCTCGCGATCCTGTTCGGCCTCAGCGACACCGCCGCGCACATCGTCCAGATCGTGCTCTTCCTGATCGGCGTCGCGATCATGATCGCCTTCGTGCGCGGCGCTCAGCGCGTCGAGCCCTTCACCCGCAAGATCTGAGATTCCGGCTGCGCCGCAGGCGCTTCTTGCACGCCGAAAATTAACGCGCATTCATCTTTCTCTCAGTTCGTTAACCCGCGCGCGGCATTTCGATCACGATGCGTGGAAAGTTGTCTCGCGGGCAAAAAAAAACTTGCACCACCGAGTCAAAACTCATATTTCACCCTTGCCCAATTTCGCACGTGCCTGTGGTCGTGTGTCAGTCGGTAGGTATCCGGACAAGAGGCCGGACAGCCGCCAAGGGACGAAGAAGCCGAGGGTCGCTTAGCTCAGACTAAGAGGCCAGCATCTCTCTCCAGAGATGCCGTTGAAGGTGACTTTGCTCCTTGCAACCGTGACTGGCAGCCGGAGGCGAACCGGCGCACCCCGCTCTCAACGGGGGACGCGACTTAAAGCAACGACGGATCGGGCTTTTTTGGTCTCTACCGGCATTCCACCGCCGGCGCGGGCTACTGAAAAGGCTTGTCCTTCATTGCCAGGTGTGCGGGCGGGAGCTTTCCCAACCAATCCACGGCAGCACAGTTTGGTCTGAGTTTTAGGCTCTGTCGCGCTTCCATCTCGCGACAAAGGCTTATCGCTCATACCGACATCATTTTTGGACGTCCCGTCGCAGGGCCGTTTGGGAGGGTGCTATGACCGATCGTATCCAGGAATTCCTGCGCAACCGCCGCAGCGAGGGCCTCGACACCGAGCCATGTCTCGTCGTCGACCTCGAGGTCGTGCGCGACAACTATCAGACCTTCGCGAAGGCGCTGCCGGACTCCCGCGTGTTCTACGCGGTGAAGGCCAACCCGTCGCCTGAGGTGCTGTCGCTGCTGGCCTCGATGGGCTCGTGCTTCGACACCGCGACCGTCGCCGAAATCGAGATGGCGCTGGCCGCCGGTGCGACGCCTGACCGCGTCTCGTTCGGCAACACGATCAAGAAGGAGCGTGATATCGCGCGCGCCTACGCGCTCGGCATCCGCATGTTCGCGGTCGATTGCTCCGCCGAAGTCGAGAAGATCGCCCGTGCTGCACCCGGCGCGAAGGTGTTCTGCCGCATTCTTTACGATTGCGCAGGCGCCGAGTGGCCGCTGTCGCGCAAGTTCGGTTGCGATCCGGAAATGGCTGTCGACGTGCTCGAACTCGCCAAGCGTCTGGGCCTGGAGCCATATGGCATCTCGTTCCATGTCGGCTCGCAGCAGCGCAAGGTGAAGGCGTGGGACCGTGCGCTGGCGATGGCCTCGACGGTGTTCCGTGACTGTGCCGAGCGTGGAATCAACCTGTCCATGGTCAACATGGGCGGCGGATTCCCGACGAAGTACCTCAAGGACGTTCCTCCGGTCGTGCAGTACGGCCGGTCGATCTTCCGTGCGCTTCGCAAGCACTTCGGCAACCAGATCCCGGAGACCATCATCGAGCCGGGCCGCGGCATGGTCGGCAATGCGGGCATCATCGAGACCGAAGTCGTTCTGATCTCGAAGAAGAGCGACGACGACGAGAACCGCTGGGTCTACCTCGACATCGGCAAGTTCGGCGGCCTCGCCGAGACGATGGACGAGTCGATCCGTTACGCGATCCGCACGCCGCATGACGGCGCGGATATGGCTCCGTGCATTCTCGCCGGCCCGACCTGCGACTCCGCAGACGTGCTGTACGAGAAGGTGCCGTACCCGCTGCCCGTCACGCTCGAGATCGGCGACAAGCTGCTGATCGAAGGCACGGGTGCGTATACGTCGACGTACTCGTCGGTGGCTTTCAACGGCATCCCGCCGCTGAAGACCTACCACATCTGATCTAGCCGGATGCGCTAGCAAAAGTGGGGACCGGTTTTGCGCCCGAGCGCATCCGGTTCTTTCGAGAAAACGGGAGCCGGTCCGCCGGCTCCCATCCCGTCACATCGCTATTTTGCTGACAACGCTCCGCGGCTGCCTTGCCGTCTGGAGTGGGGACTGACGTGCCATGACTGCTGTTTGGAAAAAGACCACTGCCCTCACCCTCGAAGCCGCTCCGTTCGCGATCCGTGCGGAACGAGCCTCGGACGTCGTTGCGCGTGAAGCGCTGCTGGATGCGAGCTTCGGCGAAGGCCGGTTTGCCCGCACCTGCCAGCGCCTGCGCGACGGACGCGCGCCCGCCGAAGGCCTCGCCTTCACGGCGGTGCGTGAGGGCCGTGTGGTCGGCACCGTGCGGTTGTGGCACGTCAGCGCCGGGGGCATCCCGGCGCTCGTGCTCGGCCCGCTGGCCGTGGATGCGCCGTGCCGCTCGCTCGGCGTCGGCGCGGCGCTGATGGAGCATGCGCTGGCTGCCGCCAAGGCTCGCGGCCATGGCGCAGTGATCCTGCGCGGCGACGCGGCCTACTACGCCCGCTTTGGCTTTTCGGCCGACAAGACCGGCGAGCTTGCGCTGCCCGGCCCGTTCGAGCGCGAGCGGTTGCTCGCCGTCGAACTGCGCCAAGGCGCACTGGACGACGCCTTCGGCATGATTGTCGCCACCGGCGACAAGCTGCGCGGCCCTGCGCCGCGTGCGAACGGCAAGGCGCGAAAGCTTCTCATCCAAGCCGCTTGATTTGAGCGCAAAGACCCGGCATTGCGGGGCCTGAAATGAGCCCCGCAATTCTGCTGTCACAAGGAAAAGACCAATGTCCCGCCGCCTGATTTCATCCGGATCGCCCTTCGAGAAGATCGCCGGCTACAGCCGCGCCGTGGTCGATGGCGACTTCTGTTTCGTCGCCGGCACCACAGGCTATGACCTCGTGACAAAGGTCCTGCCGGACGACGTCGCCGAGCAGACCCGCAACTGCTTCAAGACCATCGGCATCGCGCTGAAGGAAGGCGGCTTCGAGATGGCCGATCTCGTGCGTGCGACCTACTACGTCACCGACGCCAAGGATTTCGACGCGGTGTTCGCCGTGTGCGGCGAAACGCTCGGCGACATCCGTCCAGCCGCGACGATCCTTGCGGTCTCCGCGCTATACAAGCCTGAAATGAAAGTCGAGATTGAAGTCACCGCGAAGCGCCGCACGGCCTGATCGAATTCAAGCGCCAAGATGCCGCGGTCCGCGCGTTGACTTTCGCGCGGGCCTGCCTACGTTGAAAAGATCATGTTGAACATCTGCAATAACCGCTTGCTGTTTCGCGCAGGTCGCCTCCAAACCGGACGGTGACCCGGACGGACGCGCGTCTGCGCCGTTCCGGGTCATTGCAGTTTCTCAATCCCCACACTGAAGTCTTGACCAGAAACCCGGCGCTTCGCGCCGACGCCTTGCGTTGTGAATCTCGACGCAAGGAGGAGTATGACATGATCGACTATCTGCAGCCCGAACTGCCCCCGATTTCCATGCGCATGTGCGACGCCAATCGGCTTCGCAACATTGCCGAGGCCGCGTCCGAGAAATATCCGCAGACCACCGAATTCCTCGCACGGGAAATCGAGCGAGCAGAAATCCTGCCAGACGCCCGATTGCTGCCCGGTCTTGTGACGATGGAATCAGAGGTGACCTTCCGGGATGACATCAGCATGCAGGAGCGGGCGGTGACGCTGGTCTATCCCGAGGCAGCCGACGTCGATGCCGGCAGGATTTCGATTCTGACCCCGATCGGCGCCGCACTCATCGGCCTGTCGGTGGGACAGACCATCGAGTTCCAGACACCGGGCGGCCGTTGGCGCTCGCTGACCGTGCTCAGGGTTCAGCAGCCCCGATAACACGGCGTCATAAGACACCTTTATGAAAATCCCGGCGGCAAAGCACCGTTGCCGCCACGCCTGAGTTGCCGTAGTTCTTCTGCGCGGCAGCATTTCCCTGTGATCCGGAGTTCTGATTTTGAGCAAATTCCCCGTTTACGCGCGCATCACCGGCCCCATCGTCATGGTCGGCTTCGGCTCGATCGGCAAAGGCACGCTGCCGATGATCGAACGGCATCTCGACTACGACAAGTCGCGCATCACGGTGATCGATCCCAAGGATGAAGGCCGCAAGGCGCATTGCGAAAAACACAATGTGCGCTTCATCCAGCAGGCCGTGACCAAAGACAATTACCGCGAACTGCTGACCCCGCTGCTCACCGAAGGCGGCGGCCAGGGTTTCTGCGTCAATCTCTCGGTCGATACCGGCTCCACCGATATCATGGAGCTCTGCAACGAACTCGGCGCGCTCTACATCGACACCGTCAATGAGCCTTGGCTGGGCTTCTACTTCGACGCATCGAAGGGCCCGGAAGCACGCTCCAACTACGCCCTGCGTGAAAACACGCTGGCCGCCAAGCGGGCTCGTCCGCCAGGCTCGACCACGGCCGTCTCCTGCTGCGGCGCCAATCCCGGCATGGTCTCGTTCTTCGTCAAGCAGGCCCTGCTGAACGTCGCCTCCGACCTCAAGCTCAATGCCCCGAAGCCGAAGACCAAGGCTGAATGGGCGGACCTGATGCGCCAGGCCGGCATCAAGGGCATCCACATCGCCGAACGCGACACCCAGCGCTCGAAGAAGCCGAAGGAGCCGGATGTGTTCGTCAACACATGGTCTGTCGAAGGCTTCCTGTCGGAAGGCGTGCAGCCGTCCGAACTCGGCTGGGGCACCCATGAAAAGTGGATGCCGGAAAACGCACACACCCACGAGGCCGGCTGCGGCGCAGCGATCTATCTGATGCAGCCCGGCGCCAACACGCGCGTGCGCACCTGGTGCCCGACCCGCGGCGCGCAATACGGCTTCCTCGTCACCCATAACGAGTCGATCTCGATCTCCGACTATTTCACGGTGCGCGACGCATCGGGCACGGTCATGTATCGGCCGACCTGCCACTATGCCTATCATCCCGCGGATGACGCGGTGCTCTCGCTGCACGAAATGTTCGGCCGCGCGGCGAAGATGCAGGAGAAGCATCACATCCTTGATGAAAACGAGATCGTCGACGGCATCGACGAGCTCGGCGTGCTGCTGTTCGGCCACGACAACAATGCCTACTGGTATGGCTCGCAGCTCTCCATCGAGGAGACGCGGAAACTCGCGCCCTATCAAAACGCCACTGGCCTGCAGGTGACCTCCGCCGTACTCGGCGGTATGGTGTGGGCGCTGGAAAACCCGAACGAAGGCATCGTCGAAGCCGACGAGATGGATTTCGACCGCCTGCTGGAAATCCAGATGCCCTATCTCGGCCCGGTGAAGGGTTACTACACCGACTGGACGCCGCTGACGGATCGGCCGGGTCTCTTTCCGGAAGACATCGACACCAGCGATCCCTGGCAGTTCAAGAACGTTCTGGTCCGGTGAACACCTGACGGATCTGGAATGTTGCAATGGCCGGGCTTGCCCCGGCCATTTGTTCTTGAGCGTCGCATCTCGCCTTTACTTCGCCAGATAGTCGAACGCGACCGTACCGAGCCCCAGCGTCAGATCGGTCTTGTAGTGAAGCGCGGAGACCACCTCCCGCACCGGCAGGCGCGCGACATCGGCGAGTGCATGGGGAAACAGACCCAGCGCTCCCGGGCCGGTCCAGGCCTCCTTCAGCGTCACATCTTCCAGATAGTAGCGCACCAGCTCGCAGATGCGTGGTGTCCCGTCCACATGCGGAATGATCTTCAGCATGAAGTTCGGCGCTGCCAGCCCCTTCACCAAAGTATCGTGGTCAAACGCGCGGTGCTTGTAGCCCATGGTCGCGCTGGCGCAGAGTACAGAACCGTAGTGCAGCGTACCGACGAGGACATCGGTCTCCACCACGAGCTTTGGTGACGCGAGCTTCTTGGGAAATCCCCACAGTTCGCGTCCGCCCGCGATCGGCGCATCATCGTCGAGATACATCGAATGGACGTAGGCGCCCTCTTCGCCCTTGAAGCGAACCGGAATCACCTGACCTGTTTCGGTGTAATCGCCGAACCCGGTGGAGTCGGGCATGCGGATGAATTCATACTTCACCAGATCGCCAGTCACCTCGAGCGGCTCGGGCACGACTGCCCGCAACGCCTCGGGATCGGTGCGATAGGTGATGACAAAAAACTCGCGATTGAAGAAACGATAGGGTCCGGGCGGAAACGAAGGATTGGTGAGCGGCATGGCATAGGCCGTGCGCCTGACGTCATCGATTTTCATCTTTGATGCCCCATAGCTGTGCGTCGCATTTGTCGCGGCGCAAGTATGGCTGCGGATGCGAGCACTGGCGAGGCTCAAAAAGCGGCAGAATATTTCCGGCGCGATAAACTAGTTCTTGATCGGCTCGCCGGTCTTTTCCGCAGGCGCGGGCGGCAGCGCGGGCTTCGCGCCCGCCTTCTGAGCGTCGGCATTCGGCCGCGCCGGTTCTGGCGCAGGCGTTGTCGGCCTTGTGCCGCCCGGCATCGATTCCGCCGGGCCATCGCTTTTCCCGGCCGGAACTGAAGGCTGCGATTCCGTCGGCTGCGTTGTTTGCGCCAGATGAATCTCGCCCCGCGATGCCAGTTGCATCAGCGAAATTCCGGACAGCGTCAGACCGGCGGCGATCAGGATCGCGGACAGGATGAGATCGGTTCGATTGGCCCGCTTATCAGGAGTCATCTCGGCACCCGTTGATTGCCATTGCAAGAGCCAACGGATGGTCACAGCGATGGTTCCGGGATCTGCCCGCGTGCGCGATGTCGCACTCAATGAATTGTGATTGAAAAAAAGGAACCCGGGAGACCGGAGGGATCAGTCCTTGGTGCTGACGTCCCATGTCGCATGACGAACGCCCGGCCGCCGCGCAAGATCGGCTGTGACCGCATCGAGTTCCTTTGCGTCCACCGCGGTACTCACCAGGGTTGCGACGATCTCCACGACATCTTCCGCGCGCTCCATCACATTGACGTCGCTGACCGGATATTTTGCCGCCTCCAGTTTTTCGACCAGAAGGTCACGCACCGCGTCCATCGATTCAGTATCCACCGTGAGCCTGATTTCGTAGGTCGCTTCCGACGCACGCTCGTCCAGCGGGCTGCGGTTGATGGCGTTGACGAGCGGCCGCAGCAGCGTGTTTCCGGCCAGCACGAAAGCCGTCAGCGTCACCGCCTGCGCCAGCATATCGGCCCCCGCGCAGCACCCGACCGCCGCCGAGCCCCATAATGTTGCAGCCGTGTTCAGGCCGCGGACATTCATGCCTTCTTTCATGATCACGCCGGCACCGAGAAAGCCGATCCCCGACACCACATAGGCAATCACGCGCACGGCCCCGTCGGCATCGGCGAGCTGCATGGCGAGATCGACAAAAGCCGCCGCGCTCACCGCGACCAGCACATTGGTGCGCAGTCCCGCTGTGCGCAGACGGTACTGACGCTCGGCGCCGATCAGGGTGCCGAGCACGAACGCCGCCGTCAGGCTGACGAGAGTGTCGAGAAAATCAAAAACCTGGAATGTCGTCAGGAACCGCATGACGATTGCTTACTCACTACAGCGTGAGCAGTCCAGCGTCGCCGTCTTCGCTGGCAAAGGCCAGCAGCGATCCCTTTGCATTCCATGCCAGCGCGGCCACCGGCTCGCCCGCATTCCTGCGCACCAGGATTTCCGCGCCGTCCTCGATGCGCACCATCAGGATGGTACCGTCGCTGTAGCCGACTGCGAAAACATCGTCCTTGGGATGGCATGCGACCACCGTCGCCTTGGCCTGCAACGGCGCAAGCATCCCCGGCTCCTTGCCCATCGGGCCGTCCTTGCTGGCGAACGGCCACAGGATCACGCTGTCCGAGCCGGAGGTGGCGAGGAATTTTCCGCCGGCGCTCCATGACATCGAACGCACCCGCGCCGGATATCCGGTCATCCGCATATGGCGGGAATCCGCCAGCCGCCAGCCGTGCAGCGCCGCTTCATGCATCGAGGTGACAAGAAAACGGTTATCCGCGCTGAAGGTGACGCCGAGATGCGAGCCCTTCCATTCCAGAAATTCGGGCTTCGCGCCCATGTTGGGAAACCACAGCGTCACGCCGTTGTAATGTGCGATCGCAAGCCGGACGCCCTTCGGCGCGAAGGCCAGCCCGCCGACGGTCGACGGCACGTCGAGCGATTTCTCGTCGCCCTTCGGCGCTTTCACATAAGCCGTCTTTCCTGCCGACCACGCCACCGCGCCATCGGAATGCAGCGCGACATTGTCGATCCAGCGGCGCTTGGCGTCGATGGCGAGCGTCACGATGTTCGACTCGGCATCGAGAGAGATCAGCTTGCCGTCATCGCCGCCCATGACGATGCGCTTGCCGTCTGAGGCCGAGCACAGGATGCCGCCGCCGTGCACTGCGACCGGCGTTGCCTCGCCGTCGCTGACCGCGAAGGTGACGCTCTCTTCCGCGCCGACAAACGCTGCGACGTCGCCGAGAAAATGCACGGCAGTCGCAGGCGCATCCAGCTTCACGTTGGTAACGCGATCAGTGACGGAAACGATGGAGGCCGTTTCCGGGGCCGGATTGAAGTCTTTCATCACGCGATGGTTTTCGCGAAGCCGTCGCGGATCGCCTGGTCGGGCAATTCGCGGCCGATGAACACCAGACGGCTTTCACGCTTCTCGTCATTGCGCCATTTCCGCTGATGGTCACCCTCCAGCATCATGTGGACGCCCTGGAACACATATCGGTCGTCATCACCCTTGAACGAGAGAATGCCCTTGGAGCGCAAAATCTTCTCGCCATCCTTGGCGACCAGTTCCTGCAGCCAGGGCATGAACTTGGTCGGGTCGATCGGCTTGTCGGTCCGCAGCGACAGCGACTGCATGTCCTCGTCGTGATAGTGCTTCATGCCGCCGTGGGAATGACCATGGTCGTGATGATGGTCGTGGCCATCATGATCATGGTGATGATGATCGTGGCCATGACCGCCGTCGTCCAGGAATTCCGGTTCGATTTCGAGAATCCGGTCCAGATCGAACGCGCCGCGTTCCAGCACATCCGACAGTTTCACCTGTGCACGTTCGGTCCGGTGCAGAGTCGCATAGGGATTGATCGCACGGATCCGGGCCTCGACTTCGGCCAGTTCCGGCTTGGTCACAAGATCCGTCTTGTTCAGCACGATGACGTCGGCAAACGCGATCTGGTTCTTGGCTTCCGGCGCATCCTTGAGGCGGTCGCTCAGCCACTTGGCGTCGGCCACCGTCACCACGGCATCAAGCATGGTCTTCTCGCGCACGTCTTCATCGACGAAGAAGGTCTGCGCCACCGGCGCCGGGTCGGCGAGACCGGTGGTTTCCAGAATGATAGCGTCGAACTTGCCCTTGCGCTTCATCAGGCCGTCGATGATACGCACGAGGTCGCCGCGCACCGTGCAGCAGACGCACCCGTTGTTCATCTCGAACACTTCCTCGTCCGCGCCGACGATCAGATCGTTGTCGATGCCGATCTCGCCGAATTCGTTGACGATCACGGCGTATTTCTTGCCGTGGTTCTCGGACAGGATGCGATTCAGCAGCGTGGTCTTGCCCGCACCGAGGTAGCCGGTGAGAACGGTCACGGGGATCTTGTTGGCAGCGGCTTCAGACATGGAATCTCCAGGCAAATCAGGAACACGCCCGGCGGCGGGGTGGCCCCTGCCCTAGCTCGAAAGCGCGCTCGTCAGGGCCTTTATATTGTGCCGGACCAGATCAATGTAAGTGGGGGCCGGGCCCTTTTCGTCGGTCAAACTGTCCGAATAGAGCGTTCCGCCGATATTGGCCCCGGTCTCGGCGGCGATCCGCCGCATCAGGCGCGGATCGCTGACATTTTCCAGAAAAACAGCCGGAATTTTCTGCTTTTTGATCTGGGAAATGATGGCTGCAATGTCGCGGGCGCTGGGCTCGGATTCGGTCGAGACGCCCTGCGGGGCGATGAATTTGATCCCATAGGCGGCGGCAAAATAGCCGAAGGCATCATGGGTCGAGATCACGCTGCGCCGCTCGGGTGGAATTTTTGCCACCGCGTCCCGGACATCACGATCCAGCGCGTCGAGCTTTGAGAGATACGAAGCGGCATTGGCCTTGTAGGCCTCCGCTCCCGCCGGGTCCGCGGCGATCAGCGCATCGCGGATGTTGGCGACGTAGGTTTTTGCGTTGACCACCGATTGCCAGGCATGCGGGTCGGCATCGGAGGGATCATGGCTGTGGCCATCCTCGATCTTGCGTGTCGCGATGCCTTTGGTGGCGACAACGGTCGCCGCCTTGCTGCCTGACGATTTGACCAGACGCGGCAGCCAGCCTTCGAGGCCGAGGCCATTGACGATCACCAGCTTGGCGTCGGTGATCTTTTTCGCGTCCGACGGTGTCGGCGTATAGACGTGAGTGTCGCTGTTGGGTCCAACCAGCGTCGTCACGTTCACGCGCTCGCCGCCGACATTTTTTGCGAAGTCGCCAAGGATCGAAAATGTCGCGACGACGTTAAGCCGCTCCTGCGCCTGCGCCGGTTCGGCAGCAGCGAATAGAACAACAGTCAGAATCGCAAGGATATGGCGCATCGGACGTCCCATCACGCTTCGAGATGGCGGCCCGGAAAGAGCTGCCGAACCAGGCCGCTGACGCTCCCGAACAGGACCGACACGACATAGAGGCCAGCACATACCAGAATGATCGCCGGTCCCGACGGCACCTTGGTGTGGAACGACACCAGCAACCCGGCGAAACCCGACAGCGCCGCACTCGCCACCGCAATGCCAATCATGCCGGTGATGTCGCGCGACCAGAACCGGGCGATGCCCGCGGGCAGGATCATCAAGCCTACTGCGAGCAATGTGCCCAGCGCGTGAAAGCCGTTGACCAGATTGATGACGACGAGCGCCAGAAACGCCAGATGTGCGGGCGCGCCTGCACGGCTCACCGTGCGCAGGAAGACGGGATCAACGCATTCGATTACCAGCGGGCGGTAGATCACCGCCAGCACCAAGAGCGTGATGGTGGCGTTGAACGCAATCACCAGCAGAGTCTGGTCGTCCATCGCCAGAATGTTGCCGAACAGCACATGCAGCAGATCAATATTCGTGCCCTTGACCGAAACGATGGTGACGCCGAGCGCCAGCGACACCAGATAGAACGCTGCCAGCGAGGCGTCCTCCTTCAGTTCGGTGCTGCGCGCGACAAGGCCCGACAGAAGCGCAACCGTAAAGCCAGCAATCAGGCCACCGAATGTCATCGCGAACAGGTTGAGACCCGACAGCAGAAAGCCGACCGCCGCGCCAGGCAGGATTGCATGGGCCATGGCGTCGCCGACAAGGCTCATCCGCCGCAGCATCAGGAACACCCCTATCGGCGCGCCGCCGAGCGACAGCGCGATCACGCCGGCCAGCGCGCGGCGCATGAACTCGAATTCGATGAAAGGCGCGATCAGCGCATCATAGATCATGACAGTCTCACGCCGCCTGCGACGGTGCGTGCTCGGCGCACGGCACAGCCGCATCATCGAACGCTTCGCACATGTGACGCGCGGCCAGAAGATTTTCGGCCGTCAGCACATCCGGCGTCGCGCCCCACGCAACGGGTGAGCGCGCCAGCAACAGTGTTTCGGGAAAATTCGCGCGCACCAGTTCCATATCGTGTAATGCCGCCAGGACGGTGCGCTTCTCGGTGTGCCAGCGCCGCACCAGCGCAATCAGGTCGGCGGAGGTTTTCGCATCGATGGCGTTGAACGGCTCGTCCAGCACGATCACGCGCGCGTCCTGCAACAGCACGCGGGCAAACAGCATGCGCTGCATCTGCCCACCGGACAGTGTTCCGATCGGACGGTTCTCGAAGCCGCTCAATCCCACCGCTGCCAACGCCTCGCGGATTCGATGCTGCTCGTCCTTGCCGAGCCCGCCGAAAATGCCCTTGCGGCGCCAGAGGCCCGCGCCGACGAAATCGTAGACCGAGATCGGGAAACTGCGATCGATGTCGGCGGTTTGGGGCAGATAGGCGATGTCGCGCGGGTTCAGGCTGCCGAGGCCGATGACCCCTGCCAGCGGCTTGAGAATGCCGACAATGCCGCGAAACAGCGTGGACTTGCCGGCGCCATTCGGCCCGACCACCGCCACCAGCGCACCGGCGGCGACCTCGCCGCTCAGATGATGCACGGCGGGATGCCGGTCATAGCCCAGCGTGACGTCGCGGAATGTCAGTTGCGCGGACATGCTCACCTCATCGCCAGCAGCACCACGGCCCACAGGCCGGCGCTGATCGCCACGGCGCCTGTCAGGCGTGCCGCCAGCGTCATCCGCAGGATCGACCAATGGACCGGCTGGGCCGGATGCGGCGATGCAGGGCCATGGCTGTGCGGATGAGGACCGTGTGAATGGTGGTGAGGGTGGGAATGCCCGTGCGAATGGGCCATGAGGTCCGCTTTCCAGGTCCAGTGAGGCTGAGAGGCGCTGGACCCCTCAAATTGCTCAGAAATGTTATATTATAACATAACCCGCGTCCACAGGCCCGCAATGCTTCTGGACCCCACAGGGCCGTTACGGCTTCAAGGTTTACCAATCACCATCACGATGGCGGCAGCCAGGAACGGGAACGGGACCGACACCACGCAACGGAACCAGACAAACCGGGCCGGCATGAACGGGATTTCCCACAAGATCACCCGCTGGAATGCAAACAGGGCCCATGCGACCACATAGGCGACCACCTGTGGGGTTCCACCACCGCTCTTGAGCGCAACCGCCCCGATCGAAAAGCCGACCACCGGCCCTCCCGGCGTCGCTGCACCGGCAACCACCGCGGTGGCGACGCCAAGCCATCCAGTGTCCGGCCCCAGCCCCCCGACGATCACTTCCGACGGGATGATCGCGGCAATGAATCCTGACCCGATCACGCCGAGCGCAATGCGCGGCACGATGTTGATGAAATCCATTCCGCCGTTGCGGAGCGCCGAGCCCAGCACCGTCTTATCTTGCCGCCACGCGATGACGCTCACGCCGATGAGTGAGCCCCACAGCAGAATGTCGATGATCAGCGCGGTCACAGCTTGAACCTGTGCCGCACGCGAACATAGACGTAGCGCCCGAGCGCACCGGCGAGGATCGGCATCGGCAGCGAGATCACGATGCGCCAGAGCGTGAAGTCGGCGCCCATGATCGGCATTTCCCATGCCACCGCGCGGCCGTAGCCTATCAGCGTCCAGCTCACCACCATGGCGATGGTCGCACCGAAATCCGCACCGACTGCGAGCAAGGCGCTGGCGACAGGATAGGCGGTGAAAGGTCCGCCGGGCAGGATCGCGCCGAACGCCGTCCCGATCATCAAACCCTTCAGGCCGGATTCAGGCCCGAGCGATTTCGACACCTTGTCGTGCGGCAGCACGGCGGCGATCAACCCGCCGAGCAGGCAGCCGGCGAGGACGCGCGGCATGATCTCGCCGAACAGCGAGACATCGTGGGAAAGAATGGTCCATACGCCGTCGAGGCCGTCGCGCCGCCACACCAGCGCGGCGCTGATCACCACAAGCGCAGCGATGATGAACGTCGACCAGCCGAACGGTTTGCGCTTGCTGCGCGAGACGGTTTCAGCACCCTCTTCGTCGTCGGCAGGTTCGGTTTTGGGGAGTTTGGACAAGAAGAACTTTCGCTCAGGCGAAATGCCGGACCAGCGCGAGACCGCCGATGAGTCCCGCAATCGACAGCACCACCGATCCGACCACGTAGAACAGGGCCAGTCCCATTTCGCCGCGCTCATACAGCGTCACCGCATCGAGCGAGAATGCCGAAAACGTGGTGTAGCCGCCAAGAATCCCGGTCATGACGAACAGCCGCCACGGCTGCGATGCCTCACCCTTGAAGGCGAGATAACCGGCGATGAGCCCCATCACCAGCGAGCCGGTGATGTTGATCACGAACGTGCCGTAGGGAAAATTGAGGCCGCATGCACGGGCGCAGCCGACATTGACCGCATGGCGAAGCGACGCGCCCAGACCACCGCCGACAAAGACAAGAACATAGTTCATGGGAACTCAGGTTCGCCTGAATGTCGTTCTAAAAAAGGGGCCGCAAATTGCGGCCCCTTGAGTTCAATGCGCTGGTTAGGCCTTCTCGAACAGGGACTCGACGTATTCCCAGTTCACGAGGTGATCGACGAACGCCTTGAGATAGTCAGGGCGGCGATTGCGGTAATCGATGTAGTAGGAATGCTCCCACACATCGACGCCGAGGATCGGCGTCGCGCCATGGACCAGCGGGCTCTCGCCGTTCAGCGTCTTCGAAATTTCGAGCTTGCCGTTCTTCACCGACAGCCACGCCCAGCCCGAGCCGAACTGGCCGACACCGGCCGCGATGAAGTCGGTCTTGAACTTCTCGAGACCGCCGAGATCCTCGTCGATCTTCTTGGCGAGCTTGCCGGGAAGCTTGTCGCCGCCGCCGTTGGGCTTCATCCAGTTCCAGAAATGGTTGTGGTTATAGTCCTGGCCGGCGTTGTTGAAGATCGGCGCGTTCTTGCCGAACGAGCCCTTCACGATGTCTTCAAGGGACTTGCCCTCAAACTCGGTGCCCTTGATCAGATTGTTGAGGTTGGTCACGTAAGCCTGGTGATGCTTGTCGTGATGATATTCGAGCGTCTCCTTCGACATGTACGGCTGGAGCGCATCATGAGCGTAAGGCAAATTCGCGAGCGTGAAGGTCATGGGTCAACTTCCGGAAATTGTGGGTGACGAGGTGTCAACGCGGCGCACTATAGAAGGTTTCCCGGAGAGGGAAACAGGGTTGCCGCACTGAATCGCGATGATGGCCGGATCGCCCCGCAGAGCGGGTAGTGCCGGACCATCGTTTTTACAAATCGCCTTATTCGGACAGCCTCTTAAGCAGCCTCGGGCAGCGCTCCGGCCAGTTCGTTCTTGGCCTTCGGCGGCCGCACATTCATCAGCATCTGGAACGACCCCGCGATCAGGCCGATGATAACCGCGCCCTTCCAGGCCAGATCATAGCTGCCGAGACGATCGAAAATCAGGCCGCTGCCCCAGGCGCCGATAAACGATCCCACCTGATGGCTGAGGAAGGCGATACCGGTCAGGGTCGCCATGTAGCGCAGTCCGAACAATTGCGCGACGAGACCGTTCACCAGCGGCACGACGCCGAGCCAGAGCGAGCCCATCACCGCCGCGAAAATCAGCGTCGATGTCGGCGTGGCGGGAAGGAGGAAATACACCGCGATCGCAAGCGAACGCACAATGTAAATGCCGCCGAGCAGCAGTTGCTTGGGATAACGTCCTCCCAGCCAGCCGAACGCGTAGGACCCGAACACATTGAACAGCCCGACCAGCGCCAGCGCCGTTGCGCCGAGCGACGGATCAAGGCCGCAGATCGCAAGATAATTCGGCAGATGTGTCGTGATGAAGACAAGCTGCAGCCCGCACACGAAGAACGCGAGCGCCATGATGACGTAGCCGGAATGTCCGAGCGCCGACTGGACCACCGCGCCAAGCGACTGGTTCACATCGTCCGCCTTGTCGATCTCGATCTTGTCGGCCTTGCCCGCGCTGAAGGCTGACGGAAGCATGACACAGGCCAGACCGATGAAACCGACCAGAGCGATCTGCCAGCCGGATGTCGAGATCAGGGTCTGGGCCAGTGGCGAGGCGATCACCAGACCGATGGAACCGGCGGCTGAAATCGCCCCCATGGTGACGCTGCGCTTGGCCGCGGACACCGCCCGCGCCGAGACGGTCATGCTCATGCTCGACGCCGTGCAGGACAGCGCGATGCCGACGCAGATGCCGCAGCCGAACGTGAAGGCCAGCGCCGTGGTCGCGAAGATCATGGTGACGAGGCCGAGAATGTAGACAAGGACACCGATGAGCATCACGTAACGGGAGCCGTAGCGGTCGGCGAACATGCCGACGAAAGGCTGGGTGATGCCCCACATGATGTTCTGGATCGCGGTGGCCAGCGAGAAATCCGCGCTGGTGATCTGGGTATCATGCAGGATCGAGGGCTGGAAAAGCCCGAAGCTCTGCCGCATACCCATCGACAGGCTCAACATGACGGACGCGCCGATCAGGATCGACCACTTCTGGTAGGAGCTGAGCTGAGAAGCCTGCATTGTAAAAAATTCTCCCGATATGGCGTTCATAGTCGCATCGGAATCGGCATTTTACATCTGCGCAAAGAACAAGGCTGATGTGCGCGCCCCAAGGACAGGCGATCGGATGAGCATCGAAATCGATATCGCGACCGGTAATACGGCCTGGCCCGCGGTCAAACCGCTGTTGTCGGCGGTCTGGCCGCCGGAGGTCGTGAAAGCAGCACCCTGGGGCCACATCGTCTTCGCCCATGCCGACCTGCGGGTGATGATCGAACTGGACGGCGATGTCGTCTGCCATGCCGGGATTTATCGCCGCACCGGCACCTGGAACGGCCGCAAGGTCACCATCGGCGGAATCGGCGGCGTGGCGACGCGCGAGGATGTCCGCGGCCGCGGCTACGCGACGCTGGCCATCAACGCGGCGATCCACACCCTGACCGAGGAACGTGCCACCGACTTCGGAATGCTGTTCTGCGAACCGCACAACACTGCATTTTACGAAAAACTCGGCTGGCAGACTTTCAACGGCACCGTGTACGCAGAGCAGCCCGGCGGACGCGCGCCGTTCACGGCGATGGCGCCCTATGTCTTCAAGATCAAGCGCCTGCTGCGCGAAGGCACGATCGACCTCTGCGGCCTGCCCTGGTGAGCGAAGCGAATACGCCTGAAGAGTTTTAAACAGGGCTCTCTCCATTGCCCGTTCTGAAAGGCCGGGCTAGCCTCCCTTCACAACAAGAAAAGCAAGGGAGCGAACCACCATGAAAAAAATCAGAACTGCTTTGACGATCGCGGGATGTGCCGCTGTCGCGATGATGTTTCAGCCGGCAGCGCAGGCCGAAACAGATGCCGATGGCTTCATTCGAATCAAGCAGGGCGAAGAGCAGTACAAGAATCCGTTCGGTGTCGGGGTCGAGGTGGCGACACTGTTTGGCGATCCATCAAAGCCCGGCATCTACGTGCTGCGCATCAAGTGGCCACCGGGCATCATGAGCAAGCCGCACAAGCATCCCGAAGACCGGCATGTCGTGGTGCTGTCCGGCACCTGGTACACCGGCACAGGCGAAGCGTTCGAGCCGCAGAAGGCAATCCCGCTCAAGACCGGCGCCTACATGATGCATCCGAACGGCAAGGTGCACTGGGACGGCACGCGCGAGGAAGGCGCGATCATCCAGATCACGGGATACGGACCAAGCGGAAACGCCTTCAGCAAACCGGATGAGCCGCAATTCGGCAAAACCAACTGACAAGACCAAATAAAAGCCGCCCCAATCGGGCGGCTTTTTCCAGAGGCAGGCGCACGACAATCGACACGGCCATCGCGGCCAATAGCCTGCCCAAAAGCCCAAAACGGGCTGGTATATGATTGTTATGTATACCAACTTGCGTTAGATACGGGCGCCCTTCCACCCGAAGGCCTATTTTCCCTGCGATGTTAAGGATCTGGCCTGAGCCGTTCTTTGCCCCGGCAGGATTTCTGATGTGACAGACACTCTCAGCCCGGTTGTGTTGAGACGGCGTAATTTTGAGGACGAGCAAGCATGGCACGCAACATTCTGATTCTTGGAGCCTCGTACGGCTCGCTGCTGGGAACAAAGCTGCTGATGGCCGGTCACAACGTGACGCTGGTTTGCCGCAAGAACACCGCGGAACTCATCAACCGTGACGGCACCGAAGTCCGCATCCAGCTTCGCGGCGAACCGGCGCACCGCTCTATCTTTTCGCGCGACCTGCCCGGGAAACTGGACGCCACCTCGCCCGACAAGGTCGATCTGTCGCGTTATGATCTCGTCGCTCTTGCCATGCAGGAGCCGCAGTACACCAACCACACGATCCGCGTTCTGATGATCAAGATCGCCGCGGCGAGGCTGCCGTGTCTGTCGATCATGAACATGCCGCCGCTGCCCTATCTCAAGCGGATCGACGCTCTGGCGAACATGGACCTCGAAGAGGCCTACACCAATGCGCAGGTCTGGGAACGGTTTGAGCCGGGCCTCGTGACGCTCTGCTCGCCCGATCCGCAGGCCTTCCGTCCGCCGGAGGAGCCGGCGAATGTCCTTCACGTCGGCTTGCCGACAAATTTCAAGGCTGCGACATTTGCAGATGAGGCGCACAACAAGCTGCTGCGCGAACTCGAAGCCGATATCGACGCGGTGACGCTCGACGGCAAGGACGTTCCGGTGAAGCTGAAGGTGTTCGACTCGCTGTTCGTCCCGCTGGCGAAGTGGTCGATGCTGCTGACCGGAAACTATCGCTGCATCACGCCCAACGATCCCCAGCCGATCCGCGAGGCCGTGCATCGCGATCTGAATCTCTCGAAGTCGATCTACAACCATGTCGATGCGGTCGCGCGAAAGCTCGGCGCGGACCCGGAAGATCAGGTGCCGTTCGAGAAATACGCCAAGGCCGCGGAAAGCCTGCTCAAGCCGTCGTCAGCCGCACGCGCGGTGGCCAGCGGCGCGCCTTTCATTGAGCGGGTCGATCTCTTGGTGAAGCTGATCTCGCATCAGCTTGGAATGCCCAATGCCGATATCGATCGCACGGTCGAAGTCGTCGATATGAAACTGGGCGAGAAGATCGTGCCGGGTGGATCCGCAGGATAGCGGCCGCTGCCGTAACCCGGCCAAAGAAAAACCCTTCCAGATCATTGATCTGGAAGGGTTTTTTGTTTGGTTGCGGGGATAGGATTTGAACCTATGACCTTCAGGTTATGAGCCTGACGAGCTACCGGGCTGCTCCACCCCGCGATAAACCGGTGCGCACCTTCACACGACCGACGACAGTTCAACGCCAAAAGCGTCGTTCCAACCCGTCCGGAGGCGAGAGAAGGCTACCAGGGCAAGACGCCCGTGGTGCGAGGCGTATGTACCAACGACACCCCGCTTTGGAAAGGCCTGCGGGCGATCTTTTTCACGATTTTATGACGGCCGTCCAAGGGACTGATGCCATGGCGTTTCTGCGGCTCGCGTCCAAGCGGGCTTGCCAACAGGGCCGCGACATATCAGCCTTCAGTCAATCCAAATAAGGCATGGCATCCAAAAGCCGGCCACGAGGAAACCCGGGGAGACCGATGAATCAGGCCGTCAGGAATCCCGCCGCAGGCGGCATCGAGGATGTGTTCCGCCGCGCCATGGCGCTGTCGCGTGCGGCAGAACCTTCCCTTGCAGAGCGCCGCGACCGGCTCGCCCGGCTGCGCGCCCTTGTGGTGGAGAATGAAACCCGGTTCGACGAGGTGATCTCGGCAGATTTCGGCAATCGCTCCAGGACGGAGACCCTGATCGCCGAGACGCTGTTCGTCCTCGCGGAGATCAAGCACGCGACCAAGAATCTCGGCCGCTGGATGGCGCCGAAGCATGTCGCGACCGAACTGCAATACTTCCCGGCGAAGAACAAACTGCTGCCGCAGCCGCTCGGCGTGGTCGGCATCATCGCGCCGTGGAATTATCCATTGCAGCTCACACTCGCCCCTGCCGTCGCCGCCATCGCCGCCGGCAACCGCGTGATGATCAAGCCGAGCGAACTGGTGCCGCGGTTTTCCGCGCTGCTGCAGAAGCTGATCGCGGAAAAATTCGACGATACCGAAGTGACGGTCACCGGCATCGACGGCGATATATCCGAGCGGTTCGCGGCGCTGCCGTTCGATCATCTGATCTTCACCGGCTCGACCCGCGTCGGGCGGCTGGTGGCGGAAGCCGCGGGCCGCAACCTGACGCCGGTGACCCTCGAACTCGGCGGCAAGTCGCCGGCCATCATCGATCGGTCCGCCGACATCAACGAAGCCGCCGAGCGGATCGTCTACGGCAAGCTGATGAACGCCGGACAAACCTGCATCGCGCCGGACTACGTCCTGATCGCACGTGGCAACATGGACGAGTTCATCGCCAGGGCGAACAGCGCGGTCGCGCGGATGTTCGGCACCAGCCCCGACAACAAGGATTACACCTCGATCGTTTCGGACAAGCATTACGCCCGGCTCGAAAGCCTTGTGCAGGACGCCGCCGCGCGGGGCGGCAAAATCGTGCAGCCGGCGAGCGCCGACAATCCGGCGTGGAAAGCACAACGGAAATTCCCGCCAACTTTCATCAGCGGCGCCACCACCGACATGAAGGTGATGCAGGAGGAAATCTTCGGGCCGATCCTGCCGGTGTTCGCCTGTGACACCACCGACGCAGCCATCGCTCATATCAACGCGAATGATCGTCCGCTGGCACTGTACTGGTTCGGCAAGGACGACGCCGCGCGGGATCAGGTGCTCGCACGCACCGTCTCCGGCGGTGTCACCATCAATGATTGCCTGTTTCATTTCGTGCAGGCCAATCAGCCGATGGGCGGCGTCGGCGCATCAGGCACCGGCGCCTATCACGGCGAATGGGGCTTCCGCACGTTGAGCAAGATGAAGCCGGTGTTCTATCGCTCACCGTTCAACCGGCTCGCAGACCTGTACCCGCCCTATGGCAGCAGGATCGCGCGCCTGATCAAGCTGCTGCGTTTCATGTCGTAAACTTTTCAGATCAAGACGACCGGCATCAATGCCGGCGTAAACAATGCTGTCAGGGGGCAGATCATGGCGGACACGCTCGATTACGTGGTTGTGGGCGCGGGCTCGGGAGGCTGCGCGGTGGCAAGCCGCCTGTCGGAAGACCCAAATGTCTCGGTCGCGCTGCTGGAAGCCGGCGGCAAGGACGACAACTGGGTCGTGACCACGCCCGGCGCGCTGATTTTCATGGTGTCCGGCCCGGTCAACAACTGGGCGTTCGAAACGGTCCCGCAGCCCGGCCTCAACGGCCGCAAAGGCTACCAGCCGCGTGGCAAGGGCCTCGGCGGATCGTCATCGATCAACGCGATGTGCTACATCCGTGGCCACAAGGCCGACTACGATCGCTGGGCCTCGCTCGGCAACACGGGATGGTCGTATGCCGACGTGCTGCCCTACTTCAAGCGGTCCGAAGACAACAGCGAACTGGACGGCTTCTATCACGGCAAGGGCGGCCCGCTCAGCGTCACCAAGCTGCAAACCGACAATCCGGTTCAGGACATCTACCTGCAGGCCGCGCGCGAGGCACAGTTCCGGATCAACGAGGACTTCAACGGCGAGGAACAGGAAGGGCTCGGCGTTTATCAGGTCACGCAGAAGAACGGCGAACGCTGGAGTGCCGCGCGCGGCTACATCCATCCGTTCATGGATACACGCAAGAACCTGCATGTGATCACCGGCGCGCATGCCACGCGCATCCTGTTCGACGGCAAGCGTGCGACCGGCATCGCGTATCGCCGGGGCAAGGAGACGAAGCAGGTCAAGGCGCGGCGCGAAATCGTCCTCGGCCTCGGCGCTTTCCAGACCCCGCAACTGCTGATGCTGTCCGGCGTCGGCGATCAATCCGAACTCGCCAGGCACGGCATCGCGCCGGTGCATCATTTGCCCGGCGTCGGCAAGAACCTGCACGATCACCCGGACTTCGTGTTCGGCTTCCGCTCGGACAATCCGAACTTCACCGGATTGACGCTTCCGGGCATCAAACGCATCATCAAATCGATCTTCCAGTATCGCCGCGAGCGCCGCGGCCCGATGACATCGAACATCGCCGAATGCGGCGGGTTTCTCAAAACCCGGCCCGATCTGGATTTGCCGGACATTCAACTGCACTTCTGCATGGCGGTGGTGAACAACCATGGCCGCACGCCGTTCTTCGGCAGCGGCTTTTCCTGCCACGTCTGCCTGCTGCGGCCGAAAAGCCGCGGCAGCGTCTGGCTGCAAAGCGCCGATCCGATGCAGCCACCCGCCATCGACCCGAATTTCTTTGGCGATCCCGACGATCTCGAGGCGATGGTCGCAGGCTTCAAGACAACCAGGCGCCTGCTCGATGCGCCCGCGCTGAAAGCCCTTCAAACGTCCGATCCGTTCACCGCTGGCGTGGAATCCGACGACCAGATTCGCGAGGCTTTGCGTGCGCGGACCGACACGGTCTATCACCCGGTCGGCACCTGCAAGATGGGCGTCAATGATCCGATGGCCGTGGTCGATCCAAGGCTCAAGGTCTACGGCATCGAGGGCCTGCGCATCGCGGACGCATCGATCATGCCCGAAGTGATCGGCGGCAATACCAATGCCCCCACCATCATGATCGGCGAGAAGGCGGCCGACATGATCAAGGCAGAGATGCGCGCCCCTTGATTGCGCGCGCCGCATAGATCAGGCATGACGGCTTATCTACCCAACACCGCCGACAGTTCCGTGACCGGTTTGCGGCGGAGACAAGAAACCCAGCAAAAACGGGAGTAACCAGTGGATCTCGGAATTTCAGGACGGCGCGCGATTGTGTGCGCAGCAAGCAAGGGTCTGGGCCGCGCCTGCGCGATCGCGCTGGCGAATGAAGGCGTGCATGTCACGATCACGGCGCGCGGCGCGGAAGCCCTCGCCAGGACCGCAGCGGACATTCGCAAAGCCAGCCCCAAGGTGACGGTGACGGAAGTCGTCGGCGACATCACCACACCGGCCGGACGCGAAGCCGCGCTGAAGGCTTGTCCCGATCCGGACATCCTGATCAACAATGCCGGCGGGCCGCCGCCGGGCGATTTTCGCGACTGGTCCCGCGACGACTGGATCAAGGCGCTCGACGCCAACATGCTGACGCCGATCGAACTGATCAAGGCGACGGTCGACGGCATGATGGCGCGCAAGTTCGGCCGCATCGTCAATATCACGTCCGCCGCGGTGAAGGCGCCGATCGACGTGCTGGGATTGTCGAACGGCGCGCGCAGCGGTCTCACCGGTTTCGTCGCCGGCATCGCGCGCAAGACCGTGATCGCCAATGTCACCATCAACGGCCTGCTGCCGGGACCGTTCGACACCGACCGCATTCGCGGGCCGATCGCGCAGAAGGCCGCGGATGCGCAAGGCATTTCCGTCGAGGATCTGCTGAAGCAGCGCGCCAAGCAGAACCCCGCCGGACGCTTCGGCGATCCGGAGGAATTTGGCCTCGCCTGCGCCTTCCTGTGCGGCGCCAAGTCCGGCTTCATCACCGGCCAGAACATCCTGCTCGACGGCGGCGCCTATCCGGGCACGATGTAAGCGTCACGCGCGATCAACGCAAAACAAACCCTCGGGTTGAAAACCCGAGGGTGAAAACAATACGCCGAAGCGACCGGGAGCAGGCTTGATGCAATGGACCGTGGGCCGCGTCAAAATCACCAACGTCGTGGAAATCGGAGCGACGGGCGGCACGCGATTCATTCTTCCGCAGGCCACACCTGAAGAAGCCCGGAAGCTTCCATGGCTGGTGCCGCATTATGCGAACGCCGAAGGCCGCTTGAGGCTCAATGTGCAGTCGTGGATCGTGGAGACGCCGACGAACAAGATCATTGTCGATACCTGCATCGGCAACAACAAGACCGGCCGATCCGTACCGGTGTGGAATAATCTCGACAGGCCGTTCCTGAATGACCTCGCTGCCGCAGGTTATCCGGCGGACACGATCGATACGGTTCTCTGCACGCATCTTCATGTCGATCATGTGGGCTGGAACACGAAGCTTGTCGACGGCAAGTGGGTGCCGACGTTTGCCAATGCCCGCTATCTGTTCGGCGGGACCGAATACGATTACTGGGCCGCGCACAGTTCTGCTGGCGAACACAAGGCGGTGTTCGAGGATTCGGTGCAGCCGATCGTCGATGCCGGACGCGCCGATCTGATCGGCAGCGATCACCGCATAGGTGACGAAGTATCGCTGATCGCAACCCCCGGACACAGCCCCGGCCACATGAGTGTTCTCGTCACATCCGACGGCCAGCAGGCGCTGCTGACCGGCGACGTCGCCCATCATCCCTGCCAGATGGCGCACCTCGACTGGTCGTCGACGGCGGATTCCGATCCGATCCAGTCCATTGAGGCCCGGAAAATGCTGTTTTCGCGCTTTGCGGACACGCCCACGCTGGTATTCGGCGGTCACTACGACCCCGGACACATCGTGCGCGACGGCGATGCCTTCAGGCTGATTGCGGCCCCAGAAAGCCCCTGAAAATGAGGGCGCTGCACAACGCCTCTAAAGGTTGAATTTCCCCGCGCCGTGTCGCATGAAACATCCGACGAATGAATTATCGGACGAAAACAAAGAGGAACTGCCTATGAAATTGGTTCGTTATGGCGCCATGGGCCAGGAGAAGCCCGGATTGCTCGACCGCTCGGGCCGCATTCGCGACCTGTCGGCTCTGGTCAAGGATATTAATGGCGATGCGCTCTCGCCCGCCGCCCTTGCCAAGATCGCCGCTGTCGATCCGGCGTCGCTGCCGCTGGTGGATGGCAATCCGCGCCTCGGTTCGCCGGTCACGGGCATCACCAAATTCGTCGCCATCGGCCTCAACTACGCCGACCACGCCGCCGAAGCCGGCATGGCAATCCCGTCGGAGCCGATCGTTTTCATCAAGGCCAACACCAGCCTGTGCGGACCGAACGACAATATCGAAAAGCCGCGCGGATCGACCAAGCTCGACTGGGAAGTCGAACTCGCGATCATCATCGGCACCAAGGCCAAGTATGTCACCGAAGCCGACGCCCTGAAGCACGTTGCAGGTTACGCGGTCTGCAACGACGTGTCGGAGCGGTTCTTCCAGATCGAGCGCGGCGGACAGTGGACCAAGGGCAAGTCCCACGACACCTTCGGCCCGGTCGGTCCATGGATCGCGACGGCCGACGAAATCCCCGACCCGCAGAAACTCGGCATGTGGCTCGATGTCAACGGCACGCGATGCCAGACCGGTTCGACTGCAACCATGATCTTCGGTGTGGCGAAGATCGTGTCCTACGTCTCTGAAATCATGACGCTGTATCCCGGCGACATCATCACCACCGGCACGCCGCCCGGCGTCGGCATGGGCATGAAGCCGCAGAAATTCCTCAACGTCGGCGACGTCGTCACCCTCGGCATCGACGGCCTCGGCGCGCAGCGTCAGGAAATCGTCGCGGCCTGATCGCCAACACGTTCATGGCTCCGGCGTGCGCGCCGGAGCCCGCTGCTCATTTCTCGAATTCAGGAACCCTCCATGAAGCTTGCCTATTCGCCGGCATCGCCGTTCGCACGCAAGATCCGCATCGCCGCCATGGAGCTTGGGCTGTTCGACAGGATCGAGTTTATCGTTCCGATCAAGGCGATCCCGGTCACCGAGAACGAAGAATACGCACGCAACGTCTCGCCGCTGCGCAAGATTCCGGCGCTGATCCTCGACAGTGGTCAGGTCATCGTGGATTCCTACGTGATCGCCGAGTATCTCGACGAACTCGGCGGCGGGAAGCTGATCCCCGCATCGGGTCCGGCGAAATGGCAGGCCAAGACCGAGCATTCCATTCTACAGGGCATGCTCGATGCGCTGCTGCTGTGCCGCTACGAGAGAATGCTGCGGCCGAAGGAATTGCTCTGGACCGGATGGGCGGACGATCAGTTCAAGCGCGCATGGGATGGTCTGGCGCGCTACGAGGCGCATCCCGACGTGCTGACCCGCCCGCTGGACATCGTGCAGATCGGCATCGTCTGCGTGCTCGGCTATCTCGACTTCCGATTTCCCGATTGCGGCTGGCGCAAAACCTTTCCGAAGCTCGACTCGTTCCATGAAAAAATGATGCAGCGAGACTCCGTGAAGAGCACCGTTCCGCCGCCGGCCTGATCGAGGACGGGCGATGAGCGACCGCGCAGACGACACCGATTTCAGAGCCTGGCACGCGGTCGCCGATCTCTACCACGCCTATTTCACTGGGCTGATCATGTCGCTGGTGACACGGCGCAGCACCGCCGACGCCGCGGAGTTTGTGTTCCGCGTTTTCCGGCGCCAGCACCACGAGCGCTTTCTTGCCGGCATTGAGAAGTTCGGCCTGAGCAAGGCGCCGCATGCGGTGGCCGCCGCGCAGTATCATTATCTCAGCAACCAGATCGGCGGCGTGAACGTCGAATATATGCGCGAGTCCGATCGCAAGGCCTGGATCCGCTATCCGCCGCCGCGCTGGGTCTGGCGCGGCACCGCGATCTGCGCAATTCCCGGCGAAGTTTCGGCCGCGATGCTGCGCGGCTGGCACGCCCACAACGGCGTTTCGTTCAAGAATCCTCGGATGGGTTTCGTCTGCACCAAGCAGACCGTCGACGGCCAGAACGGCCTCGAAGGCTTCTATTACGAATACGACCGCGATCTTTTGCCTGAGGGGCGGCTGGTGTTCGCGCGGCATCTCGAAGCCCCGCTGTTCGATCCGGCTGCTGCGCCGAAGCTCGCGACCGACACATGGCCGCGCGTGCGGCTGGAAAAAGCCTACCGCAACTATGCGATGGAATATGTCCGCTCCGCGCTGCCGGTGATCGTCAACCAGTTCAGCCCCTCCGATGCGGGTCATTTGTTGTATCTGACCGGCAAGCTGGTCGGCATGCAGTTCTATCCCGACATCGCTGCGAGTTTCCCCGCAGCACATGACGCCGGTCCGCAAGGCTTCGGCGCCTTCCTGCTCGAATTCCTGCGCGCCGAAGGCGACGAGGCCGATCTCGCTCAGACGCGTGGCGGAATCACGGTCTCACAGAGGCAATGGGGACTGATCGCGGGCGTTCCCGATTATCATCCGATGTGCCTGCGCGCGCTGAGCGGATTGATCGAAGGCCTGATGACGGCACATGACCGCCGCCTGTCGCTGGATTTCTCGGCCGATTCAGATCGCGCGCCGGGTCCGCTGACATGGACCATCACACAGAAGCCGCTGGCAGCGACCGATGACGGACGGTTTCCGGCGTAGC
>NZ_JAFCSX010000003.1:400000-862899 GCF_049895725.1 Afipia sp. DC4300-2b1
GGCCTGGTCCGCGTTCGCTCGCCACTACTAGCGGAGTCTCGGTTGATGTCCTTTCCTCCAGGTACTTAGATGTTTCAGTTCCCTGGGTTCGCTTGAAACCTCCTATGTATTCAGAAGTCTCATACCTTCACTTGATAACCGAAAATCCAAATCCACACCGACTTGCGTCGTTGTGAACTTAGAGTTTCGGCTATCGAAGGTGGGTTTCCCCATTCGGAAATCCGTGGATCAAAGCTCCTTCGCAGCTCCCCACGGCTTATCGCAGCGTAGCACGTCCTTCGTCGCCTCTCATCGCCAAGGCATCCACCGAACACCCTTAAGGCACTTGATTGCTCTCATTATCAATATCCACACACTCGGCAGAATGTTGGCCGCACACTTGCCGAGGATCCGAAGATCATCGGCGCGCCCCCTCGATAGAGGCTGCATGCAGCTGGATATGATTAGAAAGACCAGATTGCTTCGTAAGATCGAACCGACGGCAATGCGGTCAAGCGTTGCCGACAAAGATCATTTTACAACTCGCACATCTCGCGATGTTTGAGCGCCGAAAATGATCTGGAGATACGCGCAAGGTTGTCGCCGGCGCCAGGCAAAACAAGTTTTGCAAAACGCCTTGTGGCGATCCTGCTCGGATCGATCTTCTCTTTACGATGTCAGAAATCACGCAGGCAGAGTCTTGGTGAAGACATTCTGCATGCGAAACGATGTTTCGCGGACGATTGTTTGACGCACATTGTCGCATCGGCAACCCAGCCTCTGGTGGAGGCAGACGGGATCGAACCGACGACCTCATGCTTGCAAAGCACGCGCTCTCCCAGCTGAGCTATGCCCCCGTTCCAGAAGACGAATGCTCGAAAGCCGACTGAAGAGACGCATGGCGCAATCAAAGTGGTGGGCCTGGGAAGACTTGAACTTCCGACCTCACGCTTATCAAGCGCGCGCTCTAACCAACTGAGCTACAAGCCCTAACGACCATGTCCATTAAAGGATATGAGGCTCAAGCTGGCGCACCTTGTCTGATGACAAGACGCTGCAGCGCCGCCCCTGGCGCGTGTTCGTCCGCGAAGAAAGAGAAACGAAGACGGCGGTGTCCCGCCAATGCAGCTCAGCGATTGATCCAATCACTGGCCACTGATGTTTCTAAAACGAACCGATAGTTGCCGAAGCAATCTGAAGGTTCATCCTTAGAAAGGAGGTGATCCAGCCGCAGGTTCCCCTACGGCTACCTTGTTACGACTTCACCCCAGTCGCTGACCCTACCGTGGCCGGCTGCCCCCTTTCGGTTAGCGCACCGTCTTCAGGTAAAACCAACTCCCATGGTGTGACGGGCGGTGTGTACAAGGCCCGGGAACGTATTCACCGTGGCATGCTGATCCACGATTACTAGCGATTCCAACTTCATGGGCTCGAGTTGCAGAGCCCAATCCGAACTGAGACGGCTTTTTGAGATTTGCGAAGGGTTGCCCCTTAGCGTCCCATTGTCACCGCCATTGTAGCACGTGTGTAGCCCAGCCCGTAAGGGCCATGAGGACTTGACGTCATCCCCACCTTCCTCGCGGCTTATCACCGGCAGTCTCCTTAGAGTGCTCAACTAAATGGTAGCAACTAAGGACGGGGGTTGCGCTCGTTGCGGGACTTAACCCAACATCTCACGACACGAGCTGACGACAGCCATGCAGCACCTGTGCTCTATGCCCCGAAGGGAAGGTTCCATCTCTGGTACCGGTCATAGACATGTCAAGGGCTGGTAAGGTTCTGCGCGTTGCGTCGAATTAAACCACATGCTCCACCGCTTGTGCGGGCCCCCGTCAATTCCTTTGAGTTTTAATCTTGCGACCGTACTCCCCAGGCGGAATGCTTAAAGCGTTAGCTGCGCCACTGAAAAGTAAACTTTCCAACGGCTGGCATTCATCGTTTACGGCGTGGACTACCAGGGTATCTAATCCTGTTTGCTCCCCACGCTTTCGTGCCTCAGCGTCAGTATCGGGCCAGTGAGCCGCCTTCGCCACTGGTGTTCTTGCGAATATCTACGAATTTCACCTCTACACTCGCAGTTCCACTCACCTCTCCCGAACTCAAGATCTTCAGTATCAAAGGCAGTTCTGGAGTTGAGCTCCAGGATTTCACCCCTGACTTAAAGACCCGCCTACGCACCCTTTACGCCCAGTGATTCCGAGCAACGCTAGCCCCCTTCGTATTACCGCGGCTGCTGGCACGAAGTTAGCCGGGGCTTATTCTTGCGGTACCGTCATTATCTTCCCGCACAAAAGAGCTTTACAACCCTAGGGCCTTCATCACTCACGCGGCATGGCTGGATCAGGCTTGCGCCCATTGTCCAATATTCCCCACTGCTGCCTCCCGTAGGAGTTTGGGCCGTGTCTCAGTCCCAATGTGGCTGATCATCCTCTCAGACCAGCTACTGATCGTCGCCTTGGTGAGCCGTTACCTCACCAACTAGCTAATCAGACGCGGGCCGATCTTTCGGCGATAAATCTTTCCCCGTAAGGGCTTATCCGGTATTAGCACAAGTTTCCCTGTGTTGTTCCGAACCAAAAGGTACGTTCCCACGCGTTACTCACCCGTCTGCCGCTGACGTATTGCTACGCCCGCTCGACTTGCATGTGTTAAGCCTGCCGCCAGCGTTCGCTCTGAGCCAGGATCAAACTCTCAAGTTGGACTTGAAACTTTAAACCGGCTGATCACAACGTTTGACGAGGTCCCACCATTGTTAGCCGAAGCCAACATGCTGTCTGCGATTCACATCGCTGACAACGATGGTGTAACCTTTAAAACGTGTACCGCCGAAGTCTTTCGTCCGGTCCCAACCGACTGAAAAACCGAGGTTTCCCAATCTGCCGAGACCCGCAAGGACTCCGCCGTCCACGTTTCTCTTTCTTCATCTTTACTTGTCAAACAGCCCGAAACCCGAGGGTTTCACTCGCCCGTGGCCGGGCGAAAAATCTTCGGTCTCTACTTAAAGAAACCCTGCAACCTATCCGACGCCGAATGACAACCGACAACTATCGGCTGTTTGTTCACTCGTCTAGGAGAGGAGCTTGACAGGCGCGGAAGCTTGCCTGGGCTGTGGGCCCCGGCGCCGCCGCGCTCAGTGGTCGGGTTATAGGCCCTGCCGTCTGAGCTTGTCAACGCCCATGTCAAAAAATCGTCGCAACGCACCCAAGAAAATCGAATCGCTGAGAAGTCCTGATTTATCAGGGGTTCGCGCCGTACTTGAGCCACATTCCTGCGACGTCCTGCACAGGAAATATGCCTTGGCCGGACAAATACCAGTATAGTTTGGCCGGTCAGGTTTAAAGATTCGGCGATAACTTTGGCGATGACTTGGGATCGTCGCCTGACTTGGGATGAAAAACACCGACGAGTTGCGTGGCATTGACGTCAGGCCCGTTTCGCCAGCACCTTGGCGCGCGACGAAAACGGCAGTGACGGAAAAATAACCAGACGCTATTGGCTCGAGCTGTCCCACCTTGGGATGCGGGCCGCAAGACCGGCGAACTGGAAGCTCGTTGAGCGACGACCGACGACGACACTGACGACGACACTGACGACGACTTGGACTTGCTACGAGAAGACTTGCGGGGGGAAGGCAGTTTTGAACCACGGGACGTCACGCGGGGGCAATTACGGGCGTGCCGGGATCATTGATCTCGGTCACGAGCCACCGTTGTCAGTTGACGGTTCGGAAGCCGCTGTCATCGACCGCCGCCGCGTCTCCGTACAGTGGTTTAGCGGCACGATTCTCACCGGTCTGTGCGGCGCGGCTTTGATCGGCGGCGCCGTTTTTGCGTCGCTCGACGGCGAAATGACCTTCGCCAAGGTTCCTGAGCGCGTCGAAGGCGCACTGCGCGGCGCATTCGGCGCCAATGACAAGGGCGCCGTCGCACGCAAGAGCGATCGCCTTCCGCCTCCCAGCGATTCGGCCGCCGCGCGCCAGGTGATTCGCGTTTCGACAGCCGTGCGCGCCGGCGGACGCGATGTGATGCGGGTACGCCCGTTCGTCCGCATTGCCGGCAACCTGTCGCTGACGACCAGCGATCTTTCCGCCAAGGTTCCCGCCTTCAATGCCCAGCGCATGCTGACCGATGTCGGCACTGCCGCCCCTGCGGACGGCGACGATTCGCAAAATCCCAATGCCGCCGAGCCGGATGCCGAAGTCTCGTTTGTGACGCGCGACCTCGCCCAGGTGCTGCCCCGGGCCAAGATCGCCGCCAGCGTGGCGATCGACGAGGTGCTGCTGCGGGTGCGCGACGCTTCAAGCTGGCGCGGCAACAGCGCCGTCAAATATGCATCGACCATGCCGACCGATCTCAAGATGGCCTACGCCGCGGAAGGCACGCCGGATCCCTATGCCGGCTTCGAGACCCGCGTGGTGCCGGAAAACGTGACACTGCTGCCGAAAACCAAGGATCAGATCACCGGCGGCAACCCCTCCAGCGAAAAAATCCACATCGTCAAAAAGGGCGACACCGTGCAGTCGATCCTGCGCGATCTGGGCGCCAGCCCCGGCGAAGCCCTCGCCATCGCCAACAATCTCGGCGCGCGCGGCCGCGACGGCGGTTTGAGGGAAGGCCAGAAGCTGCGCATCATGATGGCGGGCACCGGTCCCGGACTTCAACGCCAGCAGCCGGTCCGGGTGATCGTCGCCAACGAAACCACGATTGAAGCCGTGGCCGCACTTTCGGATCTCGGCAAATACGTCGCCGTCGATCCCCAGAGCTTCAACACCGTCACCGAGACCGCGAACACGAATGACGAAGACGACGATGATGACGGCACCGGCGTGCGGCTCTACCAGAGCATTTACGAGACCGCGCTGCGCAACAAGGTTCCGGCGACCGTCATCGAGGACATGATCCGCATCTACTCCTACGACGTCGATTTCCAGCGCAAGGTCCAGGCCGGCGACTCGTTCGAGGTGTTCTTCGCCGGCGAAGACGAGACACCGGTCAACAACGAAAAGACCGAAGTGCTCTACGCCTCCCTCACCGTCGGCGGCGAAACCAAGAAATACTACCGCTTCCAGGCGCCGGACGATTCCATCGTCGACTACTACGACGAGACCGGAAAGAGCGCGAAGAAGTTCCTGGTCCGCAAACCCGTCAGCAACGCGATCATGCGCTCCGGCTTCGGCGGCCGACGCCATCCAATTCTCGGCTACACCAAGATGCACACCGGCGTGGACTGGGCGGCTCCTTACGGCACGCCGATCTTCGCATCGGGCAACGGCGTGATCGAAAAGGCCGGATGGGAAGGCGGCTACGGCAAATATATCCGCGTCAAGCATCCCAACGGATACGAAACCGCCTACGGTCACATGACCGCGTTCGCCAAGGGCATGGAGCCCGGCAAGCGCGTGCGGCAGGGTCAGGTGATCGGCTTTGTCGGTTCGACCGGCCTGTCCACGGGCGCGCACGTGCACTACGAAATTCTGGTCAACGGCCGCTTCGTCGATCCGATGCGCATCAAGCTGCCGCGCGGCCGCTCCCTCGAAGGGCCGATGCTGGCGAGCTTTGAAGCCGAGCGCGACCGGCTCGACGGCATGATCAGCAATCGTCCCGGCGTCAATCGTCCACAGCCGCAGGCCGCCAAGGGCCAGAAGACGGCGCAGGTCAACGACCGCTAAATTTCACGACAATTATTTTTCGTTTAAAGCAACGCATGCCGTTTGCATCGCGCGTGAGATGCAATGCTGGTTTTGATTGCCAGGCAAAGCGACGCGACAAATACTCGCTGCACAAGACTTAAAAGCAGCCGGGAGGCTATCGCCGTGATCCATGGGTTTGTCGCCTCCGCGACTCATGGCCGGGCCTGTCACGGCCATCCCGACGAATAGGGCATTGTGCCCAACCCATCGGGATCACCGTGACAGTGGAGCGACACCGTTCTTCGAACGGCTATGCCCCGTGATGACCGAGTGCGCAGTCCTTAGTTCAGCTTGCTCTTCGGCACCGGCGGCATCTCGCTATCGATCTTTGCAAGCTGACCGTTGAAGGTCAGACCTGCATCCGTCGCCGAGACCGCGACGTTTTCACCGTCATGGATGCGGCCGGACAGGATCATTTCCGCCAGCGGGTCTTGCAACGCGCGCTGGATCGCACGTTTCAGCGGACGCGCGCCGTAAGCCGGATCCCATCCCTTCGCCGCCAGCCAGTCGCGCGCCTTGTCATCGAGCGTCAGCGTGATCTTGCGATCCGCCAGCAGCTTCAGCAGCCGCCGCATCTGGATATCGACAATGCGGCCCATCTCGGTCCGCTGCAGCCGATGGAACAGGATGATCTCGTCGATACGGTTGAGGAATTCCGGACGGAAACTCGCCCGCACCACCGCCATCACCTGATCGCGCACCGCCGACGTATCCTCGCCCTCTCCCTGGCTGACCAGAAATTCGGAGCCGAGGTTCGAGGTCATGATGATCAGCGTGTTGCGGAAATCGACAGTGCGGCCCTGACCATCAGTCAGGCGGCCGTCGTCGAGCACCTGCAGCAGCACGTTGAACACATCGGGATGCGCCTTCTCGATCTCGTCGAACAGCACCACCTGGTACGGCCTGCGCCGCACCGCTTCGGTGAGCGCGCCGCCTTCGTCATAACCCACATAGCCCGGAGGCGCGCCGATCAGCCGGGCAACCGAGTGCTTCTCCATGTATTCGGACATGTCCATGCGCACCAGCGCCGTCTCGTCGTCAAACAGATATTCGGCGAGCGCCTTTGTCAGTTCGGTCTTGCCGACGCCGGTCGGGCCGAGGAACATGAACGAGCCGATCGGCCGGTTCGGGTCCTGCAGGCCGGCGCGCGAACGCCGCACCGCAGTCGATACCGCGCTGACAGCTTCGGCCTGGCCGATCACGCGCTCCGCAAGCTGCAACTCCATCTTGAGCAGCTTCTCGCGTTCGCCTTCCAGCATCTTGTCGACCGGAATGCCGGTCCAGCGCGACACGACCTGCGCGACATGGCTGGACGTGACAGCCTCTTCGAGCACGACGTTGCCGGCCTTCTCGCTTTCTTCCAGCGCCTTCAGCTTCTTTTCCAGTTCGGGGATCCGGCCATAGGCGAGTTCGCCCGCCTTCTGGAATTCGCCGCGCCGCTGCGCGTCGGCGAGTTCCTGGCGCGCCTGCTCCAGTTCGCTCTTGACCTTCTGGGCATTGGACAGCTTGTCACGCTCCGACTGCCACTTCGCAGTCAGTGCAGCGCCCTTCTCCTCAAGGTCGGCCAACTCCTTCTCGAGCCGCTGCAAGCGATCCTTCGACGCCGAATCGGTTTCCTTCTTCAGCGCCTCCTGCTCGATCTTCAGCCGCACGATCTCGCGATCGATGTTGTCGAGCTCTTCCGGCTTGGAATCGATCTGCATCTTCAGCCGCGCCGCGGCTTCGTCGATCAGGTCGATCGCCTTGTCCGGCAGAAAGCGGTCGGTGATGTAGCGGTTCGACAGCGTTGCCGCAGCCACGATCGCGGAATCCGTAATGCGGACACCGTGATGCAGCTCGTACTTTTCCTTCAGGCCGCGCAGGATCGACACCGCGTCTTCGACGGTGGGCTCGGAGACGAACACCGGCTGGAAACGGCGGGCCAATGCGGCGTCCTTCTCGACATGCTTGCGGTATTCGTCGAGCGTGGTCGCGCCAATACAATGCAGTTCGCCGCGCGCCAGCGCGGGCTTCAGCAGGTTGGACGCATCCATCGCGCCATCGGCTTTTCCGGCGCCGACCAGCGTGTGCATCTCGTCGATGAACAGGATGATCTGGCCGTCCGAGCTGGTGACTTCCGAGAGCACAGCCTTCAGCCGTTCCTCGAACTCGCCGCGGTACTTCGCACCTGCGATCAGCGCGCCCATGTCGAGCGACAGGACCTTCTTGTCCTTGAGACCTTCCGGCACGTCACCGTTGATGATGCGCAGTGCGAGGCCTTCGACGATGGCGGTCTTGCCGACGCCGGGCTCGCCGATCAGCACCGGATTGTTCTTGGTGCGGCGTGACAACACTTGAATCGTGCGACGGATTTCCTCGTCACGGCCGATCACCGGGTCGAGCTTGCCGTCATGCGCGGCCTGGGTCAGGTCGCGGGCATATTTCTTCAGTGCGTCATAGGCGTTTTCTGCCGACGCGCTGTCGGCGGTGCGGCCCTTGCGCAGGGCGTTGATCGCAGCATTGAGATTCTGCGGCGTGACGCCGCCCTTGGCGAGCAGCGAGCCCGCGTCGCTGTCCTTGTCGGCAGCGAGCGCCTGAAGCAGCCGCTCAACGGTGACGAAGCTGTCGCCGGCCTTCTCGGCCGCCTGCTCGGCGGCATCGAAAGCGCGCGCCGTCGCCGGGGCCAGGTAAACCTGTCCCGCTCCTGCGCCTGACACTTTCGGCATTTTCGCCAGCGCATCCTCGGTGGCCTTCAGGATCGCGCGCGAATTACCGCCCGAGCGATCGATCAGACCGCCCGCAAGACCTTCGCTGTCGTCGAGAAGCACTTTCAGGATATGCAGGGGCGTGAATTGCTGATGGCCCTCACGCATGGCCAACGTCTGTGCCGACTGGATGAATCCCTTCACACGGTCGGTATATTTTTCAATGTTCATTTCGGGTTTCCCTCAGCCTGCCATGTCCGCCCCGAAGGCACGGATATTAGCATCTTCAATGGGGTTCCGCCGCCGGCATTGACGTTCCTCAACCCGTGGCGGGGACCGGCGTTGCACCGGCCTGAGCGTCATGTGGGAACTGGGTTGCGCCTGTGAAAGAGGCAGGGCTGAAAATTTGGCGAAAGTGGCGGGAAGCCGCGAATCCACCTAAGAATCGGGAATGACAAACACCACCGCGACCCTCCAGAGCATCTATCGCTATCCCGTCAAAGGCCTGTCGCCGGAATTGCTCCCGAATGTCGCCTTGCAGGCAGGCCGAACCTTGCCCACCGACCGCCGCTACGCGATCGAGAACGGCCCGATCGGCTTCGAGCCTGCCAATCCGAAGCATTTTCCGAAAATCCGCTTTTTAATGCTGATGCGGAACGAGCGTCTCGCCGGCCTTCAGACCCGGTTCGACGACGCCAGCAATACTCTGACGATCAGGTACAACGGCGCGGAAGCCGCGCGCGGCAATCTGGAGACGCCGGAAGGGCGCGCGGCCATCGAGATGTTCTTCGCTGAGAATTTTTCGCCGGAGTTGAAGGGGCCGCCGAAGGTCCTCTCTGCTCCCGGTCACAGCTTTTCGGACGTCGCCGCAAAGGTGGTGTCGATCATCAATCTGGCCAGCGTGGCCGCCATTGAGACCATCGTCGGCCAGCCGGTCAATCCGCTGCGCTTTCGCGGCAATCTCTATGTCAGCGGATGGCCCGCATGGCACGAGTTCGATCTCTTGGAAAAACAACTGACGATCGGCGATACGCGGCTCAAGGTGATCAAGCGGATCGTCCGCTGTGCCGCCGTCAATGTCGATCCGGTCACCGCAGAACGGGACCTGAATATCCCGCACGCACTGATGCAAATGTTCGATCACGCCGATTGCGGCGTCTACGCCGAAGTGATCGCCGGCGGCACAATTGCCGCCGGCGATACCATCACAGAACTCAGCTCGACGGCATGACGTAGGCGTAGACCCGCCCACGCGAATAGGTAGCCTCGGCGACGCGGTGGCCATGGTTGCCCGAGATCACGATCGGATTGCCCTTGGGGTCGATGCCGCTGACGATCCCGACATGACCGCCACGGCGGCCACGCGACATCACCGCGATAGCGCCAACCTGCGGGCCCGAGATGCGCTGGCCGTAGCCCGCGAACGAACGCGCCATGTCGGAGCCGGTGCCTTTGTGGCCGGAACGCTCAAGAACCATGTTCATGAAGCGCGCGCACCAGAGGCTGGAGCGGCCCGTCGGATTTCCGCTGCCGATATAACGCCGCGCTTCGGCGACGACATTCGATCCGCCGAAGCCGCCACCGAAGCCCTGCGAAGCTGACGCTTCCGCAGCCGCTGCGTAACGCCCGCGCCGCGCATGATGGCGAGTGCTATGGCCGTAATGCTTCCTGGCGTGATGCTTGGAATGGTGAGCGTGAGTGTACCGGCTTGCTCCGTGATGCGGCCTCGCCGAAGCCGGAGTTGCCAGTGCGACGATTGCCACCGAACACAGCGCCAGCGCGGCGCCTCGAAGTGGCAGGCGAAGTTTACGCGATAGAGTCATCCATTATTCCTCGTGACACCCCCTGTGCCCATCGTTCGCACGCGAACGACATTCCGCAGCGCAAAAAACGGGTGGGTGTGACGAGAGCAAGACAGGAAAAGGCGCCGGCGGATTCATTTCGCGGCGATAACGGGATCATTTCACGGCGAGAATGCGAACATACAAGGCCACATTGGAGCCGCGAATATTAATCGCGGCGCGTGAGCAGGAAGACGCCCTGCTCGCCGAACATGTTCCAGAACCACCACGGTGCGTTGAGCCGCAGCGGCCGGCCATAGAGATCGAGCGCAACAGCGCGCTCCATGTTGACGTTGATCTCGTTACAGAGCTGCACGAAATCCTTGATGGTGCAGAAATGAATGTTCGGCGTGTCGTACCATGTCGCCGGCAGATTGTCGGTGCGCGGCATCTGGCCCTTCACCAGCAACTGGAGACGCATTTTCCAGTGGCCGAAATTCGGAAACGACACGATGGCGCGGTGGCCGATGCGCAGCAGGTTTTCCAGCACCACGCGCGGCTGGCGCGTCGCCTGCAGGGTCTGCGACAGGATCACGTAATCGAACGCGTCGTCGGGATAATTGATCAGATCGGTGTCGGCGTCGCCCTGCACCACCGCGAGGCCCTTGGCGACGCAGCGGTTGACGCCCTCGCGCGACAGTTCGATGCCGCGCCCGTCGACGCCGCGTGTTTCCAGAAGCCGCAGCAGATCGCCTTCGCCGCAGCCGACATCGAGCACCCGCGAGCCGGGCTCGACCATCTGCGCGACCAGCAGATGGTCGGCGCGATAGCCGTTCTCGGTGACGGGAAGAACCGCGGTCGGCCGGAACGCCTGATCCTGAATTGTCATCCTGGCGCTCCTACCTGCTGGCCGAGGTCAGGCCGTGCGCCGAAGCAGCCGATTCCAGGAATGCGCGGGAAATCTCGATGAACTCGGGCACGTCGAGCAGGAACGCATCGTGTCCCCTGTCGGTCTCGATTTCCGCGAACGACACCCGCGCGCTGCTGGCGTTGAGCGCGTGCACCACCGCACGCGCCTCTGACGTCGGAAACAGCCAGTCGCTGGTGAACGACACCACGCAGAAGCGCGTGCGGGTGCCGCGCCAGGCTTCCGCCAGCACTCCATTGTGGTCGGCGGCGATGTCGAAATAATCCATCGCACGCGTCAGATAGAGATAGCTGTTGGCGTCGAAGCGCTCGACGAACGACGAGCCCTGATGGCGCAGATAGCTTTCCACCTCGAAGTCGGCATCGAACGAGAACGTCGGCACCTCGCGGTCCTGCAAGCGGCGGCCGAACTTGCGATGCAGCGCGGCGTCTGAAAGATAGGTGATGTGCGCGGCCATGCGCGCGACACCGAGCCCGCGATGCGGACGGGTGCCGTCCTCGAAATAGCGCCCGCCATTCCAGTCCGGATCGGCCATCACTGCCTGACGGCCCAGTTCGTGAAACGCGATGTTCTGCGCCGAATGCCGCGTGCTGCACGCCACCGCGAGCGCAGAGAACACGCGTTCGGGATAGGCCGCCGTCCATTGCAGCGCCTGCATGCCGCCCATCGAGCCGCCGACCAAGGCGAACAGTTTGTCGATGCCGAGATGATCGAGCAGCATCGCCTGCGCCCGCACCATATCGGGAATGGTGATGACGGGAAAATCCAGTCCCCACAGTTTACCGGTGGCGGGATTGGTCGATGACGGACCGGTCGATCCCATGCAGCCGCCGACCACGTTGGCGCACACGACGTAATAGCGATCGGTGTCGATCGGCTTGCCGGGGCCGACCAGCGTCTCCCACCAGCCGCGCTTGCCGGTGACCGGGTGCACGTTCGCGACATGCTGATCCCCGGTGAGCGCATGGCAGATCAGAATGGCGTTGGAGCGGTCCGCGTTGAGCTGGCCGTAGGCCTGATAGGCGATCTGGAATGGCGCGAGATCGATGCCGCAGTCCAGCCGCAGCGGCTTGTCCGCACCGAACTGCGCGACCAGCGATGACGGATGATCCGCCTCGTGCGCGCGTTCAGCGGCCGCAGTGTCACTCTTCAACGGTTTGACATTAACCATCTTGTTACTGGCCTCCTCAGCAGGTCGCGAAGACCAACATCGGAAATCAGGCCATAAAAAACCCGGCCTGAAACGAGGTTCGGCCGGGATCACTTGTGTCCCCGGCCTGTTTAGCGAGTTGTTTAACGTGGCTGCAAGCCGGCCGGCTCAAATGACCACAGAATGACTAAGTTACTAGTCACGAACGGCCTTTTCGTCAAGCTGCACCGCGACATCGCAAGGCCACCCTGCTTTGGTGTGAGGCCGGAATTGCCAATGTTTTCTTTGCTTTCAGGCGCTCTCCTGCCTATCAATGCGCCCGACAAATCCCGTTTTCGATGAATCCGGAAGGCCTTCGCGCCGCAAGCCGCGTTCGGACCCAGGTTGAACCGATGACCAAGCAACCGCCATCACTGCAGGAACTGCGCCGCGAAATCGATTCCATCGATGAGCAGGTGCACGAACTCCTGATGAAGCGCGGCGACATCATCGACCGCCTGATCTCGGTGAAGAAGACGCAGGAAGTCGGCTCGGCGTTCCGGCCCGCGCGCGAAGCCGACATGATGCGCCGTCTGGTGCAGCGTCATCGCGGCATCCTGCCGCTGGACACCGTCGAGAGCATCTGGCGTGTCATCATCTCGACGTTCACTTACGTCCAGGCTCCGTTCTCGGTGCATGCCGACCTGTCCGCCGGCGAGTCCGCGATGCGGGATTCGGCGCGGTTTCATTTCGGTTTCACCGTTCCGTTTCTTGCGCACTTCAATGCCGAAGCTGCGGTCGAAGCCGTTGCAAAGTCAAAGGGCGATCTCGCGCTGATCTCGGCGGTCAGCAGCCGTCTGCCGTGGTGGATCGCGCTCGAGCCTGCGGCCGCGCCGAAGATCATCGCGCGCCTGCCGTTCGTCGAGCGCGCCGATCATCCGGCGGCGCTGCCGGTGTTCGTGGTGTCGCGCGTCGCCGCCGATGCGATGGTCACCGAGGTCGGGATGTGGAGCGTGCGCGTGTCCGGCTGGAGCGCGGATGTCGCGCGTGCGCTGTCGCCGTTTTCCGAGATTATCGCTGTCCCCGACACCGCGTCCGACGGCGCCGCCTTGCTGATCTCGGTTCCGGGCCCGGATGGGCTGACGAAAATCACCGCTGCGCTGGTCGCGGCCGGAGCATCGGTGCGTTCATCGGCTCTCGTCGGGAGCCATGCAACGCGCTATACGGTGCCGCCTGCTACTACATCCAAATAGTCTTCTTTCGGAGTTGAGTTGATGTCTCGTCCTGTGCCGAAGCCAGGAATTCTCGATATTGCGCCTTACACGCCCGGCAAGAGCGGCGCCGGGCTGACCGGCCGCGTCTTCAAGCTGTCCGCGAACGAGACCCCGCTCGGGCCGTCGCCGAAAGCCATTGCCGCCTACAAGGCGGCCGCCGATCATCTGGAGGATTACCCGGAAGGCACCTCGCGCGCGCTGCGCGAAACCATCGGACGCACCTACGGCCTCGATCCCGACCGCATCATCTGCGGCGCGGGCTCGGACGAACTGCTGAACTATCTCGCGCACACCTATCTCGGCCCCGGTGACGAGGCGATCCACACCACCCACGGCTTTCTGGTTTACCCGATCGCGACCATGGGCAACGGCGCCATCAATGTGATCGCGGCGGAGAAGAACTACACCGCCGATGTCGACGCGATTCTCGGTGCGGTGACGCCGCGCACCAAGATGGTTTGGCTCGCCAATCCGAACAACCCGACCGGCACCTATGTGCCGTTCGACGAGGTCAAGCGCCTGCGCGCCGGACTGCCGTCGCATGTGCTGCTGGTGATCGACGCGGCCTATTCTGAATACGTCTCGAAGAACGACTATGAGGCCGGCATCGAGATGGTCGCCACCACCGACAACACGGTGATGACGCGCACCTTCTCGAAAATTCACGGCCTCGCGGCACTGCGCGTCGGCTGGATGTATGGCCCTGCCAACATCATCGACGCGGTGAACCGCATTCGCGGCCCGTTCAATGTCTCGACGCCCGCCTCCGAAGCAGCCATCGCATCGCTGGAAGACACCGAGCATCAGAACAAGTCCCGCGCGCATAACGACACCTGGCGCACCTGGCTGACCGATGAAATCGGCAAGCTCGGGCTTGAGGTGACGCCGAGCGTGGCGAACTTCGTCTTGATCCACTTCCCGCAAACGAAGGGCAAGACGGCGGAAGATGCCGACGCGTTCCTCACCAGGCGCGGGCTGATCCTGCGCGCGCTGAAGAACTACAAGCTGCCGCATGCCCTGCGTATGACCGTCGGCACCGAGGAAGCCAACCGCCTCGTGGTCGCAGCGCTTGCCGAATTCATGGGGCAGAAGTGAGCACCACACCCATGTTCGGGCGGATCGCGCTGATCGGCTTCGGCCTGATCGGCGGCTCGATCGCGCGCGCAGCGCGCGCTCAGGGGCTTGCCGGCGAGATCGTGGCCACAGCGCGTTCGCCGGCGACCCGCGCCCGGGTGCAGGAGCTTGGCATCGTCGATCGCGTGGTGGAGACGAACGCGGAGGCGGTGAAGGACGCTGACCTCGTGATCCTGTCCATCCCGGTCGGCGCGTGTGGACCGGTCGCGGAGGAAATTGCGCCGCATCTCAAACCGGGCGCCATCGTCTCCGATGTCGGCTCCGTCAAAGGCATGGTGCTGCGGGATATGTCCGCGCATCTGCCAAAGACCGTGCATTTCGTTCCGGCGCATCCCGTTGCGGGCACCGAACATTCCGGCCCTGATTCAGGCTTCGCCGAACTGTTCATCAACCGCTGGTGCATCCTGACGCCGCCGCCGGACGCCGATCCGGCCGCCGTCGAGAAGCTCGCGGCATTCTGGCGCGCGCTCGGCGCCAATGTTGAGACCATGGCCGCCGATCATCATGACCTCGTGCTCGCCGTCACCAGTCACCTGCCGCATCTGATCGCCTACACCATCGTCGGCACCGCCGATGAGCTGGAAGACGTGACGCAGGCGGAGGTGCTGAAGTTCTCGGCGGGCGGCTTCCGCGACTTCACCCGCATCGCCGCATCCGACCCGACCATGTGGCGCGACGTGTTCCTCGCTAACAAGGATGCCGTGCTGGAAATGCTCGGCGCGTTTCAGGAAGATCTCTCGAAGCTCACCCGCGCGATCCGGCGCGGCGATGGCGAAGCGCTGTTTGATCACTTCACGCGGACCCGCGCGATTCGCCGCGGCATCGTCAGCCTCGGGCAGGAAACCGCCGATCCCGACTTCGGCCGCAAGCACGCGAATTTGCCGAAGCCGGACGGGAAATAGATTACCTCTGATCTATCAAAACGTCGTTGCGAGCGTAGCGAAGCAATCCATTGCTAAATCAAAGTGGATTGCTTCGTCGCCATAGCGCGTCGAAAACGCGCGTAAACGCGCTAATGGCTCCTCGCAATGACGGAGAACTCAAAACAGCGGCGCGGTCTGCGCGATCCGCAGAGGGCCGATGGAAATCACGCCCTCGGTGAATTTCAACGGAAACGCCCGCGCGGGTTTGCCTTCGAGCGTCGAGGCCTGACCGAGCATGTTGATGCCCGCGACCACGCCGGCATTGGCGTTCTTGCGCGCGACATTGCCGAGGCCCGGAATCATCCGGTCGAGCGCACCGATTACCTTGTTGACGTCCTGTGCGCTGATGCCGGGCGCGATGCGATCGACTGACGATTGCGGCACGCCCTCCATCAACAGCTTGTCGATGCCAAGCTGCGATACGACCCGCTCAAGCCCGGCAACCGTCATCGTCAGTTCGCCGTCGAGATAACCGGCCGGCGTCAGGGCCAGCGAACCTGCGGCGACCGCGATGGTCTCGCCCTGCTGCACGCGGGACTGGGTGAAGTCGAGGCGGCCGCCCGCAGCCTGGATTTCGCGAAAGCGTTCGGGCCAGGGCTTCGGTGCAAAGTCTTTCAGGCCGCGCAGCAGCGCGCGGATGTCTGCGTCAAACGGCTCGGCGAGAATTGGATGCAATCCCTGCAGGTTTCCGGCTGTCACCTGAAGCGCGGTTTCCACCACGGGATTGTTGGACAACGAGCCTTCCAGCAGGCGCGTATGCAGCTCGAGATGTTTTGCACGCAACAGTGGCGACTGAGTTGAACCGCTCATGCGATCGAGCGCCGGATCGTCGAACACCAGCGAGACGCGCTGCGGCGTGGGCAGACCGGACGCGCTGGCACGGCCTGTGGTCCAGCCGGCGACGAACGACGGTGCTTCGCCCCGGCTTGCGACGGTAGCCGGGCCGGTGAATTCGGCGATGATTTTCGTCGGATCGTAAACTTGCGCGACGACCAGAATATCCTTCAGGCGCGCGGTGAGCTGGGTCTGGTCGGCGGTTTGCGACGTCAGTGTCACCACCGGATCGGTGCATCGGACTTCCATGCGGAAGGGGAATCCTGCGACCGAACGATTGGCGCATTCATAGACGCGGCCGGATTTCGCCTCGCGGGTGCGCCACTCGTCGAATTTCTCGTCGACATGAGACGCGGCATAGAACCAGAACCCGCTCCACGCCGCGGCTGCGACGAGGACCAGAACAGGCATCACGAAAACGGGCCAGAGGCGGCGGCGCGGAACGGCTGGAGATGTATGCATGGCGGGAGCTAGAGCACCGGAATCAGGCAATTGAAAGATGCACTGTTCTCGTAAATCGCTTTGAAGTCCATATGGTTGCACGCACGTCATCGGGCTGGTAGGCGTGATCGACCAGGTAAACAATCATGGCCGCAAAGATCCTTGCCGAATCCGAGTTTCCCGAGGGCGACCTGTGGGTGTTCGGCTATGGATCGCTGATCTGGAAGCCGGGTTTTGCTTTCCTCGAACAGAAGCCGGCGCGGCTGATCGGCGAGCATCGCTCGCTGTGCATCTACTCGATGGTCCATCGCGGCACCTACGAAAAACCCGGACTGGTGCTGGGGCTCGATCGCGGCGGAGCCTGTCAGGGCGTCGCGTTCCGGGTGGCGGCGGCTGAGCGAAAAGCCACCGTCGCTTACTTGCGCGAACGCGAGCAGGTCACCGGCGTCTACCGCGAAGTCATGCGCTCGGTCTGGCTCAAGGGCGATGCGCGCGTTAGGGCGCTCGCCTATGTCGCCGACCGCAGTCACGATCAGTACGCGGGACGTCTGACCATTGACGAGCAGTTACGGCTCGTCCGCCAAGGTCACGGCGCGTATGGGCCGAACGACGAATACGTCATTGCGACGGTAACCGCACTGGAGGCGCAAGGCATCCGTGACGCGCCGCTGCATCGTCTCGCGGCGATGCTCCATGGCGAAGGCGCCCTGCACCGCCACAGCTAGTCAATACGATCAGGACCTGACCGACGCTGCCACCGGCGCAGAAAAACCGATCAGGCGCACCTGTTCCTCGCGTCCCGCCTTCACCAGCCGATCGGTCGCCTCTTCGATCGCGGCTTGCAGGCGCGGCGTGAACTCCTGACGCTTCAGACCCGGCGGGATCGGATCGAGGAATTCGATCACGATCGTTCCGGGATAACGCAGGAAAGTCCGGCGCGGCCAGAACAGACCGGAATTCAGCGCGACGGGAATGCAGGGCACGCCGGCCTCGCCATAGATCAGGCTGACGCCATTCTTGTAGTCCGGTGGCGCGCCGACAGCGCGGCGCGTTCCTTCCGGAAAAATCAGGAGCTGACGGCCGCGCCTGATTTCCTCGGCGGCGCGCCTGGTGATGTCGATCAACGTGCGGCCGCCGGCGCTGCGGTTGACGCCGATCATGCCGGCCTTGAGCAGATACCAGCCGAACAGCGGCAGCCATGTCAGTTCGCGCTTGAGGATGTAAAGCGGCTGATCGAAGAATTGCAGCAGCGCGAAAGTTTCCCAAGCCGACTGATGTTTCGAGGCGACGATCAGCGGACCTTTCGGAATTTTATCGAGGCCGCGATATTCGACCCTGGTGTTGCAGATGATCCGCATCCACCAGATGCTCGTCTTGCCCCAGTTGGTCGCGATCCAGACAATGCCCGCGCGCGGCATCGCATACGTCGGGAGTCCGAGGATCACCCAGAAAGCAAGGTTCAGATAGAAAACGACATTATAGAGCAGCGAACGCAAAAATACCGAAACCATCGACAGACCTGATTAGTTAGCGGACGCAGTAGCCGGCTTCGATGGCGGGACAGCCTGTGTGCCGATTTCCGGCATGCCGCCCTGCCCCACGCCGCCGAAAGCGACCCGCGTCTGCGCAAAAACATACTTCGCGTATTCCGATAGCAGGAGCCGCAATGCGGCGCCACTCGTCCACCAAGGCTCCTCGCGCCATTTGTCGCCGACCACGGCAAACGGAACCAGTTCGATATCGGGCATGGCGTGGGACAGTTCAACGATGGCGCGCGGCATGTGATAATTCGACGTCACCACAATCAGGGAGTGGAAGCCGCGCTCGACCACCCAGCGCCGCGTCTCCGTCGCATTGCTCCGGGTATTGACCGCCGACCGGTCCAGATCGACGCAGCAGGTAAGCAGGCGCTGGCTGTCGGGCAGCGTGCGCTGAATATCGCTGTAGCCGTTGGTCGGGTGCACGCCGGAGATCAGCAGCCGGCGGCCGTATCCCACCGACAACAATTCCAGCGCGTCCGAGACGCGCGACGAGCCGCCGGTGAGAACCACGATGCCGTCGGCATTGCGCGACGGCTTTTCCTCGGACGGCGGCACCCGCGAGAGGAAGTCGACAAAGCCCAGTCCGATAAAGAGAAGAATTCCGGCACAGGCCAGCATCACGACGCGATGGCGCAAGCGCCCGTGCGTCGGCGTGGTATCGCGGCTGTGTGTGGTCTCGGGCAATCTCAACTCGCTCAGGCGCAGATCGCGTTGTCGCGCGGTTCTCAGTCTATATCAAAATCCGGCGCGGCTGTGGCCTCAAACGCCGCCAACACCATGTTTTGACAGGTTATCTTCAGCCGAAGCCGGCGCTTTCCTCGCCTGAAAACACACTCAGTCGATTTCTTCAAGGGTCGCAAACAGCGTTCGCCGCGAAGCCCACGCCGTGACTGCGGCGATCATCAGGGTCTGGGCGGCAAGCGCCAGATAACCCGAGGCCGGCAGCGCGAACGTCCCCAATAGCGCCGCGAACTGATCGCCCACCGGCGTCCCCGAGAACCAGTTTGCGATGGATTCCGAAAATCCGAATGTCAGCATCGCGGCGAGGCCCCCGATCAGCCCGCCCTCGAGACCCAGCCGCAGAAAATGGCGGAGGAAACGGTTGGCGATGTAGCGATCCTGCGCGCCCACGAAGTGCAGCACCTCGACGATCGGCCGGTTGGCTGCCATCGCACCGCGTGTGGCAAACGACACCGAGATCACGGTCGCCACGATCACGAGGATCAGAATGCCGGTGCCGGCCAGAACAATCGCGCCGGTCATCGATCGCATGCGCTCGATCCACGCACGATGATCGTCGATGGTGGCGGACGGCGCGGCCTGCGCGACACTGCGGCGCAGGGCCGCAAGATCCGGCGTCGAACCCGGCGCGACGCGCAGGACGATCACGCGCGGAACAGGAAGATCGTCGAGCGACAGTCCGGTGCCCAGCCACGGCTCCAGAAGCCGCGCCGACTCGGCCTTGCTGAACGGCCGCACTTCCAGAATTCCGGGCTGCGCACGCGCCGCATCGATGACGCTGCGAACATCGCGCTCGATGTCGCGGCCTGGCGAGGGCCGCAACTGGATCGTGAGTTCGCTGGAGACATCTGATTGCCATTCGGCGGCCGATGCGCGCACCAGCAATACCGCTCCGGTGGTCATCGACGCCAGATACGTCATGATGGCGACGACCGCGATCAGCGCGCGCCCCGAAATCGAGCCACGCGGGACGATCGGCGACAGGTTGCGCGCACTCGCCGTGACTTCCGACGTGTTGTCGCCCAGATCCATCATGATCTTGCGGTCATCAATCATAGATGTGCAGCCGCGATTCATGCAGCACCATGCGTCGCGCCTCGTATTGATCCATCAACGCGATGTCGTGGGTCGCGATGATGACGGCGGTGCCGGACTTGTTCAATTGAATGAAAAGACTGAGCAGCCGCCGCGCCAGCGACGGATCGACGTTGCCGGTCGGCTCGTCCGCCAGCAGCAGTTGCGGCCGGGAGATGACCGCGCGCGCAATCGCGGCGCGCTGCTTCTCACCGCCCGACAGGATCGGCGGCAGCGCATCCATTCGCTTGCCGAGACCGACCCAGTTGAGCAGATCGATGACTTCCTTGCGATAGCTGGATTCGCTGCGTCCCATGACGCGGAACGGCAGCGCGACGTTTTCATATGTCGTCATGTGGTCGAGCAGCCGGAAGTCCTGCAACACGATGCCGATGCGCGAACGCAGATCGGCGCGCGCATCCTTGTCGAGCAGCGACACGTCCTTCCCGAACAGATTGACCAGACCCCGCGTCGGCCGCAGCGACAGGAACAGCATGCGCAGCAGCGAGGTCTTGCCAGCGCCGGACGGCCCGGTGAGAAACTGGAATGAGCGGGCGGGGATCTGGAAGGTCAGGTCGCGCAGAATCTCCGGGCCGAGCCCGTAACGCAAACCGACATTTTCGAACCGGACCAATCTCAGCTCCGTTCGACATGACCGATGGAGACGCCGCCCGGGTGCCCCCGTTCGGCCGGCAACCGCAGCGACGGATGCCATAAAACGCTTTTGCGTCCGTTATGGTTTCCGATTCGTTAACGGACGCCAGATAGCTTCTAGCCGTCTGATTCCGGTGCGTTCATTCTGGCGATTCCATGCACATCGTTTGCCCCCATTGTACGACATCTTACGCGGTCGATCCGGCGAATTTCAGCGCGGCGGGGCGCCGCGTCCGTTGCGCCCGCTGCCAGGAAGTCTGGCTCGCCGTGCCGCAGGAACTGGCCTCGGCCATGTCCGGGTATGACGTGGAAGACTCCCCTCCGCCGGACGACTTTGACGGAAAGGATCGCGGATCGCCCGATTGGCACCGCAGCGATGTGCCGCATGTCGAAAGCCCATCCATTTCCAGTGAATGGCCGCAGCCCCCGGCCGCGCAACAGGCCGTCGAGGCCGACTGGACCGCCCTGGCCCAGCAGGAGGCCATGACCGATGCCCGCCCCGCCAAACCCTCCCGGTTCGGGAAGCTTGGCTTATCCCTCGCACCGTTCCTGAAGTCCGCGAACTGGGCAAAAGCCCTCCCCGGTGTGCTGACCTTGCCGACCGCCTGCATGGCGCTCGGCGCGGTGGTGTTCGCCCTGCTTGCCTGGCGCGCCGACGTGGTGCGCGCGATGCCGCAAACCGCCGCGTTCTTCAAAATGATCGGCATGGGTGTGAACCTGCGCGGCCTCGCCTTCGAGGATCTCAAGATCAGCACCGAGACAGTGAACAACAAGACGGTCTTGCTGATCGAGGGAGCCATCATCGATGTCGCACGCCGGTCGGTGGAAATTCCGCGGCTGCGATTCATCGTGCGCGATGCCAATGGCGCGGACATCTATGCGTGGAATGCCGTGCTGGAGCAGCCCGTGCTCAATCCCGGCGAGCGGGCATGGTTCAAGACACGGCTGGCATCGCCGCCGGCCGAAGGCCGCGAAATTGCCGTGAGGTTCTTCCACAAGCGGGATATCGCGACCGGAGGAACCTGAATGCCCCGCGTTTTGATCGCCGACGACGAGGAGTCGATGCGCCTGCTGGTGGCGCGTGCGATCGCCATGGACGGTCATGAGATTGTCACGGCGGAAGACGGCGCCGAGGCGCTTGAAATCCTGACCCGCGACGAGGGCGCGTTCGATCTTCTGCTGACCGATATCAAAATGCCGGTGATGGACGGAATCGCGCTGGCGCTGGCCGCCGCGCGCGATTTCCCGCGGCTGACGATTTTGCTGATGACGGGCTTCGCCGATCAGCGCGAGCGGGCGTCCGGGCTGGAAGCCATCGTCCACGACGTCATCACCAAGCCGTTTGCGGTGGCAGACATCCGCACGGCGGTTGCGGACGCGCTGGCGTCGCGCAGCGACTAGGTCACTCCGCCAGTTGCGAAACGCTCTTGCGTGGACCGAGCGTCAGCCGCGTCAGGATGAAAGCCGCGACCGCGCACACCGCAATCGTGGTCACCATCGGCAGCGCCGTTCCGTTGAAGAATGCGCTGGCGACAACGATCGTCACCGCGCCCGTGATCATCTGCAGCGTTCCGCCCAGCGCCGACGCCATGCCGGCGATCGGGCCATGATCTTCCAGCGACAGCACCATGGTGGAAGGAATCACCAGCCCAAGCCAGGCGTTGGCGATGAACAGCATCACAACCAGCACAACGAGGCTGTCGATACCGGCGGCGGTCACCGCAAACAGAGCCAGCGTCGCCACCGTGAAGCAGGTCACCGCCACCGACACCACCCGCGTGATGCCGAAGCGTGATGCAAGATATGCGCTGAACTGGGAAGCGCCGATGAAGCCGATGGCGTTGAGCGAGAATGTCAGGCCGTACTGGGTCGGCGTCAGGCCGAAGTGCCCCATATAGATGAAGGACGAACTGGCAAGGAAGGCAAAGAAGCCCGCCATGGCGAAGCCGCCGATGAATGTCAGCCCGAGAAAGCGCCAGTCGCGGAACAGTTCGGCAAAACCGTCAAGCACGCTGCGGACGCTGACTTCCACGCGTTCCTCGGGCGGCCGGGTCTCGTGAAGCACGAAAGCGACCAGCAGAAACGAGATAACCGATGCAACGGTGACGGCAGCGAATACGGAGCGCCACCCGAACGGGACGATCAGCCCGCTGCCGACCAGCGGCGCCAGGATCGGCGACACGCTGAACACCAGCATGACCAGCGACATCAGGCGTGTCGCATCGACGCCAGTATGCAGGTCGCGGATCACCGCGCGCGGAATCACCATCACCGCCGCCGCGCCAAGGCCCTGCACGAAGCGGAAGAAGATCAGCCACGCGATACTCGGCGCAAGTCCGCAACCGATGCTGCCGAGCGCAAAGACCACGATCCCGAAATAGAGCGGCGGCTTGCGGCCCACCATGTCGGAGACCGGACCATAGACGATCTGGCAGACCCCGAACGCCACGAAGAACGCCATCAGCGTCATCTGCGTGGCCGCGGTGGACGCCTGGAGATCCGCCGCGATCGCCGGCAGCGCGGGCAGATACATATCAATGGCAAAGGGCCCGATCGCGGACAGCAGGCCGAGCACGATCGCGTTCCTGGCAAAGCTTGATGATGTAGAAGACATGGCGTGACGTATCCTGAATATTATTGTCGTTTGTGTGAGCGGACGCGCGATCAGACCGCGTGGCCGGCATGTGAAGTTGTTGTGGCGGCCCGCGAAAAATGGTCAATGCCATGGAGAGCGCCGATGGCGTCAATCAAGAAACGGGACGGGACATGACCAAGGGACAACAGAAGGTCGCACTGGTGACCGGCGCGGCGCGCGGCATCGGGCTTGCCGCTGCGAAACGGTTTCTGGCGGAAGGCTGGCAGGTCGCGCTGCTCGACATCGAAAAAGATCTGCTTGCCCAGACTTTCAAGGCGCTTGCAGCACCCGAGACCACGCTGGCAATCCATTGCGATGTATCGGATGCCGACGCGGTCGCTGCGGCATTCAAGCAGGCGATCCAGCATTTCGGACGGCTCGATGCGCTGGTCAACAATGCCGGCATCGCGATCTTCAAGCCGCTGCTGGAAACGACGCAGGCCGATTGGGATCGCGTCCTGGCGGTCAATCTGACCGGTCCGTTCCTTTGCACCCAGGCGGCAGCGCCGCTGATGCGCGAGACCGGCGGCGGAGCGATCGTAAACATCACCTCGATTTCGGCGCTTCGCGCCTCGACGCTGCGCACGGCTTACGGCACGAGCAAGGCCGGCCTGGCTCATCTCACCAAGCAGTTCGCGGTCGAACTCGCCACGCTCGGGATTCGCGTCAACGCCGTTGCGCCGGGCCCGGTCGACACCGCGATGGCGAAGGCGGTACACACGCCCGCGATCCGCGCCGACTATCACGACACCATTCCGCTCAACCGCTACGGCCTCGAGGAAGAACTCGCGGAGGCGATCTTCTTCCTGTGCAGCGACCGCGCCAGTTACATCACCGGACAGATGCTTTGTGTCGACGGCGGATTCGAAGCCACCGGCATCGGCCTGCCGACACTGCGCGGCGAGGGCCGCAACGGCTGAGAACAGGTCACGTCCGCCATTTCGACGTTTAAGCGGCTGCGTCTCCCATGTGCATCGTTCTGCGGCTGCCGGTTCGCCGTGGACGGCCGGCTTCGATCCGGGATTGTCCCATGCCGTCGGTAATATCCGTGATCTGCCTCTGATATTCGGCAAACATCGCGGTCGAGATCCAGTCTTCGTAGTGATCTTCGGTTTCAAACACGCTGATGAGCAGAGCCGAGTTTCCATCGACGTCGCGGTAGACCCGGCCGCCGTGAAAACCGGGGACCCGGTCGGCGAAGCGATCGCGCGCAGCCCCGAGCAGGTTCGCCAGTTCGTCGATCTTACCCGGCTTGGGCGTGAAACTGTTGATGAGCACGAACGGCCGCGGCGGGCTGTCCTGTGATTGATTCCGATCCTGATACTTCGCTTCTGGCATGTTTCCATCTCTGATTGTCGGTCACTCACCACATTGCGATGCTTGCGGCGGCGATGAGGGCAGCCTAGAACCTCAACCATGGTTGAGGTCAAGCAACGATGAAGCAGAACAAACCCACCGGAATTGCACGGGAGCTGAGCGTCGGCGAGGTGGCTGAACGCTGCGGTGTCCCTGTCTCCACTCTTCACTTCTATGAATCCAAGGGACTGATTACGAGCTCGCGGAACCGCGGCAATCAGCGCCGCTATCCGCGAGCGGTGTTGCGCCGTGTCGCCGTCATCAAGGTGGCGCAGAGCACCGGATTGCCGCTGGCGACAATCCGCAATGCGCTGGCGTCGCTGCCGGACGGACGGGTCCCGACGGTCAGGGACTGGGCCAGGCTGTCGGCGGCGTGGCGCGCCGATCTCGACGACCGGATCGCCACATTGACCCGCCTGCGCGACCAGTTGAGCGGCTGTATCGGATGCGGTTGCCTGTCGCTGAAGACCTGCCCATTGCGCAATCCGGGTGACAAGGCAAGTAAGCGGGGTCCGGGCGCACGATTGTTTGATCGATAGCATGGACACCGCATCGCTCCGTCACTTTTCCGCAACCGCCTTCATGCTGGTCAGGCCCTGCTGAAACTGGCCGCCGACCATGCGATCCATCTTGAAGACCATGTGCATGATCTTCGCCATGTAGGGCGCCGGACCATGCATGGCCCAGGTCACGGTCGTCGTGCTGCCCAGCGGCCGCATGGTGAACTCGGCGATGTTGTGGGCCTCGAACGGGCTGAAGAAATCCAGCTTGATGACGATCTTCGACGGCGGCGTCGCATCGAGAATCTCCATGCGGCCATGGCCGATATTCTTGTTGCCGCGCCATTCGTACACGGAGCCCTTGCCGTTCGGTGCACCGCTGAAGGTCCGCTGCATGGCGGGATCGACATGCTCGTATGGCGACCATGATCCCCAGTTTTTGTAATCGTTGATCAGCGGAAATATCTTGTCCGCCGGTGCATTGATATCGATCGAACGTTCGATGCGGAACGTGTTCGGCCGTAGCGCAGCGAGGATCAGAACGATCGCGATCACGATCGCCAGGATGATGGCAATATACATCAGGGTCGTCATGCTACTCTCCGTCTCAGATGTGATTGAGTTCGGGCGTCAGCGACGCCAGGGAAAAATCAGACGCAGCCGCTCGTCGCGCAGGTAGAGCCCGCCCCAAAGCAGAATGCCCAGATAGACGCCGAACAGCGTGTGGCTGAACAGCGGGCTGCCGGCGCGCACGTGCACATAGATCGCGCCGCCGAGATATCCGGTCAGCAAAATCGCGCCGAGCACCGAGGTCCGCGGATACGCATAGAGCAGCGTACCAAGCAGGGTCAGCACACCCAGCGTCACCGCGAGATTCGTCGGAATACCAAGCTGGCGCGATGTCTCGACGACGACATCGAGCGGAATCAGCTTGATGACGGCGTCGAACAGCAGGAACACGATCACCAGGCCGCTGAGAACGCGTCCGGTCCACAGCGCCGTCGTCGAAATCGGAACAAGCTCGTTCATGGTGCCTGCTCCGGATGTCAGGCTTGCAGCGATGCGAGATACGCGGCGAGCTGATCCCACGTTCCGCCCCACCCCTGCGTCATGCTGGCGAAGTTGCCCTCGAAGGTCGCACGCTCTTCATCCGAGCCATTGAGCGCGACCGTGCGATTGACCAGCAGGGTCTTGCCGCCCTTATCGATGAAGGTTGCGGTTCCCAGCATTTCGATCGGCCATGTCGGCGCCATCGGATGACGAGAGAGACCGCCATCCTTGTCGGAAAACGAACTGACAAAGACCAGCCGCTCGGGCTTGACGATCTCGCGGAACACCCACCTGCCCCACATCTCGCTGCCGTCCGGCGCCTGCATGCCGTAGTGAAACGTCCCGCCCGGCCGGAGATCGAGATCGCCGACGAGCATCTTGAATCCCTTCGGACCCCACCATTTCATCAAATGATCGCTCTGGGTGAACACCTTCCAGACGAGGTCGCGCGGCGCATCGAACAGACGCTCGATGACGAATTCCTTGCTGTAGGTTTCCGCAATGGCGGATTGAGCTGAAGCCATTTTCTTTTCTCCGAAAGATATTGCTTTGGGCGCCGGCGATCAGGCGGCTGGCGCCGGCTGCGGATGCGCGAGGCTCCAGCCGTGGCCGAACGGATCGCGCACCTGCGCGTAACGCGCGCCCCAGAATGCATCCCAGGGCTCGAGGATCGATGTGGCGCCGGCGGCGATCGCGCGCTTGTAGGCTTCGTCGCAGTTCGGCACTTCGAGATGGATAAGGAATGTCGAGCCGCCGAGCTTGCCGGGAGATTCGGTCTTGCCGTCGCCGTGGCTGCAATACTCCGGGAAGTAGTCCATCAGATACACGGCCGCGCCGTTCACGGTCATCTGGGCGTGCATCAGACGCTTGCCGTCTTCCGCCGGCATGCGCAGCGTTTCGGTCGCACCGAAGGCCTTGCTGTAGAACGCCAGCGCATCGACGGCGGCATCGACAACGAGATGCGGAACGAGCGGGGGAAGCTGAACTGATTGGTCGGCCATGGGTAACTCCGATACTTTGGGGTGCTTGATGTGATGTGGGAGCGTCGCCGCAAGGCGGCGCTTTATTTCTTTGAAGGCGCGCGCCGTGGAGATTTCCGCTTCGCCGTGTTGCGCGGCTTTGGGGCAGCTTCCAGCTTCTCCTTCGCCTGCAACTCGCCGAGATATTCCTCGAGGCGATCCAGTCCCGCCTCCCAGAACCGGCGATAGCTCTCGAGCCAGTCGTCGACTTCCTTGAGCGCCGCCGGTTCGATCTTGCATGGACGCCACTGCGCCGCTCGGCCGCGCGTCACCAGACCGGCATGCTCCAGCACCTTCAGATGCTTCGAGACCGCCGGCATGCTCATGGCGAACGGTTCGGCGAGCTCCGTGACCGAGGTTTCGCCGAGCACCAGCCGGGCGAGAATGGCGCGGCGGGTGGGGTCTGCCAGTGCTGCGAATTTGGTGCTGAGCGGGTCCATCGGCGTTCTCATGTAACCATTTGGTTAAATAACCTTTTGGTTAAGTACAGCCGTAGCCTGAAACTGTCAAGCGCTCTCCTGATCTGAAAAAATCGTGTGGGCTATTCCGCGGCGGCCAGAAGCGAGCAGCGGCGGCGTAAGGCTCAATAATCCTTGAGCAAACGCTCGATGTAATCGAGCTCGATCTGCGGCCGCTGCGGGTCCGCAAGACGGCGGCGCAGCTCTTCGAGAATCCGCCGCACGCGCTGCACATCGATCTCGCCGGGGATCTTCACGGTGAGATCGTCACTCCACTCGCGGCCATTGAGCGGCCGCCCGAGCGGATCGGTGGTGTTGCCGCTGTTCTGTTGACGGCCCGTGCGATTTCCCGGGCCGCCGTCCTGCCCTTCGCCCTGCTGCATCGACTGCGCGAGATTCTGCGCACCCTTGCGCAGGGCTTCGAGCGCACGGCCCTGCGAATCCGCCGCGCTGTCGGCATTGCCCTGGCCAAGCTGGTTGCCCGCGTCGCCCATCGCCGAATCGGCGTCGCCGAGCGCGTCGCCGTCGTCCTGCTGGCCGTCCTGTCCCTGGCCCGGCTGCTGCCCCTGACCCGGCTGGCCTTTGTCACCGCGCCGCCCCGGCATCATGCCGTTTTTCTTCATATCGTCGAGCAGCTTGCTCAGCCGGTCGCGCAGCGCCTGCTGGTCCTGACGCAGGCCCTCCATCTGGTTCTGGTCGCCCTGCTCGCCGCGGCTGCGGTCCCGGCGCGAATCCTGGCCCTGCTTGTATGTCTTGTCGCGCAACTGCTGCTGCTTGCGGATCATGTCGCCGAGTTCGTTCAGCGCCTGCTCCATCTCGCCGTCGCCCTGCCCCGGCTGCGCCATCTGCAGGTTTTCCAGCATCTGCTGCAACTGCTCGAGCAGCGCCCGCGCGGCATCCTTGTCGCCGGAGCGCGACAGCCGCTCCATGCGATCGATCATGTTTTTCAGATCCTGCTGGCTCAACACCTTGGCATTGGGGTCCAGCGGCCGCGCCAGTTGCTGCGGGTTGTTACGCTGCTGTTCGGCCAGTTGCCGGATGAACTTATCCAGCGCAGCGCGCAGGTTCTCCGTCAGCTTCTTGATCTCTTCGTCGCTGGCGCCGCGATCGAGCGCTTCCTTCAGGGCGTCCTGCGCAGCCCGCAACGCCTTCTCGACATCGGTGATGTTGCCGTCCTCGATCGCGACAGCGAGCGCCCATAGGTTGTCGACAGTCTCGCGCATGGCCTCACGCGTACTGGCATGGCCAAGCTGGGACGCGATGCTGCGCAGGCCGAGATAGTGCCCAAGCTCCGGTGTGAACGCTTCGGGGGCGATCATCAGCGCATCGAGCGCGATCAGCACCAGCGGCTTCTGGTTGGCGTCGAGTGCAAGATTGCGGCGCTGCTCGATCAGCGCGCGCGCCAGCGGCTTTACGAACAGCCGCTCCGGCAGCCGCATGTCGAACGGCTCGCTGCGCCCTTCGTTGCCGGCTTCATCCTTCGCCGTCAGCGTCAGCGTGACATCCGCGCCGGCATAGGGATTTTCGCTGAGATCCTTGACGGTCTGGCCGACGCCGTTGCGGGTGCGCACGTTCGGCAATCCGAGCGTAATCGACGGCGGATCGAACAGCGGCTGCGGCCTGGCGCTATCGTCCTCCTGCTTGCCGGCGCGAGGCGCGAACTGCGCCTGCGCTTCGGTCACGCCGTAATCGTCTTCAAGCTTGTAGGACAGCAGCAGAGCGCCCTTGGCCTGGCGCTCTGGATCCTTGGCGAGCGAGATACTCGGCGCACGATCAGGCATCGCCCTGAACGTCCATTGCGGCTGGCCCGACGGCGAGCGGACATGCGCAGTGCCGTCACCGGCAATGGTGAAGTGCCGCTCGCTGGTGCCGTGCGGCGCGTTCGCTGCCGCCGGGACTTCCGTCACGCCGCCTGCTGCGGAGACGTCGAGCCTGCCGCCGCTGGAACGGACGATCAGCGTGCTGCCCGCCGGAACCGAGACAGGTCCCATGTCTGACGGAGGTGCGTCCTTGTTCAGGGAGTTCGACAGGATGATCGGCGGACGGCTGGTGTAGGGCGGCGGTGTCACCCACGCATCGACGCGAACATTCGCCGCGGAAAAGGCGCCGTCCCAGTCGAACGCCGCGACGACGCGCGCCAAACGATCGCTGCCGGCGGCGATGAAGGTCGCGACCATCAGCACGACAACCAGCGCGCGCAGCGCCCACGGATCGTGAAGCGCGAGACGCGGCGACGGCAGACCGGCGCGGATGCGCTTGATCGACGCCAGTGTCCGCGCATGCTGCTCCTGCCACAGCGCCTGGGTGATCGGGTCCTGCGACTTCAGCGTATCGGTCAGCGCCGTGGCCGGACGATGGGGAATTCCGGTTCCGCGATCGAGGCGGCGCAGTGCATCCTCACGTGTCGGCCAGCGAAACCGGATTGCCGGGATCAGGGCGGCGACTGCAAGCAGGGCGAAGACCGCGAATGCAAAAATGCGCACCGAGAAGGGGAACGCGACCCAGAGACCCGCCCAGGATGCCGCAAGGAACAGACCCACGACCGTCAGCAGCCGCGCGAAGTGCGGCCAGCCGCGCTCCCATGCGACCGCAAGCCGCGCCCGCCGCAAGGCTTGCGCAAGCTGAAGACGCCGGGCCTCCTCGGCAGCGCGCGGACGCTCGGATGGGTCTGGGGTCGGTCCGTTCAACAGGCTCTCCAGAGTCAACTCAGTGCAGCCTAGCACAGCGGCGGCAATGAGGCATGGCTTCAGTCCTGCGTACCCACATGCAAACAGCCTGCCGCAAGGGCAGCCGAACTCTCACGAACACGTGACAGAGAAGGTCAAACCGGATTTCAGAAGGCGAATGTGACACACCCCGGAACAGGCGGCGGAAATCACCGCCCGTCCTGCTCCGCTGGTCAATTGAGCTTCGCCCCTGCTGTGTCCACGACCCTTCCCCAACGCTCATAATCGGTGCGGATCAACTGCGCGAACGCCTCAGGGGTCGAGGTGGTGACGCTCAGGCCTTGCGCTTCAAGACGCTCGCGCACGTCCGGGAGCTTTCCGATGCGGATCACTTCCGCGTTCAGGCGCTCCACGATCGGTGCCGGCGTCGCCGCAGGCACGACGAGGCCGAACCAGGAGTCCACCACGAAGTCAGCCACGCCGGCTTCCGCGGCGGTCGGCACGTTGGGAAGCAACGGAGAACGTTCGCGGCTTGTCACTGCCAACCCCTTGACCTTGCCATCCCTGATCTGGGGCGCGAGCACAGTAAGTGTATCGAACGCGAGATTCACCTGATTGCCGAGCAAGGCGTTGACGGCAGGCGCGCTGCCCTTGAACGGAACATGTAGCAAGTCCGTGCCGGTCAGGCTCTTGAACAGTTCGCCGCTCAGATGGCAGAGCGTTCCCGGACCGCACGACGAATAGGTGAACTTGCCCGGCTCCTTCTTTGCCGCGGCGACGAGATCCTTCACGCTCGATACCGGCGCGTCAGGGCTCGCTGCAAGTACGTAAGGCACCGACGCCAACGGCGATACCGGCGCGAAACTCTTGAACGGATCGAATTTAATGGCCGTGTTCACGTGCGGGAGAATGGTGAGCTGTCCCGCGGGCGCCAGCGACAGCGTGTATCCGTCAGGATCGGCCGCGGCCACGGTTTCAGCCGCGATGGCCGTGCCGGCGCCCGCCTTGTTTTCAACCACGACAGGCTGCTTCAGCGCCTCGCTGAGCTTCTCGCTGTAGATCCGCGCGATGGTGTCCGCAGCACCGCCAGCGGGGAACGGCACGATCAGCTTGATCGTGCGGCTCGGCCACGCGTCCGCGAAAGCGCCCGTACTGATGCCGACAAGAAGACTGGATGCAGCAGCCGCTGCGACAAGAAAACGATGAAATCCAAAAGAGCGCATGACGAATCCCCTGCCATTTCGATCAGGACTTGTCGTGCATCACTACTTTCGCCGCATGATCGCGGCGGAGGCGCGCTGATGACCTGATCGGCTGCGCGGCCGCTTCAGTGGAGCGGAGCGCATCGATGAGCTCTAAAGATCATCTCGCAACGGCCTTTCAGCAATGAAATGCTATTGCGAAATGATATGGCGCACTGGCGGATTCATCTCGCGCCGGAACAGCGATGAGAAGATAATTTTTCTGTCTGGGGAAATGCCGCTCAGCGCGGCGCCTTTGGCGCTACGCCGCTACAGCCACGGCGCGACGCGATCCATCGCAATCAGGGCTTCGGCATCGATGCGCGGCCGCACCACCGCATACCGCTCGCCGTTCACAAGAACCTCGGGCACCAGCGCGCGGGTATTGTAGCTGCCGGACTGCACCGCGCCGTAAGCGCCCGCCGTCATGATCGCCACCAGATCGGCCGGTCTCGGTTCGGCCATCTTGCGGTCGAGCGCGAGATAGTCGCCGGTCTCGCAGACCGGTCCGACCACGTCCGCGACAAAATTACGCGCCGCGTCTTCGCGAACCGGCAGCACGTCGTGATGCGCTTCATACAGCGTCGGACGAATGAGGTCGTTCATCGCCGCATCGATGACGACGAAGTTCTTTGCATCGCCATGCTTCACATAGATCACGCGGGCGACGAGAATTCCGGCATTGCCCACGATCAGGCGGCCCGGCTCGAACATCAATGTCGCGTCGATCCCCTTGGTGACGCGCTTGACCATCGCGGCATAGATGGAGGGTTCCGGCGGATTAGGCAGGTCGTGCTCATAGGGAATGCCGAGGCCGCCGCCGAAATCGACATGCGAGATGGTATGGCCATCGGCACGCAGCGTTGCGACGAAATCCACCATCAGCTTGAACGCATCCTCCAGCGGGCCGAGATCGGTGATCTGGCTGCCGATGTGCGTGTCCACGCCGGTGACCTTGATGCCGGGCAGCTTCGCGGCGCGGGCGTAAACTTCGCGCGCGCGGCTCAATGGAATGCCGAACTTGTTCTCGGACTTGCCCGTTGAAATCTTGGCATGCGTCTTAGCATCGACATCCGGATTGATGCGGATGGAGATGCGCGCGGTACGCCCCGTCTCGCTGGCGAGTTTCGACAGCAGTTCGAGCTCGGGCTCGGATTCCACATTGATGCAGAGGATATCTTCAGCGAGCGCCTGCCGCAGTTCGGCTTCGGTCTTGCCGACACCGGAGAACAAAATCTTCGATGCGGGAATGCCGGCGGCCCGGGCGCGCTTCAATTCGCCGCCGGATACCACGTCGGCTCCGGCACCGAGCCTGGCCAGGGTGCGCAGCACCGACTGGTTGGAATTCGCCTTCATCGCGTAGCACACCAGCGACGGCACGTCCGCAAAGGCTTCGGCGAACACCCGGTAGTGACGCTCGAGGGTTGCGGTCGAATAGCAATAGAAAGGCGTTCCCACCTCATCGGCGAGGCGGGCCAAGCTCACGTCTTCGGCGTGCAGCACGCCGTTGCGATACTGAAAATGGTTCATGAGATCAGTCCAGAATCGCGTCGAGCGGAATCCGCTTTTTATCTCCGCGCGGCGCAAGCGGTGCGTTGGCACTGCCGGGCGGCCGATAGACCTCGCTCTGAAGGCTGCCCGCCGAATTCCGATCAGCAATGCCGAAGTCTGAGTTCTGCGGGTTGGTCTGATCCACGGAAGCCCCCGGAGGAGCATCGAGATAGGCCTTGCGGCCGCAGCCGGCGAGCGCGCACGACAGTGCAATCAGCCCAATGGCCGTCAGCTTCGAGAAGGAAGGATGAGAACGAGACACGAGTCAGTCCTTGAAATTGCGCGCCACCATACAAAGAAGGTGCCGTTCTGGCGAGGCCCGGATTGAACGAAAATATCCGGGGTCAGCCCGAATTTTGCTCTTTTTCAAGCCGTTTGAGCCACTCCTTGGCCTGCTTGCGCACGTTGTCCGGCGCGGTCCCGCCATAGCTGGTGCGGCTTTCCACCGAAGCCTGCACGGACAGAACATCGAATACCGACGCCGTGATTCTGGGCTCGACCGCCTGCATCTCCGCAAGCGGTACCTTGTGCAGCGCCAGTCCCTGCTCCGACGCCTTCGCCACGATGCGGCCGGTCACGTGATGGGCGTCGCGGAACGGCATTTTCAGCGTGCGCACCAGCCAGTCGGCGAGATCGGTCGCCGTCGCATAACCTTCGCCGGCCGCGACCTTCATGCGCGCTTCTTCCGGCACCAGATCGAGCGTCATGCCGGTCATGGCGCGGATCGCAAGCGAGAGTGCGGCGAACGCTTCCATCGCGCCCTGCTTGTCTTCCTGCATGTCCTTTTGATAGGCGAGCGGCAGCCCCTTCATCACGATCAGCAGCGCCGTCAGCGAACCGATGACGCGGCCGGTCTTGGCGCGCACCAGTTCGGCGGCATCCGGATTTCTCTTTTGCGGCATGATCGAGGAGCCGGTGGTGAACTTGTCCGACAGCGACACCAGCCCGACCAGCGGCGATGTCCAGATCACGATCTCCTCGGCGAAGCGGGACAGGTGAACCGCCGCGATCGCCGACGCCGACAGCGCCTCCAGCACGAAATCCCGGTCGGAGACCGCGTCGAGCGAATTCGCCATCGGGCGGTCGAATCCGAGCGCGCTGGCGGTCGCGTGGCGGTCGATCGGAAACGATGTCCCAGCCAGTGCAGCAGCGCCGAGCGGACTTTCGTTCAGCCGCTTGCGGGCGTCCGCGAAACGTCCGCGGTCGCGCGACGCCATCTCCGTGTAAGCGAGCAGATGATGACCGAATGTCACAGGCTGCGCGGTCTGCAAATGGGTGAAGCCCGGCATCACGGTGTCGGCATGCTCGATGGCGCGATCCACCAGCGCGCGCTGAAACGCGGCGAGCGCCCTGTCGATGTCGTCGATGACGTCGCGGACGTAAAGCCGGAAATCGGTCGCAACCTGATCGTTGCGCGAGCGTGCGGTATGCAGGCGGCCTGCGGCCGGTCCGATCAGTTCGCCGAGACGGCTTTCGACATTCATGTGAATGTCTTCGAGCGCGCGCTTGAACGAGAACGAGCCCTTGCCGATTTCTGACAAAATCGTGTCTAGACCGCCGGTGATGTTTTTTGCATCGTTGGCCGTAATGATGCCTTGAGCGGCGAGCATGGCTGCGTGAGCCTTGGACGCGGCGATATCCTGGGCGTAAAGGTGCTGATCAACGTCGATCGAGACGTTGATCTCCTCCATGATCGCGTCGGGACTTTCACCGAAGCGGCCGCCCCACATCTTGTTGCTCATATTCTGGTACTCACGCGTTCCTGCTCAGAAATCCAACCATCAACCGAAGCTTCCGTCAGACGAGACCTCATGCCCGACATCGATCCATCGACGCCCAAATTGCCCCGCGCGAATGCTTATCGCATCCGGATGACCGTCGTTTCCGTCATTATAGCGGCCGCAGCGGGAATGGGTGGGGTATACGGGATCGGTGGGTTAATGCGCAATGCGCATGCGCAGGCCCAATGTGCGCCCGCGGTCGATCTGGCCAGGAAAATCGCGCCTTTTGCCAAAGGCGAGGTCGCGGCATTAACCATGGCCACGGCGCCGCTTCAGTTGCCCGATCTCGCTTTCGAGGATTCCGAGGGCAAGACAAGAAAGCTGTCGGAGTGGAGGGGCCGCACCGTCCTCATCAATCTGTGGGCGACCTGGTGCGTGCCATGCCGCAAGGAAATGCCGGCGCTCGACAAGCTGCAGGAGACGCTCGGCGGCAAGGACTTCGAGGTGGTCGCGATCAATATCGACACCCGCGACCCTGAGAAGCCGAAGAACTTCCTGAAGGAAGGTAACCTCACCAAGCTCGCCTATTTCCATGACCAGAAGGCAAAGGTGTTTCAGGAGTTGAAGAGCGCCGGGCGTGCACTTGGAATGCCGACCTCGGTGCTGGTCGATGGTGCGGGATGCGAGATCGCCACCATTGCAGGCCCCGCCGAATGGGCGAGCGACGACGCGATGAACCTAATCAAGGCCGCGACCGCGAAATAACGCCGCAGTTCCATCTGACGACAGCCACTTGACGGCATCGCGCGCGCCCCTATACTTAACCACATGGTTTACTATTCTGCTGACCGCCTGAATCGCGTCTTTGCCGCCGTCGCCGATCCGACGCGGCGCGCGCTGCTGGCGGAATTGGAGGGGCGCGAGAGCGTCACGATCAGCGAACTCGCGAAGCCGTTCGCGATGTCGCTGCCCGCGGTCATGAAGCATCTCGATGTGCTGTCGGACGCCGGGCTCATCACCAGGAGCAAGACAGGCCGCACAGTCACGTGCCGCCTGACAGCGGCCCCGATGGAGCAGGCAATGGAATGGCTCAGCCGCTACCAGCGATTCTGGACCGCGCAACTCGATCGTCTCGCCGCTTTTGTGGAGAAGGACCTATGCTCACCCAGCCCAGCCTCACCCTCGCCCGACGGCTCAAAGCCCCAGCCTCCAAAGTCTTCGAAGCGTGGACGGACCCCACGAAAATCGTCCAGTGGTTCGGACCCGGACACACCATAGGCGACAGCGTCAAGGCCGACATGGATGTACGTGTCGGCGGCCACTTCAAGATCAATTTCAGCACCGATGACGGTCAGTCGCATCAGGTGGGCGGCAGATATCTGGAAGTGACGCCGTATCAGCGGCTGGTCTTCAGTTGGGCGTGGCACTCGACACCGGAGCGCGTCTCACAGGTGACCGTGGTGCTGCGCGAGGAAGGCGACGTGACACTGCTCACGCTCACCCACGACAAGTTCTTCGATGAAGCTGCCCGCGACGGCCACAAGCGCGGCTGGACCGGAACGCTCGACAAGCTCGAGAAGTTTTTCGCCTGAAATGCACAACGGCGCCGGCGGCGACCGCCACCGGCTTAAACCTGGAAAACACCAAGGGAGTTTGAAATGCAGTATGTCGACGGATTTGTTTTGCCGGTGCCGAAGAAGAATCTGAAAGCCTACAAAGCTCTGGCGAAGCTGGCCTGCAAGGTCTGGCTCGATCATGGCGCGCTCGATTACCGCGAATGCGTCGCCGAAGACGTCAAGCCCGGCAAGCTGACGTCGTTTCCGCAGAGCGTGAAACTGAAGACCGGCGAGACCGTGGTCTTCTCATGGATCACCTACAGGTCGCGCAAGCATCGCGACGCCGTGATGGCCAAGGTGATGAAAGATCCGCGCCTCGCGAAAATGATGGATCCGAAGAAGATGCCGTTCGATGCCAAGCGCATGTTCTTCGGCGGGTTCGACACCATCGTCACGGCGTAGAGCCACTCATCACGGTTCTGAAACCGCTAGGCGCTCGTGACTCCTCTCAACGACAGAGTCCGTGCCCAGTTCAACCAAGGACATCCCATGACTTCGATCACGCCGTTCCTCTGGTTCGATAACAACGTCCCCGAGGCTGTCGCCTTCTACAAGTCGGTGTTTCCCAATGCCAAAGTCGAAACCGTCAATGATTTCATGGCGACCTTTGAACTCGAAGGACAGAGGTTCAACGCTCTCAATGGCGGCCCGCAATTCAAATTCAACGAGGCCGTCTCCTTCTTTGTCAGCGTCGAGAGCCAGGAAGAGGTGGACTACTTCTGGAACAAACTAACCGCCGACGGCGGCGAGGAATCGAGATGCGGTTGGCTCAAGGACAAATTCGGCCTGTCGTGGCAGATCGTTCCGACCGCTCTTGGCGAGATGATGAAAAGCGGCACGCCTTCGCAATCACAGAAGGTGATGGAAGCCATGATGAAGATGGTCAAGCTCGACATCAAGACCTTGAAACAAGCCTATGACCAGGCGGCCTGACACTCTCCAGCGTGCCTCCTGTGCAGGGAATGGCGGTTTCGCCATTCCCTCCCAGGCCGCAACCAATCTCTACACCCGCGCGTTCCATGCCGCGTGGGCGCAAGCCGAAACCATCGTGATGCAAAGGAGCGCAGCCATGTTGAAAGCAAGCCATGCATTCAGCGGCTTCTCGGCCAACGATATCGGGAAAGCCAGGGAATTCTACAGCGGCACGCTGGGACTCGAAGTGTCCGAAGACCACGGAATACTGAACCTGCATCTTGGCGGCGGCGCCAATGTGCTGATCTATCCGAAAGCCAATCACACACCCGCAACCTTCACCGTTCTCAACTTTCCGGTCGACGATGTCGACAAGGCCGTCGACGAGCTGGGAAAGCGCGGCGTGCGCTTCGAAATCTACAACGAGCCGGAATTCAAAACCGACGCGAAGGGCATTTCCCGCGGCAACGGCGGTCCGACCATCGCATGGTTCAAGGATCCGGCCGGCAATATCCTGTCCGTGCTCGATGCCAATGGCATGATGTAACGAGGAAATCACCATGACGTCCCACGGCCATTTCCACTGGAACGAATTGATGACGCCGGACCCGGAACGCGCCAAGCAGTTCTATCAGAAAACCATCGGCTGGACGTTCGAGGGCATGCCGATGGAAGACGGCGCGACCTACTGGGTGGCCTATGCCGACGGCGAAATGGCCGCCGGAATTTTTCCGACCAACAGGCCCGCCTTCGATGGCGTTCCAGAGGGCTGGATGTCCTATCTGGCTGTCGACGACGTCGATGCGCGGGTGAAGGCGGCGATTGCGGCAGGCGCGCAATTGATGCGGCCGATCTTCGACGTGCCGCATGTGGGCCGCATCGCCATCCTGACCGAGCCTGGCGGCGCGGGCATCGGGTGGATTACGCCGGCCGATTGATCAGACCGAAATATCGAGATTGCCGCCGACGCCGGGCGGATTGTTCGCGGCGGGCTGGAGCAGTTGCAGCACCGATTTCTCCGAATCGATGTTCTGCTTCATGACGCTGGTCGCGATCTGCTGCTGGGTGTTGGCAGCCTGCATGGCCATCATGCTGCTAACGATGCTCATTACGTCCATTGGAAACGCACTCTCCGCGACTCAAGTTGCGGAGAACCTAGCCCGGAGACGGTTAACAAATTTTTTCTGAAGCGGATTTTGTGGCGGGCGGCGGATTAGCGCGTCGGGACCGGCTTGTCGCCACGATAGTCGTAGAAGCCGCGCTGCGATTTGCGGCCGAGCCAGCCGGCTTCGACATACTTCACCAGCAGCGGGCACGGGCGATACTTCGAATCCGCCAGTCCTTCGTGCAGCACCTGCATGATGGACAGACAGGTATCGAGGCCGATGAAGTCGGCCAGTTCCAGCGGGCCCATCGGATGATGCGCGCCGAGTTTCATCGCCGCATCGATGGCTTCGACGTTTCCGACGCCTTCGTACAGCGTGTAGATCGCCTCGTTGATCATCGGCAGCAGGATGCGGTTGACGATGAAGGCCGGGAAGTCTTCCGAGACGGCAATCTGCTTGCCCATCGCGGTGACGAATTCGCGCGCGGCGTCGAACGTCGCATCATCGGTGGCGATGCCGCGGATCAGTTCAGCCAGCTCCATCACCGGAACCGGGTTCATGAAATGGATGCCGATGAATTTCTCGGGCCGGTCCGTCGTGGCCGCAAGCCGGGTAATCGAGATTGACGACGTATTCGACGCGATGATCGCCTCGGGCTTCAGCACGGCGCACAGATCGTGGAAAATCTTGCGCTTGATCTCTTCCTTCTCGACCGCGGTCTCGATCACGAGATCGCAGGCGGCCAGCCCGTCGAGGCTGTCGCACGAGGTGATCCTGGTGAGCGCCTTCTTGTGCGCGTCTTCGGTGATGGTCTTCTTGGCGACCTGACGAGTCAGATTGCCGTTGATGGTGGCCATCGCGGACTTCAGGCGATCGGCGGACACATCGTAGAGGACCACGTTAAAGCCAGCGAGCGCGGCAACATGCGCAATGCCGTTGCCCATCTGCCCCGATCCAATCACACCAACCGTCTTGATCGCTGCCATTCGCTTCCGGTCTCTGTGCTCGCTATCGCTGGATGCGGCAATGACCTTGCCGCACCCCCTTTAACATTACGTCAAACACCTGTCGGGGTTGGGAAATTCCCGCCCGAACGCCCAACATAGCAGGTTCCGGGCGCATCGTGCGCCCGGATGTCGATCTTAAAGGGCGGCGGTGAGTTCAGGAACCGCCTGATAGAGATCGGCGACCAGACCGAAATCCGCGACCTGGAAGATCGGCGCGTCTTCGTCCTTGTTGATCGCGACGATCACCTTGGAGTCCTTCATGCCGGCCAGATGCTGGATCGCTCCGGAAATACCGATGGCGATGTACAGTTCAGGCGCGACCACCTTGCCGGTCTGGCCGACCTGCCAGTCGTTCGGGGCATAGCCTGCGTCCACCGCGGCGCGCGAAGCACCGACGCCGGCGCCGAGCTTGTCCGCCAGCGGCTCGATGTACTTGGTGAAGTTCTCGCGGCTCTGCATGGCGCGGCCGCCGGAGACGATGATCTTCGCCGAGGTCAGTTCCGGACGATCGCTCTTGGCGACTTCCTCGCCGACGAAGCTCGACAGGGCCGGATCGGCCGCGGCCGCCGCGTTGTCGATCGATGCGCTGCCGCCGTCGCCAGTCGCACCGAAGGTCGAGGTGCGGACGGTGATGACCTTCTTGGCGTCCTTCGACTTCACGGTCTGGATCGCGTTGCCGGCATAGATCGGCCGCTCGAACGTGTCGGGCGACACAACCTTGATGATCTCGGAGATCTGCGCCACGTCGAGGAGGGCCGCAACACGCGGCAGCGTGTTCTTGTAGCGGGTGGTCGCCGGCGCAACGATGGCGTCGTACGGACCTGCAAGCGAGACGATCAGCGCGGCCAGCGGCTCGGCCAGATCGTGCGCATAGGCGGCGTTGTCGGCCAGCAGCACCTTGCGGACGCCCTTGAGCTTCGCAGCAGCTTCAGCCGCGCCCTTGGCGCCTTCGCCTGCCACCAGCACGTCCACGTCGCCGCCGAGCGCGGCGGCGGCGGTCAGCGCCTTGTTGGTGGCGTCCTTGATCGATGCGTTATCGTGTTCAGCAATCAGCAACGTGGCCATCAGAGCGCCCCCGCTTCCTTGAGTTTCGACACCAGCTCAGCGACGTCCTTGACCTTGACGCCCGCCTTGCGGCCCGGAGGCTCGGTTGTCTTGAGAACTTCGAGACGCGGCGACAGATCAACACCGAAACTGTCGGCAGCCTTCTCGTCGATCGGCTTCTTCTTCGCCTTCATGATGTTGGGAAGGCTCGCATAGCGCGGCTCGTTGAGACGCAGGTCGGTGGTGACGATCGCCGGACCCTTGACCTTCACGGTCTGAAGGCCGCCGTCGACCTCGCGCGTGACCTTGAAGTCCGATCCGTCGACTTCGAGCTTCGATGCGAAGGTTGCCTGCGCCCAGCCAAGCAATGCTGCCAGCATCTGGCCGGTCTGGTTGCTGTCGTCGTCAATCGCCTGCTTGCCGAGAATGATCAGGCCCGGCTTTTCTTCGTCCGCGACGGCCTTGAGAATCTTGGCGACGTTAAGCGGCTCGACGTTGCTGTCGGTCTTCACGAGGATGCCGCGGTCGGCGCCCATGGCGAGGCCGGTGCGGATCGTCTCCGACGCCTGCGCAGGTCCGATCGACACCACCACGACCTCAGTCGCCTTGCCGGCCTCTTTCAGGCGCAGGGCTTCCTCGACGGCGATTTCGTCGAACGGATTCATCGACATCTTGACGTTGGCGAGTTCGACACCCGTCCCGTCGCTCTTGACGCGAATTTTGACGTTGTAGTCAACGACGCGCTTAACCGGCACCAGAACCTTCATCGGTTCCCTTTCGTCCTGAAATGGTTGATCACATCCACTCTAAAGCGGTTGGCGGCGGAACCTAATGGTCCCGCCAATCCGGGTCAACGCGCGAAAATTGGAAAACAAGGAAGGTATACCTAATATCTCCGCTCAGCGGTTTTGGCCCGGAACCCAAAGCACGTCGCGGGCCCCGTTATCATTGACCGCGCGGCCTGCCACGAACAGGAAATCCGACAGCCGGTTCAGATACTGCACGGCTGCATCGCTCACCGGCTCGTTGGGCTGGGATGCCAGTTCTACCACCATGCGTTCCGCCCGGCGGCAGACGGTGCGGGCCAGATGCAGGTGAGCGGCGGCGGGTGTTCCGCCAGGCAAAATAAACGAGTTCAGCGGCGCCAGATCGGCATTGAGCGCGTCGATGTCCTGCTCCAGACGCTCAACCTGCGTGGCCAGCACGCGCAGCCGCTCGGCCTTGCCCTCCCGCTGCGGAACAGCCAGATCGGCGCCGAGATCGAACAGGTCATTCTGCACCCGTCCGAGCATGGCATCGATGGCCGGGGCCTGCGCCAGATGAAGACGGGCCACGCCGATCACGGCGTTGGTTTCATCGACAGTTCCATAAGCGCTGACGCGAAGATCGTATTTCGGGCGGCGCTCGCCGCTGCCGAGCGCTGTCGTCCCGTCATCGCCGGTGCGCGTGTAAATCCGGTTCAGAATGACCATCGCGTCGATCCGTTGTAGCGGTTGAAGTCCCGTCAGCCTCCGCCGATCAGCTCTTGCCGAGCGCCCAGACGGCGAGCATGGCGATGACGATGGCGATAAACTGAAACAGCACGCGCAGCCGCATCAATCGTTGCGAGGTGTTGGGCGAGCCGCCGCGCATCATGTTGAACAGGCCGAGCAGCAGCACAATCGTGACCGCGGCCAATGCAATGGGGAGAGCTATATTCGAAAGAAACGTTGTCATGAGGGGTACATAACACTCCCGATGGCGTCGCGCCATCGCCTGCCTGAAAGTGCTGGAGAGAACTTTCTCAACCGGACATGACTTTAAGTGCCCGGCGCGTTACATCTCAGGGGCAATGAATCAGGGTGGCACGTGAGGCTGATCCGAGACGCTTTCAATGTCGCACTCGATGCGTTCTACACGTTTCTGGCCGATGATGGCTGGGCGATCGCGAGCCATATCGCACTATCGGCGCTGATGGCGCTGTTTCCCTTCCTGATCGTGATCACCTCCCTTGCCGGTGTGTTCGGATCGAAGGAACTGGCCGACCGGGCTGCCGAAATGATGCTGGAGACGTGGCCCACGCAGGTCGCCGATGCGCTGTCCGGCGAAATCCATAACGTGCTGACCCAATCGCATAGCGGTGTTTTCACCGTCGGCGTCGTGCTCGCGCTGTACTTCGCATCGAACGGTGTCGAAAGCCTGCGCGTCGGGCTGAACCGGGCCTATGGCGTCGTCGAAAAGCGGAGCTGGTACTGGCTACGGCTGGAATCGATCGGCTACACCATGGTCGCCGCCGTGACCTCACTGGCGATGGCGTTCCTGATCGTGCTGGGTCCGCTGATCCTGGCCGCCGCGCGGCGCCACATTCCGCTTCGGATCGAACCGAACGAAGATCTGTTTACGATCCTGCGCTTTGGGCTGACCATTGTCGCGCTGATCGTGACGCTTGTGATCCTGCACAAGTGGCTGCCGGCCGGAACGCGCCGCATGCGCGAGATTATGCCGGGCGTTGTCTTCACGATGATCGGATCGCTCGTCTCCGGCGTGGTGTTCGGCCAGTACCTCGCGCGTTTCGCCAGCAACTACGTCACGACCTATGCCGGCCTGGCGTCGGTGATGATCGCGCTGGTGTTTCTGTATTTCATCGCGGCGATTTTCGTGTACGGCGGCGAACTCAACGCCTCGATCGTCAAGTGGCAGAACGCTGCGTCGCCTGAAGAAGCGCCGTCGCCAGCGCGCGCGGGCTGACCGGTTTGGTCAGGAACGCATCGGCGCCGGCGGCGAGCGAGGCCTGCTCATCATCTGCTCGCCCCGAAACGCCGATAATGGCGATACGCCCGCAACGTCCTTCAAGCGCCCGGACGCGCCGGATCGCTTCAACGCCGTCGATGCCCGGAAGCACCATGTCCATCAGCACCGCATCAAAGTCGCCCTGCGCGATCCGCTCCGGCGCCGCCTCGCCGCGTCCGATGAATTCGGTCTGATGGCCGAGCTCGGTCAGAATGGCGTTGAGCACGACGCGGCCGAATGGATTGTCTTCAATGCTCAGGATGCGAAGACCTCGCGATGCGCGCGGCACATCCGATCCCGGCGCCGGTGGCTTCAGCGCCTTCGCCCGCTTGAGCGCAACGGTCAGCACGAATGTCATGCCGCCGCCCGGTCGCTGGCTTGCCGTGATGTCGCCGCCCATGGCGCGGGCGAGTTGCTTGACCGACGATAATCCAAGTCCCGCACCGCCGAAACGCGACGCGATACTGACATTCGCCTGCGAGAACGGCTTGAACAGCCGCTTGATCTCCGCGAGCGAAAGACCGATGCCACTGTCGGAGACCGAGAACGTCACATCCAGTCTGTCGCCTGGGCCTGCGCTGGCCGAAACGTCGAGGGCCACCGTGCCCTGCTGGGTAAACTTGACGGCGTTGTCGATCAGGTTTTCCAGCGCCGCCCGCAGGCGCACCGGATCGCCGGTCACAAAGACCGGCAGTTTTGCCGCGATCTCGACCTGCGATTGCAGCCCCTTCGCCGCGGCCCGCCCAGCCAGGGAATCCCCCATCGCCCGTGACAGCGCCTGAAGATCGAAAAAGTCCTGGCGCACCGCCAGCCCGGTGGTGTCGTGGCGCGCCGCATCGACGAACAAGGTGGCCAGTGCGGCGAGATGCTCCGCACCGACCTTGATCGTATCCACCCAGCGCCGCTCGCGCTCACCGAGTTCGGATGTCGCCAGCAGTGAACTGATTGCCAGAATGCCGGTCAGCGGGGTGCGGACTTCGTGGGCGAAGGCCGCCAGCGCCGTCTCGACGATCCGCGATTCCGAAGCCGGCTGTTTGCCCCGCCGCTTCGCAGCAGCCTTTTTGACGGCCGCCTTTTTCGAGGCAACCGGCTTCGCCCCACGCTTCTTCCGCGCAGGTGTCTTGGCGCCGCGCTTGACGCGCGTCTTCAGGCTACGCTTGACGCGCGATTTCGCCGCCATGATTCCCCACCCATCCAGCCTCCAACATGACATGTCGGAGGCTGCCGAGTCACGCTACGGCGGGTTTAAGCGGGGTTAATACCAACAAGACGCCGCACCTGCGCCGGTGTCGTGCCAGCGGCCCGCAAATCCCGGAGCGCCGTGGACCGCGTCGATTTCGACAGCTTCTGTCCTGCCTCGTCCAGCACGAGGCCATGGTGGCGGTAAACCGGCTGCGGCAGCCCGAGTAATTCCTGCAACAGCCGGTGCACGCCGGTCGCCCAGAACAGGTCCTGGCCCCGCACGACATCGGTTATGCCTTGCAGGGCGTCGTCGATCACAACCGACAGATGGTAACTCGTCGGCGTGTCCTTGCGGGCCAGGATGACGTCGCCCCACTGCTCAGGCTTTGCCGGCACCTGTCCGGTCTCGCCACCCGGACCGGCGCCTTGCTCCGTCCAGAACAGGGGACCGGCGCGCGCCGCTGCCGCGTCCATATCGAGCCGCAAGGCGTAGGGCGCTCCCGACGACAGGCTTCGATCACGCTCGTCGATCGCCAGATGCCTGCCGGTTCCGGGATAGACCGGAGCGCCATCGGGATCGCGCGGCCATGGTCCCGCCCGGTCCTTCGCATCGACCAGCCGGGCGATTTCTGCGCGGCTTTCAAATGCGGGATACAGCAGGCCCTCGCGCATCAGGCGGTCGACGGCCTCGCGATAGAGCGCGAGGTGTTCCGACTGCCGCCGCACCGGCTCTTCCCATGTCAGGCCCAGCCACGCGAGATCCTCATAGATCGCCTGCTCGTATTCAGGCCGGCAACGGGTGGTGTCGATGTCTTCGATGCGCAGCAGCAGCCGCCCGCCACTTTGACGGGCGAGATCGAAGTTCAGCAGCGCCGAGCGCGCATGTCCAAGATGAAGAAATCCATTCGGACTTGGCGCGAAACGGAAAACGGGTGGCGGCATGGTTCGATCCTGTTCGACGCATCGTGCCCCGGCAATTGCACTCGCGTCCGATTCCCTTCATGCTCACAAAACCAATGACAGTCCATCTCAACACGCAAGCGGACCTTGAAGACGCGGTTCATGCGCTGGTCCGTTTCGATCCCCGGCTCGGCCCCGTGCTCGATGTCGCCGGGATGCCGAACCTGCGGCGGCGCGAGCCCGGCTTCGCAGGTCTCGCGGCCATCGTCTGCGGACAGCAGTTGTCGACAAAGGCCGCCGCCGCCATCTGGGGCCGTGTCAGCACGACGTTCGATCCCTTTCATCATGACAAGCTCAAGAGCGCACGCGCGGACCGGCTCGGACGGCTCGGCCTGTCTGCGGCGAAAATCAAATCGCTGAAATTCATCGCGCGCGAACTGAGCGAGGAACGGCTCAACCTCGAAGTGCTCGCGGAGGAAGACGCGGACGCCGCCCATGCGACCCTGACGAAGTTGCACGGCATCGGGCCATGGACCGCGGACATCTATCTGCTGTTCTGTCTCGGTCACGGCGATGCATGGCCGGCGGGCGATCTTGCCATTCAGGAGGCGATGCGCATCGGCCTCGCCTTGAAGTCGCGGCCAACGGTCAAGGAGATGCATCCGCTGGCGGAGCCGTGGCGGCCGTTTCGCGGCGCAGCCGCGCATCTGTGGTGGTCGTACTATCACGCTATCAAGAAGCGCGAAGGCGTGATCGCAGAAACAGCGACAGCGTCGCCAAAAACGGCCACCAAGAAGAAACCTGCAAAAGCGAAAACCGTTTCAAACACCAAGGGCGTTTTAAACAAATCCCGCGTCGCAAAAGCGTCAGCGAAGCCGGCGAAGAATGCGCTACGAAAGAAAGCAGCGAAGACAACGAGAGCGCGGAAATGACATCGTCCACTCAATTCATTGTGGAGCGGAACGATCTGGCGAAGTGCAGGCTGATCGAGACGCCGCTGCCAGGTGTGATGCAGTTGCCCGAGGATGGATTGCTGGTGAAGGTCGAGCGTTTCGCATTCACCGCGAACAACATCACCTACGCGATGCTCGGCGACCAGTTGAAGTACTGGCATCTGTTTCCGACGCCAGAAGGCTTCGGCAACATTCCGGTCTGGGGATTCGGCCGGGTCATCGAATCGCGTCATCCGGAGATCGCAGCGGGCGAAGTGCTGTTCGGCTATCTGCCGATGGCGACGCATCTCGTGATCGAAGCCGCCGACGTCAGGAAAACAGGTTTTCGCGATGCCGCCGCGCACCGGCAGAGCGTTTCGCCGGTTTACAATGCCTATGCCCGCGTTACCAGCGATCCGGCCTTCGAGGGCCGCGAAGGCGACTATCAGGCGCTGCTGCGGCCGCTGTTCATGCTCTCGTTCCTGGTGGACGATTTCCTCGCCGACAAGGACTTCTTCGGCGCGAAAACCGTGATCCTTTCCAGCGCATCGAGCAAGACCGCGTTCGGGCTGGCGTGGCTGCTGCACAGCCACCGCAAGCCGGTGCGCGTGATCGGACTCACGGCGGCGGGGAATATGGACTTCGTGACATCGCTCGGCTGTTACGACGAGGTCGTGACATACGACAACATCGAGACCATTCCCGCGGATCAGCCGGTCGCCTTCGTCGATATGGCGGGCAATCCCGATCTGCGCACCCGGCTGCACAGGCACTTCGGCGGCCAGTTGGTTTACAGCGGACGGGTCGGCCTGACCCATCAGGACGCAGCGCCCGACGACGACGCCCTGCCCGGCGCCAAGCCAACATGGTTCTTTGCGCCGGACCAGATTCGCAAGCGTGCCAAGGAATGGGGCCCCGGAGGAATCGACCAGCGATTCGGCGCGGTCTGGTCCGGCTTCACCGCCGCAATGGGCCCCAAGCTCGATGTGATCGAAAGCCGGGGTTCCGACGCGGTCCAGCAGGTTTACCTGGATACGCTCAAAGGCCGCGTAAAACCGGCACAAGCGCACATGCTGTCGATGGCCGATTGAGGCGAAGCGCTCACCGGCAGGTGAGCGGAAACGCTCTTCACAATCCCGTCACGCTGCCTGTAGTATGTCATCCCAAGCTGCTTCGCAGCCAATTGGGGTTGGGGCCAGGAGCGTTACTTGAACGCACATGTGTCACAAGGCGGTTGGCCGGTCCTCGTGCTGAATGCGGACTTCCGGCCGCTGAGCTACTATCCACTCTCGCTGTGGTCCTGGCAGGACGCTGTCAAGGCCGTGTTTCTCGACCGCGTCAATATCGTCGCCAACTACGACCACGCAGTTCACAGCCCGACCTTCGAGATGCGGCTGCCGAGCGTGGTTTCGCTCAAGTCGTTCGTGAAGCCGACGACGCATCCCGCCTTCACCCGGTTCAATGTTTTTTTGCGCGACCGCTTCTCCTGCCAGTACTGCACCTCGCAGGAAGACCTGACCTTCGATCACATCATCCCGCGCTCCCGCGGCGGCCAGACCACGTGGGAAAACGTCGTCGCGGCATGCTCGCCGTGCAACCTGCGCAAGGGCAACATGACGATGGCGCAGGCGAAAATGCATCCGCGCCAGATGCCGTTCGCACCGACGGTGCACCAGCTTCACCGCAACGGCCGGCTGTTCCCGCCGAACTACCTGCACGAAAGCTGGCTCGACTATCTCTACTGGGACACCGAACTCGACCCGTAGGATTCCGGCTTAATGGCCAGTCGCTCGCGGCGTTCAGGGAGAGAAGTCACTCCCTGCTGTGATACCGAGCTCGATCCGTAAGCGTTCGCGCTCAGGCTTCCTGATGGAACGGATAATCCGTGTAGCCCGCTTCCGCGCCGCCATAAAACGTCGCCCGATTGTACGGCGTGAGCGGCGACTTGCGTTTGAGGCGAAGCGGCAGATCCGGATTCGAAATAAAGTGACGGCCGAAAGCGATCGCATCGGCCTTACCTGATGCGATCGCATTTTCTGCGGTCTCACCGGTGAAGCCACCCGCTGTGATCAGGACGCCTGGCCAGAGCGGCCTGAACAACTCCATCGCCGACGGCACGTTCTGATGGTTGACCTCGGCACGGCCCGCGCCGCTGCTGCGCGGCTCGATGAAATGCAGATAAGCCAGACCGCGCGTGCCCAGCATCCGCACCACATGGCTGTAGAGCGGCATTGGATCGGCCTCGCCGGTGTCGTTGGCGACACCGTAAGGCGACAGACGCACGGCCACACGATCGGCGCCCCAGACGCCGATGGCAGCATCGGTGACTTCGGCGAGCAGACGCGCGCGGTTCTCGATCGATCCGCCGTACGCATCTGTCCGCTGGTTGATGCGCGACTGAAGAAACTGCTCAAGCAGATAGCCGTTCGCGCCATGGATCTCGACGCCGTCGAACCCGGCTTCCTGCGCGTTCCGCGCTCCCTCGCGGAAGCTGTCGACGATTCCCGCGATCTCGCCGGTTTCGAGCGCCCGCGGCGTCTCGTAAGGCACCTGCTTTCCATCGGCCGTCATGGCGGTGAAATTGCGGGAGATCGGAACCGCTGACGGCGCGACCGGCAAGGCCCCGCCAGGCTGGAACGAGGAGTGCGAGACACGCCCGACGTGCCAGAGCTGCAGGAAGATGATGCCGCCCTTGGCATGAACCGCATCGGTGATTTCGCGCCATCCAGCAATCTGCTCGCGCGAATAGATGCCCGGCGTTCTGGGATTCCCTCGTCCGGTTTGAACGACCGGCGATGCTTCGGCGATAATCAAGCCGCCCTGCGTGGCGCGCTGCTGGTAGTATTCGAGGTTCAACGGATGCGGCGCGTTATCCTGCTGCGCGGCTCGCATCCGGGTCAGCGGAGCCATGACGACGCGGTGGCTGAGCTGATACGGCCCAACTTTCAGGGGAGAGAAAAGCGAGGAGGACATCACGCAAGCTCCGGGGTCTGCATCAAGGTTTTGACGCGTTATCACAGCTTGCGTTTTTTCTCTTCATTTCGCGCGCGCATGGCAGACCTACGCTCCGATGACTCGGCCGCCGTCCAAGCTACGCATTCGATCGCCGGAGGCAAATTTCCTATTGTCGCGCCGATGCGTCGTCTTCCACACCAGATTTCACAGCGGGATCGCCAGCATTCTGATTCAAGGTCATCGCCGACCAAAATATGGACAAGGCAATACTCGTCATGACACGAGGCATGAGGAACAACATCTGTAATCTCCACATCAACTTGTGGAGCAACCTTTGAAGGAAAGCAGTTGTTCCTGAGCGCGGCACGCAAAAAATAATAAAGGTCAGGAACTTCCTGGACGCGAACGCGCAGACATCACTGCGCACCTGTTGAACCGGAGCCTCACAGATCACCGTGGGCCTAGGCAGCCGCCCTCCGCGCCGCGCGCTTGATCGCCTGAGGCGGCTGGCCGAATGCCCGCAGGAATGCACGGCGCATCCGCTCGGGATCGGAAAACCCGGTCTCGCGCGCGATCACATCAACGGGATGCTGTGCCTCCTCCATCATGAGGCGCGCCGCTTCGACACGAAGATTCTCGACGGCTTTCGCCGGCGACTGTCCGGTTTCCGAGCGGAACGCACGGCTGAACTGGCGCGGACTGAGCCGCGCGGCTTCCGCCAGCACCTCGACCGACAAATCGGTCTTCAGATTTTTCTTTGCGAAAGCGAGCGCATCCTGAATGCGGTCAGACTTCGGCTGAAGTTCGAGCAGCGCCGAGAACTGCGACTGCCCGCCAGTCCTGCGATGATAGACCACCATCTTGCGTGCGATACCGCGCGCAATGTCGGCGCCGAGATCGTCCTCGACCATCGCCAGACAAAGATCGATGCATGATGTCATGCCGGCTGACGTCCACACCGATCCATCGACAATGAAGATTTTGTCTTCCTGAACTTTGATCTTCGGAAAGCGGGCCTGCATGTCCCGTGCGAACGCCCAGTGCGTGGTGGCGCGCCGCCCGTCAAGGATGCCGGCTTCCGCGAGCACAAAGGCACCGGTGCAGATGCTGGCGATCCGCCGCGACACCTTGCTCGCCGCACTCATGAAAGCGAGCAGTCCAGCGGATGCTGGAACGGGCGACATCCAGCCGGTCACCAGGACCGTGTCGAATTTCGCCGCGCTGAAGGGTTTGGTCTCGATCGGGACGCCCGATGAACTGGCGACCGGCCCGCCGCGCTCCGACAAAAGCTCGATCTCATAGGACGGCGAATATCCCACCATGTTCGCCAGCTCGAACACCGAAATCGCAGCCAGATCAAGGATTTGGAAGCCCGGAAAGATCACGAGACCGATGCGCTTCATGCCAGCTCGCCTCTCTCATCATTGTCCTAAAACGAGGTATCTATGACATTCAAGACAAACCCCTAAACTCCTAGGTTGATCCCGTCAAGCCCGGCCTTCCGCCGGAGACACCAGCAAACTATGGACACGACAATGGCAAATCAGAACAAGGGTACGGCTCTCGTAACAGGTTCCTCCTCAGGCATCGGCGCGATCTATGCGGACCGCCTCGCTCGGCGTGGCTACGACCTCATCCTGGTCGCGCGCGACAAGGCGAAGCTCGACACGCTCGCAGCCAAACTCGCCAAGGCCACCGGCCGCAAGGTCGAGGTTTTGCCCGCTGACCTCAATGCGAAGGCCGACTTGCGCCGCGTCGAGGAGCGCCTGAAAACCGACCCGAGCATTACTGCACTGATCAACAATGCCGGCATCGGCTCCGCCGGACCGCTGCTGACCTCGGATGTCGATCAGATGGATGCGATGATCCAGCTCAACGTCGTGGCGCTGACCCGTCTGGCGCTCGCCGCCGCCCCGGCTTTCGTCGCGCGCAAGAACGGACTCATCATCAACATCGCGTCGATCGTGGCGCTCGATACCGATGTGCTCAACGGCACCTACAGCGGCACCAAGGCTTATGTCGTCAATTTCACCCAGGCGCTGCACAAGGAATTCAAGGACAGCGGCGTCCGGGTTCAGGCTGTGTTGCCGGGCGCGACCGCAACGAATTTCTGGGATATTGCAGGCGTGCCGGTCGCCCACCTGCCGCAGGGCATCGTGATGCAGGCGGACGAAATGGTCGATGCTTCGCTGGTTGGCCTCGACATCGGCGAACTCATCACCATCCCGTCACTGCCTGATGTGAAGGAATGGGAAAACTACGATGCGGCAAGAAAGGCGCTCACGCCGAAGCTGTCACGGGCGCAGGCTGCCGACCGTTACAAGAAAAAAAGCGCAGCATAACTTCCGCTCGAACGAACAAGGCCCTCGCCCAGCGGCGGGGGCTTTTTCAGCGCAACAGCAGCGTGGCTGCGACCGGCACCAGCAGCGACGTCACCAGTGCGTTCAGTCCCATCGCAATGCCGGCGAATGTGCCTGCCACCTCGTCGACCTGAAACGCGCGCGCGGTGCCGATCCCGTGCGAGGCGAGCCCCGCCGCGAACCCCCGCGCGCGAAAGTCGGTGATTCCCAGCCGGTTCATCGTCGGGGTCACCACGATCGCGCCCATGATGCCGGTCAGGACGGTTGCGACCGCCGTGATGGCGGGATTGGCGCCCAGCGTTTCGCTGATGCCCATGGCGACACCCGCGGTCACCGATTTCGGCGCCAGCGACAGCACGATCTCACGCGGCAAGCCGGCTGCTTCCGCAAACAGCACCACCGAGACGATGGCCGTGATGCAGCCCACGACGAGCGCCATCAGCATCGGGATAATCGCCGTCATCACGGTCTCGCGGTTTTCATAAAGCGGCACCGCGAGCGCGACGGTGGCGGGACCGAGCAGGAAATGCACGAACTGCGCACCGCTGAAATAGGTCGTATAGCTGGTCCCGGTCACGTGGAGAAACAGGCCGACGATCCAGATCGAGTGCAGCACGGGATTCATCAGCGGATTGCGATGGGTGGCCAGCGAGGCCGCGTCGGCGATTGCGTAGACCGCCAGAGTCACGGTCAGCCACAGCAGCGGCGTCTGCGACAGATACACCCACAGCGAAAACGGATTGCCGCTCATGACGCGCCGCGTCCCCGGCGCATCAGCCGGCTGGTGATCAGGAACGTGCCGACGGTGACAACCAGAGTCACCAGGACCGACGCGGCCAGGATCACGAAAATTGCAAGACCGCGCTGCGCGATCAGATCAAGTTGCTGCACCACGCCGACGCCTGCCGGGACAAACAGCAGCGACAGATGCGCCAGCATGCCTTTCGCGGTCCCCTCCACTGCGTTGTCGCGCAGCGGCCCTCGCGCCAATCCCGGGAAGCGATCGCGGGCGATGAGCACCACAAACAGAAGCGCCAGGCCCACCACCGGCCCCGGCACAGGCACCCGCAATCCGCGGACGATCACCTCACCGATCAACTGACAGATCAGAATGACACTCAGGCTGGCGATCATGGGCGGCTCCGGCGCGGATACGCTGCATAACACGCGAGACGGCTCGCCGCTGTCAATCGCGCCACATGCATGGAGGCACCGTCACTGCTGCGAGCGCCGATAAAGGTCGGCAATGTTCTTCCAGATCGTATCCTTGAGTGCGTTCGCGACCGGTCCCGTCAGAACGACTGGAGGCCTGTGGCGCTTGATGCAGCCTTCGACCAGCCGCAGCACCCAGACCTCGCCGTCGGTGTAGTAAAGATCGCCCTCGCCATTACGACCGCGCAGTGTGGGACCTACACCGGCCACGGTGTAGCGCGCCTCTATCATCCCGGCGGCCTGCAGATCGGTTTCGATCAACTGCCGCTCCGCATCGACATCGGGCGCGATGTGATGCGTGATCGCGCCGGTGTAGTGACTGAACCCGACACTGCGGTCGAATGTCACCGCACCGAGCCAGACCGGGCGCTTCTCTTCACCATCCTTGAGCACCATCCACAAACGGATGTGATGGCGCTGGTCGGCGCTCTTGCCGACCGGCTTCTCGAAAGCGAGATCTTCGCGGCGGCCATCGTAAAACAGCGGACTGACCGGCGCGTCGGGATAGGGCCTGTCGAGCAATACACTGCCCGATATTTCCAGCGAGGAGCGCAATGTCACCGGATCGGCTGGAAACCATCCTGCTTCGCGCATGGCGCAGAGGATGTCATTCGACGATCCGACCAGCCCGATATTGATCGGATCGGCGGGAATGCCCTGCGCGGTGACTGTCACCATCGGCAGGCCATCGAGTTTCCTCTGATGTTCGTAGTGCCGCCAGAACGAGGGCAGAAGCAGATAAGCGATTACGCCGTAGGCGACGAGAAAAACGGCGAGCGCCATGAGCACCCGCTTCATACGGCGCGACGGTGGCCGCGCTGGACCAGCCGGACTCACAGCCGGCCGGTCCATGACCGTTCAGCCAATCTCAGCCTTTCAGCCGCTTGGTGCATTCGCTGTAATAGCCGCCGCCCTTCTGAATCCACTTCAGCCCGCCGTTCGCATTGGTGGCCTTGTTGGCGTTGTATTGGTCGACGCAGGTGTGCATGCGCGCCTTGCCAGCGGTCTCGCTGGAATACTTCGGCGCAATTGCGGTCGGGAAGACTGCGGGTCCTGCCGGGGCGGCGGGAGCAGCAGCGGGAGCCGCGGCAGCCTTTGGTGCTTCCTTCGGCGCTGCGGCCGCCTTTGGAGCCTCCTTGGGAGGCGCTGTTGTCGCGGCCGCAGGCGTCGCGTCGGCGCCGCACTGGGCCTTCCGGAAGTCGTTCCACTTCTGGTCGCCAAGGGTGCCCGCGGCCTTCGCAGCCTGATACTTGGCGCTGCATTCCTGGGCGGTCAGGGCCTGCGCCGGCATGGCCGCGAAGGTCGCCGCACCAGCCAGCAGCGCCGCACACAACAGATTGGCTCGGATTGTCATCGAACTCTCCTGAATGAGGGATCTCGAAAGCGACACATCCTAGCCCACGCCGATTTGCATTCAACGCGCTGCCACGCCCGGCGATCAAAAAATAATGAACGGCGAAGGACACTCCGCGCTGCGGCGTTCACGGGCGGTTCATCCTCGCGGGCCAAGGCTCGCGCCCATCTGCAACGCGAGACATTACCCATGATCACCCTCCCTTCACGTATCCTTGCCATCACCGTCGCCTCGCTGATGCTAGCCGGTGCCGCCTTCGCGCAAACCGCGACGCCTGCAGCTCCGGCTGCGCCTGCAACCAAGGCTGAGCCGGCCAAAACCCCGCCAGCCAAGATGGCGGCGCCCAAGGAGAAAGCCGAACGCACCGCCGCCTCCCTCGAATGTTCGAAACAGGCCGACGCCAAGGGACTGCACGGCAAGGAGCGCAAGAAATTCCGCTCCGAGTGCAAGAAGACTGCGGGCAAACCGAACTAATCCAACGACGCAAGGCGAGTCAGCTTTCGGCTGGCTCGCCTTCGATCTTTCATCAAGCCGCGCATGGAGAGTGCCTGAGCCATAATCGCACTCATTTGCGGCGTAACGCTGGATTTGTGATAACGGCGTTTCCGTTCCTCAAATCCCGCCGCAATGACGCCTGTCCCTCAAAAGCTGTCGCGAATTTTTCGCAGCGTCACTCCGCGCGACATCCTCCATACGTTTGAAACGCTCCTCATCGGCCTGGGCGGAGGAGCCGTGTTTCGATGGCTGGAATTGCCCGGCGGGTTGATCTCGGGCGCGATGATCGCAGTGGGTGCCGCCGCGATCGCCGGGCGTCCGATGGGCCTGCCGCCGCTGATGGCGCATATCATACTGATGACGCTCGGCCTGTCGCTGGGCTCGATGGTGTCGCCGCAAATGCTGACCAACATGGCGGGCTATCCGCTCAGCATCGCGATCCTTGCCGCGTCGACCTTCTGCGCCACGTTCGGCAGCAGCTTCTATCTGCAGCACATCCACAAATGGGACCGCACATCCGCCCTGCTCGCGGGCAGCCCCGGCGCGCTGTCGCAGATCATCATGCTCGCCAACGAGCAGCCTGCCGATGTCGCCGGCATCGCGGTGGTGCAGACCATGCGCGTGATCGTTCTGACCGCGGCGCTGCCGCTGATCCTCGCGGCATCCGGGCTGGCGCAGCACGGCGGGGCGGCGATACACGCAGCGCCCGCAACGCCGCTTGCGCTCGCCGTCCTCGCCGCGGCATGCGTGGCGACATCGCTGCTGCTGCGTCTCGTGAGGTTTCCGGCGAGCTGGATGTTCGGCGCCATGCTCGGCTCCAGCATCCTGCACGGCACCGGATCGATCGAAGGCGGCTTGCCGAACTGGGCTTACGCCGCCGCGCTGATCGGGATCGGAGCGCTGATCGGCACGCGATTTGCGAAAATTTCGGCACGCACGTTGCTGAGCTACATGGCCGCTGCGATCGGATCGTTCGCGGTGGCGATCGTCATTTCAGCGATTTTCATCGCAATCGCGGCGCTGGTCACGCCTGCGCGGTTCGGCGACATCGTAGTCTCCTTCGCGCCGGGCGCGATGGACGCCATGCTGGCGCTGGCTCTGACGCTGCACATCGATCCGATTTTCGTCGGCGCACATCATCTGTCGCGATTCGTTTTCGTCTCGGTGGCGACACCGGGCATTGTTCATCTGTTCGGGCGCCCGCAGGTCGATGCGGATGACTAGGGCATGATCCCAGAGTCTATCGCGCCTTGGCAGCACCCCACGCGGCCAGCGCCGCCATGCCAAGCGAGATCAATGCGTTGTAGCCTGCCAGCGACAGCCCGAGAAAACGCCACTGCACCTCGTCGCAGCGGATCACCTTCACCTTGTTCAGGCTATCCAGCAGATTTCCGGTGTTGCCGAAATCGACGATCGGCCCGCTGCAATCGGTCGGCCCCTGCCAGAATCCCCATTCGACGCCGGCGTGATAGGCGCCGAGACCGGCATTGGCGAGCAGCGCGAGGGCGAGAATGACAAGACCCGCACCGAGCAAACGCCGGGAGACACCCTGCGAGGCGCCAAACGCAACAAGGGCCGCCAGCGGAATGGCGAGGTAATAGGCATAACGCTGTTCGAGGCACAGCGGGCAGGGCCGGATGTCGAGCACCAGTTCGAAGAACCACGCACCGGCGATGGTCGCGGCGGCAATCGCCGCAATGCCCGCACTGGCGACAAATATTGCGTCACGCGGGCGGTTCATATGTCCTGATGCCGTCGTTGTCCCGTTTGACACGTGAAATCTCCTGTCCGGCGTGGGTCCTAGCTTGCCCGCCGTCTGCTGTCGACGCCTGGCGCGATCACAGGCGGTTGACCGCACCCGCGCGCGAGCTATATTCCGCCCGCTTCAAGACCCCTCGCCTTCCGGCGACGGTCCTGTTGGCCCCTGTGGCGGAATTGGTAGACGCGCTCGACTCAAAATCGAGTTCCGCAAGGAGTGCTGGTTCGACTCCGGCCAGGGGCACCAAGACCTCTATACTAGGCTTTTATCTAAAGTCCGGCCCATCGGAGAGACCCTCCGGTGACGTTATGCTCCTTCTGACTGCGCGAACACAGACTACCGACGATACAAGGCGTCACGCTCGAAGGCCTGACTTCAGCGGCAATACCGGAATGACAGCGCATGCAACACCAGACCAGCCCGCAGCCGACAGCGGCCTCCGATAAACCTCTGCTTCAGGGCCTGTACAAAGTGGAATTTGAAACGCCGCGAGGGAAAGCCCTGGGCGTGATCCATGCCGAAAATGGAAAGCTCCGGGGCGGGAGTTCCGCTTTTGCTTATATGGGATCCTACACCCAGGACGGCCCATCGTTCGTGGGCAACGTGTCCAGCATTCGGCACACGCAGGATTCCACCCACCCTTCGGTGTTCGGTTTCGACGAGGTCAGGATCAGTTTCAACGGAACGGTGAAGGGTAGCTTTGCGATCTGCGAAGGAACAGCGGCCGAGTTTCCGAGCCTGGCATTCAAGGCCGTGCTCACGCGGATTGTCGACTGATTCAAGGCGCACGCCTGCCGGCTTTGCTCAGCGCGGCTCGACCACAAGACACTGTATCGCCGAGCCGAAGTAACCCCGAGCATCGCCGAGGCGCGAGACCGCGAGCCCTGCGCCATCGGCGCCCAACATCATCTCCGAGTTCAGCAAGATCCAGTCGCCCACTGGCGGACGCGCGAGCGTCACCGTGAGGTCGGCGTTGATGAATGTCCATTTCTTGAAGTCGAGCACCGATCCGACGCCATTACCGCAATCGGCGGCGAGAACCGTGCGCATCGCCTGCGAGATCGGTGATCCATCGACAATCGGGCGATCGGGACGAAACCAGATCGCACCGGGGCCCAGCCTGAGGAAGCCGCCCTTCACCGCGCGCATGGAGACGCCGGCGAGGAATTTGTTGGAAACCTGCGGCTCATCCCGGCCTGCATCGGGACCCGGCACATCGAGCGGCACCGCCGGCACGGTATCGGGCAAGTCGATCGCCAGCGCCCTGACCTTGAGAACGGTGGCGCGCACAACCTCCACGCCCTCCGCGAAAAGGCGAACTGCACAGAGCTGAATCTTGCGCCCCTCGCGAACCACTTCAGTCTCGAGGGTCAGCGGCGCCACCGGCACCGGACGCATCAGATCGATGGTCAGCCGTGCGACATGCATCGGCTGCGGCGTCGGAATTCGCTCTGCCGCCCAAACAACGAGGGATGATGGCGCGCCGCCATGCTGCATGCTGGGGTGCCACGGCCCCCCCGCATGCTCGCTCGTGAACACGCGATCACCCTCGACGCGGAAGACCGCTTCCATCGTGGTAGCCGGTACAGGCAACGCGATATCTTCCAGTCAGAGCGGCGGGTCGATGGCGGCCTCGTATTCCTTCTTGAGGCGGGCCACGAGTTCGGAAACCGGCTGCACCTTGTCGATGCTTCCGATGCCTTGGCCGCTGCCCCAGATTTCCTTCCAGGCCTTCGGCTTGTTGCGTTCGCCGCTGGCGTCGGTGCCGAAGTTCATCTTCGACGGATCGGACACCGGCAGATTGTCGGGATCCATGCCGGCGGCCACGATCGACGGCTTGAGATAATTGCCGTGCACGCCGGTGAACAGGTTGGAATAGACGATGTCGTCGGCGGACGACGACGCGATCATTTGCTTGTAATTTTCCGGAGCATTGGCTTCGAGCGTCGCGATGAACGCCGAGCCGATATAGGCGAAGTCGGCGCCGAGCACGCGGGCGGCGCGGATGGCGCGGCCGGTGCCCATGGCGCCCGAAAGCGCGATCGGGCCATCGAACCACTGGCGGGTCTCCGCCACGAACGCGAACGGCGAGATTGCACCGGCATGACCGCCTGCGCCCGCGGCCACCAGCACGAGGCCGTCGGCGCCCTTCTCGATCGCCTTGCGCGCAAACTTCTGATTGATCACGTCGTGGAACGTGATGCCGCCCCAGGCATGAACTGCCTGGTTCAGTTCCTCACGCGCGCCGAGCGACGTGATGACCATCGGCACCTTGTGTTTCTCGCAAACCGCAAGATCCTGATCGAGACGGTTGTTGGACTTGTGAACGATCTGGTTGACCGCGAACGGCGCGGACAGACGGTCCGGATGCGCCTTGTCGTGCGCCGCGAGTTCTTCCTTGATCCGGTGCAGCCATTCGTCCAGCAGCGCGGCAGGACGGGCATTCAATGCCGGAAACGAGCCGACGATTCCTGCCTTGCATTGTGCGATGACGAGGTCAGGTCCCGACACGATGAACAACGGCGAACCGATCGCCGGAATTGAAAGACGATTTTTGAACAAGGCGGGCATCGACATCGGAAAATCCTCTTCCGCAGAATGAAACACGCGCGAGCACCAAGGCCGCAGCACCTGCCACGGTCTTAGGGGCTATAGCCATTTCTTGAAAGAGGCTTGCGTTTACTGGCAGACGGCCCGGGTGACGAAATTTTCTGTCCGGCACGCACCCTGTCCCGAAAAATATGATTTTGCCGAGCATTTCTGGGTGGATTCGATATCGACGCTCCTGCCCTCGGCGTAGCCTTTTTCCTTGCAGAGCTGGTCTGCCCCGCGCTTGCAGTCCGGCGCGCCATTGGCCGCGGGCGGACAAAGGGTGCGCCCGCTGGCCATCGTCTGGCCGGACGGGGGTGCGATCCGTTTCAAACTGTCGCTTGCATCCTTGGCGCTGGAATTGAGACCTTCGAGCGCCCGGCCCGGACTGGGCAGCGTCGACGTCAGACCCGATGCCGAGTCCTTCAGTAACTTGCCGATCTCCTCGACCAGTCCCGGATTGTTGGGTGACGGTGCGGGAGGCTCTGGCGGAGCTGCCTGCTGCGACGGCGCGATCTGAGGCTGCGGTTGCGCCTGCTGCGACCAAGCCGCCGTCGGTCCAAACACGGCTGTGAGCATGGCGATCAGGACAATGCGTCCCCGAACGTCTACAAACAAATCGCTGGAGTGATTGGACATGACTTGAACGTAGCCCGCCGTTGCCGCGGGGAAAAGGCTTTATGTTCGGCGTGTTTCGTCACGCAAACCGCTGCCGCTTCGCTTGAAACTAATTCCTAGAACAGCCTGAACGCGACGATGAAGCCGAGCACCAGACCGCCGGCCAATATCGCGACCCAAAGACCAAGGCGCTTCTCGATGACTTCACGAATCCATGTGCCGTAGCGATTCAGCACGATCGCGACGATGAAAAATCGGCCACCACGCGCGATGACCGAAAAGACAATGAACAGCAGAAGGTTGTAGTTGGCGAAACCGGACGTGATGGTGACCAGCTTGTAGGGGATCGGCGTCAGGCCCTTCAGCAGGATGATCCATGCGCCGTATTCGGCGTAGGACGCGCGGAACGCCTCCACCTTGTCGCCGTAGCCATAGAGATTGATCAGCCACTGTCCGACGGAATCATAAAGCAACGCACCGATGGCGTAGCCGACAACGCCGCCTGCGACCGACGTCACCGTACAGACCAGCGCGTAAAGCCACGCCTTCTGCGGCCGCGCCAGCGACATCGGGATCAGCATGACATCCGGCGGAATCGGAAAGAACGAGCTTTCCGCGAAGGACACAGCGCCCATCAGCCAGAGGGCGTAAGGTTTATCGGCGGCGGCTATGCACCAGTCATACATTCGTTTCAGCATGGCGCGATCAACCACCGTCCAGCCGATTTGTCCATGTATGGAAATGTGTAATTTTGCGGCTAATTAGCGCCGTTTCTTGAGCCGGCCGCCCTGGAGCGCGACAATTGGTCGCCGAGCCACCTTTTCCGGGGCCGCCGCGGCGATTTTCGGCGGCGCCTTCGCGGCAGCGCGAGGCTTGTCGGCAACAGCCTTTTGCACCGGCTTGTCCGCATAGACCTTGGGCAGCTTCTCGGCGATGCCCTGGACCCGCTCACGGCGATCCATTTCGGCCCACACATCTTCCGGGCGAACACCTGCCGCCACCCAGAGAACCGACAGGTTGTAGAGCAAATCGGCGCTTTCCCGGACCACGGCGTCGGAGTCGCCATTGACGGCATCGATCACGACTTCGATGGCTTCTTCGGCAAGTTTCTTGGCCATTTTAGCTGGCCCGCGTTGAAACAGCCGTGCGGTACGCGACGTCGCCGGATCGAGATCCTTGGCCGCGATAACTGCGTGATAAAGCCGTTCTAGCGAATCACTCATTGTTCGAACCTAGATCAAAACCCTCGCCAGCGTGTTAACGCCGCCCCAACTGGCTGAAAATGCTCCAAAAAGCAATCGCCGGGATTCCTCCCGGCGAGGCCGATGACCGCAGCGCGACTGGGCCGACGCTCAGTAGTGCGGGACGGCGTAGTAGCCGCCACCGACATACGGATTGCCGCCGTAATAAGCCGGCCCACCGTAGTAACGGCCACCATAATAGGGACCACCGCCGTAATAGTAATTGTCGCGATAATAGTCGCGGCGGCGCTGTTCGGCGACGATGGCGCCGACCGTACCCAGCGCCAGACCCATGAAAGCGGCTCCGGCAGCGTTGTTGCGATAGCTGCGGCGCACGACCCGGCGACGGGCGCGCGCGCTCAAATCGGTCGCCTCGCTGGCGTTCGCGGGCTCGGCGGACGAGGTTTTGGCGGCCGATGAAGCGAGCGGATACGCCTGAGCGACAGGCGGAACAACTAGTGTCGAAACCAGCGCGGCAGCCGTCGCCAGAACCACAGCTCGGCTGAAGCGTGAAGGCAAAGTCTTACGAACGAACATTTCAACGTCCTCACAGGCCATCCCTGGCCTGAATGACCAGTCGACGGATAACCCTTTTTATTACATTGGGTTCCCGGACCTGAATGCAAGCTGAAGGGCAAAGGGCAAAACTGCGGCAAACCCGCGCGGAAAGGGCCAAAAGGTGACGGACGCCGCCTTGTGTGCTTGTCATCATACCAACACAGCCGATGCTCAAAAGCCGCCCCACGCTTCCCAAGACCAAGTGCCGCGCATGCCCAAAAATCCGGACCGCATCCTCTATAAAATCGTCCCGCTGCTGATCGCGCTCCTGTGCGCGCCCTTCCTCGGCGCGATGCCCGGCGTGGCTGCGTCGGCCCTGCACTTTTCGTTCGACCGGCCGATCGATGGCTCGGCGGCACCATTTATCCTCGCATCCAGCAAGGGCCTGTTTCGTGCGGAAGGTCTTAACGTGACTACCGATGCCGCGACCGGATCACAGGATGCCATTGCACGCGTCGCATCCGGCAACAGCGACATGGCGCTGGCGGACATCAACGCGCTCATTCGCTATCGCGATACGGAAGGCAGCCTTCCGATCAAGGCCGTGTTCGTCGTCTACAACAAGGCGCCCTACGCGATCATCGCACGCAAGAGCCGCGGCATCGCGACCATGTCGGACATCGACGGCAAGACCATCGGCGTGGTGGACGGCGATCTCGCCGCGCGGATGTGGCCGACCATTGCACGCAAGAACGACATCAAGCTCGACAAGGTCCGGACGGAGAAAATCAGCGCCGCGGTGCGCGAACCGATGCTCTCCGCCGGTCAGGTCGACGGCGTCACCGGATTCTCGTTCCTGTCCGCGATCAATCTGCGCGACCGCGGCGTTCCGGCCAACGATCTTGCGGTGCTTCGCTTCTCCGAATTCGGCAGCGAGGTCTATGGACACGCGCTGATCGTCAACCCGAAATACGCCGCCGCCAATCCGGACGCAGTGAAAGCATTCGTGCGCGCGACGATCGCCGGCCTGCGGCTCGCGATCAAGGAGCCGGTGCGTGCCGCCGACGAGGTGGTTACGCAAATGAGCGGCGGCTCACGCGAGCTCGAACTCGAGCGGCTGCGCGCAGTCATTCACGACAACATCGTCACCGACGAGGTGAAGCGAAACGGACTTGGCGGCATCGACGCCGTCCGCTTCGACATTGGCGTCGGCCAGATCGCCGACACCTACGAATTCCGCAAGCGTCCGTCGGTCAGCGACATTTTCGACGATTCGTTCCTGCCGCCGCCGAACGCGCGGAAGCTCAACTAAGCTGCGTACTTGCAGATTAAATTGAATGATAGCGGCCCATCAAATCTTCTCCTAACGACAGACATTCCACCAGGTCCGGGAGCCATCGCAGGCTCGCGTTCCTGCGATAGCTTGGGCTGGCAGGTGATGATAGAGTTCACGCCGTTCAAGCTGCCCGACAGGGTGCTGCATCAGTGACCGAGATCACAGCGTATGACGAGGTCCATGCGATCTCATAACGCTGTGCCCTCGCGAAAAAGTCTCCGCTATCAGCTTCAGTTCTGGAGTCAAAAAGCAAAGGAGATCGCACAATGAACTCAAAAGAAGAGTCGAGCACGTTGTGTGGCCTGATGACGGCCTGTAAGCAAAAACGCTTAAGCGGTCTATCGCTGGTGTCGGCCGCGATTTTCATCGGACTTTGCCAGGCGGGTCTTGCGCAGAAGACGCCGGAAGCGCCGGGCTCGGCCCCTCCTTCCACCTTGACCGGCGACGCAGTCACGCTTTTTCAGAACGTCCGCATCTTTGACGGCAAGAATGCTGCGTTGTCCGATCCGGCGAATGTACTGGTCCGCGGCAACCAGATCGAAAGAATTTCCCCCGCGCCTATTGCGGTGGATCGCAGCGCGACCACCAGCATCATCGACGGCGGCGGCAGGACGCTGATGCCGGGCCTGATCGACGCGCATTGGCACGCGATGCTAATACGGGCGACCCCGGCGCAGGCGTTCGGTGACGTCGGCTACAACAATCTCTTGGCTGGTGACGAAGCGACCGACACCCTCATGCGCGGCTTCACCACCGTTCGCGACGTTGGCGGACCGGCGTTCGGTCTCAAGCAAGCCATCGACGAGGGCATCGTCAAGGGTCCGCGCATCTATCCGTCCGGCGCCATGATCACGATCACCAGCGGGCATGGGGATTTCCGCAAGCTCACCGATCTGCCCCGCACGATCGGCGGCATGCTCACCCGCATGGAGCTGATCGGCGGCGCTGTGATTGCGGACAGCCCTGACGAGGTCCGCGTGCGCACCCGCGAACAACTCATGCAGGGCGCCTCCCAGGTCAAATTGACGGCGGGCGGCGGCGTGTCGTCACCCTTCAGTCCGATCGACGTGACCACCTTCACCGGCCCCGAACTGCGCGCCGCAGTTGAAGCGGCCGAGAATTGGGGCACCTATGTCGCCGCGCACGCCTTTACGCCGGCCGCGATCCAGGGGGCTGTTGCGGCTGGCGTGAAATGCATCGAACATGCCACGCTGATGGACGAAGCAACCGCCAAGCTGCTTGCCGAGAAAGGAATCTGGGTGAGCATGCAGCCGCTCCCCGACGCCTTGAGGCTGGGCTTTCCGGTGGGGTCGGTCCAACGGGCCAAGGCGGATGAGATCTGGCCCGGCATAGCGAGGTCTTACGAACTGGCGAAGAAGTACAAACTCAAGACGGCGTGGGGCACCGACGTGCTGTTCTCCCGCGCGCTGGCGCAGCAACAGGGCGCCATTCTGGCCTCGCTTGTGCGCTGGTACACGCCGGCCGAAGCGTTGATCATGGCGACGTCAACAAATGCCGAACTGCTGGCGCTGTCCGGAAAACGCAATCCCTATCCGGGCAAGCTCGGCGTGGTGGAGCAAGGCGCGTTTGCCGACCTGCTGCTGGTCGACGGCAATCCGCTGGACAATATCAGCCTCGTCGCCGATCCCAAGAATTTCACGGTCATCATGAAGGACGGCGTCATCTACAAAAACGCACTGGCGAAATAAAGACCAAGTAAGCATCAAAGCGAGGGCCGATTGAGTTCACATCGCGGATTGCTGTCCAGAATCCTCGGCTGGTTGATTGCTGGACTCTGGTTTCTTTGCCGCGTCGTGCTCATCGCGTGGGCTGCGCTTGCCATCTATTTTTCAAACCTGCCATGGACCGAGCTGCGCCTTGCACTGGCGGCTGCCTTTGCGGTGTTTGCGATCTGGGCCCTCTGGTTCTCGCGTCAGCGGCGCATGCCGGCGGTCTTCGGTGTGCTGTTCCTCGGCGTGGCCGCGTGGTGGATATCGATTCCGCCCTCACACGACCGCCCATGGCGGCCGGAAGTGGCGGTGATGCCGCGGGCATTCATCGACGGCGACCGCGTGCGTATCACCGGGGTGCGCAATTTCGACTACCGCAGCCGGAATGATTTCACGGAGCGCTGGGAGGAGCGCGAAGTGTGGCTGTCACACCTGACCGCCCTCGATTTCTACGTGGCCTACTTCCACGAAGGGCCGGTCGGGCATACGTTCGTGAGCTTCATCTTCGACAATGCACCGCCGCTGAGTATCTCCATCGAGACGCGGCCGGAGGTCGGTGAGGGCTTTGCGCCCGTTGCGTCCCTGTTCAAGCAATTCGAGCTGATCTATGTGGTGGGCGAGGAGCGCGACCTCGTCGGTGTGCGCACCAACCATCGCGGCGAGCCCGTCTATCTCTATCGCCTCAACACCTCCGCCGACGATGCGCGCCGGCTGTTTATGATTTACCTGACGCGGATCAACGAACTCGCCGACCGGCCAGAGTTCTATCATCTGCTGACCAACAGTTGCACGATCAACATCGTGCGTTACGCGAATGCGGCCGGACGTGCCGGCCGGTTCGACATCCGTCATCTTTTGAACGGTCTGATCGACAGCTACCTCTACCATTCGGGCCGGGTGGATACGACGCTGCCGTTCGACGAACTGCGGCGGCGCTCCCTGATTAACGAGGCCGCGCGGGCCGCCGACGGTGCACCGGATTTCCCGCAGCGCATTCGCGCGGCCCTGCCGACGGTGTCTCGCTGATACGTCCACGGCTTTGCGAGCGCGCGGGATCACTGAGCCGCAGTTCAGATTGCAAATCAGACGCCGCCAAACTTGGACGGATCGTCGTAGGAAACCGGCTCGTCGTGGTCCCTCCGAAAACCACCCGGAGCGGTGTCGTCGCGGTAGACCCGTCCACCACGCGGAGTGACGTAGGCGGGCGCAACAGACTGACCGGAACGCGCGATGTCATGCCGCGATTTGGCGCGATGCGTTTTTGCGGCAGCGGTGGCGGACACACAGAGAGCGATCAAGAGAGATAATGCCAGGCTGGTGCGCATTGCATTTTCTCCGGTCGGTTTACCCCCGTCCTTACAGGTCCCCGCGCGTCTACGATGGGATCGTGACAACAACTTTCCCTTTGGCACGTCCGCTTTCGACGTAGCCGAGAGCGTCGGCAATCTGCGCAAATGGATACGTTTTGTCGACAATGATCTTCAGCTTCCCCTGTTCGATGAGTCCGGAAAGCAGCGAAAGATCGGCGCCGCTTGGATGCATGAACAGATAACGATAGTGGACGCGCGCACGCCGGGCCCGGGCCCGGATGCTGTAGCTCAACAGCCAGAAGATGGCGGCAAGAGTCCGGCGCCCGCCAAGATCCCTGATCGCGGTTTGCGGCTCGGGCAAAGCGGCGACGGAAACGATTGTCGCTTCCGGCTTCATGACCTTGAACATCTGGTCCAGGGTCTGGCCGCCGATCAGATCGAACCCCGCATCAAACCTTTCTTTGACGCTGGAGATGTCCTGTGACGTATAGTCGATCACCTCGTCACAGCCGAGCGAGCGCACGAGCGCTTCACCTCGCTGCGATGCTGTCGTTGTTACATTCGCGCCGAGCCATTTCGCGATCTGAATCGCAAAGGTGCCGACCCCTCCGGCCCCGCCCGAGATGAACACTTTCTGTCCCGGTTTGACGTGGAGTTCATCCCTCAGCGCCTGCAGAGCGGTCAGCCCCGCGAGGGGGACAGCCGCGGCGGATGTGAAATCCAGATTCCGGGGCATATGCGCAGCGTGATCCTCATCGACGCAAGCCTGCTCAGCAAATGCGCCGGCACTGTCCTTCGCAACCCGGGCAAACACACGGTCGCCCACGCGGAACCGCGTGACCTGGCTGCCAACGGCAATCACTTCGCCCGCAAGTTCGTTGCCGAGCACGAGCGGAAGCCTTGAGCGCAGGATGACCCGCAGCATTCCTTGCCGGATCTTGAAATCCACCGGATTCAGGCCCGCAGCGCGCACCGCAATGAGAATATCGCGCGGCCCGGGCGTGGGCGCCGGGACATCCATCAACAGCGAGCCTTCAGGACCGCCGTATTTTTTGAGAACGTATGCGCGCATGTGTCTCCACCCTGAAAAGAATGTGCCATATCGCTGTGGAACAGCGAAGCTCCATCATAGAAGGCCGATACAGGCCCTCGCCGAGGCTGCTTCCAGCCTCGGCGAATTTGTGAGCACGCCGACTTCCGGCTTACTCCGCGGCTTGCGCCGTTTCCAGCGCGGGATAATCGACATAACCCACGGCGCCGCCGCCATAGAACGTCGCGCGATTGTACGGATTGAGCGCGGCGCCAAGTTTCAGGCGGTGCGGCAGGTCCGGGTTGGCGATGAAGTGCCGTCCGAAGGCAACGGCGTCGCCCTGACCGGCGCGGATCGCCGCATCGGCGGACGGGCCGATGAAGCCGCCGGCGAGAATCAATGTGCCCGGCCAGAACGGACGAAGATCACTGATCGCAAGCGGTGCGCCGACTTCGCCGGCATCGGTGTTGCGGGATTCGATCAGATGCACATACGCGATGTTGAGTGTCGCAAGCCGGGCCAGGACGTGGCTGTAGAGTCCGATCGGGTCCGCTTCGCCCGCATCGTTGACCACGCCGAAAGGCGACAACCGGACGCCGACGCGATCTGCGCCCCAGATCTCGACCAGCGCCGTCATCACTTCCATCAGCAGACGGGTACGATTTTCGACCGAACCGCCGTACGCATCTGTGCGCTGATTGGTCTTGCTGTGAAGAAACTGCTCGATCAGATAACCGTTGGCGCCGTGCAGTTCGACACCGTCGAAGCCGGCGGCCAGCGCGTTGCGCGCGCCTTCACGATAAGCCTCAACGATCGCCGGAATTTCTCCGGTGTCGAGCGCCCGCGGCGTCTCGAACGGCACCATCTCGAATGACGGCGTGAAGGCCTTGCCTGCCGGCGCAATCGCCGATGGCGCGACGGGCTGCACGCCGCCGGGCTGGAAGCTTGGATGGGAAATGCGGCCGGTGTGCCAGAGTTGAAGGAAGATGATGCCGCCCTTGGCGTGCACCGCGTCGGTGATCTTCTTCCATCCCGCGATCTGTTCGGCGGAATGGACACCCGGCGTTGCCGGATAGCCCTGCCCATAAGGCGTGACCTGTGAGGCTTCGGCAATAATCAATCCGCCGGACGATGCACGCTGCGAATAGTACTCGACGGCAAGATCCGTCGGCGTATTGCCGGTGGAGCGCATGCGCGTGAGCGGCGCCATCACGACGCGATGCGCGAGTGTGTAGCGGCCAAGCTTGAGCGGGGCGAACAGGTGCGCGGAACTCATGGATTATCCCTCGGGGTTGAGAACGGCAGAAGCCGCCTGGCATCCGCCGTTTTGGTTTAATTTTGAAACCGGATGACAACATGATGCAAATGGTTTAAGTTTGCAACCGGTATTTGGATTGGGCCGCCCGGAGGGCGCCGCAGACAAGGAATGCAGTGAAAGGCAAACGCACCAGCCTTGACGGCACAGCCTGCGCCATTGCGCGGTCGCTCGGCGTGATTGGCGACTGGTGGTCGCTCCTGATCATCCGCGATGCGCTGGCTGGAAAGCGGCGCTTCGGTGAGTTTCAGAAAAGCCTCGGGACGGCGAAAAACATCCTGTCCGCCCGGCTGCAAAAACTTGTCGAGCACGGAATCCTTGCCACCGCTCCGGCGTCGGACGGCACGGCCTACAAGGAATATGTCCTCACCCGGAAGGGAAAGAAGCTCTACGTCGTCCTGATTGCGCTCTGGCAATGGGGCGAGGAATTCTGCTTCGCGCCGGGCGAACTCACCCACGACATGGTCGACAAGGATACGCAGAAGCCGTTTCTCCCGCTCGAACTCAAGGCGCGGGATGGCCGCGTGATCGGACCTGCGGATATGCGGGCCTTGCCGCGCCCGGCCCGGAAGCAGCAGCGCAGGGCTTCATCGAGCTGAGTGACGGATGCGAAGGTCTACTGCTTCTGAAGTTTTGTGATCGTCTTCATTCCACCGGTGTCCGTCACGTAATACGTGACCTTGTCACCTGCATGCACGGCATCCAGCGACGCGCGATCCTGCGCCTTGAACTCTTCCGCGGCGCCGCCGGTATTCGCTCCGACGGTCCCGCTTTGCTCCTGTTGAATCGCGATCGTGCCCCTGGTCCGGTCGATTTTCTTCACCAGTCCGGTGAGACCTTGCTGGGCCCAAGCTGCCGCGCTGATCGTGGCGAGGATCACCGTCCCAGCCACAGCGATGTTTGCGAGTTTCATGGCGATCTCCCGGTTTTGGGGTATGCCGGACAAACCCTGGTAGCCCGATTGGTTCCTCGGAAAGACAATGCACCTGCACTCGCCGTGGAGATTTCGGCGATGCGTTTCTGCGGCATTCATCGCCGTGAACTGCGCCCGTTGAGAAGCGGGCGCCTCACTGGATAGCCTTGCCGTCCGGCGGCGCTATCCGCCCGGCTTCCGACCTAAGTCCGCGTCGGCCAGTGCCGCTCGCGGAACCAGGCGCGATAGTCCGACGACATCTTCGCGCGCTGCGCCTGCGGCGCATGCCGCTTGCACGTCGAAGCCTCCTCGGTGTTGTCCCGCGCCGCCCACCGCAGTTCGGCGCAGTCGTTCGGATTGTAGGCCATCTCGAAATCCGTCATCCGGTCGAGGACGTCCTTCAACGACAGCGTCCATGGAGAACCGTCGCTGCGGGTATATGTGATTTTTCGCGAGGCGAGTTCGGAGGCCAGCACGCCCTGCAACTCGCCTTTCACGGACTCGATGCTCTTGCCGGCCGGCACCGCGTAACGCGCCGCCCGCCGCGCGAAGCGATCCGGAAATCCGCGCACCACATCGATCGCAATCAGCAGACGGAAATCGCGCGCCGGCGTGGAGTAATCCTCCCAGGCTCCCGTGGTCTGGAAAATCGAGGGGCCGTTCGGCATCGCGATCTCGCCGGGTTTCTTCTCCTGATACTTTCGTCCGTTTTCCACCGAGGTGACGCGCGTCTTCACCTGCTCGTGGAGGCTCGCGATGGCGTCCGACATCGCCTTCACGGGATCGAGCGGATCTGGCGACATCACGTCATCCATGCGATCGTAAAAGTCCTCGACCTTCATCTGCGACGGATCGAGTGAGAAATCTCCGTAGTTCGGATTTTTGGCGATCTCGGCATTGGCCAGCCGCCGCAACGGGCCGTTCCTGTCGCGCACGATCGGCCGGAAGCGTTTGAAGCCCGAACTGCCAAGCGCAGGATCGTGGACGAACAGAAAATTGCCGCGCCAGAACCGCTTTCGGGTGATCGAGCCATCAGGCTCGGCGTCGACGGCGAGGAAGACGCCCGGCTTGCCATCAACCTCCGGCTCACGATGCACCAGCATCAGCACATGCCCGTAGGGATCGGCGTAGACCGTACCCGGCCGCAGCGCGTGCTCCGTCAGCGCCACGGTGTAGAAGTCGGTATTGTCGTCGGCACCTGCCACACGCACCGCGCCGGTGTGAACGACGTCGCCGACATCCTTGAGATATTCGCCGAACGTCGCCGGGCGCTTCGGCGCCGGCGGCGTGACAGGCAGTGGCACCGGCATTTCGACGGGCTGTGCTCCGGCGAACAAACTCCGAGGCGCCGGCGCAGCCGGTGCCGCTGGCGCAGCCGATGCGCTGTCCGGTTCGGGCGGCGGCGGCGGACGCGTCACCTCGGGATGCTCGATGTCGAACCACTGATAGCACTTGGGCGGCTTGCCGCCGGTGCCGCGCGAGCAGTTCGAATAGCCGAACGGCAGACCCATCTTGTAAGCGAAATAGGCGCGCAGGAAATAGACGAAGTCGGCGCAGTCGGGGCGAAGGCCAGAGCGCGCATTGTCCTCGCCGCGGCCGAGATGATTGAACAGGAAGTTGCGCGACCGGTCGTGCAGCACTTCATGCCACACCTTCCAGGACAGATCCTGGTCCGGCGGTGCGTCGAACAGTTTTTCGATCCAGGCAGCGAACAATGTTTCCGTGGTGCTGTTCCAGCCGCCGCGCACCTGCCAGAAGCTCGCCGCCGTCACCGGCACAGGCGCAGGTTTCTTTGCGCTCACGGCGATGTCGCGCGTGATGGTGCGGCATTCCGCCGGGCCATCGTTCAGCGCCAGCGTCGCGTGCCAGGTGCCCGCAGCCGGTGCGGCAATCTCGGCGAGCCAGAAGTACGGAGAGCCGCCGTGCCGGTCGGATGACTTCGCCGCCACGCGTCCATCAGGCGCGGTCAGCGAGAACACGCCCTTGAGCGGCTTCTCGGTGACGACCATGACCCGCAGCGGTGCGCCCGTCCAGGGCGCAAGCGGCGAAGGCAGGACCGTCAACTCGGCGGAGTCCTTGCAGATGCCGGCTGGCACCTGGGCCTGCGATTCCATTGTCGAGAGGAGCAAGGAGAAACCGGCGATCAGCAACCATGCCGTCGCGGCAACAGTAAACCGACATGCGAGACGCATTGGAGTTGACCCCGCTGAACGCCCCCGTACTGCATTCCCCCGAGGGCGAATGAGAGGATACGAATAAGCGGGGCATGAGTCAGCCGATTTGTCGGCTATTTTGCGATGGTTCCCCGACGTTCTCGACCGATCGCGAGGGCGACATCGTCAGGCGGGCACCACCGGCGGCGTCACATCTTTATCTCCGCTTGTAACGATACGATCCATTTAGGTGATGAGCGAACCCCCGCGCGCGGATGCTTTCGTTGACATGTTCCCGCGGACGTCAAATGCACACTATATTCACCAAAAATCCCCAGCTAGAATGATGCCCTTTCGTTGATGCCAGACTTTAAGGCCGTCCCTTGATCCGTCTTTACATTCGCGTTCTTGAATTGCTCGGCAAGGAATCCCGGCTCGGCTGGTTTCTCGCTGCTGCCAACCTGGCACTCGCTGTGGCGCAGTTCGCCGAACCGGTGCTGTTCGGCCGCATCATCGATGTGCTGTCGGGCAATGCGAATGCGACTGCGGCCACGATCGCCGGGATGGTCGGCGCAGCGCCGAACTCGCCGTGGCCGCTGCTGGGCGCATGGGTCGCCTTCGGCCTCCTGACGATCGTCATCAGTGCGTATGTCGCCCTGCAGGCGGATCGGCTGGCGCATCGTCAGCGTCAGGCCGTGCTCACCGGCTATTTCGAACACATCATGCAGCTGCCCCTGACCTTCCACACCGGCACGCATTCGGGCCGCCTGATGAAGGTGATGCTTCAGGGCACCGACGCATTGTGGCGTTTGTGGCTGAGTTTCTTTCGCGAACATTTCGCCTCGATCGTCTCGCTGGTCGTGCTGCTGCCGCTGTCGCTCTACATCAACTGGCGGCTCGCCAGCCTGCTGTTCGTGCTGTGCGTGGTCTTTACGGTGCTGACGACGCTGGTGGTGCGCAAGACTTACAGCCTGCAGGAGCAGGTCGAGAACTATTACGGCGATCTCGCCGCCCGTGCGTCGGACGCACTCGGCAATGTTGCCCTCGTACAAAGTTTCGTCCGCATCGATGCGGAGGTGCAAGGCCTGCGCGGCATCGCCAACAACCTGTTGTCGGCGCAGCTTCCGGTACTGTCATGGTGGGCGCTGGTCGTGGTGATGACCCGCGCATCGACCACCGTCACCATCCTCGCGATCTTCGTGGTCGGCATCATTCTCCACGGGCAAGGCCTCGCCAGCGTCGGCGAAATCGTGATGTTCGTGAGCTTCGCGACCATGCTGATCCAGAAGCTCGAGCAGGTCGTCAGCTTCATTAACAGCATCTTCATGGAAGCGCCTCGCCTGCGCGAATTCTTCGACGTGCTCGATGCGGTGCCGGCAGTGCGCGACCGGCACGACGCCATCGATCCTGGCCGTCTCACCGGCCTTGTGGAGTTCAATGACGTCTCGTTCTCCTATGACGGCAAGCGTCCCGCCGTCGAGGACGTCTCGTTCACCGCGCTGCCGGGACAGACTTTCGCGCTAGTCGGTGAAACCGGCGCCGGCAAATCTACCGCGATTGCACTCCTGCATCGCGCGTTCGATCCGCAGTCGGGCGTCATCAAGGTCGACGGCATGGACATTCGCGGCATGACGCTCACGGCGCTGCGCCGGAATATCGGCGTGGTGTTTCAGGAAGCGCTGCTGTTCAACCGCTCCATCGCCGAGAACCTGCGGGTCGGCAAGCCCGACGCCACCGACGAGGAGTTGCGCGCGGCGGCCAAAGGCGCGCAGGCGCTCGACTTCATCGAACGCAGCGACATGAAATTCGAAACCAATGCCGGTGAGCGCGGCCGCATGCTCTCCGGCGGTGAACGTCAGCGCCTTTCGATCGCCCGTGCGCTGCTGAAAAATCCGCCAATCCTGATCCTTGACGAGGCGACCAGCGCCCTCGATGCGGTCACCGAAGCCAAGGTCAACGCCGCTCTCGATACCGTCATGCAGGGCCGGACCACATTCGTGATCGCCCACCGGCTCTCGACCATCCGCAATGCGACGCGGATTCTGGTGTTCGACAAGGGCAGGGTGATCGAAAGCGGAACGTTCGATGAACTGGTGGCCAGCGGCGGTTATTTCGCCAGGCTCGCAAGGGCGCAGTTCATGGTTCAGGAAGGTGCTCACCCGGAACCGGCGGTGCGACCGACCGCAGTTTCGCGGACATAAAGTTGTGATGCATCACCGGTCTTGTCCCGGTGATCCCGATAAATTGAGCACAGTGCCCCGTCCGCCGGGACGGCCGGAACACATCCGGCCATGACAGAACAACGTGTGGGCATTGTCGAATTTTGGCCCATTTCATGCTTGATTGAGCCTCAAAGCCCCTGTTCGGACGGGTGCGCTACGGTATAAGTATTGTGCGCATCTGATTTGGCGATTTCGATTGCTCTCAACCCGCATGCAACACGCCGAGAAGACCATGGTTTCATTCGCCGCAGGCGTGCTCTTGAACATCGGAATCCGGTAGTGGCGTTGCTCCCTGCCCTGTTCCGGCTGCTCCCGCTGCGAGCGTCTGCGCTCGTTGCAGCGATGCTGCTGGTGGTCATCGCGCCGCGCATCGCGCAGGCGGAAGCGCTGCTGCTCATCGAGGCCGACACCGGCAAGGTCCTTCAGGCAGAGAACGCGACCTATCCGTGGTATCCCGCATCCGTCACCAAGATCATGACGGCCTATGTCGCGCTCAAGGCGGTCAAGGACGGCCGCATGACGCTCGACACGCTGCTGACCGTGTCACCGACGGCGGCTGCGCAAGCGCCCTCGAAAATGGGCTTCCGGCCCGGCACGCAGGTCACGCTCGATAACGCGCTCAAGATGATGATGGTGAAGTCGGCCAACGACATTGCCGTTGTCATCGCCGAAGGCGTCGGAGGATCGATCGACGGTTTCTCCGCTGAAATGAACAAGACCGCGCAGCGGCTCGGCATGACGCAGACAAGCTACGTCAATCCGAACGGCCTTCCTGCGGAAGGACAGATCACCTCCGCCCGCGACCTCGGCATTCTGGCGCGCGCGATCATCCGCGATCTGCCCGAGTACGAATATTTCATGCACATTCCGGCCATCAAGTTCGGCCGCCGCGTGACCGCGAATTTCAACAAGCTGATCGGCCGCTATCCCGGCGCCGACGGCATGAAGACCGGCTTCATCTGCGCCTCGGGCTTCAACCTCGTCGCCACCGCGACACGCAACAACAGGCGGCTGATCGCCGTCGTGCTCGGCGCACAGTCGTCCGCGCAGCGCGCGGCGAAAGCAGCGCAACTGCTCGAACGCGGCTTCGGCGGCAACAAGCTGTCGTGGCTGAAGCCCTCGCTCGGCACCGTCGATGCGCTGGCGCCGATCGACGCCTCGCCGCCAAACCTGCGCGACGAGATGTGCGGACCGAAGCGCAAGCGCCCGGCTGCCGAGAACGAAGAAGACGATCCGGATATCGTGGCTGACAACAACAGCAGCAATAACGAAGCCGGCGTGTCGATGTTCACGGCCGGGCTTCAGCCCCCGACCATGAAGGTGTCTGACCTGCTGGCGATGCCGGCTGCCGCCGCAACACCGGTCATCGTCTATACCGGCCCGGCCCGGACCGGCGCGGCCATACTGGAAGCCGATGCCGCCGAGGCCGCCAACCAGGCAGCGTCCGTGGGGAAGCGGAAGAAGGGCGCCAAGGCGGCGAAACTTGCCGCCAAACCGGATGCCGAGGCCGCCAGGAAGGACGCAAAACCCGCCGCGAAGCCTGACGCCAAACCGGCGGCAGCGGCCCCAAAGCCGAAAGCTGCCGCAGTGACGCCTGCCGCCAAGCCTGCCGGCGCGCCGAAATCCGACAAGAAGCCGGATGCGGCCACCAAACCTGCTGCGGCCAAACCTGCAACTGCCAAGCCCGCCGCCAACTCGGCAGCCAAACCTGCCGCCGCTCCCGCCGCCAAGCCGGCGGCCAAGCCTGCCGCCCAGCAGAAGCCTGACGCCGCGCCTCGCGGCTAACTCGCTCATGGGACTATGATTGTGCTTTGCGAAATCCGCATGCGTGAGCCGCCGGAGGCCCGCGTTTAGAGCCTCTCAAGTGCGTCGTTACCACGCACAGGCTTGCTATGGCCTGCGGCTTCGCTCAATACTTATTTCAATACTTGAGAACATAGCCCGAGCACCCCGCCACAAGACGGGGGCCATCAGGAAACATCTGAGGGGAGTCATCATGGAACGTATCTGGCTCAAGCAATATCCGGCCGGCGTACCCGCCGACATCGACGTCAACCAGTATCCGTCGCTGGTTGAACTGCTGGAAGAGAGCTTCAAGAAATTCGCCGACCGCAAGTCCTTCATCTGCATGGACAAGTCGATCACCTATCGCGACCTCGACGAAATGTCGGCGGCGATGGGCGCCTATCTGCAAAGCAGGGGCCTGAAGAAGGGCGCGCGCGTTGCCATCATGATGCCGAACGTGCTGCAGAACCCGGTCGCATCGGCGGCCATCCTGCGCGCCGGCTTCACCGTGGTGAACGTCAATCCGCTCTACACGCCGCGCGAACTCGAGCATCAGCTCAAGGACTCCGGCGCCGAAGCGATCCTGCTGCTGGAAAATTTCGCCACCACGCTGGAGAAGGTGCTGCCGAACACCAGCGTCAAGCATGTCATCATCGGCTCGATGGGCGACCTGCTCGGCTTCAAGGGCGTGATCGTCAACTTCGTCGTCCGCAACGTGAAGAAGATGGTCCCGGCCTATTCGATCCCGAGCGCAGTGTCGTTCAACGATGCGCTCGCCGCCGGCCGCAAGCTCAAGCTGGCCAAGCCGGCGCTGACCGGCGACGATGTCGCGTTCCTGCAATACACCGGCGGCACCACCGGCGTGTCCAAGGGCGCGACGCTGCTCCACCGCAACATTCTCGCCAACGTGCTGCAGAACGATGCCTGGCTGCAACCTGCATTGAAGAAGCCGCCGCATGTCGATCAGCTCTTCATCGTCTGTGCGCTGCCGCTCTATCACATCTTCGCACTGACCGCGTGCTTCCTGCTCGCGGTGCGCGCCGGCGGCGTGAACCTCCTGATCCCGAACCCGCGCGACATGGCGGGCTTCGTCAAGGAACTATCGAAGTATCAGGTCAACAGCTTCCCGGCGGTGAACACGCTCTACAACGGCCTGCTCAATACGCCCGGCTTCGACAAGCTCGACTTCTCCAAGCTGAAGAGCTGCTTCGGCGGCGGCATGGCGGTGCAGAAGCCGGTGGCCGACAGGTGGACGCAGGTGACCGGCGTCGCGCTGTCGGAAGGCTACGGCCTGTCCGAAACCTCGCCGACGCTGACCTGCAACCCGGCGGACACCGACAAGTTCTCCGGCTCGATCGGCATTCCGGTGCCCTCGACATGGCTCTCGATCCGCGACGACGACGGCAACGAAGTGCCGCTCGGCGAGCCTGGCGAAATCTGCGCCAAGGGTCCGCAGGTGATGGCGGGTTACTGGAACCGGCCGGAAGAAACCGCGAAGGTGATGACCGCCGACGGCTACTTCCGCACCGGCGACATCGGCATCATGTCGCCGGACGGCTACACCAAGATCGTGGACCGCAAGAAGGACATGATCCTGGTCTCGGGCTTCAACGTCTATCCGAACGAGGTCGAGGAAGTGATCGCCAGCCATCCGGGCGTGCTCGAATGCGCGGTGATCGGCGTTCCCGATGCCAAGTCGACCGAAGCCGTGAAGGCCTTCGTGGTGAAGAAGGACCCCAACCTCACCGCGCAGGACGTCATCAAGTTCGCGGCGACCGAACTCACCGGCTACAAGGTGCCCAAGCACGTCGAGTTCAGGACGGAATTGCCGAAGACCAATGTCGGCAAGATCCTGCGCCGCGAATTGCGCGACGAGAAGCCCAAGGCCGCCGCCGCTGCGGCGAGCTGAGGCCGGCTGCCGTCATTGCGAGGAGCGATAGCGACGAAGCAATCCATGTTTGTCAAAGCGTGGATTGCTTCGCTTCGCTCGCAACGACGAAAGATACTTCATGATCTCCTCCCCCTCCGACATCCTCACGTTCTGGCGCGACGCCGGATACGATCGCTGGTACGGCAAGGACGACGCGTTCGACCAGCAAATCCGCGACCGTTTCATGGGCGTGTGGGAAGCAGCCCGCGACGGCAAGCTGGACGCGTGGCAGGACTCCGACGACGGCGCGCTGGCGCTTGTGATCGTGCTCGACCAGTTTCCCCGCAACATGTTCCGCAATGATCCGCGCGCATTCGTAACCGACCCGCTCGCCCGCGCAGTTGCCGCACGCGCCATCGCGGAAGGCCGTGACTTGCGCACCGAGAAAGCCCTGCGTGCTTTTATCTATCTGCCGTTCGAGCATTCCGAGAACATGGCCGATCAGGAGCGCAGCATCACCCTGTTCGCGCCGCTCGGTGAGGACAGCCTGAAATGGGCGGTGCTGCACGCCGACATCATCCGCAAGTTCGGCCGCTTCCCTCATCGCAATGCCGTACTGGGACGAGCCACGACGCCGGAGGAGGCGGCTTTTCTGGCTGAGGGTGGATTCAAGGGGTAAGTGAATCTCCCTCTCCCCGTTTACGGGGAGAGGGTTGGGGTGAGGGGCAAGTTTCCGCAACGAAATGATAGCGCCCCTCACCCGGATCGCTGCGCGATCCGACCTCTCCCCGCAAGCGGGGCGAGGTCACAACCACCAAATCTTAACGAATCCTTGCTAAGGCGCATTCTGCCGCCGCGTGGCGGAAGAGGATGGAATGCCGTGGCGGTGGTGGAAGCTGAAAACGCATCGGAAGCAAGGCCTGCAGGCCTGATCGCGCGGCTGCGCGATGTGCTCACCGGCACCTCCGAAGCCTCACTGACCAAGCGGCTCGCGGGCACCGTGTTCCTCATTCGCGTGCTGAGCGCGGGCCTCGCCTATGTCTCGCAGGTGCTGCTGGCGCGCTGGATGGGCGGCTCCGACTACGGCATCTATGTCTATGTCTGGACCTGGGTGCTGCTGCTGGGCAGCGTGCTGGACTTCGGCATCGCCGTGTCCGCACAAAAAATCATTCCCGAATATCGTGCCGGCGGACAGCTTTCGTTGCTGCGCGGCTTTCTGTCGGGCAGCCGCTGGATGACGCTGGCCGCATCGACCACCGTCGCGCTGCTGCTCGCGGGTCTGGTGACAATCCTGTCGCCGTCGATCGATGCGAAGACCGTGCTCCCGCTTTACATCGGCTGTCTCGTCCTGCCCGCGTTCGTCGTCGCCAACACCCAGGACGGCCTCGCGCGTTCCCATGACTGGATGCGCCTCGGGCTGATGCCGCAGTTCATCGTGCGGCAGACGCTGATTATCGGATTCACCGCAGGCGCGGTGGCACTCGGCATGAATCTCGGCGCGACCGATGCGATGATCGCCAGCGCAGCCGCGGTGTGGATCGCGATGATCGGCCAGTTGATCGTTCTCAACCGCCGCCTCAAGGCCAGCGTCGAACCCGGACCGAAGACCTACGATGTGCGGAGCTGGCTGAAGGTGTCGCTGCCGATCATGATGGTCGAGGGCTTCTACCTGCTGCTGTCGTACACCGACGTGCTGGTGCTGCAGCAGTTCCGGTCATCGGAAGAAGTCGGCGTCTACTTCGCCGTGGTGAAGACGCTCGCGCTGGTGTCGTTCATTCACTATGCGATGTCGGCCACCACCGCCCACCGCTTCAGCGAATATCACGCCTCCGGCGACAAGGAGCGCCTGTCGGCCTATATCGCCCACGCGATCAAGTGGACGTTCTGGCCGTCGGTGGCTGCGACTGCCGTGCTGCTGGCGCTGGGCAAGCCGCTGCTCTGGCTGTTCGGGCCGCAGTTCACCGCCGGTTATGGCATCATGTTCGTCGCTGCGATCGGCCTGATCGTGCGCTCCGCCATCGGCCCGGTGGAACGGCTGCTGAACATGCTCGGTCACCAGAACATGTGCGCGCTGGCCTACGCGCTGGCGTTCCTGGTCAACCTCGTGCTGTGCGTGCTGCTGGTGCCGCGCTTCGGCGGTTACGGCGCCGCCGCCGCAACCTCCATCGCGCTGGTGTTCGAGACGATCCTGCTGTTCTGGATCACCAGAAACCGCCTCGGCTTTCACGTTCTCGCGTTCGGGAAGAAGACGCTCTCAACATAACCGTCATTCCGGGACGCGCTCTTCGCGCGGGCCCGGAATCTCGATCAGTCTGACATCAGAACTTATAGCATCTGGATTCCGGGCTCGCTCGCTATGCTCGCGCCCCGGAATGACGGCGATAATCACGCCGCCGTCCAGCCGCCATCGATCGACAGATTCGCACCGGTGATCTGTGCTGCGTCGTCGCCGCAAAGGAACAGCGCCAGCGCTGCGACCTGCTCGACCGTCACGAACTCCTTGGTGGGCTGCGCATCGAGCATCACGTCGTTGATGACCTGTTCCTTGGTCATGCCCCGCGCCTTCATCGTGTCGGGAATCTGTTTCTCCACCAGCGGTGTCCAGACATAGCCCGGCGAGATGCAGTTCGCGGTAATCTTGTGGGTCGCAAGCTCCAGCGCCACGGTCTTGGTCAGGCCGGCGATGCCGTGCTTGGCCGACACGTAAGCCGACTTGAACGGCGACGCGACCAGCGAATGCGCAGAAGCGGTGTTGATGATGCGGCCCCAGCCGCGCTTCTTCATGCCGGGCACCGCGGCGCGAATGCTGTGAAACGCCGACGACAGGTTGATCGCGATGATCATGTTCCACTTGTCGATCGGGAATTCCTCGATCGGCGAGACGAACTGGACGCCAGCATTGTTCACGAGGATGTCGACCGAACCGTAGGTCTTCTCACCGAGCGCAATCATCTCGGCGATTTCCTCGGGCTTGGTCATGTCGGCGGGCGAATGCACCGCCTTGACGCCAAAATCCTTTTCGATGGCCGAGCGCTCTTTCTCGATGTCGGCCGGCGCGCCGAAGCCGTTGATCACGATATTCGCGCCCGCGCCCGCGAAGGCCCGCGCATAGGCGAGACCAATGCCGCTGGTCGAACCCGTCACCACTGCCGTCTTGCCGGAAAGAGTACCCATTCTTCGCTCCTGTTTACTTCTTGATATACTGCAACCCGCTTTCGCACAGGTCATACATCACCATGGTTTCATCGGATTGCGGCCGCTCCAGCCACTCCGGATGGTTCATCGAAGCGTAGACATCGCGCTCACCCGCGGCCCAGTGCTCGACCATCCCGATCCGCGAGAAATCGTAATCCTTCGACGAGGCTTCATGGGTCTTGCTGCGATAGATCAGGTGAACCACCGTGATGGTGTTTTCTTTCGCTGCTTCGTTGAGCTGCGCGACCAGCGGATCGTCCTTGAAGCTCTCCGGCAATTTGGCGATCAGTTCACGCACCGCCTTCTTGGCGTCGTGAATCCTTTTGGCCTTGTCGGTGTTCAACCGGGTGCGGCTGGAATAGCGGATGTCTTTTTCGCGCTCGGCCGCATCGATCAAGCCCTGCGGGAGCGGCCCGCGCGCGCTGAACAGATCGACCTGGAAGATCAGGAGATCCGTTTTGGTTTCAGCATCGAGCACATAGTCCAGCGGCGTGTTGGATGCGACGCCGCCGTCCCAGTAATGCTCGCCCTCGATCTCGATGGAGGGGAAGCCCGGCGGCAGCGCGCCGGAGGCCATGATATGCTCCGGCCCGATTTTCTTGCCCAGCTTCTTGAACTCGACATTGTCGAAATAGCGGAAGTTGCCGCTGGTGACGCTGACCGCGCCCACGCTGAGCCTTGTCTTCAGATCGTTGATGCGGTCGAAATCCACCAGCCGCTCCAGCGTCGCGCGCAGCGGTGTGGTGTCGTAATAGCTCTGCGATTGCGGGCTGCCCGGCGGCCAGACCGGGGCCGGCGGAAAGCGCGGCGTGAAAAAGCCCGGCACGCCGAATGTCGCGATCAGCGCGGCGCTGGTCTCGTTGAAGACCGAGCGCGCCTGGTCACTCTGCACCAGCGGAGCCCATGGCATCGGCGAACCCGACGACACCATTTCCCAGAACTCCTTGAGCTTGCCGACCCGCTTTTCGCGGTCATTCCCGGCGATGATCGCAGCGTTGATCGCACCGATCGAAATGCCTGCAACCCACTTGGGCTCGAAATCATGATGGCAGAGCGCCTGATAGGCGCCGGCCTGATAGGAGCCGAGCGCACCACCACCTTGCAGCACCAGCACGCGCTCCGCCTCTGCGGGGATCGATACTGCGGTCTCTCTATGGGGGGAAAGCTGATCCATGGCCATCACTCACCTAGCGTCCCGTATCCGAGGTTCGTTTCGGTATGCATCACTCTCCGAGCGAACCCCGGATATGTTGCAGCACGGTGGCCCCAGTTCGCAGCCGCGTCAATTGGCGAAAATTGCGGTTATGTCACAGAAGATTTATCTGGAATCCGGTGCAGCCAAGATGAGGGTCCAGAACACCTTGTATTTGGTATTCGGAACGTAGGTCGCCGCGATGCCCATTTTTGTGACACCGCTGGCCAGCATGTTGGCCTTGTGCGGCGGCGAGTCCCGCCAGCCAGAGAAGGCTTCCGCGAGGGTGTGATAGCCCGCCGAGACGTTCTCGACCGCCTTGGTGGCGTCGAAACCGGAAGCCTTGATGCGCTTGTCCAGCGGACCGGCGACATTGTGGTCGAGCTTGTTGCGGCTGCCCATGGCTTGGGACTGGGCTTCCGCCGCCTTCATTAGCAGGGGGTCGACCTGGACCGCGCCGAGGCCGTTGTTCTGCCGATAGCCGGAGATCATCGAGGCCGCGACATTCGGGTCGAGCTTCGCGCCGGCACTGGCCATGCTGAGATAGAACGCCGGCTGCTCGGTGGACGGTTCGCCGCCCGTTCCGCAGCCGCTCAGGATCGTCAGCGCCAGAATGGCCCCCGCCACGCGTATCATATGCTTCCCCAACCAATGGTCGGCATTTGTTGCACACCAACCGTGGCTGAAAGGTGAACGCGGCGCTGATTAGGGGGAACCTGCCATTCCGGCGACAGTCCCAACCGTCATTGCGGGCGAAGCGAAGCAATCCATTCCTGGGAAAGCTGGATTGCTTCGTCGCTTACGCTCCTCGCATTGACGGAAAAGAGCGATCAGGACGCGGCCGGGAACAGCCGGTAGCGCCGAGGCTGAAGGCTGACGACGTCGCCGGGCTTGAGATCGCGGTCGCGCGGCGCATCGATCTCGATCAGGGTCTCGGTCGCGCCGTTGTGCAGCACCACGTCGGCGCGCTGGGTCGGGCCGAACGCCCGCACATGCTTGACGTCGCCCTCGAAGATGCCGCTGCCGTTCGGTACGATCGAGACGTCATGGCGACGGATGAACAGGTTCGACGGACCCGACGCGGCGTCGCGCGGCTCGAGGTTCAGAACCTTGTCGCCGAGCCGGACCTTGCCGTCGGCCACCTGCACCGGCAGCACGATGGATTCGCCGATGAAGCCGTGAACGAAGGCGGTGGCCGGATTGTCGTAAACGTCACCAGGCGTGCCGATCTGTTCAATCTTGCCCTTGTCCATCACCACCACGCGGTTGGCGACTTCCAGCGCTTCTTCCTGATCGTGGGTGACGAAGATGGAGGTGACGTGAATCTCATCATGGAGCTGGCGCAACCAGCGGCGCAGCTCCTTGCGCACCTTGGCGTCCAGCGCGCCGAACGGCTCGTCGAGCAGCAGGATGCGCGGCTCGATGGCGAGCGCACGCGCCAGCGCGATGCGCTGCCGCTGACCGCCAGACAACTGGCTCGGATAGCGGTCCGCCAGCCAGTCGAGCTGCACCAGATCGAGCAACTCCTTCACGCGTTTCCTGATGTGCGCCTCGTCCTTGCGGATCGATCGCGGCTGCACGCGAAGACCGAACGCGACGTTCTCGAACACGCTCATGTGGCGGAACAGCGCGTAGTGCTGGAACACGAATCCGACGTGGCGCTCGCCGGCGCCGCGGGACAGCGCATCCTCGCCGTCGAAGATCACCGAGCCTTCGTCCGGCCAGTCGAGGCCGGCGATGATCCGCAGCAGCGAGGTCTTGCCCGAGCCTGACGGGCCGAGGAGCGCCACCAGCTCGCCGGTGGCGACCTTGAGATCGACGTGATCGAGCGCGGCAAAGGCACCGAACTTCTTCACGATGTTGCGGACTTCAATCGTCACTTGCGGTCTGTCCTTCTTCGAGATGGCTTTCGAGGACCGTTTTCACGATCAGCGTGACGAGCGCCAGGAATGCGAGCAGCGAGGCGATCGCGAACGAAGCCACAAACTGGTACTCATTGTACAGGATTTCGACGAGCAGCGGCATGGTGTTGGTCTCGCCGCGGATATGGCCCGAGACCACCGAAACCGCGCCGAATTCGCCCATGGCGCGGGCGTTGCACAGCAGCACGCCGTAAAGGATACCCCATTTGATGTTGGGGATGGTGACGCGCAGGAAGGTGCGCAGGCCGGATGCACCGAGCGAAATCGCCGCCTCTTCCTCCTGGGTGCCCTGCTCCTGCATCAGCGGGATCAGTTCGCGCGCCACGAACGGAAACGTCACGAAGGTTGTCGCCAGCGCAATGCCGGGCACCGCGAACAGGATCTGGACGCCATGCTCCATCAGCCAGGTGCCGAAATAGCCCTGCGCGCCGAACAGCAGCACGAACACCAGACCCGAGATCACCGGACTGACGGAGAACGGAAGATCGATCAGGGTGATCAGAAACACCTTGCCGGGAAATTCGAACTTTGCGATCGCCCACGCCGCGATCACGCCGAACACGAGGTTCAGTCCCACCGAGATGACCGCGACGGTCAGCGTCAGCCTGATTGCGGACAATGCCTCCGGATCGGAGAGCGCGGCGAGATAGGCGCCGATGCCTTTCGAGAACGCTTCGGTGAACACCACGACCAGCGGCAGCACAACGAAGATCGTCAGGAAGCCGACGGCAATGGTGATGAGAAACCAGCGCACCAATGCGGGCTCGGTTCTGACCTGATACGCGGGCGCGATGCGTTGTTTGGTGGCCATGACGCCGCTCAGACCGAGACCGCGACGCCGCGCGTTTGCGCCCAGCGTTGAATGCGGTTGATGGTGAAGATAATCAGGAACGAGACGACCAGCATGATGACAGCAATCGCCGTCGCATCCGCGTAACGAAACTCCGACAGCCGGATCACGATCAGCAGCGGCGCGATTTCCGAGACGTTCGGCAGGTTGCCGGCGATGAAGATGACAGAGCCGTACTCGCCGACGGCCCGCGCGAACGCCAGCGCAAAGCCGGTGAGGATCGCCGGCGTCAGGCTTGGCAGGATCACGCGCCGGATAATGTCCCAGCGCGACGCGCCAAGACTTGCGGCGGCTTCCTCGACCTCGACTTCAAGATCAAGCAGCACCGGCTGGACCGTGCGAACCACAAACGGAAATCCGATAAAGATCATCGCAACGAAAATGCCGATCGGCGTGAAGGCGACTTTAATGCCCCACTCCGCCAGCGGCGCGCCGAGCCAGCCCTTCTGCGCGAACAGCGCCGTCAGCGCCACGCCCGCAACGGCGGTCGGCAGCGCGAACGGAACGTCAACAATGGCGTCGAAGATGCGGCGGCCGGGAAACCGGTAACGCACCAGCACCCAGACGATCACCATGCCCATCACCAGATTGACGATGGCGGCGAGGAACGCGAGGCCGAACGAAATCTTCAGCGCGTTGAGGGTGCGGCGGGCGGTGAGAATGTCCCAGAACTGGAACAGGCTCAATTCCGAGGTCTTCAGGAAGAGGCCCGCGAGCGGAATCAGCACAATGATCGACAGCCATGTCAGCGTCAGCCCCATGGTAAGGCCAAAACCCGGCAATGCCCGTCGTCGTCCTGCTCCTCCGCTCACGATGCCCCCATCACTCCGCGATCAGATCAGTTCTTGTAGATCTGATCGAAAACACCGCCTTCACCGAAGTGCTCCTTTTGCGCCTTGGTCCAGCCGCCGAACACGTCGTCGATGGTGAAAAGTTCAACCTTTGCAAAGGCGTCCGCGTATTTCTCGCCGACCGCTGCGTCGCGCGGGCGATAGAAATTCCGCGCCGCAATTTCCTGGCCTTCCTTGGTGTACCAGTATTTCAGGTAGGCTTCAGCAGCGGCGCGGGTGCCCTTCTTGTCGGCGACCGTGTCGACCACCGCAATCGGCGGTTCGGCCAGGATCGACAGCGGCGGCGCCACGATCTCGAACTTGTCCTTGCCGAATTCCTTCACCGCGAGGAACGCCTCATTCTCCCACGCCAGCAGCACATCGCCGACGCCGCGCTCGACAAACGTCACCGTCGATCCGCGTGCACCGGTATCGAGCACCGGCACGTTCTTGAAGATGTCGCCGACGAACTTCTTGGCCTTGTCCTCAGAGCCGTACTTCTTCAGCGCGTAGCCCCAGGCCGCGAGATAATTCCAGCGCGCGCCACCGGAGGTCTTCGGATTCGGCGTGATGACCTGCACGCCGCTCTTGATCAGATCGTCCCAGTCCTTGATGCCCTTCGGATTACCCTTGCGCACGAGGAACACGATGGTCGAGGTGTACGGCGACGAATTCTGCGGCAGGCTCTTCTGCCAGTCCTTCTTCAGCAGCCCCTTGCCCGCGATCGCATCGATGTCATAGGCGAGCGCCAGCGTCACCACATCGGCCTGCAAACCGTCGATCACCGAACGCGCCTGCGATCCCGAGCCGCCATGCGACTGCTTGATCTCGATGCTCTTGCCGGTGTCCTTCTGATACGCGGCAGCGAACGCCTTGTTGAAATCACCATAGAGCTCGCGCGTGGGATCGTACGACACGTTGAGCAGCGACACATCCGCGGCAAGCGCCGAGCCTGCCCAGATCAGACTTCCGATCACGAGAAGACGGCTAATCACTGAATTGGGGCGAACCATTTCAAACTCCATTCGAACTGACGACATCATCGCCATCAGGGAAGGCGTGAAATTCTGGAACTCGCGTGGTTATGTCAACGAAACCGGATTTCATTGTTAGCAGGATTGCAGGACAAACGTTCCAGGAAATACCGATTTTCAAGAAGGCAAAATTTTACGAAGTTTTGGTGACGTGAATCCCGCACTCCGTCTTGCCGCGGTCGCGCCAGCGGCCCGCGCGCGGATCCTCGCCGGGAAGCGTGCGGCTGGTGCAAGGCATACACCCGATCGAGGTGAAGCCGGATGCGACCAAAGGATGCGGCGGCAGATTCATCGTTGCATACAGCGCCTTGAGTTCCTCCAGCGTCGCGTTCGCCAGCGGATTGAATTTCAGTCGCGCACCGTCGGCCTCGACGACCGGAATGGCGGCGCGGTCGCCGCCCTGGAAACGCTTGCGGCCATTGATCCAGCCATCGAACGACGACAGCGCACGCGCCAGCGGCTCGACCTTGCGGATGAAACAGCACTGATCGGGATTGGAGAACCACAGGTCGCGGTCCTTGTCCTCGCGCTCCAGTGTATCGTCCAGCGGATGAATGGTGCGGACATCGGTCAATCCGAGCAGCTTCGTCAGCGTATCGCGATAGGCCAGCGTTTCCTCGAACAGCCAGCCGGTGTCGAGAAACACCACCGGAATCGCCGGATCGACATCCGCCGCAATCTTCAGCAGCGCTGCGGACTCGGTGCCGAACGACGACACCACGGCGAGCCTGTCGCGCCCGACAGCCTTGATGGCAGCCGCGATGATCTCTCCCGGCGACGCCTTGGCGAGCGCGCGGTCGAGTTCGGCCGCTTCGGCAACGATCAGCGATGACGACGGTGTCTCGGGAGACTGCGACAGGAATGAGGGTGCAGCAGTGGTCATGAACGCACTCCTTCCGGCAGATGCATCAGCCGGCGGTGAAACGCCGTGACGCGGCCGTCGCCGGTCGGCTGATAGAACACCGAATAACGCTTCGCGACGATGGCGAAAGCTTCGGCGTCGCTCTGCTTCTTCACTTCAAACGCATCGAACCCGGCGCGCAGCATGAACACAAACTGATCGCGGAGCACCTGACCGGTTGCGCGGAGTTCGCCGCGGAACTTGTAACGCTCACGCAGCAGGCGCGCCTGTGTGTAGGCGCGGCCGTCCCGGAACACCGGAAACACCAGCGCCACCGCCGCCAGTCTGCCGAGATATGGCAAGAGATCGTCGACGTCGCGGTTGTTCGGCCAGATCACGCCGGTTTTGTCCTTGCGCGAAAGCGCCTTCTCTGGATCGGCAAGAAACCGCTCGGCCGAGACCAGCACCGCGCCGTCCGCAGGAATCTCCGCGTCGTCGGCAAGATGCACGAATTCGTCGGTGACGATGGCGTTGCCCTTAACGAGTGGCATAGACCCGCTCCTTGAAAGGCTCGACGCCAAGACGCTTCACTGCATCGACGAACAGCTCTTGAGGACGCTGGCGCAGCGCCAGATAGGCCTCGACAATATCCTCGATCACATCGGCCACCTGATCGAACGGCACCGCAGGCCCCACGAGATTGCCGAGCACGGCATTCTCGTCGGCGCGGCCGCCGATGGTGATCTGGTAGAATTCCTCGCCGTTCTTTTCGACGCCGAGAATGCCGATATGGCCGACATGATGATGACCGCAGGCATTGATGCAGCCCGAGATATTGATGTGCAGCCGGCCGATCAGGTTCGCGGTGTCGTGGTTGGCGAACCGACGGGTGATCTCCTGTGCGATCGGAATCGAACGGGCGTTGGCGAGCGAGCAGTAATCGAGACCGGGGCAGGCAATGATATCGGTGACGAGGTTTACGTTCGGCGTCGCGACCCCGATCCTGTCGAGCGCACGCCACAGCGCCGGCAGATCGCGCCTGGCGACATGCGGCAGCGCCAGATTCTGCTCGTGACCGACACGGATTTCGCCGAACGAATACTTGTCCGCGAGATCAGCGATCTCGTCCATCTGCTCGGCCGTGGCGTCGCCCGGAGGTCCGCCCACCGGCTTCAATGACAGCGTGACGATGCCGTAACCGGGCTGCTTGTGCTCGGCGACGGAGTTCTTGTACCAGGCCTCGAAATTCGGATTCAGCAACGCCTTCTTCAGTTCGTCCGGCGTGTCCGAGAGCTTTTCGTACTTCGGATAGAAGAAGCGCGAGCGGATATCCTCGATTTCGGCATTGTCGAGCGCCAGCGCGCCGTCGCGCATCTGCACCCACTCTTCCTCGACCTCCTGCTTGAACTTCTCGATGCCAAGCTCGTGGACCAGGATCTTGATGCGCGCCTTGTAGATGTTGTCGCGGCGGCCGTACTGGTTGTAGACGCGCAGGATCGCCTCGACATAGCTCAGGATGTCGCGGTGGCTGACGAATTCGTTGATGGTCTTGCCGATGAACGGCGTGCGGCCGAGACCGCCGCCGACCAGCACCTCGAAGCCGGTCTCGCCTGCGGCATTCCTGTGAATGCGCAGGCCGATGTCGTGAACCTTGATGGCGGCGCGATCGTGTTCGCTTGCGGTGATGGCGAACTTGAACTTGCGCGGCAGGAACGAGAACTCCGGATGCAGCGTCGAATACTGACGCAGGATTTCCGCCCAGATGCGCGGGTCTTCGACTTCGCCCGGCGCCACGCCCGCCCACTGGTCGGACGTCACGTTGCGGATGCAGTTGCCCGAGGTCTGCATGCCGTGAATGCCGACCTCGGCGAGATCCGCCAGCGCGTCGGGCAGTTCAGCGAGCTTGATCCAGTTGTACTGGATATTCTGCCGGGTGGTGAAATGGCCGTAGCCGCGGTCATACTTGCGCGCGACATGCGCCAGCGCGCGCATCTGCTTCGACGACAGCGTCCCGTACGGGATCGCGATCCGCAGCATGTAGGCGTGCAGTTGCAGATAGACGCCGTTCATCAGGCGCAGGGACTTGAATTCGTCTTCCGTCAGTTCGCCGGACAGACGGCGCGCCACCTGATCGCGGAATTCCAGGACGCGTTCGTTGACGATGGTCCGGTCGAGTTCGTCGTAAGCATACATAACGATTGCCTTGAAGGGTCGCGGCTCAGGCCGAAACGAGAAGATCGATGGTGACGCCTTGCTGGCGGATTTTCTCGCGCAGATTGCCCGGCTGGATACCGTCCTCGCCGATCTCCACCGGCGCGATGTAGGCGCCTACGGCGCCGACGTCATCGGCGACAGATTCAGCGAGCAGGGCGCGCGCATCATCTGCGTTCCGGACGATGGCGGCGTCGGATAGCCTGACCGACCAGCCATGAGAAACGGTACGATAGATCACGGCTCCATCGCCGGTGCGGTTGGCGGTGACGATGGACGGGCCGGTGATTTTGATTTTCTGTTGCAGAGGTGAGGTCATTCGGCAGCCATTAACAGGTCAGAGATGAGGTCATCCGGGTTCGCATTGCGCCACGGGGCGGATCGAGCGACGACGTCGCCGATAATCAGGATTGCAGGACCGCGTTCGACCTGTTCGGCGAGCGCAGGCAGATCGCGAAGCTTGCCGACCACGGCCTTGGCATCTGGCCGGGTCGCGCGCGCGAACACGCCGACCGGCGTGTCGGGCGAGCGTCCAGCGGTCAGCAGGCCTTCGCGAATGGTCGGCGCAGCCGTCATGCCCATGTAGACCACGACGGTCATTTTCTTATCGGTCAGCGCCGACCAGTCGACGTTGCCGGCATCTTCCGCCTTGTGGGCGGTCAGGAAGGTGATGCGCAGCGCTTCCTGGCGATAGGTCAGCGGCACCTCGGACTGGGCTGCGGCGCCCAATCCAGCGGTGATGCCGGGAATGACAGAGTAAGCAACGCCGGCCGCACGCAGCGCCGCAATCTCTTCGCCACCGCGCCCGAAGATAAAGGGATCGCCGCCTTTCAGACGCACAGCACGTTTGCCGGATTGCGCGGCCTCGATCAGCAGACGATGAATCTTGTCCTGCCCGATGCCGGGCTTGCCGACCCGGCGGCCAACCGGCACCCGCGCCGCGTCACGGCGCACGCGATCGAGAATTTCAGGTGAAACGAGGTCGTCATAGAATACGACGTCGGCGTCCTGCAATGCGCGCAGCGCCTTGACCGTCAGCAGGTCCGGATCGCCCGGCCCTGCACCGACCAGCGTGACGAAACCTTCGCCGCCGCTCGCCGCGAACGCCACCGGATCATGAATCGAGATCAGCTTGCGCTCGGCGTCCTGTACGCGCCCCGCAAGAACGTCCGCGCCGATCGGCCCGTCGATCACGCGCTCCCAGAACAGCCGGCGCATCGCCAGGTCGGGAAGCCGCGCCTTGATCGAATCGCGCCAGCGCCCGGCGAAGGACGCGAGATCGCCGATCCGCGCAGGCAGCAGCGCCTCGATGCGCTCGCGCACACGGCGCGCGACAACAGGCGATGTGCCGCCGGTGCCGACGGCGACCACAACGTCACCGCGATCGACGATGGCCGGAACAATGAATGTGGAATGCGCAGTTTCGTCCATCACGTTGACGGGAATGCCGAGGACGCGTGCACGCGCCGCCATGGCGTGACCGGTATCACCGGCGCCCGCGCAGAGAATGGCAATGACATTGGAAAGATCGGCGGTGAGCGGATCGCCTGCGGCGCGCTCAATGCGCCCGGCCGACGCAGCATCGAGCCGCGAGACATCATGATTGCCGTCGGTCGCGAACCATCGCACGCGCGCATCCGCCGCCAGCAGCAGGCGCAATTTTGCCTGCGCAGGCTCGCCTTCCCCCACCAGAACGATGGGGCCGGTTTGCAGATCAAGGAACACCGGCAGAAACCGCATGCGAAACTCCGCTTCCCCATTTACAGGGTTGACTGAAATTATTTTCTATTTATGTATCTTGCAAGCGGCATAAAGAGAAAATTATTTCTTCTACGCTGCGCCGCAAAATTAGAATTTGGTACCACAAACCGCGCGCAAAAGAGATGCATCTTCTCATGACACATCTGGATGGCGATCCGTCCCGTCTGAGTGCCGCTGCATCCCGCGAAACCGATGGCCCGTGGGCGCCGTTCGCGTCCGGGATGGAGTAACGTCATGGCGACTTCTTCCACACCTTCGAAATTGTCCGTGCCTTCCATGGACCATCTCGATGAGCTCGAAGCACAGAGCATCTACATTTTCCGGGAAGCCTTCGCGCGGCTGAAGAAGCTCGCGCTGCTCTGGTCGCTCGGCAAAGACTCCAATGTGATGATCTGGCTGGCGCGCAAGGCGTTCTTCGGCAAGGTGCCGTTCCCGGCGCTGCACGTCGATACCCAAAAGAAATTCCCCGAGATGTACGCCTTTCGCGATCAGTACGCGAAGGAATGGGGCCTCGACCTGAAAGTCGATTTCTGCCCGCCGATCGAGGAGATCGATCCGACGCTGCCGCCCGCCGCACGCTCTGCCGCGCGCAAGACCGAGGGCCTGAAGCTCGCACTCGCCAAGTATGGTTTCGACGGACTGATCGCCGGCATCCGCCGCGACGAAGAAGCGACGCGCGCGAAGGAGCGCGTATTCTCGCCGCGCGGGCTTGAAGGCGGCTGGGACGTGCGCGATCAGCCCCCGGAATTCTGGGACCATTTCAATGCCTCGCCGCCGCAGGGCGCGCATCTGCGCATCCATCCGATCCTGCATTGGACCGAGGAAGACATCTGGGCCTACACCCAGCGCGAAAACATTCCGATCATCCCGCTCTATCTGTCGAAGAACGGCAAGCGCTACCGCTCGCTCGGCGATCAGGACATCACCAATCCCGTTGTATCGAACGCCTCGAACATCGACGAAATCCTGGCCGAACTGAAAGCCACGAAAGTGCCGGAGCGTGCCGGACGCGCGCTCGACCACGAAACCGAAGATGCCTTCGAGCGGCTTCGTGTCGCCGGTTATCTCTGACGTTAGATGAGCGCCCCGATGAACATCGCTGTTTCCAAAATCGAGTCCAAGGCTTCAATCGCCCCCGCGCCGCATAGTGCGACCCGTCCTCAGGTCCGCATCGTCATCGTCGGACACGTCGATCACGGCAAGTCGACGCTGGTCGGACGCCTGCTGCATGAAACCGGCAGCCTGCCCGACGGCAAGCTGGAGATGCTGAAGGCCGTCAGCGCGCGGCGCGGCATGCCGTTCGAATGGTCGTTCCTGCTCGACGCATTGCAGACCGAGCGCGACCAGGGCATCACCATCGATACCACCCAGATCCGTTTCCGCACGCCCTCGCGCGATGTCGTGCTGATCGACGCGCCGGGCCACGCCGAATTCCTGCGCAACATGATCACCGGTGCCTCGCAGGCCGATGCCGCAGTGCTCATCATCGACGCGCTCGAAGGCGTGCGCGACCAGACCCGCCGTCACGGCTATCTGCTGCATCTGCTCGGCGTCAAACAGGTCGCCGTTGTGGTCAACAAGATGGACCGCGTCGATTACAGCGCGGCGCGCTTCAAGGAGATCAGCGACGAGATTTCGGCGCATCTCACTGGTCTTGGCGTCACGCCGACAGCCATCGTGCCGATTTCGGCACGCGACGGCGACGGCGTTGCCGAACGTACCGCCAACATCAACTGGTACAGCGGACCCACGGTGGTCGAGGCGCTCGATGCGCTGACCCCGGCACGGGCGCTGGACGAGCTGGCGCTGCGGTTTCCGGTGCAGGCGATCTACAAGTTCGATGACCGCCGCATCGTCGCAGGCCGTGTCGAATCCGGCAACATCGGCACGGGCGACGAAATCGTGATCATGCCCGCGGGCAAGATCGCCAAGGTCAAGTCGGTCGAGAGCTGGCCGCAGACGCCGTTGCTCGCGCGGCAAGGCGCGGGCCGCTCGGTCGGCATCACGCTCGACCGCGAACTGTTTCTGGAACGCGGCGACATCATCGCGCATTCGCACGCCACGCCCCGCGACACCCGCCGTCTCCATGCCCGGATTTTCTGGCTGCACGATACGCCGCTGAAAGCAGGCATGTCGGTTCTGGTCCGTCTCGGCACCATGGAGACCCGCGCCACCATCGTCGAGATCAACAAGGCTGTTGATCCCGGCGAGCTTGCGAGCGTCGAGACGACCGCGATCGGCCGCAACCATGTCGGCGAAATCGACATTGCGCTGGCGAAGCCCGTCGCAGCCGACCCCTATACCGACAATCCGCGCACCGGACGCCTTGTCATCGAAGTCAACGGCCGCATCGCGGGCGGCGGCCTCGTGCTTAGCGTCGATTCCGGTCAGCGCGCGATTCCCATCGACATCGTGCCGGTCGAATCCGCACTGCGCCCGGAAGAGCGCTCGGCGCGTTACGGTCACGGCGGCGCCGTGGTCTGGCTGACCGGCCTGCCCGGTTCGGGCAAGTCGACGCTGGCGCGCGCTTTGGAACGCAAGCTGTTCAGCCGCGGCGGTTCACCGCTGCTGCTCGATGGCGACACCTTGCGCGCGGGTCTCAACGGCGATCTCGGGTTCTCGCCGAAGGATCGCACCGAAAACATCCGCCGCCTTGCCGAGATGGCGACGCATCTGGCACGCAACGGCCATATCGCCATTGTCGCCGCCGTCTCTCCCTCCAGCGACGACCGGGCACAGGCGCGGCGCATCGCCGACGACCTGTTCCGCGAGGTCTATGTCGCCACGCCGGCCGAGGTCTGCGAAAGCCGCGATCCGAAAGGCCACTATGCCAAGGCGCGCGCGGGCAACCTGCCGAGCTTCACCGGCATCGCCAACGACTATCAGCCGCCTGCCAACGCCGAGCTGACCATCGACACCTCGACACGTTCGGTCGCTGACGCCACCGACGAGATTGAGCGGCTGCTGGCAAATACCGGCGTTCTGTTCGGCGAACTCGGCGATCTCGCCGCCAACATTTAAGAATCCGCTCGACGCGTACAGGAGACTCTATTGCGCAAGACCCTCATCGCTTTCGCCGCCAGCCTCAGCTTCGTCACCGCGGCCCACGCGCAGACGCCGAACACGCTTCTGAACGTGTCCTATGACATCGCCCGCGAACTCTATGCGGCGGTCAATGTCGAATTCGCCAAGCAGTGGAAGGCCAAGACCGGCCAGGACGTCACCATCAACCAGTCGCACAACGGCTCGACGCGTCAGGCCCGCGCCATTCTCGAAGGCCTCGAAGCCGACGTCGTCACCTTCAATCAGGTGCCGGACGTGCAGGTGCTCGCCGACAAGGGCAAGCTCATTACCGCCGACTGGCAGAAGCGGCTGCCGAACAACTCGTCTCCGTACTATTCTCTTCCGGCATTCCTGGTGCGGGCAGGCAACCCGAAGAACATCAAGGACTGGGACGATCTGGTGAAGCCCGGCGTGCAGGTGATCTTCCCGAACCCGAAGACGTCGGGCAACGCCAAGTACACCTATCTGGCCGCCTATGCTTACGCGAAGACCAAGTATGACAGCGCCGAGAAGGCCGACGAGTTCGTCAAGAAGCTGTTTGCCAACGTTCCGGTGTTCGACACCGGCGGCCGCGCGGCGACCACCACCTTCGTCGAGCGTCAGACCGGCGACGTGCTGATCACCTTCGAGGCCGAAACCAACGGCATCCGCGACATCGCAGGCGCCGACAAGTATCAGGTCGTCGTGCCCTCGCAGAGCCTGCTCGCCGAATTTCCGGTAGCTGTGGTTGACAAATATGCCGACAAGCACGGCACGCAGGCGCTCGCCAGGGCCTATCTGGAATTCCTGTACACGCCGGAAGGGCAAACCATTCTGGCCAAGCAGTACAACCGCGTGAACGACAAGACCGTCGCCGAGAAATTCAAGGACAAGTTCCCGGCGGTGAAGCTCGTCACCATCGAAAAGGAGTTCGGCGGCTGGGACAAGGTCAACGCCGAGCACCTCAATCCCGGCGCCAAGCTCGATCAGTTGTTTGGCGGCGCCAACAGATAAGGCGATTTTCGTCATTGCGAGCGAAGCGAAGCAATCCACCGGTCTATGGAAAATGGATTGCTTCGTCGCTACGCTCCTCGCAATGACAGGGAAAGATCGTTTCTTTCACTTCGGAAGTGGATGATTCAATTTGCGACGCCGGGTCATCCCAGGTTTCGGATTGGCGCTGGGAACGACCGTCCTCTATCTCGGGGCGATCGTCCTGCTTCCGCTTTGCGCGCTGCTGCTGAAAGCCTCAGGCATCGGCGCGGCGCAGCTCTGGGACATCCTGTCGTCGCCCCGCACGCTGTCGGCGATCCGGGTCACGGTGTCGATGGCCTTCGCGGCCACCATCTTCAACGCCATTTACGGTTTGCTGCTGGCATGGGTGCTGGCGCGCTACGAGTTTCCCGGCAAGCGCATCCTCGATGCGCTGGTCGATGTTCCGTTCGCGCTGCCGACCGCGGTCGCGGGCCTCGCGCTGACCGCGCTGTTCGCCAAGAACGGCTGGTTCGGTGCGCCGCTCGACAGGATCGGCATCGCGGTCGCCTACACGCCGCTCGGCATCGCCATGGCGATGGCGTTCACCAGCATTCCGTTCGTGGTGCGCACGGTGCAGCCGGTGATGGAGGATCTCGGCTCGGAAGTCGAGGAAGCGGGCCGCTCGCTCGGCGCCAACGATTTCCAGATTTTGTGGAAGATCATCTTCCCTGCGATCTTCCCGGCCTTCCTTGCCGGCTGCTCACTGTCGTTCGCCCGCAGCCTCGGCGAATTCGGCGCGGTGATTTTCATCGCTGGCAACCAGCCGATGAAAACCGAAATCGTCGCGCTGCTGACCTACATCCGGCTCGAGGAATACAACTATGAGGCCGCGGCGGCGATCGCCACGATCATGCTGCTGATGGCATTCGTGATGCTGCTGTTCACCAACGCGGTGCAGGCCTGGCACCTGCGCTATGTCGGGCGCGGGGAAGTCTGATGTCCATTATACCCGATCGCGCCAGCGAACAGGCCGAGTGGATGCATCACCCCGTTGGCGGGGGCACCGTGACGCGGCGAATCGTGCTGTGGACCGTGCTGGTGCTGACGGCATTTTTTCTGGTGGCGCCGCTGGTGCTGATTGTCACCTCGGGTCTCTCCTCCGGCGTGGGCGTTTTCATGCGCAACCTCTCGGAGCCCGCGACGGTCCACGCCATTTTCCTGACCCTGCTGACGGCGCTGATTGTCGTGCCGATCAACATCCTGTTCGGCCTCGCGGCGGCATGGACGGTGACCAAATTCGAGTTCAGGGGACGGACGCTGCTGATCTCGCTGATCGAGTTGCCCTACTCGATCTCGCCGATCGTCGCCGGTGTCGCGTATCTCTTCGTCTATGGCTCGCAGGGCCTGTTCGGGCCGCTGCTTGAATCTCTCGGCATCAAGGTGATGTTCGCGCTGCCTGCGATCTTCCTCGCGAGCCTGTTCGTGACCGCACCCTTCGTCGCGCGCGAACTGATTCCGCTGATGCAGGTGCAGGGCACCGACGAGGAAGAGGCCGCGGTGACGCTCGGCGCAGGCGGCTTCACCACATTCTGGCGCGTTACGCTGCCGAACGTGAAATGGGCAGTGGTCTACGGCGCCATCCTCTGCAACGCGCGCGTGATGGGGGAGTTCGGCGCGGTGTCGGTGGTCTCTGGCAACATCCGCGGCCAGACCACCACGCTGCCGCTTCAGATCGAACTGCTCTATCAGGACTACAATGTCGCCGGCGCCTTCGCCGCCGCGACGGTGCTGACTGCACTGGCGCTGGTCACTATCCTGATCAAGGTGGCGCTGGAACGGTACAGCAGCGAAGTACCGCACAGCGGAATTGGCCACTAACCGCTGCAGAATGGCTTGTGAAACGCAGCGGTTGACGGCCCCTGCGGACAGGGTGGTATACGCCTTTCGGACGAGGGAAGGGCCTTCTCATAGGCCCGCCTTTGGCGCTAAAACCTTCCGCACGACGCCACTTTTCCGTGGCCATCACCACCTTACCTGAGGCCTCAAAACAGCGTTTCAAAACGCCGTTTTCCGTGGGATTTATCATGAAACGTATCGACGCCAGCGGTCTTAAGATCGCTCCTGTTCTGTTCGACTTCATTGCCAAGGAAGCAACCGCCGGCACCGGCGTTTCAGCCGACGCCTTCTGGGACGGCCTTGCCGGAATCGTCAAGGATCTGGCTCCCCGGACCCGCGAACTGCTCGCCACCCGCGATGCGCTGCAGGCCAAGATCGACGGCTGGCACAAGGCGAACAAGGGCAAGGCGTTCGACATGAATGCCTACACCGCCTTCCTGAAGGAAATCGGCTACCTGCTGCCGGAGCCTGCCGCAAAGGAAGTTCAGACCGCGAATGTCGATGAAGAACTCGCCTCCATGTTCGGGCCGCAGCTTGTGGTTCCGCTCACCAATGCGCGCTACTCGCTGAACGCGGCGAACGCCCGCTGGGGCAGCCTCTATGACGCGCTCTATGGCACCGACGCGATCCCGCACGATCCGTCCGAGGCTGGCCGCGGCTACAACAAGGCGCGCGGCGACAAGGTCATCGCCAAAGCCAAGGCGTTTCTCGATTCCGCCGTGCCGCTCGCGACCGGCAACCACAGCGACGTCACCGGCTATCACATCGAGCACGGCCAGCTCGCCGCCAAGCTCAAGAGCGGCAACGCCACCGCGCTCAGGAACAAGGCCCAGCTCCTGGGCTATCAGGGCGATGCCGCCTCCCCGGCCTCGATCCTGCTGGTCAACAACGGCCTGCACATCGACGTGCAGATCAGCCGCAACAGCCCGATCGGCAAGGACGATCCGGCCGGCGTCGCCGACATGATTCTCGAATCCGCCGTCTCGACCATTCTCGACATGGAAGACTCGGTTGCCGCCGTCGATGCCGAGGACAAGGTCCTGGTCTACCGCAACGTGCTCGGCCTGATGAACGGCACGCTGTCGGCCGACTTCGAAAAGGGCGGCAAGACGCTGACCCGTGCGCTCAATGCCGACCGTGTCTACACCGCGGCGGACGGCAAGGGCGAAGTGAAGCTGCACGGCCGCAGCATGATGCTGATCCGCAACGTCGGCCATCACATGTTCACGGATGCCGTGCTCGACAGCTCGGGTGAGGAAATTCCGGAAGGCCTCCTCGACGCCGCCGTTACCGGCCTGCTCGCGCTTCACGACCTGAAGGGCAAGACCAAGCTGAAGAACAGCCGCAAGGGCTCGGTTTACATCGTCAAGCCGAAGATGCATGGCCCGGATGAAGTCGCGCTGACCGTCGATCTGTTCGGCCGCGTCGAGAAGATGCTCGGCCTTCCGGCCAACACCATGAAGGTCGGCATCATGGACGAGGAGCGCCGCACCACGGTGAACCTCCAGGCGTGCATCCAGAACGCCGCGCAGCGCATCTGCTTCATCAACACGGGGTTCCTCGATCGCACCGGCGACGAAATCCATACGTCGATGGAAGCAGGCCCGATGATCCGCAAGAACGACATGAAGGCGCAGCCCTGGATCAAGGCTTACGAGGACTGGAATGTCGACATCGGTCTGGCCAACGGCCTGCCGGGTCACGCCCAGGTCGGCAAGGGCATGTGGGCCGCTCCCGACAAGATGGCCGACATGCTGGCGCAGAAGATCGCGCACCCGCAGGCCGGCGCATCGACCGCGTGGGTCCCCTCGCCCACCGCCGCAACGCTGCACGCCCTGCACTATCATCAGGTGGACGTCGGCGCGCGCCAGAAGGAACTGAAGAGCCGTCCGAAGGCGAAGCTGTCGGACATCCTGACCATTCCGGTGTCGCAGTCGAACTGGGCGCCGGACGACGTCAAGCAGGAGATCGACAACAACTGCCAGGGCATCCTCGGTTATGTGGTGCGCTGGATCGATCAGGGCGTCGGCTGCTCCAAGGTGCCGGACATTCACGATGTCGGCCTGATGGAAGACCGCGCCACGCTGCGCATCTCCGCGCAGCACCTCGCCAACTGGCTGCATCAGGGCGTCGTCACCAGGGATCAGGTGATGGAGTCCCTGAAGCGCATGGCGGCGATCGTGGACAAGCAGAACGCAGGCGATGCGCTCTACAAGCCGATGGCGCCGAAGTTCGACGGCGTCGCATTCCAGGCCGCCTGCGACCTGATCTTCAAGGGCCGCGAGCAGCCGAACGGCTACACAGAATTCATCCTGCATGCGCGCCGCAAGGAAGCGAAAGCGGCAGGCTGATCGGCCGACTTGATTGACGTGAAGATGAAAACCCCGGCGCACGCGCCGGGGTTTTTGTTTGAGCGGGATACCGATGGCATCCGTTTTACGGTTTACGCCATCTTAACAACGGGTCGTGAATGATCGATTCGGTGGCACGCCTCGCGCTGACCACCCTCAAAGACGGTCCCGCCCTTCCTGCGCGAATGCAGGCTTCAAACAAGGAAGAAGAACTCTATGCGTGCATCGCTTGCCACGAAGCTGTCCTCTATGGTCGCGATCGGCCTCGCCGCAGTCACCGGCGCCAGTCTCTGGATTGCGGACGCCAGCATCGAATCCGAACGGCAGGCGGTCGGACGGCAGGCCGAATTCAAGCAGTTGGGCGCCGATCTCGCCGCCGGCTCCGACCTGCTGACCAACGAAGCGCGGCGATACACCATTTTCGGCGAGAAGAAGCATTACGACACGTACTGGCGCGAGGTAAATCAGACCAAAACCCGCGACCGCGTCGTCCAGCGCCTGACCCAGCTCGGCGCGCCGAAGGCTGAACTGGACTTGATCGAAAAGGCCAAGGCCAATTCCGACGCTCTGATCAAGACCGAGGAAGCGGCGATGGCCGCCGTGCAGAAAGGCGATCTCGAGCAGGCCCGCAAGCTGATGTTCGATACGAACTACGATCGCAACAAGGCCGTGATCGTGCAGCCGCTCGATGAATTCCAGAGCAAGATGAACACCCGTGCCAGGCTCGAAGCGGAAAGCGCCCAGAACCGCGCACGCTGGATGGGCAACATCGCCGAGGTGATGACCATCCTGTCCGCCGTCACTTTTATCGCGATCCTCTATTTCGTGTTCAACCGCCGTGTGGTCACGCCGCTGACTCAGCTGGTCACCGTCGTAACGCGCCTTGCCAAGCAGGACTACGCCGCCGAGGTGCCGAACACGCAGCGGCAGGACGAAATCGGCGACATGGCGCGCGCCGTGCAGGTCTTCAAGCAGAACGGCATCGATCGCGAGCGGCTGGAAGCCGAGCAGCGCAACGAGCGCTCGGCAAAGGAACGCCGCGCCGCGCAGATGGAGCGGCTGACGCTCGAGTTCGAAGGAAAGGTCGGCGATCTCGTTCAACTCCTGTCGAAGGCGTCGAGCGACATGCAGATGACAGCTCAATCGATGTCGGCGACCGCGGAAGAAACCAACCAGCAGTCCACCGCCGTCGCTTCCGCCGCGGAAACGGCGTCGCTCAACGTCGAATCGGTCGCCGCGGCGGCAGAGGAGCTTTCATCGTCGATCGGCGAAATCAGCAGGCAGGTCACGCAGTCGGCGACCATTGCCAACACCGCAGTGGCCGAGGCTCAGCGCACCGACCAGACCGTGCAGGCGCTTGCCCAAGGAGCCCAGAAGATCGGCGAAGTGGTCACGCTGATCCAGACCATTGCGTCGCAGACCAACCTGCTTGCGCTCAATGCCACGATCGAAGCGGCTCGCGCGGGTGAAGCCGGGCGCGGCTTTGCCGTCGTTGCGACGGAAGTCAAAAGCCTCGCCACCCAGACCGCCAAGGCCACCGAGGAAATCTCGGCGCTGGTGGACGAGATTCAGATCGCCACGCGCGATGCCGTCGGCGCGGTGCAGAACATCGGAACGACGATCAACGACATCAGCAAGATTGCGTCCGCCATCGCTGCCGCAGTCGAAGAGCAATCCGTGGCAACCAAGGAGATTGCCCAGAACGTGCAGCTCGCTTCGGCAGGCACCGCGGAAGTCACCGCCAACATTGGCGGCGTACGGCAGGCGGCAACCGATACCGGTTCCGCTGCCGAGAAGGTACTTGGTGCCGCTGGCCGGTTGTCGCAACAGTCCGACGAATTGCAGAGTGAGGTTCGCGTGTTCCTCGGCAGCGTGAAGGCGGCGTAGCGGGAACGTTCGCGCCACCCCATCGTTATCGGTCTTTCCAACACTGGAGGATGACGATGGATTGGAACCGCGTTGAAGGTAACTGGAAGCAGTTCAAGGGCGCCGCCAAGGAAAAATGGGGCAAGCTCACCGATGACGATCTCAATGTCATCGAGGGCCGCCGCGAACAGCTCGAAGGAAAGCTCCAGCAGCGCTACGGCTATGCCAAGGACCAGGTCAAAAAGGACGTGGATGACTGGTTCGGAACACTGAAGTAAGTGACACCTCGTTCAGACTGAAAAAGCCCCGGCATCGCCGGGGCTTTTTGTTCGTCTCGCGCACTGTGCCCGTGTGAGTTGATCCAAACACCCTCCACCCGCTCATTCCCGCGCAAGCGGGAATCCAGTTATCTGATCTGGTCCCCGCTTTCGCGGGGACGAGCGGAGGTCGATACAACTTCAGTAAACCGAAAAACTGACGCTTAAAACACCGCGAGATATTTCAGAATCGAAATAATACCGATGATGATGACGATGGCGCGGACGATCTGCTTGGCGCGGCCGTCGATCGGCAACAGGTTGACGAGATAAAGAACAAGAATGACGACCAGGAATGTAATCAGGACGCTGATAAGCAAAGACATGGTAACCCCTCATGAATCGGTTCGGCTGGGTGCGAGAGCCATGTCCCGTATCCCGGTACGTCAACCATTCCACTGAGGTTTGGTTCCCTTTAGGGAACAACGATCATGGTCGTGCTTACTGCGCCGCGACGACGGGCAGCCGCTCGAACTTCTCCCGGACGGATTTCGGCGCCGGCGTAAAATTCAGCGCGGCGCTGCGGCGGCTGCTGTTCGCGACCATCAGCCCGTCCGCGCCGGCGACGATGTCGCCCTTGCGCAGGGTCGGATCGTCTTCGATCTTGACGGGGGCCAGTCCCACCGAATCCTTGCCGTTGCAGGTGCAGCCGGAGACCAGCTCCTTGCGATAGCGGAATGCGTTCGGCAGGTCCGAGTAAGATCTGCCCGTATCGCTCGATGCGTTGTCGATCGATCCGCCGTGAAAGATTTTTGTTTCTGTGGCCGGACAGAAGCTTCTACAGGCTTCCGCCTTGGTCTGGCCGTCAGATGCTGTGACCGGGAAGTAGCGGCCATCGCAGGTCCGCACGCAGTACGTCGTCGATCCGCCGCTATAGCTGCCGCCATAGATGTTGACCCGCCTGTTCGCCTGCGCTTCGCCGAACGGCGATGCGAACGGCATTGACGGCTGCGGACTTGGGTTATCGTTAAAGGCACCGCCGAAAAAAGAGGAAAAGAAGTCGCGCGCATGCGCTGACGATGCACTGAAGGACACTGCGGCAAGCCCCATCGCGACGGCAGCCGCCATCGACCGGTAATACAACTTTCCCTGGCGCATCATGCCCCCTTCAGCCTCGGTCCATCCGCTACACTGCATGCTCAAATTTTCGCTCAATACAATCCGGACAATTTGACGTTCTGTGACGTGTGCGGCGCCGTGTCGCTGACGCGAAGCGGCTTCGGCGCGCCTGCCCTCGGCACCACTCGTTCCTTGCTCACACCCGCTTCGAGACGGCTGCTCTTCGGCAGCACGATCACCTTGGTGCCGACCGTGACGCGGCTGGCCAGATCCTGGACGTCCTCGTTGGTCAGACGGATGCAGCCGCTGGAGACGAACTTTCCGATAGTGGACGGATCGTTGGTGCCGTGGATGCGATAGGAGCTGGAGCCGAGATACATTGCCGCTGCGCCCAGCGGATTTCCTGGCCCCCCTGCTACGAAGCGCGGCAGATAGGGCTGGCGCGCGATCATCTCTGCCGGCGGATGCCAGTCCGGCCATGCAGCCTTGCGAGATACGGTCTGGACGCCTGACCAGGTGAAGCCCTCGCGGCCGACGCCGACGCCGTAGCGAATGGCGCGGCCGCCGCCCAGCACGTAGTAGAGCGTGGTATTGCCGGTATCGATCACGATGGTGCCCGGCGCTTCGCGGCTCTCGAACGAGACGATCTTGCGCTGCAGCCGCTCGGGCAGAACCGTGGCGCTGTCGTCCTCGGTTACGTCCGGCGATGGCAGTGACCGCTGGTCGGACCAGAACGTCCCTTGAGACGATCCCTGGTAAACCCCAGCATATCCAAGTGTTTGAGACATTGCCGGTGTCGCCAGAAAGGCCGGGAGTGCAATCGCCGCGACGGCATAACCGCGGACGGAGCAAAGGGATGCGGAGAAGAACCGGGAAATGGATTTCGAAGACACTGAATTCGCCTGCATCGAATGTGTCATGACCTGCCTCGAGTTCTGCGATGGCATCGTGTGATGCTGATACAGAGCGAACGCGGGCTTACCGCTTTTGGTTCCGAACGCACCTCATCCCGAAATGATTTGTGAGAACCGGCAGCCAACAGGTTCAAGCCGCGGCGGCGGAACATTGGGACTGCCTGACGGTTAGCGGTTCCTGAAGCCGGAGCATGACAGTGGGCCCCGGCGCAAATCGAGGACTTTAGTCATGTCTCTAGGCACCATTCTCGTCATTATTTTGATTCTGATTCTGCTCGGCGTCATTCCAAGCTGGGGCCATAGCGCGAACTGGGGTTACGGCCCGTCAGGTATCGTCGGCACCATCCTGGTGATCGTGGTCATTCTTCTGCTGCTCGGCAGAATCTGACCATGGCCAACGTGCGCCGAGAGGTGCGCGAGACAAGGAATCCGGCGGTGACAACACCGCCGGACGAGCGCAAAGAACGACGACCTCGAGCCGTGAGCCGCGCGGACATTGTTTCGTTCTCTTTGGTTGCATTATTGATTATCAGCGTCATTGCCGTTCTGTACGTCGCGCGGGCCTTCTTCCTGCCCACGGTCACCGCCCTGGTGATCGGAACGATGCTCTCCCCCGCCGCAAAATTTCTGGAGCGATACGGAATCCCCCGATCTGTCTCGGCGGTCCTTATCGTGTCCGCGACCTTTGCCGGGCTCGCCTTCATGATTGCGCTGATCTCCGCGCCGGTGATGGAATGGTCGACGCGGCTTCCGGAGCTTGGCCCATCGCTGAAGGACAAGTTTCACGTCTTCGACCGCCCGCTTGCGTTCTGGCATCAGTTACAGATTCTGTTCGGAACACCGGCCACGCCCGGGGAGCCAACTTTTTCTTTCCCAAAGATCGAATGGGTCCAGCCGACGCTGGAATTTCTGTCTCCAACGCTCACCGAGATCCTGCTGTTCTTCGCGGTCCTCGTGCTCTTCATTGCAAGCTGGCCCGACCTGCGCCGCGCCCTGGTGCTGAATTTCACCGATCGTGACGAGCGGCTGCGCGTCTTGCGTATCCTGAACGAGATCGAAAGCAATCTCGGCGGCTATCTTCTGACGGTGACGCTGATCAATATGGGCCTCGGCATCGCGACGGGACTGATCTGTGCCGCCACGGGAATGCCCAACCCTGCGGGTCTCGGCGCACTCGCCGCAACGCTGAACTACATTCCGATCATCGGTCCGATCGTGACATTCCTCGTCCTCGCCGCGGTAGGTGTCATCACATCATCCACTCTCGCCGGCGGATTGGCGGCCGCAGGCGGCTTTGCTGTGGTGGCCTTTATTGAGGGACATTTCGTGACCCCGTCGATCATCGGCCGGCGGCTGGCGCTGAATGCGCTCGCGGTCTTCATCGCGCTCGCTTTCTGGACCTGGCTGTGGGGGCCGATGGGGGCGTTTCTGTCGTCGCCGATCCTGATCGTCGGCCTCGTCCTCAAGGAGCACTTGATGCCGGTCAAGGACACCCAGTTACCGGAGGGGTAAGCGATGGAACCTTCGCATCCGCGGTGCGTTTCCGCACCGAGCATGCGGCTATCGGGAGTTTTAGATGTCTAGCACCGACGGTGAAGACGCAATGAAGAACATGACGGACAAAGCCACCTATGAACGCCTTCAGAAGGATGTAGACGCCGTGAAAAATGATATCTCAGCACTCGCAGACCAGATCTCGGATGTACTCGAAGCATTCAAGGGCGACGCCCGCAAGCAGGCCAAACGGGCCTACAAGCAGGCACGATCGGAGGTCGATTCCGTGATGTCCGATGTCGGCAAGCGTGGAAGCGAAGCACTGGACGCGGCGCAGGAGTATGCCGGCACGCTTGAGGAATCCCTCGAAGATGCGATCACTCAACGCCCCCTCGCCGCCGTTGGCCTGGCCGTCGGGCTCGGCTTCCTGATCGGGGTGACGTGGCGCCGTTGATGTCAGCAAATTTCTGGCGCTGCCGGACCCCGCCGGCGGCGCCGATGCATGCTTTCGTTGACGGATATTGATCGGATTCTCGATGCTTCAGAAATTCATGGATGACTTCCGGGAGAGCACCGGCAGCGCATTACGGCTTACCTCGCTGGCGATTGCGGTTGCGGTCTGCCTCTTCATCACGACGGCGTTCCTGTGTGCGGCCGCCTTCGTCTTCGTGCTTCAGAAATACGGCCTCCTGCAAGCCTGCTTCGCGGGAGCCGGAGTGTTTTTCGTGGCGACGATACTGGCTGCGATCAGCTATGCCGTGCGCAAGCGGCAGATCAGGAAGCGGCCCGTTGAAGCGGCGAACTCCACCATGCAGACAGCCCTCAGCGATCCCATGGTGCTCGCCGCCGGTTTGCAGATCGTGCGAACGATCGGACTCAAGCGCATTATACCACTGATCGCGGTCGGCGGCATTGCGCTGGGCGTGATGGCGAGCCGCCGCGCAGCTCCCGACGATGAACCCGAGGAGGGGTAAACCGCTATCGCAAAATAAAAAAAGAGCGCCATCTGGCGCTCTTTTTTTATGCCGACTTAGCGGAAGGATCAGGTGATGCAGCGCCCAGGCGCAAGCTGTCTCGCGACGGCGGTGAGAACGCTTACAACGGGCTCGCACGCAACAGGGCGTGTCCCCGCGGACGATCCCCTGCCTGTACCAACTGTCGATGGAGCCTTGCGCGCAGCCTCAGCGGCGTCACCCGAAGGCATCCGCACCATGACCGAGGAGTCGGTCATGCCGGGGACCTTGAAGGAGATCGTCACGCCGCCCCGAACAGCCGCCACAGGATCGCGATCGCCCTTGGCCGAACGATCCACATTGACCGCCGTCGATTCACCGGCCGGCATGGCCGCCGCCGCCTCGCCGCGCTGGACCGGACCAAGCAAATCGTTTCCTGCCGACACTTCAAGATGCACGGCACCCAGTGCCAGCACCGCGGCCACCACTCCGAGAGTTCCAGAAGCGAGGTTTGACATCTGCCGCCCCTACGTTGCCATGCCGCATGATCACGGCTTTCGGATTCAACGTGGTCCGCCCGGCTTTCGTTCCGGGCTCGGCAGCGCACCGCCGGAGAAAAAAGTTTTGAGCGACCTGGAACACTTTTGCGTGGCGGGCGTCATCCCCGAAGCCGGTCAATCCCCCTGCCCCTAATCGACCGGCTCACGGGGGTGTGGTCGTGGTGATGCCGACCGCACCCCTTTCTTTTTGTCTCGCTGGAATGCGGTCATACAAAAAGCCGGAGCACGGGATGTCCGCGTTCCGGCTTCTGTCGCAGTCTCTTGTGCTCGATGCCTGATGTCTCAGGAAGCCGCCGCCTTGGGCCGGCTGCGCGAGTTACGCTGGAAGAACAGCGCCTGGCTTGCCACAGCCGACACCATGGCCGGCTGGAACGGTTTCGAGATCAGGAAGGCCGGTTCAGGCCGCTCGCCGGTGAGAAAACGCTCGGGATATGCGGTGATGAACACCACCGGCACCTCAAAGGTCTTCAGCAACTCGTTTACGGCATCGAGCCCCGAACTGCCGTCGGCGAGCTGGATGTCAGCCAGGATCAGACCTGGCTTCTTGGACTTCGCCAGCGCAACGGCGTCGGTGTGGGTGCGTGCCACGCCGATGACATTGTGTCCGAGGTTCTTGACCAGGCTCTCCAGATCCATCGCGATGAACGTCTCATCTTCGATGATCAGCACATCGGTTGCGATTTCCGCGGCCAGTTCGCGGCCGGCAGTATCTGCCAGTTCACGAACCTGTGTGATTTCCGTATCGAGGATATGAGCCACTTCCTCCTCAGAGAAACCTTCGAGCGAAAGCAGCAGGAAGGCCTGACGCGGAAGCGCCGTGAGATTTGTAAGCCGCTGTTCGGAGGCCTGCGCGGGCCCCTTGTCGGCGCTCTCGTTCAAGGACACGGAATTCCAGATCTGCGTGAACAGCCTGAACAATCCCACGCGCGGCCCCAATTTTTCTTCCAGCAGCGATGGGTCTTGCAGCAGGGCTTCAAGCATGGCTGCGACATAGGCATCTCCCGATGCCTGGCTTCCGGTCAAAGCGCGGGCATACCGCCGCAACAGTGGCAAATGTTCAGCTACGAGCTGAGAACGAGACATACCCCCTCCAATCGGTCTTAAATTCAGGTTTGGCCCGGCAACGCGATTGAAGCGACCGCCGGTTCCCCCGCTTCGGACTATCTACGCATAAATCGGAGAAAAGTTCCTCCCGGTCGGAACTTTCCGCTTACCCCCCCGTTTATGACTGGATCAGGCGGGCTAAAGCTTCGCCGGGGGACAAAAACTCCCGTATTTCTAGCTAGTTAGCTCATGGGGAAAACGGATAACGCCAATGAAAGATCAAAAGCCGCCGTCAAGCAGGCCACCGGGCAAGCCGGGAGGGCTGAATTCCGAAATTCAATCCAGGATCGGACATCAGTTGCGCGCCATGTACGACGATGTCGTGCGTCAAGGCGTACCGGATCGCTTTGCCGATCTGATTCGTCAGCTTGATTCACAAGAGGCGGCTTCACAGATATCCGGAGAACCGACAAAAGATGGGAGGGACTAATGCCTCTCACTGATTCACTTCGCGACGATATTCTCGCCACCGTTCCGAGTCTGCGTGCGTTCGCTATTTCGCTGAGCGGCAATGCCGATCGCGCCGACGACCTCGTGCAGGAAACGCTGCTGCGTGCACTTGCGCATATCGACTCGTTCCAGCCGGGATCGAATCTTCCAGCTTGGCTGTTCACAATCCTGCGCAATCTGTTCCGCTCGGACTATCGCAAGCGGCGGCGTGAGGTTGAGGATGCCGATGGCAGCTATGCCAAGACGCTGAAGTCCCAGCCGGCTCAAAGTTCGCATCTGGAGTTCGAGGAGTTCAGGACGGCGCTCGACAAGCTTCCGCAGGATCAACGCGAGGCGCTTATTCTCGTCGGTGCATCCGGCTTCTCTTATGAAGATGCCGCAGCCATCTGCGGTTGCGCGGTCGGCACCATCAAGAGCCGCGTCAATCGCGCACGCTCGAAGCTGAGCGCCCTGCTCTACGTCGAGGGTGCGGAAGACTTCGGCCCGGACAACACCATTCGCGCCGTCATCGGCGGAGGCGGCGGCTAGGCCGTCACCTCAACAGACAGAAAAAGCGGCCACTTGAGGTGGCCGCTTTTTATTGTTTGCGATTCAGTTGAGGCCGCCAAAGGCCCAGATCAGGATCAGAACGGGAATAGGAATCCCGAGAAACCACAACAGCAGATATCGTCCCATCATACTTTCCTTTGCGTGACAGCGTTTGCTGCTTAATTCGTCGCGGGAAAGTTTGTTCCTCTGCCGGCCGGGTCAGCGCTTCTTCTTCACCGGCTTGGCGATGCGCTCGGTACGGTCCATTTCAGCCTCGTCCACCACCGTCGCCATCGGCGCCGTGAGTTCGTAGACGTAGCTCACATCCGTGAAGTAGCGCTTCGACGTACCGCCCAGCGCTTCCGGCGCAACCCGGTCCAGAAGTACCAGCCCGAATTCGCTGTCGGCGCGGCGCGTCGCCGCGCTGGTGTTGAATTCCTCCCAGCGAAAATTAAAGACCGGGTCGGGTTCGTCCGACACCGTCCAGCCGGCGACAATATGCGGATGCTTGCCGACCAGCGACAGGCCCTCATCCGCATGAGACGCCAGTTCAAAAAACAGCAGCGACAGGCTTTGCGCCGCGCGCGCGCTGACGGTGATGTCCGGCCCCGTAAGCGCAATGCGGTCCGCGTGGGGAATCGCGCGCGACTCGAACAGTCCCTTGAGTTTGACGCCCTGCCACTGGCTTTCACTGAGCAGTGACACGACATGCGACATGGCGTGAATGCGACCGATCAGGAGTTCGCGTGCAACGTCGATGTCGGCACCGTGACGCATCGTGCGGGTCACGATCGACTGAATTACGGCAAGGATATTCTTCACGCGATGATTGAGCTCATCGATGACAGCCGTGAGCCGCCGCTCGAAGTCGATGCGGGTCTGGATCTCCCGGCTGAGCCGGATGTTGTTGTAGGACACGTATCCAAACAGGCCGCAGAAAATCAGGGTCAGCGCTGCGCCGATCAGCATGACAATGCCTGCCAGCTCCTGGGCGCGCGTCGCTGCGTTCGTTTTCGCGTAATAGATCAGCGTCCAGTCCCGCGCGCCGAACGAAACGACCCGCAGCAAGGGCGGATTGTCGGCATCAAGTTGCAGCGGAACGGATTTGACGTTTCCTTCCGCATCGGCGATCAGATTATCCGAGGCATTTCGCGGATCACGCAGCGCCACCGAGAACAGCGACAGTTCGTCATTGGTGAGCATCAGCGGCGCCAGCCGATAGGATATGGTCAGAAAACCTGCAACGGTGGGGCTCGTATCCGCCCGCACCGGCGAGGCCAGCACGATGCCCATGGGGCCGCCGGTACGCAGCAGCACGAAGGGATCGGACGATACCGGCCTGTCCTCCTCCACCGCACGGTTGAACATCGGCGCGATCACCGGATGGTTGTTCAGCATGCGACCGACAAAGGTCTTGGTTTCATCGTTCTGCGGCTCGACATCCATCACGACAGTCGCCGGATCGGGTACCGCCTCCGGATTCAATGGCGTGTCGTTGAAGTTCCGGATTGTCGGGTTCGGAAAACCGGCGGCCTTCAGTTCGTTCTGGGCCCGGCCGAAATCGGCGCGCTGGATGCGAGCCACCCAGCTTGCGACAAGAAAATCGGTCTTGAAGGCATAGATCGACGACCGCAGCGGCTGCAATGCATTGGCCATATTGGTCGAGGGCGACCGGAACAGACCGACCGCAACCCGCGCCAGCAATTCGCGCTCGCTCAGACGTTCCTGAACCAGGCTGGCGTGGGTATCGACCGCGCGCGCAAGATCGCTCCGGCCGAGCGACAGTTCCTGATCGTAAACCTTCATGGCGACGAGACCGGAGAGGACCAGCCCGATGATCGCCATCAGTCCGATGATGAAACCGAGACGGAGCACGCAGTTACTCGAAAAGCGGGGATGAAAATGACCACCAACAACCAACGCGGCTTCGGTGGAAACGGTAATCGAATGCCGAACTGATAATCATGGGTGCTCTGATGCTGCCGGGTCGTTGGGCGCAATCCCGCCCGGCCTGAATGTCTCGCGAATGGATTAATGTAAGCGTCGCCAAGTGGTTCCCGGAGCGGGAAAATATACCTGTCGGCGCTTATGGTAAATCCGCCACCGCCCCGGTGAGTGACGCAAACAGTATTGGGCTAGCTCACGACCAGCGCCAGCCCAGTAACAACTGCGACGATTCCGAGCAGAATCGCGCCAAGAAAGATGCCGCTATAGTCTCTGCCAGGTGCTGTGAAAACGGACTGCTTCATACAGGGCTAACACACCGCCCGCGCAAGCGTTCCTGAAAATATCCATGCGTCAGGACTGTCCTGTGGGAAAACGGGTGTCCGGTTCCGGTTCAATTAACGTTCTCTGGAACCGCTGCCCGAAGACCGCCCTTCGCCTCAATAAAGCGGATGATGCGATCCAGCCCCTCGCTCTTTTTCAGATTTGTCATGACAAAGGGCCGCTCACCCCGCATGCGCTTCGCATCGGTGTCCATCTTCTCCAGCGATGCACCGACATGGGGCGCGAGGTCGATCTTGTTGATGACCAGCAGATCGGATCGCGTGATGCCGGGGCCGCCCTTGGACGGAATCTTGTCGCCTGCTGCAACGTCGATGACGTAAATGGTGAGATCGGCAAGTTCCGGCGAGAAGGTCGCCGCGAGATTGTCACCGCCGGATTCGATCAGCACCAGATCGAGATCCGGGAACTTGACCCGCATGTCGGCCACTGCCGCGAGATTCATCGACGCGTCTTCGCGGATCGCCGTATGCGGACAGCCGCCGGTCTCGACGCCCGCGATGCGATCCGGCGTCAGCGAACCTGAGCGGACCAAAAACTCCGCATCCCATTTGGTGTAGATGTCGTTGGTGATGGCCGCGATCTCATAGCGCTCGCGCATCGATTTGCAGAGCAGATCCATCAGGGCGGTCTTGCCCGATCCGACTGGTCCGCCGATACCGACGCGCAATGGTCCGTTCATGCTGGTGCTCATAGGGACATCTTTCTCAAGACCGGAACAGCCGGGTGTATTGCGTTTCATGGCGCATGCTGGCGAGATCGGCGCGGTACGTCGCGCTGCCGAGATCGTCCAGCGAACCCAGCAAGGATTTTTCCGCCGTCGCGGCGATCGCGCCTTCAAGCGCGGCGAGAACGTGCTGACTGTCGGTCTGCCCGAGAGGGATAAGACGCACGCCCGCCGAAATCCAGTTCGACGTCGCGGCGTGGAGAAACGCATGCAGGGTCGAGCTGAGCGAAATGCGGTGTCCCGCCGCGAGGACGCCCACGGCAACCGGATAGGTGATCGGGCCGGTCACGTGCGATGACAGCAGGTCCAGTGTATCGCAGTTCCAGGCCGAACGGGCGATCTCGACAAAGGCGCGGCCCTGCGCCGTTGTCTCCAGATGCCGCTCGCGCGACGGCGTGAACGCGGCGGCAAGTTCGGCAATCTCGCCCAGTGTGCGCCCCTCGCCCGCCTCGGCGGCGCGCCAGGCGTGGCACAGAAACAGGCCATCGCAGAATCCGGCTCCCTCCAGCAGCATCGCCGCGAGCCAATCCTGCAATGTCTGCCTGTCGGTGATATCACCGGCCTCAATCGCCCACTCGATACCGCTGGAATAGGAGAACGCCCCGACCGGAAATGACGGCGACAGCCATGTCATCAAACGGAAGAGCGCAGCCGATTCCTCCGCCTCAGAGGCGATGCCATCCCGACCGCGATCATGTGTGGTCATGAGCATGGGAGTGACCGTGGTGATGATCGTGGTCATGCTTGCCGTGACCCTGATCGTGATGTGCGTGATCGTGGTGACCATGATCATGATGGCCGTGGTCATGATGATCATGACCGTGCGACGCATGACCGCCGCCGGAATACGCCCCGCCTTCGGGATCGAACGGCGCTTCGATGGCGATGACGCGCGCGCCGAGGCCCCGCACCATATCCTCAATCACGTGATCGCGCCGGATGCGAAGCCCCTTGCCGACAATCTGTGTCGGCAGATGGCGATTGCCGAGATGCCACGCGACGCGGACCAGATGATGCGGATCGGTGCCGCGAATTTCCACCAGAGGCTCCGGCGCCGCCACCACCTCGACCAGCCGCCCGTCTTCCAGCACCAGCGCATCACCGCCGCGCAGCGCCACCGCTTCCTTCAGATCGAGCAGGAACTCCAGTCCGCGCGTGCCGGTCATCGCCATGCGGCGCCGGTGACGATCGTCGAAACCGAGGACCACCGTATCGGCGGCCTCGGCCCAACTGCCGGGCGGATGAACCTGCGTCGCGCGGATCATGATGTGAGCTTCTGCCCTTCGCCGCCGATAATGACCTCGATATTGGTCGGCGACGCCTTGAACGGGCCCGACAGCGCGCGCCACGCCTTCAAATGCGGCGTGAGGCGATGCGCTGCGAGATCGTCATGACTTTCCCACCGCTCCACGAACACGAACGTATCCGGATCGGACACGCTGCCGTGGAGATCATACGCGACGCAGCCCTTCTCCTTGCGCGTCTCGGCGATGCAGTCCTTCGCACCGGCGACATAGGCCGCGCGGTGCTCAGGCTTTACCTTTGTGGTCGCAACCACGTAGATCATCGGACTTCCACATTCGCGGGCGTGATGACTTCGATCTTCGGCGGCGCTGCGAGGCAATTCACGACCACGCGTCCGAATGTCTTCATGTGCTCGGCCTTGCGATGCGGCACCAGCGCCTCGGCATTTTCCCATTGCTCAACGAACACGAGCTTGGTTGGATCGGTCACGCTCTCATGCAGATCGTAAGCGATGTTTCCGGCTTCCTTGCGGGTCTCGGCGATGCAGGCTTTCGCCGCAGCGATCATGTCCGCACGCGTTTCAGGCTTGATGGTCAAAGTCGCAACAACGTAGATCAAGGGCATCCTCCCGGATTTTGCTATTTCAGGCCGGGGACCCTAGTACATGAAATAGCGCTGCGCCATGGGAAGCACCTCCGCGGGCGCGCAGGTCAGCAATTCGCCGTCGGCGCGCACCTCGTAAGTTTCGGGATCGACCTCGATATTCGGGGTCGCTCCGTTGTGAATCATGCTCTTCTTGGAGATGCGGTCGCGGGTGTTTGAAACAGCATACAGCTTCTTGTCGATGCCGAGCTTCCTGGCCAGCCCGCCCGTAATCGCCGCTTTCGAGGTGAAAACCACCGACGATGCGGTCAGCGACTTGCCGTAGGCGGCGAACATCGGCCGGTAATGCACCGGCTGCGGCGTCGGGATCGACGCGTTCGGATCGCCCATCGGCGCGGCAACGATCGAGCCGCCCTTGACGATGCAGTCCGGCTTCACCCCGAAGAACGCCGGCGACCACAGCACGAGATCGGCCATCTTGCCCTTCTCGACCGAACCGATCAGCTTCGACACGCCATGCGCGATCGCAGGGTTGATGGTGTATTTCGCGATGTAGCGCTTCACGCGGAAATTGTCGTTGTCCTTGCCCTTGTCCTCCGGCAGCGAACCGCGCTGCTTCTTCATCTTGTCGGCGGTCTGCCAGGTGCGGATGATCACTTCACCGAGGCGGCCCATCGCCTGACTGTCTGACGACAGCATCGACAGCGCGCCGAGGTCGTGAAGGATGTCCTCTGCCGCGATGGTTTCCTTGCGGATGCGGCTTTCAGCGAACGCCAGATCTTCCGCGATCGACGGATCGAGATGATGGCAGACCATCAGCATGTCGAGATGTTCGTCGATGGTGTTGCGCGTGAACGGCCGGGTCGGATTGGTCGACGACGGCAGAACGTTTTTCAGGCCGGCCACCCTGATGATATCCGGCGCATGGCCGCCGCCCGCGCCTTCGGTGTGAAAGGCGTGGATGGTGCGGCCCTTGAATGCCTTGATGGTGTCCTCAACGAACCCTGACTCGTTCAGCGTGTCGGAGTGCAGCATCACCTGAATATCGTAGTCGTCGGCGACCGAGAGGCAGTTGTCGATGGCGGCGGGCGTGGTGCCCCAGTCCTCGTGCAGTTTCAGCGCGCAGGCGCCCGCCTTGATCATCTCGACCAGAGCGGCGGGTCGTGAGGCGTTACCCTTACCTGAAATGCCGAGGTTGACCGGAAACGCGTCGAACGACTGGATCATCCGCGCCATATGCCACGGCCCCGGCGTGCAGGTGGTGGCAAAGGTGCCGTGCGACGGCCCCGTACCGCCACCCAGCATCGACGTCACGCCGCTCATCAGCGCGTGTTCGATCTGCTGCGGACAGATGAAATGGATGTGGCTGTCGAAACCGCCTGCGGTGAGAATCTTGCCTTCGCCCGCAATGATGTCGGTGCCGGGACCGATCACGATGGTGACGCCGGGCTGGATGTCCGGATTGCCCGCCTTGCCGATGGCGGAGATCATTCCATCCTTGATCGCGACGTCGGCCTTGACGATGCCCCAGTGGTCAACGATCAGCGCATTGGTGATGACGGTGTCGGCCGCGCCCTGCTTGTTGGTGATCTGGCTTTGGCCCATGCCGTCGCGGATCACCTTGCCGCCGCCGAATTTCACTTCCTCGCCGTAGACGGTGAAATCCTTCTCGACCTCGATGATGAGATCGGTGTCGGCGAGCCGAACCTTGTCGCCGGTGGTGGGGCCGAACATAGCGGCATAGACGGAGCGGGAAATTTTGGTGGCCATTAGCGTGCCCCTGCCTTGAAAATGATACCGCTCACAGCTTGCCCATCACGTCGCCGCGGAAACCGTAGATCGTACGCTTCCCCGCAAGCGCCACGAGATGGACCTCGCGGGTCTGACCCGGCTCGAAACGGACAGCGGTGCCCGCTGCAATATCGAGCCGCATGCCGCGCGCTTTCTTGCGGTCGAACTTCAGCGCCGGATTGGTCTCGAAGAAATGATAGTGCGAGCCGACCTGGATCGGCCTGTCGCCGGTGTTCGCCACGGTCAGCGTCACCGTCTTGCGGCCGGCATTGAGTTCGATATCGCCGTCCTTGATGAAGAGTTCACCGGGGATCATTTGGATTCCTCAACGAATGGGTTCGTGCACGGTCACCAGCTTCGTCCCGTCGGGGAACGTCGCTTCGACCTGAATGTCGTGAATCATCTCGGCGATGCCATCCATGCACTGCTCGCGGGTGATGACCTCCGCACCAGCCTTCATCAGGTCGGCGACGGTGCGGCCGTCGCGTGCGCCTTCAATGATGAAATCCGAGATGATCGCAATCGCTTCAGGATGATTGAGCTTCACGCCTCGTTCGAGGCGGCGCCGCGCGACGATGGCGGCCATGGAAACCAGGAGCTTGTCTTTTTCGCGAGGAGACAAATTCATGCGGGCAGTATCCGGTTTATCTGAATTCTAGTTAAGCCAGAGTCGCGGCAAGCCCGATGGGCTCACACGTTCCAGCACTTTCATCATATCGGCGCGAAGCCGCGCCGCATCCTGGGCGCAGAAACGCGCCATTGCAAATCCGTTCCACGCCGAAACGCCAACTTCCGCACCGAACGCATCGGACACCTCGCGAATATGCTCAACGACAGCCTCGTCGCCGGGCACGATCAGCGCCGTTCCGATGGCGATGCCACCGTTCGCGACCGCGCGACTTGCCAGCTTCCCCGCAATGTCACCGTCGAGCCGGATGGTTTCGGCGAAAGCGAGTCTGCCGCCGATCCGTAGCCGCCAGCGGTCGGTGAAGCTGCCGTGCGCCATGACCTCGCCCATGGCGGCGCGGCCAAACACAACGATTTCGCAGAGCAGAAGCGATGCGCTCTGTGACAGATCGATGTCGATCCGCCGCATCACACGCGCCTGATCGAACAGGATGGTTTCCTGCGGTAACCACGCCAGACGCGCATCATCGCCAGCGCGCAGCGCGATATTCACCTGCGCCTCTGGTCCATGGGAGCGGTAAATCTTTTCGGCGGCTGCGGTGGTCACGGTGAGATGTGCCCCGTCCCCGGCCGCGATGCCGATGTCGAAACGGTCGCCACCCGCGATGCCGCCCGCCGTGTTGACGAACACCGCCGACAGACCCTGCTGCTCCGGTGAGGGAAACCGCACGCGGAGCGAGCCTTCTTCATGCAACTGGCGGCGGCGCGTCGCGCCGTCCTTGAGATGCACGTCGAACTTCACCCTGCCGACCGCTCGGTTGGCAGCGAACATCTCCGCTTCTGAGGCACTTGTCCTGCTCTGCATCCGCCCCGGCCAGTTCAGGTCACGCGATCCCGCTTCACAGCGCCATCTGGCGGCTGATTTCGGCGGGATCGAGATTGCCGCGGTCGCAGGTGAACTTCACCGCGCCGCGGTCCATGACCGCGAAATTGTCGCCGAGCTCGCAGGCAAAGTCGAGATACTGTTCGACCAGAACGATCGCCATAGTGCCCAGGCTGCGCAGATAGGTAATGGCGCGGCCAATGTCTTTGATGATCGAGGGCTGGATGCCTTCAGTCGGCTCATCGAGCAAAAGCAGTTTCGGCCGCATCACCAGCGCACGGCCGATCGCGAGCTGCTGCTGCTGGCCGCCGGAAAGGTCGCCACCTCGCCGCCCCAGCATGGTGTTTAGAACCGGAAACAGCGAGAACACGTCGTTCGGAATGGTGCGGTCTTCACGCTTGAGTGGCCCAAAGCCGGTCTTGAGATTTTCTTCGACGGTCAGCAACGGAAAAATCTCGCGGCCCTGCGGCACGAAGCCGATGCCCTTACGTGCACGCTCATAGGGCTTCAGCGGGCCAAGATCCGCGCCATCGAAGGTGATCGAGCCGTCCCTGATCGGATACTGGCCGACCATGGCGCGCAGCAAACTGGTCTTGCCGACGCCGTTGCGACCGAGCACACAGGTCACCTTGCCGGGCTCGGCAGTCAGCGAGACGCCGCGCAAGGCCTGCGCCGCGCCGTAGTAGAGAGTGATGTCCTTTACGTCGAGCATGGCGGCATCGCCTCCGTCGATCTTCCCATTCTGGTTCCCTCCCCCCTTGCGGGGGAGGGACAGGGCGGGTGGTAAGCCGCGAAACCTGAGCGCCGTTTCACCCCTCTCCCCAACCCTCCCCCGCAAGGGGGGAGGGAGAAGTTTCGAGGTGCACGCAAATAATGTTGCGAAGCCTGAAACATCACCGCCCCAGATACACTTCGATGACGCGCTCGTTGTTCGAGACCTGATCCAGCGTGCCTTCCGCGAGAACCGAACCTTCATGCAGGCATGTGACGCGAACGCCCAGTTCGCGCACGAACGTCATGTCGTGTTCGACGACGACGACAGTCTTGTCCTTGTTGATCTCTTTGAGCAGTTCGGCGGTCTGGTGGGTCTCGACGTCCGTCATGCCCGCCACCGGCTCGTCGACCAGCAACAGTTTGGGGTCCTGCGCCAGCAGCATGCCGATCTCGAGCCATTGCTTCTGCCCATGAGACAACGCGCCCGCCAGGCGGTCGCGTGAATCCTTCAGGCGGATGGTCTCAAGCACGCGCTCGATCCGCTCGCTTTCATCCGGCGTCTCGCGCCAGAACAGCGTGCCACGCACCCGATGATCGACATTCAGCGCCAACAGCAGATTGTCCTCGATGGTCTGGCTTTCGAACACCGTCGGTTTCTGAAACTTGCGGCCGATGCCGAGTTCGGCGATCTGCGTCTCGTCGAGCCGCGTGAGATCGGTCTTGCCGTCGAACAGCACATCGCCCTCGTCCGGCTTGGTCTTGCCGGTGATGATGTCCATCATTGTGGTCTTGCCGGCGCCGTTGGGTCCGATGATGGCCCGCATCTCGCCCGGCGCAATGGTCAGCGACAGGTTGTTGATGGCGTGGAAGCCATCGAACGAGACGTGCACGCCGTCGAGGTAGAGCATGGCCGAGGTTGCGCGGGTGTCCATGACATTCATATGCCCTACTCCGCTAAACCAGGTTTGAGGCCGGGCTTGCTCACACCGTCTTCCGCCGCAGCGCTGGCCTCATCGGCAGCAAGCTGCTCACGGCGGCCCGCCCACCAATCCTTGACGGTGCCGACGATGCCTTTGGGCAGCAGCAGCGTGACCAGAATGAACAACGCACCGAGCATGAACAGCCAGTACGGCGCGAGGACGCCGGACGTGAACACCGTCTTCGCGTAGTTGACGACGATCGCGCCAAGCGCAGCGCCAGTCAGTGTGCCACGGCCGCCGACCGCCACCCAGATGACGGCTTCAATGGAGTTGCCCGGCGCGAATTCGCCGGGATTGATGATGCCGACCTGCGGCACATACAGCGCCCCCGCGACGCCCGCCATGCAGGCGGATAGGGTGAACACGAACAGTTTGTAGTTCTCGACACGGTAGCCGAGAAAGCGGGTGCGGGATTCCGCATCGCGGATCGCGATCAGCACCTTGCCGAGCTTGGATGTGACGACGGCACGGCAGATCAGGAACGCGAGAGCCAGCGCGATACAGGACAGGATGAACAGCACGGCGCGTGTTCCCTGCGCCTGCACATTGAAGCCGAGGATGTCCTTGAAATCGGTCAGGCCGTTGTTGCCACCGAAGCCGAAATCATTGCGGAAGAACGCCAGCAGCAGCGCGTAGGTCATCGCCTGGGTGATGATGGAGAGATACACGCCGGTGACGCGCGACCGGAACGCGAGCCAGCCGAAGCAGAACGCCAGCAGCCCCGGCACCAGCAGCACCATCAGCGCGGCGAACCAGAACATGTCGAACCCGTACCAGTACCACGGCAGCGCCTTGTAGTTCAGGAACACCATGAAGTCCGGCAGCACCGGATTGCCGTAGACGCCGCGTGAGCCGATCTGGCGCATCAGGTACATGCCCATCGCATACCCACCGAGCGCGAAGAACGCGCCATGGCCCAAAGACAGGATACCGCAATAGCCCCAGATCAGATCGATCGAGAGCGCGAGGATGGCGTAGCAGAGATACTTTCCGAACAGCGCCATCAGATAGGTCGGCACCTGAAACGGCGAGGACGCCGGCAACAACAGGTTCGACAGCGGCACGAAGATGCCGACGGCAGCGACGATCAGCAGGAAGATCGTCGCGCTTTTGTTGAGCGAGCGGGTGAGCAGATACGGCATCATGCTTCCACCGACCGGCCCTTGAGCGCGAACAGGCCGCGCGGCCGCTTCTGAATGAACAGAATGATGAGCACCAGAATGGCGATCTTGCCGAGCACCGCTCCCGCCACCGGCTCTAGGAACTTGTTGGCCATACCGAGGGTCAGTGCTCCGACCAGGGTGCCCCACAGATTTCCGACGCCGCCGAACACCACCACCATGAACGAGTCGATGATGTAGCTCTGACCGAGATTGGGACTGACGTTGTCGATCTGCGACAGCGCCACGCCCGCAATGCCGGCGATGCCCGAGCCGAGACCGAACGTCAGCGCATCGACGCGCGAGGTGGCGATGCCCATCGAGGCCGCCATGCGGCGGTTCTGCGTCACGGCGCGCATCTCAAGCCCGAGACTGGTGAAGCGCAGCATCCCGAGCAGAATGAAGAACACGGCGATAGTGAAGACCACAATCCAGAGCCGGTTGTAGGTGATCGTCATCTGGCCGATCTCGAACGCGCCGCTCATCCACGACGGATTGCCGACTTCGCGGTTGGTCGGACCGAACATGGTACGGACCGCCTGCTGGAGCACCAGCGACAGTCCCCATGTCGCGAGCAGTGTCTCCAGCGGGCGGCCGTAGAGGAAGCGGATGATGGTCCGCTCGATGACGACGCCAATGAGTCCCGCCACAAGGAAGGCGAGCGGCACGGCGATCAGCAGCGAGTAGTCGAACAGAGCGGGATAACTGGTGCGGATGACTTCCTGCACCATAAAGGTCACGTAAGCGCCGATCATCACCATCTCGCCATGCGCCATGTTGATGACGCCCATCACGCCGAATGTGATGGCGAGACCGATGGCGGCGAGCAGCAGTACCGAGCCGAGCGACAGGCCGTACCAGGCATTCTGCGCCGTCGCCCAGATCGCGAGCTTGCTCTGGATCGAACTGATGGCAGCGGCGGAGGTCCGCCCCAGCGCGGACGACGGATCGAACGACAAACCTGTCAGCAAAGCCAATGCTTCCTGATCGCCGCGATCGCGGATCACCGAGATCGCATCGAGCTTGTCGGCTTCGGAGGCCTTCGGATCGAACAGCACGATCGCGGCCTTGGCTTCGGCAAACGCCCGCTTCGCGCCGCTGTTGGTTTCCTTCTGCAATGCGCCTTCGATGACCGGCAGGAAAGCCGCGTCATGGGTCTTGAAAACGGATTGCGCCGCCTGAATGCGCTTCGCGGGGTCCGGCGACAGCAACGTCAGTCCGCCAAGCGCGGCGTCCACCGTGCGGCGCAGACGATTGTTGAGGCGTACCGCTACGGCGCCCGATGGCGCAGTCGCGGCTTCACCGGTTGCGGCGTCAGTGACCTTGCCGCTCTTGTCCTTGACGAAAACCTTCCTGCTCTGCGGATCGGCCAACAGGCGGCCGTCCTGAAGTGCGTCGATAATCGGGAACGCAAGCGGATTGCCGCTGGTCGCGAGCGCACCGATGGCGGCTTCGGTATCGGAAAATGAATCGTTGGCGAATTGCGCGACCGCGTCTTCAAAGGGACCGGCCAGCACCGGCATGCCCGAGACGATCATCAATATCAGCACAATAGCCGCCGCACGGCAGCGATGAAGAACTAAGGAAAACACCTGACAACCCCGGCAGAGGTGAGAGGAAGGCGGCGACTGCCGCCGCCTTCCGGTCGTTTCAGATCAGAGCGTGATGCGCCGCGGATGCATCACGCCGCGTAACGCTGCTCAGGAGCCCTGACCACCGCACTTGTTGGTCTTGGTGTTGAAGTTGCCGCACTTCTTGCCGACCCAGTCACCGATCAGGTCCTTGGAGCCCTCAAGCTCCTTCGACCAGGCGTCGCCGGCCACCAGGCCCGGGGTCTTCCACACCACATCGAACTGGCCGTCGGCTTTGATTTCGCCGATGAACACAGGCTTGGTGATGTGATGGTTCGGAAGCATTTCCGACACGCCGCCAGTGAGGTTCTTGGCTTTGGTGCCGGGAAGAGCGTCGATCACCTTGTCGGCGTCAACCGAACCGGCCTTCTCGACGGCCTTCACCCACATGTCGAAACCGATCACATGCGCTTCCATCGGATCGTTGGTCACGCGCTTCGGGTTCTTGGTGTAGGCCTGCCACGACTTGATGAAAGCCTCGTTCTCCGGCGTCTTGATCGACTGGAAGTAGTTCCAGGCGGCGAGATGGCCGAGCAGCGGCTTGGTGTCGATGCCGGCGAGTTCTTCTTCACCGACCGAGAACGCGACGACTGGAATATCGGTCGCCTTGATGCCCTGGTTGCCGAGTTCCTTGTAGAACGGAACGTTGGCGTCGCCGTTGATGGTCGAAACCACCGCCGTCTTCTTGCCAGCCGAACCGAACTTCTTGATGTCGGCCACGATCGTCTGCCAGTCCGAATGACCGAACGGCGTGTAGTTGATCATGATGTCTTCAGCCTTGACGCCCTTCGACTTCAGGTAGGCTTCAAGGATCTTGTTGGTGGTACGCGGATAGACGTAGTCGGTGCCGGCCAGAACCCAGCGCTGCACCTTCTCTTCCTTGGCGAGATAGTCCACCGCAGGGATCGCCTGCTGGTTCGGCGCTGCACCCGTGTAGAACACGTTGCGCTCGCTCTCCTCACCCTCGTACTGCACCGGGTAGAACAGGATCGAGTTCAGTTCCTTGAACACCGGCAGCACGGACTTGCGCGACACCGACGTCCAGCAGCCGAACACCACGGACACCTTGTCCTTGGTGATCAGTTCGCGGGCCTTTTCCGCGAACAGCGGCCAGTTGGACGCCGGATCGACAACGACGGCCTCAAGCTTCTTGCCGAGAACGCCGCCCTTCTTGTTCTGCTCATCGATCAGGAAAAGCACCGTATCCTTCAGCGTGGTTTCGCTGATGGCCATTGTTCCGGAAAGCGAATGAAGGACGCCGACCTTGATGGTCTCCTGCGCCTTGGCCGCGCCGACCGTGGCGAGACCCAAAAAAAGACCTGCAGTTGCGGCCAGCCATTTACGGCGGCTGAACGGTGCAACTGCGACGCTGCTGAAATGCGTAGTCATGCGATGTCATCTCCCTGACGCAGACGTGAAACGCTGTGCGACGGCCTTCGGCCGCCGGCGTTAAGGGAATCGCAAGAACTATGCCATGGGACAGATTTGCCTAACATTTTGATTTTACAGGTCTAAATTCGGTTTCGGATCCACCCGGATGTCGCCTGCCCGTTTTTCAACCAGTTAAACTGACCTCCCTTTCGGCATTTGCATAAAAAATAATCAAAAATTCTGCGTTGTCTACAATTCAAGCAGAAAGCGGCCCGACAGGTCCGCCCCTACGAAGTTTCCAGGCTCATGCTGCCGCCCTCCGGTCGTTTTCACCTTGAAAGCGCCGTGTTCCTGTTCCATATGAGCGCTACGACCTTGAGAATCATCGGGTCCTTGCGAGCCGCGTGTACTGATCCCGTTTACGGTTTCTGGCTTGCCCCTTCAGCTAACCAAAACCGACGCCCCAGACACGCGGGTGTCTCCGACACCCGCCCGCACCCGGCATCCGCTGGGCGCGCGCTGCGACTCATAGAAAGATACCCTTTTGACCTCCTTTCAGGATTTCGGCCTCGCCGATCCCATCTCGCGTGCACTTAAAGAAGAAAATTACGTCACGCCGACCCCCATTCAGGCTCAAACCATTCCCATCGCGATCACCGGACGCGACGTCATCGGCATCGCGCAAACCGGCACCGGCAAGACCGCGTCGTTCGCGCTTCCGATCCTGCATCGCCTGCTGGAAAACCGTATCAAGCCGCAGCCCAAGACCTGCCGCGTGCTGGTGCTGAGCCCGACCCGCGAACTCTCCGGCCAGATTCTCGAAAGCTTCAACGCCTACGGCCGGCACATCAAGCTGACCTCGGCGCTGGCGATCGGCGGCGTCCCGATGGGCCGCCAGGTCCGCTCCGTCATGCCCGGCATCGATGTCATGGTGGCGACACCCGGACGTCTGCTCGACATGGTACAGGGCAACGCCCTGAAACTCGGACAGGTCGAGTTTCTGGTCCTCGACGAAGCCGACCGCATGCTCGACATGGGTTTCATCAACGACATCCGCAAAATCGTCGCCAAGCTTCCGACGAAGCGTCAGACGCTGTTCTTCTCGGCGACCATGCCGAAAGACATCGCCGATCTCGCCGATCAGATGCTGAACAATCCAGCGCGTGTCGCTGTGACGCCGGTGTCTTCCACCGTCGAGCGCATCACGCAGAAGGTCCTCCAGGTCGATCATTCCGCGAAGCCCGCCATTCTGGCGCAGATCCTCAAGACCGAGCAGGTCAACCGCGCGCTGGTGTTCACCCGCACCAAGCACGGCGCCGACAAGGTCGTGAAAGGCCTCGTAAAAGCGGGGATTCCTGCTGAAGCCATCCACGGCAACAAGTCGCAGAACCACCGCGAGCGCGTGCTGGCGGCATTCCGCACCGGCGACATCCGCACGCTGGTCGCAACCGATATCGCAGCGCGCGGCATCGACGTCGACGGTATCAGCCATGTCATCAACTTCGACCTGACCAACGTGCCGGAAACCTACGTTCACCGCATCGGCCGCACCGCGCGCGCCGGCGCTGACGGCACTGCGATTTCGCTGGTGGCGGCCGGTGAGGAGCTTGGCTATCTGCGCGACATCGAAAGGCTGATCAAGGTCAACCTGCCGAAGGAAGATCGCCGCACGCCGGGACAGCAACAGCGTCCGGCCGCAGCCGCGCCCGCGCAGCATCACCGTCCGGCACGGTCAGGTGGTCACAGCCACAACGGACATAGCCCGCGTGCGAACGATGGCGCCCCCGGATCGAAGGGTCCGCGCCGCCGCCGTCGTCCGGGTGGAGCCGCCCCAGCGCAGGCAAACCGTTTCGAAGGCAATCGCCACGAACAGTCCCGGCCGTCACAAGCCGGCAAGAGCGAGGGTATTCAGGGCGTCGCCTTCTTGCATCGTGAAAGCCGTCCGGCGCAAAATCAGCCCAATCGGAATCAGCGCCCGCAGCGGTCCTGAACCGGACCCGCGGACAGAATTAGCGAACTTGATTAGAAGGACTTGGAGACCCCTATGGCCAAAGAAGAGTTGATCCAGTTCGAAGGACTGGTGACCGAAATTCTTCCCGACGCACGCTATCGCGTCCAGCTCGATGCCGGACATGAGATCGTGGCCTACACCGCCGGGAAGATGAAGAAGAACCGCATCAAGACGCTGGCAGGCGACCGGGTGACCATCGAAATGTCACCTTACGATCTCGAGAAGGGCCGCCTGATTTTCCGGCACAAGGACGAGCGTCCCGGAGGCGCCGGCGGCCCACCCCGCGGCACCCCGCCACGCGGACAGTTTCGGCGCAGATAAGCGGGTTTCTCCGCATCATACGGATCGCGCATGGCACGCGTCATGCGCGATCTCCTGCATCTGGAGCACGCTGGACGGGCATCAAAAATCCGCACCCGTCAGGATTGTTTCGGGGCCCATTTTCACGTAATATTGAGATATCGATCTTCGGCCGGACGACATAGCTATCCACCGGTACAGCCGGTTTAGACGCTGACGACCTCATCCAAATTTCGATCTCACCAGCCCATTTAGACGTGGGCTTTGACTATATCTATCTTGAGAAGGACTACCTGCGTGAGCATGGGAACAGTGAAGTGGTTCAACGCGACTAAGGGTTACGGTTTCATTCAGCCTGACGATGGCGGAAACGACGTGTTCGTTCACATCAGCGCCGTCGAGCGCGCTGGTCTGGGAACGCTGCGTGAGGGCCAGAAGATCAGCTACGAAATCGTTGCCGATCGCCGTTCGGGCAAGTCGTCGGCCGACAATCTCCGCGCCGCCGGCTAACTGGAATTTCTGCGGCTCACGCTGCGGGAGTTTCGGATAACGAGAACCAGAGCATCGAAAGGCCGTGCCGTTCGCACGGCCTTTTTGTTTTACATTGTTGGAAGGCGTTTGCGGTCAGCTTGTATAGGTGACGGTGTCGGACTGGCGCGGCCGGGTGTAGCAGTTCTCGGACAGCGGCACGTTGGTCTTGATGATGTATCCGGTGATCGGCGTGAAGGTGTAGGTCACCTCGCTCCAGATCAACTGCGTGTTCGCGACAAGAAGATCGGCCGGGATCGTTGTGATGACTGTATCCTTGGCATAGCCGGTCGTGACCGTGACAGAGCTGGGGCCGCTGACAGCGCCGGAGTAACTCCAGACCACCTTCGCCTTCTTCGATGCATCGATGCTGACCGCTGAGATTCTCTGGGTCATCGTCGCCGGCGTGACGGCATACGGCGTCATGATGGCGCTGCCCATCTTGAAGAAGTTCGAGATGTCCGTGGACGATACTTTCGTGCCCTGCGAGACAAGGTCGGACAACGTGCGCGCGGTCAGCGTCACCTTGCGATCGATGGCGACGCCGCTTGAAACGTCGATCATTCCGAACAGCAGCGCCAGCATCAGCGGCACAATAAAGACGAATTCGACCGCAGCTACGCCGCGCTTGTCCTTGCCGAACCGGAGTACGAGCTGCCGGCTGCTGCGGACATATTTGAAAAGCGAAATCAGCTTCATGATCGTTCGTCCATCAAGGTTCGACGCGGAACGCAGCGGTCGCTGCCAGGAGGCGTTTGCTGTTGGACGTGTTGCGTCCGATATTCGCGATGTTGTAGCCGAGCCCGGTCACGAACATCGGCCACTGATAAAAGGAGCGTACGACGACAGTTGCCGGGCTGCCGGCGGGCGCCGTCTGATAGGTGAAGTTGTTGACGAAATTCCCCGATCCATCGATCGGATCGACGATGTTGACTGTCGCACCCTCGGCGTATGACTTCACATCGACGTAAACGTCGGAGCAGGTGAACATCACGCTGACGCGGTTGCAGAGATCCTGCTTGAACTGGGCCTGTGTCATGCCGGCATCCTGCGCCTGGTGCGTCAACATCAGGCGCGCCGTATCCTGCGTGCCTGTCTCCAGGATCTGCGCAGCGAAAAACACCAGCGCCGTCTCCATGACTGCGAACAGCAACACGAAGAAGATCGGCGCGACGAACGCGAACTCGACGGCGGCCGAGGCTCGCCGGTCGCGGCGAAACCGGCGCAGTGCCTTGTTGATTGCGTTCATGGATGTCGCGGGCGGGCGCATCGGGCTATCCTCGGCATGCAGCGGGAAATAACTACCGCCGAGAATAGACGACAGAGATTGTTGAATGCTTGCGCCCGATCAGAACAACATGCGGCGCGGAGTTAACCGGTTGTTAACGAATCAGCCGGTGCCCGGTCTCAGGGCCGCGCACCGGCGGTGGTGGCCTGGTTGTTCAGGACGTTGGTCTGGCCGAGAGCGGTCTCGAAGTAAGACCGTCCGTCGCCGAGGGTCACACGCCGCTGGCAGTCGGGCGTGCAACTGTAAGACTCACGCTCCAGGCCGCGGTAGACAGTAACCATCTTGTCCGCGGGGCCTTCAACCTGGATGGAACGGCTGGCCAGAACCTCACCGGCGCGATCCATGGCGATCATGTTGGTTGAGCCGTAACCCTTGCCGGTGACAACCACCATCCCGCCGGGTTGAACGTTAACGTCTGCGATCAGGGGGTTTCCGACCACGATGGTCGCAACCTTCTCCGGCAGTTTCACCACCTTTGCCTGATCGACGAAGACCGCAACGGATTCATCGCCGGTTCCGGCGAACGTCGCGATCGGACACATCAGGAAACCGGCAACGAGAAAGCGCAGCGCTACGGCTTTATGCGCGTAACGGCGCGAGACATTGATCGACATACTTTACTCCGGGGCGTGTACAAGCCGGCAAAAGCGATACGCAGCGGTGCCGGCGCCCGACATGGCAAATCTGACGTTAATTGATGAATGAACTGCAAACAGCGCATGAGTGAAGATCGCGTGCCTTTACCGCACCAGGCACTTAACAACGGGAAACCACCGCAATTTGCCCAGTGCCGTTAAACCGGCATTTACCGTCAGCAAGAAGAGGCGGATACCTCAGGCTTTCGACAATCGAATTAACTGCGCTGCAATTCCTGCTGCGTAGGTTGACGCCATGGTCACGGTGGTTTCCGCCCCCGCAACGGCCAGAGTTCTACAGCCACGTGTACAAATGGAGTTATAGATGACCAAGCTCGTTGCTCGCTTCGTCAAGGACGAATCCGGCGCCACCGCGATTGAGTATGGCCTGATTGCTGCGGGCATTGCGCTCGCAATCATCGCCGCCGTGAACGGCCTCGGCACCACCCTGAACACGAAGTTCACCAACATCAACGCCTCGATCAAGTAATTGATCGCGTCGCGATGAAGAAAAGGCTTCGGGAAACCGAAGCCTTTTTTGTGCCCGGATCATTCCGACGGAAGCTCAGTAAAGCGTATGAAGCCGTCTCCCGCCGAGAAACGCACTAATTTCGGGCACTTCTTCATGTCGCTTTCCCGCGATGAGCCGACCCGGCTGGTTTGTGGGGCCCTGGTCCTTGCCTTGTTCGCGGTCCTGTTCCGGATCGCCAGCATCTGGCCCGGCGCGTTTTAATATTGTTCATTTCTGCCGGCTAGCCTGCGGTGTCGCTCAATCGGACTGAGTGGAGCGGATTTGAAATTCGCATCCCATCCGGCCGCGAGTTCGCGATGCGAATGTTAGAATCGGACCACCAGTTCCCGCGGCTCAATCTGTCAGACCCGGCAAACCCATGATCCTTGATCTCGCGCGCGTCTTCCTGTTTCCCGCATTGATGGCCTTCGCTGCGGCAAGCGATCTCTTCACAATGACGATCCCCAACCGGATATCGCTGCTGCTGGTGGCGGGCTTCTTTGTTCTGGCCGGTTTCAGCGGCATGCCTCTGTCCGAGATCGGCATGCATGTGGCGGCGGGCCTGACAGTGCTGGTCATCGCCTTCGCCTGCTTCGCTTTCGGCTGGATGGGGGGCGGCGACGCCAAGGTCGCAGCCGCAGCCGGGCTCTGGTTCGGGTTTCCGCCGCTTGCCAGCTATCTGGTCTATGCCTCCCTGTTCGGCGGCGCGCTGACGCTCCTGATGCTTCAGTTCCGGCAATGGCCGCTGCCGTACTCGCTCATTTCGCAGGAATGGCTGCAACGGCTCCACCGCAAGGACAGCGGCATCCCGTACGGCATCGCCCTCGCCCTCGGCGCGCTGATGATCTATCCCGAGACCGATTGGATGAAAGCCGTCGACCTCACCCGCTTCATCGGCCACTGAACCTTCACCGTTCAGACTCGGCAAATCCGTTTCCCACACAACATGCTGGTGACACTTGCGGACTTGAGAGCCGCAGCACGTCGGCAACGTCTCATTAACGCGATTTAGATACGCCTCATTAACCATGCTTTGACGTTTAGCTGGTCAAATCCGACCACAGCGACAGGTCCGTCGCGGCGTGATGTGGAAAGTGAAAGCGTATGAATACCGCGCGGATTGTCGTCCTGGCCATTGCTGTCTGCGCCGGCGGCGCTGCTGCATATCTTGCAAGCGGCTCCGATCCGAAGCCGGTCGCAGCGCCAACGACAATGGACACCACCGACGTTCTGGTTGCCCGCATCGACATTCCGCTCGGTCAGACCGTCACGCCTGACGATATCGCATGGCAGGGCTGGCCTTCCGCGACGGCAAGCTCCAGCTTCATCCGCCGCAACGACCAGCCCGAGGCAATGACCCAGATCGTGGGATCGATTGCACGTTCGCCGTTCCTTGCGGGCGAACCGATCCGCGAAACCAAGCTCGTCAAGGGCAACGGCTCCGGCTTCATGGCGGCCATCCTGCCGAGCGGCATGCGCGCGATTTCAACGGAAATTTCGCCGGAAACCGGCGCCGGGGGCTTTATCCTGCCCAACGACAAGGTCGACGTCATTCTCACCAAGCGCGAGAGAGTCGCCAGCCGCAGTGGCACAAACGACGTCATCAACTCTGAAATCATCCTGAGCAACATCCGCGTTCTCGCCATCGACCAGACAGTCGGAGAAAAGGACGGACAGAAGGTCGTGGTCGGCAAGACCACCACCCTCGAGTTGAAACCCGATCAGGCCGAAACGCTGGCGCGTGCGCGCCAGGCGGGCACCTTGTCGCTCGCACTGCGCAGCCTGGTCGACGCCAACCGCAACGACATCAACATCGACGACGGCACCAAGAGCGACAGCGTCAATGTCGTTCGCTACGGCGTCACCACGACAATGACGACACGGAAGTGATCGAGAGGACGGATACGATGAGGCGAGAGGGAGATCAGGCACCTGTACGGACCTTTATGGTGCGTGCCCTGTCGTTTGCCGCGGTTTCCGCGCTGACGCTGAATCCGGCCCTGTCGCCGGTGATCGCGAGCGACTACCGCACGCCGGCAGCCGCGGCTGTCGCGTCGAATGGCGGCCAGTTGAATGCGCGGTTCCTGCCCCTCGGCATCGGAAAGTCCGTCGTCATCGACCTGCCGCGCGATATCAAGGACGTTCTGGTTGCGGACCCCAAGATCGCCAACGCCGTGGTCCGATCGGCGCAGCGCGCCTACATCATCGGCGCCGCCGTCGGTCAGACCAACATCGTTTTCTTCGACACGTCGGGTCAGCAGATTGCCGCTTACGATATCGCGGTGACGCGCGATCTCAACGGTGTCCGCGCCGCACTGAAACAATCGTTCCCGCTGTCCGATATCCGGATTGAAGGCGTCGGCGACGGCGTCGTGCTGTCGGGTTCGGCAGCCAGCCCTGTCGAGGCGCAGCAGGCGCAGGAAATGGCGGCACGTCTGGCCGGCGGCCCGGACAAGGTTGTGAACAGCATCGCGGTTCGCGGGCGCGATCAGGTGATGCTGAAAGTTACCGTGGCTGAAGTTCAGCGCGACATCATCAAGCAGTTGGGCGTCGATCTCAGCGCCACGATGAACTACGGCACCGCGGTCGTGAACTTCAACAACACCAATCCGTTCACCGCATACGGCCGCCCGCTGGTCGCCGGCAACAGTCTGGTTGGCGCGGCCGGTTCGGCGACAAATCTGCTTGGACAGCGCGTTCCGGCGGTCACCGCGACGCTGCGCGCGATGGAAAGCGCCGGCGTCGTCCGCACGCTGGCGGAACCGAACCTCACCGCGATTTCCGGCGAATCCGCGACCTTTGTCGCGGGCGGCGAATTCCCGCTTCCCAAGGGTTATACCTGCGACCCAGTCTCGCGGGCCTGTACCACTCAGATCGATTTCAAGAAGTTCGGTATTACCCTGAACTTCACGCCGATCGTGCTGTCCGAAGGCCGGATCAGCCTGCGCGTGCTGACCGAAGTCTCCGAACTGTCGCCCGACAACTCGATTACACTCGATCAGTCGGGAAACACCCTGACCATTCCGTCGGTCAAAACCCGCCGCGCCGAAACCACGCTTGAAATTCCGTCGGGCGGCTCGATGGCGATGGCCGGCCTGATCCAGGAACAGACCAAGCAATCCATCAACGGTCTGCCCGGACTGGCGCAGTTGCCGGTGCTCGGAACGCTGTTCCGCAGCCGCGACTACGTCAACCGCAACACCGAACTGATGGTGCTGGTGACGCCATTCGTGGTTCGCGCGGTCGCGCAGAAGGATCTGTCGCGTCCTGACGACGGCTTCGCCGACGCTGCGGACCCGCAGTCGGACCTTCTTGGCAACATCAACCGCATCTACGGCGTTCCCGGACGCGCGGAGCCCGGCCGCAAGTATCGCGGCACTTACGGCTTCATCACCGACTGAGATGGGACAAGGACAGTAACGATGACGATGCGAGTACCCAATCTCAAGCGCAGCCTGCGCGTCGCGGTCGCCCTTCTCGGGGCGTCTGCCGCGTTGGGAGCCTGCACGCACACCGATCAGGATACGCCGACAAGCAGCATCCCGAACGATTACCGCCAGCGCCATCCCATCGTGGTTCAGGAAGCGAACCGCACGACCGAAGTCTTCGTCGGCACCGGCCGCGGCGGCCTCACGGCTGCGCAGCGCTCGGATATTGCCGGTGTCGCCGAAACCTGGCTACGCGAAGGCACCGGCGGCATCATCATCGATATGCCGGCGAATACGCCGAACGCACGCGTGGCGAACGATTCCTTGCGTGAGATCCAGGGCATCCTGGCCGCCGCCGGTGTGCCGCCGCGCGGCATCACCGTCAGGAGTTATCGTCCGACCGATCCCCGGCAGTTTGCGACCATCCGCGTCAACTATCCGCGGATCGTCGCGGATGCCGGTCCGTGCGGCGTTTGGCCGGAAGACCTCGGCCCTTCCATCAAGAACAAGAGCTATTACGAAAACCGGCCGTACTACAATCTGGGCTGCGCAAGTCAGCGCAATCTTGCGGCGATGGTCGACAATCCGTCCGATCTCGTCCAGCCGCGCGCCGAAACGCCGGCCTATACACCTCGCCGCAACGTCGCCTTCGACAAGTACCGCAAGGGCAACACGACGACGACCGCATATCCTGAAGCCGAGAAGGCCAAACTGAGCGAAGTAGGCAAATGATTAGTTACGCGCGCCAGGATCAGGAGGACGGGGCGGCCTCGACCGCCGCCGAGGAGCATATCGCGCCAGCGCCGCGCGTGTCCGTCCAGGCTTTCTGCGAAACTGTTGAAACAGCGGCAGCCGTACAGGCTGCCGGCGAAGACCGGCGGCTGGACAAGGCTCATCTCAAGATTCAGATGGGCGGCATGGCGGCTGCCATCGAGGCGTACCGCACCGCGCCGACCCCCAACGTAATCCTGCTCGAGACCGAGGGCCGCAACGACATCCTTTCGGGCCTCGATCAACTTGCAACGGTTTGCGACGCCGGTACGCGGGTGATCGTGATCGGCAAAGTCAACGACGTCGTTCTCTACCGTGAACTCGTGCGCCGCGGCATCAGCGACTATGTCATCGCGCCGGTTGCGCCCCTCGACGTCGTGCGCTCGATCTGCGGCCTGTTTTCGGTACCGGAAGCCAAGGCCGTCGGACGGATCATTGCTGTGGTCGGCGCCAAGGGCGGCGTGGGCGCATCCACCGTGGCGCATAACGTTGCGTGGGCGATCGCACGCGATCTGGCGCTGGATTCGGTGGTCGCCGATCTCGATCTGGCCTTCGGCACCGCGGGCCTCGATTACAATCAGGATCCTCCGCAGGGTATTGCCGACGCCGTGTTCTCTCCCGACCGCATCGACACGGCTTTTGTGGACCGGCTGCTCTCCAAGTGCACCGACCATCTCAGCCTGCTCGCCGCGCCTGCCACCCTCGACCGGGTGTACGATTTCGGGGCGGACGCGTTCGATTCGATCTTCGATACGCTGCGCACGACGATGCCCTGCATCGTTCTCGACGTTCCGCACCAGTGGTCCGGATGGACCAAGCGCGCGCTGGTCGGCGCCGACGATATCCTGATCGTCGCGACCCCCGATCTCGCCAATCTGCGCAACACCAAGAACATGTTCGATACGTTGAAGGCCGCGCGGCCCAACGACAGGGCGCCGCTGTACTGCATCAATCAGGCCGGCGTTCCCAAGCGGCCCGAGATCAACACCAGCGAATTCGCGAAGGCCATCGAAAGCCCGCCGATCGTGACCATTCCGTTTGAGCCGCAAATCTTCGGTGCGGCTGCGAACAATGGACAGATGATCGCGGAAATCGCCGCCAATCACCGCACATCCGAGATGTTCTTGCAGATCGCGCAGCGCCTGACCGGCCGTGGCGAAGCCAAGAAGCCGCGCAATTCGTTTCTGGCACCTCTGCTCGGAAAGCTCCGGGCCAAATAGACTTTCGCGTGGAGTACCGTCGTGTTTGGTAAGCGTAGCGGATCAGAAGCCGATGGCCGGGGGACTCAGCCCGCGGACCGTGGGCATGTGACAACGCCGGCCGCCGCAAAGCCGGCGGTGGCGAACGTCACATCGCCGCCGTTGTCGCCTGCGCGTCCTGCCGCGCCCGCTCCTGTCGTTGAAGCACGGCGCTCGGACACCTACTATCAGGTCAAGGCCACGATCTTCGGGGCGCTGATCGAGGCCATCGATCTCGCCCAGCTCGCAAAGCTCGACGTCGAGTCCGCGCGCGAGGAAATCCGCGACATCGTCAACGAGATCATCGCGATCAAGAACATCGTGATGTCGATCGCCGAGCAGGAAGAACTGCTCGACGACATCTGTAACGACGTTCTCGGTTACGGACCGCTCGAGCCGCTGCTCGCCCGCGACGACATCGCCGACATCATGGTGAATGGCGCCGGCACTGTCTTTATCGAAGTCGGCGGCAAGATCCAGAAGACCGGCATCCGCTTCCGTGACAACCAGCAGCTTCTCAACATCTGCCAGCGCATCGTCAGCCAGGTCGGCCGCCGCGTCGATGAATCCTCGCCGATATGCGACGCCCGTCTCGCCGACGGGTCGCGCGTCAACGCGATCGTGCCGCCGCTGGCCATCGATGGCCCCGCGCTCACCATTCGTAAGTTCAAGAAGGACAAGCTGACGCTGGATCAGCTGGTCAAATTCGGCGCGATCACGCCCGAAGGCGCTCAGATCCTGCAAATCATCGGCCGGGTCCGCTGCAACGTGCTGATCTCCGGCGGCACCGGCTCAGGTAAAACCACGCTGCTGAACTGTCTGACCAACTACATCGACGAAGACGAGCGCATCATCACCTGCGAAGACGCAGCGGAACTTCAATTGCAGCAGCCGCATGTCGTGCGCCTCGAAACGCGTCCGCCGAACATCGAAGGCGAAGGCCAGGTCACCATGCGCGACCTCGTCAAGAACTGCCTGCGTATGCGGCCGGAACGTATCATCGTCGGCGAAGTCCGCGGACCCGAGGCGTTCGACCTGTTGCAGGCGATGAACACCGGCCACGACGGATCGATGGGAACGCTGCACGCCAATAATCCCCGCGAAGCCCTGTCGCGTTGCGAATCCATGATCACCATGGGCGGTTACTCTCTGCCGTCGCGCACCATCCGCGAGATGATCTGCGCCTCGATCGACGTGATTGTACAGGCGGCCCGCCTGCGCGACGGCTCGCGCCGTATCACCCACATCACCGAAGTGATGGGGATGGAAGGCGACACCATCATCACCCAGGACATCTTCCTCTACGACCTGATGGGCGAAGATCTGAACGGCAACATTATCGGCCGGCATCGCTCGACCGGCATCGGACGTCCGAAGTTCTGGGAACGTGCCCGCTACTACAATGAGGAAAAGCGGCTCGCCGCGGCGCTCGATGCCGCCGAAGTTGCAGAGGTATAGGAGCGCCCATGAACATGCAGGCGCTGGCACTGGCTTTCCTCTCCGCCGTCACGGTGGGCGGTCTCGCATGGGTTTTCATCTATCCGCTACTCTCCGGCGAGAAGCAGACCGAGAAGCGCGTCCAGTCCTTTGCGCGCGCCGAACCTGCATTGCGCATCGACGACCGGTCGCGCACGCGTCGCGTAGCTGTCGAAGACTCGATCAAGGAGCTTGAACAGCGGCTCGCCGAGTCCAAGAAAATTTCGATCGAGAACCGTATCTCCCAGGCGGGCATGAGCTGGACCAAGCAGCAGTTCATGATCGGCTCGGGAATTCTCGGCGCGGCCGCTCTGATCGGGTCCTATCTTGCAGGCGCGCCCCCACTCGCATCGCTCGGCTTTGGCATAGGCGCGGGTTTCGGATTGCCGCGCTGGGTGCTGGGCTTTCTCAAGAAGCGCCGCGAAACCAAGTTTCTCGAGGCACTGCCGGACGCCGTCGACGTCATCGTCCGCGGTATCAAGGCCGGCCTTCCGCTGTTCGATTCGCTCAAGGTCGTTGCCGCCGATGCGCCGGAGCCGCTGCGCAGCGAATTCAATGCGATCATCGAAACCCAGACCATCGGCATGCCGCTTGGCGACGCCTGCCAGCGTCTTTACGACAGAATGCCGCTGCCGGAAGCCAACTTCTTCGGCATCGTGATCGCGATTCAGACCAAGTCTGGCGGCAACCTGTCGGAGGCTCTCGGCAATCTCTCGAAGGTGCTTCGCGATCGCAAGAAGATGAAGGCCAAGATTCAGGCGATGTCGATGGAAGCCAAGGCCTCGGCCGGCATCATCGGCGCGCTGCCGCCGCTCGTGATGCTCATGGTCTACATCATGACGCCCGAATACATCTCACTGCTCTGGACCCATCCGACCGGACGGCTGATGCTGGCGGGCTGCGTGCTCTGGATGTCGACCGGCATCATGGTCATGAAAAAAATGATCAATTTCGATTTCTGACGAGGAACCATGGTCGATCTTCTCATCGAAAAGTTCCACGACGTCAGGTTCATGACGATGCTGATGGCGGCGATCGCCGCCGCAGCAGCAGCCTACGCAGTTGTGGCGCCGATGTTCGCCGGCGACGGACTGGCCAAGCGCATGAAAGCCGTCGCCAGCGAACGCGAGCGGATGCGCCAGCGCGAACGCGACCGGCTCAACCGCAACGAGAAAGTTTCGCTGCGCCAGACGCCGAAACAGGTCGTGGCGAGAGTCGTCGAAGACTTCAACCTCGGCAAGTGGGTGGCTCAGGAGGAAGCGCGCGACAAGCTGGTGATGGCCGGCTATCGCGGTCAGGCGCCTTACGTCACGTTTCTCTTCTTCCGCCTTGTCATGCCGATCGTGTTCCTGATCTGCGCCATTCTCTATGTGTTCGTGATCTCGAACATGCAGCAGCCGACAGCGATGAAAATCGGCATGTGCCTGGGCGCGACATGGTTTGGCATGCAGGCGCCCATGCTGTTCCTGAAGAACGCCATTACCAAGCGCCAGTTGTCGATCCGGCGCGCATTTCCGGATGCGCTCGACCTGCTGCTGATCTGCATCGAATCCGGCATGTCGATCGAAGCGGCGTTTCGCCGGGTGAGCCAGGAGATCGGCAGCCAGTCGATCGCGCTGGCGGAGGAATTCTCCCTGACGACCGCGGAGCTCTCGTATCTCCAGGACCGCAAGATGGCGTACGAGAACCTCGCCAAGCGGACGGGCACCGAGGGCGTGAAGTCCGTCTGTCTGGCCCTGCAACAGTCGGAGCGCTATGGCACGCCGCTGGGACAGACGCTGCGCGTGATGGCTCAGGAAAATCGCGACATGCGCATGAACGAGGCCGAGAAGAAGGCGGCCGCCTTGCCGCCGAAACTGACCGTGCCGATGATCGTGTTCTTCCTGCCCGTGCTGTTCGTGGTCATTCTCGGCCCGACCGGCATCAAGGTCTCGGAATACATGAAGTGATGTGAGCGGCGCCGGTCAGGCGCCGCGGCATCGTTCAGCCTCAAGATAGCAGAAATGAAGTGTGGCCTATGAGCGGCTGGGCTCTGCCACGGCCGTTGTGCGCGGACCTCGTCCGCCGCCATCGCGGCTGAGCATCTGCTTTAGATAGGCGACATTGGCTTCCGCCTCTTCAGCGGGAAGGTCTGCCTTCACGATGGTTTCGGCTTCCGCGAATCGTCCCTGAAGCCCGACCACCAGTCCAAGATTCTGGCGAACGCGGGAATCAGCCGAGCCGCGATTATAGGCTCTGCGCAGCACCGACTCGGCCTTGGGAAGATCCTTGGACAGAACATAGGAAATGCCGAGATTCGACAGCACCGACGGCTCTTCCGGGGCAATCTTCAGCGCGCTCGCATAGTAGCGGCGTGCTTCCTCGTGATTGCCGAGTTGATCGAGCGTCGTGCCCTGCACCGACAGAATGCGCCAGTCAGGATTTGCCGGCGTATGGGCACGGGTCAGGATGTCGAACGCCTGCTGGAAATTTCCGTTGTCCGCCAGCGCGCGGCCATAGGCTGCCAGCAACGATTTGTTGCCGGGGTTGGCGATGGTCGCCTGCTCCAGCACGGCAACGGCCTGCTGGCGCTGCCCGTTCAAACGCAGGGACTGGCCATATTGAAGCGCGGCCGCGGCGTCGCGCGGATTGGCACGGTAGCGTTCGCCGTAAGCCTCGATCTCATCGCGCGAAGCAACGCTAGGCCCTGCTTCGGCACGGGCATTGAGCGATCCGGTGATGTCGGGCGAGCGCGCGGTCTGGCAGCCGCCAAGGCTGGCCGCGAGGAGCGCCGCGACCGCAGCGGACCCAAAGTACCTGGCGAAACGGGATGGATTACGCATGACGCTTGGACTCGCTATCGAGGTTTGGCGAAGCCGGATGACGCCAGCAATAGACTGTTAACCCTAATGGCTGGTTAATTCCCCCGAGCGGCAACGGTGCCCGCCCCTGCGCGTCCCGATCGGAAAGACATGTAAAAACACCATCTTGGGCCTGCTGCGCAGTGCGGCCACGCTGCTATAGTGAGCATCTGTCACGCACCCTGTCCGGGAACTCCATGCATCCAGCCTTCCAGAACGCCTCATCCGCCGTCCCCATTACCTTTGCCACCAAATCGACCTGGGACACCGTCAGCGCCGCCCTCCCCGCCACAGCCCGGCGGTTCGCAGCGGCCAATGCGTTCGCCGCAAAGCCCGGCCAGTATCTCGCGCTGCCGGCGGAGGACGGATCGCTCGCTCATGTCCTGTTCGGCATCGAGGATGCTTCCAGCGAGTGGCGCGATCTTTTCCGGCCGGGACAATTGCCCGGCCTGCTGCCGGCAGGCACCTACAGTTTTACGAATGAGCCGCACGACACCCGGCTTGCAGCGCTTGCCTTTGCGCTCGGCAGTTACCGGTTCAATCGCTATCGCAAGAACGATGCACCCGGCGCACGGCTCGTCCCGCCCGACGGCCTCGACATGGTTGAGCTGACGCGCATGGCGGACGCCGCGGCACTGGCGCGCGATCTCATCAACACACCCGCCAACGACATGGGGCCGGACGAACTCGCGCAGGCCGCACAGGCGCTCGCCGAAAAGTTCGGCGCGGCCTATAGCTGCATTATCGGCGACGACCTGCTGAAACAGAATTTCCCGCTGATCCATGCGGTCGGCATGGCCTCGACCCGCGCGCCGCGCCTGATCGACATCACGTGGGGCGACGCATCGCATCCGAAAGTGACGCTGGTCGGCAAGGGCGTCTGCTTCGACACCGGCGGGCTCGATCTCAAGCCGTCGAGCGGCATGCTGATCATGAAGAAGGATATGGGCGGCGCAGCCAACGTGCTCGCGCTCGCTCAGATGATCATGGATGCGAAACTCAAGGTTCGCCTGCGTGTTCTGATTCCCGCTGTCGAGAATTCTGTCGCGGGGAATGCCTTTCGCCCGCTCGATATTTTTCCCTCGCGCAAGGGCGTCAATGTCGAGATCGGCAACACCGATGCGGAGGGACGCCTCGTGCTGGCCGACGCACTGGCGCTGGCTGACGAGGAGAAGCCCGATCTGCTGATCGATCTCGGCACACTGACCGGCGCCGCGCGCGTCGCGCTGGGGCCGGACCTGCCGCCGTTCTACACCAACGATGAAACGCTCGCAGCCGACGTCGCGCGCCACGCCCGCGCCGAGAACGATCCGCTGTGGCGGATGCCGCTGTGGATGCCGTACGATTCGTGGCTGGATTCCAAAACCGCCAATCTCAACAACGCACCCGGCGGCGCGTTCGCCGGCTCGATCACCTGCGCGCTGTTCCTGAAGCGCTTTGTCGAAAGCGCCAAGAGCTGGTTGCACGTCGATATCTACGGCTGGACGCCATCGGCCAAGCCCGCGCGTCCCGAAGGCGGAGAATGCCAGGCCGCGCGCGCGATCTACAAACTGTTGAGCGAGCGGCATGGCTGATCTCCCCCGCGATCCCAGGCTCACGCCCGCACGGCCTGATCTTGCCGCGAAGCATCTCGAAGGCAAGGTGACGGCCGCGCGTTTTGTCGAAGGAACGGAATATGAAATCTTCGATCCCGTTGCGCCGGTCCGGCGCGAGCCTTCGCACGAGGCAGCATTGGACACCGAGGCGCTGAAGGGTGAACGCGTCGTCATCTACGATCGCGACGCCGAGGGATGGGCGTGGGGCCAGCTCAAGGCCGACGGCTATGTCGGATGGCTCCCCGACAATGCGCTGGTTCAGCCGCGCTCGACACCCACGCACAAAGTCACGGCGCTGCGCACCTTCGCGTTTCCAGGACCCTCGATCAAGCTGCCGCCGGCGGAAAGCCTGCCGCTCGGCGCACATATCGAAGTCCTCAAGACCGAAGGCGGCTTCGCCATTACCAGCCAGCGGCATTATCTGCCAGCGCAGCACGTGGCGCCGCTTAACACCAATGAGACGGATTTCGTTGCCATTGCGGAACGCTTCGTCGGCACGCCCTATCTGTGGGGCGGAAGGACAAGCCTCGGCATCGATTGTTCGGGACTGGTGCAGGCCTCACTCGCGGCTGTCGGCATCGCAGCGCCGCGCGACAGCGACATGCAGGAAGGCGCTCTGGGAACGGCGTTGCCACCGTCGCAGTGGCATGATCTCAAACGCGGCGATCTGATCTTCTGGAAGGGCCATGTCGCAATCGTGCGCGATGGCAGCACCATCGTCCACGCCAACGCGCACCACATGGCGACAGCCATCGAGCCGACAGACGCAGCCATGGCGCGCATCGAAGCCGCAGGCAGCGACGTGACCAGCATCAAACGCTTGCGCTAGCTTTCACAAATCCGGCACGATATTCGGCGCGGCTTCGATGTTGAACGCCGCCGCGAACAGCGCGCGCGTATAATCGGATTTCGGATTCTTGAAGATATCCGCCGCGGCGCCTTCTTCCACCACCTTGCCGTGACGCATCACGATCAGGTTGCTCGCCAGTGAAGCCACCACGCGCAGGTCATGCGAAATGAACATGTAGGTCAGGTCGCGCTTGCGTTGCAGCTCGCGGAGCAGATCGACCATCTGCGCCTGGAACAGCATGTCGAGGGCGCTGGTCGGCTCGTCCAGCACCACGAAGTTCGGCTCCAGCACCACGGCGCGTGCGATACTGATGCGCTGACGCTGGCCACCGGAGAATTCATGCGGATAACGGAAGCGCGTCGCGGGATCGAGGCCGACATCCTTCAGCGCCTTGATCACCCGTGCCTCGCGTTCGGCCTCGCTCAGCGACGGCTGATGCACGCCCAGGCCCTCAGCAACGATGTCGCCGACCGACATGCGCGGGCTGAGCGCCCCGAATGGGTCCTGAAACACGATCTGCATGTCACGCCGGACCGGACGCATCTCCTTGAACTTCAGGCCCTGAATATCCTTGCCGAGAAACACGATCGGCCCGTTCGATGAAATCAGGCGCAGCAACGCGAGGCCGAGCGTGGTCTTGCCCGAACCGGACTCGCCGACCACGCCGAGCGTTTCGCCCTTGCGTACCGACACGCTGACACCGTCGACCGCCTTGATGTGGCCGACGGTCTTGCGCAGCAGGCCGCGCTTGATCGGAAACCAGACCTTCAAATCATCGGATGACATCACCACCGGCGATTCCGGCCGCGGCGGCGCGGGATCCGGCTTCGGCTCCGCCGCCAGCAGCGCCTTGGTGTAAGGATGCTGGGCCGCGGTGAAGACCTGTTCCACCGGCCCCTGCTCGACAATCCTGCCGTTGTTCATGACACAGACCACATCGGCGATGCGCCGCACGATGCCGAGGTCGTGGGTGATAAACAGCATGCTCATGCCGAGGCGCTCGCGGATATCGGCGAGTAGCTTGAGAATTTGCGCCTGCACAGTGACGTCAAGCGCCGTGGTCGGCTCGTCGGCGATCAAAAGGTCAGGCTCGTTCGCCAGCGCCATCGCTATCATCACGCGCTGGCGCTGTCCGCCGGACAACTGATGCGGATAGCTGGCGAGGCGCGTTTCCGGTTCCGGAATGCCGACCTGCGTCAGAAGCTCAAGTGTCCGCGCCCGTGCCGCCGCGCCGCGCACGCCGCTGTGCAGATAGATCACTTCGCTGATCTGCGCCTCGATGGTGTGCAGCGGATTAAGGGACGTCATCGGCTCCTGGAAAATGATCGAGATGTCGTTGCCGCGAATGCCGCGAATCTCGTTCTCGCTCATCTCGAGCAGGTCCTGCCCCTTGAAGCGGATGCTTCCGGTCGGATGATGCGCCGTGGGATACGGCAGCAACTTCAGCACAGACAGCGCGCTGACGGATTTGCCCGAACCGGATTCCCCGACCAGCGCCACGCACTGTCCGCGCTCGATCGAGAACGAAATCTTGTCGACTGCAATACTTTCATTGCCGCCCTGACGGAACGCCACAGACAGGTCGCGGACATCGAGAAGAGGCTGGTTGATGGAATCCAACATGGCCTTACCTGAACGTCTTGCGCGGATCGAAGGCGTCGCGCACGCCCTCGCCGATGAAAATCAGAAGCGACAGCATGATCGCGACCGAGAAAAAGCCGGTGAAGCCGAGCCACGGTGCCTGCACATTCGATTTGCCCTGCGACAACAATTCGCCGAGCGACGGCGAACCCGGCGGCAGACCGAAGCCGAGGAAATCCAGCGCCGTCAACGTCATCACTGACGACGAGACGATAAACGGCAGGAACGTCATGGTCGCCACCATGGCGTTCGGCAACAGATGCCGGAACATGATGGTGGCATTCGAGACACCCAGTGCCCGCGCCGCCTGAATGTACTCGAAGTTGCGCCCGCGCAGGAACTCCGCGCGCACGAGGCCTACCAGCGACACCCAGGAGAAAAGCAAAAGAATTCCGAGCAACACGAAGAAGCCGGGCACGAGCACCGATGACAGGATCAAGAGCAGATACAGTGACGGAATCGCGGTCCACACTTCGATGAAGCGCTGGAAGCCAAGATCGACCCATCCGCCGAAATAGCCCTGCACACCGCCGGCGGCGATGCCGATCACGGAGGAGATGATCGTCAGCGTGAGACCGAACAGCACCGATATCCGGAAGCCGTAGATCAGGCGCGCCACCACATCGCGGCCCTGATCGTCGGTGCCGAGCCAGTTATACTCAAGGTCGCGGCAGCCGCGCAGGCCCTTCTTCTCGACCACCGACTTGCATTGCGCCTCGGTGAGCATCCATGTCGGCTTCGACGGCGCCGGCGTCGGCAGATCGAGATTATGCGTGCTGTAGGAATAGCGGATCAACGGCCAGATCACCGTGCCGTTCTTTTCCTTGATCAGTTTCTGCAGATACGGATCGCGGTAGTCGGCAGCCGTCTCAAAGTCCCCGCCGAATGCGGTTTCGGGATAGGTCACGAAGGCCGGGAAATACAGTTTGCCGTCGAACTTGATCAGGAACGGGCGATCGTTGGCGATCAGTTCTGCGAACAGCGAGACAAGAAACAACAGTGCGAAAATCCAGAACGACCAATAGCCGCGCCGGTTGGACTTGAAATTGCGCCAGCGGCGCTGGTTGAGCGGCGATATGCCGAGCGGGTGGCGCGACGGCGGCACGGCTTCGCCCATCGGCGACAAGGCCGTGGTCTCGACGGGCGGGACGGGGGCGATCGTCATACCTCGCGCGCCTCGAAATCGATCCGGGGGTCGATCCACATATAGGCAAGATCAGAGATCAGATTCACCACAAGACCGACCAGAGAGAAAATGAACAGCGTACCGAACACCACCGGATAATCGCGGTTCAACACGCTCTCGAAACCAAGCAACCCGAGGCCATCGAGCGAGAAGATCGTCTCGATCAGCAGCGAGCCGGAGAAAAACGCGTGAATGAACGCACTCGGAAAGCCGGCGATCACGATCAGCATTGCGTTGCGGAAGATGTGGCCGTAAAGCACCTGCGTTTCGCTGCACCCTTTGGCGCGCGCGGTCATCACATACTGCTTGCGGATTTCATCGAGAAACGAGTTCTTGGTCAGCAGGGTCATGGTCGCGAAGGCGCCGAGCGCCATCGAAACCAGCGGCAGCGTGATGTGCCAGAAATAGTCGGTGATCTTCTGGTACCACGGGAATTGCGACCAGCCGTCCGAGGTCAGCCCGCGCAGCGGGAAGATGTCGAAGAACGATCCGCCTGCGAACAGGATGATCAGCAGAATTGCGAACAGGAAGCCCGGGATCGCGAAGCCTATGATAATGATGCCCGATGTCCAGGTATCGAATTTCGAGCCGTCCCGAATGGCCTTGCGGATTCCGAGCGGGATCGAGATCAGATAGGTCAGCAGCGTCATCCAGATGCCGAGAGACATCGAAACCGGCAGTTTCTCCTTGATGAGCTGGATCACGCTGACGTCACGGAAGTAGCTCTTGCCGAAATCGAAACGCGCGAAATTCCACAGCATCAGCGCGAAGCGTTCCGGCGCAGGCTTGTCGAACCCGAACTGCTTTTCGAGGCTCTTGACGAAATCCGGATCGAGCCCCTGCGCACCGCGATACTTTGAAGACACCGCATCAGCCGACGCCCCGGCCTGCGGCCGCGAGGCGAAATCGCCGCCGGACGATCCCGAAATGCGCGAACTGGCTCCGGTGTCCGAGCCGGAAAGCTGAGCGATCACCCGCTCAACCGGGCCGCCGGGGGCGAACTGCACCACAACGAAAGACACGAACAGGATGCCCAGCAGTGTGGGAACCATCAGCAGAATGCGGCGGGCAATATACGCGGTCATGGATTACTTCGCCTGCACGGGCTTGGCCTGCTCGGGCTTCTTGGCTTTTGCCTCATCGAACCACCACAGGTCAGGCGCGCCGACGCCAGTGGCGTAACGCGGAATGTTCGGAGGATGGGCGAAGACATCCCAATAGGCAATGCGATGGCTGGCGGAATACCATTGCGGCACCCAGTAGCGTCCCGCGCGGAACACGCGGTCGAACGCGCGGCAGGCGATGCGCAATTCGTCGCGATTCTCGGCCGCGATGATGCGCTCGATTAGCGCATCGATGGCGGGATTCTTGATGCCCGACAGATTCTGCGATCCCTTGACGTCGGCGACCTGTGACGAAAAGAACGTCCGCATCGCATCACCCGGCGTCGACGACATGCTGAAGCGCTGGATCGCGACATCGAAATCGAAATCATCGACCCGTGCCCGGAACTGCACCGGATCGACCAGCCGCACGCTGGCGTCAATGCCGAGGACGCCGAGATTCTTGATGTAGGGCGCGTGGTGCGCCTGAAACGCAGGCTCCTCGAGCAGAAACTCGACCCGGAAAGCATCGCCGTTCGGCAGCCGGCGCTTGCCGTCCTTGATGACGCATCCGGCGTCCTGCAACAGCTGCGACGCCTTGCGCAGCAGGGTCCGATCCTGTCCCGATCCGTCGGTGACCGGGGGCAGGAACGGCGCGCCGAACACCTCGTCAGGCACCTGACCGCGGAACGGCTCAAGCAGTTTGAGTTCTTCCGGCGGCGGCGGCCCCTCCGCCATCAGGTCAGAGTTCTGGAACGGCGAGACAGTTCGCGCATAGGCGCCGTACATGATGGTCTTGTTGGTCCATTCGAAATCGAACGCCTGGATCATGGCTTCCCGCACGCGCGGGTCCTTGAACTGCGCGCGGCGCGTGTTCAGGAACCAGCCCTGCGCGCCCGACGGTGTGTCGTCCGGCAGCAGCTCCTGCTTGACGCGGCCGTCCTTGATGGCGGGGAAATCGTAGCGCGTGTTCCAGATGCGCGCCGTGAATTCCTCTCGATAAAGATAATTCCGGCCGGTGAAGCCTTCGAACGCGACATCGCGGTCGCGGTAGAACTCGTAGCGCACGGCGTCGAAGTTGAAGGCGCCGCGCGACACCGGCAGATCCTTCGCCCACCAGTCCTTGACGCGCTCGTATTCGATATAACGTCCCACCTCGAAGCGGCCGACCTTGTAAGGCCCGGAGCCGAGCGGAATATCGAGAGTGGATTCGTCGAACGCTTTCTTGTCGTAGTACGCCTTCGAAAAGATCGGCAATCCCGCGGCATATAGCGGCACATCGCGGCCGCGCTTTGCCGCGAATGTCACCGTCAGCGTGGCGTCGTCACCAGCTTCCGCCTTGATCATGTCGCGGAGCTGCTGCTGAATGATCGGATGACCTTTCTCCTTGAGGATCGTCAGGGAGAACGCGGCGTCCTTCGCGGTGATTTTGCTGCCGTCGTGAAATCGCGCCTCAGGCCGCAGCGTGAACCGATATGTCAGCTTGTCCGGCGAAATCCGCACCGACCGCGCGACCAAGCCGTACATTGCGTCCGGCTCGTCGCTGGCGCGCACCATCAGCGCCGCGAAGGTCTGATCCATGCCGATCGCGCCATCCCCCTTGAGGATAAAGCTGTTCAGCGAGTTGAACGTAAGGAACGACTGATTGTAGGCGCGCGACGACGGAACGGTCGAGAACACGCCGCCCTTCGGTGCGCCGACATTGACGTAATCGAAGTTCTTGAAGTCCGCCGGATATTTCAGATCGCCGAAGGCCGACATGCCGTGGCTATCGGGGGCGGCCTGGATGCCGGATTGAGCCATAGCCGACAGCGGCGACCATGCCGCAGCCATCGCGCTGCCGCCAAGGACCAGAACCCGCCGCCGCGAAAGGCCGCTCAAGAGCGCTTGCCGATCTTGTCGGCCTTCTCTTTGTCGAACCACCAAAGCGCCGGCAGACCGGAGCGGCCGTATTTCGGAAGCGGCGCGTGGCTGAAGCGATCCCAGCGCGCGTAGCGCGAGAACCCGTAGGTGAATTGCGGCACGACATAATAGTGCCAGAGCAGCACACGATCGAGCGCCTTGGTCGCCGCAACCAGCGTCTCACGGTCCTTCGCGAAAATGATCTTGTCGATCAGCCTGTCGATGACGGGATTCTTGATGCCGACGGTGTTGCGCGAGCCGGGAATGTCGGCCGCCTGCGAGCCCCAAAAATCGCGCTGCTCGTTGCCCGGCGAGAGCGATTGCCCCCAGATGTCCGAGATGATGTCGTAGTCGAAATTCCGCACGCGGTTCTGATACTGCGCGTCATCGACTGTACGCACATTCACGGTGATGCCGAGCCGTTCCAGCGACGGCTTGTAGAACAGCACGATGCGCTCGAACGATGGATTATCCAGCAGAAATTCGACCGCAACCGGCGTGCCGTCTTTTTTGACCAGCTTGCCCTCGCGGACTTCATAGCCGGCTTCGCGCAGAAGCCTTGTAGCGTTGCGAAGATTATCGCGCACCTTCTCCGGATCGCCGCCAACCGGATTTTCGTAAGGCTTGGCGATCACTTCCGGCGGAATGTCGCCGTAGACCTCCTTGAGAATTTCAAATTCTCTCTGAACCGGAACGCCGGAGCTGGCGAGTTCAGTGCCTTCGAAGTAGCTGTTGATGCGCTTGTACTGGCCGTAGAACAATTGCTTGTTCATTTCCTCGAAATCGAACGCATAATTGAAGGCGCGGCGCACGCGCTTGTCCGCAAACAGTTCACGGCGGATGTTGAACGCAAAACCCTGCATCCGCCCGGAATCGTTGATCGGAAATTCTTCAAGGACGACGCGCTTCTCGGTCACGGCGGGAAAATTATAGGCCGTTGCCCAGCTCTTCGCGGAGGACTCGATGATCCAGTCCGCCTGGTCGGCCTTGAAAGCTTCGAGCGACACCGTCGTGTCGCGGAAGAACTCAAACCGCATCTCGTCGAAATTGTTCTGGCCAACGCGCGTCGGCGCCTTCTCGCCCCAGTAATTCTTCACCCGCTCCAAGGTGACGGAGCGGCCCGCGACAAAATCCTTGATGGCATAGGGCCCGGAGCCGAGCGGCTTCTCCAGCGTCGTCGCGCCGATGTCGCGCTTGCGGCCTTCGCTGTCCTTGCCTTCCCACCAGTGCTTCGGAAGCACCGTCAGTTCACCGACGATGGTCGGAAGCTCGCGATTGCCGGGCGCGTCGAACGTGAACTTGATGTCGTGCAAGCCGACCTTTTCCGCCTTCACCACATGCTTGTAGTAGGACGAATACATCGGACTGTATTTCTTCAGCGACTCCAGCGAGAACACCACGTCTTCCGGAGTCACCGGCTTGCCGTCATGCCACTTCGCGTCCTTGCGAAGACGATAGATCACCCACGAATGATCGTCGGGATGCGATACCGACTCCGCCAGCAGACAATATTGGGTGGTCGCCTCATCCAGAGACCGCGCCATCAGCGTCTCGTAGATCAGCCCGACTGCGGGCGCGATCGTTCCCTTCACGCCGGCGACAGCGAGATTGAAGTTGTCGAACGTGCCGATCGCAATCTGCCGGGCGATACCGCCCTTCGGCGCATCCGGATTGACGTAGTCGAAACGCTTGAAGTCGGCGGGATATTTGATGTCGCCGAACAGCGACAACGCATGTTTCCATTCCGGAGCGGTCTGGGCCTGCGCGGAAGCCACCACGTCCAGCCCTGCCGCTTTCAGCATCGGAACCGTGGCAACAAACGCACCGCTCTGAAGAAGATCGCGTCGGGAAATGCTCAAATTCAATGTTCCTGTTGCTGATCGAAAAACAGATGCCGAGGCAACGTCTTGGCCGATTATGTCGGTTTTTGGATATGACGCCAGCCCGTTGCGGCGCGTTCTTTGCGGCGAAATGTCCGGCTCGAAAACAGCAGCAATTGCAACGCAAAACGGCCAGGCGAACCTGGCCGTTTTAGGATTAAATTTCTGTCACGCGCCGAGCTTATTTGCTGGCGGTCGGCAGCGGCACCGGGGTGTCGGCCAGCGTGCGCAGATAGGCGATCAGATCCGCGCGCTCGCTGTCCTTGCTGATGCCGGCGAAGCCCATCGCGGTGCCGGGGATAAAGCCCTTCGGGCTGGCGATGAACTTGTTGATGGCATCGTAGGTCCACTTGCCGCCCTTGCCCTTCATGGCAGCGGAGAAGTTGAAGCCGTTACGGCCATGGCCGATCTCGTCGTCGATCACGCCGTAAAGATTCGGACCGACCTTGTTCGGGCCGTTCTTCTCGAAGGTGTGGCAGGCTGCGCACTTCTTGGCCGCGGCAGAACCCTTCTCGACAGAGGCGGTCTGGAGCAGCTTCTCGATCGGCTCGCTCGGCGCAGCCGCGGCAGCCGGACCGGCGCCTTCAGCTTCCTTGATCGCGATTTCAAAACCGGGCTTTTCGGGCTTCTTCGGCGAGAAAATCGCGTTGGCAGCCATATTCATGGAGAGCAGAACGAGGCAGGTGGCGAGCACCGCACCCATGATCTTGTTGAGTTCGAAGGAGTCCATTTTCGATCAGGCCCCGAGCCGGAAAGTCGATACATTTAGCCGCGCAGAGCGACCTTGGATTGCTACCGGGAACAGGCGTGCAGCGCAATACAGGCAGCGGGATCGAGATAACGGTTTGCCTGCCTTCTGGCAACCCGTATAAACGCGCCGACCCCTTGAAAACACCGTCATTTTCCTCGCCAACCCGGCCGTCCCGAGCCCAGCGTCCCCCATGAAAGAAACCCGCGCCCTGGTGCTGATTCCCGCCCGCATGGCTGCGACCAGGCTGCCGGGAAAGCCCTTGCTGGACATTTCCGGTCTGCCCATGATCGTCCATGTCGTGCGCCGTGCGGACGCCGCGCGAATCGGCCGCGTGGTTGTGGCGACCGACGCACCGGAGATCGCCGAAATTGTCACGGCGCATGGTGGCGAGGCCGTCATGACCCGCGCAGATCATCCGTCCGGGTCCGACCGGATTTTCGAGGCGCTTCAGACCATCGATAGTGCAGGACAGATCGACACCATCATCAATGTGCAGGGCGATCTGCCCACCATCGCGGCCGAGGACATTCGCGCCGTACTGGCGCCGCTTGCCGATCCCGAAGTCGATATCGCCACGCTGGCCGCCGTGATCGCCAAGGACGAGGAACACACCAATCCGAACGTGGTTAAGGTCATCGGATCGCCGCTGAGCGTTGCCCGTTTACGGGCGCTGTATTTCACGCGGGCGACGGCTCCCTATGGAGACGGCCCGCGCTATCACCACATTGGGCTTTATGCCTATCGCCGGAGCGCGCTGGCGCGGTTCGTCGCCCTGCCGCCCTCGCCGCTGGAGACCCGGGAAAAGCTCGAACAGCTTCGCGCCCTCGAGGCCGGCATGCGGATCGACGTGACGGTGGTTGACACGGTGCCGCTGGGCGTCGATACGCCTCACGATCTTGAGACCGCGCGGCAAATGCTGGCAGGCAAAGCACAATGACCAAATCGATGAAAATCGCCTTCCAGGGCGAGCCCGGAGCCAACTCGCACATTGCGATTGCGGAAGCCTTTCCAGACGCCACGCCGCTGCCTTGCGCCACCTTCGAGGATGCACTGGCGGCGATCTCGTCGGGCGAAGCCGGCCTCGGCATGATTCCTATAGAGAACTCGCTGGCCGGCCGCGTCGCAGACATTCATCACCTGCTGCCGCAGTCAGGACTGTTCATCGTCGGCGAATGGTTTCTGCCGATCCGCCATCAATTGATGGGTCCGCGCGGCGCAAAGCTTGACGGCATCAAAACGGTTGAAAGCCATGTCCACGCCATCGGGCAATGCCGCAACATCATCCGCAAGCTCGGCATCAAGCCGATTGTCGCGAGCGACACAGCGGGCGCAGCGCGCCTCATCGCGGAGCGCGGCGATAAAAGCTGCGCGGCAATTGCCTCGCGTCTTGCTGCGGACATCTATGGTCTCGACATTCTGGCCGAGGACATCGAAGACGAGGCTCACAATACCACGCGCTTCGTCATTCTGGCGCGCGAGCAGCTCTGGGCCGCGCAGGGCTCCGGCCCGTTGGTGACGACTTTTGTTTTCCGGGTGCGCAACCTTCCGGCGGCGCTCTACAAGGCGATGGGCGGCTTTGCCACCAACGGCGTCAACATGACCAAGCTCGAGAGCTACATGGTGGAGGGCAACTTCTTCGCCACGCAGTTCTATGCCGATGTCGACGGTCACCCGGACGACAAAAATCTCGCCTATGCACTGGAAGAACTTAAATTTTTCTCTAAAGAACTGCGGATCGTCGGGGTCTATCCGGCGCATCCGTTCCGCGTCGCATTCACGGAAAAGGCTGCGGAATAAGGCGATTTACGCCGCCGCCTGTTTGCCGATGCCGAACGCATCCGCCAGCAGGCTGTAGGAACGCTTGCGTGCATCGTGATCGTAGGTCGCAGTGATCACCATCACCTCGTCGGCCTTGCAGGTCTCGATCAGCGGCGTGATTTTCTCCATCACCGTCTGCGGTGAGCCGACGAACAGCCGCGAGCGATTGCGCGCAATGCTGGCGCGCTCGGCGTCCGAGTAGGGATAGGCCTGCGCCTCCTCGATGCTCGGCAGCGGGCGATACTGCCCGCGATCGCGCAGCAGACGATTGAGATCGGCGGACGATGCCAGCCGGTCTGCCTCTTCATCCGTCTCCGCCATGATCACGGCAATCGCAAGAATGGCATACGGCGTTTCGCGCCAGTTCGACGGCTTGAAATGGGCACGATAGTGAATCATCGCATCGGCCGCATCGTGCGAGGCGAAGTGATGCGCGAACGCGAAGCCCATGCCGACCTGAGCTGCAAGCTGCGCGCTGTAGTCGCTTGATCCCAGCAGCCAGATCGGCGGCAGCGGCGCATCCTCGGGCATCGCAATCACGTTGTGATAGGGATGGCCGTCGGGGAACTTGCGCGTCTCCCATAACGTCAGTTCGACAAGGCGCTCGATGAAATCGTCGCCGCCGCGCGGATCGAATCGCTGACGCAGTGCATGCATCGTCGTCTGATCGGTGCCGGGCGCACGGCCAAGGCCGAGATCGATGCGGCCGGGAAACAGCGCTTCCAGCATCTTGAACCGCTCGGCGACCATCAGCGGCGCGTGGTTCGGCAGCATCACGCCGCCGGAGCCGACACGGATGCGCTGCGTCGCAGCTGCGATCTGCCCGATCATGATCTCGGGCGCGGGGCTCGCAACCGAGGAAAGGCTGTGATGCTCCGCCAGCCAGTAGCGCGTGTAGCCGAGGCGGTCGGCATGCTTCGCCAGATCGATGCTGTTGCGCAGCGACTGGGAAGGTTTGGTGCCGGTGGTGACGACCGAAAGGTCGAGAACGGAAAGCGGGGTCATGAAGCCAAATTAGTCACTCGCAGGCGCCTGACAACGCGTCGCCCGGGCATGCCATCGAGCCGGTTGCCAAAACCGAGTGGGCAAATATATGACAGATTGATTAAGCCCATGAATATCTGCCCACTACAAACACGCTGTTTCATCCGAAAAATGCGCTAAATTGCCGGTTTCGTTGGAAAAATATCGAATCTTTTGCCTCCACGGCATTCGCCGGCGGCCTTGATCCTATCGGCAAATGGCACAAATTGGGCAATTTCCCACGGCCGAAGCCTGACGGATGGGCTGTCGGAAACGCGGTCTTTCGCATATTTTGTCCGGAATGGCGAAACGGTGACGAAGTCCGGCCCAAAGGGCGGAATGAAGGCGCACCCAGTTCGCAGAGGCCGCTGCCCATTCCGGCCCCGCGCCGCCATCGAGATGTGGAGTTGAGAAGCGTGACGAGCGAAGCAACCGCCCCGGCCGGATCGCAGGGGCAAAAACGTCCGGCGATTTCCTTCGAGTTCTTTCCGCCCAAGACGGAAGAGATGGAGCGCAATCTCTGGGAAGTCATCAACCGGCTTGCACCGCTGACGCCGAACTTCGTTTCGGTGACCTACGGCGCCGGCGGCTCGACCCGCGAACGCACCCATTCGACCATCGCGCGCATCCTCTCCGAGACCAAACTCACGCCCGCCGCGCATCTGACCTGTGTCGACGCCACCAAGGCGGACATCGATGACGTGGTCGCGCGCTATCATGACGTCGGCGTCCGCCACATCGTGGCGCTGCGCGGCGATCCGGTGAGCGGCATCGGCAATGCCTACACCGCGCATCCCGAGGGCTATCAAAGCTCCGCCGATCTCGTCGCCAGCATCAAGCGTCATCATCCCGATATGGAAGTCAGCGTCTCGGCGTATCCCGAGAAGCATCCCGAAAGTCCCACGCTCGAGGCCGATATCGACGCGCTGAAAGCCAAGGTCGATGCCGGCGCGACCCGCGCCATTACCCAGTTCTTTTTCGATAACGATCTCTACTTCCGTTATCTCGACCGCGTCCGCGCCGCCGGCATCACGATTCCGATCGTTCCCGGAATCCTGCCGGTGCAGAACTTCAAGATGGCGTCCAATTTCGCCAAGCGCGCCGGCGCAACGATGCCGGAATGGCTGTCGGCAAAATTCGAAGGCCTCGACGACGATGCCGACACGCGCCGTCTGGTCGCGGCGACTGTCGCCGCCGGTCAGGTGCAGAAGCTCGCCAAGCATGGCGTCGAGAATTTTCACTTTTATACGATGAACCGTGCGGATCTTGTGTTCGCCATCAGCCACCTTCTGGGAATTCGTCCCAACGGTGCGCAGAAAGCCGCGTGATCCCATGACGAAAAGAACATCTCCGGTCACCGAACAATTCCGCGCGCTTGCCCGCGAGAAAATCCTCGTGCTCGACGGCGCGATGGGCACCATGATCCAGGGGCTTCAGTTCGACGAAGCGGCCTTCCGCGGCGAGCGCTTCAAGGACTTCCATCGCGACGTCAAGGGCAACAACGATCTTCTCATCCTCACCCAGCCGCAGGCGATCGAAGACATCCATTTCGCCTATCTCGACGCCGGCGCGGACATCGTCGCGACCAACACTTTCTCGTCGACCTCCATCGCGCAGGCCGACTACGACATGGTCGACCTCGCCTATGAACTGAATCGCGACGGCGCCAGGCTGGCGCGCAACGCCGCCAACCGTGCAACCGCGAAGGACGGCAAGCCGCGTTTCGTCGCAGGCGCCCTCGGCCCGACCAACCGCACCGCTTCGATTTCGCCGGACGTCGCCAATCCCGGCTACCGCGCCGTGACCTTCGACGACCTGCGCATCGCCTACAGCGAACAGATCAACGGATTGCTCGACGGCGGCGCGGATATCCTGCTGGTCGAGACCATTTTCGACACGCTCAACGCCAAGGCGGCGCTCTACGCTATCGCCGAGATCACCGAAGCGCGCGGCATCCATGTGCCGGTGATGGTGTCCGGCACCATCACCGATAAATCAGGCCGCCTGCTGTCGGGCCAGTTGCCGGAAGCATTCTGGTATTCGGTCCAGCACGCCAATCCGATCACCATCGGCTTCAACTGCGCGCTGGGCGCGGAAGACCTGCGCGCGCATATCGCCGATATCGGCCGTGTCGCGGACACACTTGTTTGTGCTTATCCGAACGCGGGTCTGCCGAACGAATTCGGCCAGTATGACGAGAGCCCGGAATACATGGCGCGCCTGGTCGGCGAGTTCGCGCAGGCCGGTCTGGTCAATGTGGTCGGCGGCTGCTGCGGCACCACGCCCGCACACATCAAGGCGATTGCCGAGGCCTGCGCGCCGCACAAGCCGCGCATCGTTCCCGAAATTCCGCCGCTGCTGCGATTGTCGGGCCTCGAGCCATTCAACCTCACCTCCGACATTCCGTTCGTCAACGTCGGCGAACGCACCAACGTCACCGGCTCGGCCCGCTTTCGCAAGCTGATCAAGAACGGCGATTACACCGCCGCCCTTCAGGTCGCGCGGGATCAGGTCGAGAACGGCGCGCAGGTCATCGACGTCAACATGGACGAGGGCCTGCTCGACTCCAAGCAGGCGATGATCGACTTCCTCAATCTGGTCGCCTCGGAGCCGGACATCGCCCGCGTGCCGGTGATGATCGACTCGTCGAAATTCGACGTGATCGAGGCCGGCCTGAAATGCGTTCAGGGCAAGCCGATCGTCAACTCGATTTCCATGAAGGAAGGTGTCGACAAATTCCTGCATGAAGCAGGAATCGCGCGCCGTCACGGCGCGGCCGTGGTCGTGATGGCCTTCGACGAAGTCGGACAGGCCGATACCTTCGAGCGGAAGATCGAAATCTGCAAACGCGCCTACGACCTCCTGGTCGAGAAGCTCGATTTCCCGCCGCAGGACATCATCTTCGATCCGAATATTTTCGCCATCGCCACCGGTCTCGAAGAGCACAACAATTACGGCGTCGATTTCATCGAAGCCACGCGCTGGATCCGCCAGAACCTGCCGCATGCGCATATTTCCGGCGGCGTCTCCAACCTGTCGTTCTCGTTCCGCGGCAACGAGCCGGTGCGCGAGGCGATGCATTCGGTGTTCCTGTATCACGCCATCAAGGCCGGCATGGACATGGGCATCGTCAATGCCGGGCAGATGGTGATCTATGACGACATCGATCCCGAACTGCGTCAGGTCTGCGAGGACGTCATCCTCAACCGCGATCCCGGCGCATCGGAGCGATTGCTTGAACTTGCGGAAAAATTCCGCGGCCAGGGCAAGCAGGTCAAGGAACAGGATCTCGCCTGGCGCGAATGGCCGGTGGAGAAGCGCCTGAGCCACGCGCTGGTCAACGGCATCACCGAATACATCGACGCCGACACCGAAGCCGCGCGCCTCACGGTGGAGCGGCCGTTGCATGTGATCGAAGGCCCGCTGATGGACGGCATGAATGTCGTCGGCGACCTGTTCGGCGCCGGCAAGATGTTCCTGCCGCAGGTGGTGAAGTCCGCCCGCGTCATGAAGCAGGCGGTCGCCTATCTGATGCCGTTCATGGAAAAGGAAAAGGCCGACAACCTTGCCGCCGGCATTGCCGGTGACGGCCGCAACTCCGCCGGCAAGATCGTGCTCGCCACCGTGAAGGGCGACGTCCACGACATCGGCAAGAACATTGTCGGCATCGTGCTTCAGTGCAACAACTTCGAGGTCATAGACCTCGGCGTCATGGTGCCCGCTGCCAAGATCATCGAGACGGCAAAGGCCGAGAACGCCGATATCATCGGCCTTTCCGGCCTGATTACGCCCTCGCTGGACGAGATGGTGTTCATGGCCTCCGAACTGGAGCGTCAGGGGCTCGACCTGCCGCTGCTGATCGGCGGTGCGACCACCAGCCGCGTGCATACCGCGGTGAAGATCGATCCCGCCTACAAGCGCGGCCCGGTGGTGCACGTCAACGACGCCAGCCGCGCGGTGGGCGTGGCGTCCTCGCTCCTCTCGGCCGAGAAGCGCGAAGACTATGCCCGCGAGGTGCGCGCCGATTACGCCAAGATTTCGAATGCGCATTTCAAGGCGCAGCAGAACAAGAACCGGCTGTCGCTCGACGCCGCGCGCGCCAATGCGCATGTCATCGACTGGAAGAAGACCCAGCCAAAGAAGCCGGCGTTCATCGGCATCAAGAGCTTCAGCGACTATTCGCTTGAAGAACTTGCGGAGTACATCGACTGGACGCCGTTCTTCCAGACCTGGGAGCTGACCGGGCGCTTCCCGGCCATTCTCGACGATCCAAAGGTCGGCGAAGCCGCACGCGCGCTCTATGACGACGCCCGCAAGATGCTCGACCGCATCGTCAAGGAAAATTGGTTCAAGGCCAGCGCCACCATCGGCTTCTGGCCCGCCAATGCCGAAGGCGACGACATCGTTCTCTACAGCGACGAGGCGCGCACCAGGCCGCTGACCACGCTGCATACCCTGCGCCAGCAGCTCGAGAAGCGCGAAGGCCGCAAGAACGTCGCGCTGTCGGACTTCATCGCGCCGGTCTCAAGCGGCGTACCGGATTACATCGGCATGTTCGTGGTCACCGCAGGCATCGGCGAGGACGTGATCGCGGATCGTTTCAAGAACGCCAATGACGACTACTCGTCGATCCTGGTGAAAGCGCTGGCGGATCGTCTGGCGGAAGCCTTTGCCGAGCGGATGCATCAGCGCGTGCGCAAGGAGTTCTGGGGCTACGCGCCGGACGAGACATTAAGCACCGACGAACTGATCCTCGAACAGTATGCGGGCATCCGCCCCGCGCCGGGCTATCCGGCCCAGCCCGATCACACCGAGAAGGCAACGCTGTTCCGCCTGCTCGATGCAGAGCGCACCGCAGGCGTGACCCTGACCGAGAGCTTTGCAATGTGGCCGGGTTCGTCGGTCTCCGGTCTCTATTTCAGCCATCCGGAAAGCTATTATTTCGGTGTCGGCAAGATCGAACGCGATCAGGTCGAGGACTATGCCGAACGCAAGGGGATGACGCCGGAGGAAATCGAGCGCTGGCTGGCGCCGATCCTCAACTACATTCCATCGCGTGATGCACGGCCAGAGTCTGACGAGACTGATGTCGCGGAATTGCCGCTGGCCAAGCATCCCCCGGGCTGCGGCTGTGCGATGCATCTGCGGATGAACGGCAAGCCGGTGGCGGATGCCGTCGCGCGCTGAAGTTGATTCAACTTCGCTGTATCTAACGCTTGATGTCGCGCGGTCTGCGATCGCGTTATATTGATATGTTCCCGGAACTCACGCGCGTGTGACATCAACTGTTGCATAACCTGGAACCCCCTCCCGCATGAGGCGTTGGTGCGCCGCAAGCTTCAACCTCACAAAAGGAGAGATCATGAGCAAGGTGAGCTTTTTCGCCGCCGCTGCGGCTGTAACCGCTTTGGTCGCCACTCCGGCCCTCGCGCAGGACACGGCAAAGCCGCGCGCTGCGATGCAAGGCAAGAGTGACAAAGCCAAACAGATCAAGCCCATGAAGCACAGTGCCAAGCACACCATGCATATGAAGCACAGCGCCCGTATTCACAGCCGTGACCGGGCCTACATGCGCTCCGCCGCCGTGGACAATCGGAATGATTGGGATCGCGGCTGGGATAACCGCGGCTTCTGGCCGGGTGCCGTTGCCGCCGGCGCGGTGGGAACCGCGGGTGCCGTCGCAGCCGGTGCCGTGAATACTGCAGGCGCCATTGCCGCCGCGCCGTTCGGCGGACCGTATCGCGAGGGCTATGCCTATCGTGACACTTACGCCTTTGGTCCGGGCTATGTGGACACCACCTACACCTACAACGGCGTAGCGATTCCGCAGTCGTCGAATTATGCGGCGCGAAATGGCTTCATGTGTCAGCCGGGCACCTTCATCAAGGGAACGCGGAACATCTGCCAGTAACGTTTGATCGCGATTTAAATTGAACAACAGCGGTGGGCGGAATCACTCCGGCCACCGCATTGGCCTGTCAGTTCGGCGGCGCCAGCGGCTGCACGATATCCTGGAACGGCTGCAACGCTTCGCAGGTCTCCGCATGACGATCGAGCGCCGGATAGCGCGCCGCATCGAATAGCCCGGCATGGGCTTCCCGCGTGAAACGGATGACGCAGGCCACCGCAATGTCGGCGTGGGTAATGTTGTCACCGAACCAGTATCGCGTCTTGTGCCGCGCGCGATCCTCCTCGAGGCTCGCGAATACACCGGCGATCTGCGAGCGGCAGCGCTCGACCCAGCGTTTTGATTCCTCGCCGCGCAACACGCGTTCATAGAGCAGGCTGACCGCCTTGTCGCCGAGGCCCGTGGCCAGCGCGCAGATGTGCAACACCTCGCGCCGGACATGACCGCAATCGGGGATCAGCGCCCGCGACGGGCCGGATATCTCGTCAAGATAATCCAGGATGGCCGTGCTCTCGATCAGCACCTCGCCGTCGTCCAGCACCAGCGTCGGCACCCGCATCAGCGGATTGTAAAGCGCGATCTTCTCGGCATCGCCGAAGGTCGACCACGGCGTGTGCTCGAACGGAATGCCGTAGAACCGCAGTGCGAGCGCGACACGGCGCACAAAAGGAGAGTCGTACTGGCCGATCAGATTCATCAGGTGATCTCCGCCGCGAGATTGCGAGCGCAATTACACCCGGCAACGCACCCGGCTGGCAAGCATGCTGGCAACCCTTACTCGCATGTACCCACAAGGCCGATATGCTCCCTCTCCCCAGCGGGGAGAGGGTTGGGGTGAGGGGGTTCCGATCTATCGGGATTCTACGCCCTCACCCGCCGCGCTCCGCGCGTCGACCTCTCCCCACGGGAGAGGTGAAGAGCCGAGTTCTGCTTTTAAAAACAAGCTCAGCTTTCAAAAATCTGAACTCAGTCTTCACCCGTATCGGAGGCGAGCACGCCCTTCACCGCCTGTGACCAGCCCTTGAGTTTGCGCGTGCGCGTCGCGTCCGACATGTTCGGCTTGAATCGCCGCTCCAGCCGCCATGAATCGGCAAACCGCGCGGGCTCCGGATAGACGCCGGCGCCAAGTCCCGCGAGATAGGCCGCGCCCAGCGCCGTGGTTTCCTGAATCATCGGCCGGTCCACCGGCGCATTGAGCAGATCGGCGAGGCGCTGCATGGTCCAGTCCGATGCCGTCATGCCGCCATCGACGCGCAGCACGGTGTTGGTCTCTTTCGCCTCCGGCCAGTCGGCGCGCATCGCCGCCCACAGGTCGTAGGTCTGGTAACACACGCTCTCCAGCACGGCATGGGCCAGTTCCGCCGGGCCGGTGTTGCGGGTCAGGCCGAACAGCGCACCGCGCACCCGCGGATTCCAGTACGGCGCGCCGAGGCCCACAAACGCCGGCACCAGATAGACCGACTGCATGGTGTCGTTCTCATCCGCGAGCGATCCGGTTTCGCTCGCATGCTTGATCAGACCGAGCCCGTCGCGCAGCCACTGCACCGCCGAGCCCGCGACAAAGATCGAGCCTTCCAGCGCATAGGTGCGCTGGCCGTTCAACTGATAGGCGATGGTGGTCAGCAGCTTGTTCTTCGAGGCGACGGCCGTGGTGCCGGTGTTGAGCAGCGCGAAGCAGCCGGTGCCGTAGGTGGATTTCATCATGCCCGGCGTGAAGCACGCCTGCCCGATGGTAGCGGCCTGCTGGTCGCCGGCGATGCCGCGAATGGCGATCGATCCGCCGAGCAATTCCGGAACGGTGGTGCCGAAGCTCGCGGAGGAATCGCGCACATCCGGCAGCATCGAACGCGGCACGCGCAGCAGCTTCAGCAGATCGTCGTCCCACTCGCCCGTGTGGATGTTGAACAGCAGCGTGCGCGAGGCGTTGGTGGCGTCGGTGGCGTGAACCTTGCCGCCGGTCAGCCGCCAGAGCAGATACGAGTCCACCGTGCCGAACATCAGTTCGCCGCGCTCGGCCCGCTCGCGCGCGCCGGGAACATGGTCGAGAATCCACGCCACCTTGGTGCCCGAGAAATACGGATCGATAATGAGGCCGGTCCGCGCGCTGATCAGCGGTTCGTGGCCGTCGGCTTTCAGTCGGGCGCAGATCTCCGCGGTGCGCCGGTCCTGCCAGACGATGGCACGATGCACGGCATGGCCGGTGGCGCGGTCCCACACCACCGTCGTCTCGCGCTGGTTGGTGATGCCGATGGCGGCGATGTCGGATGCCGTGACATTGGCCCTGCTCATCGCCTCGCGGCAGGTCGCGAGTGTCGAGGTCCAGATATCCTCCGGCTCGTGCTCGACCCAGCCGGACGCCGGGAAATGCTGCTGGAATTCCTGCTGGGCCTGGGCGGCGATGGAGATGTCGGAACGGAAGACGATGGCGCGCGACGATGTCGTGCCTTGATCGATCGCGAGAATATGGGACGCCATGCCGTTTCCTCGAATGCTTTTCGTTTTGGTTTCAAAACGCCAAGAAAGCGATTGCGCGGGCGGGCGTCAATATTGAGCACGCTTCTTCCCCTCTCCCCTTGTGGGAGAGGGTGGCGAGAATGAGCGAAGCGAATTCGAGCCGGGTGAGGGGTGACATTCCATCCGTAAGAAACCCCTCACCCGCTTCGCGGCTTTGCCGCTCAGCACCCTCTCCCACAAGGGGAGAGGGTAGGAAGACGCTACACCGCCGCCGTGGTGACGCCGCCGTCGATCACGATGGTCTGGCCGGTCATGAAGGTCGAGGCGTCGGAGGCGAGATAGACCACCGCGCCCGCGATCTCGTGCGGCTCGCCGATCCGGCGCAGCGGCGTGGTCGCGGTGCGGCGCTTGAGATTCTCCTGATCCTCCCACAGCGCGCGGGCGAAATCGGTTTTGACGAGACCCGGCGCGATGCAGTTGACCCGCACGTTCTTCGGGCCCCACTCGCCGGCAAGGCTCCGCGCCAGCGAGAAGTCCGCCGCTTTGGAAATGCCGTAGGCGCCGATCACGGTCGAACCGCGCAGGCCGCCAATGCTGGAAATGATGACCACCGAACCGCCGCCGCGCTCGGCCATGTGCGGCATTGCCTGCTTGCACAGCCAGATGTTGCTCTTGATGTTGGCGCCCATGATCTTGTCAAAGGCGTCATCCGTGATGTCGAGCAACGGGCCGTAATACGGATTCACCGCCGCGTTGCAGACCAGACTATCGATCTGGCCATAGTGCTTCACGGTGCCGGCAATCAGCGCGTCGACCTCCTCGCGCCTCGAGATATTGCAGGGAATGACGTGGGCGTCACCGCCCTCCTTGCGGATGGCTTCTGCTACGCTCTCGCAGGCGTCGGCCTTGCGGCTGGAGATGACAACCTTCGCTCCCATCCGCGCCAGCAATTCCGCCGAGGCGCGGCCGATGCCGCGGCTCGAACCGGTGACGACGGCCACTTTTCCGGTGAGATCGAACGGTGAGGTTGTCATGGCCGCGTCTTCCCCTCTTGCTTGCTGACTAAAATAGTAACACGACCGCGATCTGCTCCCTCTCCCCGCCTGCGGGGAAAGGGTTGTGGTGAGGGGGAATAATTTCGATGAAGGAAAGGCCCCTCACCCGGATCGCAAAAGCGATTCGACCTCTCCCCGTAAACGGGGAGAGGTAAGGGGCGTCAGACCAGATTGCCCGCTTCGCTGACGCGGCGCAGGTGATAGTCGGTGTCGCCGAAGGTGCTCTCGATCATGGTCAGCCGCTTGAAGTAGTGGCCGATCTTGAGCTCCATGGTCATGCCGACGCCGCCGTGAAGCTGGATCGCCTGCTGCCCGACGAACTTCGACGACTTGCCGATCTGCACCTTCGCCGCAGCGACCGCCTTCTCGCGCTCCTTGGCATCCTCGAAACTGGAGGCCATGGAGGCGAAGATCGACATGCTGCGCGCCTGCTCCAGCGCCACGAACATATCCGCCGCGCGGTGCTGCAAGGTCTGGAACTGGCCGATCGCCACGCCGAACTGCTTGCGGGTCTTGAGATACTCGACGGTCGATTTCAGCGACTCGTCCATCGCACCGATCGCCTCGGCGCACAGGGCGACGCGCGCCTCGTCCACCACACGCTCGACCAGCGGCAGACCGTTCTCCGGATCGCCGATCGCGGCGTCCGCGCCGACCTCGACGCCCTCGAACCGGATATCCGCAGCGCGCAAGCCGTCCTGGGTCGGATAACCCTTGACGGTGACGCCCTTGGCGTTCGCCGGCACCAGGAATACGCCGATGCCGCTGCGATCGCGCTGGCCGCCCTTGGTGCGCGCAGTCACGATCAGCGTATCCGCCGTTTCACCCTGCAACACGACGAACTTCTCGCCGTCGATGACCCAGCCCGCGCCCTTTTTCTTCGCAGTCGTGGTGACGTCCGCCAGATTGTAGCGCGAGTTCTTCTCGAGCTGCGCGAAGGCGAGCGTCTTGCTGCCGTCGATGATCGAGGGAATATGCGCGGCCTTCTGTTCGGCGGAACCGCCGTGACGAAGGAAGCCGCCGCCGAGCACCACGGTGGCGAGATACGGCTCGAGCAACAAGGCCCGGCCCAGCGCTTCCATCACGATGGACGTTTCCACCGCGCCCGCGCCGAAGCCGCCATCTTCTTCCGAGAACGGCAGGCCGAGCAGACCCTGCTCCGCCAGCTTGTTCCAGACCGCCTTGCTCCAACCGCCCTTTTCCTTGGCGTACTTCTTGCGCTGATCGAAATCATAGGAATCGGCCAGCAGGCCCTCGACGCTATCTTTCAGGAGCCGCTGCTCCTCGGACAAATCAAAATCCATTTTACAATCCCTGTGCTCGACGCATTCGCTTGATGACTTTGCCGGTCATTCCGGGATGCGCGCAGCGCGCAGGCCCGGAATCCACACAGCAAGCCTTGATAGAGATTCCGGGGTCGCGCTTCCGCGCGCCCCGGGATGACAACCGTTACAGACCCAGCACGGCCTTGGTGATGATGTTGCGCTGAATCTCGTTCGAGCCTCCGTAGATGGAGACCTTGCGGTAGTTGAAGTAGCCCGGCGCAACTGTCGTCGCCCAGCTCGCCTCTTCATTGCTCTTGTCGTGCTCGTCCGCGTAAGGCAGCGCGAACGGTCCGGTAATTTCCAGCAGGAGTTCGGTGATGGTCTGCTGAATTTCCGAACCCTTGATCTTGAGGGTCGACGATGCCGGATCGGGCTTGCCCTTGCCGTTCTTGCTTTCGTTGGCGACCACGCGCATCTGCGTCAGTTCGAGCGCCTTCAGCTCGATTTCCACGGCCGCGAGCTTATCGCGGAAACGGGAATCCTGAATCAGCGGCTTGCCGTCCGACTCGACCTTGGAGGCGAGATCGCGGATGCGGCGGACACGCTCTTTCGACATGCCGACGCGCGCAATGTTGGTGCGCTCGTTGCCGAGCAGGAACTTGGCGTAGTCCCAGCCCTTGTTTTCCTGGCCGACGAGATTTTCGACCGGCACCTCAACGTCATCGAAGAACACTTCGTTGACCTCAAAGCCGCCATCGATGGTCTGGATCGGCCGCACGGTGACGCCGCGCGACTTCATGTCGAACAGGATGAACGAGATGCCTTCCTGCTTCTTCGCATCCGGGTTGGTGCGGCAGAGGCAGAAAATCCAGTCGGCATGCTGGGCCAGCGTGGTCCAGGTCTTCTGTCCATTGATGACGTAAACATCACCCTTGCGCTTGGCGGTGGTCTTCAGCGAGGCAAGGTCTGAACCCGCGCCCGGCTCGGAGAAGCCCTGACACCACCAGTCGTCGAGATTGGCGATGCGCGGCAGGTAGTGCTTCTTCTGCTCTTCGTTGCCGAAGGTGTAGATCACCGGTCCGACCATGTTGACGCCGAATGGCAGCGGCGACGGCGCGGGCGCCGACTGCAACTCTTCGAGGAAGATATACTGCTGCACCGGCGACCAGCCCGTGCCGCCGTATTCCTTCGGCCAATGCGGCACCGCCCATCCCTTCTTGTTCAGGATGCGCTGCCAGGTGACCATGTCTTCCTTGCTGGTATGGCGGCCTTCCACCAGTTTCTGGCGGATGTCGGCGGGGAGACTCTCCTTGAAGAAGGCCCGCACTTCATCGCGAAACGCCAGTTCTTCCTTGCTGAAGCTGAGATCCATCGGACCCTCCTGTTCGGAATTTATCTTGGCTCACCTCCCCTTTTCAGGGGAGGTGAAAGCTGTCGGATTTACTGCAGGATTTCGAACAGGCCGGCAGCGCCCTGACCGCCACCGATGCACATGGTGACGACGCCGTACTTCGCCTTGCGGCGGCGGCCTTCGATCAGGACGTGGCCGGCAAGACGTGCGCCGGTCATGCCATAAGGATGGCCGACCGCAACCGAACCGCCGCTGACATTGAGCTTCTCAGGGTCGATGCCGAGCTTGTCACGGCAATAGATCACCTGCACGGCAAAGGCTTCGTTCAGTTCCCAGATGTCGATGTCATCAATCTTGAGGCCATGACGCTGGAGCAGACGCGGAATCGCGAACACCGGGCCGATGCCCATTTCATCGGGCTCGCAGCCGGCGGCGACGAAGCCGCGGAAGATGCCGAGCGGCTTGAGGCCACGCTTGGCGGCTTCCTTGTCGCTCATGATCACAGTGGCGCTGGCGCCGTCGGACAGCTGGCTGGCGTTGCCGGCGGTGATGGAGCCGCCTTCGCGCACCGGCTTCAGGCTTGCGAGGCCTTCCGCGGTGGTGTCGGGACGCGGGCCTTCATCCTGCGACAGGGTGATGTCCTTGTAGGAGACTTCCTTGGTGTTCTTGTCGACGACAGCCATCTTGGTGGTGATCGGCGCGATTTCGTCCTTGAAACGGCCGCCCTGCTGCGCGGCGGCGGTGCGGCGCTGGCTCTCCAGTGAGTATTCGTCCTGCTTCTCGCGCGAAATGCCGTAGCGCTTGGAGACGACTTCGGCGGTGTCGAGCATCGCCATGTAGACGTCGCCCTTGATCGCCTTCAGCGCGGGATCGACCGCGTGGAACATGTTCATATGCTCGTTCTGCACGAGGCTGATCGACTCGCCGCCGCCGCCGACCGCGACCTGAACGCCGTCAAAGATCACCGAGCGCGCGGCGAGCGCGATGGCCTGAAGGCCCGAGGCGCACTGGCGGTCGATGGTGGTGCCGCCGACCGTCACCGGAAGACCAGCGCGCAGCGCGGCCTTGCGGGCGATGTTGCCAGCGGTGGCGCCCTGCTGCATGGCGGCGCCCATCACCACGTCCTCGATCTCCGCAGGATCGACACCGGCGCGCTTGACCGCCTGTTCGATGGCGTGGCCGAGCAGCGTCGCGCCTTCGGTGTTGTTGAGCGCGCCGCGATAGGCCTTGCCGATCGGCGTGCGGGCGGTGGAAACGATAACGGCTTCGGTCATGAACGACCTCCTGTTGCAAGTTTTGGTTGTTGAGATTGGTTGCGTTGCTGGTTGCGTAATTCGTGGCGAGAGAGTTTTCCGACGCTGGTGCGCGGCAGTTCCTTCATGAACTCGACCGCGACCGGCAATTCGTGCTTGCCGATCTTGCCGGCGAGGAACGTGCGCAGTTCCTCGATGGTGAACGGCTCGGCGCCCGCGCGCAGCGTCACGAACGCCTTGGACGCTTCGCCGCGATAATCGTCGGGAATGCCGATCACGATGACTTCCTGAACCGACGGGTGGGTGTAGATCGCCTGCTCGATCATCTGCGGATAGACGTTGAAGCCGCCGGAGATGATCATGTCCTTCTTGCGGTCGACCAGATAGAAATAGCCGTCACTATCCATATAGCCAATGTCGCCGGTCAGGAAGCGGTCGCCGACGAAGGCCTCGGCGGTTTCCGCCTCGCGATTCCAGTAGCCCCTGGTGACATTCGGGCCGCGGATGCGGATTTCACCGGTTTCGCCGACCGGCATCACTTTTTTCGGATCGTCGAGCGAGACCACATCCATCTCGATGCCGGGCAGCATGAGGCCGATCGAACCGGGCTTCTCCGGGCCGTCCGGCGGATGGCCGGTGCCGGGTGAACAGGTCTCGGTCATGCCCCACCCGCTTTTCAGCGCGAGCTTGGTCTTGCGCTCGAACACCTTCGCCACTTCCACCGGAAGCGGCGCGCCGCCGGAGCCGGCAAACGCCAGCGACGACAGGTCGCGCTTGTCGAGATCGGGCAGGCTGGCGATGGCGATCCACATGGTCGGCACGCCGGGGAACGCCGTGGCGCGTTTCACTTCGATGTCGCGCATCACGGCTTCGAGATCGAACCGCTGGTGCAGCGAGATCAGGTCACCGTTCTTCAGCGTGCGCAGCAGGACGACGGTCAGCGCATAGATATGAAACAGCGGCAGCACGAGGATGACGCGCTCGGTGGTGTTGCGCTCGGCCTTCTGCTTCGCGCCCCACACGTCATAGATCGAGACCGCCGACGTCAGATTGCCGTGGGTGAGCATCGCGCCCTTGGGCAAGCCGGTGGTGCCGCCGGTATATTGCAGCAGCGCGATGTCGTCGGCGCTGACCTCAGGCCACTTTGCGGGCGGCTGCGCGCCTTTGACGAAATCCTTGAACGTAACGATCGCCGGATTCGCCGGGATCGCAGCCTGCGGATTGCCGACATCGCCCCAGGTCCCGTCCTCGCAGACGATCAGCCTGTCGAGCAGGCCCTTCTGGAAGAATTTCAGCGCTGTGGGCAGCAGCGTCGCCAGGTTGCTGGTGACGAGGATGCGCGCGCCGGAATCCTTCAGCTTGTGGGTGAGCGCGATCTCGCCGTCGAGCGGTGAGAGATGCACCACGCGCGCGCCGGATTTCAGCGCGCCGAAGAAATTCACCGGATGATCCGGCGAGTTTCCCAGAAACAGTGCAATCGACGATCCCCTGCCATAACCGGCGCGGAGAAACGCCGACGCGGCGACCTCGACCATTCCTTGCAGCTCAGTGAAGGAAATGGGCCGGTCGCGGAATTCGATCGCCGTGCGCGAACCGAAATCCGCGGCAGCCTTCGACAACAAATCCGGCAGCGTGCCGCGTGGGATCGGTGAATCCCAGCGCACGCCCTCCGGATAGTACTGTTCGCCGGGATGGGTCATGTATGCCCTGCAATCCGTTGCCTGAAGGCGAATGGAGCATCTGCTCCCCTCCCCCTTGCGGGGAGGGGTTGGGGGTGGGGGTCTCGCGAGCACCACACTCGCTGCTCACCCCCCTCCCTGACCCTCCCCCGCAAGGGGGGAGGGAACAGAGATTCCGGATTCGCCCGCTCTTTCACACTCACGCGCCTTTGGCGAGGGACGCGAATGTCTTGCCTTCGTCCGCCAGACGCTTGAGCAGCGGGGTCGGCTCGAGCGACGGATCGTTGGTCTGCTTGGCGTAGAACGACAGGCGCTCCGCGATCGTCTTCAGACCGACCTGGTCGGCGTAGAACATCGGGCCGCCGCGATAGATCGGCCAGCCGTAGCCGTAGAGCCAGACCACATCGATGTCGCTCGGACGCGCCGCGATCTTCTCTTCAAGGATGCGCGCACCCTCGTTGATCATCGGATACATCAGGCGCTCGAGGATTTCCTGATCGTCAATCTGGCGGCGCTTGAGGCCGAGCTTGGCGGTGGTTTCCTCGATCAGCTTTTCGATTTCCGGATCCGGCAGCGGCGAGCGCGAGCCGGCTTCGTACTTGTAGTAGCCCTTGCCGGTCTTCTGACCGAAGCGTCCGGCCTCGCAGATCGCGTCGGCGATTTCCGACTTGATGCCGCGGTCCTGGCGCGAGCGCCAGCCGATATCGAGGCCGGCGAGATCGCCCATCGCGAACGGGCCCATCGGCATGCCGAACTTGGTGAGCACGGCGTCGACCTGCTGCGGCAGCGCGCCTTCGAACAGGAACTTCTCGGCCTGCTTGCCGCGGGCGGCCAGCATGCGGTTGCCGACGAAGCCGTCGCAGACGCCAACCACCACCGGCACCTTGGCGATGCGCTTGGCGACAGCCACCGCGGTCATCAGCGCGTCAGGCGCGGTCTTTTCGCCGCGCACGATCTCGCACAGCTTCATCACGTTTGCCGGCGAGAAGAAGTGCATGCCCAGCACGTCCTGCGGACGCTTGGTCATGGCGGCGATCTGGTTGATGTCGAGATACGAGGTGTTGGTGGCAAGAACGGCGCCCGGCTTGGCGAACTGGTCGAGCTTGCCGAACACGTCCTTCTTGATCGCCATGGTCTCGAACACGGCCTCGATGATGAGGTCAGCATCCTTGACGTTTTCGATGCCGACCACGCCCTTGATCAGGCCCATGCGCTTGGCCGGTGCGTCGGCAGGAATGCCGCCGCGTGCAGCGGTGGCTTCATAGTTTTTCTGCATGACACCGAGGCCGCGCTTGAGCTGCTCGTCGCCGGTCTCGATCAGGGTGACCGGAATGCCGGCATTTGCGAACGACATCGCGATGCCGCCGCCCATGGTGCCGGCGCCGATAATGGCAACCTGCTTGACGTCACGCGGCTTGGTGCCTTCTGGCACACCAGATACCTTGGCCGCTTCACGCTCCGCGAAGAATGCATAGCGCTGCGCCTTCGACTGATCGCCGTTCATCAGCTTCATGAACAGGTCACGCTCGCTCTTGAGCGCCTGATCGAACGGCTGGTCGAGCGAGTGGCTGACAGCTTCTGCGGCGGCGAGCGGAGCTTCCAGACCGCGGTTGCGCTTATTTGCCGCAGCAGCCGCGTTGGTGAAGATCGACTTGTCCGCCTTGGCGGCAGCGAGCTTGGAATCGTCATCGCGCAGCTTGCGCAGCGGACGCTTCTCGGCGAGCACCTTGCGCGCGAAAGCTTCACCGCCGACTGCGGGCTCGCCCTCGACGACCTCGTCGATCAGGCCGTTCTTGAGCGCATCGGCCGCACCGATCGGATCGCCGCCGACAATCATCTTCACGGCAAGCTCGGGACCGACTGCGCGCGGCAGGCGCTGGGTGCCGCCGGCGCCCGGCAGCAGGCCGAGCTTCACTTCGGGAAGGCCGAGCTTTGCGTCCTTGGTGGCGACGCGGAAATGCGCGCCGAGCGCGAGTTCAAGGCCGCCACCGAGCGCGGTGCCGTGAATCGCGGCAACCACCGGCTTGGAGGAATTCTCGATCACCTCGATCACTTCATGAAGGCTGGGCGACTGCGGCGGCTTGCCGAACTCGGTGATGTCGGCGCCCGCGATGAAGGTGCGGCCGGCGCATGCAATGACAATCGCTTTGACCGATGCATCGGCTTCGGCGCTCTTCACGCCGTCGGCGATGCCCTTGCGCACCGCGGCGCTGAGCGCATTCACGGGAGGGCTGTTGACGATGACAATTGCAACCGCGTCGCGACGTTCAACCTTGACCACTTCGCTCACACAACTCTCCTTGCAGCGCTGTTTTTTTGAATATTTCGCAGTGCGGAATTAAATTCCACATCTTGACACGGAGGGATATTTTGAAGCACGTCCTTTGTCAACGAAGACCACATATGCGGTTTGACGAATGAAACGCCCGCCGAAGAAATCTGCGACGGATCGCAGTTTTGTTATCGCGTTGTCGCGAGGGCTCGATGTGTTGCGCGCATTCCGTCCAAGCGATGGCCTTCTGGGAAATCAGGAAATCGCAGCGCGAACGAATTTGCCGAAGCCGACGATTTCGCGGCTCACCTACACGCTGACGAAACTCGGTTATCTCACGCCCGTTCCGCGTTTCGAAAAATACCAGCTTGCACCTGCCGCGATGGCGCTCGGATATTCCGCGCTCGCCAACATGGGCGTGCGCCATGTGTCCGATCCGTATCGCGATCAGTTGATGCGCGAGACCGGAGGCGCGGTCGCCATCGGCGCGCGCGATCGTCTCAGCATGATCTACTTCGGACAGAGCCGCAGTGAATTGACTGTCGGCGTGCTGCTCGATGTCGGCTCCAAGGTCCCGATCGCAACGACGGCGATGGGCCGCGCCTATCTGTGGGCGCTGCCGGAGGATGAGCGCGCCAACCTGATGCGCGAGATCAAGGAACACGCCGGCGCCAACTGGCCGAAGGTCCGCGAAGGCATCGAGCGCGCCGGCGAATGCGTTGCGAAGCACGGCTTCGCCATGTCCGCCGGAGAATGGCACAGCGATATCCATGCGGTCGGCGTTGCGCTGAAGCTGAACGATGGAACCGGTCCCTATGCCTTCAACTGCGGCGCGCCTGCCTTCAAATTCAGCGAAGTTCTATTAAAGAACGATATTGGCCCTCGCCTGGTCGCGATGGTAAGAAATATCGAGATCGCGATGACCGGCAGTGTCGGACGCGGTCCGCAAACCAAAGAAAATACAAGCATCAAAAAAATCAAAACAGCAGGGGGAAAAGTAACACGTGTTGCCGAGGGAATCCGCTAGCCGCCACCGTCGCGGTGGCATGCCAGATAACCTGGGCCTGGCGACACCGTCCCGGCCCTGAAACTGGAATCCTTTCAAGTTCAAAAAAAGAACTTTGTTGGATTCTGTCCGGCGACAGTGCTAAGGGAAAACTCGAAATCGCGCCCGCCCACGGCGTTGCGCGCGGATCGCAAAACAAAGAAACTGCCGACACCAAGAAAATGAAACCGCCAGGAGGAAAAGTTGCACGTATTGAGGGGATCGGATAACCGCGCGCGTTGCGGTTACATGCAGGCGGGAACTTCCCGGCCTTGCGTGGACATCAACACATGATGCAGGCACAGGTTGCGCAGGGGAATGCCCCCTTGCTCGCGGTTCGCGACGTCTCTGTCGTGTTCGGCGGCATCATCGCGTTGAACGGTGTTTCGTTCGACATGAAGAAGGGCCAGATTCTCGGCCTGATCGGTCCGAACGGCGCCGGTAAAACGACGCTCTTCAATTGTCTCAGCAGGCTTTATCAGCCGAGCAAGGGCGAGATCCTGATGGAAGGCCAGAGCATTCTGGTCCACCAGCCGCAGAAGATCGCCGAGGTCGGCATCGGCCGCACGTTCCAGAACGTCGCGCTGTTTCCGCGCCTGACCGTGCGCGACAACATCCGCATCGGCGGACATTGCCGCACCAAGAGCGATTTCATCAGCGACTCGATCAAGCTGCCATGGGTTCGCGAGGAAGAGCGCAAGCTCAACGCGAAGGTCCATGAAATCCTCGATTATCTCGACCTGCACGACGTCGCCGACCGCGAAGTCTCGGGTCTTCCGTTCGGCACGCAAAAGCGGGTCGAGCTTGGCCGCGCACTCGCCGCCGAGCCGAAGATCCTGCTGCTCGACGAGCCCGCGGGCGGCCTCAATCACGAGGAAGTCTACGTTCTCGGCGACCTGATCTGCCGTATCCGCGACCAGCGCAACATCACGGTTCTGCTCGTCGAACATCACATGGGATTGGTGATGAAGATCGCCGATCACGTCGTCGCACTGAATTTCGGCAAGAAGCTCGCTGAAGGCACCCCGTCTCAGGTGCAGTCCGACCCCGACGTCATCAAGGCCTATCTGGGGAGCAAGGACCAATGAGCACGATGCTGACAATCAGGGACCTGCGCGCCTATTACGGCCAGGTTCAGGCGCTGCACGGACTGGAATTCTCCCTCAACGAGGGCAGTGTCACCACCCTGCTCGGCGCCAACGGCGCCGGCAAGACCACCACACTGCGGGCGATCTGCAACATGATCCGCTCCACGGGCAACATCGAGTTCGACGGCAAGTCGCTCGCCGGTGTGTCCACCGAGAATGTGGTGCGGCTCGGCATCGCCCATGTGCCGCAGGGCCGCGGCACCTTCACCAACATGACGGTCGAGGAAAACCTTCAGCTCGGCGCCATTTCGCGCAGCGGCAAGAAGGAGATCGAGAACGACATCGAGCAGATGTACGGATTCTTCCCCGTGCTCAAGCAGCGCCACACCCAGCAGGCGGGAACGCTGTCGGGCGGCGAACAGCAGATGCTCGCGGTCGCCCGCGCGCTGATGCTGCGTCCCCGGCTGATGCTGCTCGACGAGCCCTCGTTCGGTCTGGCGCCGCTCATCGTCCGCGACCTGTTCGGAATCCTCGGCCGCATCAACCGCGAGCACAAGGTGACGATCCTGGTGGTCGAACAGAACGCCCAGCTCGCGCTCGAACTGGCGGAACAGGCCTATGTGATCGAAACCGGACGCATCGTGATGTCGGGAAGCGCGAAGGAAATCGCGAACAACGAAGACATCCGCAAATCCTATCTCGGATACTGAGGACCAAGCCATGGAACTGTTTACCAACCAAGTCCTGGCTGGCATTGCCACAGGCGCGATCTACGCCTGCATGGCGCTGGCCGTGGTCATGATCTATCAGGCCATCGACCACCTGAACTTCGCCCAGGGCGAAATGGCGATGTTTTCCACCTTCATCGCCTGGCAGTTGATGCAGTGGGGCCTGTCGTTCTGGCCGGCCTTCCTGCTGACGCTGGTGATCTCGTTCATCGGCGGCATCGTCATCGAACGCGCGCTGTTCAAGCCGCTGACCAATGCGCCGGTGCTGGTGCATGTCGCCGGATTCATCGCACTGTTCGCGATCCTCAACAGCGTCGCGGGCCTGACCTGGGACTTCACGATCAAGCAGTTCCCCTCGCCGTTTGGTTCGTCCGGCTTCCTGGGCAGCCAGCTGATCTCGACCCACCAGGCCGGCATGATCGGCGTCACGCTGGTCCTGCTTCTGCTGCTGTTCTTCTTCTTCCGCTTCACGCGCATCGGCCTTGCCATGCGGGCAGCGGCGTCGCTGCCTGAATCGGCGCGTCTTGTCGGCATCAACACGAGCTGGATGATCGCGCTCGGCTGGGGCATGGCCTCCGCTATCGGCGCAATCGCCGGTCTGCTGATCGCGCCGGTGGTGTTCCTCGAACCCAACATGATGGGCGGCATCCTGCTGTACGGCTTCGCAGCCGCGGTGCTCGGCGGCCTGACCTCGCCGTTCGGCGCGGTGGTCGGCGGCTTCCTGGTCGGTGTCTTCGAAAATCTCGTCGGCACCTACATTCCGGGCGTCGGCAACGAACTGAAACTTCCGATTGCGCTGGCACTGATCATCGTCGTGCTTGTCATCAAACCGTCCGGTCTGTTCGGCCGCGCCATCGTACAGCGAGTTTAATCATGAGCACCGTTCAGGACTCCGTTTCGCAAGCTCCAGCGGTCGCCGCGCCATCGAAGAAGTCGATGACGGTCGGCACCACCACGACCCTCGTGATGCTCGCGCTGCTGATCATCACGCCGCTGTTTGTGAAGAACTTCATCATCTTCCAGATGACGATGGTGCTGATCTACGCCATCGCCATCCTGGCCCTCAATCTGCTCACCGGCGGCAGCGGGCAGTTCTCGCTCGGCCAGAGCGCGTTCTACGCGGTCGGCGCCTATACCGCCGGCATTCTGATGGAGCATCTCGGCGTCAACTATGTGCTGACGATTCCCGCCGCGGGCCTCGTCTGCTTCATCTTCGGGTTCCTGTTCGGATTCCCGGCGTTGCGGCTCTCGGGCGTCTATCTCGCGCTCGCGACCTTCGCGCTCGCAGTGGCCATGCCGCAGATCCTCAAGCTGAACGTGTTCGAGCACTGGACCGGCGGCGTGCAGGGCCTCGTCATCACCAAGCCGGACGCGCCGTTCGGCCTCAAGATGTCGCAGGACATGTGGCTGTACTACTTCACGCTGTTCGTCTCGGGGATCATCTACCTCCTGGCCGTCAACCTGCTGCGAAGCCGGTCCGGACGCGCGCTGATGGCGATCCGCGACAATCCGATCGCCGCCTCGGCGATGGGCGTCGACCTGCCGCTGTACAAGACCCTGGCATTCGGCGTCTCCGCTGCGTTCACCGGCATCGCCGGAGCGCTCGGCGCCATCGTGGTGCAGTTCGTGGCTCCCGACAGCTTCACCATCCAGCTCGCAATCGCGATCTTCGTCGGCATGGTAGTCGGCGGCGTCGGCTGGCTGCCGGGATCGCTGGTCGGTTCCGCCTTCATCGTGTTCGTGCCCAACGTCGCGGAACACATCTCGAAGGGCCTGTCCGGCGCGGTGTTCGGCGTCTTCCTGTTCGCCGTCATCTTCCTGCTGCCCCACGGCGCCCGGCAGGTCGCCTATTACATCGAGGCTTTGTTCCGCAGAAAGAGTAAATCCTAAGGGTAGCCATAAGTTTGATTTAACGACGTTAAATCAGGCTTGTCGGCATCTGATTGTTTGCGCATGGTGCTTCCGGAAATCGGTTTCCGGACCAGGTGACAGGGGTCTGATTCAGTTCATCTGAATCGGACCCCTCATTTTAGCCTCTCGGGGTATAATGTCTTTCCGGAGCCGATTTCCGCTAGGCGGAATACCGCATCTCAGGGAGAGACTACGATGTTATCCAAACTCAAGCTCAACGTAGCAGCAGTGTCGGCCGTCGCCGCGCTCGCGATGACGAGCGGCCATGCGCTCGCGCAAAAAAAATACGACACCGGCGCGACCGATACTGAAATCAAGATCGGCAACATCATGCCCTACAGCGGACCGGCATCCGCGTATGGCGTCATCGGGAAGATGGAAGAAGCCTACTTCAAGATGATCAACGATCAGGGCGGCATCAATGGCCGCAAGATCACCTTCATCACCTATGACGACGGCTACAGCCCTCCGAAGGCGGTTGAGCAGGCGCGCAAGCTGGTCGAGAGCGACGAAGTCCTGCTCATCTTCGGACCGCTCGGCACGCCGTCGAATTCCGCGATCCAGAAGTACCTGAACGCCAAGAAGGTGCCGCAGCTGTTCGTGGCCACCGGCGCCACCAAGTTCGGCGAGCCGAAGGAATTCCCCTGGACCATGGGCTGGCAGCCGGCCTACCAGAGCGAAAGCCGCGTTTACGCCAAGCATCTGCTCGCGACCAAGCCGGACGCCAAGATCGCAATCCTCTACCAGAACGACGACTTCGGTAAGGACATGCTGAAGGGCCTGAAGGACGGTCTCGGCGCCAAGGCGTCGCAGATCATCGCCGAGGACAGCTACGAGGTGTCCGAGCCGACCATCGACTCGCACATCATCAAGCTGAAGGCCTCCGGCGCCGACGTGTTCGTCAGCTTCACCACGCCGAAGTTCGCCGCACAGGCGATCAAGAAGGTCGCCGAACTCGGCTGGAAGCCGATGTACATCCAGAGCAACGTCGGTGCATCAGTCGGCAGCGTGCTCAAGCCGGCCGGCTTCGAGAACGCGCAGGGCATCCTCTCGGCGGCCTACGCCAAGGACGGCGCGGACCCGCAGTGGGACAACGATGAAGGCATGAAGAAGTTTTACGCCTTCCTCGCCAAGTATGCCCCCGACATGAACAAGGCCGACGGCTCGGTCGTCTACGGCTACGGCCAGGCGCAGACGCTGGTTCAGGTGCTCAAGCAGGCCGGTGACAACCTGACCCGCGAGAACATCATGAAGCAGGCCGCAAACCTGAAGGACTTCGTTCCCGACACACTGCTGCCGGGCGTGAAGATCAACACCAGCCCCACCGACTTCTACCCGATCGACCAGCTGCAGATCATGCAGTTCAAGGGCGAGAAGTACGAGCTGCAGGGACCGATCATCACCGGCGGAATGGGCGGAAGTTAATCTTTCGCGCTGCGAAACAGACTGCCGCAAAAACGAGCCCTCCGCGACCCCGTCGCGGAGGGCTTTTCGTTGTGCGGGGCCTGCAAAGGGTATTGAATATTGCCGAGCCGCAAAGAGCTCAAAAATCAAAAAACAGAACGAAGACACAAACACGATTCCAAGGAGGAACGTAATGTCAGCTATCTATTCGCGAATAGCGATCGCTTCGGCCGCCGTGGCCCTGCTCGCCGCGACAAGCACCGGCGCACTTGCCCAAAAGAAATACGATCCCGGCGCATCCGACACCGAAATCAAGATCGGCAATATCATGCCCTACAGCGGACCGGCTTCCGCCTACGGCGTCATCGGCAAGACCGAACAGGCCTACTTCAACAAGATCAATGCCGAGGGCGGCATCAACGGCCGCAAGATCAACTTCATCTCGTACGACGATGCCTACTCGCCGCCGAAGGCTGTCGAACAGGCGCGCAAGCTGGTCGAAAGCGATGAAGTCCTGCTGATCTTCAATTCGCTCGGCACGCCGTCGAATTCGGCGATCCAGAAATACATGAACTCCAAGAAGGTGCCGCAACTGTTCGTCGCCACCGGCGCGACCAAGTGGAACGACCCGAAGGAGTTTCCCTGGACCATGGGCTGGCAGCCCAGCTACCAGAGCGAAGGCCGCATCTACGCGAAGTACATGATGAAGGAGAAGCCAAACGGCAAGATCGGCATCCTCTATCAGAACGACGACTACGGGAAGGACTACCTCAAGGGCATCAAGGACGGTCTCGGCGCCAAGGCGGCTACGATGATCGTCGCCGAGGAACCCTATGAGACCAGCGTTCCGACCGTCGACTCGCAGATCGTCGCGCTCAAATCGAAGGGTGTCGATATCTTCATCAGCATCACCACGCCGAAGTTCGCCGCCCAGTCGATCAAGAAGGTCGCCGAACTGCAGTGGAAGCCGATGTTCATCCTGAACAATGTCGGCGCCTCGACCGGCACCGTCATGAAACCCGCGGGCTTCGAGAACTCGCAGGGGATCATCTCAGCGGCTTACGCCAAGGATGCGACCGACCCGCAATGGAAGGACGATCCAGGGATCAAAAACTTCGATGCCTTCCTCGCCAAGTACTTCCCCGATGGCAATCGCGCCGACGGATCGGTGATGGTCGGTTACGATGTGGCGCAGACCCTGGTTCATGTTCTCAAGGCGTGCGGCGACAACCTCACCCGCGAAAACGTCATGAAGCAGGCGGCGAGCATCAAGAATCTGCAAATCGACGGCTTGTTGCCGGGCATCAAGATCAATACCAGCGCGACCAACTTCGCACCGATCAGCCAACTGCAACTGCAGAAGTTCGAGGGAGATCGATGGGTGCTGTTCGGCGATGTGATGAGCGGTGAGGTCGGCGGCTAGGACCTTCGCACTGCAAAAGGCAGATCTTGGTCGTTAATGCTCTGCCTCATATTCCGCCTGATGAAACATTAAGCCCTCTGCGACGCTATCGCAGGGGGCTTTTCGTTGAACGAACCGGCGAAACGGTATTGAATGACAGCGAGCCGCCAAGAGCTCTCGAAAGCCAAAAGAGCTTTCAAAAAAACGACCGAGGACACGAACAAAATCAGGGAGCAAATAATGTCCATGACGACGTCTCGACTTGCCACTGCTGCTGCGACCTTCGCTTTTGTCGCAGCGATGAGCAGCGGCGCACTGGCCCAGAAAAAATACGACCCCGGCGCAACCGACACCGAGATCAAGATCGGCAGCATCATGCCCTACAGCGGGCCGGCTTCCGCCTACGGCATCATCGGCAAGACCCAGGCCGCCTACTTCAACAAGATCAACGCCGAAGGCGGCATCAACGGCCGCAAGATCAATTTCATCTCCTATGACGACGGCTATAGCCCGCCCAAGGCGGTGGAGCAGGCCCGCAAGCTGGTCGAGAGCGATGAAGTCCTGCTGATCTTCAACTCGCTCGGCACGCCGTCGAATTCGGCGATCCAGAAATACATGAACTCAAAAAAGGTGCCGCAACTGTTCGTCGCCACCGGCGCGACCAAGTGGAACGATCCGAAGAACTTTCCCTGGACCATGGGCTGGCAGCCCAACTACCAGAGCGAGGGCATCATCTACGCGAAATACCTGATGAAGGAAAAGCCGGACGGCAAGATCGGCATTCTCTATCAGAACGACGACTTCGGCAAAGACGTGCTGAAGGGCCTGAAGGATGGTCTCGGCGCCAAGGGCGCGTCGATGATCGTGGCTGAAGAGCCTTACGAGACATCGGTGCCAACGGTGGACTCGCAGATCGTCGCGCTGAAATCGAAGGGCGCAGATGTGTTCGTCAGCATCACCACGCCGAAATTCGGCGCGCAGTCGATCAAGAAGGTCGCTGAACTCGGATGGAAGCCGCTGTTCATCCTGAACAACGTCGCCTCCTCCACCGGCTCGGTGATCAAGCCTGCCGGTTTTGAAAATGCGCAGGGTGTGATCTCGGCCACCTACGGTAAGGACCCGACCGATCCGCAGTGGAAAGACGATCCGGGCGTGAAGAACTTCGATGCGTTCCTTGCGAAGTACTTCCCCGAAGCCAATCGCGCCGACTCGTCGGTCGCGTACGGTTACAGCTCCGCGCAGACCTTGGTGCATGTATTGAAGATGTGCGGCGACAATCTCACCCGCGAGAACGTCATGAAGCAGGCCGCCAGCATCAAGGATCTTCAACAGGAAATGGGGCTGCCGGGCATCAAGATCAACACCAGCCCGACTGACTTTGCTCCGATCGAGCAGTTGCAGATGATGAAGTTCAAGGGCGAGCGCTGGGAACTGTTCGGCCCGATCATCAGCGGCGAGATCAGCGGCTGACAATCAGCCGGAAAGGAGCCGGATTTCCAGCCCGGAAATCCGACTTCCCCGCTCCGGACAGGCACTTCTGAAAACATTTCCGCCCTCCGCAATAACCTTGCGGAGGGCCTTTTAACGTCCGGCCGATCATGTCATGTCTTTGAGTCCGTGTAGCGCCAAGCGATGACCTGATGACCGACAAACGCCCTTTGCTGCGTGCCATTTTCGACGCGGCTGTCGCCGCAGCCCATCCCGACCGGATACTTGCCGGGCACCTGCCGCCGCCGCCGCGCGGGCGAATTCTCTGTCTGGCCGCGGGCAAGGCCGCCGGTGCGTTGGCGCATGCTGCGGAACGGCACTATCTCGACGGCGGTCATATCGATCCGGCGCGGCTGTCGGGGCTTGCCACCACGCGCCATGGATACGGCATGCCCACCAAACGCATCGAGGTTGTCGAGGCGGGACATCCGGTTCCCGATGAAGCAGGCATGAAGGCCGCGGCGCGAACGCTCGAACTGGCCGAAGCGGCGGGCGAAGACGATCTCGTTCTGGTGCTGTTGTCCGGCGGCGGTTCGGCGAACTGGGTCGCACCGGCGGAAGGAATTTCGTTCGCCCAGAAACAGGCGATGAACAAGAGCCTGCTCCGATCCGGCGCGCCGATCGGCGAAATGAACACTGTCCGGAAACATCTGTCGCGCATCAAGGGCGGCCGGCTCGCCCGCGCCGCCGCGCCCGCGCAGGTTCTGACCCTAGCGATCTCGGATGTACCGTTCGACGATCCCGCAACCATTGCATCGGGACCGACGGTGCCGGACACCACCACGCTGGCCGACGCGCGCGAGATCGTCGCCCGTTATCAAATCAAGACGGACGACGCCGTGGCCGCGGCGCTGAACGATCCGCGCAACGAAAGCTGCAAGCCCGGCAACGCCGCGTTCGCGCGCGCGGACTTCAAAATCATCGCGCGGCCGCAGGAATCGCTGGATGCCGCGGTGGCTGTTGCGCAAAACGCCGGTTATGAGGTCGTTGCACTCGGCGCCGATCTTGAAGGCGAAGCGCGCGATGTCGCCGCCGCCCATGCGCAAATCGCGCTGAAGGCGCACGCAGAGGGCAGGAAGCTCGCGGTGCTGTCCGGCGGCGAACTCACGGTCACCGTGCGCGGCAACGGATGCGGCGGACCTAACCAGGAATACGTGCTCGCACTTGCAAGCCTGTTCGCCGATACGGCGGGCATTTGCGTGCTGGCCGGCGACACCGACGGCGCGGACGGCGGCGCCGGACATCCGACCGATCCGGCCGGTGCGATCCTCGATCAGCGCACCTTTGCAAAGATGCGCGAGCTCAAGCTCGATCCTAAGGCCTATCTCGCCAATAACGATGCGACAGCGTTCTTTGAGGCCACCGGCGATCTTCTCATGACCGGGCCGACGCTGACCAACGTCAACGACATCCGCATCATTCTGGTGGATCCGTAAGCCACCGGCGTCATTCCGGACAGACCGCGCAGCGGGCTGATCCGGAATCCAGATAGGTTCGTCGAACGGTCGTCGGTAGATTCCGGGCTCGCTCGCAAAAAGCTCGCGCCCCGAAATGACGACCTAAAACTCCTGTGCGATCTTGCCGAGCATCGTCAGCAGCAAGGCGCGGTTGTCCTCTCCCAGCAAGTCCTTGAGCCGCGCCTCGTGCCGGGTCTCGATCAGTTTCCTGGCGCGGGACAGAACCGCCCGGCCCTTGTCCGTCAGTTTTAGAATGTGCGAGCGGCGGTCATTGCTGGAGCGGACGCGGACACAGAGATCCCGGCTTTCCAGTTCATCCAGCATGGCGACGAAATTCGGCCGCAGAATGCCGAGCGTCGAGGCGATCTCGGTCTGGTTTCGTCCGGGATTCGTGTCCACCAGCATCAGGACGGAAAATTGCGCCGGTGTCAGTTGCAGCGCCGCGACGCAGCCGATGAAGTCGTCGAAAATCCGAAGTTGTGCGCGCTTGAGCGAATAGCCGAGGAAATCCGACAGATCCCCTATCCGGATCGGGGCGACAGGAGATACCGTCCGCGTGCGCGCCGCGGCCGGGCGCTTTTTGGCTTTGGCGGCAGCGGTGCTCGCGGTCCTGGAAACAGCCATCGTGCGCTTCCTGTCGTCGGTCTGCTCTTGCTATAAGGGCGCCTCGATGTTCAAAGGCGGCCAAGTCTTGTGATTATACTCGATAATCGTTATAAAACATATCAAATAGCGATGGCGGAATTCAACCGCCGCTTTCGGTGCGCCGGGCAATTCAACCCGTCTGCACACGACGCTTGAGGGGACGCCTTGGATAGTACGATCCTTCTGTTCCTGTTGCAGGACGGAATAACCAGCGGCGCGATCTACGCGCTGCTCGGGCTCGCGCTCGTTCTGGTGTTCGCCGTCACCCGCGTCATCCTGATCCCGCAAGGCGAATTCGTCACCTTCGGCGCGCTGACCTTTGCCGTGCTGGCCACGGGCAAGGTGCCCGGCACGACCCTGCTCGCACTGGGCATGGGCGTGGTTGCGTTCGCATTCGACATGATCGCCGGGCGCAGCACGATGAACGGACGCAGGTTCGTTCACTCGCTGGCGCTGAACATCCTGCTGCCGCTCGCAATCTGGGGACTGGCCACGCTGCTCGCGGGCCGGCAGAACAATGTGATCGTCAACTTCCTGCTGTCGATCGTGATCGTCGCGCCGATCGGGCTTTATCTCTACCGCATCGCCTATCAGCCGATCGCCCATGCGTCCGTTCTGGTGCTGCTGATCGCATCGGTCGGCGTGCACCTCGCCTTGCAGGGGCTGGGGCTGGTGTTCTTCGGCCCTGAAGGCCTCCGCGCGCCGGCGATTGCCACCGCCGCCTTCACCATCGGCCCGCTGCGGTTCACCGGCCAGAGCATCGCCATCTACGCCATCACCATCCTCCTGATCGTCGGGCTGTGGCTGCTGTTCGGCTATACGCTTTACGGCAAGGCGCTGCGCGCCACTGCGGTCAATCGCCTCGGCGCCCGCATCGTCGGCATCCGCACCACGCTGTCTGGACAGGTCGCGTTCCTGCTCGCCGCCGTGATAGGCACCATCTCCGGCATCCTGATCGTGCCCATTACGACGATCTATTACGACACCGGATTCCTGATCGGCCTGAAAGGCTTTGTCGCCGCCATTATCGGCGGACTTGTCAGCTATCCCCTCACCGCCACCGCCGCGCTGGTGGTCGGCATCGTCGAGGCGTTCTCGTCGTTCTATGCCAGCAACTTCAAGGAGGTCATCGTCTTCACGTTGCTGCTTCCGGTCCTGATCCTTCGCTCGCTGGCGACGCCAGAGGTCGAAGAGGAAGGGGATTAAGCGATGACACAGCGTTGGGGCATGATCGTGTTCGCGCTGGTGATGGCGGTCATCCCGTTCATTCCGGGCATGCCGCCGTTCTGGATCGTGCTGCTCGACAATATCGGGCTGGCGGCGCTGGTCGCGATGGGCCTTGTGCTGCTGACCGGCGTCGGTGGGCTCACCTCGTTCGGCCAGGCCGCGTTCTGCGGCTTCGGCGCTTACACCACCGCGATCCTCACCACATCTTACGGACTGTCGCCGTGGCTGACATTGCCGCTGTCGCTGATGGTCAGCGGCGTCGCGGCCGTCATTCTCGGCCTCATTACAGTGCGCCTGTCCGGCCACTACCTGCCGCTCGGCACCATCGCCTGGGGCATCAGTCTTTTTTATCTGTTCAGCAAGCTTGAGCTGGTCGGACGCAACGACGGCATTTCGGGCATTCCGCCGCTGGCCATCGGCGGATTGCAACTGACCGATCCCGGCAGGATCTATTTCGCGATCTGGTTCGCGGTGATCGTGTGCGCGCTGCTGACGGTGAATCTGCTCGACTCGCGGACCGGCCGCGCCATCCGCGCGCTGCGCCGCGGCCATATCGCGGCGGAAGCCTTCGGGGTGCAGACCGCGCGTGCCAAACTGCTGGTCTTCATCTATGCCGCCGTGCTCGCCGGTCTGTCCGGCTGGCTCTATGCGCATTTCCAGCGCGCGGTGAATCCGACGCCGTTCGGACTGAACGCCGGCATCGAGTATCTGTTCATCGCGGTGGTCGGCGGCGCGGGTTACGTCTGGGGCGCAGTGCTCGGCGCAGGCATTGTGGTCGTGCTCAAGGAATTCCTGCAAAGCTTCCTGCCCGTGGTGTTTCACGGCTCGGCGCAACTCGAAACCGTGATTTTCGGCATTCTGCTGGTGGCGCTGTTGCAGGTCGCGCCCGGCGGCATGTGGCCGCGCCTCGCCGCACTTCTGAAACTGGACACCGCAAAACTGCCGGTACCGAAGGACGCAGCCAGGCTGCCGCCGCGCAGCAAGGCGGTTCCGACGTCCGAAACGCTGCTGGACATTCAGGCCGCGCGCAAGCAGTTCGGCGGCGTGATCGCCGTCAACGACGTGTCGTTCGACGTTCAGGCCCGCGAGATCGTGGCGCTGATCGGCCCCAACGGCGCAGGCAAGAGCACCACCTTCAATCTCATCACCGGCGTGCTGCGCTCCTCGGGCGGAACGATCTCCATTCTCGGCCACAACGTTGATAACGCGCCGCCGCAGGATATCGCCAGGCTCGGCGTCGCCCGCACCTTCCAGCACGTCAAGCTGGTGCCGGACATGACCGTGCTGGAAAACGTCGCCATCGGCACTCATCTACGTGGCCATGCCGGTGCGATCGCCAGCATGCTGCGGCTCGACCGCAGGGATGAAGCCGCGCTGCTCGCCGAAGCGGCAAAGCAGATCGCGCGGGTCGGCCTCGCCGACCAGATGCATCAGCTTGCGGGCAGCCTTTCGCTCGGCCAGCAGCGCATCGTGGAAATCGCCCGCGCGCTGTGCGTCGATCCGATCCTGCTGCTGCTGGACGAGCCGGCCGCCGGTTTGCGCCACATGGAGAAACAGAAGCTGTCGGCGCTGCTGCGCCAGTTGCGCGCCGAGGGCATGTCGGTCCTCCTGGTCGAGCACGACATGGGCTTCGTGATGGATATCGCGGACCGCATCGTCGTGCTGGAATTCGGCACCAAGATCGCCGAGGGCACGCCAATGGCCATTCGCGCCAACCCCGATGTGATCAAGGCCTATCTGGGGACGGCATCATGACCAGGCTGCTGTCCGTCGAGAATGCGCACATCGCCTACGGCAAGGTCGAAGCCGTGCGCGGCGTCTCGCTCGACGTCAACGCCGACGAGATCGTGACCATTGTCGGCGCCAACGGCGCGGGCAAGACCACGCTGCTCAACGCCATCATGGGAATTCTGCCGCTCTCCGGTAGCGTGGTTTTCTCCGGCCAGCAGATCTCGCGTCTCGACATCGAAGACCGGGTCGCGGCAGGACTTTGCATCGTGCCCGAGCATCGCGAATTGTTCGGCACCATGACGGTCGAGGAGAACCTGCAACTCGGAGGCTTCCGTGTGCCGCGCGCAAAGGCCGCCAGCGAAAAGGAGCGCGTCTTTGCGCTGTTCCCGCGCCTGAAGGAGCGCCGCACCCAGCTTGCGGGCACGCTCTCCGGCGGCGAGCAGCAGATGCTGGCGATGGGCCGCGCCCTGATGAGCCAGCCGCGACTGCTGATGCTGGACGAGCCCTCGCTTGGCCTCGCGCCGCTGATCGTTGCTGATATTTTCCGCACCATCGGCGAACTGCGGCAGGCCGGCGTCTCGGTGCTGCTGGTCGAACAGAACGCCCGCGCCGCGCTTGAGATCGCCGACCGCGCCTATGTGATGGAGCTTGGCGAATTCATCATGAGCGGCTCGGCGAAGGAGATCAGCGGCGATGAGCGCGTGGTGGCGAGCTATCTCGGCTTCCAGCACGGCGAAGAGAGCAGGCTGTAGCGCGGGAACGAGCTGTTCTCACCTCTCCCCACGGGGGAGAGGTCGCGAGCAAAGCGAGCGGGTGAGGGGGTTCGAATTTTCGATTGAGGATTTGGTACCTCCTCACCCCAACCCTCTCCCCGACGGGGAGAGGGAGTCCATTATCGCTTGATGCCGATGCCGGACCTTCGCGAAGACGCCACCGTGCCTGTGGTGCGCGCTAAAACCAGCTAACAATCTTCTCCGTTCTGGTCGATACTACCGTCCGCAACATCCTGGTGCGGGGGCACTTCGGTCATGGACGCGCGGTCACAGCGCAAGCTGCGTTTTCTGGCGGCAATTCTGTCAACCGGCGCGCTTGGCGGAATCATCTTTGTTGTCGCCCGCGTCGGCTTTTCGCCGTCACAACTTGCCATCGGCATCATTTACGGTGTTCTGATCAGCGGCGCGATCGGCACATTCGAGCTTCTCGCCTCGTCGGGGCCACTGCGCGACTGGCTGGGAAGCCTGCCGCTCACTGCAAACCTTGCAATCCGCAGCGCGTTCTATGCCGCCGTGATCATTCCGGTACAGTATTTCGATCTCGGCGTTCTGATCGCCGGCCTGACGCCGGATCCCAATCAGAATGTCTGGACGCCCATTATCTTCTCGGCCGTATTTGCAATCGCGCTGAACCTGCTGTTCGCGATCAGCAACATCATCGGGCCGCGCGCCTTCCTCCATCTGGTCACCGGACGATACCACACACCGGTCGAGGAAAGCCGGTTCGTCCTGTTCGTCGACATTGCAGGCTCGACGGCTCTCGCCGAACGTCTCGGCGGCCTCGCAATCCATAGTTTTCTGGACAAGACGTTCCGGAGCCTGACCGGACCGATCATCGATAGCCGGGGCGAGGTGCTGAACTATGTCGGCGACGAGATCATCGTGACCTGGTCAGAAGCCTCGGGCGCGATCGATTGCCGGCCGCTGCGCTGCTTTCTGGCCATGCGCAACACCTTGCAAAAACTTCAAAGCCGTTTTGAGAAAGAATTCGGCGTCGCGCCGAGAATCCGCGGCAGCCTGCATTTCGGTCCGGTCATTGTCGGCGAAATCGGAGATATCAAGCGCGCCATTGTGTTCAACGGCGACGTGATGAATACCGCCGCCCGGCTGGAAGAGCTCAGCCGCAATGTGGACGGCGGCTTTGTCGCCTCGCGCGCAGCGATCGAGCAGTTCAAGTCCCCTCTCCCGGCTCCGCTGCACGATCTCGGAGTCCGTGACATTCGCGGCAGGTCCGATGGACTGGCCGTGATGGGTCTCGGCTGAACAGGTATCAAATAACATGCTGGCATGGCAGACGTTTACACAGTCGACGACTGGGATGGCCGGGCCATCTCTCTCTTCCCGTTTACGGGGAGAAGGTCGGGGTGAGGGGCAAGTCCCGGATGATTGATTAGCCCCTCACCCGCTCGCTTTGCTCGCGACCTCTCCCCGTTAGAACGGGGAGAGGTGAAAACTACTTCACGACTTCATACTTGCCGTTCTTAACGGTCAGGATAATGCGCGAACGATCGTCGGTGCCGAAACGATCCTTTTCGGTGAAGTTGTAGACGCCCTGGCTGGCGGCGATTTCCTTCTCCGACAGCAACGCCTGACGGATCGCCTCGCGGAATTCCGGCGTGCCGGGCTTCGCCTTTTTAAGGGCAACCGGCACGACGCGCTTGAGCACTTCAAAAGCATCGTACATATGGCCGGCGAACTGGCTGCGGGTGTTGGCGCCGTACTTGGCTTCATAGGCAGTATTCAGCGCCATGCCCGGCTTCTTGGTCAGTGCGCCGTCGTCCTGGCCTTCCGGAGCCATCACCGGACCGGCGGCCATGATGACGCCTTCCGCCGACGGACCGGCAATGCGGATGAAGTCCATCGCCGCCGCGCCGTGAGTCTGATAGATCAGGCCCTTATAGCCGCGCTCGCGCAGCGCCGACTGCGGCAGCGCCGCGCCGGTGCCCGATGCGCCGATCAGGATCGCATCGGGATTGGCCGCAACCAGCTTCAGCACCTGGCCCGCCACCGAGGTATCGGGGCGCGCATAGCGCTCTTCAGCGACAATAGTGATGCCGCCCATGGCGCCGGTCTGGGTCTTGAGATCGTTCAGCCAGAGATCGCCGTAGGAATCCGAGAAGCCGATATAGCCGACGGTCTTGATGTTGTTCTTCTTCATGTGCTCGTAGAGCACCTTGCCCATGATGGGAACCGGCTGCGGCATCACGGCGGTCCACTTCTCGCGGGCCGGCGTGATTGGCAGCGGCGCGAGGCTGAGCTGCGGCACGCCGACTTCGTTGGCGACCGTCGAAATCGCGATCGACGGCGGCGTGGTCGACGAACCGATCATGATGTCGGCGTTGGATTCGGTCACAAACCGGCGCGCGTTGGTGGTCGCCGCGGTCGGATCGCCGGCGTCGTCCAGCAGGATGGTCTTGATCTTGGCGCCACCGATTTCGGTCGGCACGAATTCGAGCGCGTTCTTTTCAGGAATGCCGAGCGCAGCCGCAGGACCGGTGGTGCTGATGCTGATGCCGATGGTGATGTCCTGCGCGAGCACGGCGCCCGGCAAAGCCATCGCGGCGGCAAGAACCGCGGCGGTCCATGTGAAAGTCTTCATGTGATCCTCCCTTGAAAGTCTCTTTTGACGTTTCTGACAGTCGTTAACGATTGACCGGACGACGAAACTATTTGCGGTGCACCATCCGGTTTCGATTGCCGCCATTCAGATAGAAGTTAGCGGCCATTTGCAATGCTTTCCGCATGTACATTGGTATGATGCGCCAGCCCTCGAACGGCCTTTTCGGATATTGTTATCTGGTATAATCAATTTTAGCGATGCGCAAAACCATATTCGCGCGGCCAGGAGAGACACAGATTGCGGACACAGGTGGCCATCATCGGCGGAGGCCCGGCGGGTTTGCTGCTCGGACAGTTGCTGCACCGCTACGGCATCGACAATGTCATCTTCGAGCGCAAGGATCGCGACTACATCCTCGGGCGAATCCGGGCCGGCGTGCTCGAACAGGGCACCGTCGGCCTGCTGGAAGAGGTCGGTGTCGCAGAGCGGCTGCACCATGATGGCCTGATCCATCACGGCATCGAACTGGCGTTCAACGGCGCGCGCCACCGCATCGATATGACGCAGGCCACCGGCAAGACGGTAACCGTCTACGGACAAACCGAAGTCACCCGCGACCTGATGGATGCGCGGATCAAGGCCGGGCTCACCACCGTCTATGACGCCGGCGATGTGAGCCTGCATGACTTCGCGAGCGGCCAGCCGTGGGTGCGTTACGTCAAGGACGGCACCACCCACGAGATCGCGTGCGATTTCATCGCAGGCTGCGATGGTTTCCACGGCGTCAGCCGCCAGAGCGTCAGGCCGGACGCGCTGAAGCTGTTCGAACGGGTGTATCCGTTCGGCTGGCTCGGACTGCTGTCGGAAACGCCGCCGGTCTCGCCCGAACTGATCTACAACAATCACGAGCGCGGCTTCGCGCTGTGCTCGATGCGCTCGGCGCATCGCAGCCGCTACTATCTGCAATGCAAGCTCGACGACCATGTCGACAACTGGCCGGACGACAAGTTCTGGGAGGAGCTGAAGCGGCGGCTGGATCAGGAAGCGGTCGATCACCTGGTCACCGGACCGTCGATCGAAAAGAGCATCGCGCCTCTGAGGAGCTTCGTCGCCGAGCCGATGCGGTTCGGCCGGCTGTTCCTGGCCGGCGACGCCGCGCATATCGTGCCGCCAACCGGCGCCAAGGGACTGAACCTCGCCGCCAGCGACGTGCACTATCTCTCCATCGCCTTGCGCGAGTTTTACGCTGACAAATCCTCGGCGGGTATCGACGATTATTCGCGGCGCGCGCTGAGCCGGGTATGGAAGGCCGAGCGCTTCTCCTGGTGGATGACATCGATGCTGCATCGATTCCCCGGCACCGATGAATTCAGCTCGCGCATCCAGATCGCGGAGCTGAATTACCTGATCGAATCCGACGCCGCGAAGATGTCGCTTTCGGAAAACTATGTCGGCTTGCCGTACTAAACCTCGAGGCAAACACAATCAGCCCCCTCGCCCCGCTCTTGCGGGGAGAGGGTTGGGGTGAGGGGCACGCCTCAACGAAAGGAAACCGCCCCTCACCCGGATCGCAAGATCCGACCTCTCCCCGTAAACGGGGAGAGGTGAAGTAACGCCGCCGTTGTTTCAAACATGCAGCGATACCGTGTTTCAAACTTGATTTCGAATGATCGCGCGCGACGCCGGCTTTATGATGCGAGCGAACCACATGGCACTCATTCGAAAGAGCTGAGATGACAACGCCAGAAACATCAGATGCCGCCGTTCCAGCAGGCTTCGCGCGCCATCCACGGCGCAGTCCGCTCACCGAGCCCTGGGAGCCGATCTATTTCAAGGCCACATTAGATGCCTACATTCTCGGGCTTCGCCTCGCCGAGGCACACACCAATTCACGCGGGCTGATCCATGGCGGGCTGATCGCGGCGCTTGCCGACAATGCGATGGGACTGAGCTGCAGCCACAAGGCTGGCAATCTTCTCGGGCTGGTCACCATCAACCTCTCGGTCGATTATCTCGGTTCGGCGAATATCGGACAGTGGCTTGAGATCGACACCAACTTTATGAAGATCGGCGGGTCGATCTGCTTCGCGCAATGCCTGGTCACCGCCGACGGTGAACCTTGCGCGCGCGCCAACGCAACCTTCAAGATTGCCCGGAAAAAATAGCGACCGTCATTGCGAGCCATGACACGGCTCTTCGCCGCTACTTCGTCCCGAACCGCCAGTCGCTCTGCGCGACCACGAGATCGATGAACGCGCGGACCTTCGCGGACAGCAGCCGCGAGGTCGGATACACCAGATGGATCGGCATCGGGGGCAGTTCGTATTTCGCCAGCACGATCTTGAGCCGTCCTGCCTTGAGCGATTCCGCCACCTGATAGGCCAGGACACTGATGAGGCCTCCGCCCTGCTCGGCATGGAGCACGGCGGCATCGGTGCTGTTGGTTGCAAAGCGCGACGTATTGGGCACGCGGATTTCGCGCCCGTCTTCGACAAAGCGCCACTCCACCAGCGCGCTGCTGCCCGAGAACTGGATCACCTCATGATCGGCGAGGTCAGACAGTTTCTGCGGCGTACCGTGCGTCTTGAGATAGCGCGGCGATGCCACCACAACCCGCCGCATGTCACCCACCGCACGCGCGATCACACTGGAATCCGCCAGATGGCCGATGCGCACGGCAAGGTCGATCCCTTCATCCACGAGACTTACCGTCCGGTCCGACAGCCGCAGTTCGGCGCTGACATCAGGATACTGTTTCAGAAAAGCCGACATCACCGGGCCGACATGCAACCGTCCGAACATCAGCGGCGCTGAGACAATCAGCCGGCCCGATGGCTTGCTGCGTTCGGCCTGGACTGAACTTTCGGCCTCCTCAAGATCGCCGAGAATCCGCCGTGCCCGCTCCAGATAACGCGCACCGACATCGGTGAGCGTCACCGAGCGCGTGGTGCGCTGGAGCAGCCGCGCACCGAGATGGTTTTCCAGACTCGCGATCAGGCGCGTCACCGCAGACGCCGACAGGCCAAGCTTGCGCGCAGCGGGAGCAAACCCCTCAAGGTCTGCCACCGAAACAAAGGCGCGCATGGCGTCGATCCTGTCCATGGCATTATTTCATAGCGTGCAATGATAAAGTGTCAACGCTGATGATTATCGCAAGGCGGGGGACCATTAGATTTAGGCTATGTTTCCGGCAGGTCATAAGAGGTCCGCAATGACAACCACCCAGTCCTATTCGAGCGACGTTGCCTTTACGCCGGCCGTGAAGGCCATTCAGGCCCGCAAGGGATCGCGCGGCGGCTACGCGCATATGGAAGACGGCGGCGGCTTTCGCACCGAGATCGATGAAGCGCTGGCCGCCTTCATCGGCGAGCAGACGAGCTTTTTCCTGGCGACCGCGAATGCCGAGGGTCAGCCGTATATCCAGCATCGCGGCGGCCCGGCGGGCTTCATCAGGATTCTCGACAAGACCACGCTGGCCTTCGCGGATTTTCGCGGCAACCGGCAGTACATCACGCAGGGCAATCTCAGCGAGAACCCGAAGGCCTATATTTTCCTGATCGATTACGTCAATCGCCGCCGGATCAAGATCTGGGGCGAGGCGCGGGTGGTCGAGGACGATCCGGCGCTGATCGCCACACTGATGCCGAAGGATTACAAGGCGAAGCCCGAGCAGGCGATCCTGTTCAAGATCACCGCATGGGACAGCAACTGCCCGCAGCACATTCCGATGAAGTTCGACGCCGCCGACGTCGCGGCAGCGATTGCCGAGCGCGACGCGCGGATTGCGGAGCTTGAGGCGGAAGTAGCGCGGTTGAAGCAGAAATCGGCGAGTTAAAGCTCGTCATTGCGAGCGAAGCGAAGCAATCCACTCTTCAAAAAAGTATGGATTGCTTCGTCGCTTCACTCCTCGCAATGACGATTGGAGTTACGCCGCCATCAGCAACCGCTGCCAGGGATGCTCGGGATAGAAGCGCGCCATCATCCGGTCCACGTAGGCGACCAGATTGGAGAACTCCAGCGCGCGCTGGCGCAGCGGCGAATCGAAGAACGGCGTCATCAGGCCGGCCAGTGATGCAAAGGCCGTGGCGTCCACACCGCATGGCTTGTCGCCCATCAGATAAGGCTTCCATCCGAGCAGCATCGACAGCGCGGAGAGCGTGCGGGCGCCGAGCTCGGTAATCTCGTCAGGCGTATGGCGCGCGAGACCCGCGATCCGCATGTTCTCCGCAACCCGGCCGAGCACGTCCTCGCGGATCGCGTCGCGGAGGTGCTCAGGCGCGCCGTCGAAGAAATGCGCCGGTCCCTTGGCGAAATTGTCGGGGATCATCCAGCGCGTGTAGCCCGCGGCCCAGTTGAAATGATTCTCGATCATCCGCTCGATCGCCCAGGCTTCGGCGCGCTGGCGCTCGTCGAGCGCCGCGTCGAAATCAAAAGCGTGTTTCGCTTCCAGATGCAGGCGGATGAAGGTGGAATCGGCAATCCGCTGGTCGGCGTCATCGATATAGGGCAGTTGCCCCTTGGGCGAGGTGTCCGGCATCGCCTGTTGCTTGACGTATTTCAGGCCGGCCATCTTGAGCTGGACCTCGGTCTTGGTGACGTAGGGGCTGATTTCCGGGAGGCCGAAACCGGGGCCGATGCCATAGAGGGTGATCATGGGGAGCATCCTTGCGCGTTGAAAAGATGCCCGTTTGTAGATACCCCCTGCTGCCACCATACTGTCAGCAGCAAGCGACCCGAGAGACCCATAAGAGACCCTAAATGAGGCGCGCCGACCGGCTGTTCCAGATCATCCAGGTGCTCCGGCGCACCCGCAAGCCGCTGACCGCCGAGGCGATTGCGAAGGAGCCGGAAACCTCGAAACGCACGATCTACCGCGATATCGCCACGCTCATTGGCCAGCGCGTGCCGATCCGCGGCGAGGCCGGCACCGGCTATGTGCTGGAAAAAGGCTTCGACATGCCGCCGCTGATGCTGACGCCCGACGAGATCGAGGCAGCAGTTCTCGGCGCGCAATGGGTGGCCGGGCGGGCCGACCCGGTGCTGGCAAAGGCGGCGCTGGACCTGATCGCCAAGATCGTCGAGACGATACCCGAGCGGCTGCAACCGCTGGCGCTCGAGCCCGCCAGCCGGACGCCGCCGAAATGGGACGCGACGCCCGACAGCATCGATATGACGCAATTACGGGCGCATATCTACGCCAGCAAGAAAGTCCTGCTGCATTACCGCGACGAGCAGGGCCGGGAGAGCAAACGCACGGTCTGGCCGATTGCGGTCGGCTATCTGGAAACCGTGCGAATGCTGGCGGCGTGGTGCGAATTGCGAAGGGACTTTCGCAGCTTCCGGATCGACCGCATGACCGATGCCGTGTTTCTCGACGAGAAATATCCGGAGCGCCGCGCCGCCTTGCGGACGAAATGGATGAAGACCTCTGCGCTCCACAACAACATGCGCGAACGCTGACATCATGACTGCAACCGACAATCCCTGCCAGAGCTGCGGAGCCTGCTGCTCCTATTCGAGCAACTGGCCACGCTTCACAGTGGAAGACGACGCCGCGCTCGATCTCATTCCCGAGAAGTTCGTCAACGACCGGCTGTCGGGCATGCGCTGCGACGGTGACCGGTGTTCGGCGCTGACCGGCAAGGTCGGAACCGCGACCGCCTGCGGGATCTATGATGTGCGGCCCGAAGTCTGCCGCACCTGCATGCCGGGCGATCCCGAATGCGGCATGGCGCGCCGGCGGTTCGGACTGCCGGAAATCGCCGATTCCATACCCGGCGATCAGTGATCCGGGAACCAAGTCGCATCGTCAGGCGTCAATACTGTCAGCACCTCTCAGAACGGGAGCAGGACGCGATGCGCGAAATGGAAATTCATGACTATGCGCGCCAACTGATGGAAGCGCACGGTCCTCGGGCCATTGCGGAGGCCGCACAACGGGCGACCGAGTGCGAGGCGGAAGGCAAGCTGGAGCAGGCCAGGGACTGGCGGCATGTCGAGGATGCGCTGAAACTTATGCGCGGGCCGCATCAAAGCTGAAACGATTCAGACCGCAACCGGTTTGCGGACGACCATCGCGATCGTGGCTGCGCGGAAACGCAGCCGGCGAAAATCGTTTACGCCGGCATCGCCGCAAGATCGCTTTCGTCGTCGATCTCGTCGGCGATCGGGGCGAACGTGCTCAGCGGCTTGGTCGAGAGCGTGATATTGCGCCGGTTGCCATAGGACGATGGTGACGGACCCGCCGAAGGCGCTTCCCGCGACATCGCGAACAGGGTCGAACCGACGATCCCGCCTTGCTCGACCAGATCGCGTTCCGAGCATGTCGCCGCGATCGCAAGGCTCATGCCGTGCAGATGGGCGCGCCGGTAGCAGAACAGAGCGAGCATCGCCCTGACATCCGCCGACACCGATTCCACAAGTTGAGGAAGACCGTGTTCACTGGCTCGGTAAAGGCTTCCGAGCATCTCGTCGCCGACCGGGCAGACGTCGTTCTCAAAGGCTTCGCGGCTGGACCACATTGAAAATCTCCCCAGCTACATGACCCGCCAGTATGGGCGGCTTGGCGGAAAAATCATGCGCCACTTCATTCCGGGAAGATGCAATGCAATTTCCTAACGCAAGGTTAACCACGCCCTCGTGTTCGTGCGCGCGTTCATTGAATGTTAGAGAGATGGAACCGGACCACGCGCGCCGCGAATCAACCGGTGATTCGGCGGGGCACAGGAGACAGATCTGATGGACACCACAAGCAGACGCAGGCTTGCCGGACAATGCTTCTGCTGACAGACGATCCTGCTATCCGTCCCACCGCATACATCTTCGTCGGCTCGAAGGCCTTGGTTCGCCATCACCGACGACCTGCCGCAATACGACCAGCATATGTGACGGCGAAGTCTAGACGCGCTTGTCCTTGATCCAGCTAGCGATGGCGCGGCCGATGGCCGGGCCGGAATCTTCCTGGATGAAATGGCTGCCGGGAACGGTGACCTCGGTCTGGTTCTTCCAGCCGCGGCAGAACTCCCGCACCTTGCCGATCAGGATCGCGCCCGGTTCGGCGTTGACGAACAGCTTCGGCAGATCGTTCTGCGCCATCCACTTGGCGTAGGCATCGACGATGGCGACCACATCGGCAGGCTCGCCGCCGATCGGAATCTGGCGCGGCCAGGTCAGCGTCGGCCAGCGGTCCTCGCGATTGAGAAACGGCTTGCGGTAGACCGCCATCTCGGCGTCCGACAACTTGCGCAGCACCGAGCCCGGCAACACCCGCTCGATGAACAGGTTGCGGTCGAGGATCATCTGCTCGCCCTTGTCGGAGCGGAAACCCTGAAACACCGGCGTCGCCGCCTCGCTCCACTCGTCCCAGCCGGCGACGGGCCGCACAATGCCTTCCATGTAGGCGATGCCGCGCACACGATCGCGATGGTGGTTGGCCCAGTCGAAGCCGAGCGCCGAGCCCCAGTCGTGAATCACCAGCAGAATTTTTTCGCTTCCGCCGATCACCGCGTCGATGAAAGCCCAAAGATGATCGCGGTGCGTGGTGAAGCGATAGGTATCCGGCTTCACATCGGGCAGCTTGTCGGAGTCGCCCATGCCGATCAGATCCGGCGCAATCAGGCGGCCCTGCCCTTCAAGCTCGGGAATGACCTCACGCCAGAGATAGGACGAGGTCGGATTGCCATGCAGGAACAGGATCGGCGGGCCCTCGCCGCGCTCGTGATAAGCCATGCGGCGGCCAAGCACCTCAACGGTCTTCTTCGCAAGCGGCTGTTCGGTCATCGCGTTGTCCTCAGGCCAGGAGCTGATCGATCAAGGCCTGATCCTGATCGTAGACCCAGCATTCATGGAGTCGGTCGTCGAGAATCGAATACACCAGCAGCCGCTGCACGTCCGTGGTTTTCTCGTCATGGCTGAACTGCTCGCGCGCCAAAACGGCACCGCGCTCCGGACCGGCCATGATGTGATCGACGCTGAGCAGCTTGCGGCGGGTGCGCTTGCGGAATTCTTCCAGCACCGCGAGACATGCGGCTTTGCCTTTATGCACGCCGGACAGCGGATTGTTGCCGCCATAATGGAGCGTGAACTGCTCGTGATAGCAGTCGCGGATTGTCGGCACGTCTCCGGCAGCCCAGGCTGTGGCGTAGCGCATAATCATACGGCGGACCTTCTCAGTGGCCGCCGCGTCATCGGTTGCCCTCATGTCCGCCATAAACTCTCCGCTCTCCGCTCGTCCCCGCGAAAGCGGGGACCCACCCTACATTTTTTTGGAGTGCTGGATTCCCGCTTGCGCGGGAATGAGCGGGTTAACATCCAGATCGATCTAGCCGATAAACGTCACTGCCTCGGGAATGCTCGCACGGCTGGTGCGATAGCTGTTGGCGGGATGCGTCGTGTCGGCATAACCGAACGAAATACCGCACACCACGCGGCGATCTTCCCCGACGCCGAGATGCTTGCGCACCACTTCGGCATGCCCGGCCAGCGCCGCCTGCGGAATCGTCGCGAGACCCGCAGCCTGAGCGGCGAGCATGAAATTTCCGACATAGCCGCCGCAGTCGATCGCGCCGTAGGTGCCGAGCGCTTCGTCGCTGGTGATAATGGCCACGTGCGGCGCGCCGAAGAAGCGGAAGTTCTCCAGCATCTGCTTGTTGTAGGCGGCCTTGTCGCCGCGGGCGATGCCGAGTGCATTGTAAAGCTGGAAGCCGCTTTCGCGGCGGCGTTCCAGATAGACGCCCCTGTACTCGCGTGGGAAGTCGAAATCGGTGACAGGCGGCGCGCGTTCGCTCGCCGCCTTGTACATCGCCTCGCCGAATGTCTTTACGGCATCGCCGGAGAAGATCGCGACCTGCCACGGCTGGCTGTTGCACCATGACGCTGTTTTCTGCGCGGCCGCCAGCACGCGCTCGATGGTCGTGCGCGGCACAGGGTCCGGCTTGAACGCGCGGCAGGAATACCGCTCGGCAAGCAGCTTCTCCACGACCTCGATGTCGCGGCTGTCGGGTTGTGCAAGCATGGCGCTCAGCGTCCCTTGGTCGGAATGGCGTTGAAGGGAACATCCTTGTCGACGCGGATGTCGCCCGGCAAGCCTAGCACCCGTTCGGCAATGATGTTGCGCAGGATTTCGTCGGTACCACCTGCTATGCGATCCGACGGCGAACGCAGCAGGATCGACTGGAACTGGCCGCCGACGGACGGGCTGTCGGCATCGGTCAGTGCGCCGGATGCACCCTGAAGGTCCATCGCGAACATCGCAATGTCCTGCAGCATGGTGCCGGCCACGAGCTTGCCGATGGAATTTTCCGGGCCCGGACGCTCGCCGCGCGACAGCGCCGAGATCGAACGATAGCTGGTGTACTTGAGGCCGCTGGCCTTCACCGCCCAGTTCGCAAGCTTCGAGCGGACATTCTTGTCGTCGATGGCAGGGCCGTCCTCAAGCATCAGCTCGTTGCAGAACGCGAACAGCTCGGGGAAGCCGGTCGACTGCCGCGCGCCGATCGACATGCGCTCGTTCATCAGCGTGGTCAGCGACACGTTCCAGCCGTCGCCGACCTTGCCGAGCCGCTGCGAGTCCGGGATCTTCACGTCGGTGAAGTAAACCTCGTTGAACTCCGACTGGCCGTTGGCCTGCTTGATCGGCTTGACCACGACGCCCGGCGATTTCATATCGAGCCAGAACATGGTCAGGCCCTTGTGCTTGGGCTGGGTCGGATCGGTGCGCGTGATGACGATGCCGTAGTCGGAGAAATGCGCGCCGGTGGTCCAGACCTTCTGGCCGTTGATGATCCAGTCGTCGCCCTTCTTTTCTGCGCGGGTGCGCAGACCGGCGACGTCGGAGCCGGCGGAAGGCTCGGAGAACAACTGGCACCAGACATGTTCGCCCGAGGCGAGCGGCGGCAGATACTTCTGCTTGTCGGCATCGCTGCCGAACGCCATCAGCGTCGGGCCGCACATGCCCTGCCCGATCAGGAACACGCCCTCCAGCTTGCCATAGAAGCCCTCCTCCTGCTGCCAAATCACGCGCTCGATCGGGGACGCGCCGCGTCCGCCGTATTCCTTCGGCCAATGCAGGCAGGCCCAACCGGCTACGGCCTTCTTCTTCTGCCACTTCTTGGATTCCTCCAGGATGTCGCGGTTCTTCAGCTTGATGCGGCCGACGGTCGGCTGCGACAGTTCGGCTTCCAGTTCCTTCGGCGCGTTGGCCTGTATCCAGGCGCGGGCTTCGGCACGGAACGCGGCTTCCTGCGGGGTGTCATCGAAATTCATGGGAATGATCCTTCTTAAGAAGCGTTGCGGAAGCGCAGGCGGTCGATCAACTGGTTCTCCCAGTACGACAGGCTTCCGAGCGAAAGCGCGAGCACGTTGGCGCGCCGGTAATACAGGTGGCAGTCGAACTCCCAGGTGAAGCCCATGCCGCCGTGCACCTGGATGTTGTTCTTCGAGCAATGCTGGAACGCCTGCGTGGCGCTGATGCGGGCGGTTGCCGCCGCTTCCGGTAACTCCGCGGCGTCGGTCGAAAGTGCCCACGCGCCATAGTAGCAATTGGAGCGCGCCAGCGTCGCCGAGACATACATGTCGGCGAGGATGTGCTTCACCGCCTGGAACGATCCGATCTGGCGGCCGAAGGCGATCCGGTCAAGCGCATAGTCGCGGCCCATTTCCAGCGCGCGGTCGGCGCCGCCAACCTGCTCGAACGCCATCAGCACGGCTGCGCGATCCAGCACGCGGGTCAGGATGCTCCAGCCCTCGCTCGCCGCGCCAAGCGGCTCCGCCTTGGCGCGGTCGAACGTGATCGCGGCCTGGCCATGCGCCTGATCGAGATTGGCGAGCGCCTTGCGCGTCACGCCCTCGCCGTTCAGATCGACGATGAACAATCCGATGTCGGTCTCGCGGCCGGTCGATCCGGTGCGCGCGGCAACGATCGCAAAATCCGCGATCGCGCCGTCCGCCACCGGCGTCTTGGTGCCCGAGACCGCACCCTGCGCGGCCGAGACCTTGATCGCCTTGTGCGACGGATTGCCGACGCCCTCGAACAGCGCCAGCGTGCCGATGGCTTCGCCCGAGGCGATCTTCGGCAACCACTTCGCCTTCTGTTCGGCGCTGCCCGCGAGCATGATGGCTTCAGCGGCGAGATAGATCGTGGACGAGAACGGCACCGGCGCCAGCGCGCGGCCCATTTCCTCGGCGATCACGCACAACTCAAGATGTCCCGCGCCTGCGCCGCCGAATTCTTCCGGAATCGCGACACCGAGAAAACCCATCTCCGCGAGGCCCTTCCACAGCGCCTTGTCATAGGGCGCCTTGCCTTCCAGCACGGCACGCACCGCCTTCGGCGGCGAATGTTCCGCGAGATAGCGCCGCGCCTGATCGCGCAATTGCTTCTGGTCGTCCGAGAATTCAAAGTTCATGAGTTTCGCCTTTTCTCATTCATGTTCAGTCAACACATTCGTCATTGCGAGGAGCGAAGCGACGAAGCAATCCATCTTGTTATCTCCAAAAAAATGGATTGCTTCGCTTCGCTCGCAATGACGACTATCGATCCAGCATGATCACGTCCGGTCCCGGCTGGTCTTCATAAAGCTGTTCGACCAGCGCGGCGCGGCGCTCGAGCCCCGCGCGCTGGTTGATGTAACCCTTGTCGGTGAGTTCGTTACCATCGATGGACGGCGGCTCGGCCATCAGCATCGCGCGCACAATGCGGCGGCTGCTCGTGTTGTTGCACGCCTGGTTATGCGCCAGCAATCCAGCGCGCAAATGTGCGCGCACCTTGGGATGATTCACCACCGTATCCATCGACGCATTCATGTCCTCGATCAGCCGGCGGCAGGAATCGAGATTGGGCCACGCCAGCAATCCGATGAACGGGCGATCCTGTCCCGCGACCAGCGCATCCTGAACAACCGGCGATGCAGCGGCAATCGCATCGGTGCGCAACGAGCCGACCAGCACGAACGTGCCGGTGGTGAGCTTGAAATCCTCGACCACGCGGCCGGAGAAGATCAGACCTTTCGACGGATCTTCCGGATCGACGAACACGCCGGCATCGCCGATGCAGTAGAAGCCTTCCTCATCGAAAGCCTTTTGCGTCAATTCAGGCTGGCCGTAATATCCCGGCGTGACATTGACCCCGCGCAGCCGCAATTCGTACTGCGCGCCACACGGCACCATCTTCAATTCGACACCTGGAAACGGCAGGCCGATCAGGCCGACGCGCTCGGTGTCCCAATAGGTGCCTGTCGATGTCGGCGCGGTCTCGGTCGAGCCCCAGCCGGTGTAGAACACAAAACGCTCGCCGGTGGTGCGCACCGCGAGTGTCTGGAAGCGATCGTAGAGATCATCCGGGAGCCGCGCGCCGCCGTAGGCGAGCAATCCGAGATTCCTGAAGAACGAGCGGCACAGCGCATCGTCCTTTTCCATCACCGCCGCCAGCGCCGCGTAGCCCGCCGGAACATTGGCGTAATAGGTCGGCGAAATCTCACGCAGGTTGCGCAGGGTTTCCTCGAACTGGCCCGGCACCGGACGGCCGTCGTCGATGTAGAGCGTGCCGCCTTCGGTCAGCGCCACATTGAACAGCGCATTGCCGCCCATGGTGTGGTTCCACGGCATCCAGTCGAGATAGACACCGTCCGGCGCATCGTCCGGACGCGGCCGCACCTGCATCATCATGCGGGCGTTGGCGCACATCATCTTCTGCGTGTTGATGACGGCCTTGGGCATGCCGGTAGAGCCCGACGTGAACAGCAGCTTGCCGACAGTGTCCGGCGTGATCTGCGCGATGGATTCGTCAACTGCCGATGTGACAGGTGTTGCAGCAAGATCCGCGTAGGCCACGCTTTTGATGTTCGCGGGCGCGCGATCGACATGGATGACCGTGATGCCATCGAGATCGAGCGCGGCCAGCGCCTTCTCGAACATCGCGCCATCCTGCACCATCACCACCGCAGGCTTCACAAGGCCGAACAGGTATTTCAGCTTGGCGTGATCCTGGCTCATCAGGGAATAGGCAGGAGATACCGGCGCCGCCGGAATCCGCGCCTGCATCGCAGCCTGCGTCATCAGTGCGTGCTCGATGGAATTGCCGCTGAGGATCGCGACCGGACGCCCGGCAGGCAGCTTCATGTCGAGCAGCGCCTGCGTCAGCGCATCGATGGTCCGCTTGGCCTCGCCGTAGGACACCTTGTGCCATTGCCGCTCGGGGCCGCGGCGCTGCGCCAGCCAGATGTGATCGGGCCGCGCGGCAGCCCACTTCGCGACCGAGGCCGGAATGTGCGGCTCATAGGGATCGAGCGGAAACCGGGACTTCAGAACGATCACGCCATCGTCCCGGCGCTCCACCGCGATGTCGCGCGGCAACCAGTCGATCTTCCGGAATGGCGGCTTCGACGGCACGGTGTCCGCGCTTGTCCCGGCCAGACTTGAAGTCACACTCGCGCTCATCGCAGCCTCTCCCTCAGAGAAACGGCGGGGGCATTCTTGTGATGCGCCCCTCGCCGGCCGATTACGCCTTGAACCATCAACCGTCATTGCGAGCGAAGCGAAGCGATCCAGAGAATGCTTCAACCAAAAAATGGATTGCTTCGTTGCTTACGCTCCTCGCAATGACGATGTGGCCCCTACCGCGGCGCCATGCGGATCGCGCCGTCGAGGCGGATCGTTTCGCCGTTCAGCATCGGGTTCTCGACAATGGCGACGGCTAACTGAGCATATTCGCTCGGATCGCCGAGACGCGCCGGATGCGGCACCTGCGCGCCGAGGCTCTTCTGTGCTTCTTCCGACAGGCCCATCAGCAGCGGCGTCAGGAACAGGCCCGGCGCGATTGTCATGACACGGATATTGAGCGAAGCGAGATCGCGCGCCACCGGCAGGGTCAGGCCGACGATGCCGCCCTTCGAAGCGGAATAGGCCGCCTGGCCGATCTGGCCGTCAAAGGCGGCGACGCTGGCGGTGTTGATGCACACGCCGCGCTCCTCACCGATCGGCGGGGCGGTCTGCATGCGCTCGGCGACGAGACGAATGCAGTTGAACGAGCCGATCAGGTTGACCTTGATGATGCGCGAGAAGTGATCGAGCGGATAGGCGCCGTTCTTGCCGACGGTCTTTACCGCGCCGCCGATGCCGGCGCAGTTCACCAGCACGCGGATGACGCCATGGGCGGCTTCGGCCTTCGCGATGGCCTCCTTGACCGGCGCTTCTTCGGAAACGTCACCGACCAGCGCGAGACCCTTGATCTCCTTGGCAACGGCTTCCGCGCCGTCCTTGTTCATGTCGATGACGGCAACCTTCGCGCCCTTCGCGGCCATCGCGCGCGCAGTTGCCGCGCCCAGACCCGAACCGCCGCCGGTGATGAGAACTGAAACATCCTTGAGCTGCATAAGTCGTTTTCCTCGTGTGACGGATTGTTAAGTCGTGATGACTTCAGGATGCTTTCGCCGCGGTCTTTTGCGACCACTGCGAAAGAATTTCGGCGGCATCGACCGGCGGCACCGCCGGCGATCCCTGAATGTTTGACGGTGTGCGCGAGAACCGCGGCGCGGGCGCGGGCTGCACATGGCCATCGACAGTGACGAAAGTCTGGCGCGCGGCGAGATGCGGATGTGACGGCGCATCGAAAAGTCCGCGCACAGCGGCCGCGCAGGCGTCCGAGCCTTCGAGAATCGCGGCCCATTCGTCGCGCGTTTTGGTTTTGAACAAAGCCGTCATCTTCTCGTGCAGATGCGGCCAGCCCTTGCGGTCCATCTGCGCGTCGTAACAATCCTCGCTGAGCCCCGCGAGCTTGCGCAGCTCCGCATAGAACTGCGGCTCCAGCGCGCCGATCGCCATGAAGCCGCCGTCCTTGCATTCATAAGTGCGATAGAACGGTGCGCCGCCATCGAGCAGATTGGTGCGCGGCTGATCGGTCCAGCGCCCGGTCGCCTTCATGCTGTGGAACATGGTCAGCATGCTGGAGACGCCGTCGCACATCGCAGCATCGACGACCTGACCCTTGCCCGACGCACGGGCTTCGATCACCCCTGCGAGCACACCGACCACGAGATACATCGCGCCGCCGCCGTAATCGCCGACGAGATTCAGCGGCGAGACGGTTTCACCGTTGGCGGCGCGGAAGGAATCGAGTGCACCGGTGATGGCGATGTAATTGATGTCATGACCGGCCGCCTGCGACAGCGGGCCTTCCTGGCCCCAGCCGGTCATGCGGCCATAGACCAGTTTCGGATTGCGCTTCAGTACGACATCCGGCCCGAGACCGAGCCGCTCCATTACCTGCGGGCGGAAACCTTCGATCAGCACATCCGCTGCGCCGATCAGATCCAGTGCCTTGGCAATGTCAGCGGGATTCTTCAGATCCAGTTCGATGACACGGCGGCCGCGATTGACGAAATCGCGGACATCGCGCTTGCCCTGTCCGGGCCGCGCGATCGACACAACGTCCGCGCCCATGTCGGACAACAGCATCGATGCGAACGGACCCGGCCCGATGCCTGCGAATTCGATGACGCGCACACCGCGCAATGGTCCTGTTGCAGCCGAACGCTCCGTCATACGCTTCTCCCAAACTCAACGTCTTCTTTTTTATCGGCGCGCCCATTTTTGTTTCGAGGCCGGACGCGTCGCTCATTATTTTAATTGCTACCGTTCTATCACGCCTTGGTGACGGACGACTTCTCCGTGTCAAACGACATGGCAGCCCTGTCGGTCAGCAATCCACCGAGGAACAGCGTCGTCATATGCTTGATGTACTGTCGCCGCACTTCGTCGGAGATGCCAGTCGGCCCGAGAAACCGGGCATTCATCTGGCGGCCGTAGAACAGGTTGTCACAGGCGCCGTTGAGGCTGATGTAGAACAGCGCCGGATCGACCTTGCGGAATTCGCCTGCCGCCACGCCATCGTCGAGCAGCTTGCGCACAAAGCCGAACAGCGGATCGATAAAGAAGCGATGAACTTCCTTTGAAGTCGCCTCGCTGCCCTGATGCAGCAACAGATGAATCAGCCGGCTCAGATACGGCACGCGATAATAAGCGTTGATGATGCCGGCGATGTGCCGCCGCATCTTCTCCGTCGGAGAGATCGGCTGATCGAGCACGAAGGCGAGATTGGTCATTTCAGCGGCGGCATCGCGCGCCAGCAGCGCCAGCAGCAGACCGTCCTTGTTGCCGAAATGATATTTCACCAGCGCCGCGTTCACGCCGGACTTCTGCGCGATCTCGCTCAGCGACACCTCGGTCGAGTTCCGCTCGATCATCAGATCGCCGGCGGCCACCAGCAACTTCGCAGCGGTTGCATTCATCGGCGCGGTTTCCTTTTCGGGAACCTGCTTCGATGGCAGCCGGCGCGGCTTTTTGGCGGTCAGGGTCGGTGACATGCGCGGTCTCGGGACATGATGGACCACCAGCTAACCCGATGATCGGGCCGCGCTCAAGAGTTAATTGACCGATTGACTAAATCCCGCGCCGCGCCTTTAATCCCGCCCAACCGAAAACAATCCATCAGGGAGCACCACCATGGCTGAAGCCTATATCGTCGCCACCGCCCGCACCGCAGGGGGACGCAAGGGAGGCCGCCTTGCCGGCTGGCATCCAGTCGATCTCGCAGCCTCGGTGCTGGATTCGCTGGTGGACCGTACCGGCGTCGATCCGGCCCAGATCGAAGACGTTATTATGGGCTGCGTGATGCAGGCCGGCGAACAGTCGAACAACGTCGCCCGCAACGCGGTGATGGCGTCCAAGCTCCCGGAGAGCGTGCCCGGCACCTCGGTGGATCGCCAGTGCGGTTCGTCGCAGCAGGCGCTGCACTTCGCGGCGCAGGCGGTGATGGCCGGCTCGATGGACATCGTGATCGCCGCGGGCGTCGAGGGCATGACCCGCGTGCCGATGGGACTTCCGGCCACGCTGGCCGCCAAGAACGGCTTCGGCAATTATTACAGCCCGAACATCCAGCAGAAATATCCGAACATCCAGTTCAGCCAGTTCACCGGCGCTGAAATGATGGCGGAAAAGTATGGTCTCGCGAAGGAAGAGCTCGACCAGTATTCCTACCAGAGTCACCAGAAGGCAATTGCCGCCACGCAGGCCGGGGCGTTCAAGGACGAGATCGTTCCGCTCAAGTTCACGCGCGAAGACGGCTCCAGCGACATCCACAACATCGACGAAGGCATCCGCTTCGACGCGACCATCGAAGGCATCCGCGGCGTCAAGACCATTGCGGAGGGCGGCAAGCTCACCGCCGCCAGCGCCAGCCAGATCTGCGACGGTGCGTCGGGCGTCATGGTGGTGAACGAGCGCGGCCTCAAGGCGCTTGGCATCGCGCCGCTTGCCCGCATTCATCACATGACCATGATCGGCGGCGATCCCGTCATCATGCTGGAAGCGCCGCTGCCTGCGACGCACCGCGCGCTGAAGAAGGCCGGCATGAAGATCGACGATATCGATCTGTTCGAGGTCAACGAAGCCTTCGCCTCAGTGCCGACCGCATGGCTCAAGGACACCGGCGCCGATCCGGCCAAGCTCAACGTCAACGGCGGCGCGATTGCGCTCGGCCATCCGCTCGGCGGCTCCGGCACCAAGCTGATGACCACGCTGGTCAATGCGCTCAGGCAGCGCAACAAGCGCTACGGCCTTCAGACCATGTGCGAAGGCGGCGGCATGGCCAACGTGACCATCGTCGAGCGTCTGTAAAAAAGATGAACCGGTCGTCCCCGCGAAGGCGGGGACCCACCTGCCGATCAATTGTTTCGGCCCGAAGCTACATCGGGCGATTTCATTCCCTTCAGGAGTTATGAATCCCCGCTTTCGCGGGGATGACCGGAAATTCTATCGCCAAGAGCGGACCAATCCGCCGGTGTCTTTGAGGAAACGCCCAGGGAGCGCCATGTCTCATCCATCGATTCACGCCCAGTCGACGCCAGACAAGATCGCCTACCAGATGGCGAGGAGCGGCGAAGCCGTCACCTATCGTGAACTCGACCGCCGCTCCAATCAGGGCGCGCAACTGCTCCGCTCTCTCGGCCTGAAGAAGGGCGACCACATCGCGCTTCTGATGGAAAACACCATCGCATTCATGGAAATCTGCTGGGCCGCGCAGCGCAGCGGGCTCTATTACACTGCGATCAGCCGTTATCTCACCGCCGACGAGATCGCCTATATCGTCAAGGATTGCGGCGCCAGGCTCGTCATCACCACGCCGAAGTGCGTCGAGTCCGTCGCGCCGCTGGTGACCAATGCGGCTGACGCGCCCGTGTTCTTTATTGCGGGCGGCTCGCATCCCGGATTTCGCTCGTGGGAGGAGGCACTGGCGACACAGCCCGCCACACCGATCGCCGATGAGGCCGCCGGTTACGACATGCTGTATTCGTCCGGCACCACCGGACGGCCAAAGGGCATCAAGCGCCCGCTGACCGAACCATCGATCCTCGTGCCCAATCCGCTGCTCAAGCTGCTGTGTTCGACCATGTGCGGCATGAACGAGACCAGCGTGTATCTGTCGCCTGCGCCGCTCTATCATGCGGCTCCGCTGCGCTTCAACATGATGTGCGGCGCGCTTGGCGGCACCTCGATCATCATGGAGTCGTTCGACGCCGAGGAATTTCTGCGGCTGGTCGAGAAGCACAAGGTGACGCAGTCGCAACTGGTGCCGACCATGTTCGTGCGCATGCTCAAGCTGCCGGACGATGTCCGCGCCAAATACGATATATCGACATTGAAAGGCGCGGTGCACGCCGCCGCCCCGTGCCCCGCCGACGTCAAGGCGAAGATGATCGACTGGTGGGGCCCAATCCTGATCGAGTATTACGCCGGCTCCGAAGGCAACGGCGTCACGGTGTCCACGTCCAAAGACTGGCTGGCGCATCGCGGCACCGTCGGCCGCGCCGTGGTTGGCGAGGTGAAAATTCTCGACGATGATGGCGTTGAACTGCCGGTCGGCGAAACCGGCACGGTGTATTTCGCCGGCGGACCCCAGTTCGCCTATCACAACGACACCGACAAGACGCAGCGCGCATACAACGACCGCGGCTGGTCGACCCTTGGCGATGTCGGTTATCTCGACAATGACGGCTTTCTCTACCTCACCGACCGCAAGGCCTACATGATCATTTCCGGCGGCGTGAATATCTACCCGCAGGAAACCGAGGACGCGCTGATTTCACATCCGGCGGTTGCGGACGTCGCGGTGTTTGGCGTCCCAAACGAGGAAATGGGCGAAGAGGTCAAGGCCGTGGTGCAGCCACACGACATGTCACGCGCGGGCAAGGAGCTTGAAGCTGAGCTGATTTTGTTTTGCCGCCAGCATCTGTCACCGATCAAGTGTCCGAAGAGCGTGGATTTCGAAGCCGAACTGCCGCGCACGCCCACCGGCAAGCTGGTGAAGCGGCATCTGCGCGACAAGTACTGGGCGAAGGTCAAGAAGACGCCGGCTCAGGCGTGAGAAGCATTCGCCACCTGCCGCCACGGTCATTGCCGGGCCTGACCCGGCAATCCATCTTAACGAGGTTCCTTGAGAGGATGGATGCGCGGGTCAAGCCCGCGCATGACGTTCAACGCATGGAAACAAATTCGGCTCAGTCTTCCTTCAGCCACTGCTCGACGAGCATGACGTCCGGCGGCTGAAGATACTTGGTCGTCCACATGTCGACGGACCACTCGATCCGGCTTTCCTTCTCGACAATCACCGCGGTGTTGTGGGGCAACTGCATCGTGAAAAGGTTGCCGCGATAGCGCGGATTGCCAACCGTGTGATGCTTGAACAGACCCCATTCCTGCAGAACCAGCAGCAAACTTGAGACATTACGGGTGGAGTCCCAGCAATCGTAATTGTTCGCATCGGCGCGGTTGCGGATATCCGCGCGCGCCACGCGGGTAGACGTGCCGATCTCAGGCCCCATCCGCTTGTCGAACCAGACCACCGCCTTCTGAATCGCGGCTCGCTCGGCTACGGCATTCGCCTTGCCGGACGCCAGGATCTGCGCAAGCGTTTTCCTGTCGGCAGCCGAGAAATCGAGGATCGCGCGGCGGCGGCAGACGAAGCCGTAACACACCGTCATTTCCGACGCCGACGGCGGATTGATCGACACCGAAGTATAGAGTTCGTTTTGCTGCGGACTGAGCTGCATGGCAGACGCAAGCGACATCGCGGACATGAATTCAAGTGCCGCTGCGATTGCGATGGCCGGGAAAATCGGTTTGAACAACGCGGAAACCCTGACAGTTAGGCCAGCAGAACTATGGCGGATTTCGCGCGCAATCAACAGCCGTCTCGCGGCCGATTCCGCAATCGCAGCAACGTGAGGCGGTTCCGTCACACCGGGAGCGGAGCGTCGCGCTTCACTTCTTCCATCACGGCGTAAGTTCGCGTTTCACGCACGCCGGGCAGCGCCAGCAGCGTCTCACCGAGGAACCGCCGGTAAGCCGTCATGTCGGAAAGACGCGCCTTCACGAGATAGTCGAACCCTCCCGCCACCATGTGACACTCGAGCACTTCCGGTGCGAGTTTTACGGCTTCTGCGAACCGCTCGAACACATCAGGCGTGGTTTTGTCGAGCAGTACCTCAACGAACACCAATAGCCCGAGCCCGAGCCGATGTGGATTGAGCCGCGCACCGTAACCCTCAATGAAGCCGTCGCGTTGCAGCCGCTTCAACCGCTCGCCGATGGAGGTCGGCGACAGGCCGATGCGCTCCGCCAGTTCGACATTGGCAATGCGCCCGTCAGACTGCAGGATTTCGAGGATTTTCCGGTCGATCTTATCTGTTTCGCTCATTTATTCGGAATTCTATGAAAATTTCCGTATTTTGTAAGCTGAAACTCTGAATTTGTCTATCGAACCACGGCAGGTGTTGGATGTAGGATTTGGCAGCCCAAGAGGATGCCATGCTCGACACTCCTGGCCCCGGCCAACTCTTTTCAGCACCCTATGCGCCCGACGACAGCGAGCTCGCTGCGCGCCTGCTGGCGATGCCGCCATTGTCCGCCGAACAGAACGCCCGCATCGACCGCACCGCCACGCGTCTGATCGAGGCCGTGCGTGCCGAAGATGGCGGCTTCGGCGGCGTCGAAGACATGCTGCGCGAATTCGCGTTGTCGACCAAGGAAGGCCTCGCGCTGATGGTGATGGCGGAGGCGCTGCTGCGCGTCCCCGACGCCGCCACCGCGGACCGCTTCATCGAGGACAAACTTGGTCAGGGCGACTTCGCGCATCACCGCACAAAGTCCAGCGCACTGCTGGTCAATGCATCGGCATGGGCGCTCGGCCTGTCCGCGCGGGTGATCCAGCCCGGCGAGACGCCGCTTGGCACCGTCGGGCTGATCGCCAAACGGATCGGCCTCCCCGCGGTGCGCACCGCGACCCGGCAGGCGATGCGGCTGATGGGCAATCATTTCGTGCTGGGTGAAAACATCGATGCCGCGATCGCACGCGCGGCGGACGACGATGGTCCCACCCATCATCATCGCTATTCCTTCGACATGCTCGGCGAAGGCGCGCGAACCGCAGCCGACGCCGCACGCTATTTCGAATCCTATGCCGCAGCCATCGAGGCCATCGGCCGCACGGCGGACAACAGGGCTCACCCGGACCGTCCCGGAATCTCCGTGAAGCTATCGGCGCTACATCCGCGCTACGAGGCGCTCAGCCGCACGCGGGTGATGGCCGAACTGGTGCCGCTTACGCTCGATCTCGCGCGCCGCGCCATGGCGCACAACATGAACTTCACCATCGACGCGGAGGAAGCCGACCGGCTCGAACTGTCGCTGGATGTGATCGGCGCGGTGTTTGCGGACCCTTCGCTCACAGGCTGGGAGGGATTCGGGCTCGCCGTGCAGGCCTATCAGAAACGCGCCGAGGCGGTCATCGATCACGTCCATGCGCTCGCCGAGCGCCACGACCGCCGCATGATGCTGCGCCTTGTCAAAGGCGCCTATTGGGACACCGAAGTGAAGCGCGCGCAGGAACGCGGGCTTGACGGCTATCCGGTCTTCACGCGCAAGGCAATGACCGACCTGAACTACATCGCCTGCGCGCGAAAGCTACTCGGCTTGCGCCCCCGCATCTTTCCGCAGTTCGCCACCCACAACGCGCTCTCGGTTGCAACCATTTCCGAACTCGCAGGCGATGATACCAGCTTCGAGTTTCAGCGGCTGCACGGCATGGGTGACGCGCTCTATGCGCAGCTTCATGCCGACAAGCCGGATGTCGCCTGCCGCATCTATGCGCCAGTCGGCAGCCATCGCGACCTGCTGGCCTATCTGGTGCGGCGGCTTCTGGAGAACGGCGCCAATTCATCCTTCGTCGCACAGGCCGCGGACGACAGCATTCCGGTCGCGGCGCTGCTGCAGCGACCGGAGCAGATCATCGCAGCGCCCGATCAGGCCCGTAACGCACGCCTTCCGCTGCCACACGAACTATATCTGCCGCGGATCAACTCGAAAGGCGTCGAGTTCGGAGCGCGCGCCGCACTGGACGCATTGCTGACATCGGTTGACGATGCAGTGAGACCTTCAAACAGCGTCAAGGAGGCGAGCGAGAACGATGCCGCGATCGCTGTTGCACTGGCGCGCACCGGCTTCGCCTTCTGGAGCCGTACGACCGCCGACACCCGGGCCATAGCACTGGAGCGCGCCGCGAATCTTCTCGAGCATCGGATGCCGCGCTTCATCGCATTGCTGCAAACCGAAGGCGGCAAGACCATCGACGATGCCGTCTCCGAGGTGCGCGAGGCGATCGACTTCTGCCGCTACTATGCGATCGAGGGCCGCAGGCTGTTCGGCGACGGCCTGCCGCTTCCCGGCCCTACCGGCGAGAGCAACACGCTGCGACTGCGCGGACGCGGCGTCATGGTCGCGATCTCGCCGTGGAATTTTCCGCTGGCGATTTTTCTGGGCCAGATCGCCGCCTGCCTGATGGCGGGCAACGCAGTCGTCGCCAAGCCCGCCGAACAGACGCCGCGCATTGCCGCGGAAGCCGTGGCGCTGCTGCATGAAGCAGGAATTCCGGATTCGGCGCTCCATCTCGTGCAGGGCGACGGCAGGATAGGCGCGGCGCTGGTAGCGCACGACAATATCGCCGGCGTCGTCTTCACCGGGTCCACCAATGTGGCGCGCTCGATCAACCGCACCCTCGCCGCGAAAGACGGCCCGATCGTGCCGCTGATCGCCGAGACCGGCGGCATCAACGTCATGATCGTCGACGCGACCGCGCTGCCCGAACAGGTCGCCGACGACGTGGTGACATCGGCCTTCAGGTCGGCCGGTCAGCGCTGTTCGGCCTTGCGGCTGTTGTTCGTGCAGGACGATGTCGCGGACCGCATGATCGAAATCATCGCCGGCGCCGCAGCGGAACTGAAAGTCGGCGATCCGCGCGACCCCGCGACCCAGGTCGGGCCGGTGATCGACGCCAAGGCGAAAGAACGTCTCGATGCGCATATCGCGCGGATGAAAGCCACCGCGCGGGTTCATTTCGCGGGCGAAGCGCCGGCATCCGGCCACTTCGTCGCGCCGCATATCTTCGAACTGGAGAACGCGGAGCAACTCACGGAGGAAGTGTTCGGTCCGATCCTGCATGTGGTGCGCTACAAGGCGGCAGATTTCGAGCATGTGCTGCAATCGATCGCCACCAGCGGCTATGGCCTGACGCTCGGCATCCATTCGCGCATCGACGACACCGTCGACACCACGATCGAGCGGCTGGCGGTGGGCAACGTCTACGTCAACCGCAACATGATCGGCGCGGTGGTCGGCGTGCAGCCCTTCGGCGGACACGGATTGTCAGGAACGGGACCAAAGGCCGGCGGGCCGCATTATCTTCCGCGCCTCGCCACCGAGCAGACGGTGACGATCAACACCGCGGCCGCAGGCGGCAATGTCGGGCTGATGACGGAGGAGTGAGGCCGCAAATTCCTGTTGTGGTCATTGCGAGCGAAGCAAAGCAATCCATCTTGCGATTCGCCAAGGTGGATTGCTTCGTCGCTTCGCTCCTCGCAATGACGCCATGCGATACTACAGCACCACCGGCTTGTCGGGCAGTTCGTTGCGATGTGCGTCGCTGGCCGGAAAATGCTTCGCCAAAACCTTCGTCACGGCTGCAATGCCTTTCAGCACGCCGCCCTCGAAATTCTTGGCGCGGAATTCGGTTTCCATCAGGCGGCAGATCTTCTCCCATTCCGCCTGGGTAACTTTGTCATTGAAGCCGCGGTCGGCGACGATCTCGACATCGCGATCGGCGAGCAGCAGATAAATCAGCACACCATTGCTTTGCGCAGTGTCCCAGACCCGCAAATGCCCGAAAACATCGATGGCGCGTTCGCGCGCGGGCTGATCCTTGAACAGCGGCACGCCATCGAGCGCGCCTTCCACCACAAAGCGGATCTGGCCGGCATGGGTGGCTTCGCTGGCCCTGATCGCCTTCTCGATGTTGGCGAGCGCCTGGCGTGGAAATGCGCGCCGGACCCGCCAGCGGTTGAGAAGAAGATGTTTGCCGATGCGCTTGATGCCCATATGCATTCTCTCGGCTACCAACTGCCCGATGCGCCGCCGCCGCCGAAGCTGCCGCCGCCTCCGCTGAACCCGCCGCTGGAACTGCTCGATCCGCCGGAACTGAATCCGCCGCCGTAGCCGCCGCGGCCTCCGCCGCCTCCGGACGACACGAGCGTGTCGCCGATCAGCGTCACGACAAACGCGATCATTCCCCCGATGGCGGCGATCGGCAACACGCCGAGGAAGAACCAGATGAAGGCCGCGACACCGCCGCCGGCAATAAGCGAGCCCAGCAGACGGCCGAAGATGGCCCGGAAGATTCCGCCGCCGACCAGCACGACAATAAGGAGGAACGGGAAATACTCGCCGATCGCGCTCAGGTCCGGCATCTCGCCTTCAGGCTTCGGCGGCGGCAGCGGCTCGCCGTCAATCACTTTCAGGATGCGGTCCGCGCCATCCGAAATGCCGCCGGCGAAGTCGCCGCTTCTGAATTTCGGCGTGATGATCTCGTCGATGATGCGCTTGGCGGTCGCGTCGTTCAACGCGCCTTCAAGGCCGTAGCCAACCTCGATGCGCAGCTTGCGGTCGTTCTTGGCGATGATCAGAAGCGCGCCGTCATCGACCCTCTTGCGGCCAAGCTTCCATTGTTCGGCCACGCGCAGCGAATACTGCTCGATGGTTTCCGGCTGGGTGGTCGGCACGATCAGCACCGCAAGCTGGCTGCCCTTGCGATCCTCGAACGCTTTCAGTTTCTGTTCGAGGCTTGCCGCCTGATCGGCCGACAGCGTTCCCGTCAGATCGACCACGCGCCCGGTCAGCGGCGGCACCGCGACGTCGGCCCGCGCAACAAATGGCGCGCCGGCAAACGCCCAGCACAGCATGAACGCGAGAATGACCGCCTTAACCGCTTTCATTGCGGATGTCCGCTATTCCCATGTTCCCTTACTTGGCGGGCGCGGGCGTCGCGGGTGCCGGGGCAGGCGCTGCCGGAGACGGCGCGTTGAAATCGACCTTCGGCGCGGTGGAAATCGACTTCTCGTTCTCCACGGTGAAGTTGGCCTTTTCCTTGTAGCCGAACGCCATCGCCGTCAGGTTGTTCGGGAAAGTGCGGATGCCGACGTTATAGTCCTGCACCGCCTTGATATATCGGTTGCGCGCCACCGCGATGCGGTTCTCGGTGCCTTCAAGCTGCGCAACCAGATCGCGGAACAACTGGTCGGACTTCAGCTGCGGATAGTTTTCCGTCACCACCAGAAGGCGCGACAGCGCACCGGTGAGTTCGCCCTGCGCCGCCTGGAATTTCTGCAAGGCCGCCGGATCGTTCAGCACTTCAGGGGTCACCTGCACGCCGCCAACCTTGGCGCGCGCGTTGGTCACGCCGAGCAGCACATCCTTTTCCTGCTGCGCGAAGCCCTTAACGGAATTGACGAGGTTCGGCACCAGATCGGCGCGGCGCTGATACTGGTTCACGACTTCGGACCATGCCGACTTCACCGACTCGTCGTTCTGCTGGATCGCATTGTATCCGCAATTGGTGAGGCTCAGCGACGCGAGCGCTGCAAGGACGGTCAAAATCTTGCGCATGAATATCTCCGGTAAAACGCCGAACGGCGGCAGAATGAGAGCAGGCGAACGACCCTAACGTGGCCGTGTGACGGCGAGCATACACGCCCCTGTCGTGCGGGTCATCTTGCCTCGCTTATGCGCTTTTTAGCGACTTTGCGCTTGAACCATCGATGAACGAAACCGCTGTGCACGGATGAGGGATATTCGTCCGACGGCCACAAAAATCTCATGCAACATGACTGCGTTGCGCGAGGTTTCACTGGAAATCGGCTACGGTTGCGGTCACAGTTCCAATTCGAAACCAACTCGACACCGGAACAGCGATCATGACCGCCACTGCCAGCCTCGACACCATCATCGATACCGGCACAGAGGAACTTCTCTGCGAGATCCGCGACCGCGTCGCCGTCATCACGCTCAATCGCCCGCAGGCGCGCAATTCGCTTTCCGACAATCTGACACCGGCGCTTCGCCGCATGATCAAGCAGTGCGGCGAAGACCCGAATGTCGGCGCTCTTCTCATCACCGGCGCAGGCGACGCGTTCTGTGCCGGCGGCGACGTCAAGGGCATGGGCGGCAAGCCGGGAAGCAGCAATGCACCGGAGCTGACACTCGAGCAGAAAATCGCACGCTTGCAGGAACGCCAGCGCGCCCTGACCGGCGCACTGGTCAATGTCCGCAAGCCGACCATCGCGGCGCTGCCCGGCCCCGCCGCGGGCGCTGGACTGTCGCTGGCGCTGGCATGCGACCTGCGCATCGCCGCAGAGTCCGCTTTCGTCACCACGGCCTATGTGAAGATCGGGCTCAGCGGCGACTATGGCATGTCGTGGCTGCTCACCCGCCTCGTCGGCACGTCGCGCGCGCGCGAACTGATGTTCTTCGGTGAGAAGATCGATGCGAAGCGTTGCGAAGCGCTCGGCATCGTCAACCGCGTGGTGCCGGACGACAAGCTGCGTGAAGAGGCGTTTGCGTGGGCGAAGAAACTGGCCGAGGGACCAACCACCGCATTGCGTTTCCTGAAGGACAATCTCGACGAAGCGCTGATGAACGATTTCCTGACCTCGCTCGATCACGAAGCCGAGCGCATGGTGCGATCCGCGGGGACCGCCGATCATAAGGAAGCGGTGAAGGCCTTCGTCGAAAAGCGGAAGCCGGTGTTCAAGCGCAGCTAACACACCGCGTGAATCAGACGCCCTCGAACTGCAAGCGTGCGAGGCGGGCGTAGAGGCCGTTGGCCGCGACGAGCGAGGCGTGGGTGCCCTGCTCCACAATGCGGCCATTCTCCATCACCAGAATGCGGTCGCAGGACAGCACGGTGGCGAGACGATGCGCGATCACCAGCGTGGTGCGATGCTTCATCAGCTCTTCCAGAGCGGTCTGCACCAGCGTCTCGCTCTCGGCGTCGAGCGAGGACGTCGCCTCATCCAGCAGCAGCAGCGGCGCGTCGCGCAGGATCGCGCGCGCAATCGCAATCCGCTGGCGCTGGCCGCCGGACAGCGTCACACCACGCTCGCCGAGTTGCGTGTCGAAGCCGAGCGGCAGACGGGTAATGAACTCGGTGGCATGAGCCAGATCGGCGGCGCGCGCGACTTCCGCATCGCTGGCGTCGGGACGGCCGAACCGGATGTTCTCGCGGGCGCTGGTGGCGAACACAGCGGAATCCTGCGGCACCAGCGCGATGCGCGACCGCACAGCGGACGGATCGGCTTCGCGGACCGGCACGCCATCGACCGAGATCACGCCAGAGGCAGGATCGTAGAACCGCAGCAGCAGATGAAACAGCGTGCTCTTGCCTGCGCCAGAAGGTCCGACCACCGCAACCTTCTCGCCGGCCTTCACCGCGAACGACACGCCATCGACTGCGAGATGATCCGGCCGTGTCGGATAGGAAAACCGGACATTGTCGAACATTACGTCGCCGCGCGGCGGCACCGGCAATGCGCGCGGATTGGCAGGCGCGGCGATGTCCGGCTTGATGCGCAGGATTTCGAATAGCCGCTCGGACGCGCCGGAGGCTTGCGAGATCTCACCCCACACTTGGCTGAGTTCGCCGAGCGCGCCGGCTGCGAACGCCGCATAGAGAATGAACTGGCCGAGACGCCCGGCGCTGATCTGATTGGTCAGCACGTCATGCGAGCCGATCCACAGGATCGCCACGACGCTGGCGAAGATCAGGAAGATCACGGTGGCCGTGAGAAATGCGCGGGCGCGCGTCGAGTTGCGCGCCGCGACGTAGGCCCGCTCGACTTCGCCGCCGAACCGCGCTTCCGCGAGGCGCTCATTGGTAAAGGCCTGCAGCGTGCGGATCGCGCCGATCAGTTCAGAAGCATAGGACGAGGCGTCTGCCAGCGTGTCCTGCGCGCCACGCGACAGTTTCTGCACGCGGCGTCCGAAGGCGACCAGCGGCAGCACGATCAGCGGGATCACCGCAAGCACGATGCCGGATAGCTTGGGGCTCGTGACCACCATCATCGCGGATGCGCCGACGAACAGCACGAGATTGCGCAGCGCGATCGAGACCGATGCGCCGACAGCCGATTTGATCTGCGTGGTGTCGGCGGTCAGGCGCGAGACAAGTTCGCCGCTATGGGCGGTGTCGAAGAACGACGGCGACAGCGACGTGAGATGTTTGAACACATCACGGCGCAGATCGGCGACGATGCGCTCGCCCAGCGTGATGACCAGATAGTAGCGCGCGGCACTGGCGCAGGCGAGCACCGCCACCACTGCGATCATCACCGCGAAGTAGCTGTTGATCAGCGCGATGCCTTCTGGGCTGAAGCCGAAATCGATCATGCGGCGCACGGCGAGCGGCACCACCAGCGTCGCGGCGGATGCGACGATCAGCGCCACCAGTGCCGCGAAGGCCTGCCCGCGATAACGCGTCACATAAGGCGCCAGCGCCAGCAGCGGACGCAGCTTCACGCCGCGGGATTTCGTCGGCGGTGTTTCGGGCGCGTCCGGCGAAGGCCCGGTGGCATTGGCAGAGCCCCCTTTGACGGCGGCCACCTCACGCGCCAGCGCGGATGGCAACCTCGGGTCTTCAACGCGTTCCACTGCACTCATTCTTCGGCCGCCGTGTTGCTTTCAGGCCCTCCAATAGGCCCCCAATAAGGGGCTGGCAAATGACGTCGCTGCTTGTTTCCGGGCCGTTCCTGCGATATAGAGCGCCCAAATTCGTCCCGAACATCATTGATCTGTGGGCGCGCGGCGCCAGAGGATTTGCCATGAAAGCCGAAATTCACCCGGATTATCATACAATTAAGGTCGTCATGACCGACGGGACCGAGTACCTGACCCGCTCGACCTATGGCAAGGAAGGCGACACGCTGAACCTCGACATTGACTCAAAGTCGCACCCGGCCTGGACCGGCGGCACCCAGCAGATCCTCGATCGCGGCGGCCGCGTTTCGCGCTTCCAGAAGAAGTTTTCGGGCTTCCTCAAGAAGGACTGATCCTTCTCAGGTTTCCGGCAGTCCATACAAAAACGCCCCCGCTTTCGCAGGGGCGTTTTTTGTTTCTGGCTGAACGCTTACCGCCGCTCGAATGCAGCCTTCAGCATGTTCATTTGCGGCACCAGCGGATTGCCGATCGCCAGATGCTCGGAGGCCGGCGTGTGGATCGTCGCATCCAGCCGGCGCACCTTCGATTGCAGCGCCATCGAGCGCGTGACGAGTTCCTGCAAACGTGCCGGCAGCTTGGAAACAATATCTTCCGGACCGGGATCGGCGGCGGTCAGCTTGACCTTGGTCTTCTCCCGATTGGCCTGGTGCAGCGTCATCTCGCCTTCCTTGACTGCGCGATGCAGCAACAGCCAGGACGCCAACTGCATCAGCCGCGTGGTCAGCCGCATGCTTTCGGTGGCGTAGCTCAGGCTCACGGAGCGCTCGAGCGCCTTCGCCTCGGTACGGCCCGGTCCGTCCAGATAGGCCGCGGTCTCCTCGACGAGATCCATGCCTTCCCTGAACAAGGTCCCGAAGGCTGGTGAATTTGTGATCCGCTCGCTCAAGAGAACGAGATCGGCTTCGCCCTGGTCGGACATGGTTAACGCCTCACGCTGCTGGTTCGCTGATTTTTTTATGATGAACAAATCATTGCGCGCCCGGGACGGAGAGTCCAGCCACGCTGCGTAACAATGAGGAGATATGGTTTCCAGCGGGATGCCGGGCGCAGGAAAAGGGCCCCGGCCAAAGTATAGAAAGCCCGGCAAAAAAAGAGCCGCCGTTTCCGGCGGCTTTTGAAAGTTGATAACAGGGAGGCGTCAAACAGAGTGACAGGAGCCACTCGGTGTCCAAACAAGGACAATTGCAGTCATAATCCCGAAAGCTTAATACGTCGTAAATGAACGGTTCTTTTTACGGTTCCTTTGCAATTGTCCCGGAACTGCGTTCACGAATTCACGACTTGAAGAAGGCGTTGGCGGCGTCGCGGCTGGCGCGTTTCTTCGCCGCATCGGCTTTCAGCCGCTCGATCTCGGCGGTGAGTGCTGCGATGCGATCTTCGATGTCCTCGAACGACAACAGCGACAGATCCTGCCCCAGTTCGTGGGTGACTTTCTTTCTTGGCTTGTCGTCGTCATCGCTGGCCATGCTTCCCTCCTCACGTTCACCCGATTATAGCTGACATCTTTCCTTTCCCGCCCATCCGCCGCAAGGACACATCATGGACAAGCTGCCCGCACAAATGACCGCCATCGCGATTTCCAAACCCGGCGGACCCGAGGTGCTCGTGCCTGAACAGCGGCCGGTGCCGAAGCCGGGACCGAATGAAATTCTCATCAAGGTTGAAGCGGCGGGCGTCAATCGTCCCGACGTGTTGCAGCGCATGGGACTGTATCCCGTGCCTCCCGGCGCGAGCGATCTTCCGGGCCTCGAAGTCGCAGGCGAAGTGGTCGCGCTCGGCGAGGGCGTCACCAAGCGCAAGATCGGCGACAAGGTGATGTCGCTGGTCGCAGGCGGCGGTTACGCCGAATACTGCCTCACCCATGAGAGCCACGCGATGTCGGTGCCGAAAGGGTTTTCGATGACCGAGGCCGGCGCAGTCGCCGAGACGCTGATGACGGTCTGGCACAATGTGTTCGAGCGCGGCGGATTGAAGCCGGGCGAAACGCTGCTGATCCACGGCGGCTCATCCGGCATCGGCACCATGGCGATCCAGATGGCGAAGGCGCACGGCGCGAAGGTGTTCGTCACCGTCGGCGGACAGGACAAGGTCGATGCGTGCCTCAAGCTCGGCGCGGATGCCGCGATCAACTACAAGACCGACGATTTCGTCGCCAGGACGAAGGCGCTGACCGACGGCGTCGGCGTCGACGTCATCCTCGACATGGTCGGCGGCGATTACATCGACCGCAACTATGAAGCCGCAGCCGTCGAAGGCCGGATTGTCCAGATCGCGTTCCTCGGCGGCTCGAAGGCGACGCCGAACTTTGCCAAGCTGATGATGAAGCGGCTGCACCATACCGGCTCGACGCTGCGCCCGCGCACTGTCGCGGACAAGGCGGCGATGGTCAGTGCAATTGAGGCCAAGGCGATGCCCTGGCTCGCCAGCGGCCGCGTCAAACCCCTGATGGACAGCACATTCCCGCTGAAAGAGGCCTCAAAAGCCCATGCGCGGATGGAATCCAGCCAACATATTGGCAAAATTGTGCTGACGGTTTAAGGCCGGGGAACCCATCGAAACCCTTTGATTTGCTTCATATTCGTGGCATTTATCGCGTTCCTACCGGCGGGTCTCGTGAGCCCCGCTGGTCCCCACGCGGAGAGCTGACTTTGCGCTCGATCAGAGGCTTCGCGCTGCTGCAGGTGTTCCACAATCGAAGTTCGCTTCGGGCCGCAGCGCTCTCATTTTTGCTGAGCTTGATCCTGTTCGCCGCCGTTCAGCCGGCGCATGCGCTCGACGCGATCAGCGTCCGCAGCGACGCGCCGGCGATCGACCTGACCGGCGTGCTTGAATTCCAGCGCAGCGACACCGACCGTATCCAGGTTTCCACCGCGCCCGGCACCGACGGCATCGTCCGCCGCATCGAAGTGCGTGCGCGCGAAGGCGGCCAGAACTGGATTGTGTTCGCGCTCACCAACAACACCGACGATCAGCTCGATCGTCTGATCGTCGTGCCCCATTACCGCATCGTGTCGTCGGGATTGCTCTGGCCCGATCTCGGCCTGTCGCGCATCGCCTCGATCACGCCGTCGACCGGCGACCGCCCCGAGCGTCAGGAGAACCCGACTGCGGACGTCTTCCGCATCACCCTCGACCCCGGCGCGGTCATCACCTTCGTCGCCGAACTGCGCACCGACAAGATTCCGCAGCTCTATCTCTGGGAGCCGGAAGCCTACAAGGACAAGGTCAACTCGTTCACCCTCTATCAGGGCATCGTCATCGGCATTTCCGGATTGCTGGCGCTGGTCCTGACCATCCTGTTCGTGGTCAAGGGCAGCATCATGTTCCCCGCCGCGGCCGCACTGGCATGGGCGGTTCTCGTTTATATCGGCGTCGACTTCGGATTCTGGGGCAAGGTGTTCGACATGTCGGCCGGCGCGGAGCGCGTCTGGCGCGCGTCCGGCGAGGCCATGCTGGCGGCAACGCTGCTGGTGTTCCTGTTCGCCTATCTCAACCTGTCGCGATGGCATGTGCGCTACTCGCACATCACCATGGGCTGGCTACTGTTCCTCGGCGCACTGGTCGCGCTCGCCTTGTTCGATCCCGCCGTCGCATCCGGCATCGCGCGCATCTCGCTGGCGCTGATCGCGGTGTTTGGCTTTGCGCTGATCGTCTATCTCTCGACCCACGGCTTCGACCGCGCGGTGCTGCTGATCCCGACCTGGTTCCTGCTGATGGTCTGGGTCGCCGCCGCCGGCATGACCATCGCCGGCGCGGTCACCAACGACATTGTCGGACCCGCGCTGCTCGGCGGCCTCGTGCTGATCGTAATGCTGATCGGCTTCACGGTGATGCAGCATGCCTTCGCAGGCGGCGGCGCGACCAGCGGCGTCGTCTCCGACGTGGAGCGCCGCGCGCTGGCACTGACCGGCTCCGGCGACCTGATCTGGGACTGGGACGTGTCGGCGGACAAGGTCTTCACCAGCCCCGAAACCGAAGTGCTGCTCGGCCTCAAACGCGGAACGCTGGAAGGCCCCGCCGCCAAATGGCTCGAGGTGCTGCATCCGCTCGATCAGGACCGCTTCCGCGCCGCACTAGACAGCGTGCTCGATCAGCGCCGCGGCCGGCTGGTGCAGGACTTCCGGCTGCGTACGCCCGACGGACACTTCATGTGGTTCGCTCTCAAGGCGCGCCCGGTGGTCGGCTCGGACGGCGAAGTTTCGCGCGTGGTCGGCACGCTGACCGACGTCACCGACATCAAGAATTCGGAAGAACGTCTGCTCCACGATTCGGTGCACGACAATCTCACCGGCCTGCCGAACCGGCAACTCTTCATCGATCGCCTCGGCGCGGTGTCGATGTTCGCCAAGACCACGCCGAACCTGCGTCCCACCGTGATGGTGATCGACCTCGACCGCTTCAAGCAGGTCAACGATTCCGTCGGCATCGCGGTCGGTGACTCGATCCTGCTGACGCTGGCGCGCCGTCTCGCGCGCATTCTCAAGCCGCAGGACACGCTGGCGCGTCTGGCCGGCGACCAGTTCGGCCTGATCCTGACCTCGGAGCACGAGCCCACGCGGATCACCGCATTCGCCGAAACCATCCGCAAGACGATCCGGGCGCCGATCGCATTCGACGGCCGCGAGATTTTCCTCACCGCATCGATCGGCCTCGCGCTGAGCGATCCGCAGGTCCCGCTGACCGAGGAGATCATCAAGGACGCCGAGCTGGCGATGTATCATTCCAAGCGTATCGGCGGCGACCGCATCGACGTCTACAAGCCCGCCATGCGCGCCCGCAAGACCGACCGTCTCGCGCTGGAGTCCGAACTGCGCCGCGCCATCGAGCGCCAGGAAATCACCATTCTCTATCAGCCCATTGTGCGGCTGGAAGACCGCAGCATCGCGGGCTTCGAGGCACTGGCGCGCTGGGATCATCCAAAACTCGGCCGGATGTCGCCGTCGGAGTTCATTTCGATCGCGGAAGAAATCGGCCTGATCGTCGAGCTCGGTCTGTTCGTGATGGACACGACGGCGAAGCAGCTTGCGATCTGGCAGCGCACCGTGCGCTCGCGCCAGCCGATTTTCGCCAGCGTCAATGTCTCGTCTCGGCAACTGCTCCGTCACGATCTGATCCATGACGTGCGCGGCGTGATGTCACGCTCCGCCGTGGCGCGCGGCTCGCTTAAGCTGGAATTGACCGAGTCGCTGGTGATGGAAAATCCCGAGCACGCTGCGCAGATGCTGCACCGGATCAAGGAACTCGGCGTCGGCCTGTCGCTGGACGACTTCGGCACCGGTCACTCGTCGCTGGCCTATCTGCAACGCTTCCCGTTCGACACCATCAAGATCGACCAGTCGTTCGTGCGCACCTCCAGCCGCGGCGCGCGGCCGGTGCTGCTAAAGTCGATCATCGCGCTGGCGCACGATCTCGACATGGAAGTCGTGGCCGAAGGTGCGGAAACCGATTCCGACGCCGTCGAGCTGTTTCAGCTCGGCTGCGAATACGCGCAGGGCTTTGCCTTCGGCGAGCCGATGGACGCCGACGCCAGCCTCCGCCTGCTGACCGGCGAAAAGGTTCAGCAGCCACGCAACCGCCGGCAAAGCATCCGCAACATCACCACGCCGACACCGCCACCCGCGGCAACGACAGCGCCTGCTGCCATGCCCGGACCTGAAACGGCGTAAAAAGGTTTTTGCGCTTAGGCGTGTCCGGCTTCGTTCGACAGCATCGCCAGATCGATGCCGATCTTTTCGAGCGCGCGCTGATACTTGTCCTCGGCGTCGGGCCCGAAAATCAGATCGGGATCGGCGGGGCAGTGCAGCCAGCCGTTGTGCTGGATCTCGTTCTCTAACTGACCGGGCGCCCAGCCGGCATAGCCCAGCGCCAGAATGGCATGCTTGGGTCCGGCGCCCGCCGCGATGGCTTTCAGGATGTCGAGGGTGGCCGTGAGGCAGATTCCGTCGTCGATCGGCAGCGTCGCATCCTTGATGAAGAAGTCGCTCGAATGAAGCACGAAGCCGCGGCCGGTATCGACCGGCCCGCCTTTCAGCACCTTCATCTCCTCGGCACTGCCGGGCAGCTTGATCTGATCGGCCTTGTTAATGATGTCGAGTTGCACCAGCAGTTGCGGGAAGTCGATGCTGCCGGCCGGGCGGTTGACGATGATACCCATGGCGCCTTCAGATGAATGGGCGCACAGGTAGATGACCGAGCGGGCAAAGCGCTCATCGTCCATTACTGGCATGGCGATCAGCAACTGACCGTCGAGATAACCGGCGCCCGACATCTCGCCTTCGGCCAGGATCTGGCCACCGGCAGTCTTTTCGGTCTTCTTGCGCGTGGCCTTCATCGCAACGACTCTCGTACTGTTCAACCATCCTGATATTGGGTGCCAGTTCTGTCAATCAAGCGGCGCAGCGCGGTTGCAGCATGCTGCATTTGGTCGCGAAAAAGACTGGATCACAGGCAATTCAATGGTTCACAGGGATACCACCCTGTAAGGACGTCTGATGACACTCTTGGTTCCCGTTCGTACAGTCTCCAGCATTGCCTTCGCCGCAATTGCCTGCCTCGCTCCGGTGCACGCGCGTGCGGATGACGCCTCGCCCTGGATCAAGGACACCTACTCGGCGGTCCGGCTGATTGCCGGTTCGCGCAGCGGCAACGTGCTGCTCGGCGGCATCGGCTTTCAGCTGCAACCGGGATGGAAAACCTACTGGCGCACGCCAGGAGATTCCGGCGTGCCGCCGCGGATCGATTTTTCGAAGTCCGACAACATCGACTCCGTCAAAATTCTCTGGCCGGTACCGATGAAATTCCCCGACGGCGCCGGAGGAATCTCATTCGGCTATCATAACCAGTTGCTGCTGCCGCTGCGGATCATTGCAAAGAGTCCTGACAAGCCGGTGACGCTGCGTGCGTCGATCAGCTACGCGGTGTGCGAAAAAATCTGCATCCCGGTCGAGGCGAATGCCGAGCTTGCATTTGTCAGCGTCGCCAGCACCGAAGACAGCGCCATCGCCGCGGCACTCGAAACCGTCCCGAAGCCAGCCAAGATCGGCGACGCGACGCCGATCGCCATCCGCGGCGTCCGGCGCGACGGCAAGCTGGTGCTGGTCGATGTGGCTCTGGACGAGAAGAATGCAACCCATAAGGACAAAGAGGTCCAGCTCTTTGCCGAAGGCCCGACCCCGGACTGGGCGTTGCCGGTCCCCAAGCTCATCCAGCGCGAGGCGGACGGCGTCCTCCGCTTCGCCTTCGAACTCGACGGGCTTCCGCCGGGCGCGACTGCCGACGGTGCGATCCTGAAGCTCACGGTCGCCGGACCTGGCGGCGCCTACGAGGTGAACGCCGCCGTGCCGCCCAAGACGGATTGAGATCGCACCGCAGCAAGCCGCCGGCCGGCAAATTGCGCGTCTCCCATTCGCAAAACCGGTTCACACCTTTGCGGAAACCGCGCTATGACACTGCACCGATTTCACGGAGAGCACCGATGACCATCAAAGTTGGCGACAAGCTGCCCGAGTCCAAGTTTCGCGTCATGACCGCGGAAGGTCCGCAGGTCAAAACCACCGATGACATTTTCAAGGGCAAGAAGGTCGCACTGTTCGCCGTCCCCGGCGCCTACACCGGCACCTGCCACAAGATGCACATGCCAAGCATTTTCCTGAACGCCTATGCCCTGAAGGCCAAGGGCGTCGACACCATCGCCGTCGTGTCGGTCAACGACGCCTTCGTCATGAGCGCCTGGAAGCGCGACACCGACCAGCGCGACGAGGCGACTTTTCTTGCGGACGGCAACGCCGACTTCACCAAGGCGATCGGAATGGAGCTGGACGCTTCCGGCAACGGACTCGGCATCCGCTCCAAGCGCTATTCGATGCTGGTGGAAGACGGCACGGTGAAGATTTTCAATCTCGAGACCAACCCCGGCAAGGTGGAAGTGTCCGGCGGCGACACCCTGCTGTCGCAGCTTTGAGGCAAGCGTCTTTCGGCGAGAGCCGAAACACGCGAGATGTCGTCCCCGCTTTCGCGGGGACGACATCGGGAAAAACTACACTTCCCTTGACCCTCAACGATTTTCCGCCAGCCCGTCGCGCGCGAGCTGATCGGCACGCTCGTTCTCGGCGTGACCGGCATGGCCCTTGATCCAGTGCCAGCGAACCGTGTGAGCCTTCAGCGCCGCATCGAGCCGCTGCCACAGATCTGCATTCTTGACCGGCTTCTTGTCCGCGGTCTTCCAGCCATTGCGCTTCCAGTTGTGAATCCACTGCGTGATGCCCTGACGGACATACTGACTGTCGGTGGTGAGATCGACCAGCGCCGGCTTTTTAAGGGCTTCAAGCGCCGAGATCGCCGCCATCAATTCCATGCGGTTGTTGGTGGATGGATTTTCGCCGCCCTTCAATTCCTTTTCGACGTCGCCGAACCGCAGGATCGCGCCCCAGCCGCCCGGCCCCGGATTCCCGGAGCATGCGCCGTCGGTGAAGATCGTGACATGCGGAAGTTTTGCGTCGCTCACGCCACCATCCCGGACTGCTCGACGCCGTAGTCGCGCATGCTCTTCACGCTCTGGTGGAAGCGCAGCTTGCGGACATATTCCAGCGGGTCCTTCGGCCTGACCAGCGCGCCGGGCGGCACGTTGAGCCAGTCCACCAGCCGCGTCAGCAGGAAGCGCATCGCGGCGCCCCGCGCCAGCAGCGGCAGCGCGTCCTGCTCTTCGGCGGAGAGCTTGCGCTCGCGGGCATAGGCATTAAGGAACGCCCGCGCCTTGGTGACGTTGAAGGAGTGATCGGGCTCGAAACACCACGCATTCACGCAAATCGCGACATCGTAGGCGAGCATGTCGTTGCAGGCAAAGTAGAAGTCGATCAGTCCCGACAGCTTGTCGCCGAGGAAAAACACGTTGTCGGGAAACAGATCGGCGTGGATCACGCCGCGTGGCAACGCACTCGGCCACGCGCTTTCAAGAAAATCCAGTTCGGCGCGCAGAAAATCGCGCAGCCCGCTTTGCACGCTGTCGGCGCGTTCGGCCGCCTGATCGAACAGCGGACGCCAGCCGGACACTGACAGGGAATTGCCGCGCGACATTTTGAAATCCGCGCCGGCCAGATGCATCTTCGCCAGCGCCGCACCCACACCCGCGCAATGCGTTGCATTCGGCCTGCGCGGCCACACGCCTTCCAGAAAGGTGATGATCGCAGCCGGGCGACCGGCGAGCATGCCCAGCGCTTCACCCTGCTGATTCACGACAGGCTGCGGGCAAGTGATGTTGTGGGACGCAAGATGGCCCATCAGCCCGAGAAAGAACGGCAGATCGCCCTTGGCGACCCGCTTCTCGTACAGCGTCAGAATGAAAGAGCCGCCACTGGTGTGCAGAAGATAGTTGGAATTCTCCACGCCCTCGGCGATGCCCTTGTAGGAGAGCAGGTCGCCTATTCCGTAAGGGACGAGAAAATCCGCAAGCTCTTCGGCGGTGACGTCGGTGTAAACCGCCATCTAGTGTCCCGATTCCGAAGTTCGCATGTGTTTGCAGTACCCCTTAATGCGAACTTCGGAATCAAAGGGACACTAGGATGATCATGATTCCGGTGCGGCTTTGGATTTGAAGTTCCTAAACGGACTCGCGGCCAATTGACAGGAACTTCAAATCCGCCACACCGAGAGGTTTACTCCGCCGCGTCGTTCCGCAGCGGGCGCGGCAGCGGGAAGAATTCGTTCTCCATCGCCGCCGACACGGTTTCCACCTTCAGATGATAGTGGGCCGCGAACGCATCCATGATTTCCTCGACGATCACTTCCGGCGCCGAGGCGCCCGCGGTGATGCCGAGGGTCTTGATGCCTTCGAACTTCGACCAGTCGAGTTCGGACGCGCGCTGCACCAGCACGGAAACCTTGCAGCCTTCGCGCTCGGCGACTTCGCGCAGGCGCTGCGAGTTCGAGGAATTCGGCGAGCCGACCACGATCATGGCTTCGACCTGCGGCGCGACCTTCTTCACCGCGAGCTGGCGGTTGGTTGTGGCGTAGCAGATGTCTTCCTTGTGCGGACCGTCAATGTGGGGGAAGCGCTCCTTGAGCACGGCAACGATCTCCGCGGTGTCGTCGATCGACAGCGTGGTCTGCGTCACGAAGGCGAGCTTGGAAGCATCCTTCGGCTGGAAGGTCCGCGCCGCGTCCATGGTCTCGATCAGGACGACCGCGCCCTTCGGCAACTGGCCCAGCGTGCCGACCACTTCCGGATGACCGGCATGGCCGATCAGAATGATTTCACGGCCGCGCTTGAAATGGATCGCCGCCTCGCGATGAACCTTGGTCACCAGCGGGCAGGTCGCATCAAGGGTGAAGAAATTGCGCTTGTCGGCCTCGTTCGGAATGGCCTTCGGCACACCATGGGCGGAAAACACCACCGGGGCATTGGTCTGCGGAATCTCGTCCAGTTCCGCGACAAAAATCGCGCCCTTTTCGCGCAGGCTTTCCACCACATAGCGGTTATGCACGATTTCGTGACGGACATAGACCGGCGCGCCATAGAGCTTCAGCGCGCGTTCCACCGTATCGATGGCCCGGACCACCCCGGCGCAAAAGCCTCGGGGGGAACAAAGCACGACTGAAAGCTGCGGTTTTTGAGCGTCAGGGGTCATTTTGAGCCGGAATCAAGGGTTTCGGAACCAATAAAGGGGACTTGGGGCTGCCTTCCCCGTTCTGTCAAGGGCGATCAAAACCATTGAATGGTCCGCCCTCGGCAGACTATATAGGGACGAATTCCCGTCATCACCGATGACCAGACGGCTTTACCCCCCAAAAAATCTGGCGGGCGAAGCGTAAAGGAGATTTGCCATGAGCAATGCACCGCTGATGCCGAAGGCGACTGCCGTGTGGCTGGTTGATAACACTGCGCTGACGTTCGACCAGGTGGCCGAGTTCACCAAGATGCATCCGCTCGAAATCCGCGCCATCGCCGACGGCGACGCGGCGCAGGGCATCAAGGGCATGGACCCGATTTCAACCGGGCAGCTCTCCCGCGAGGAGATCGAGCGCGGCGAAGCCGACCCGGACTATCGGCTGAAACTCGGCGAGTCCAAGGTGATCCTGCCAGAGGCCAAGAAGAAGAAGGGCCCGCGCTACACGCCGGTCTCGCGCCGCCACGAACGGCCGAGCGCGATCCTGTGGCTGGTGCGCAATCATCCGGAACTCAAAGACAGCCAGATCATGCGCCTCGTCGGCACCACCAAGACGACGATCGCCAGCGTTCGCGACCGCACCCACTGGAACGCCTCGACCCTGACGCCGATGGACCCTGTGACGCTCGGCCTGTGCTCGCAGATCGAACTCGATTTCGAGGTGCAGCGTGCGGCCAAGGAAAAGCCCGCAGCCACGCAGTACGGCGGCGCGACCCTGCTGCCGGCCTCCGAGACCACCCGCAAGGACGCCGAGCACGAGGCTGCCACCACCACCGAGAAGCAGCGCGACGACATGAATGTCGACGCCGTGTTCGCCAAGCTGAAGACCATCGGCGGCAAGAAGGCCGAAGACGAATAAGTTTTTCGGGATCTTGCCCATATCAAGTGGGCATGATCTTTCCGAAAACCGGCTTCCACTTTTCGGGATCATGCCCCAGACGGGGCATGTCCTAACCGCCGGATGAGTGGTATAGGGGTGTGATGCGCAACCGTGTCTCGCTCCTTTTTCTTGTCGCGGCCCTGACCGCCCTCGTCTCCGCTATCAGCGGCGCACCGGCGCGCGCCGAGAAGGTTGTCGATCCCAGCACGGTTGCGCCGGAGTTTCGCGAGGCTGCCGAAAAGCGCCGTGCCGAGCAGGTCAAACTGATCGAATGCAACAACGCCGCGAAGATCGCGAAAATTCAGAAGCGCGAACTGCCGCAATTTGTCGCCGAGTGCTTCGACAAGCCCGCTGACAAGCCGTAACCGGCTCGCACCCCACGAGCACATTCGTCGTCCCCGCGAGCAATTTCGTCGCCCCTGCGAAAGGGGGACCCAGACCCCCTGACTTTTCGATCGATCCGAAATAGCGGCATCGACTCTTCGCGGACAAAAACTCGTTCGGTGATTATGGATCCCGCCTTCGCGGGGATGACATCGAATGTTTGGCCGCATTCAATCTTAAGATGACAACAACTTCACGTGCCGACACGATCTCGCGGCGCGATTGAACGCGTCCGAGGTGTGACGTGCTCCGCGCAAATGCGCGAAGGCGATGGAGCCTCGGGAGGCGCCGGGGTGCTTGCGAGACACCCGTAAGGCGAACCTTGCGATCGGCCCGCCTGCGCGGTCTTGCGAGGACCGCGCGCGCCAAATGACTTTGGCGCTGCGCCTCCCGGCGCTCCACCGTCGTCACTTCGCGAGCCGTTCCGAATGGCGATCAATCAGCCGGAACAGTGATAGGATTATATTCCGTATATCGTGATATAGTCAAGCCGGGGCCACCTGCGTCTTTGACTATCGTCATCCGCCTTCAGCAGGTAGGTTTCGATATCAGACAAGACCCGTTCTTCGCGCCGCACGGCAAGGGATTTGATGCAATACGATATCGAGGCCGACTGGCATTTGCTTTACACCTGCAACTACCGTTGCGGTTACTGCTTTTTTTCATCTGACGTGCTCGGCCAGAAATTACAGACTTACGCATCGCCGCAGCAATGGCAGTCGGCTTTCGATGCCACGGGTTATACCTGGCTGCTGCACCTCACCGGGGGTGAACCGAGCATCTATCCTTCGTTCACCGACTTATGCGAAGCGCTGACCAAACGGCATTTCATTTCTCTCAATTCCAATCTCAGCCGGCCGTTTCAATCTTTCGCAGAGCGTATCGATCCGGCCCGCGTCAGCTTCATCAATTCGGGATTTCATTTCGAGGAGCGTGAGCACCGGTCCGACAATTCCGCCTTTTTCCGGAACGTGGAGCTGCTTCGATCAAGAGGCTTCCCGGTTCTGGTGTCGATCGTCGCCAGCCCAAGCACACTCGCGCGCTTTCAGGAAGCGAGCGACCTTCTCGCGCAGATCGGGATTGTCCCCATCCCCAAAGTGATGCGAGGACCCTACAACGGTCAGGTTTTCCCCGAAGCGTACACAGAGCCCGATCGGGAAAGGTTTCGCAGGTTCGCCGCGCTGGCGCGCGACTTTTATGAGCCCTCGCTGGCGAACGCGGCGGAGCGGCCGAGTATCGACATGTTCAGGGATGACGATCTGCTTTATGGCGAGCCATCGTTCGCCGGGCAGTCCTGCGAAGCGGGACGCCGGTTCGTGAAACTGGAACCGACGGGAGAGGTCATCCGCTGCGGCGGGCCGACGGTCTATGGAAATGTTCTCGCCGGCACATTCAAACGCGCGCGCGGGCCGAAACCCTGCAACACGCAGGCTTGCGTCTATTTCTGCCAGAAATATGCAAAACCGGCTGCGCCGCGCCCACGCAGCTTCGCTCCCGAATTTCTCACCCGGTTTTCGGAATTTATCGGCGCGACCGGAAAACCAAATTAAGTTCGGCTTTGTAAAGCTGCTTCAGGAGCAAATCCCTACTTCCCCGCCCCGTCCTTCGCAGCCTTCCTTGCATCGGCGATCGCGAGCTTGAACTGCTCCGCGGTCAGGCCGCCGGGGGTGCGGACGTCCCGGCAATGAAGACGGGCGTGCCGCAGTCCCTTGGCGTGATCCGCTTCGCTGTCGCGTTAACGTTTTCGTGCGGTGATCAAAATTGACCATCAATCCGCGGCCTGCCACGGCACGGTGGCTCATCGGCGTCCTTCATAGGCCACGACCGGTGCCTGAGAGTATCGCGCTCCCGCCTCTCAAGAGAGGAACGAGTCATGCATCATCCGCAGCCATCCGAGCCTGCCCACGACCGGCACTGTGCTTTCCTGTTCCAGTGCCCGAACTGCAAGAAGCCGCATCTGATGAACATCAAGACCATCCGCCCTGCGATGTTCCGAGGGGACGATTTGATCGTCTATCAGTGCAGCAATTGCGGCACTGAAAAAACCGTCATCATGGCGTGACCGATTCGCCGATGGAAAACTGAAATCACGGAGGTCTTTGAAAGAGAATGTGTCGTCCGCGGACGGACGAGGCAGTGAAATTGCTTAAGCCGTCGAGATAAAGCCGCCCATTGGCGCGGCTTTTTTTCGCTCGCATGATCAAAATTGCTCAGACTTCCGGTTTCGCATCTCCCAAGATTGCCGCCGCCAGGCGTGACAACACGCCCCCAAATCCGTCCGTCTGGACTATAGTGGGAGTCCTGTTTCCAACACGGGGCTCCCATTTGCGCGTGGTCATCCCGCGCTGACGCCGGAGCAACCGGGCGTTACGATTTCAGGGAAAACAAATTGAGAAAAGCCGCCAAGAAACCGTTCGATCCGCAGGGGTTCCTCGACAGCGTCGGACCGGGCAAGGTAAATTTGAAATTTCGGACCGGTCAAAGCGTTTTCGCGCAAGGCGATGTCGCGGATAAGGTGTTCTACATTCAAAAGGGCAAGGTCAAACTGATCGTCGTCTCCCAGGAAGGCAAGGAAGCCGTCGTTGCCATTCTGGGCTCAGGACAGTTTTTCGGCGAAGGCTGTCTGAACGGACAATCGGTCCGGATCGCGACCACGAAGGCGATGGAGGCCTGTGAAATTACAGCCATCACCAAGAAAGCCATGGTAGCAGCCCTTCAACGCGAGCCAAAATTTTCCCAGTTGTTCATGGCGTATCTGCTGACCCGCAACAACCGGATTGAAGAAGACCTGATCGATCAGTTGTTCAATTCGAGCGAGAGACGACTCGCGCGCCTGCTTCTGCTGCTGGCGAATTTCGGCAAGGACGAAAGTCCGCAGCCCATCGACACAAAGATCAGTCAGGAAACGCTGGCGGAAATGATCGGCACGACGCGGTCACGCGTGAGCTTCTTCATGAACAAGTTCCGCAAGCTCGGCTTCATCAGCTACAATGGAAAAATCGAGGTCCATACATCGCTGCTGCACGCGGTTCTGCACGACAAGCCGGAACTGAAAAGAGACGAGTGACGCCGGGTCCCCGGCGAACACGACTGCACCCTTACTTCCCTTTCGCCCCGCCGTCCTTCGCAGCCTTCCTTGCATCGGCGATCGCGAGCTTGAACTGCTCCGCGGTCAGGCCGCCGGGGATGCGGAACGTCCCGACAATGAAGACGGGCGTGCCGCGGAAGCCGAACGCCTGGGCCTGCTCGCTGTTGCGCTTGAGCAGCGCATCGACCGAAGCCTTGTTGGCCGCAAGATCGGCCTTGGCCTTGGCGACATCGACGCCGGCCTGTGTCAGCGTTTCGTCGATGGCGGCTTCGGTCAGGCGGCCGACCTTGACAATCAGCGCGCGGTGCGCGGCCTCATACTTGTTCTGATACTTCGCAGCCAGCACCAGACGCGCGGCATATCCCGACGGATCGCCGAGAATCGGCCAGTCCTTCAGCACCAGCCGCACATTCTTGTCGTCGCTGATCACCTGATCGAGCACCGGCGAAATCTTCTTGCAGTAGGGGCACTGGTAATCGAAATACTCGACGATGGTGATGTCGCCCTTCGGATTTCCGAGCACCGGATTGTCGGCATCGCGCAGCACCGCATCCTTGCTCAGCACATCGGAGGCACCGCCCTGCTCCTGCGCCGGCGCGGTTTGCGCGGACTCGAAAGCCAGGAACGTCAGCACGAGCATTGCGGCGGCGAGGCCGGGAAAAAATCTGGGGAGGAAAGTCATAAGGTCAGTCTTTCAAGAATTACGCGGCGCATCAGAGAATTCCGAATGTCGTCCCCGCGAAAGCGGGGACCCATACGTCGTGTGTTTCCGGTAAGCGCAGGTCTTCATCTGATCCCATTCGGGATAAAACCAAACCCGGTGGTTATGGATCCCCGCCTTCGCGGGGATGACATCGTAAGGGTTGCGACGCGCTATACCATCACGCCTTTGTCAGAAACTACATACAGTGCGGCGCGAATGAGCACTATCGCGGATTGTTGAGCATGTCTTCCGCGAGATTGCGATGGGAACGCTCGATCCGCGAATTGCCCGACGCGCGGCTGCTCTGGACGTCGCGGTTCTTGCGGCAGGCCACATAGGCCGGCGATCCGGGCTCCCCTTCAGCCCGGCAGAGCGCGTCATCATCCACGGTGGCCTGTGGCGCGGTATTGCGCTCGAACTGGGCGCAGCCTCCCAGCAGAAACGCGGCGGCGGCGAAAGCGAGCAGATAGGCTGGTTTTGTTGCGGGCATCCGCGATCCTGTTGTTGCCGGCGCAGCCGGATTTGGCCGCGACCTTCGGTCCGGAATGCGCGGTTTACAAGCCCACAATGGCGCCCTCGCGGCAGAAACGGCACATCAGACCGGAATTATCCGAGTTCGATGTCGCCATCGACCGTAAAGGAGAGCGCGACCCCGCCCACCGTAAGCACCATTTTGGCGGGCAGCTTTTCATCGCCCTTCAGGCGGCCGGCGGCGACCGCATCGCGGACCGCCTTTTCGATCTCACGCTGTGAGGTGACGCCGACCTGCTTGAGAAACTTACGCACACTGGTGTTGAAGACGTCTTCGTTCATTGTGGCCTCGTTTAAGTTCGTTAGGTTCGGCCCTGCAGCGCCGTCTTGATTTCGTCCAGCACCGCCGGGTCTTCGATGGTCGCGGGCATGGTCCACGGTTCGTGATCGGCGATCTTCTTGATGGTGCCGCGCAGGATTTTTCCCGAGCGGGTTTTCGGCAGCCGCGCCACAGTGATCGCAAGTTTGAATGCTGCGACGGGACCGATCTTCTCACGCACCAGCGCAACGATTTCCTTCTCGATCTCGGCGACGGGGCGCGTCACACCGGCCTTGAGCACGAGGAAGCCGCACGGCACCTCGCCCTTCACCGAATCCTTGATTCCAAGCACGGCGCATTCGGCGACATCGGGATGCGAGGCCAGCACCTCTTCCATGCCGCCGGTGGAGAGACGATGTCCCGCGACATTGATGATGTCGTCGGTGCGGCCCATCACGAAGATATAGCCGTCCTCGTCCTCGTATCCGGCGTCGGAGGTTTTGTAGTAGCCGGGGAATTCCGTGAAATAGGCTTCCTTACAGCGCTCGTCCTGCTGCCACAGCGTCGGCAGGTTGCCGGGCGGCAGCGGCAGCTTGATCACGATCGAGCCCATGGTGTTCGGCGGCAGCGGCTTTGCGGCCTCGTCCACGACATCGACCTGATAGCCGGGCATCGGCACCGTCGGCGAACCATGCTTCACCGGCAGCGTGCCGAGGCCGACGGGATTGCCGGCGATGCACCAGCCGGTTTCCGTCTGCCACCAGTGATCGATCACCGGCACCTTCAACTGCTGCTCGGCCCACTCGACCGTCGGCGGATCGGCGCGCTCGCCGGCCAGAAACAGCGTGCGGAATTTCGACAGGTCATACTTGCGGATGAAATCGCCGTTCGGATCGTCCTTCTTGATGGCGCGGAATGCCGTCGGTGCGGTGAAGAACGCCACCGCATTGTGCTGCGAGATCACGCGCCAGAACGCGCCGGCATCCGGCGTGCCGACAGGCTTTCCCTCGTACATGATCGAGGTCGCGCCATGAAACAGCGGTGCGTAGATGATGTAGCTGTGTCCGACCACCCAGCCGATGTCGGAGCCGCACCACCACACCTCGCCCGGCTTCACGCCATAGAGATTGAACATCGACCATTTCAGCGCGACCAGATGCCCGCCATTGTCGCGCACAACGCCCTTGGGTTTTCCGGTCGTGCCTGATGTGTAGAGAATGTACAGCGGATCTGTCGCCAGCACCGGGACACAGGGAGCGGCCTTCTTCGCCTTGATCGCAGCCTCGCGCAGTTCGTTCCAGTCATGATCGCGGCCGGGGATCAGATCGCAGGTTTGCTGCGGACGTTGCAGGATGATGCAGGCCTGCGGCTTCACGCTTGAGAGGCTAATCGCCTCATCGAGCAGCGGCTTGTACTTGACGATCCGGCCCGGCTCGAGGCCGCAGCTCGCGGACAGAATGAGCTTCGGCTCGGCGTCCTCGATGCGCGTCGCAAGTTCCTTCGCCGCGAAGCCGCCGAACACCACGGAGTGAATCGCGCCGATGCGCGCGCAGGCCAGCATCGCCACCATCGCCTGCGGCACCATCGGCATGTAGAGAATGACGCGGTCGCCCTTGACGACGCCGAAATCCTGCATCACGGCAGCGAGCGTCTGCACTTCATGCAGCAGCTCCGCGTAGGTGAATTTGGTGACAGTATCGGTCAGCGGCGAGTCGTGAATCAGCGCAAGCTGATTGGCGCGCCCGCCCGCGACATGACGATCCAGCGCGTTGTAGCAGGTGTTGACCACGCCGCCCGCGAACCAGCGGCCGTAAAGCCCCATCGAAGGATCGAAGACCTTTTTCGCCGGCTCGATCCAGTCGATCTCGCGCGCAGCCTCGGCCCAGAAGCCTTCCGGATCGCGCAGCGAACGCGCATGAACTTCAGCGTAGCGGCTGTTGGATATGGCACTCATTTACGATCACTCCTGGACGCCAAATTGTAGCGGACTTTTCTTGTTGTCGGCACCAGCATTGTCAGCCTGATGCCACAAGTTCAAGCGGCAACGGCTGCGACATTGTGCTGAGGGCCTTGCAGAACATCTACTTCCTGGCGGGCTCCTTCAGCGGCATCTGCGCGCCGAGGCGCTCGATCTCGCTGAACAGGCTTTTCCGGTTGACCCGCGCGGCCTGATAGTCCGGCTTGAGCTTGAGCGCGGCATCGAAATCCGACAGCGCGCGGCGGCGGTCGCCCTTGGCGCGCCACGCCATGCCGCGGCTGTTGAGCGCCTCGGCAAACGCCGGATCGGCCTTCAGCGCCGCATCGTAGTCGGCGATGGCGCGCTCAAACTCGCCCTTGATGTTGAAATCGTCGCCGCGCGCGAGAAGCGTCTTTGCATCCAGCGCCTTTGTGACCTGATCCGGCTTGCACACGCTCATGGTCGTAACGGCAGTGCCGACCGGACGGCCGAGAATGGCGGACAGATCCTGACAAGCACCGTCGCGGCATACCCGCCACTCGCCCGCCAGTCCGGAATTTCCCAGCGCGACTTCAGGCAGGATCGGGAGCTGCGGCTTCCAGCGAAACCAGCCATCGGCCAGCCGCGCCTCGGGCGGCGGCTCCATGCCCGCACCCGAGCCCTTGACGCGGGCCTCGATGATTTCGAGTCCCTGCGGCGTGACACGCCAGTCCTCCTGCCAATCGATCTTTTCGACCGAATGGGTCCACGACAGTGTGAATGCCGCAACCGCCAGCGACTTCACGACGCCCGCGGTGGCAAGACACAGACTCACATCATCACCTCAGAGGTGGTTCTCAAGCAGCTATCGCAGCCGGCACAGGCTTCTTGCGCCACTGCCAGATCACCGCGCCGATCGCGATCGCAAAGCCGACCCAGTCACTGTACTGGAATTCACCCAGCAGACACAGCGCCGCGATGAACGACACCACGCGCTCGGCCACCGTCATCCGCGTGAACAGGAAGCCGATGGCGACCATCCCGAACAGGCCGATGGCGACAACCGCCTTGACGAAGGCATAGGCCACCGCGCCGTAAAAGCCGAGCTGCGCCTGCATCGGATCGCCGTTCTGCAACATCAGCGCGGGCGAATAGACCGCAATGAACGGGATCACGTAGCCGGCGAGCGCGATGCGCATCGCTTCCCAGCCGATCTTGTCGGGATTCTCTTTCGCAATCGGCGCAGCAGCCAGCGCCGCAAGCGCAACCGGCGGCGAGAGATCCGCCATGATGCCGTAGTAGAACGCGAACATGTGGCTGATGATCAGCGGCACGCCAAGCTTGGCGAGCGCAGGCGCCGCCAATGCGGCGACGATGATGTAGGTCGGGATCGTCGGAATGCCGGTGCCGAGCAGGATCGACAGCAGCATGGTCATGATCAGCGCGAGAAACAGGCTCTTCTCACCGAGACCGATCACCCAGCTTCCGAAAATGGTGCCGACGCCGGTCTGGGTCATCATGCCGATGATGGTGCCGACGATGGCGCAGGCCATGCCGACCGTGAGCGCCGACTTGGCGCTGTCCGCCAGTGAGTCCCGGCAGGCTGCCAGCGTCGCGCGGCCGCCCTGGGTGAGTGCGGCGATGAGAACAAGCACGCCGACGATGCCCGCGACATAACGGATGTCGACCGAGCTACCGTTGCGGAAAAGCGATCCCGCGATCAATGCAAGGCCGATCCAAAAGACATAGCGCAGCGCGATGTTGGAAAAGCCGAGCACAATGCTGGCGCCGAGGATCAGCGCCACCGTCAGCGCAAGGCCCATGCTGCCTGCGTAGAGCGGCGTGAAGCCCTCGAACAGCATGAACACCAGAGCAGCCAGCGGCAACACCAGGAACCAGCCGTTGGTCAGCGCCTTGATCGCGCTCGGGATCTCGTCCTTCTTCATGCCGGTGAGGCCGTATTTGCCGGCTTCGAGATGCACCATCCAGAACGCCGAGGCGAAGTAGAGAATCGCCGGAATGACGGCGGCCTTCACGATCACCGAGTAGTCGACGCCCAGCGTTTCCGCCATGATGAAGGCGACCGCGCCCATCACCGGCGGCATGATCTGGCCGCCCATCGATGCGGTGGCTTCGACGCCCGCCGCGAACGCGCGGCGATAGCCGAACTTGATCATCAGCGGAATCGTGAACTGGCCGACGGTGACCACGTTGGCGACACCGGAGCCGGAGATCGTGCCCATCATGCCGGAGGCGACGACGGCGACCTTCGCCGGACCGCCGCGCGTGCCGCCGAACATGCCGAGCGACACGTCGGTGAACAGCTTGATCATTCCGGCGCGCTCGAGGAACGAGCCGAACAGGATGAAGAGGAAGATGTAGGTCGCCGACACATAGATCGGCACGCCGTAGAAGCCTTCGGTGCCGTAGGACAGATGAGTGACGATCTGGTCGAAGTCATAGCCGCGGTGATTGAGCGGCGCGGGCAGATACTGCCCGAAAAACCAGTAGAGCAGACACGCGCCGCACATCAGCGGCAGCGCCAGACCCATCATCCGCCGCACGCCCTCGAAGATCAGGACGGCGAGCACGGTGCCGACCACGAGATCGAGCCGGGTCGGATCGCCGTCGCGCTGGATCAGTTCGGCGTAGAACAGATACTGATAGAGGCCGCAGAAAAATCCGACGCCGCCGATGATCCATCCCACGGCGCGCTGGAAATTCGTCCTGGCGGTGAAGTTGGCGATCAGACCGAATGTCAGCAGCAGCAGGAAGCCGACATGGATTCCGCGCACCGCCTGGCTGGGCAGGAAATTCCACGCCGCGATGATGAGCTGGAACACCGCGAAGGCAATTCCGATCACATAGGCCAGATGGCCCCATATCCCCGGACCGAAGCCTTCCGGAAATCCATGCTCGAAATTGTCGAGTTCGACTTTGACTTTTTCTTCGGTGCCGTGCTCGTGCAACATCTTGAATCCTCGCGCCTTACAGCGTCTCAGCCCATATATCCCAACTCGTCATTGCGAGCGAAGCGAAGCAATCCATTCCAGGTAAAAGCTGGATTGCTTCGTCGCTCACGCTCCTCGCAATGACGAAAACACGGATTGCCGGGTCAAGCCCGGCAATGACATGTTTTGAATAACCGCGAGCAACAGTCGTTGCCGGACCAGACCTTACTTGATCAGGCCCTTTTCCTTGTAATAGCGGATCGCGCCCGGATGCAGCGGCGCCGGGCTGCCGGTCGCCGCGGTCTCCAGCTTGATGTCCTTGCCGGCGACATGCGAGTTCGCCAGTTCCGGCAGCGACTCGAAGATCAGCTTGGTCATCTGGTAGGCGAGATCGTCTGACACGGCCGAGCTGGTGACGAGATAGTTCACCACGGCTGCCGTCGGCACGTCTTCCTTCTGGCCGGTATAGGTTCCGGCCGGAATGACGACGGAGACGAACGGAGGCCCGATCTTGTCGACAACGGCCTTCGGCACCGAAACCACGTTGATTTCGGTCGAGCTCGACAGATCTTTCAGCGATGCGACGCCAAGGCCCGCCGACTGCAGCGTGGCGTTGAGCTGACGGTTCTTCATCAGGTCGACGGATTCAGCGAACGGCAGATACTCGACCTTGCCGAGATCCTTGTAGCTCAGGTCCGCCGCCTTCAGGATCGCGCGCGCGTTGAGTTCCGTGCCGGATTTCGGCGCCCCGACAGACAACGTCTTGCCCTTGAGGTCGGCTAGCGTCTTGATGCCGCTGTCAGCGGTCGCGACAATCTGGATGTAGTTCGGATAGATCGCGCCGATGGTGCGCAGCTTCTCCAGCTTCTTCTTGAAGCCGGCTTCCTCGTCGCCGTCGACCGCCGCCTTCAGCGAGTCGCCGAGGGTGAACGCGAGTTCGCCGCGGCCCTGCTCGATCAGGTTGAGATTCTCGACCGACGCCTTGGTGGCCTGCACCTGCGTCTTCACGCCGGAAATCTTGTCGCCATAGATTTTTCCGATGGCGACGCCGAGCGGATAATAAACGCCGGAGGTGCCGCCGGTCAGAATGTTGATGAATTGCTGGGCATGAGCGGCAGGAGCGGACAGCGCGGTTACAGAAAGAACAGCGGCCGCCAGGACAGTCTTTTTCATTCCATCTTCCTTTTTGAATTTCGCGGGAAAGTGGACGGATGAGCGGTCGCGGTCAACCCGCTGAAGAGCGGAAGTGGCGCGTTCTGCCTCGCAGTTAGACGTAGGTATGAGGAACCGGCTGGGTGGCCGTTCGTGCGCCTGAACAACCGTCACACAAATTTGCTGCATTGCGAAAAATCGCAACGCTCGCAGACGCGCCGAGCTTGCTCTAGAACCTTGTGCGTGGCCGGCCAGCGGCGATCAAAGAACAAGACCCGCGCAGCGGGTTAAATCGGGAGACTTTATTGATATGACGAAACGACCTGCTTCCGCGCACCTCACCCGCCGCACGGTTCTTGCCGGCGCCGCAGCGCTGGGCGCGACACCGTTCCTGAGCCGCGCCTCGAGCGCCGCCGCATGGCCGGACCGCCCGGTCAAGTTTGTCGTGCCGTTTGCCGCCGGCGGCACCACCGATATTCTGGGACGTCTCGTTGCGCAGAAACTTTCGGAAGACTACGGCCAGCAGTTCATCGTCGAGAACAAGCCGGGCGCGGGCGGCAACATCGCCGCCGATTTCGTCGCGAAGGCCGAGCCCGATGGCTACACCTTCATTGTCGGCACGCCCGGCACCCACGCGATCAACAAGTATGTTCAGAAGAACATGCCTTACGATCCGATCAAGGACATCCAGCCGGTCACCATCATCGCCCGCGTTCCGAATCTGATGTCGGTCAATCCGGAGGTGCCTGCGAAAACGGTCGCGGAATTCATCGCGCTGGCGAAATCGAAGCCCGGGCAGTTGTTCTACGGCACCCCCGGCCTCGGCAGCACGGCGCATCTTGCCACCGAACTGTTCAAGTCGATGACCGGCATCGACATCGTGCATGTCCCTTATAAGGGCAGCGCACCTGCGCTTACCGATCTGGTGGCCGGGAGGGTCCATGTCATGATCGACAACCTGCCGGCGGTTCTGCCCTTCGCAGAAAACAACAATGTGCGCGCGCTGGCCATCAGCACTGCGGAACGCTGGCCGCTGCTCCCCAACATCCCCTCGATCGGCGAAACCGTGAAGGGCTATGACGCGGCCGCCTGGTTCACCGTGGCCGCCCCGGCAAAGGTGTCGAAGGACATCGTGATGAAACTCAACGCGAGCATCATCAAGTACATCAAGTCGCCCGACGGCATCGACCGTATCCGCAAGCTCGGCGGCGAACCGATCGGCAACACGCCCGAGGAAATGCAGGCGTTCGTCATCGCGGAGACAGAGAAGTGGGGCAAGGTCGCCGAGTTCGCGAAGATCAAGCCTGAGTAATCGCTGTGCCCTGACGCCGTGGCAGGTTTTGATCCGCTGCGGCGTCGGGGAACATTCCCGCCGGCAACACCAGTGATCCGGTTCTGACATTCGTTTCACATCTTTCGCAGGCACATTTACGAATGTCAGAACCAAAGGATCACTGGAATCATCATTTGCTAATGTCCTTTCGTATCCGACGTTTGCACGGAAGGCGCCGCAAAATGAGGCAAACGTCGGATACGGGACACTAGCGTCGAGTTCATGCCGCAACCGAACCAAGCAGAAGCTGTCAGGCGTCCCCGGCTCATCTGGCCGGTGTTAAGCGGCGCTGCCCTTGCCGCACTGCTCGCCGCGGCCGCGTTTCTGATGTCCTATAAAGTCGAGCAGCCGCCCGATAACGCCAAGGTCATCGCCGACGATCTGCGGATGACTTACGCCAGCACGCCATGCGTGGTGTTCAACACGCTGGACCGGGAACTGATCGCCAACCGCGCCGAGATCAGCGACTCATCGAAACCGTTGCAGCTCTACTCCTATGCGAGCGAGAAGACCTTTGCCGATGTCAGGGCCGACGCGAAGTGGAAGCGCGACAAGGCCTGCGATTATGTGACCGGGTTCGACCAGATCGTCACCCGCTGGATGCGTCTTGTCGGCCACCGCTCCCGCTGGACGCCCGACGGCCAGTGGCGCTGGTAGCAAATCCCTGTTCAAGCCGCTTTCATTGGACCACATTCCGGCTTCATATCGCGTGCCTGCCGGTCCATTAATGATTCAGTTCTTTTGGGGATTTCTGTTTTGAATACGACGACCGACAAGCCCGCCAAACGATCCCCGCTGTCGGCCGACGGTATTGCAGCCCCCCTGCGCCACGCGGTGTTCCGGCGGATCTGGCTGGCAAGCCTGCTGACCAATCTCGGCCTGATGATCAACGGCGTCGGCGCCGCCTGGTCCATGACCCAGATGACATCGTCGGCCAGCATGGTGGCGCTGGTCCAGACCGCGCTGATGCTGCCGATCATGCTGCTGTCGCTGGCGGCGGGCGCCATCGCCGACATGTACGACCGCCGCATCGTCGGCCTCACCGCGCTGTCGCTCGGGTTGCTGGGCGGCGTGACGCTGGCCGTGCTCGCCTATCTCAACGCGATCACGCCCCACAGTCTGCTGCTGTTCTGTTTCCTGATCGGCAGCAGCATGGCGCTGTTCGGCCCGGCGTGGCAGGCCTCGGTCAGTGAGCAGGTGCCCGCCGAAACGCTCCCCTCGGCGGTCGCGCTGAACGGCATCAGCTACAACATCGCGCGCAGTTTCGGCCCGGCGCTGGGCGGCATCATCGTCGCGGCGGCAGGCGCGGTGGCCGCGTTCATCTGCAACGTGCTGCTTTATGTTCCACTCATCGTGGTGCTCTACTTCTGGCAGCGCACGCTGGAACCATCGCGATTGCCGCCGGAGCGGCTGCGCCGCGCGGTCGTGTCGGGCGTGCGCTATATCATTCACTCTCCGCCGATCCGTATCGTGCTCTACCGGACACTTGTGACCGGCATCGCGGGCGGTTCAGTGCTGGCACTGCTGCCACTGGTGGCACGCGACATCCTGCACGGCAGCGCCCAGACCTACGGCATCATGCTGGGCTGTTTCGGCATGGGCGGCGTGCTCGGCGCCCTCAACATCTCGAGTGTGCGCGCGCATCTGAGCGGTGAATACGCGGTTCGCCTGTGCGCGTTGACCATGGGACTTGCGATCGGGGTCCTCGCGCTCAGCCGGTGGCCAGCGCTGACCGGCGCGGCGCTGGTCGTGGCGGGCGCGTCATGGATGATTGCGGTCACGCTGTTCAACATCGGCGTGCAGCTTTCGACACCGCGCTGGGTCGCAGGCCGCGCGCTGGCCGCGTATCAGGCTGCGATCGCGGGCGGCGTCGCGATCGGTAGCTGGCTGTGGGGATATGTCGCCAACGGCGTCGGTGTGGACAAGGCGCTCATGATTGCCGGTGCGGTGATGTTCGTCTCGCCAATCCTTGCGATCTGGCTGCGCATGCCGTCGACCGAAGGCGCCAACAATGACGCGGTCGATGCGCTGGCGGAGCCGGAGGTGAATTTGTCGATCACACCGCGCAGCGGACCGATCGTCATCGAGGTCGAGTATCGCGTGGCCACCGAACGGGCGCGTGAGTTCTACGACGTCATGCTGAAAGTCCAGGCGACCCGCCAGCGCAACGGGGCCTACGACTGGTCTCTTTCCCGCGACATCGCCGATCCCGAGCTATGGACCGAGCGATATCACTGCCCGACCTGGCTCGACTATCTGCGCCAGCGCAACCGCTCGACCCAGTCCGAGCGCGATCTGCATCTGCGCGCGATCGAATTTCACACCGGGCCGGAGCCGATCAAGGTTCATCGCATGCTGGAACGGCCACTGGGATCGGTGCGGTGGAAGGACGAGACGCCGGATCGCACCCGTGCGAATGACGTGCCGATCGAGACGCCAGCCAGCAGCGGCGTGTGAGCGCGGCTGCTCCGAGATCGCCGCGCCGGCAGGGACTTGAACAGCCTCATTGCGGGTGAAGCGAAGCAATTCTTCAGAAGCAAGGATTGGATTGCTTCGTCGCTTCGCTCCTCGCAGTGACGAACAGAAACATCAGTCCTTCGAGGAGGACGACTTGCTCTCGTGCCAGCGGTTGGCGCGCTCGAACATGCGCCAGTGAATGACTTCGGTCTCTGCGAATTTTTCCGGGCTGAGCCACGGCTTGAGCGCCTTGAGTGTCTTCTCCCACTCGGCGCGGTCCGGCTTCGGTACGTCGCCGAACAACTTCGACAACTCGTTCGAAACAAAACCCTTCGGCGAAACAATTTTGTTCATGATCGTCGCCCCGCACACGAACGCTACAGTCACGCAAGCGTCACATCTGAAACCATCTCCTATCGCGAAGCGAGAATGATTCGAAAGAGTCGCTCAAACGCCTGTTGATAACTTGATTCGGTCAGCTTTACTGACCGATTGAGTCTGCGGTGAGTCCAAGCGAGATTGCGCGAGAAGTTCTGCTGCGCGATTCGCCCGATTGAGCGATCATGGCAGCCATGCCCGCAGCCGCGGCGCGATTTTGAGGAGCAGGCGCAGCACGATGATCGATTTCACCGCACTGATGGACACCATAACGGTCAGCGGCGAGACCTGTTCGGTCACGGCAACAGAGGACTGGCTTCAGGGCCGCACCATCTATGGCGGCCTGTCCGCGGCCTTCTGCCTCGAAAGCGTGGCGCGCCAGTTCGGGGAACTGCCGCCGTTGCGCTCTGCACAATTCGGGTTCGTCGGCCCGGCAACCGGCACGGTCACGATCAAGCCGGCCGTTCTGCGCAAGGGCAAGTCGACGATCTTCGTCGGCGTCGACCTGTTCGGCGAAGCCGGCCTCGCAACGCGGGCCACGCTTTGCTACGCCACCGCCCGTCCGTCGGCCGCGGCATACAGCAGCCTGGCAGCGCCCGTGGTGCCGGAACCGGACACGTGTCCGCCGTTCTTCCGCAAGATTCCCGGATTGAACTTCATCCAGCACTTCGAGGGACGTTTCGCGGGAGGCAGCCCTCCGTTCAGCCAGAGCCAGCAGCCGAACTTTTCGATCTGGCTGCGGCATCAGGATGAAGCGAAACCGGCGTCGATCGCGGCTCTGGTCGCGCTCACCGACGCGCCGCCGCCCGCGGCGCTGGTGCTGTTCGAGCGGCCAGGACCGATGAGCACCATGACCTGGACAATCGATCTGCTGACCGACAGGCCGGAGACCAGAGACGGCTGGTGGTTGCTCCAGACCAAGGCCGAAAACGTGGTGGGCGGATATTCCAGTCAATCCACGACCCTGTGGAATGCGGATCGACAGCCGGTGCTGGTCAGCCGGCAGAACGTCGCGGTGTTTATGTGAGACCTTTCCGGCGGACGATGTCATGGATTTCCATCGCCCTGCTCGCGGCGACGCTGTCGTCCGGTTCCGTCGCACAGGCGCCGCAGGCGATGGCGGAGTATCGCCGCAAGCTTGCCGAATACAACGCCGTGCGCCAGCCATTCGACGAAAAGGCGTCCGCCTACTGGACATCGATCAGCGACAACCGGCGGGCGCGGAACGCCAAGCGGCGCAGCGGCGAGACCATCGTCGCCGAGGACTATGTGCTCACTCAGCCGCCGGTCTATGGCGGGCCGCCAAAGCCAATCGATCCCTCGGCACCGGCCAAGCCGCCGTCAGAGCGCAAGCCGCTTCCCGTCGTGGCGGATTTCCTGAGCAACGCGCAGGAGCATTTCCAGTTCGCGCCCCGCAAGCCCGCCTCCGAGATCGAATACAAGCGCGCCTACGCGCAGGTGGCGTCGAGCTTCGGCCTGACCAAAGATCAGGCTGTGCGGATCTACAGCTTCGAATCCGGCGGCAACGGCAAGTACGACGTGCAGGCCGGACTGGAGAGCCCTCGCCCGGGCGCCCGCGCGATCTCCACCGCACTCGGCTACAACCAGTTGCTCACCACCAACACCATCGACCTGCTCGCCGAGCACGGCGGCCTGATCCTTAAATCGCTCGGCGAAAAGATCCGTCAGGCATCCGGACCGCAGAAGGCCGCGCTTGAGCGCAAGGCTGCGATCGTCCAGCAGATGATCGCCTTCTGCAAGACCGTGCCCAATGAATGGAGCGCCCACGAAAAACTCGGCGTCACGCCGCGCGGCATCGCCGTTCATGCGCTCAATCTCGATGTCGATGTCGGGCCGCTGTTGCAGACGCTGAAACTGATGGACTCGGTCAATTTCGCCAGGCGCAAGGGCTACACCGCGCCGCTCACCGCCGCCGAACTCGAGATGATGAACCTGACCGGCGATGGCAACGGGTTCGACATGGTGTCGATGCCGCAGGCGATGCGCACTATCGTCCCGACGTCGAATTTCTTCCAGCGCAACGGCTATGAGCGCAATCCGGTGGCGATCCGCAACAACACCGTCGCCAAGCTGCTGGCGGCGACGGATGCGCGGATGGACAACCAGGTCAATCTTCAGGGCGCCAAGGATCTGGCCGCGGCGTTTTGACCATCGATTGCACGGTTTCCAATCACCCGACTCTTTAACCCGCGCACGAATGAACCCGCGCACGAATGCGTACCCCAAATGGGGTACGTGAATCGGAAGTAGCATTTCAAGATCATCGCGTTAGTCGAGCGCGCATTAATCGAAAAATTCCATTTTGCCGGTAACATGGCCCGCATCATTTAAGTGCATATACGCTTCGGCATTCACGGACCGATTTCAAAGTCAGTCACTGTTTTTTTAAGATTCACCGTCCGCGCAATGCCGGCCAAGAGATTGCCGGTCATGCAAAACCCCGCGTCATCCTTGTTTGATGAACTCGACGCCGCATTGCAAAGCGGAGCGTCGGAAAAGCGCATCGCTATCCTTCGGCGCGTCACCGACCTTTTTCTCTACGACGCAAATCGCCTTAATGAGGACCAGATCCGCGTATTCGACGATGTACTCGGGCATCTGATCCTTAAGGTCGAAACCAGAGCGCTGGCGCAACTCAGCACACGCCTTGCTCCGGTCGACAACTCCCCGCGCGAGATCACCCTGAAGCTGGCGCACCATGATGAAATTGCGGTCGCCGGTCCCATTCTCACAAACTCCACGCGCCTGACAACGCATGACCTTGTTGAAATCGCGAAAACGAAAAGTCAGGGCCACCTGTTCGCGATTTCGGAACGCGCCAATGTCGAGCCTGCAATTACCGATATCCTGCTCGATCGCGGCAACCGGGCAGTCAGGCACAGCGTCGTTAACAACGCAGGCGCACAAATATCAGAGCATGGCTTTGCGACGCTGCTGAAAGCAGCCGAAACCGATGACGCGCTGGCCGAGAAAACCGGCCTGCGTCTCGATTTGCCGTTGCAGCTCCTGCGCGAACTCCTGCTGCGGGCCACCGAAGCCGTTCGCGCGCGGCTGATGGCCAAAATGCCGCCCGAGTTCCAGGACGAGGTCGACCGCACGCTCAAGGAAGTCGCCGAAAAGGTCGCGCGTGACTCCAACAAGACTCGTAACTTCGATACTGCTCTGCGTCTGACGAAACTTCTGAAAGAGCGCGGCGAACTGACCGACGGCAAGCTGCGGGCATTTGCAGCGGACCGTCAATACGAAGAGGTTGTGGCTGGCCTTTCAGTTCTGTGCGCGGCGTCCATCGAAATCATCAAACCCCTCATGGAAAGCCCGCGCGACGAGGGACTTCTGATTGCCTGCAAGGGAGCGGGTCTCAGCTGGCAAACGACCCACGCGGTTCTGGCGTGCAAATATCCGCCCGAATCCATGCCGCTAAACCTGACGGATAAACTGGAAGCCGAATTTGCAAAATTGACCAGACCGAATGCGGAACGACTGCTTCGGTTCTGGCAAATCAGGCAATCCTGAAAGCACCTTCCGGATATCGAAGACCTGTTACACGCCATCCAGAATGATGACCGTCGGCTTCTTCGGCAGCGTGTCGCGCGAGACCGACAGCGACCGCTCCGGCCGGATGTCCATCTCGAACTGCCCGTTCATCCGCGCGATGAAATCGCTCAGCGGCGTCGAGAAGCGATGCATCGGCAGCACGATGGAGGACCGCAGCCGCCGCGTGATCTCCGACATGCCGTCGAGCGACAGGGTGTAGGTGCCGTCGATCGGCACCATCACGATGTCGAGTCGGCCGATCGCGGCATAATGCGTCTCGTCAAGCGGATGATGCAGATGGCCGAGATGGCCGATGCACAGGCCCGCCACCTCGAAAATGAAAATCGAGTTACCGTCCTTCTGCATCACCGTGTCAGGCCCGGAACGCCAGCCGCCGCGAATGTCGGTCGGCACATTGCGGATCAGGGTGTCTCCGACGATCAGCGCGTGACGGGCCGGACCCTCGCCGTCGTTCCAGCCCCGCAGCACATGGGCGATGCGCGGATCGGGATTGAGGGTGTAGTGCGTCGAATGCGCCCGGTTCATCGTCACCACATTGGGCGACTTGCCGGCCGTGTAAGCGCCGCTGAAATCGGTGGCGATGGTGACATTGCCGGGCGTCTCGATGATGTAGGTCGAGTGGCCGGCGTAGGTGATCGTCACCTCACCCTTCTCCGCAGCGACGGTGGACAGGCTCGCGAACATGACACGGGGAATGGACTGCGCGATCGCGAGACACTCGCTCGGCGGCGGTTTGACCTGCGCGACGCCGGGATCGATCGGCAGGACGATGCCAATCAACGCGAGGATCAGGCGCAATCGAACCATCGAAAGACTCCCGGCAAGGCTCAGGATTTCGCCGATCTTTTCAGGAAGCTGCGGCAATCGCAATACGTTGCGATGCGGCACATCCGCCGTGCGATGAGTGACCCTCGCCGCGCAACGCTGCTCGTCCCTATCAACGGGCGCGTTCGTGCTTTATGAACTTCAGCAAGGAAACACCCATGGGAGAAACTTTGTATGAAACAGGCTCACGCGTACGTCCCGCGAACCACCAACTACAGCCTCAACCCGGGCGATGAACTGAACGATCTGCGCATGTCGGATCAGGTCCGGCCGCTGTTTGAACACGTCAAGAAGTTCATCCGCGAGACCGTCGATCCGATGCTGGTCGAATACACCCGGCACGGCGAAGGCAAGACCGACCGCTGGAGCTTCACACCCGGACAGATCGAAGTGCTGGAAAAGGCGAAGGCGAAGGCCAAGCAGGAAGGCCTCTGGAACTTCTTCCTGCCGGACAGCGAAACCGGCGAAGGCCTGAAGAATCTCGATTACGCCTATATCGCGGTCGAGCTCGCGAAAAATCCGCTGGCGTCCGAAACCATGAACTGCTCCGCGCCGGACACCGGCAACATGGAAGTGCTGGAGCGGGTCGGCACCAGGGAGCAAAAGGAAAAGTGGCTGAAGCCGCTCCTGAACGGCGAAATCCGTTCGGCCTATGCCATGACCGAACCGGGCGTTGCATCCTCGGACGCCAAGAACATCACGACCACCGCGAAGCTCGACGGCAACGAGTGGTTGATCAACGGCGAGAAGTATTACATCTCCGGCCTCGGCGATCCGCGCTGCAAGATCATGATCGCGATGGTGCAGACCAATCCCGATGCACCGCGGGGCAAGCAGCAATCCCAGATTCTGGTGCCGGTCGACACACCCGGCGTTGAAATCATCGGGCCGATGCATGTGTTCGGCGCCGACCACGCACCGCGCGGCCACATGCATATGCGGTTCAACAACGTCCGCGTGCCGAAAGAGAATATCCTGCTCGGCGAAGGCCGCGGCTTCGAAATTTCTCAGGTCCGTCTCGGACCGGGCCGCATCCATCACTGCATGCGCACGATCGGCAAGGCTGAAAAGGCGCTCGACCTGATGGTGTCGCGCGGCCTGACGCGGGAAGCCTTCGGCAAGCCGATCGCGCATCTCGGCGGCAACATGCAGATCATCGCGCAGGCGCGCTGCGAGATCGAGGCGATGCGGCTGATGGTGCTGAAGGCCGCCAAGGCGATGGACGTGCTCGGCAACAAGGAGGCCCGCGTCTGGGTCAGCATGGTCAAGGCCATGGTCCCCGAGCGCACCTGCAAGATTATCGACCAGGCGATCCAGATCCACGGTGCGACGGGCATTTCGGAATGGACGCCGCTCGCCGACATGTACGCCGACGTTCGGCATCTGCGCTTCGCCGACGGCCCCGATGAAGTGCACTGGATGGTTGTCGGCCGCCACGAACTGAGCATGGCGTAGGCCGGGATCGGAGCGCGGTAATTTACCGTTATCGCGCTCCGCGCTTGCGGCGTTTGCGCAGAAGCGCAAATGCCGTTCTTCCGATCGGCGGACAGGACCGCTCAATCCCGGTCGGGACGGGACCAAGCGTCGATCAATCAGCTGATCTTCGAAGCCAGATCGATCCAGACCGGCGATTCCCGTGCATACAGCGCACGGGTGGCCGCAAGGTCCATCGCGCCTTCATCGATGCCAAACATCTTGAACATCTCGAGAGCCTTCTCGCTCTTTCCGCCCTGAACGAGAATCTGGGACAGGCGCTCAATGACCTCTTGCGGCGTTCCCTTGGGAACGGCGCAGCACTGATACGTCGTGAGATCGAACAGCGGAGCGGTCGCCCCCTGCTCCTTGAATGTCTTGACTTCGGGAAGAACAGTCAGCCGCTTGCGCGGCACCGCGATCGCAACTCCCGCGCCGCTCTGAAGAACGGATTGGGCGCCGATATAACTTCCGATGCCGCCGTCGATGACCTGCCCGACGATATCGGTAAACATCGGAGCTTCGCCGCGATAGTGAACCGGCTCGATCTTGAGATCGTACTGCTTGTTGAGTTCGATGATCGTCAGGTGTCCCGGAGATCCGACGCCGAACGTGCCAAGGCTGACGCGGGGCGCGGACTTCGCATACTGAACAAACTCACCGAGTGTTTTGACCCCGAGCTTGCTGCTCGCGAACATTGGAAGACCACCGGTCGGCATCGCGGCCACCAGTTCGAAATCGCGGTCCGTATCGTAGGCAAGGTCCTTGATCAGAACCCGGTTCACCGTCATCGCGCCGGAGGTATTGAAGAGCAGCGTGTATCCATCCGCCGCGGAGCGCTTGACCTCCGTTGCAGCCAGCGCGCCTAAGGCTCCGGTTTTATTTTCGACAACGACCGACGCGCCGGTCTGCTTGCCGATGAATTCGCCGTAGGTTCTCGCGAAAATGTCGGTCTGTCCTCCCGGAGCAAACCCGACAACGATCCGGATGGCCCGCTCAGGCCATTGAGGCGCCGCATAAGCAGCAGCCGGCAGCAGAACGGAAGCTGCGCCAGCGCGCAGGATTTGACGGCGATTGAACTGCAAGACGCATCTCCGTGACAACGCGTTATCGTTAAGTTCTTTAATAGAACTACATGGTGCTGCACAACACCCGCTGCGGCGACAAACGCCTGATGCAATATGTCGCATGCATCGAGGCCACTCATCACGAGCCAGTATTGAAAAGGAATGGTTGCAGCTATCCGCTGCGGCGGCGGGATGACGGCTTATTGTGTTGATGATCCGGAACGGAAGCGGGATGCTCCTCACGGAAGTCACCTGAGCAGCGGTCGCACATGTCCCGACGGAGGTCCGCATGCGAACATTCCTGACGCAGGCAATCGCGATCATGCTGTCCCTTGCGCCGGTCCATGCAGCGCCGCCCGATAATGCGGACCCGACACTGGCGCCCTGGTTCAAGGGTTTGAGACAGCCGGGAACGGGTGCGGAATGTTGCTCGGTCGCCGATTGCCGCGCCGCCGAGGTGCGGCGGGATGCCCAGGGCTATGAGGTCAAGGTCGACCACAAGTGGCATGTCTCGTCGACATTCTGGCTCCGGGTGCCGGCGGAGAGAATTCTTGACGAACGCAACAACCCGACCGGGGGCGCGGTGCTCTGCTACACGCCCGAGGCAGGCATCCTCTGCTTCGTTCCGCCGCCCGAAAGCTGAGATTTCCTGGAGCACGGCATGACTCTCGCAAACGATGTCGATCTGCTTCTTCAGGATCTCGGCGTTTCGCGCCATCTCTATAGCCAGGGTTCACGCGCAGTGCGCTCGCCGCTCACCGGCGAGACGATTGCCCGCGTGCAGGATGCAACCGTCAGCAGCGCAACAGAGGCGATCGCCCGGGCGCAACATGCATTCCTCGAATGGCGAACCATTCCTGCGCCGCAACGCGGCGAGCTCGTTCGTATTCTCGGCAATGAACTGCGCAGCGCCAAGACCGCATTGGGGCGCCTCGTCACCATCGAGGCCGGAAAAATCCTGTCGGAGGGACAAGGGGAAGTTCAGGAGATGATCGACATCTGCGACTTCGCCGTCGGTCTCTCCCGCCAGCTCTACGGCCTCACGATCGCAAGCGAGCGGCCCAACCACCGGATGATGGAGCAGTGGCATCCGCTTGGCCCCGTGGGAATCATCACGTCGTTCAATTTCCCGGTTGCGGTCTGGTCGTGGAACGCGGCCCTCGCCCTTGTCTGCGGCAATCCGGTGATCTGGAAGCCATCGGAAAAGACGCCGCTGACGGCACTCGCCGTGCAGGCGCTGTTCGAGCGCGCAGCGGCAAAACTCGACGGCATACCGGCCGGGCTTTCGGCGCTTTTGATCGGCGGGCGCGATGCCGGCGAACTGCTGGTCGATGATCAGCGCGTCGCGCTGGTCTCGGCAACCGGGTCCACCGCCATGGGACGCGTGGTCGGCCCGCGCCTCGCCGCGCGTTTTGCCCGGAGCATTCTGGAGCTTGGCGGCAACAACGCCTCGATCGTGTGCCCGTCGGCAGACCTCGACCTCGCCGTTCGCGCCATCGCCTTCGCCGCCATCGGCACCGCCGGCCAGCGCTGCACATCGCTGCGAAGACTGTTCCTTCATCACAGTATTTATGATGCTTTTGTCGGGAGGCTGAAGCAGGTCTATGCATCAGTCCGGATCGGCAATCCTCTCGCGAAAGATGACGTGCTCGTCGGCCCGCTGATCGATGAGATGGCTTTTCAGAAAATGCAGGAAACGCTGGCGGAGGCGCGGACATTCGGCGGATCAGTTTTCGGCGGCGCGCGCGTCGAAGAGAAACAGGACCGCGTATTATGTCACGCCCGCGCTCGTTGAAATGCCGGCGCAGACCGGACCGGTGCTGCGCGAGACGTTCGCTCCGATTCTCTACGTCATGAAATATTCGGAGGTCGACGAGGCGCTGGCGCAGCACAACGACGTGCCGCAAGGGCTGTCGTCCTCGATCTTCTCAACCAACATGTATGAAGTGGAAAAGTTTCTCTCGGCGCGAGGCTCCGACTGCGGCATCGCCAATGTCAACATCGGCCCGTCCGGTGCAGAGATCGGCGGCGCATTCGGCGGCGAAAAGGAAACCGGCGGCGGCCGCGAGGCCGGTTCGGATTCATGGAAGGCCTATATGCGCCGGGTCACCAGCACCATCAATTTCGGCCACGACCTCCCGCTCGCCCAGGGCGTGAGGTTCGATATCGACTGATCTATCCACTTGACGCATACGGGCAAAGTGAAGTCACATCGTGAACGACAGACATCTGCTCGCACGGTCCGCTCTGGTACGTCTCATCAAAACGGGGGGTGACTATGAAAGAGCTTTTCACCGCGGCAGCTCTGGGGGCATCCATTTTCCTGACATCCTCGTCGGCGTTCGCCGTGTCCTGCACCCAGCAGGGAGAATCTTGCAAAGTCTGGGCCGGCGGCCAGGGCGCCCAGGCCCCCACCTATGCTGCGAAATGTACGCGCGAAGTATCCGCATGCATCAGCCGCTGCAAGAAGGGCACCAAAGTCTTCATCGGAGTTTACGGCGGTGCCGGCGGCGGCCAGCAGTATCCGATCGACGAGTGCAAGTAACGCACGGATGCGCTCAATAGCGCATTATCTGCGTGAGGATCGGGAAACGCCGTGCGTTGGGAGAAATGGTGCCCAGGGGCGGGATCGAACCACCGACACTGCGATTTTCAGTCGCATGCTCTACCAACTGAGCTACCTGGGCGCCGCCTCGAACGCTGCCAAAACAGCTTGGAGGGAGAGCGCCGGTTTATAGTGAGACGCGGCGGCGCTGTCCAGCCACCGGGCGAATTTTGCGAGGACCGCCGCGCCGCCCGGCGGCGGCTCGAAATCCTCCCGAATTCAAGGACTTCGGCGCGGCCGAAAAATGCCCGAAAGACCTTATTTCGGCTCGTCCATATCGTCGTCCTCGTCGCTCTCGCGCGCCGGGATGGCATAGGACCCCGACAGCCAGCGATTCAGGTCGACATCGCGGCAGCGTTCCGAACAGAACGGCTTGGAGGCCTCGACCGGCGGCTTGCCGCAGATCGGGCATGGCTTCGCGCGGGGCGCGGATTTCGCGCCATCAACTGGCATTCAGCCAGCCGAAGCGGACCGGGAAACCTTCCCCGCCCAGCAGCGTGGTCGCTTCATAAAGCGGCAGCCCGACCACATTGGAGTAAGAGCCGACCATCTTCACCACGAACGAACCTGCGATGCCCTGCACCGCATAGCCGCCGGCTTTGCCGCGCCATTCGCCGGAGCCGATATAGGCCTGAATATCGTCCTCGCTCAGCCGCTTGAACCGCACCCGCGTTTCCACCAGCCGCTGACGGAATGTCTCCTTCGGCGTCACCAGGCAGATCGCGGTGTAGACGCGATGATTGCGGCCCGAGAGCAGGCGCAGGCACTGCGAGGCTTCGTCCACCAGTTCCGCCTTCGGCAGAATGCGGCGTCCGACCGCGACCACGGTGTCGGCAGCAAGAATGAAGGACCCGCGAAGATCATCATCGAGCTGCACGGACTTGAGCGCCGCGTCGGCCTTGGCGCGGGCGAGACGATTGGCGCAGGCGCGCGGCAGCTCGCCGCGCTTCGGCGTCTCGTCGACATCCGCAGGGCGCAGCGCATCGGGTTCGATACCGGCCTGATTGAGCAGGCTGAGGCGCCGCGGCGAGCCGGAGGCGAGGACAAATTTGGGACGGCCTAACATGCGAGATTTGTCGTTCGGTCAGGGGTCAATGGGCGCGGAAACTATCCGAAGGGCGTGGCCCCGACAACAGCGCGGCGGCGTGCCCGGGTCCGATTTCTGACGATTTTTCCTACTCGTTCTTGATGGCTGCCGGCGCGAAACGCTCGCGAATACGCTTCTGCAAACTGTCCCGGACATGCCGGTAGGCATCGAGCTGCAACTCGCGGCGGCCTTCGACGCCGACCGGATCGGGCGTCGGCCAGTATTCGACTTCGGTGGCCGAGGTCGCGGTCAACTGGAGCGCCTTGTGATGCGCCTCCGGCGACAGTGTCACGATCAGATCGAAGTTCAGCCCTTCCCAGTCCTCCAGATCGGCGACCGTCCACGGCTTGTGATTGGAAATGTCGAGCCCGATCTCCTTCATCACCGCGACCGCGAACGGATCGAGATCGGCCTTGCTGACGCCGGCGGATTGCACGTAGAGCCCGCGCGGAATGAGATGGCGCAGCAGACAGGCTGCCGTCGGAGAGCGGACACTGTTCTGCCCGCACATGAACAGAACCGCTTGCGGAGAACGCGCCGCCATTCGTCAGGCTCGTCCGGAAATTTTGCGCATCACACTTTTCGGGGTCATGTACTGCCCTCGCCCTTCCAGTGCAGCACAGAAATCAGTGTGAACAGCCGGCGCGCGGTCTCGAAGTCGACGCGCACCTTGCCTTCAAGGCGCTCCATCAAGGTCCGCGAGCCTTCGTCATGGATGCCCTTGCGGCCCATGTCGATGGCTTCGATCTTGTCGGGCGTCGCGGTGCGGATCGCCTGATAGTAGCTGTCGCAGATCATGAAGTAGTCCTTCACGATCCGGCGGAACGGCGTCAGCGACAGCAGATGCACGACGCAGGGCGTGCCGTCCTCGCGCTTGATGTCGAACATCAGGCGGTTGCCGGTAATCCCGATATGCAGCGTGAACGGACCGGTGTGACCGCCTTCCGGCGCGAACAGGTTCTGCTCAATGAGATCGTAGATCGCGATCGCGCGCTCGTGCTCGATGTCCGGCCCCGATCGCCCGATCGATTCTTCATCGAGCGTCACCGCGACGACGCGGTTGTCCCGGTCCTCATCTGTCGGGGGCCTCGTCATGACAGATTTAGCCGCAATCCGACCGACCGCGCATGGGCATCCAGCCCCTCGGCCTTGCCGAGCGTCATCGCCGCCGGTCCGAGGGCGCGAAGCTGGTCGGGTCCGCACTTCAGGATCGAGGTCCGCTTCATGAAATCGAGCACACCGAGGCCCGAGGAAAAACGCGCCGAGCGCGCCGTCGGCAACACGTGATTGGAGCCGCCGACATAATCGCCGATCGCTTCCGGCGTATGCGCTCCAAGGAAGATCGCGCCGGCATTGCGGATGCGCGCGCTCAAGCCTTCGGGATCGGCGGTGATGATTTCCAGATGCTCGGCGGCAATGGCATCGGCGAGCGCGACCGACTCGTCCAGTGACTTCACCAGAATGATCGCGCCGAAATCGTTCCACGACGCGCGCGCGATGTCAGCGCGCGGCAGCGTGGTCAACTGTGCTTCAACGGCACGCGCGACATCATTCGCCAGCGTCTCGTCATCGGTGATCAGGATCGATTGCGCGTTGGCGTCGTGCTCGGCCTGCGCGAGCAGATCGGCCGCGATCCAGTCGGGATTCGCGGTGCGGTCGGCGATCACCAGCACTTCGGACGGTCCGGCGATCATGTCGATACCGACCTTGCCGAACACCAGACGCTTGGCGGCAGCAACGTAGGCGTTGCCGGGACCGACGATCTTCGCCACCGGCTTGATGGTCGCCGTGCCATAGGCCAGCGCCGCAACGGCCTGCGCGCCGCCGACGCGGTAGATTTCCGACACGCCGCCGAGCTGCGCCGCCGCCAGCACCAGCGGATTGAGCTTGCCGTCCGGAGACGGCACCACCATCACCACGCGCTCCACCCCGGCGACCTTGGCCGGCACCGCGTTCATCAGCACGGATGACGGATAGGCCGCGGTGCCGCCCGGCACATACAGGCCGACCGCCTCAATGGCGCTCCAGCGCCAGCCGAATTCAACACCCGCGGCGTCCGTGAAACGCTCGTCCTTTGGCAACTGCCGCCTGTGAAAAACCTCGATGCGGTCACGCGCGAACTTCAGGGCGTCGAGCGTCGCGGTATCGCAAGCCTTCACCGCGGCTTCGATCTCCGCCGCCGTAATGCGCAAACCACCCGCGGTGATGTCCAGCCGGTCGAACTTCTTCGTCGCCGCGATCAGCGCCGCATCGCCATGCTTCGCTACATCGTCGACGATGGCGCGCGCGGACGCGTCGATATCGGCGGAAACCTCCCGCTTCATGTCGAGAAAGGCGTTGAAGCGCTCGCTGAAGTCGGCGCTGTGGCTGGTGAGGCGGATCGGCATTCCAGGGTCCGGCAGGGGATCAATTAAAGGCGTGGTCATTGGCGCGATGCTAGTGTGGCTTTGGTTCGCAAGTCCGCTAAATGGACGTGCTGACAAATGTTGCGGACTTGCGAACCGCCACACTCGTCACCGTCAACCCATAACATTCCCGGAATGAAACCGCGAGCGGGACCGCCCGGGTTGGTTGCTAAATGTCTGTGTGCGCTGGCAGATTAGGTGGCTGCGGCCTGATCGACCGGATCGGTGTCCAGATTGTCCGGGCCCAGATCGGCCAGTTCGCATTCGAGGCACTCGACTTCGAGCCGAAGCACCCCGCCGGTAGCGAACAGCAGCAGCACCTGGCCGCCCGGTTTCTTGCCGGGATGGAATTCCAGCCCGAGCAGGGTCAGGGGCAGTTCCGGGGCGGTCATGTCGATCTCGCGCGACTGGCAGGACAGCACGCGGTCAAAACGCAGCGCCGAAATCAGGCGGCGCGGAACGCAATCGCCGGCGAGGATATCCTCGCAGTCCATCCGCCGCATGGCGACGACCAGACGCTTCTCGCTCTGCCGCCAGAGGATGTCGCCCGCAACCACCGCCGCATCCTGAATATGGGCGGAAATGACCGCAAGATCGTCTTCATCCAGCGCGGCCAGCTTGCGCCGGGATGTATTTTGCTGAGCCGTTTTGTTCTGAGACATGGCCCCCGCCGTGAAAAGCTAACCGCTGATCCGTTCGATGGTCGCGCCGCAGGCCGAGAGCTTTTCCTCGAGCCGCTCGAAACCACGATCGAGATGATACACGCGATTGACGGTGGTTTCGCCTTCCGCCGCGAGCGCCGCAATCACCAGCGACACCGAGGCACGCAAATCCGTCGCCATCACCGGTGCGCCCTTCAGTTTGGCGATGCCGTCGATGATCGCGGTCTCCCCGTCGAGGGAAATACGCGCACCGAACCGCGCCAGCTCCTGAACATGCATGAAACGGTTTTCAAAAATTGTTTCGGTGATGTGCGACGAGCCTTTGGCGCAGGCCATCAGCGCCATGAGCTGCGCCTGAAGATCGGTCGGGAAGCCGGGGAACGGCGCGGTCGTGACCTTGACCGGGCTGATACCCGCGCCGTTGCGCGCAACGCGGATGCCTTCGTTGTTCGGCGTGATGGTGGCGCCGGCTTCCGTCAGCACATCCAGTGCCGATTGCAGCAGTTCAGGCCGCGCACCCGCGAGTTGCACATCGCCGCCGGTCATCGCCACCGCCATGGCATAGGTGCCGGTCTCGATCCGGTCCGGCAACACGGTGTGACGCGCGCCGTGCAGTTTCTTGACGCCCTCGATCACGATGCGCGTCGTGCCGGCGCCGGAAATCTTTGCACCCATCTTGTTGAGACAGTCGGCGACATCGACGATCTCGGGCTCACACGCGGCATTGGTGATGACCGTCGTGCCTTTAGCGAGCGTCGCGGCCATCAGCGCCACGTGGGTGCCGCTGACGGTGACCTTGGGGAAATCGATCTCCGCGCCGACAAGTCCGCCGGGAGCTTTCGCGATCACGTAGCCGCCGTCGATCTGCAATTCCGCGCCGAGCTTCTCCAGCGCCATGATCAGCAAATCGACAGGGCGCGTGCCGATGGCGCAGCCGCCGGGCAGCGAGACCTTGGCTTCCTTCATGCGCGCGAGCAGCGGCGCGATCACCCAGAAGCTGGCGCGCATCTTCGAGACCAGCTCATAGGGCGCCGTGGTGTCGATGATGTTGGCTGCGGAAATATGCAGCGTCTGGCCCTGATACTCATGGTCCCCCGGACGCTTGCCCTTCGACATGATGTCGAGGCCATGATTGCCGAGAATGCGCTGAAGCTGTGCAACGTCGGCCAGGCGCGGCACGTTGTCGAGAATCAGGGTCTCGTCGGTCAGCAGGCTTGCGATCATCAGCGGCAGAGCCGCGTTCTTCGCGCCGGAAATCGGAATGGTGCCGTTGAGTTTATTGCCGCCGACAATGCGAATGCGATCCATGCCAAACCTGCCCTGTTGCGGATAAAATGGCTTTTAGCGTGTTTCGGAGGGGGTGGAAACCGCGCGCCGGACGCCCAAGAACCCGGCAGGCCAGCTTAATACCTGAAAAATCGCTCGAATTGTGTCGATCCAGGCGGATCGGGAGCTTTAAGGCTGTCCGGCCCGAACGATCAGGCCCCGGCCTTGTGAATGTCGTCCATTTCGAGGATCGGCGTCGGATAGCCGAGCTTGGCGACGCTCAGCATGGCGCGGCCGACCTCCTCGGTGGTGGTGACATATTTGGGCGCGACCTGATGCAGGAAACCCAGCAGCGGTCCGGTGATGACATAGAGCGCCTGGACCCAGGCCGTTTTCGACCGCACGCCGTGCAAGGGTTGGATCGCACCGGGCCGGAACATGTACGCCGCCCTGAACGGCAGCTTGAGCAGATCGTTCTCGGTCTTGCCTTTGACCCGCGCCCACATCACGCGGCCCTGCTCGGTGCTGTCCGTGCCTGCGCCGGTGACATAGACGAAGGTTATGTCCGGATTGAGCCGCGCCAGCGAGCGCGCCGCCGCCAGCGTGATGTCGTAGGTCAGATGGCGATAGCGCTCGGCGTCCATACCGATCGAAGACACGCCAAGGCAGAAAAAGCAGGCGTCATAGCCCGTGATGTCTTTCTCGATGGCGGAGAAGTCGAGAAAATCCTTGTGCACGAGCTCGCGCAGCTTCGGGTGCTGCTGACCGGTGGCGCTGCGGCCGACGGTCAATACTTCCGTCACATCGGGATCGCGCAGGCACTCGATCAGAACGCCCTGCCCGACCATACCGGTCGCGCCGAAGACAATGACTTTCATCGGCGCTCCCGTTCCCCTCGTGGAGTGGATTTGACATTCGCACCCTCTCGGTCGCGAGTCCGCAAAGCGAATGTCAAATCCAAACTCCACTAGAAACTTACATTTCCTGGTGGTCCTTTGATTCTAACATTCGCAAGAATACCTTCTGAAACGGGATGCGAATGTTAGAATCGGACCACTAGCGTGGGTCACGCCGCCTTGAAACGCCTGATGCCGAGGATGATCAAGCCGATGAAAAACAGCAACACGATTCCTTGCGTGATCGCAAACGGCGGCTCGGCACCGGTCGGCGCATAGACGTTCAGCAACGCGACCTTCTGGAACGACTGCGCGATCAGAACAAAGACATTGAACCAGAGCGCGAGCATCGCGGTGACCACATAGACGGTGCGCCAGATCCCGGCGAGGCCTTTTGCGTAGAACGCGTACACCGCGATCGCCAGCAGCGCGAGCGAGATGAGCGCGACGATGTGCGACGGGAGCAGCTTGGTGAAAGGAAACAGAAATCCGGTCGCGCTGGTGAGGATGGTCAGGACGAGAAACCAGAGCGTCCAGCCGGGCAGCCTGTTCGATGCAAGCATCCCACCCGCCACCACGAAGCCCAGGCCGATGGCGATCATGCTGATGATGAGATGAAACACCGTGAAACCCGCTAACGACATGCCTAAAATCATGATGCGCCCCTGGTTAGAATAAATCCAAGGCTACATGATACGCATGGCAGTGCAACAGAAGTTGCGTTTCCGCACGGCCCGCTCACGCAAATTTTTGCAGGATTTTCCGGTTGCGCGATTAGCGGTTGAGAAAATCCACCAGCGCCGGAATCACCTGGCCCGGCGCTTCTTCCATCAGCCAATGACCGGAGCCTTTGATGATAACACCTTCGACATTGGTCGCGACGAGCTTGCCCTGTTCGATCAGGAAGACACCTCCCGCCTTCTCGCCGGAGAGAACGAGCATCGGCATCGGCAGCTTGGTCTTTGCAAAATCCGAAAAGTCGTCGGCGTCTTTCTCGAAGGCGCGGAAGACCTCCATTCCCGCCTTCATGCGCCCCGGCTGCGCATAGGCCTTGACGTAGATTTTACGATCCTTCTGCGAAATGGATTTTGCGGGATCGGCGGCGAAGTCATTCCAGAAATGTTCGAGATAGATCCGCTCGCGGCCCTGAACCAGCGCCAGCGGCGTTTTGCCGTAGAAATGGAAGTGCCAGAGATCGCGCAGCAGCCAGACGCTCTTCCAGTCGCCGACGCCGGGCAGGAAGGCATCCATCAGCACGATACGATCGACCTCGGCCGGATACTGCGCCGCATAGGCATAGGCGACCATCAGTCCGATGTCGTGGCCGACGATCCTGACCTTGGTAAATCCGAGGCTCTTCACCAGCGCGTGGATGTCCTGCGCCATTTGCTTCTTGGTGTAGCCGCCCTCGGGCGCATCGGATTTGCCGAACCCGCGCAGATCGGGCGCAATCACGGTGTGCTTGTTGACGAGTCCCGGAAACAGCGGCCGCCACATGTGGCTGGTCTCGGCATAGCCATGCAGCAGCACGACCGGATCGCCCTTGCCAGCAATCAGATAATTCAGTTTGACGCCGTTGACGTCGGCGGTGCGGTTTTGCGGCGCCGACTGCGCGGACGCGTAGCCGACTGACACGAGAAAGATGGATGCAGCCATTGCCGCGGCGCAGGCCGCGCCGCGAATGGCTCGCCGGAAATACAGCATGCTAAAAAGTTCCTTTTGAGGATCGGCACGATCCTGACAATCCAAGGGTGGTTGGCAAGCTCAGATACTCGGCAGACGCCGTTCAATAATAACGCGGGATCGGACCGTTATGCGGGGTCTTGCGGTCCGACAGGTCGAACAAGACTTCATCGACGTAGCACCAGCCCCATCCTTCCGGCGGATCATACCCTTCGATGACAGGATGCTGGGTGGCGCGGAAATGTTTGGTGGCGTGCCGGTTCGGCGAATCGTCGCAGCAGCCGACATGGCCGCAGGTCCGGCAAATTCGTAAGTGCAGCCAGACGCTACCGGTCTTCAGGCATTCCTCGCAGCCCAGCGCGCTCGGCGTGACATTCTTGATCTCCGCGATGTGCTTGCAGGGCATGTCATGGTCTCTTGGTCAGAGAATTGTCCGGCCATCGCAGGCTAACGAGGCTGCGCGAGTTTGTCGCCAAGAAAACCATGCAGCGCGGCCACGACCTGCGCGCCTTCGCCGATCGCCCCGCCCATCCGCTTGACCGAGCCGGAGCGCACGTCGCCGACGGCGAAGACACCCGGCACCGAGGTCTCCAGCCCCGAAACCGGTTTGCCTTCCTCGCACTGCGAACCGGTCACCACAAAACCGGTCCGATCAAGCTCAACGCCGCAGCCTTTCAGCCATGCGGTCGCGGGATCCGCACCGACGAACAAAAATACATTGCGGATGTCGCCCGCGGTCTCGGTGCCGGTGCGGCGATTGCGCCAGTGCACGCGCTCGAGCCCGCCTTCCGCGCCCTCCAGCCTGACGATCTCGGTGTGAATCATCAGTTCGATGTTCGGCGTCGCCATGATGCGGTCGATCAGATAGCGCGACATGCTGTCGGCGAGGCCGCCGCTGCGGATCATCATCCGCACCTTGCTGGCGTGACCTGACAGAAACACCGCGGCCTGCCCTGCGGAATTGCCGCCGCCGACCAGAATGATCTCCTGCTGCGCACAGAGCTTCCCCTCGATCGGCGACGCCCAGTACCAGACGCCGCGCCCCTCGAACTTGTCGAGATTCTCGATGGCGGGACGCCGGTAGCGTGCTCCGCTGGCGACGACGATGGATTTTGCTTTCAGGAAATGACCGCATTCGGTTGTCAATCCGAATGCGCCGCCGCCTTTCGAGCAGTCGAGCGATTTGGCCTCGACCGGAATCATCAGATCGGCACCAAACTTCTGCGCCTGATTGTAGGCGCGTCCTGCAAGTGCCTGACCGGAGATGCCGGTCGGGAAACCGAGATAGTTCTCGATGCGAGCGCTGGCACCGGCCTGTCCGCCGAAATGCCGTGCATCGAGCACCGCCACGGACAATCCTTCTGACGCCGCGTAGACCGCTGTCGCAAGTCCGGCGGGGCCGCCGCCAACGACGGCGACATCATAGAGCTTGTCCTTGATCGGACCGCCGATCATGCCCATCGCATAGGCGAGATCGGTTTCGCCGGGATTGCGCAGCACCGTGCCGTCCGGAGCGACCACGAGCGGCAGATCAGCGGGCGATGGCGAATAGCGCGCGATCAGATCTGCCGCGTCCGTATCGGTAGCAGGATCGAGCACGTGATGGGGAATGCCGTTGCGCGACAAAAAGCCTTGCAGCCGCACCACGCCGACCAGAGACGGCGAACCGATCAGCACCGGGCCACCGACGCCGGCTTGAATCAGGGCAACACGGCGGAGAATCAGCGCGCGCATGATGCGCTCGCCAAGATCGGCTTCGGCCACAAGCAGCGCACGCAGACTCTGGGATGGAATCAGCAGCGTTTCGACATCGCCTTCGGCGGTGCCGTCCACCAGCGCATGACGGCCGGACAACTGCCCGACCTCGGCGAGAAACTGGCCGGGCCCCTGCTCGATCACAGGCGTGACGTGGCCCAGGCCGTCGCGCTGGGTAATGGAGACGTGGCCCGACAGAATGACGAACATGCCGGGACCGACCTTGCCGGTCTCGAACAGCCGTTCGCCGTCCTTATACTGACGAACCTCGCCGAACCGGCGCATGCGGTCGATCTCCGTCTCCGTCAATGTCGGAAACGTCTGCTCGAACCGGGGAAATGCCGCACGTGCAGCGTCCGACTGCGGGGCGCCCGGCCCATTTGCTGCTGCCTGGTCCGTCGCCATCTCACGCATCCTCATGCTCGAACAGATCAGCGATATCCCTCGTTGGAGATCGCGTTCATCAAGCTAGATCGTGTCTGTCCGCCAAACAATCAAGCGATGGTTGAATGCGGCGGGTCATTGGTCGCCATCGTGCCGGTGCGAAATTGCGCCCGATGCATCGCCCCGCGCCATGGCATCGTCATCCGGCGTGACGATCGCCATGCCGGCGCGGCCGCGGGCCTGCGACTTCCGGCGTTTCAAATTGTCGCGGAGCGCCGACTTCAGCCGCTCATGGCGGGCCGATTTGGCGGTGTGCTCATTTTTGACGTCGTCCGTCATGACAGGCCTGCTTGCAGCTTTCCTTGACCGGGTGTCCCCGGTGTGACGAACTATTTTATATCGAATACGGCAGGTAATGTGACGGGGAGAATGTGATGACGGCTGACGTACCGGGACTTGCGCCTTGCGCGCAGGAAACGCTCACGGGCTGGCATCGCTTCGTTGAGACCAAGAGCGAGGACGTGCTGCGGCCGCTGCTCGCCGAAACCACCGTGTTCCGCTCGCCATTCGTGCACCTGCCGATTCCGGGGCGTCCCGCCAGCCTGCTGATCCTCGGCGCGGTCGTGCAGATTTTCGAGAATTTCCGCTATCACCGCACCTTCGTGGCCGGATCGCACGATGTGGCGCTGGAATTCAGCGCCACTATCGGCGATCTGCAATTAAAAGGCATCGATCTGGTGAAATTCGATTCCGCCGGGAAAATCATCGAGTTCGAGGTGATGATCCGTCCCTTCAAGGCCCTGGAGGCATTAAGCACCCGGATGAGCGCCCGGATCGGCCCTGAACTGGCAAAATACAAGCCCGCCAGGGCTGTTTCTGCCTGAGTTCCGGCGGTTGGGACAAGAACGGGCCGCTCCGTGCTTGCACCGCCAGTTGCCTTATGGCAAAGGAACGCGCGCCTTTAAGGCTTTTTAGCTGATTCACGTACCCGGTACGGTTCTGGCTCTTTCTTGTCTGGCGTTCGCTGCCGTAGCTCAGTGGTAGAGCACTCCATTGGTAATGGAGAGGTCGACAGTTCAATCCTGTCTGGCAGCACCAGCCCTCTCAAAAGCCTCGCATTGCAGCTCTGCACGAAATTTTTGGCAGAAAACGCCCCCAGTTCCCGAAATTTTTAACCAGGCATCACGATACTCCGCCCGCACGTGCTTTCACGGGGAATCGGGGGATTCGGGGTTATGGCTTTGCGGTTCAAGGTCGGAAAAAATCTGTTTCGTTTCAAACTGCCGAACGTGAAGGTTGGCGTCCGGGGAAGTCTCTTCCTGGCCTTCGCGGTCATCGCCGGCATGGCGATCGCAATCAGCGCGGGAGCGAGCCTGCTGCTTGGCCAACTCGGCGGCATGATGAACGAACTGAGCAGCCAGAACATTCCTCGTCTGACAGCAAGTCTCCAACTGTCCGGGTTGAGCCAGAGTCTCGCCGCCCGCGGTCCCGCGATGCTGGCTTCTGACGATGAAAGCACCCTTCAATCCCGCACCCAGGGCCTGAAAGAGGTCCAGGCCGCGGCGCTGGCCAAACTTCAGGAGATCAAGACTCTCAAGGCCGATCCGGGCGTGGTGTCAGCGCTGGAAGAGAACGTCAAAATGCTCGACGATACCATCAACAGCCTGCGCGCGGCTGCGAAGGAGCGGCTGGATCTCGCCGCCGAGCACAACAAGAAGTTCGAGGCCGCCCGCGCCGCCCATAGCGCCGTCGTCACCATCATCAGCAGCGCAGCCGAAGATGCAAAAGCCGCCGTCAATTCGGCTTTGGTGAATCCGAATGCGGAGCCGAAGGAAGCCATCAAGGCCATGCGCGGCGTGGATATGCTGGCCAGCCTGCTGGCAGATATCAATTTCGCCGCGAGCAACATCAGCGCCGCTGCAAACGCCAACAACGCCGAGACGCTCAGCGATCAGGAATATGCATTCTCGGTCACGTACGACAGCATCGAGATTTCCCTCAAGGCACTTGGTCATACCGGCGACGGCGACAAGCTGAAGGAGGCCGTCACGCAGATGATGGCGTTCGGCAACAAGAAGAGCGGCCTTTTCAAGCTGCGTCAGAAGGAACTGGATTCCGCCGATTACGGGCGGCTGATTCTGGAAGAGACCGGCAAGCTCAACCGCGGCCTCGAAATGAGCATCAAGCGGCTGGTCGATGACGTGCAGGTCGCGACGGACGCCGCTGCCGCCAAGGCAAACAACACGATCACGCTGGGAACGACGACCATGCTCGCGCTCGGCGTGCTGACGCTGATCGGATCGGCGCTGTTCGTCTGGCTCTATGTCGGCCGCAACATCCTTGGCCGCATCGGCAACCTGCAGGACGTGATGCGCCGCCTGTCCGAGGGCGATCTCAATGCCGAGGTCAAGCGCGGCCGCCAGCAGGACGAAATCGCCGTGATGGCCGACTCGCTCGAAGTGTTCCGCGACAGCATGATCCGCTCGCGCACGCTGAGCAGCGAACAGGATCAGGACCGTATCGCCAAGGCCGAACGTGCATCGCGCATCGAAAAGCAGATCGTGAGTTTCGAGGACAAGGTCCGCGCCGCGCTCGACAGCCTGATGACCTCCGCCAATGTCATGCAGGCGACGGCGGAGAGCATGTCCACATCTGCCGAGCATTCCAGCGCGCTGGTGAACACCGTTGCGTCGGCGGCTGAAGAAACCTCGGTCAACGTGCAGACGGTTTCCGCCGGCACCGAGGAACTGTCATCGTCGATCCAGGAGATCAGCCGCCAGGTCACGAATTCGACCAAGATCGCCGCCAACGCGGTGACCGAGGCGGGCAAGACCGACACGACCATGCAGGGTCTCGCCGACAACGCCAACCGCATCAGCAGCGTCGTCGACCTGATTCAGGAGATCGCATCGCAGACCAACCTGCTCGCGCTCAACGCCACCATCGAGGCCGCGCGTGCCGGCGAAGCCGGGCGCGGTTTCGCGGTCGTGGCGTCTGAAGTGAAAAGCCTCGCCGAGCAAACCGCAAAGGCGACCGACGAAATCCGCACCCAGATCGCCAGCATGCAGAACGTCACGGCATCGGCGGTCGGCGCCATCCGCAACATCGGCTCGACCATCGGCGAGATCAACGAGGTCACCACGGCGATCGCCGCGGCCGTCGAGGAGCAGGGTGCCGCGACCCGCGAAATCGCGCGCAACATCCAGCACGCCGCGAGCGGCACTCAGGAAGTGTCGAGCAACATCGTCGGCGTGAGCCGCGCCTCGAGCGAGGCCGGAACCGCAGCCGGCGAGGTGCTGAATGCATCGAACGAACTTCGCCGCGAAGCCGATACGCTGCGCGCAGAGGTCGATGCCTTCCTGCTCAACATCCGGGCGGCATAACTGCCCTGTTGCGTTTATGCGCTATGCCGTGAGGCATAGCTGCTTTCACCCGGCGGCCGGGCCCAGATTGACTCTTCTGGGCCCCCATGATCCTTGGTAATCTCTCTGGACATGAAGGACGCCGGTCGCCTCAGGGCATCCCGTGCTGTCCGCCAGAACGAGACTTTGGGTTACGCACGCAAGGGGTTAGCGCATGAGCATGGTGCCGGGTTCGGATGTGAAAGGCGGAGTTTCGGTCGGGCGCGATGCGCTGATCGAGCCGCGCAACGACTGGACCCGCGCCGAAGCGCAGGCGCTGTACGATCTCCCCTTCGCGGATCTGATCTTCCAGGCGCAGAGCATTCACCGCCGCAACTTCGATCCCAATCACGTCGAGACCGCGAGCCTGCTCAGCATCAAGACCGGCGGCTGCCCCGAGGACTGCGGCTACTGCTCGCAGAGCGCGAAATACGACACCGGCCTCAAGGCATCGAAGCTGATGGATCACGACGATGTCGTGGCCACCGCGAAGCGCGCCAAGGAAGCCGGCGCGGAACGCTTCTGCATGGCGGCCGCATGGCGCAATCCGAAGGACAAGGATCTCGACAAGGTCTGCGACATGGTCAGCGCCGTGAAGGATCTCGGCATGGAAACCTGCGTCACGCTCGGCATGCTGACCGACGCACAGGCCAAGCGGCTGCACGATGCCGGCCTCGACTTCTACAACCACAACGTCGATACCTCGCCGGAGTTCTACGGCAAGATCATCACCACGCGCACGATGCAGGATCGCATCGACACGCTGGCATCCGCGCGCGAAGCCGGCCTCAAGGTCTGCTGCGGCGGCATCATCGGCATGGGCGAGCAGGTCGATGACCGTCTCGGCATGCTGGCTCTGCTGGCGAATCTTCCCGAGCATCCGGAGAGCGTTCCGATCAACATGTGGAACGAGGTCAAGGGCGTGCCGGTCAACGACACCGCCGAGCGCCCCGATCCGATCGCGCTGGTGCGCATGATCGCAGTCGCGCGCATCATGATGCCGCGCAGCGTCGTTCGCCTGTCGGCCGGCCGCCAGTACATGACCGACGAATTGCAGGCGCTGTGCTTCGTCGCCGGCGCGAATTCGATCTTCATCGGCGATGTGCTGCTGACCACGAAGAACCCGCAGACCGTGCGCGACGCCGATCTGCTCGATCGCCTCGGCATCAAGTCGAAGCTCGACGACGCCAAGCCGCACAACCATACGCATGTGGACGCGAAGCCAGCCGCGGCTACGGTGTCCGGCGCGGCCGCGTCCTGATGCTGTTTGAAACGCCGAAGCATGGCTGCCTGCATGGCAACCATGCCGGCACGCCTCGTAAAACGTGACTTTTGGCTGGTCAGGACACTAGCGCAGCACCGGTTGCCGCGTTAAGCCGGACGTTGAAAAACACGATTGCGAGACGATGCACACCAGGACCGCCACCTTGCCCGCAGCCGCCGATGGCCTGCGCTACCCCTTCGAAACCCCGCCGAAACCCGACGAGGCAATCGAGGTTGCGCCCGGTTTGATGTGGGTCCGGCTGACTCTGCCGTTCCGTCTCAACCATGTGAACATCTATCTGCTCGCTGACGGCGACGGCTGGGCAATGGTCGACACCGGCATCGGCAACGAAGCCACCATCGCCGCATGGACGGCGCTGTTCGAGGGTCCACTCAAGGGCTTCAAGATCACGAAGCTGATCGTCACCCACGCGCATCCCGATCACGTCGGTCTCGCGGGATGGATCGTCGAGCGTTTCAATTGTCCGCTCCACATGTCGCAGGTCGAATACCTGCAAGCCGCGTATCATCAGCATCGCGGTTCGCCGGAGCGCAAATTGGCGCAGCGGCTGTTCTTCCGGCGCCACGGCATGAACGAAGAGATCACCGAAGCGCTGCTGGGGCGGGGCATGGACTACCTCGCGCGGGTGTCGATACTTCCGGCCTCCTACAGCCGCCTGTCGAAGAACGACGAGATCACGATCGGGGCGCGAAAGTTCAGGGTCATCACCGGCGGCGGTCATGCGCTCGATCAGGTGATGCTGTATTGCGCGGCCGACAACATCTTCCTGTCGGCGGATCAGGTGCTGAGCAAGATTTCGCCGAATGTCAGCGTGTGGGCGGTCGAGCCCGATGCGAATTCGCTCGGCGAGTATCTCACATCGCTTGCAGAACTCAGCGGCCTGCTGCCGGACGATGTGCTGGTGCTGCCGGGACATGGTGTGCCGTTTTACGGCGTGAAGACCCGCATCAAGCAGCTGGCCGATCATCACGAAGAGCGCTGCCAGTTGATCGCTGACGCATGCCGCACATCGCCGAAGACCTCGGCTGAACTCGTGCCGGTGGTGTTTCACAAGCATGTGCTCGACGCCCATCAGACCGGCTTTGCCGCCGGCGAACTGATCGCGCATGTCAATCACATGCTCGCCCACGGCCGGCTGAAATCCAGTGTCGGCGCGGACGGCGTGCTGCGCTTCACCGCGGCCTGATCTCGGTACCGCACGCTGACTGGCGGGATTGATCTCGATCAACTCCGCGCCAGCCGCATGGAAGAACCGCAAAAACAGCCTCGACACTAAACCTGGAAAAGCTCTAAAAAGACCCTGCGCGCGACAGAAGACCCCTCGGTAAATCCCTGGGCCGGCTGCCGTAATCCGGGTCCCCATCCAGGGTTTTTGTGATGGATTACAACAAGTTCTTCGACGATGCCCTCGGCCGCCTCCATAACGAGCGGCGTTACCGCGTTTTCGCGGATCTGGAACGCATCGCCGGCCGTTACCCGCACGCGGTGTGGCACTCGCCCAAGGGCCAGCGCAACGTCGTGATGTGGTGCTCGAATGACTATCTCGGCATGGGTCAGCATCCCAAGGTGGTGGGCGCGATGGTCGAGACCGCCACCCGCACCGGGACCGGCGCAGGCGGTACCCGCAACATCGCCGGCAACAACCATTCGCTGATCCAGCTTGAGCAGGAGCTCGCCGATCTGCATGGCAAGGAAGCGGCGCTGGTCTTCACCTCGGGCTACGTCTCCAACCAGACCGGCATCGCAACGCTCGCGAAGCTGATTCCGAACTGCCTGATCCTCTCGGACGCGCTGAACCATAATTCGATGATCGAGGGCATTCGCCAGTCGGGCACCGAATACCTCGTGTTCCGCCATAACGATGTTGCGCATCTCGAAGAGTTGCTGCGCGCGCATCCAGGCCGCCCGACGCTGATCGTGTGCGAAAGCCTTTACTCGATGGACGGCGACGTCGCGCCGCTGGCGAAGATCTGCGATCTCGCCGAGCGCTATGGCGCGATGACCTATGTCGACGAGGTTCATGCGGTCGGCATGTACGGTCCGCGCGGCGGCGGTATCGCCGAGCGCGATGGCGTAATGCACCGGATCGATATTCTCGAAGGCACGCTGGCCAAGGCGTTCGGCTGCCTCGGCGGCTACATCGCCGGCAGCGCCAAGGTGGTCGATGCGGTCCGCTCCTATGCGCCGGGCTTCATTTTCACCACCGCGCTTCCGCCCGCGATCTGCGCGGCCGCGACCGCTGCGATCAGGCACCTGAAATCATCGAGCTGGGAGCGTGAGCGCCATCAGGACCGCGCTGCGCGGGTGAAAGCCATTCTCACCGCGGCCGGTCTGCCGGTGATGTCGAGCGATACCCACATCGTGCCGCTGTTCGTGGGCGATCCGGAACGCTGCAAGAAGGCCTGCGATCTCCTGCTCGAAGAGCACGGCATCTACATTCAGCCGATCAACTATCCCACAGTGCCCAAGGGCACGGAGCGTCTTCGCATCACGCCGTCGCCGTATCACGAGGATGCGCTGATTGATGGACTCGCCGAGGCGCTGGTTCATGTCTGGGAGCAGCTCGAACTGCCGCTGTACGCCAAGCCCATGGCAGCGGAATAACTCAGCTGCTGAATCAAACGGCTCTGACGAATTGCCGTGCCATTGCCGGAGCCGGTGCATTCGACAATACGATCCGCATCAGGTCGGCGGCATTGCGTGCACCCAGCTTGTCCATGATGCGCGCGCGGTGAACCTCGATGGTGCGCGGGCTGATGCCGAGCCGCCGTCCCGCCTCCTTGTTCGATGCCCCGTGAGCGACCTGCCCCAGCACATCCCGCTCGCGCCGGGTGAGAAGCTCGATCCCCGGAAAATCGGCGAGACCGTCGATGTGCCCGGCGGCCGACCGGCGATAAAACAGAGCGGCCTCGCGCACGCGCTCGATCATGGCGCCGGCGGAAAACGGCTTCTCAAGAAAATCCAGCGCACCGAGCTTCATGGCTTCTACGGCCATCGCGACATCGGATTGGCCGGAGATCACAAAGACCGGCGGCGCAAAATGGATGTCGGAAAGCTGCCTCAGCACCGCGAGACCGGACCGGCCGGGGAGCTGAAGGTCGAGGATGACGCAACACGGCGTGGACGATTGGAGCCATCCAAGAAACGACTCCCCGTCTGCGAAAGCCTCCGGGGCGAAGCCCTCGATTTTCAGCAACAGCGATAGCGCGTCGCGGACCGAAGTGTCGTCGTCAACGATGGCGACTGGAGCATCCCAAATAGGTAGCATCTGGCCCATAATCCGCCCCTGAGTGCGTTAGTTTGGTAATACAACCATTACGTGCAGTACCTGATTCGACCACCCACGCCAATATTTTGTTCGTTCAGCGGACAGCATCTCACTCCGGGTGCGTGCGACAGCGGACCGGGTTAAGGTCGCACCGGGCGTTGGCCAAGGCGCGGTCCCGAAAAGCGGGAACCGGTTTTCGGAGAGGATCGTGCCCTGACGTCAGGGATCAACTCGATGCTGCATGACTGGGGCGTGATCGCAGCCGCTTTCGGCTACATCGGCCTGCTGTTCGTCGTCGCGAGCTACGGCGAGCGGCTGACGCAGGTTCAGCGCGGCCGCCTCGGCACGATCATCTATCCGCTGTCGCTGGCGATCTACTGCACGTCCTGGACATTCTTCGGCTCGGTGGGACTCGCGACCCGTACCAGCGTCGAATTTCTCGCGATCTATGTCGGCCCGATCCTGATGATCGCGTTCTGCACGCCGCTGCTGATGCGCGTCATCCAGCTCGCGAAGTCGCAGAACATCACCTCGATCGCGGACTTCATCGCCGCGCGCTACGGCAAGAGCCAGGCTGTGGCCGCCACCGCCGCCGGCATCGCCATCATCGGCTCGGTTCCCTACATCGCGCTGCAATTGAAGGCCGTCGCGTCGTCACTGGAAACGATCCTCAATCAGGATCAGGACGTTTCCAGCATTCCCTATATCGGCGACATCGCCTTCATCGTCACGATTACGCTCGCCGCCTTCGCCGTGCTGTTCGGCACGCGTCAGACCGACGCCACCGAACACCAGCACGGCCTGATGCTGGCGGTTGCGACAGAATCGCTGGTCAAGCTGGTGGCCTTCATCGCAGCCGGCGTGTTCGTGACCTTCGTGATGTTCGGGCCGGCCGATCTTTGGGAGCGCGCCATGAAGACGCCGGAGGCGGTGCGTGCCATCGAGACCGCGCCGTCGATCGGCAATTTCGCCGCCATGACGCTGCTGTCGTTTCTGGCAATCATGCTGCTGCCGCGGCAATTTCACGTCAGCGTCGTCGAGAACTCCACCGAGGCCGAGGTTCGCCGCGCGCGCTGGCTGTTTCCGCTCTATCTGATCGCCATCAACCTGTTCGTGATCCCGATCGCCATTGCCGGCCTTGTCACCTTTCCGTTCGGCGCATCGGACAGCGACATGTACGTGCTGGCGCTGCCGATTCAGGCAGGCGCTACATGGCTCAGCGTGATCGTGTTCATCGGCGGCCTTTCCGCGGCCACCGCGATGGTGATCGTGGAATGCGTGGCGCTCGCGATCATGGTGTCGAACGACATCGTGGTGCCGCTGGTGTTGAAACGGCGGCCTGCCGCGCAGGCAGGGAAGGCGAACTTCGGCGGCTTTCTGCTCAAGGTGCGCCGCGTCGCGATCTTCGCCATCATGGCGATGGCGTATCTCTACTACCACGCGCTCGGCAATGCGCAGCTCGCCGCCATCGGCCTGCTCTCGTTCGCAGCCGTCGCCCAACTGGCGCCGGCGTTTTTCGGCGGATTGTTCTGGCGCCGCGCCACCGCGCGCGGCGCGATGGGCGGCATGATGATCGGCTTTGCGGTGTGGGCCTATACGCTGTTCCTGCCGAGCTTCGCCGACGTCGATCCGCGTGGCGTGATCTGGCTGAATGAAGGCCTGTTCGGCATCGCGGCGCTGCGCCCCCGGGCACTGCTCGGCACCGAGATGGCACCGCTGATCCATGGCGTGTTCTGGAGCCTGTCGCTCAACCTTCTGACCTATATCGTGCTGTCGCTGCTGCGCCAGCCGACATCGATCGAACGGGTGCAGGCCGATCTGTTCGTGCCGAACGAACTGGCGCCGATCGCGCCGAATTTCAGGCGCTGGCGCACGACGGTGACGGTGCAGGATCTGCTCACCACGGTCGCCCAGTATCTCGGCCCGGAACGCGCGCAGCAGTCGTTCGAAACCTTCGCCGTCAGCCACCACGTCAACATCGATCGTGCGGCGCCTGCGGATTTCCGCCTGCTGCGCCATGCCGAACATCTGATCGCGTCATCGATCGGCGCGGCGTCGTCGCGACTTGTGCTGTCACTCCTGCTGCGCAAGCGCGCGGTGTCCGCCAAGGCCGCGCTGAAACTGCTCGACGACGCGCACACCGCCCTGCATTTCAATCGCGAGATGTTGCAGACCGCACTCAACCACGTCCGCCAGGGCATCGCGGTGTTCAATCCGGAATTGCAGCTCATCACGTCGAACCAGCAGTTCGGCGAGATTCTCGACCTGCCTGCGCAGTATTCTCAAATCGGCATTCCGCTGGCCGAGATTCTGGAATTCATCGGCAGCAACGGACAGGACGCAAATGCCGATCCCGCCATGCTGCAACGACGGCTCGCCGCCTACACCACCGAGGGCGAGCCCTATCTGGAGCGGCTGACCGATCGCAACATGGTTGTGGAGGTTCGCGCCAACCGGATGCCGGGCGGCGCGCTGGTGATCACCTTCTCCGACATCACGCCGAGCTTTGAAGCAGCGGAAGCGCTGGAGCGCGCCAACGCGACGCTGGAAAAACGCGTCCGCGAACGCACCGAGGAACTGACACGGCTCAACAGCGAACTGGCGCGGGCCAAGAGCACCGCCGAGGAAGCCAATATTTCCAAGACGCGCTTCCTTGCTGCGGCCAGCCACGACATTCTCCAGCCGCTCAATGCGGCGCGGCTGTATGTCACCAGCCTTGTCGAACGGCAGGACGGCGGCGAGGACGCCCGCCTTGTCGGCAACATCGACGACTCGCTGGAAGCCATCGAGGAAATTTTGGGTGCGCTGCTCGACATCTCGCGGCTCGACTCCGGCGCCATGACGCCGTCGATCTCCAGCTTCCGCATGAGCGATCTGATGCGATCGCTGGAAGTGGAGTTCACACCGATCGCGAAGGCACGAAAGCTGAAGCTTACTTTCATGCCCTGCTCGCTGGCGGTTTCCTCCGACCGCGTGCTGCTGCGGCGGCTGCTGCAAAACCTGATCTCGAACGCCATCAAGTACACGCCCAAGGGCCGGGTTCTGGTCGGATGCCGCCGCCGGGGCAAATCGCTCGAGATCGGAATCTACGATACCGGCCTCGGCATTCCGGTTCAGAAGCGCGCCGAGATCTTCAAGGAGTTTCACCGCCTCGATCAGGGCGCCCGGATCGCGCGCGGATTGGGGCTCGGCCTGTCGATTGTCGAGCGGCTGGCGCGAGTTCTGAATCACCGCATCGTGGTGGACTCGAACCGCAGTGGCGGGTCGCGGTTCTCCGTCACGATGCCGATTGCGAAGACCGCCACCCATACGGCGACCATGTCCGGCACCAGTATCTCGTCCAAGGCGCCGATGAGCGGCACCCTCATCGTTTGTATCGAGAACGACCGCGCCATCCTCGACGGCATGAAAACGCTGCTGACAGGCTGGGACGCCAAGGTGATCGCCGCGGTCGATCCGGTGACCGCTGCGGAGGCCATTGCCGCGACCAATGAGCGCGTGACCGGATTGCTGGTCGATTATCATCTCGACCGGGGCAACGGCATCGCCGCGATCCGCGACATCCGCCAGCGATTCGGCGATGGAATTCCAGCCATTCTGATTACCGCGGACCGCAGCCCGCATGTGCGCGACGCCGCGCGCGAGGATGGAATCGTCGTGCTCAACAAGCCGGTCAAGCCGGCGGCGCTTCGCGCGCTGCTCGCGCAATGGCGTGCACAGCAGATGGTCGCTGCCGAATAAACCGGGCTCACGCCCGCACGAGATCGCCGAGCGCGAGGCCGGTTGCGGCTTCAAGATCCCGGATCGCCTGCGGCGCGTCGATCACCTTGATGGTGGTCATGCCCATTTCCCGCGCCGGCTTCAGGTTGACGCCGAGATCGTCGAGATAGACGCACTTCTTCGGATCGACGTCCAGCGCCGCGACCATCATTTGATAGATCCGCGGATCGGGTTTGCGCAGGCCGATCTTCGCCGACTCGATGACATGATCGAACAGCGCCATGGTTTCCGCGACATAAAGCGCACGGCCGCCCGAGCTGCCCATGGCGTTCGCGGGAAGATTGTTGGTGATGCAGCCGGTCTTGAAATGCTGCTTCACCCGGCGGAGCGCCTCGACCATTTCCGGACGCGGATCGCCCGACAGCAGCGGCACGACATCGCGTCCCCGCACCTCGGCGCCGAGCGCGAGCGATTCGGCGGCAAACAGTTCATCGAAGGTTGCAAGATCCACTTCGGCGCGCTCGAATTTCGCCCACGCATTCTCGAAGTGGTTCGCGGCGTTTGTCCGCCGGATAATATCGACGGGAAGCCCGCGCTCCTTTTCATACCGCGCAAAAGCCTCGAACGGCGACGTGGTCAGCACCCCGCCAAAATCCCAAATCACTGCTTCAATCATGATCCATCGCTTTTGCCGGAGTCGTTTCGCGCGCGGGCACCTGCGGCACTATTTCGCCGGGTCGGCCTGTTTCCACTCTCCGCCCGCGATTTTCGCGGCGGCGATCACGGCCTGGGTCCGGCTTTCGACGCCGAGCTTTTGCAGGATGGCGGACACATGCGCCTTGATGGTGGCTTCCGACACCCCAAGCTCGTAGGCGATCTGCTTGTTGAGCAGGCCTTCCGACAGCATCATCAGCACCCGCACCTGCTGCGGCGTCAGCGTCACCAGCCGGTCGCGCAATTTGGTCATATCAGGATCAGCCGCGGCGGAGAGATCGACATCGGCCGGAATCCAGACGTCGCCGTTCATCACCTTGCCGATCGCCTCGCGCAAGGTCTCGACGCCAAAGCGCTTGGGTATGAAGCCGGACGCGCCGAAGTCCATCGACCGGCGGATGGTACTGGCGTCGTCGCTGGCCGAGACGATGACGACCGGGATCGCCGGGAATTGCGCGCGCAGATAAATCAGCCCGGAGAAACCGCTGATTCCCGGCATCGACAGATCGAGCAGGATCAGATCGACGTCGGATTCTCGATCGAGCAGCGCCGTTAACTCCTCAAACGACCCCGCCTCATCGACCCGCGCCGACGCGACGACGGTCGCGACGGCTTGTCGCAGGGCGTCGCGAAAGAGCGGATGATCGTCGGCGACAACGAGATGTGTGCTGGTAACGATGGTCATTTATCCCGCATGCAATAGCTGATTAAGCCCGACAACGATATTGGATTCCGAGTGTTTACCGTGCCGTTCAGTCATGCAACCCGGGAACAAAAACAACAAGCTCGCGGTCTCCGATTGCAACGATTGTGCACTGCACGGTGTCCCCGCCCACCAATTTGGCTGGCCGAAAGTCTTATAGGGCTGAGTTTCACGCCGATGTTACCTTGATTGCGAACTTCTCGCACTTTTTCAGCCGGCGAAAGAGCGGCGCGCAGAAGCGAATTTTTCAGCAACACGTTTGGGGAGCTTTGAAATGGCCACAATGACTACGACCTCGCCACGAGCGGGCGGCATGACGAAGGACGAACGTTTCGTCATCTTCGCATCGTCGCTCGGCACCGTCTTCGAGTGGTACGACTTCTATCTTTATGGATCGCTCGCCGCGATCATCGGTGCGCAGTTCTTCAGCGCCTATCCGCCGGCGACCCGTGACATCTTCGCACTGCTGGCTTTCGCCGCCGGCTTCCTGGTGCGCCCGTTCGGCGCCATCGTGTTCGGCCGCATCGGCGATCTCGTCGGCCGCAAGTACACCTTCCTCGTCACGATCCTCATCATGGGTCTGTCGACCTTCATCGTCGGCCTGCTCCCGAACGCTGCCACCATCGGCATCGCGGCTCCGATCATCCTGATCATTCTGCGCCTGCTGCAGGGCCTCGCGCTCGGCGGCGAGTACGGCGGTGCTGCGACTTACGTCGCGGAGCATTCGCCTCCCGGCAAGCGCGGCTACTACACCTCGTTCATTCAGACGACCGCGACACTCGGCCTGTTCCTGTCGTTGCTGGTCATTCTCTTCACCCGCACCATTCTCGGTGAAGCCGAATTCGCGGCATGGGGCTGGCGCATTCCGTTCCTGCTCTCGGTCGTTCTGCTCGGCGTCTCCGTCATCATCCGGCTCAAGCTGAATGAATCGCCGGTGTTCCAGAAGATGAAGGATGAAGGCAAGGGGTCGAAAGCACCTTTGACCGAAGCCTTCGGCAACTGGAGCAACGCCAAGCTCGTGCTGATCGCGCTGCTCGGCGGCGTGATGGGCCAGGGCGTGGTCTGGTACACGGGCCAGTTCTACGCGCTGTTCTTCCTGCAATCGATCCTGAAGGTCGATGGCTACACCGCGAACCTTCTGATCGCGTGGTCTCTGCTGCTGGGTACCGGCTTCTTCATCGTGTTCGGCGCACTGTCGGACAAGATCGGCCGCAAGCCCATCATCCTCGCAGGCTGCCTGATCGCGGCGCTGACCTTCTTCCCGATCTTCCGCATGATCTCGACCAACGCCAACCCGGCGCTGGAAAAGGCCATCGAGACGGTGAAGGTCTCGGTCGTTGCCGATCCGAAGGCCTGCGGCGACTTGTTCAACCCGGTCGGCACCCGCGTGTTCACCGCGCCTTGCGACCTTGCCCGTGACTTCCTGGCGAAGTCCTCGGTCAAGTATGACACCGTCGCCGGCGCGCCTGGCTCGCCTGTGCTGATCAAGATCAACGGAACCGACGTGCCTTACACCACGCCGGCAGCATCGAACGCTGGCGCGACCGCCGCCCTCCAGGCAGCCGGTTATCCGAAGCCCGGCGCTGCCAATACGACGATCGTGAAGATGTCGAACCCGTTCGATATCTTCAAACCGCAGGTGGCCGCGATCATCGGACTGCTGTTCGTCCTCGTGATCTACGTCACCATGGTGTACGGCCCGATCGCCGCGATGCTGGTCGAACTGTTCCCGACCAAGATCCGCTACACCTCGATGTCGCTGCCCTACCATATCGGCAACGGCTGGTTCGGCGGCCTGTTGCCCGCGACGTCTTTCGCGATCGTGGCATCGACCGGCGATATCTACGCAGGTCTCTGGTATCCGGTGATCTTCGCCTTGATCACCGTGGTGATCGGCTTCTTCTTCCTGCCGGAAACCAAGGACGTCGATATCAGCAAGTAACGATTGAAGGTCAGGCGGCTCGCTCCGCCTGACCTTTCAAACACAAACGCCGCGGAGCAATCCGCGGCCTTTTTTTGCGGCATTGGATTTCAGGATTCTGGAATTTCAGATTTTCTCCGACAGTTTTTTCTGCATGCGGTTCGCCATATCGATCAGCCGCTCCCAGACCCGCTCGATCAGCGCCATCAGCTTTTCGTGCTCGGGCGGCAATTGCAGTTCGATCTTTCCGTCGGGCGACGCCTTGCCGTCGGGCGCAGCCTGTGCGCTCTTCTTCGAATCTTCCTTGGCCAGCGGCGCGTCGGTCTTCCCGGTGACCGTGTCGCGCTGGGCCAGTTGGTCGCGCAGCTTCTTGTTGTCGGCCTGAAGCCGGCCGATCTCGGTATCGAGCGCGGCACGCTCGTCCGGCACCAGCCGGCAGGTCCAGCCGCTCTTGTTGGTGCAGATCGACACCACGCCGTTGCGGGTATCGAGCCGCAGGAATCCGTCTGTCACAGGCGACAGCGTGAACCGTCCGTTCTCGGTCTCGGGCGCGGCCTGGGCGCGCGCCTCGGGAGCGAGCATCCCCGTCACCGCCAATGCCATTACGGCAAACCTGACATCTGGACGCATGGGCTCCCTCATCGCGACACACCCGCCGTCTGTCGTTTCGTCCTCAGACGTCTGAAGTGTAGGCCTTGCGACCGGATTTCAACGCATCGGCCAGCAATTCGATCCTGTCCTGACCCCAGAAAACCTCGCCATCGAGCACCCAGCAGGGCGATCCAAACACGCCCGCCGCAATCGCATCCTGACGGTTCTGCTCATAGGCCGCACTGATCTCGTCGGAGACCGCCTGCGCGACAAGCTTCTCGCCCGGCAACCCTGATTCATCGGCCAGCTTCGTCACGGTCGCGGGGTCCGCAAGATTGAGTTCCTGCTCCCAGAGGCCCGCGAAGGCGCGGCGCATAAACGGCTCGGGGTTTAGTCCGGCAACCGTTGCAGCCACAGCGACACCATCGGCCAGCCGCGGATCGCCCGGAAAAAACTGCGGCTTGAGATTGAACTTGAGGCCGCGCTTGTCGCGCCAGCGCTGCAATTCCATCATGCGATAGCGCTGCCGCGCCGGATGACGCTTCGCCAGCGGCAGGCCTCCCGTTTCGGAAAACACGTTGATCAGCAGAACCGGCTTGTAGTCGACCTTCAACTGATGCGCGGCCGCGAGGTCCTGAAACAGCGCATGCCCGATGTAAGCCCATGGCGACTGGATGGAAAAATAGTAGTCAATCTGGCGCGCCATCGGCCCTCCCGGCTGCATGATTTCGGCAAGCTCCGGTCATATCACAACAAGTAAAACCATGCCGGCAAACACACGATTGCGCATTTCATTTATCGCAGTGCGGCGAGTGCGCGCAGCGATCTGATTTTTTCTCCGATTTCATAAGTTATTTCAAAGCGATACATGTCAATCAGGCAATCTTGACTTGACCGTATGCCGTCAGTATGGTCCGCGCGGTTTTCGTGGGTGGCGGGGCGTTTTTCTCTGAAATCGCGCGACGGGGCATGGGGTGTCGATAGCAAATGGCGAACGGCACGCACAGCAACGGTCGCGGCGAAGGGGAACGAAACAAACCGCCTGCCGACGAAGCTGCGCTCTCCGCAAGGCTCGACCGTCTGAAACATCGGCTTTCCGAAGTCCGGAATAACCGCAAAAACCAGACAGATCAGTCAGGAAGTGGGGCAGCCTCCGCCAACGCGTCCGCGATGGCACGGGGTTTTCGCCTCTCCTCCGAATTGATTGCAGGCGTCCTTGTCGGAGCGGTCATCGGCTGGGGCATCGATCGTCTTTTTTCGACGTCCCCCTGGGGTCTGATCGTGTTTTTTCTGCTTGGCTTCACCGCCGGCGTGATCAACGTGATGCGGGCAGCCGGCCTCGCAAACAGCGATGCGTCGGATCGCTCCTGACAGGATCCACCGGGATCGCTCTTGGAATTTCAAGCCAGCTTGCTGGCGGGTATGACTGTCCGGCACGCCGGCAAAGATGAAAGACGAACGTGGATGGCCGATCCAATCCATCAATTTGAGATCCACAAGATCTTCACCCTGGGCCACATCGGTGGTCAGGAGATCGCTTTCACCAATTCGTCCGCCTACATGTTCGGCGCGGTCGCAGTCGTTTCGCTACTGATGATCGGCGGCAGCGCCGCGCGCGCCCTCGTTCCGGGCCGCTTCCAGTCCGTTGCCGAACTATCCTACGAATTCGTCGGCAACACTCTGAGAGAGAGCGTCGGCGACGAAGGCATGAAGTTCTTCCCGTTCGTGTTCTCGCTGTTCATGTTCATCCTGACTGCGAACATGATCGGCATCATTCCCTACACCTTCACCGTCACCAGCCATCTCATCGTGACCGTGGCGCTGGCGCTGATGGTGTTCCTGACCGTGCTGCTCTACGGGCTGTACAAGAACGGCTTGAAGTTCTTCAAGCTGTTCGTCCCGTCAGGCATTCCGCTTTATATCCTGCCGCTCATCATGGTGATCGAGGTGATCTCGTTCCTGTCGCGGCCGGTGTCCCACTCCGTGCGTCTGTTCGCGAACATGCTGGCAGGTCACATCACCCTCAAGGTGTTTGCGGGATTCGTAACGTCGCTGAGCGCGCTCGGCGCTGTGGGCATCTTCGGTTCGATATTGCCGCTGGCGATGACGACCGCGCTCACCGGCCTCGAAATTCTCGTGGCTTTCCTGCAGGCCTACGTCTTCACCATCCTGACCTGCATCTACCTCAACGACGCACTTCATCCCGGACACTGAATTCAGACACTGGCCGGATTTCACTTATCCACTGACACCAACATCCCAAGAAGGAGTTTCACTATGGATCCAGTTGCAGCAAAGTACATCGGCGCCGGCATCGCTTGTCTCGGCATGGGCGGCGCAGGCATCGGCGTCGGCATGATCTTCAGCCAGTTCCTGAACGGCGCGCTCCGCAACCCGTCGGCTTCGCAGGGCCAGTTCGCTAACCTGATCTTCGGCTTCGCCGTGACGGAAGCGCTCGGCATCTTCTCGCTGCTGATCGCGCTGCTGCTGCTGTTCGCCGTCTAAGTCAGACCGGATGATGCGTTTGCCGCGGACTCGCTCGAGCCGCGGCTGACGCCAACAGGAGACGCTCATGGCGACGGGTCAGGGCACTGCAAAGGGCACGACCGCCCACACCGAAGCAGACGGTCATGGCAAGGCGGGCTTTCCGCCTTTCCAGAAGGAGACGTTTGCCTCGCAGCTGGTGTCGTTCGCGATCGCCTTTGCGCTGCTTTACTTCATCGTGTCGAAGTTCGCGCTTCCGCGCGTCGGCGGCATCATCGCGAACCGCGAAGGCGTGATCGAAAACGATCTCGCTGAGGCGCAGAAGCTGAAGGACGAGTCCGATCAGGCTCTGAAGGCTTATGAAACCGAACTCGCCGATGCGCGGGCGCGGGCTCAGGCCATCGGATCCGAGACTCGCGACAAGCTGAACGCGCAAGCCGAAAGCGACCGCAAGGCGCTTGAAGCAACCCTCGCGGCCAAGCTGGCCGATGCCGAAAAGACCATTGCCTCAACGCGCGCAACCGCGATGGGTAATGTCCGTTCGATCGCATCGGATGCGGCGACAGCCATTGTTCAGCGCCTCACCGGCGTTGCGCCCGACAGCAAGACTGTCGACAGCGCCGTCGATGCGTCCTTGAAGGGATAACGACGATGTTCCAAGCAGAATTCTGGGTCGCCGTCGCCTTCGTCATCCTGATGGGTGTGTTCGGCTATTTCGGCGTTCACCGCACCATCCTGCAGGCGCTCGATCGTCGCCGCGACCGTATCCAGAAAGAACTCGACGACGCCCGCCGCCTCAAGGAAGAGGCCGTGAAGCTGGTCGCCGAGTATCGTGCCCGCCGCGCCAGCGCCGAGCGCGAAGCGCAGGACATCGTCGCCAGCGCCAAGGCCGATGCCGAGCGCATCGCGGCCGAAGCCAAGGCGAAGATGGAAGATTTCGTCGCCCGCCGCACCAAGACTGCGGAAAACAAGATCGCCCAGGCCGAAAGCCAGGCCATCGCGGATGTCCGCGCAGCCGCTGCCGAAGCCGCCGTGTCCGCCGCATCCTCGATCATGACGCAGTCGGTCAAGGGTCAGGTCGCCGGCGACCTGATCGCCAAGGGCATCCAGGACGTTCGCAGCAAGCTGAACTGACGCTTCACATTCTCTGACAAAAAGAGCCGGCCTCGTTGATGCGAGGCCGGCTTTTTTCGATCGAAACCCGCGCGCGCTATTTCTTGCGTTTGCGCGCCGCAGGCTCGGGCTTCAGCGCCGCCGGATCAAAGCCGACATAGAAAATATACTTGTCGTTCGCAGCTTCCGTCGGCGCAGGATAGGTGACGTCCTCGGCGACGATGCTGAACTCGGTGTTGTCGCCCTCGAGCGCAACCGCGGTGCGGAACGCCTTGGTGACGATCACCTTCTCCGGTGCGCCCTCCTGCACGACGGCGACGCGCATCGGCACATCGACGGTCGGCGGCGCGCCCGCAGGACCGGTGATAATCCGGCCGATCACGCCGATCCGCGCGGTGACTTGCCCGCCCTGCAAATTACAGTCGCGCGCGGTGCGTGTGATCGTGCCCTGGTAGCGCAGATCGCTGCCCGAGGCCGGCTTGCCGGGCAGCCCGACCGAGAGCGTCGACGCTCCGAAGCGGATCGCGACGCTTGGACAGGTCAGTTCGCTGTTCTGGGTCGACTGCGTGGAGGGGGTGGATGACGTGCTGGCTTCCTGCGTGTTGGACCCGAACAACTGGTTGAACCTGCTGCCGATCGACGAGCCGGTGGACGAACTGCCGGAGGAGCCGCCGAACATGCTGCCGCCGCCGCAACCCGACAGGGCGGCCCCTGCCGCCACAGCCAGCGCAGCCATTGCCGCGCGCTTCAAACGCCTGCCATCAGCCATCATTGCTTCCAGTCAGCCCCAAGGATTGTAGGAAAAAGGAAAGGATCAGGCGGACTTATAGCAGGCCAAAGACGGCGAACCAAAGGCGCAACACCACGCTCAGGCAGGGCTGGTTAACCGCGGAAGTCCTCATCCAGCAGGCCATACAGGTAATGGTCCTGCCAGACGCCGTTGATGCACAGATAGCGCCGCGCCAAGCCCTCGCGGGCGAAGCCGCACTTCTCCAGCACCCGGATCGAGGACTGGTTGGTGGGGATGCAGGCGGCCTCGATGCGATGCAGATTAAGCTCGCCGAACAGGGTCGGCAGCAACACCCGCAAAGCCGCGGTCATGTAACCCTTGCCGGCATACGGCTGGCCCACCCAGTAGCCAAGCGTGCCCGCCTGCACGATCCCGCGCCGCACATTGGCGAGGGTCACGCCGCCCACCAGCACGCCGTCGTGCTCGCGAAACACCAGGAACGGATAGGCCCTGTCCTCGGCAATATCTTCGGTATAGCGGCGCAGGCGGCGACGGAATCCCGAACGCGTCAGGTCGTCGGACGGCCAGATCGGTTCCCATGGCGTCAGGAACAGCCGGCTCATTTCGCGCAATTCGCTCCACTGCACGTAATCCGGCATCTGCGGGGCGCGCAGCAGGAGCCCGTGTCCGCGCGGGGCGAGCGCCGGAGCCGTTGTTGTGGGCAAGCGAAACAGGGCCATCCCGAAACCCCTCCCGTAAGCGGATGCACACATGCATCCACATACCTTTTCTAGCACAGTTTTCCGGCTCGTCCGCCCCGGTTGCGATCCTATGACGGCCTCGAAAACACATAGGCAAGGCCGGTCAGCATCAACCCCGAGACGGCGAGGGTGAGCGGCAGGCCGGGATTGGCGGCAAACCAGAACAGGGTGAAGCCCACGATCATTCCGGCAAGCGCCGCCATCTTCGCCTTGCGCGGAATGGCGCCGCGCGAGCGCCACGCGCGCAAGGTCGGCCCGAAACGCTCGTGCTCCAGAAGCCACGCCTCGAACCGGGGAGAGGACCGCGCGAAACATGCGGCTGCCACGATCAGGAAAGGCGTTGTCGGCAGCACCGGCAAAAAAGCGCCGATCACGCCAAGCGCAACGAAGACGAATCCAAGGCCTAGGAAGAGAGCCCGCACAAGACGGGAGAAGCGCGGAGCCCTTACAGGATCGCTGCTCACCTCGTTACATGCGGGATCTTTCGTCAGTGCAGCAGCGCCTTGGCCTTCGGCCGCGCCAGGCCCTCGGCCAGACTGACCGCAGTGTCAAGGCCGCGGCCCCCACCCAGCGCCACCACTGCCGGACGGCTGCGGCTCAGCAATCCGCGCGCGGCATCGCGGGTGGTTTCGACGGTGACCGCATCGATGCGCGCCACCAGTTCATCCACCGTCAGCGGTCGTCCATAGGCCAGCATATGCCGCGCCATCTGCTCGGCGCGGGCGCTGCAGCTTTCCATCCCCATCAAAAGGCCGGCCTTCATCTGCGCCTTGGAGCGAGCGATTTCCTTTTCGGTCAAGGTCTCGACCGCGTTGTTCATCTCATCGACGATGACCTCCACCATCTCGGGCGCATCGGCGGGATCTGTGCCGGTATAGAGCCCGAAAAATCCGGTGTCGGAATAGGCGGCGTGGAAAGTGTAGATCGAATAGCAAAGCCCGCGCTTCTCGCGAACTTCCTGGAACAGCCGCGACGACATGCCGCCGCCGAGAATATTGGTGAACACCTGCAAGCTGAACAGCGACAGATCCGACTGCGGCAGCCCTTCAAGCGCCAGCGTCAGATGCGCCTGCTCGAGATCGCGGTGAATGACGCGCGAACCGCCCTTGCCGAACATCGCAGGCGACGGCTTCGGCGCCGGCGTAGCCTCGAAACTCGCGAAACGCTGTTCGACTTCGGCGACGACGCTCTTGTGATCGACTGCTCCGGCGGCAGCGACCACCATGTCGGGACCGTGATAGTGCGTCGAGAGATAGTTTTGCAGATTGTCGCGGCTGAAGCCGGCAAGGGTCTGCGGCGTGCCGAGCAGTGAGCGGCCCATCGGCTGATCCGGATAGCTCAACTCGCTGAGGTGCTCGAAGACCAAGTCGTCCGGCGTGTCCTGCGCGGCGCCGATTTCCTGTTCGATCACGCTCTTCTCGCGCTCCAGTTCCTCGGCATCGAACGACGGATTGGCAAGAATGTCCGACAGCACGTCGAGCGCCAGCGGCACATCGGCCTTCAGCACCCGCGCATAATACGCGGTCGTCTCGTTGCTGGTCGCGGCATTGAGATCGCCGCCGACCGCTTCGATTTCCTCGGCGATCTGCTGCGACGTCCGCCGCGTCGTGCCCTTGAACGCCATATGCTCGAGCAGATGCGACATGCCGTGTTCGTCGGGCTTTTCGTCGCGGCCGCCGACACCGGTCCACACGCCGAGCGCCGCGGTTTCGAGATGCGCCATGGTGTCGGTGACCACGGTCAAACCCGAAGGCAGCTTTGTGATGTTGACGCTCATCCAGCGACTCCCTGCTTGGCAGCGCGGCTCACCGAAAGAATGAACCGTTCGACCTCGGTCTGATCGTTCTTCATGACCTTGATGTGTTCGGACTTTGTCATCAGGCCGTCGAGCCATGCCGGAAGCGGCGGCCGCACTCCGCACGCCGCCTCGACAGCATCGGGGAACTTGGCGGCATGCGCAGTGGAGAGCACGATGTTCGGCACGGTCGAGACCGGTTTGTCCTGATCGGCGACCGCAAGCGCCACGGCGGTGTGCGGATCGACCAGTTCGCCCGCTTCCTTCCAGGCAGCGCGGATCGCGGCGCTGGTTTCCGTTTCGTCGGCGCGGCCAGCATCGAAGTCTTCGCGGACCTGCTTCAACACCGCATCGCTCAGCACAAAGCGTCCCGACTGCGCCAGCGACCCCATCAATGCGCGGATCACCGCGCTGTCGCGGCCGGTGGCCTCGAACAGCAAGCGCTCGAAGTTGGACGAGATCTGAATGTCCATCGACGGTGATGTGGTGGCGTGGACCTGCTTCACCTCGTAGATGCCGGTCTTGAGCGTGCGCGCCAGAATGTCGTTGACGTTGGCGGCAATGCGCAGACGGCGGACCGGAAGGCCCATCCGCTTGGCGACATAGCCCGCGAAGATGTCGCCGAAATTTCCGGTCGGCACGGTGAAATCGACTTCGCGCGCAGGCGCGCCCAGCGCAACCGCCGACGTGAAGTAATAAACCACCTGCGCGACGATGCGCGCCCAGTTGATCGAATTCACGCCCGACAGCGAGACGGAATCGCGGAACTTGTGATGATTGAACAGGCCTTTCACGATGCCCTGACAGTCGTCGAAGGTGCCCTCGATCGCCAGCGCGTGGACGTTCGCCGCGCCGCTCGTGGTCATCATGCGCCGCTGCACGTCGGAAATGCGCCCGTTCGGAAACAGCACAATGAGATCGGCATTGTCGCGGCCGGCAAAGGCATCGACCGCGGCGCCGCCGGTGTCGCCGGATGTCGCAACCACGATGGTCGTGCGCTGGCCGCGCTTCGCCAGCACATGATCCATCAGCCGCGACAGCAACTGCATCGCCACGTCCTTGAAGGCGAGCGTCGGACCGTGAAACAGCTCAAGCACAAAGCGATCCGGCGCGATCTGATTGAGCGGCACCACCGCCGGGTGCCGGAAGGTCGCGTAAGCTTCGATCGCCATGCGGCCGAGATCGGCTTCGGAGATTTCATCCGCAACGAAGGGGCGGATCACCTCGACCGCGACTTCCCAGTACGGGCGGCCGAAAAATCCGGCGATGGTCTCGGGGCTGAGCTGCGGCCAGACCTCCGGCACATAGAGGCCGCCGTCACGGGCAAGCCCGGTCAGCATCACATCGCAAAAGCCCAGCCGGGGGGCTTCGCCCCGTGTCGAAATATAGCTCGTCAAGCGACCCTCCAAAGGCTCAAGCCTGAAGCAAGCCTTTGATAAAGTTGGATTATTAACTTCGCCTTGGGCGAAATCGAAACGCACCATATCGGCTGCGATCCGGCTTCACAAGGAAAGCCACCTGCGATGATTTAGCTCCGGCGCTGGCCCACGACCCAGAATCCGAAGGCCGCGGCAACCACCAGCGCCAGGCCAAACCATGTGATGGCGTATTGCAGATGATCGTCCTTGAGATGGACGTGCAGCGGACCCGGTTTCGGAACGCCCGACGCCGGCGCTGGAGATTCCAGATCGATATAGAACGGCGCGACCTCGCCCCAGCCGAACGCTTTTGCCATGGTGCGATGGTCGCGCACGAACCACAGCCGCTTGGCCACATCATCCGCCGGTGTCAGCGTGCCGGCTGTTTCCGGAAAACGCAGATAGCCGGTCAATGTCACCGGCGCTCCGGTGACGAGCGGCTTCACCGCGCGATCCTGCTGCGCGCGGTCCTGCATCGTGTTCTGCACAAACCCCGCATTGATGACGACGCTGCGGCCGTCCGCCAGACGCGCGGGCACAAACGCCCAGGTGCCCGGCCCGTTGATATCGTCGCGCACGGCGGAGCCGGAACTGTAGACCATGACGTCCGGCTTGGACTCGAAGCTCGCGCTGAAACTGACGCGGCGGAATTCGTCACGCGCCGGTGTCAGCGCCGGCCACTCCACGACCGCCGGCAACGCACCCGGCACACCGGCGAGCCGCTCGGTCAACGCCGAAATCAGCGCGCGCTTCTCGTCCTTGCGGCGAAGCTGCCAGACGCCGAGGCTCGCGAGCACCGACACCATGATGAGCGCGATCAAGGCGAGACCAAAAATGCCTCGTCGGCGAGGCGCCGCTGTCTGCGTCTGGTTCATTTCGGCTCGCGTCCGATCAACTGACCTTCCGCGGCCTTGTGATGATACTGCAAGGCGATCAGCAACGCCTTCATCGACCGTAACGGCAGCAGGGTCGTCGCGAGAATCAGCGGCGCCCACAGCGCGGCATGCACCCAGAACGGCGGCTGATACTTCATCTCCACAACCAGCGCAGCACCGACCACAATGAAGCCCGCGATCATGATGATGAACACAGCCGGGCCGTCACCCGCATCGATGAAGGCGTAGTCGAGACCGCAGACATCGCAGGACGGGCGCAGCGTGAGAAACCCTGCATAGAGCCTGCCCTCGCCGCAGCGCGGACACCTGCAGGCAAGACCGCGGAGCGCGGCCTGTGACACACTGGCAGAAGCAGGACTATCGGTCATGGCATGCTTTCATTCGCCTTCGCTACGCCCGCAACCGCTCGTCCGCAAGACATAACCGATCACGAAAAAGGGCGGCCCGAAGGCCGCCCTGAATGATGAACCGGTTACGCAATCAGTGCGCGCCGTGCGCCATGGTTGATGCGCCGTGTCCCCAGACGTAGATGCAGATGAACAGGAACAGCCAGACCACGTCGACGAAGTGCCAGTACCAGGCCGCAAACTCGAAACCGAGATGCTGCTTCGGCGTGAAATGACCCGCGTACGCGCGGAACAAACACACCAGCAGGAAGATGGTGCCGACCAGCACGTGGAAGCCATGGAAACCCGTGGCCATGAAGAAGGTCGCGCCGTAGACGTTGCCGGCGAAGCTGAACGCAGCGTGGCTGTATTCAAACGCCTGAACGCAGGTGAACAGCGCACCGAGCAGCACGGTCAGGATCAGACCCCACTTCAGGCCCTTGCGGTCGCCTTCGAGCAGCGCGTGATGCGCCCAGGTCACCGTGGTGCCCGAGGTCAGCAGAATCAGGGTGTTGAGCAGCGGCAGGTGCCACGGATCGAAGGTCTCGATGCCCTTCGGCGGCCAGACTCCCGGCACCTTGCAATCCGCCGGAGACACACCGGCGCCGCATCCGAAGAGAGCGTCGCGGACATAGTGCACCGAGTCAGCCGGGAACAATGCGGCGTTGAAGTAGGCCCAGAACCACGCCACGAAGAACATGACTTCGGAGGCGATGAACAGGATCATGCCGTAGCGGTGATGCAACTGCACGACGCGGGTATGGTCGCCCTTGTTCTGGGCTTCACGGATCACGTCACCCCACCAGCTCGCCATGGTGTACAGCACGCCGATGGTGCCGACACCGAACACGATCGGCGCGCCTGCGAACATCTTGTGCATCCATGCGACGGCGCCGACGGCCATGATGAAGGCCGAGATCGAGCCGACGACCGGCCACGGGCTCGGATCGACGAGATGATAGTCGTGGTGTTTGGCTTGGCCCGTTGCCATGTGGTCTCTCCGTGATGCCGGTCTTATCCGGCGCGTGTCGCGTTATAGCCGAAAACTCAAAGATTGCCCTTGCGCTTGTCCGTCTCCGTTGCCGCGAGCGGCTTCGGTGCCGGATCTTTCACAGGGTAGAACGTATAGGACAGCGTGATGGTGTTGAGATCGTCGTATTCGCGATCGGCGGCGAGCGCCGGATCGACATAGAACACAACCGCCATCTCGCGCTTCTCGCCCGGACCGAACGTCTGCTCGGTGAAGCAGAAGCAATTGATCTTCTGGAAGAACGCACCGACGGTGAGAGGCGCGACATTGTACGCGGCAACGCCTGTGGTCGCGCGCGCGGCCTGATTCGTGACGGTGTAGTAGACGGTGACGACTTCACCGATCTTGACCGTGATTTCGTTCTGCTCCGGCTGGAATTTCCACGGCAGACCGCCGCTGACATTGGAGTCGAAGCGAACCGCGATGCGGCGCTCCAGCGATTTTTCCGGCGCAGAAGTCGCAACCTGCGTGGTGCCGTTGAAGCCAGTGGCGCGGCAGAACCAGTCGTAGAACGGCACCGCCGCGTAGGATGCGCCGACCATGAATGCAACGACGAAGCCGCAGATCGACGCGACCATGACATCGCGGCTGAGGCGAGGCTTCTTGCTGGTGGGTTGCTGCGTCATCTCGCCCGCATCCCCGTCAGATCGGCCGATGAAGGACGGCAGGGCCCTTCACCAGGGTGACCGCAAAAAACAGGATCACCAGAATACCCAGCGCAACCGCTATGGCGATCGACCGCTCGCGCTGGCGCTTCTTCTGCTCCGGCGTGAGGACGATACCCTGCTGCGGCTTCTTGTTGCTGTCCATGACGATGCCCGCGCTCATGACCAGATCATCCGCGCGGCTGCGGACACCAGAACTTCAGCCAGCAACACGGCGAACAATCCGAAGAGATACAGGATCGAAAACTTGAACAGCCCGCGCGTGGCACGGAGCCCGGCGCTGCCGGTGCGATGACGGTACACGCTCACGGCATACCAGAGCATACCCGCGCCGAGCACCAGCGACGTCACGCCGTAAACCGCGCTGAAATAACCCAGCGGCCAGGGCGACGCTGCGACCGCAACCAGCAGTATTGTGTACAGCAGGATTTGCAGCCGCGTGGCATCGGGACCGGCGACATTCGGCAGCATCGGGATGTTGGCGCGCTGATAATCGTCGGTGCGGAACAGCGCCAGCGCCCAGAAGTGCGGCGGCGTCCACAGGAAGATAATCAGGAACAGCAGGATCGGCTCAGGGGACAGCGAACCCGTCGCGGCGGCCCAGGCCACCACCGGCGGCAGCGCGCCAGCGGCGCCGCCGATCACGATGTTCTGTGCGGTCCAGCGCTTCAGCCACATCGTATAGATGACGACGTAGAAGAAAATCGTGAAAGCCAGCAGCGCTCCGGCCAGCCAGTTCACCAGAATGCCGAGCGTCATCACCGAGAAGAAGGCCAGCGTCAGGCCAAACGCCAGCGCCTCACCAGGCAGGATGCGCCCGCGCGGAATTGGACGGTTGGCAGTACGCGACATCAGGGCGTCGATGTCGTGTTCGTACCACATGTTCAGCGCACCCGCCGCACCACCGCCGACGGCGATGCAAAGGATCGACGTGATCGCGAGCACAGGATGGAAATGACCGGGCGCGATGACGAGGCCGACCAGCGCAGTGAACACCACCAGTGACATCACGCGCGGCTTCAGCAGCGCGATGTAATCAGCGACGCCTGCCTCGGAGATACGAGGCGACAGACCGATCGCGTGATGGTCGACAATCGACAAGATCTAACTCACTTCCTGATCGTTTCATCCGCCGTGACCACGCGGCCGCGGCGGATGTCTCTTTGCCGCGTTACTGAACGCGCGGCAGAACCTCGAACTGGTGGAACGGCGGCGGCGACGACAGCGTCCATTCCAGCGTCGTTGCACCTGCACCCCACGGATTGTCGGCAGCCTGCTCCTTGCGGACGAAGGCCTGGATCACGCCGTAGATGAAGATCAGCACGCCGAAGGCCGAGATGTACGAGCCGATCGACGACACCAGATTCCAGCCCGCGAACGCGTCTGGATAGTCAACGTAGCGGCGCGGCATGCCGGACAGGCCAAGGAAGTGCTGCGGGAAGAAGATCAGGTTCACGCCGATAAAAGTGACCCAGAAGTGCAGCTTGGCGATGGTCTCCGAGTACATGTAACCGAACATCTTCGGGAACCAGTAGTACCAGCCCGCGAAGATCGCGAACACGGCGCCCAGCGACAGAACGTAGTGGAAGTGCGCGACGACGTAGTACGTGTCCTGAAGGACGCGATCGACGCCGGCGTTAGCCAGCACCACGCCGGTCACGCCGCCCAGCGTGAACAGGAAGATGAAGCCCATCGCCCACAGCATCGGAGCGCGGAATTCGATCGAGCCGCCCCACATGGTGGCGATCCACGAGAAGATCTTCACGCCGGTCGGCACCGCGATGACCATCGTTGCCGCGACGAAATAGGCCTGCGTCGCCGACGACATGCCCACCGTGTACATGTGATGCGCCCAGACCACGAAGCCGATGCCGCCGATGGCGACCATCGCGTAGGCCATGCCGAGATAGCCGAACACAGGCTTGCGCGAGAAGGTCGAGACAATCTGCGAGATCATGCCGAAGCCCGGCAGAATCAGGATGTACACTTCGGGGTGGCCGAAGAACCAGAACAGATGCTGGAACAGCACCGGATCGCCGCCGCCCTCAGCCGAGAAGAAGGTGGTGCCGAAGTTGCGGTCGGTCAGCAGCATGGTGATGGCGCCGGCGAGAACCGGCAGCGACAGCAGCAGCAGGAACACGGTGACCAGGATCGACCACACGAACAGCGGCATCTTGTGCAGGGTCATGCCCGGCGCGCGCATGTTGAAAATGGTGGTGATGAAATTGATCGCGCCGAGAATCGACGACGCGCCTGCGATGTGGAGCGAGAGAATTGCGAAGTCCACCGCCGGCCCCGGATGACCCGAGGTCGAGAGCGGAGCGTACATCGTCCAGCCCGCACCGACGCCGTTGGCGCCCGGCTCGCCCTCGACGAAGGTCGAGATCAGGAGCAGCGCGAACGAGGCCGGCAGCAGCCAGAACGAGACGTTGTTCATGCGCGGGAAGGCCATGTCCGGCGCGCCGATCATCAGCGGCACGAACCAGTTGCCGAACCCGCCGATCATCGCCGGCATCACCATGAAGAAGATCATGATCAGGCCGTGCGAGGTGACGAACACGTTGTAGGTGTGGGCTTCGTGGAAAAGCTGGACGCCGGGATACATCAGCTCGATGCGGATCGCGACCGACATCGCGCCGCCGATGACGCCCGCCACGATCGCGAAGATAAGGTACATCGTGCCGATGTCCTTATGGTTCGTCGAATAGACGTAACGCCGCCACCCGGTCGGGTGATCGTGCGCATGGTCGTCATGAGCGTGATCATGTGTTGCAGCGGAGGTGGCCATTTTCAAATCCTTTAAGCCTTGCAGTCCCGTCAGCCTTGCGGTGTGAGCGCCGTGCGCCCGGCCCGCCCTTGTCCGTCAATGCGCTTACTGCGCAGCAGCCCCGATCGACGCGTACGAATTCGCGGGGTTGGTTGCGTACTTCTTCTTCGCCGCTTCGACCCAGGTGGTGAATTCCTGATCGTTCACGACCTTGATCGCGATCGGCATATAGGCGTGGTCCTTGCCGCACAGTTCGGAGCACTGACCGTAATACATGCCTTCCTTGGTCGCCTTGAACCAGGTCTCGTTGAGACGGCCGGGGACGGCGTCGATCTTGATGCCGAACGCCGGGATGGCGAAGGAGTGGATCACGTCGGCGCCCGTGGTCTGGACACGGATCACCTTGTTCACCGGCACGACAACCTCGTTGTCCACGGCCAGCAGACGCGGCGCCTTGTCAGCGACCATCAGCGAATCGAATTCGAACTTGCCGTTATCCGGGTAGGCGTAGGTCCAGTACCACTGCTTGCCGGTGGCCTTGATCGTCAGATCGGCCTTCGGAATGTCGAGCTGCTGGAACAGCAGGCGGAACGACGGCACGGCGATACCGACCAGAATCAGGACCGGCACAATGGTCCAGACCACTTCGATCAGCGTGTTGTGCGTGGTCTTGGAGGGTACGGGGTTCGCCCTGGCGTTGAACTTCACCGCCACGATGCCCAGCAGGATCGCGACGAAAATTGTGATCGCGGTGATGATCCAGAGCAGGAAGTTGTGGAACCAGGTGATGTTGTCCATCACCGGCGAGGCGGATGGCTGGAGCGTATATTCCCATGGCGACGGCTGACCCAGTGTCCCGCCTGCTGCGAAAGCTGCCCCGGCCGCGGCAAGCACGGTGGCAGCCACCGCAAAACCCAGTACTCGGCGGCCATTTTGGCCCTTCGACATCTTCATGCCGCTCTCGCTCCTGCTCTCGTCACCCCAGCGATCCCACCGGGCGGCGAGATCTGCCTTAAGCCTGTTTATCAGCCGCGGTCATGATTTCGGCCGAAGGCCAAAGGTTAGAACGCGTCGAATTTCCCGCTTCTCAAACCATAATTCCATGACTACCGCAATGCACGTAATAAGGTGCGCGCACAGCCTGAATCCCATTGGCAAATGGGCCAAAACCGGCGGTCCGGCGGCTGGAGAATGCTTGACACTTGGATTGTCCGTTGTACCCACGGGCAGATATGCGGCGAAAGCCCGATTCGCGGCTGCGAGGTGGTGCATCCCGGCGATAGGCCTTGCCCTCAACAGGCTTGCCCTCAAGACGCCGTCATTGCGCTGTCAATCCAGCTATCAGGCGGGCCAAACTGCGGGAAACCGCCGGAATCGTCGGGAATTGCCGAGATCATTGCCAAGGAATCGAGCCTGATGGGCGTGCGAAACCAACCTTTCTCAATCCGCAGCCGTGCGAGGGCGCGGATCTGGCTTGCGATCGTCGCAGGGATGTCCGTTTTGGCCGCCCCGGCCGCCGCTCAGGCGCAGGGAGCCGTGAAATCGGTCCACGGCGACTGGCAAATCCGCTGCGACACCCCCGCCGGTGCGCAGGCCGAACAATGTGCCCTGATTCAAAGCGTTGTGGCCGAGGACCGCTCCAACGCGGGCCTCACGGTCATTATTCTCAAGACCGCCGACCAGAAGAGCAAGCTGATGCGGGTGGTCGCGCCGCTGGGCGTGCTGCTGCCGTCCGGCCTCGGCCTCAAGCTCGACGACAAGGACGTGGGACGGGCCGGCTTCGTACGCTGCCTGCCCAACGGCTGCGTCGCCGAGGTCGTGATGGAAGATACACTGCTCAACCAGCTCAAGACCGCCAAGACCGCGACCTTCATTATTTTCGAGACACCGGAAGAAGGCATCGGCTTCCCGCTCAGCCTGAAGGGCCTCGGCGAGGGCTATGACAAGCTGCCATAGGCAGCCGCCCATATTCCGGGCCCCTCGCCCTCCGGCATGATCGTCCCTATCTTGAAGGCCTGATCCTCGCTGCAATCCCGCGATCCCGGAGTTCCTTCATGAGTCATCCGTCCGACGCCGTACCCGTGACCACGTCCCTGATCGATCGCGCGGGGCTCGACCGCGATGCCGTCCGCAAGGAAATCGTGCGCGGGCTGGCTGGCGCCGATGACGGCGAGTTATTTCTTGAATACCGCCAGTCCGAAGGGCTCGGTTTCGACAACGGCCGTCTCAAGCAGGCGACCTATGATACCGCCCAGGGTTTTGGCCTGCGCGCGGTCAAGGACGATGCTGTCGGCTACGCCCACTCTTCCGATGTCTCCCTGCCCGCCCTGATCCGCGCCGCCGATACCGTCAGCGCCGTGCGCGGCGGATATTCGGGAACATTCGCCGCCGCGCCCGGCCATACCAATACGCGTCTTTATGGCGATGAAAATCCGCTCGACGGCCAGAGCTTCGAGACCAAGGTCAAGCTGCTCGCCGAGATTGACGCCTATGTCCGCGACAAGGACCCGCGCGTGCGGCAGGTTTCCGTGTCGCTCGGCGCGACCTGGCAGGTGGTCGAAATCGTGCGTCCCGATGGCGAGAGCTATCGCGACATCCGTCCGCTGGTGCGCGTGAACATTTCAGTGGTCGCAGGCAATGGCGATCGGCAGGAAAGCGGCAGCGCCGGGTATGGCGGCCGCGAAGGCTATGCGCGCTTCATCGAAACCAAGGCATGGCGCTCGGCCGCCGACGGCGCAATCCGCCAGGCGCTGGTCAATCTGGAATCAGTCCCCGCGCCTGCGGGTGAAATGGACGTGGTGCTCGGTCCCGGCTGGCCCGGCGTGATGCTGCATGAGGCTGTCGGCCACGGGCTCGAAGGCGATTTCAACCGCAAGCAGACCTCCGCATTCTCCGGATTGATGGGCCAGCAGGTCGCGGCCAAGGGCGTCACCGTGGTGGACGACGGCACCATTTCGTCGAAGCGCGGCTCGCTCTCCATCGACGATGAAGGCACGCCGACCAACCGCACCGTGCTGATCGAAGGCGGCATTCTTGTCGGCTACATGCAGGACCGGCAGAACGCGCGGCTGATGAACATGAAGCCGACCGGCAACGGACGCCGTGAAAGCTACGCGCACGTGCCGATGCCGCGCATGACCAACACCTACATGCTCGCCGGCGGCCGCGATCCGGCGGAAATTCTGGCATCGGTGAAGAACGGAATTTTCGCCGCGAATTTCGGCGGCGGTCAGGTCGACATCGTCTCGGGCAAATACGTGTTCCAGTGCACCGAGGCTTACAGGATCGAGAACGGCAAGCTCGGCGCGCCGCTGAAGGGCGCCATGCTGATCGGCAATGGCCCCACCGATCTGCATCGCATCTCGATGGTCGGCAACGATCTCAAGCTCGATGACGGCATCGGCACCTGCGGCAAGCAGGGCCAGGGCGTGCCGGTCGGCGTCGGGCAGCCGACGCTGCGCATGGACCGCATCACGGTCGGCGGCACAGGCTAGCGCGCGACCTCGAAAACCATCGGCATACGGAGACGATCATGTCCGACCAGCAAGACACCGCCGCGGCCGCGCAAAAGCCGTCCCGCTCGTGGACGCGCTCGCTGGCCGAGATCGTTGCAGCATTTCTGGTCGTGATGGCCGCCAAGGGCGCGCTGGCCGAGCCGTTCTATGTGCCGTCGGGCTCGATGGAGCCGACGCTGCTGATCGGCGACGCACTGCTCGCGTCGAAGTATCCCTACGGCTACAGCGCGGCATCGCTGCCGGTGAACGTGGCGCTGCCCGCGACGGGACGGGTGTTCGGCGCCCTGCCCGATCGCGGCGACGTTGTCGTGTTTCGCTGGCCCGGCGATACATCGCAGGTCTGGGTCAAGCGCGTGGTCGGATTGCCCGGCGATCGCGTGCAGATGCGCGACGGCCGGCTGTGGATCAACGGCGAGCCGGTCGCGATGCGGCCGGACGGCCGCGCTCAGGCTGAAGATGAAAACGGCCGGGTCACACCTGCCGCACGTTTTGCTGAAACATTGCCGGGCGGGCGCGAGCACACCCTGTTCAAGCTGAAAGAGCACGGCTTCCTCGACAACACCCGCGAGGTCACGGTGCCGCCGGACCACCTGTTTGTCATGGGGGACAACCGCGACAATTCTTCCGACAGCCGCGTGTCCGTCGCCGATGGCGGCGTCGGATTGCTGCCGGTCGAAAATCTGGTCGGGCGCGTCGATGCCATCGTCGGCTCGTGGGACCTCGGCATGAAAAGCCAGCCGGTCTGGACGTGGCTGTCCGGGCTTCGGCTCGCACGATCGTTCACGTCGGTGCATTGAACCGGACCCGCAGCGATGACGTTCAAGGCATTCGAGGGTTTGCCCGAACGCTGACCTTGTCAGCGCAGTTCGTAGGTCTTGCCGTCCATCGAGATTCGTTCGGCGCGCATTTCATTCATCTCGATTTTCGACGGATATCCGTAAGCCGACACCTTCTTGCCGACCGCGACAAGATCCGCCTTCACGCCGCGCTCGATCATTTGCGAGACAGGCGCCAGCGTCACCGTCCAGATCTTGTCAGCGCCCTTTACAGAAATCGTCGCCTGCGGATCCTCAAACGTGCTGACCAGGATCGACCCCTCCACGGTGACCGGATGGCCGGCGTCATAACTCTCCCACCCGCGCTGCGCGAACGCGGCTGCGCTCGTGAGCACGACGATCGAAAGAATGGCGGGTACGGCGCGGACAGGCATCATCGGGACGCTCCTGACGTGGTTCGGTCCCAGCCTTAACTCACAAATCGGAGTATTGTTTGGCTGCGGAACCGGCTATCGCACCACACCGGAAATGAACCCCGGCTTGCGGCGCGGCGGTTTGACGTGGTCTTTCAGGAAACAGCGCGCTGATTTCCCGATATAGCCGGGCCGCGCATAGGTCCATGCGCGGCATTTCTGATCCTCATCGCACACCGTCTTGCAGGTCTCGCCTTTCGGATCGACGTCCACGTCGACACTGCGATAATCACCGCCGAGACGGTCGGTCTCGACCTCAAGCGCGCTGTTGCGCGGCTCCACAACGCCTGCGCCCCGCACGCCGGAGACACAACAATTGCTCGGCACCCGTGTCGGCACGGCATTCTTGAGCCAGCAGATCGCGCTTTCGTCACTCACCGTCGGATAGTTGAAGCTCCATGCGCGGCAGCGGCGATCACGCTCGCATTGAAGAGCGCACAGGGCTGGATCGCCCGACGGGATCGGTGTCCGCAAATAATCATTGCCGGGACGGTCGAAGCTTGCCTGCGCACGCGCTGGCTGAACATTGACAAGACACGACAGCGCCAGCGCGGCTACCAATGCAACGCAAAAGCTGATGCATGATCTGAAATTGCAGATTGGAAGCATGCCATCGCTTTCAGCGGAGAACAGGCGTGATGACTTTGGTGACGCCTATTCAATCGCCGCGCGGATGTATGGCAGATGAACGGCAGATAAATGCCGGAACAACATTCGCGTGATGACGGTAACTTGCTGAGTTAAAACGCGTATTCGCTATAGACCGGATCGACGGAATGCCGCCAGGCGCCGTTGAACTTCTCAAGCAGTTCCTCGGCCGGCGTATGCCCCGTATCCATGATGTGATCCAGCGGCTCCAGATACCGCGTCTCGTCGCGGCCGAGATGGTCGATCTTGCCGCGCCGGGCGAGACCCTTGTGCGCCAGAGCCATGCAATCCTTGGCGACCTCGAACAGATAGCGGTTGCCGATTTTCGCCTTGAAGCCGAGCCGCGGTACGTCGTCGCGCAGCGCCTGCCGCTCATGCGCATTCCAGCGCTTGGCGATGTCCCACGCCGCTTCGAGACTGTCGTTGTCGTAGAGCAGCCCGACCCAGAATGCCGGCAGTGACGGCAGTTGCTGCCATGGCACGCCGTCGGAGCCGCGCATTTCGAGATAACGCTTCAGGCGCACCTCGGGGAAAATCGTCGAGAGATGATTGGCCCAGTCCGACAGGGTCGGCTTCTCGCCCGGCATCATCTTGTTCTTGCCGTCGAAGAAATCACGGAACGACGAACCGGACACGTCGATGTAGTCGTCGCCGCGCTTGACGAAGTACATCGGCACGTCGAGCGCATAATCGACCCAGCGCTCGAAACCCATACCGTCCTCGAACGCCCATGGAATCATGCCGGCGCGGGCGTTATCGGTGTCGCGCCAGATTTCGGAACGAAACGACAGAAAGCCGTTCGGCTTGCCCTCGGTGAACGGCGAGTTCGCGAACAGCGCGGTGGCGACGGGCTGCAACGCCACCGACACGCGCAGCTTCTTGACCATGTCAGCTTCGGAACAGAAATCGAGATTGGTCTGCACCGTGCAGGTCCGGTACATCATATCGAGGCCGTACTGACCGACTTTCGGCATGTAGTTGGTCATGATCCGGTAGCGGCCCTTCGGCATCACCGGCATTTCCTTGCGCGACCATGACGGCGTCATGCCCAGCCCAAGAAATCCGATTCCGAGCGGAGTCGCGACTTCGCGGACCTGCGCCAGATGCGCCATCAGTTCGGAAGACGTCTGGTGCACGTTTTCGACCGGAGCACCGGAGAGTTCAAACTGTCCGCCGGGCTCCAGCGAGATCGCCCCGCCACCAGTGACATCATGCAGCCCGATGATTTTCCCGTTCTCCGTGATCGGCTCCCAGCCGAGCAGGAGTTGCATTCCCTCCAGCAGAGCGCCGATGCCGCGCGTGCCTTCATAAGGCACGGGCCTGTGGCCCTCCAGCGTGAACGGCGTCTTCTCGTGTTCGGTGCCGATGCGGAATTCGGACTTCGGCTTTACGCCAGCCTCCAGCCACGCGACCAGTTCATCCCGCGAATCCAGCGGTGTCATATCGATCTGATCACGCGCCATGGGACATCCAGGTAAGGGGCTTCGGTTTGACAGTCAGTGCACGATGCAGGCGGATGCCACGGACGCGGGCATCCGTAACCGCGAGAGGTAAAGAAAGGATCATCGCGCCGACGTGTTTTCTTTGGCTGATTCTTTGACGGCTTCTCTGGTGACAGTGACAGCCTGCGGCGCACCCGCACAACATCCGAGGCGATCGAGCAACCCGCTCAGCTTTACGGCATCGGCGTCGGAGAGTTTCGAGCCGATATGCCGCTCGATCGCGGCGGAATATGAATTCCACATCTTCTTCTGCAATTCGCGTCCGGCATCCGTGATCTCGACGAACAGGCCGCGCTTGTCCATCTTGCATTCGCGCCGCGCGGCAAGACCTTCCTCGACCAGACGATCGATCAGCCGCGACGTCGAATACTGCGGCAGCAGCATCTGCTTCTCGAGTTCGACCGGACGCAGTTCACCGCTTGGCGCGCGCGACAGCTCGAGCAGCGCGTCGTACCAGGCGAGCGGCGGAAAGCCGGCCTTCTTGAGATCCTGCTCGACTGCGCCGAGCACCTTGCCCTGAACCCGCATCAGACGGATCCAGACCTCTGTCGCTTCGGTGGATGGTTTGCGCTTCATGGTGTCGTCCGTGCCTTGGGGCTTTTCCGATCCTACCCCAATAAATGCAGTTGCATCAATCTTGACATACCTGCATTTAGGAGACGGTCATAGGCCTTGCCAATGCCCCAATGTTCAAATTTTAAAAAGGGATACCTCCCATGAAACTGTATTATTCGCCCGGCGCCTGCTCGCTGTCCCCCCATATCGCCCTGAAAGAGGCCGGTCTCCCGTTCGACCTGGTCAGGGTCGACTTGAAGGCGAAGAAACTCGAGGACGGTAGCGACTACACCCAGATCAATCCCAAGGGCCAGGTCCCGGCGCTCGGGCTGGAAAGCGGCGATCTGCTGACGGAGGGCGCCGTGATCGTCCAGATGATCGCCGACAAGGCGCCGCACAAGAACCTCGCGCCCGCCCACGGCTCAAGCGAGCGTTACAAGCTGCAGGAATGGCTGAATTTCATCGCCAGCGAATTGCACAAGAACTTCAGCCCGCTGTTCCAGCCGGCCCTGTCCGACGACACCAAGGCGTTCTTCAAGGACCGCCTGATGGGCAAGTTCAAGTACATCGACCAGGCGCTGACGGGCCGGGATTACGTGATGGGCCAGCACTTCACCGTGCCGGACGCCTATCTCTTCACGATGCTCGCCTGGGCGGATCGCGTGGGCCTGGATATTTCCGGCCTTCCGAATCTGGTTGGCTACAAGGCGCGTGTTGCAGCGCGGCCGAAAGTGCAGGAAGCCCTCACCGCCGAAGGGCTGCTGAAAGCGTCGTAAGAGCGCTCGCAACTTTGAGAATGAAAAAGGCGGGATCGATGATCCCGCCTTTTGTTTTGCCATGCGCCATCAGCGGCAAAGATGCTCTCCCTCTCTCCGCTTGCGGGGAGAGGGTTGGGGTGAGGGGCAAATCTTTCTGGAATTCGTGAGGAGCCCCTCACCCGCCCGCATATGCGGGCGACCTCTTCCCGTAAAGGGGGAGAGGTGAAGTCCATTACGCCGCGGCCTTCTTCGGTGCGAAGCGGCCGTAGAACGTATCGCCCTTGGCCGCCATGTCTTCCAGAAGCTTCGGCGGTGTGAAGCGCGAGCCGTACTTCTTCTCGAGCTTGTGGCACAGTTCGACGAAGTTCTTGGTGCCCATGAAGTCGATGTAGGACAGCGTGCCGCCGGTGAACGGCGCGAAGCCGAATCCGAGAATCGAGCCGACATCGGCCTCGCGCGGATCGGTGATGACGTGATCCTCGACGGTCCGCGCGGCCTCCACCGCCTGCACCACGAGGAAACGCTGCTTCAACTCCTCGACATCCAGCGTATCCGGATCGAGATGCTTGGATTGCAGCGAGGTCAATTCCGGCCACAGCTTCTTCTGACCCTTGCCCTTCTCGGGATAGTCATAGAAGCCCTTGCCGTTCTTGCGGCCGAAGCGTCCGCGCTTCTCCACCATCTCGACCAGAAGCGCCTTCTGCTCCGGATCGACGGACTGCGGACCCATGTCGGCCTCGGTAGCCTTGAGGATCTTCAGCGACAGATCTATGGCAACCTCGTCGTTGAGCGAGAGCGGGCCGACCGGCATGCCGGCCATCTTGCCGACATTCTCGATCATCGCAGGCGGCACGCCTTCCTTGAACATCTCGTAGCCTTCGGAGATGTAGCGCAGCACGCAACGGTTAGCGAAGAAGCCGCGCGAGTCATTGACCACGATCGGCGTCTTGTTGATCTGCCTCACGTAGTCCAGCGCGGTGGCAAGCGCCAGATCGCCGGTATTCTTGCCGACGATGATCTCCACCAGCATCATCTTCTCGACCGGCGAGAAAAAGTGGATGCCGATGAACTTCGACTGGTCCTTCCATTCCTCGGCGAGCGAGTTGATCGGCAGTGTCGAGGTGTTGGACGCAAAAATCGCCCCCTCGCGCAGCAGCGGCTGAGCCTTGGCGTAGGTCTCGGCCTTGACCTTGCGGTCCTCGAACACGGCCTCGATCACCAGATCGCAGTCCTTGATCGCGTTATAGTCCGGCGTAGCGGTGATGCGGGCGAGGATGGCATCGGCCTTGTCCTGCTTCATGCGGCCCTTGGCGATCTGGCCGTCGAGCATGGTCTTGGCGTGACCCTTGCCCTTGTCGGCGCTTTCCTGATCGCGGTCGATCAGCACCACGTCGATGCCGGCCTGCGCCGACACGAAGCCGACGCTGGCGCCCATGAAGCCCGCGCCGATCACGGCAAGCTTCTTGACCTTGGTCGGCGGAATGTTGGCGGGACGGCGCGCGCCCTTGTTCAGTTCCTGCATCGAAACGAATAGCGAGCGGATCATCGCCGCCGCTTCCTTCGAACGCAGGATCTTGGAGAAGTAACGCGACTCGACGCGCAGCGCCGCATCCATCGGCAACTGCAAGCCTTCATAGACGCACTGCATGATCGCGCGCGCGGCAGGATAGTTGTCGTAAGTCTCGCGGCGCAGGATCGCATTCGCCGGCGGGAAGAACTGCATGCCGGCCTTGGAATAGACCGCACCGCCGGGCAGCTTGAAGCCCTTCTCGTCCCACGGCGCGACGGCCTTGCCGCCGGCCTTGATCCAGTCCTTCGCGGTCTTGATAAGGTCAGCCGCAGGCACCACCGCGCCGACGATGCCGAGCGCCGTAGCCTTCTTAAGATCGATGGCGTCGCCCTTGAGCAACATCTGCACCGCTTCCATCGGCTGGATCATGCGCGGGAGCCGCTGCGTGCCGCCGCCGCCTGGAAACAGACCGACCTTGATCTCGGGCAGGCCGAGACGGGTCTTCGGATTGTCCGACGCAACGCGATAGTGACAGGCCAGCGCCAGTTCGAATGCGCCGCCGAAGGCGAGGCCGTTAATCGCCGCGACCCACGGCTTGCCCGATGTCTCGATCTTGCGCAGGTTCTGCGAAAGCCTGGAGACTTCGTCGAACACGTACTTGTTGGCGGCTTCCTCGCCCTTGGTCTTGAGCATCTCCGCGTGATTGCGGTTCATGCCTTCCAGCATGGTCAGGTCGGCGCCGCCGGAGAACGCTTCCTTGCCGGAGGTGATGACGACACCCTTGATCGCTGCGTCCTTGGTGGTCGCATCAATGATCGCGGCGAGCTCGGTGCCGGTGGTTTCGTCCAGCACGTTCATCGACTTGCCGGGAATATCCCACGTCACCAGCGCAATGCCGTCGGCGTCGGTCTCAACCTTGAAATTCTTGTAGGTCATGTGATCGCTCCCAATTTCCTGTCGTCATCCTGAGGTGGCCTCGCTTTTTGCGCGGCCCTCGAAGGATGATCTGATGAAACTCTCCGTCATCCTTCGAGGCTCGGGCGTTGCCCTCGCACCTCAGGATGACGTGCTGCGGTTGCCTCAAACGCGCTCGATGATGGTCGCGGTGCCCATGCCGCCGCCGATGCACAGCGTGACGAGAGCGGTGGATTTGTTGGTGCGCTCAAGCTCGTCGAGCACGGTGCCGAGGATCATCGCGCCGGTCGCGCCGAGCGGATGGCCCATGGCGATCGCGCCGCCGTTGACATTGATCTTCTCGTTGTCGATGTCGAAAGCCTGGATGTAGCGCAGCACAACCGAGGCGAACGCCTCGTTGAGTTCGAACAGATCGATGTCCGACAGCTTCATGCCGGAACGCTCCAGCACCTTCTTGGTGACATCGACCGGACCGGTCAGCATCATCGCAGGTTCGGAGCCGATATTGGCGAACGCACGAATCTTGGCGCGCGGCTTCAGGCCGCGCTTCTTGCCGGCTTCGGCGCTGCCGAGCAGCACGGCAGCTGCGCCATCAACAATGCCCGACGAATTGCCGGCGTGGTGCACGTAGTTCACGCCCTCGATTTCCGGATGCGACTGCACGGCGACGGCATCGAAGCCGCCCATGGTGCCCATTACGGCGAACGACGGCTGCAACTGTGCGAGCGACTGCATCGTCGTGCCCGGACGCATATGCTCGTCCTTGTCGAGAATGGTGATGCCGTTGATGTCCTTCACCGGAACCACGGAATTCTTGAAGCGCCCTTCGCTCCACGCCTTGGCCGCGCGATCCTGGCTTTGTACCGCGTAGGCATCGACGTCATCGCGGGAGAAGCCGTACTTGGTGGCGATCAGATCCGCCGCGACGCCCTGCGGCATGAAGTAGCTCGGCACCGCCATGGAGGGGTCCACTGGCCACGCCGTGCCCGACGACAGAATGCCGACGCGGCTCATGGATTCCGCGCCGCCGCCGATGGTGAGTTCGTGCTGCCCCGACATGACCTGTGCGGCAGCGAAGTTGACGGCGTCGAGACCGGAGGCACAGAAGCGGCTGATCTGGATCCCCGGAACCGCCTCGCCGAGACCGGCGCCCAGCGCTGCGAAGCGCGCGATGTCGCCGCCGGCCTCGCCAACCGGATCGACCACACCGAGGATCACGTCATCGACCGTGTCTTCCTGAAGATTGTTACGTTCTTTGAGGGCCTTCAGCGGCGCGGTCGCCAGCGCCAGCGCTGTGACTTCGTGCAGCGAGCCGTCGGATTTGCCTTTGCCGCGCGGCGTGCGGACATGATCGTAGATAAATGCCTCAGGCATGACGCCCTCCCTGGAATCCCGGTGATTGATGAATTTGCACAGGACCTCGCGCCGGAGCCCGGCGCGAGGAAACTTGAAAGCTCAGAACGCCTCGGCAGACAATTCCATCATGGAGTCCGCGCCGCTCTGGATGCGCGAGAGACGCAGCGCGGTTTCAGGCAGCATCCGCTCCATGAAGAACCTGCCCGTCACCAGCTTGGACTTCAGGTAGGGCTGCTCGCCGGATTCCGCCAGCTTGTCCTGCGCGACTTTCGCCATGCGCGCCCACATGTAGCCGATCGCGACCAGACCGAAGAGATGCATGTAGTCGGTGGACGCCGCACCGGCATTGTCCGGCTTGGCCATCGCATTCTGCATCAGCCACATGGTCGCCTGCTGAAGGTCCTTCACCGCCGCGCTGAGCGGCGCGATGTAGGGCTTCATCGCTTCATTGGCGGCGTTCTCCTTGGAGAAGGCAGCGACTTCGTTGAAGAACGTGGTGATCGCACGTCCGCCGGCGCGGCCGAGCTTGCGGCCGACCAGATCCAGCGCCTGGATGCCATTGGCGCCTTCGTACAGCATCGTGATGCGCGCATCGCGCACGAACTGTTCGACGCCGGTCTCGACGATGAAGCCGTGACCGCCGAACATCTGCTGGGCGGCGACCGCGTTGGCAAAGCCCTGATCGGTCAGCACGCCTTTGATGACCGGCGTCAGAAGGCCCATGTGGTCGTCGGCGGCCTCGCGCTCCTTCGGGTCTTCGGAGCGATGCGCCACGTCGCCTTTCAGCGATGTCCACACCACAAGAGCGCGCGCGCCCTCGTTAAACGCACGGATCGACATCAGCGTGCGCCGCACGTCGGGATGAACGATGATCGGATCGGCAGGTTTGTCGGGGGCCTTCACGCCGCTGATGGAGCGGCCCTGCAGGCGGTCTTTCGCGTAGGCGGCTGCGTTCTGGTACGCGACTTCGGACTGCGACAGGCCCTGAACGCCGACGCCGAGGCGCGCCTCGTTCATCATCACGAACATCGCCTCCATGCCCTTGTTCTCAAGGCCAACCAGCGTTCCCACCGCGTTGTCGAAATTCAGCACGCAGGTCGAATTGCCGTGAATGCCCATCTTGTGTTCGATCGAGCCGCACGACACGCCGTTCGGCTCGCCGCTGAGTGAGCCGTCGGCGTTGAGCTTCATTTTCGGGACGACGAACAGCGAGACGCCCTTGATGCCGGCCGGCGCGCCTTCGATACGCGCGAGGACGAGGTGAACGATGTTCTCCGTGAGATCCTGCTCACCACCGGAGATGAAAATCTTGGTGCCGGTGATCTTGTAGGTGCCGTCGGCCTGCTTGACCGCCTTGGTGCGCATCAGACCGAGGTCGGTGCCGCATTGCGGCTCGGTGAGGTTCATGGTGCCGGTCCATTTGCCGGTGACCATGTTCGGCACAAAGGTTTTCTTCTGCTCCGGCGTGCCGTGCACGAGAAGCGCCGCCATCGCGCCCTGGGTCAGGCCGCCGTACATGCCGAAGGCCATGTTGGCCGACGACATGAATTCGCTGACGGTTTCCGACAGCGACGCCGGCAGGCCCTGCCCGCCGTATTCCTGCGGAGCCGCCAGACCGATCCAGCCGCCATCGGCGAATTGCTTGAACGCTTCCTTGAATCCCTTGGGCGTGGTGACACGGCCATCGTCGTGGCGCGTGCAGCCTTCAAGGTCGCCGCTATGGTTCAGCGGATGAAGCACCTGCTCGGCGAACTTGGCGGCCTCGTCAAAAATCGCGGCGCGGACATCCGCCGTCGCGTCGCTGAAGCCTGGAAGGTTGTTGTATTTGTCGATCTGAAAGACGTCGTTGAGAAGGAAGGTCACGTCTTCGACGGGTGCTTTATAGATCGTCATGGAATGTCTCTCGGCTCACAATTGGACGTGGATGCGCGAATTGTTGGCGATGCGTCGCTTGAGCAAATGGACTGCCGTCGATGACCTCACCATGACATGGAAATGCGCGATACGCGCCGTCATCAGCAGGCGCGAGAGTATCGGGCACCAGTCATACCGACGCCAGTTCCGGTGTCACATTTCTCCGTACACATCTGTACGGAGCCTAGCGTGAGGCGCCGTTTTGTGTCAATACACTTGTGCATGGTGGAAACTGCCGAATCTTCACTCTCGAAAGACCGCCTCACCCGCGAGCAATGGATTGCTCACGGGCTGCGGACTCTTGCCCGCCAAGGCGCCGCGGCCCTGAAAACCGGCATGCTGGCCGAGGGACTGCAGGTTTCAAGGGGCAGCTTCTACTGGCATTTCGAGAGCATTGCCGATTTTCGCACCCAGCTTCTGGCGACCTGGCAAGAACGCGCGACGGATGGCGTGGTCCGCGAGATCGATTCGTCGATCACGGGACCTGCCCGGCTGACTTATTTGATGAAATTGGCCTTCAAGGAAGACAGAAGCCTCGATCGCGCCTTCCGCTCATGGGCTGCCACGGATGCCGATGCCGCCAAGGTCGTCTCAACGGTCGATGCCAAGCGTGTCGCCTATATCGCCAAGCTTCTTCGCGAATCCGGCGTTGACGCCAAGGCGTCGATGCCCCGCGCGGAGTTCATTTACTGGGCCTATATCGGGCAGTCGTCGGTCATGAATTCCGCTCATGGAACGATCACCGAAGCGGATCTCGGCGATCTCAGCGGCCTGTTCACCCGGCCGTCCTCGAACTGACGCCTCCGGCCCACAAAGTCATAAGGCCGAATTAATAATCCGGCCGCTGCCGTTTCATTAACCCGGTATTTACCGTAACGCGAAAAAGTCGGGGCTGGAAACAGACGTCTCGCGTCGAAATTTGATTGTCTCTTCAATGGGACGCGGGGGTCTGAAGCGCACTGGCAGGAGCCAGCGCCAAGACCGGACCAAGGCATGACAGCGCGCGTATCGTGGAGTGTTGACGGAATCGAGCCATCGGTCCGCGAAAGGGCCGAAGCTTCCGCGCGCCGTGCCGGTATGTCCTTGGGAGATTGGCTGAATTCGGCAATTGGGACGCCCGCAGCCGCACCCCGCGAAGCCCAGGACGTCGCCGAAATTCACAAGCGGCTGGACTCCATCAGCCGCCAGGTCGAGCACATGTCGCGTGCTCCGGGTGCCCCGAAAAACGATCCTGCCGTGGCCCGGCAATTGAACGACGCCATTTCGCGGCTGGACGCGCGGCTGTCGCAGATCTCGGCCGGCGCTCCGTCCTCTCATCCGCCCTATCAGCCTGCTCCGGCCACCCGCGCTGCCCCTGTCATGCCGCCCGCGATGTCGCCCAGTTTGTCTCCGATGGATTTCTCCATCGCGGAAATCGTTGCGCGGCAGGGCGAACTCGACGGTGCGCCTCGTGCCATGCCGCAATCGTCCACGCGGATGCCGCCGCCGTCGTTCGTGAACCATGCACCACCGATCCAGCCGCAGGCCGACTTCTCCGGCCTCGAACGGCAGTTGTCCCAGATCACCAGCCAGATCGAAATGCTGCGCCGGCCCGATGGCATCGAGCAGTCGATCGCCTCGTTCCGCAGCGAGCTGAGTGAGATCCGGCAGGCGATCACCGAGGCGATGCCGCGCCGCGCGATCGAATCCCTCGAAGGCGAAATCCGCTCGCTCGGACGGCGCATCGACGAGACGCGCTCCAGCGGCATCGACAGCACGGCGCTGTCAGGGATCGAACGCGCGCTGTCCGACATCTACAGCGAACTGCGCGCACTCAAGCCCGCCGAACAGCTCGCCGGCTTTGACGATGCGATCCGCAATCTTGGCGGCAAGATCGACACCATCGTGCGGTCCAGCCACGATCCGGCAACGGTGCGCCAGCTTGAAGACGCCATCGCAGCGCTCAAGGTGATCGTCTCGAATGTCGCATCGAATGACGCGCTGAACGAACTCGCCGGTCATGTCCAGACACTGTCGGTCAAGGTCGATCAACTCGCACGAGCGGGCGGCAGCGGCGATATCCTGTCGGCGCTCGAACAGCGTATCGCCGTGCTGACCACGGCGCTTGAGCAGCGCGACCGTCCGCCCGCGGGCGACACCGTCTATTTCGACAATGCCGTCCGCACGATTTCGGACCGGCTCGACAACCTTCAGGTCGGCAACGACAGCGCCGCGTCGCTCAGCCATGTCGAGCAGCGCGTCCATCATCTGCTCGAACGGCTTGAAGCCTCCGAGACCCGCGGCGGCAATCTCGCACGGGTCGAGGAAGGCCTGTCCGACATTCTCCGTCATCTTGAAAATCAGCGCACCAGCAGCGCAGCCGCCGATCCAGGCCTGCGCATGGCGCCGCCGATGGACAGCGAGCTTGTCGATACCATCAAGCGCGAACTGACCGACATCCGTTTCAGCCAGTCGGAAACCAACCGGAATACGCAGGACTCGCTCGAAGCGGTTCACAATACGCTCGGCCACGTCGTCGATCGGCTGGCTCAGATCGAGGGCGACCTGCGCAATGCCCGAACGGCTTCCGCACCGCGCGAGATGCCGCGCGAACAGGCGATGCCCGAACCCCGCGCGCGCGAGGCTTATGCGCCGGAGCCGCCGCGTCCGGCAACATCCTTCGCACCGGTGCCGCGTCCCGAAATGCCAAATCCGGCTGCGGCGCAGGCTCCCATCGCACGTCCGCAAGTCGCGCAATCTGCCGCGCAGGCACTCGACATCGCGCCGCCTTCCCGCGTGGAAGCGCCTTCTGCCGCACCCGCATCGGTGCGCCCGCCGCCGAGCCCGCGCAGCCCCATCGATCCCAGCCTGCCGCCGGATCATCCGCTTGAGCCGGGAACCCGCATGCAAGCATCGCGCGGCGGATCCAGTCCGTCCGAGCGCATTGCCGCGTCGGAAATCGTTCTGAACGAGATTTCCGCGAGCAAGCAGGAACCCGTCAGCTCGACCAACTTCATTCAGGCCGCACGCCGCGCCGCGCAGGCCGCCGCTGCTGCACCCCCCGCGGCAACGGGGCCGAAACCAAACCGCGTGACCGCGCTCAACGATGCTGCCCGCAACGCCGCCAAGGCTGCGGCGATCGGAGATTCCGGCATCTCCTCGAAGATCCGCGCGCTCCTGGTGGGCGCGAGCGTGGTCGTGATCGTGCTCGGCACCGTCAAGATGGGTATGAACCTGCTGAGCGGACACGACAGTTCGAGCTCGTCGCTCCCCGCCGAATCCAGCGTGACGCCGCCGGCACCACCGCCTGCGCCGGAAGACGGACCGCGCTCCGATGCTTCGCCTGCGATCACGCCGTCGATGACGTCGCCGACGCTGCTCACGCGCCAGTCGCCAATGAGCGGCCCACAGATCATTTCCGTCCCCCAGATGCCGGCGATCCCCGCTGCGGCACCGGCTGAACCTGTCGCCGTGCCTGCTGCCGCTCCTGCTGCGCCCGATGTCACCGGCTCGATCGCCACGCCGCGTGAACGGGTTTCCGTGACAGTCCCGCCCGCGCCGAAGACCAATCCAAAGATCAAGCTGACCCCGGTCGCGGACAAGTTGCCCGAGACGATCGGCAGCGCCGCGCTGCGTAACGCGGCCAACAGGGGCGAGCCGGGGGCAGCCTTTGAAATCGGCGTGCGCTACGCCGAAGGCCGCGGTGTTGCATCGGACTATGCCACGGCCGCGAAATGGTATGAGCGCGCCTCGGAGGGCGGCATCGTCCCGGCGACATTCCGTCTTGGCACGCTGTACGAGAAGGGTCTCGGTCTCAAGAAAGACGTCGAGACCGCGCGCAACCTCTACCTGCAGGCCGCCGAGAAGGGCAGCGCCAAGGCCATGCACAATCTCGCGGTGCTCGACGCTGACGGCGGCGGTGCGGGACCGAACTACAAGAGCGCGTCGCAATGGTTCCGCAAGGCGGCCGAACGCGGCGTCGCGGACAGCCAGTTCAATCTCGGAATTCTCTACGCCCGCGGCATCGGCGTGGAACAGAATCTCGCTGAATCCTTCAAGTGGTTCAGCCTGGCCGCGGCCCAGGGCGACGCGGATTCCGGCCGCAAGCGGGATGACATCGCAAAGCGCCTAGATGCCCAGTCGCTTGCCGCAGCGAAGCTCGCGACACAGACTTTCGTGCCCGAAGCACAGCCAGACGAGGCCACCGCCGTTGGCGCGCCTGCCGGCGGATGGGACGTTGCCGCGCCTGCAACCCCAGCGGCGAAGCCGGCCGCCAAGACGGCCGCTAAGAGCGCGAGCCGCGTCCCGTAAATCCCCGAAGCTGCGGCGCCGGGGCCCGCGCTCGCGTTAACATTAACGCGGCGCAATCCCGAAACCACACTGCGCATTTTTCGGACCGCTTGCCGGATTCCTTAGCGCGCCCGCAAACGATTTCGGCTAAGCAGGGGCGCGGCGCATAACCCGCGTCGCGGCATATCCACTGCTGCGAGGGCCCGGCCCCGCGCCAAAATTCAAGCGAACGCGCGTGCAACTTTTCCTCCCCATCGCCGACATTCCGATCAATGTGTTTCTCATCCTGGCGATGGGTGCGGCGGTGGGATTCGTGTCCGGCATGTTCGGCATCGGCGGCGGGTTTCTGATGACCCCGCTATTGATCTTCGTCGGGATCTCGCCCGCAGTCGCCGTTGCCTCGGTATCCAGCCACATGGCGGCGTCGTCTTTCTCCGGCGCATTATCCTACTGGCGCAAGCGCGCGATCGACCCGGCGCTGTCAATGGTTTTGCTCTGCGGCGGCGTCACTGGCACCGCGCTGGGCGTCTGGATTTTCGCACTGCTGCGATCGGTCGGTCAGCTCGACCTCATCATCGCGCTGTCTTACGTGGTGCTGCTGACCGCCGTCGGCACCCTGATGTTCCTCGAAGGCCTGCGCGCCATCTTGCGTGCAAGGCGCGGCAACACGGCCATCACCCGGCGGGCCCGCGCTCAGGGATGGATACTCGGCCTGCCGCTGAAGATGCGCTTCAAGCGCTCCAAGATCTATCTCTCCGTGATCCCGGTCGTTGCCATCGGGCTGCTGGTCGGTTTTCTCGGCGCCATCATGGGCATCGGCGGCAGCTTCCTGCTGATTCCGATCATGATCTATGTCCTGCGGGTGCCCACCGCGACCGTGATCGGCACCTCGATGGCGCTGACACTGGTGACGATGGTGGTCGCAACCATACTGCATGCCGTAACCAATCATCTGGTCGATGCGGTGCTGGCACTGGTGCTGATGGTGGGCGGCGTGATCGGCGCACAGTTCGGCGCGCGGGCCGGCCAGCGAATCCGCGGTGAACATCTGCGCCTCTTGCTCGGGCTTCTGATCCTGTCGGTCGGGGTTCGCTTTGCGGTTGAACTGGTGATCCGGCCGAATGAACTCTACTCCATTCGCGATCTGGGGATTGGCGGATGAAACATCGCGCACTCCCCTTCTTCGCCGCGCTATTGCTCGCCCTCGCCGCGAGCATGACTGCGAGCGCGGAGAACCTGATCGTCTCGGTCTCCAACCACCGCATCACGGTGACGCCGAATTATTCCGGCGAAGAACTCGTGCTGTTCGGATCGATCGAACGCGACAGCAAATCCAGGCCGCCCGGCACAGCCTACGACATCGTGGTGACGGTGAGCGGGCCGCGCGCCGACATGGTCACGCGGCGCAAGGAACGCAAGCTCGGCATCTGGATCAATGTCGATTCACGCGAGTTCATTCAGGTCCCGGCCTATCTCGGGATCTTCGCCAACCGCCCGATCGACAACATCGCCGCGCCGGATGTGCAGCGCCGACAGCAGATCGGCATGGCCAGTTTCCCGCTGCCGCAGCGCATGGGGCCGGATGTCGCCAACACGGTCGCGAGCGACCCGTTCCGAACCGCCTTCGTCCGGCTGCGTACCGACCACGGGCTTTACCGCGAACAGACCAATGCGGTGACATTCCTTACGCCGACGCTGTTTCGGACCGGAATTCCGCTGCCCGCGGAGGTGCCGACCGGAACCTACACGGTCGACATCAAGCTGTTCGCCGACGGCGCGGTTCTCGCCAAAACGGAAACCGCGTTTGAAATCGTCAAGGTCGGCTTCGAACAGTTCGTCGCCAATTCCGCCCGCTATCATGGGCTGCTCTATGGTCTCGCGACCGCGATGATGGCGATCATGACCGGATGGCTGGCGTCTGTCGTCTTCCGCAGGGACTAGAAGAAGAAACCTGCGATCATCGCCACAACGCAAATCGCCATTGCTGCCGTCGACAGCCACCCCAGCCAGAACAGCGGACCGGTGATCGCAAACTTGCTCATCACATCGCGGCGGCGCGCCATGACCATCAACAGAACCATGACGGGCACCGCGAGCACGCCGTTGATCACAGCGCTCCAGTACAATGCCGAGATCGGATTGATCGGCGTAAAATTAAGACCGATGCCGATACCGGCCGACAATGCCAGCACCGAATAGAACGCCCTCGCTTCACGCGGCTTTCGGGCAAGACCGACCGGCCATCTGCGGCCCTCGCCGATCGCGTAGGCTGCGGACCCCGCGAGCACCGGAACAGCCAGCAACCCGGTGCCGATGATTCCCAGCGCAAAGATGAACTCGGCAAAAACTCCGGCAATCGGTTTGAGTGCTTCCGCCGCCTGCGCGGACGTTTCGATGTCGGTTTTACCCGCGGCATTCAGTGTCGCCGCTGCCGTGATGATGATCGAGACCGCAATCAGATTCGAGAACGCCATTCCCACAATGGTGTCAGCGCGGATGCGGTGAAACTCCTTCTGTGCGCCGTAATGCTTCTCTGCCAGCGGCTGCTTCTTCGCATCGATACGCTGATCCTCCGCTTCCTGAGAGGCTTGCCAGAAAAACAGGTAGGGGGAGATGGTCGTGCCGAGGATGGCGACCAGCGTGGTCAGGAAGGCCGAAGTCCATTGCACATGCGGAATGGCGATTCCGCGCAAGGCATCGCCCCACGAGACTTTCGTCACCGCAAGCGCGGCGACGTAAGCGAACAGGCTGAGAGTCAGCCACTTCAACACGGCGCTGTAACGTTTGTAGTCGAGAAAAATCTGGGCAACCGTCGAGGCAACACCGAACACCAGCACGTAGAGAAAGCCCGGACCACCGATCAATAGCTTGAGCGCATCGCCCATGGCTGCCAGATCCGCCGCGATATTGATCGTGTTGGCAATGAAGAGCAGCGCCACGATGATGTTGAGCACCCAGACCGGGTAGTGGCGGCAGACATTGCCGGCGATGCCAAGGCCTGTGACGCGACCAACACGGGCAGAGATTTCCTGAATCGCCACCATCAGCGGGAATGTCAGCAGCATGGTCCAGCCGATGCCGTAACCGAGTTGCGCGCCCGCCTGGCTATAAGTCCCGATGCCGGACGGATCGTCATCCGAGGCACCGGTGACGAGGCCGGGGCCAAGGGTTTTCAGAAAGCCGCGCAGGCTGAACGGCTCAGGCTTGCTATCGTGCTGAGCCACCCGTCCCGGATGATCTGTCTTTCGATGATCGATCTTGTGGTTTGCCATGCCCATATCCAGCCGCGGCAGATAACGGCTGTCGCGCGCGAGGGTTCCTTCACGCCTTGATGGACGGCGCCCGTGGCCGGTCACGAGATAAATACCAAGCGCAACCGGAACGATGCCGAGCAGGTCCCATGCCGCGACGTGTTCGCCGAGCACCATCTACACGAACAAGGATCAAGCCAAGCAACACGAGATAGGCAAAAGCACCCAGCAGCCGCCAGCAGCTTAGATCTCAGTAACAGCGCGACGCCGCGATGCTATGCACTTTCCGGTCACCCAGCACATGTGCAGTGAAAGCCAGCGTCTGGAAGATCGCCGCAAAGGCGACATCGCGAATGCTGAGGCCTCCGGTATAGGCACCGAACGCCGGCATCACCGCGCGTTCGCCATCGCTGGCAAAACAGCGCCGCTCGACGGAGCGTCCACGCGTCGAGACCCGCGCCTTGGGATGAAGATGGCCTGCGATTTCGCCCACAGATCCGGTGGGCTCATGACGAAACATGATCGGCCCGATCGCGACTTCATCCGCGACCGTGCCGCCGAGATCGCGCGGCAAGGCCGGATCGTGATTGCCCGAAATCCAGATCCAGTCGCGCCGTACCTGCAAGGCGGACAGCGCATCGCGGTCGTCCGGTAACAGCCGCTCATGCGCGTCGCGGTCGTGGAAGCTGTCGCCGAGCGCAATCACGATGCGCGGGTCATGCCGCGCCATCACGGCACCGAGCCGAGCCAGCGTCGCCGCCGTATCGAACGGCGGAAGCAGCACGCCGCGCTGCGCGAAGCTGGACCCTTTTTCCAGATGCAGATCGGAGACAACCAGGAGGCGCTCGTCTTCCCAGAACAGCGCGCCGGCGAGGTCAGCTAAAAAGGTAATGCCGGCGACGGTAACGGCCTGAATTCGATCTGTCGCCTGCGCCCCTTGCATCTCTTGTCAATCCTGATCGGGCGGCATCGCCTCTTTCACGAGTTCCTCGGCGGCCTCCGCCAGCAACTCGTCCGATGCTTCGCCATAAACCGCTTCGCGGCCGATTTCCAGCATCACCGGCACCGCCAGCGGCGAAACCCGATCGAGTTCCTTGTGCGTGATTCGGCCTTGGATGCGGGTCAGCATATCGCTCAGGCGGCGAATATCCAAAAGGCCGGTTGCGGCATCAGACCGCGCGGCGCGCAGCAGCACGTGATCAGGCTGGTGCTTGCGCAAGACGTCGTAGACGAGGTCGGTCGAGAACAGCACCTGCCGCCGCGATTTCTCCTCGCCGGTGAAGCGGCGCGCGATCAATCCTGAAATCACCGCGCAGGTGCGGAACGTGCGCTTCATCAGCGCGGATTCTGCGAGCCACGCCTCGAGATCGTCGCCGAGCATATCGGCATCGAACAACGCGTCGAGGTTGAGACGGCCATTGCGGACCATCGCCGACATATCGCCGAGCGACCACACGGCGAGCGCATATTCGTTGGCGACAAAGCCGAGCGGCTTGGCACGCGCGCGTTCCAGCCGCCGCGTCAGCAGCATGCCGAGCGTCTGATGTGCAAGCCGCCCTTCGAACGGATAGCAGACGAGATAGTGCTTGTCGGCGCGCGGAAAGGTTTCGACGATCAGTTCGCGCGAATCCGGCACACGGGAGAACGCGGCCTGCAATGACAACCACTCGCGCACCTGATCGGGCAGGCCCTTCCATGCGCGCTGGTCGGCCAGCAGCAAACGCACGCGTTCGGCGAGATAGGTCGAGAGCGGAAACTTTCCGCCCATGTAGGACGGCACCTTGGGATTGGCGTCGTTGCTGCGCGAGACATAAACCTCGTCTTCCATCAGCGCTTCGTAACGCACGACCTCGCCCCCGAAGACGAAGGTGTCGCCCGGCACGAGTCCCTCGATGAAATATTCCTCGATCTGGCCCAGCATCCGCCCGCCGCGCGCGATGGCTCCGGTCGAGCCGGCCCCCTTGTTGCTGCCACGCACCAGCTTCACCTTCAGCATCGGCTCTTCGACAATGGTGCCGACATTGAGACGGTAGCTCTGGCGCACCCGCGGATTGGTGACCCGCCACCTGCCGGCCTTGTCCTGCTTGATACGGGCAAAACGCTCGTAGCTTTTCAGCGCGTAGCCGCCGGTGGCGACGAAATCGATCACATCGTCGAAATCCTTGCGCGGCAGATCCATATACGGCGCGGCACTCCGTACCTCGGCGTAAAGTTCATCGGCGAGAAACGGCTCGCCGCAGGCGCAGCCAAGCACATGCTGCGCCAGCACGTCGAGCGAACCGGTGCGCTGCGGCGGCGTGTCCTGCGCATTCTCCGCGACCGCATCGATGGCGGCGCGGCACTCCAGCACCTCGAACCGGTTCGCCGGGACCATGACGGCGCGCGACGGCTCATCGAGACGATGATTGGCGCGGCCGATCCGCTGCATCAGCCGCGACGCGCCTTTCGGCGCGCCGACATTGATGACGAGATCGATGTCGCCCCAGTCGATGCCGAGATCGAGCGACGAGGTACAGACCACGCCGCGCAGCTTGCCCGCCGCCATCGCGTCCTCGACCTTGCGGCGCTGTGCCACATCGAGCGAACCGTGATGGAGCGCAATCGCCAGACCGTCGTCGTTGATGCGCCAGAGATCCTGAAACAGCATTTCCGCCTGTGCGCGGGTGTTGACGAACATCAACGAGGTCTTGTTAGACTTGACCAGATCGTAAATCTCGCCGAGCGCATGACGCGCCATGTGGCCGGCCCACGGCAGCCGCTCCCTGGTATCGAGCATCTCGACGATCGGCGCAGCGCCAGCATCCGCGATGACAAGATCGGCCATGGTCTGCACGCCGCCGGTCTGCGGCACCAGATAGCGCCGCAGATCGTCAGGCTCCGCGACCGTCGCCGACAGGCCCACCGCCGTCGCCTGCGGCGCAAGCCGCCACAGCCGCGCGAGACCAAGCGACAGCAGATCGCCGCGCTTTGATGTCACCAGCGCGTGGAGTTCGTCGAGCACGATCCGCTTCAGCGATGAGAACAGATACGGCGCATCGTCGGACGACAGCAGTAGCGCGAGCTGCTCGGGCGTGGTCAGCAGAATATCCGGCGGATATTTACGCTGTCGCTGCCGCCGCGACACCGGCGTGTCGCCGGTGCGGGTTTCCACACGGACCGGCAGTTTCATATCGGCGATAGGACGTTCTAGATTGCGGGCGATGTCCACCGCCAGCGCTTTGAGCGGAGAAATATAGAGTGTGTGCAGACCACCGCTGCGCACCACGCTGCGGCCGGTCGATATCGTCTTCGCGGATTTCGGCTGAGGCGTGCCCAGTTCCACCAGCGTCGGCAGAAATCCTGCCAGCGTCTTGCCCGCACCCGTCGGTGCGATGAGCAGAGCTGACCGGTTGTCCCGCGCCTTTGCCAGGAGATCGAGCTGATGCACGCGCGGCGACCAGCCCCGCGCCGCGAACCAGCGCTGGAAAATCTCGGGCAGCAAATCAGGCGATGCCGGGGTTTTGGTTTTCACGCCCTAGAGGTAAGACGTCGCGCGGTCACGGTCGAGGGCAGCGGTGGAAATTCCACCCTGCCCTCGCACGTATTAGGTTATTGGCTGACCGGCTTTGTATCTAGATCCCAGTCCTTGCCGTTGAAAGTTCCGATGAACAGCGTCTTGATCGGCGAATAATCATCCGGAGACGTTGAGTAGGTGATGCCGGGCAGGAAGATCGGTGCCTTGTAACCCGCCAGCGATGTGGCCTGCTTCAGAACATTGGCATGGGTAAGTTCGTCACCGCACTTTTCGAGAATGCGCGCCATCGTCACCGCTTGCGAATAACCCTGAAACGCGATCGTGTTGTCCTGATCGACGTTCGGCAGGTATTTTGTCCGCAGTTCCTGAAATCCTTTCACATCGGGATCATCCGCCCATTTCGGGCTGCCGACTTCCTTGGTGTAACTCGCGGCCACGATGCCAATGGCATTATCCGCGCCGGCGGCATTCAAAATCGACCGTCCGCTCGATGTGCTGACCAGAAGATGAAGCGGCTTCCAGCCAAGCTCGGCAACCTTGCGGATCGACTGCGACGTCGCCTTGCCGGTGGAGATATTGTAGAAAACATCCGCGCCGGATTTCGACAGATTGATCATCTGTGAATCGATGGTCGGATCGGTCAGATCATAGGATGCCTCCGCGACGACCTTCACTTTGTCGCCGGCTTCCGTCAAAATCTCCTTGAACGAATTCATGTAGTCGCGGCCGAACTCGTCGTTCTGGTAGAGGATGGCGACCTTGGCGTCCGGCTTCTTCTGCAAGAGGTAGCGCGCAAGGATTCGGCCCTCGGTCGGATAGAGCGGCAGACCCGGCGTGGTCCATTTGAAATTCTTCGGATCGTTCCAGCGTCCGGCTCCGGTGTTGAGCAGGAGCTGCGGGATGTTCTTGCCGTTGAGATATTTCTGCACAGCCGTCTGTGGGCCGGTGCCGAGCGAGCCAAACAACGCGAGCACTTCCTCCTGCTCGACCAGACGCCGCGTCGCCTCCACGGTCTTCGGCGCGCTGTACGAGTCATCCAGCGTCAGGAACGTGATCTTGCGCCCATTGATGCCGCCCTTTTCGTTCAGCATCTGGAAATACGCCGCCTGGGTGCGGCCGATCACGCCATAGAGCGAGCCCGGTCCCGAATGCGGCACGGTCTGGCCGAGTTTGATTTCGGTGTCGCTAGCGCCCGGATCGTATTTTTTCTGGGCCTGCGCGCTGGACGCTCCCATCAGGACGGCAGCGGCGAGCGCCGCGCCGGCCGCGAACGATGTCATCGTCGTTTTCATTTTCGTGTTGTCTCCCTGAATTGGTCCAGCAGCATTCTGCGATGCCTTTGATTTTTTTCCGGCGATTCATCCCGGGTCGGACGCAGATCACGGCATCCTGCCGTGCTCGGGAGCCCTGTCTTGCGTTTTGACGTCACCCCGATCGTTTTGCACGCCCGCCGGGTCATTTTGCTTGCCCGCGCCGTAACCGCCTCTAGCTCCAGCAAAATTTCGTGAAGCCGCACCGCGACAATTTGGCTCATGTGTGGCCGGGAAGGTACAGCGGAATACCTCGCCGCCCGCTAAACAGCACCCGGGTTTTGAATTGGAATAGCATGCAGAAGTTTTTGATCGCGGCCGCGCTTGTCGCAATGACGGTAAGCGCCCAAGCTGCGGACCTTCCTGCCAAACTTGTCTTCAGGAAAGCGCCTGTCGCATCGACGACCTATGACTGGACCGGTTTGTATGCCGGCGTGAATGCCGGCGTTGCTGTTGGCGGCGAAGGCCGCTCCGGACTCAATGTGCTCGGCTTCGGCGGCTCGTTCGAAACCTTCAACCTCGCCTCGCTGGGCGTCGTTGGCGGCGGCCAGGCCGGATACAACTATCAGTTCGGCAACTGGGTGATCGGCGCGGAAGCCGACATTCAGAGCATCGGGACGGAAAATCACGCCAACTGCATCCTGACCTGCAGCGTGCCGAGCGCCGCCGCACTCAGGCAGGACATGACCTGGTTCGGCACCGTGCGCGGCCGCGTCGGCTATGCCTCCGGCCCGATCCTCAATTACTTCACCGGCGGTTTCGCTTATGGCGGCGTCAAGGTCAGCGATACTGAACGCCTCATCGGCGTCAACGCTGGCACTTTCGCAGTTGAGCAGACGAGGGCCGGGTTTGCTCTGGGCAGCGGCATCGAGGCGGCGGTCGGCGGCAACTGGACCGCGAAGATCGAATATCTCTATGTCGATCTCGGATCGATCAACCAGGCCTTTGTGCTTGGTGGAACGCCCCATGTGATTGGCACCGAGGTGCGCGAGAGCATTTTCCGTGCAGGCGTGAATTACCGCATTGGTGGCAACGGCAGCCTGTTTGCGCAGACGCCTGCCGCGAACTGGACCGGCTTCTACGCCGGTGGCAACGGCGGTTCAGGCATCGCGCGCGATGCCACGACCCATACCGTCCTGTCCGGCGTCACAGCCAGCAACAATTTCGACCTTGCACCGCGCGGCTACAATGGCGGCCTGCAGGCCGGCTACAACTGGCAGCGCGGCAATGTCGTGTACGGTTTTGAGAGCGACATCCAGTATTCGACCCAGGAGACCGATCGAAGCTGCCTGTTCACCTGCACGGCAGCTACGTCAGCCGTCTATCGTCAGAAGCTTGACTGGTTCGGCACCGTTCGCGCGCGCATCGGATACGGCGTCGGCCCGACGCTGTTCTACGCCACCGGCGGTCTCGCCTATGGCGAGGTCAAGACCCGCGTCACCGAAAACATCACCACGCTTGGAATCAACGGCACCGCAAGTTTCAAGGATGTGCGCGCCGGCTGGGCGCTGGGCGCCGGCGTCGAAACGCCGCTCGAACTGTTCGACTGGTTCAAGCCCGGTCAGTGGACCGTAAAGACCGAGTATCTCTACATCGATCTCGGCAGCGCATCGAACAGCTATAATCTCAACGGCGTTCAGCACAACCTGACGACAGAAGAGACCAATCACATCTTCCGCACCGGCGTGAATTACCACTTCGATGCGCCGGTGACCGCGAAGTACTGATCGCAGCGGTCAGGCCTTGCTTGCGGTGACGACCAGTCCCGGTACGGGCTCGTTCGCTTCGATGCGGGTGGATACCGCGGTAATCTCACAGAGCGTCAATCCGGCATCGGCAATTGCCTTGCGCAGATAGGCATCGCTGTGGGCGTAGCGCAGCCCGGGACCGAGAATTACACCTTTGCCAACGTGCGTCTCCACCGTGAACGCCAGCAAACCCTGCGGCGTCAGAACACGCGCCGTCTCGACCAGCAACGCATCCAGTTCCGGCACGTAAACGAAGGCGTCCGCCGCGATGACCAGGTTTGCGCTCGCGTCACTCTCGGCCTGCAAGCCCTGCAGCATGTCCGTGACATCCAGACGCGCATAAAGGCCCGTGTCACGCGCGCGCTCGATCATGCCGGACGACAGATCGACGCCGATAAATTCATCGGCGAGTGAGCCGAACTCGCGCGCGACAAGGCCGGTCCCGCAGCCAAGATCAATCGCGCGCTTGAAATGCGCCGGCAGCTTTGCCGCATGACGCGCCGCCAGCACCGCCTTCAGCAACACCGCCGGCCCGCGGTACTCCAGATCGTTCACCAGCGTCTTGTCGAACCGCGGCGCATACTGATCGAACAGCGCACGCACATAACCCGGTGGCATGGCGGAGAGATCTTCGACGCCAAGACGCATCAGCCGCAGCTTCGCGCCGTGGCGATCGTCCGGGTCGGCATCGCGGGCACGGAGATAGGCGTTCACCGCGTCGTCGCGCTGGCCCATCTGCTCGCGTAGATCGCCGAGCGCGAACCACGCCGACGCAAAGCCGGGTTCGAGTTCCGCTGCCTGCATCATCAGATCGGCGGCGGCGGCAAGATCGCCGCGCAACTGCAGGTCGCGTCCGAAATCATAGCGCCGGTCGGCGATGAGATTCCCCGATGACAGGAACAAGGACGCAGGCATGGACTTGATCTGAACCCCAAAACGGAAGCCGCTCACGACTTACCAGACTCCAATGCAGCTTCCGAGCGACTATATAACCTAGTGGAGTGGATTTGACATTCGCTACCTGCTCCCGCGAGTCCGCAAGCGAATGTCAAATCCAAAACTCCACTAGAAACCTGTATTTGCTAGTGGTCCCTTGATTCTAACATTCGCAAGGGTGCCTGCCGAGACGCGATGCGAATGTTAGAATCGGACCACTAGAGATGCGCCCGCAAGACATCCTGATGCCCGTCGCCGCCGGACTTTGCTGCAAGCCCGGCGGCTTTCATATCGACCCGGTACGGCCGGTGGAGCGGGCGCTGATTACCCATGGCCACTCCGATCATGCCCGCCCTGGCCATGGTGCGGTGCTGGCGACGCGGGAAACCCTCGACATCATGAGGCTGCGTTACGGCGACAATTTCGCCGGCAGCACGCAGGCGATTTCCTACGATGAGACAATCAAACTGGGCGGAGTCAGCGTCACATTCCATCCCGCCGGGCATGTGCTGGGCTCGGCGCAGATCGCCGTCAGCAGCGGCAAGACCAAAATCGTCGCCTCGGGCGACTACAAGGACACGCCTGATCCGACCTGCGCGCCGTTCGAGGTGGTGCCGTGCGACGTCTTCATCACCGAGGCCACCTTCGGACTGCCGGTGTTCCGCCACGCCAACGTCGAGGGCGAGATTGCCAAACTGTTGGCATCGGTCGCGCTGTTTCCGGAGCGCGCCCATCTGGTCGGCGCGTATTCACTCGGCAAAGCCCAGCGCGTCATCGCGATGATCCGCGCGGCAGGCTACACCGCGCCGATCTACATGCACGGGGCGATGGAGAAAATCACGCGCTACTACGAGAGCCGCGGCATCGACCTCGGCGAGCTGCGGCTGGCGAAAGGCGTGAAGAAGACTGACCTTGCCGGGACCATTACGCTCGCGCCGCCTTCGGCGATCACCGACATCTGGACGCGGCGGTTTCCCGATCCGGTCGCGGCGTTTGCATCGGGCTGGATGCGGGTGCGCGCCCGCGCGCGGCAAAAGGGGATCGAACTGCCGCTGGTGATTTCCGATCACGCCGACTGGGACGGATTATGTGCGACCATCGACGCGACCGGCGCAGGCGAGGTCTGGGTGACGCATGGCCAGGAAGACGCACTGGTTCACTGGTGTCAGTCGAAGGGCCTCAAAGCGCGGCCGCTCGATCTGGTCGGCTACGGTGACGAGGACGAAGGCGCTGCGCCGGAAGAGGCGACGTCATGAACCGGTTTGCGCATCTGCTCGACCGCCTTGCCTATGAGCCCGGCCGCAACAACAAGCTGCGGCTGATCACAAACTACTTTCGCGAGGTGCCGGACCCAGATCGCGGCTGGGCGCTGGCGGCGCTGACCGGCGCGCTGTCGTTTCGTCACGCCAAGGCAGGATTGATCCGCGACCTGATTGCCGCGCGCACCGATCCGACACTGTTTGCGCTGTCGTATGACTATGTCGGCGACCTGTCTGAGACAGTTGCGCTGATGTGGCCCGCCGACAAGCGCGCTACCAACTCTCCGCCGCCTCCGACGCTGACGGAAGTCGTGACCACCCTTAACACCCTCGGCAAGACAGGCATCCCGGCACAGCTCGTACGTTGGCTCGACGAACTGGATGAGACCGGTCGCTGGGCGCTGCTGAAACTCGTCACCGGCGGCCTGCGCATCGGCGTGTCGGCACGGCTGGCAAAAACCGCCGCTGCGGCGCTGGGCGACAAGGACGCCCACGATGTCGAACTGATCTGGCCAGGACTTGTGCCGCCCTATCTCGATCTGTTCGCGTGGCTGGAAGGCCGCGCCGACAAGCCGGTCAACCGCGATCCGGCGCCGTTCCGTCCGGTGATGCTGGCGCATGCCATCGAGGATACGGATTTCGCCAATCTCGCACCGGACGACTTCACCGCTGAATGGAAGTGGGACGGCATCCGCGTGCAGGCTGTGAGCGGTAGGGACGAGCGCGGCAACATCCTCACCCGTCTCTATTCGCGCACCGGCGAAGACATCACCAAGAGCTTTCCTGATCTGGTGCCATCCTTAAGATTTCCCGGCGCGCTCGACGGAGAACTGCTGGTGCTGCGCGATGGACGCGTGCAGACGTTCAACGTTTTGCAACAGCGGCTGAACCGGAAGTCCGTGACGCCGAAGCTGATGAAGGACTATCCGATTCATCTGCGCGCCTACGATCTGCTGAGTGACGGCGACAACGACCTGCGCATGCTGACCTTCGCCGAGCGGCGCTCAAAACTCGAAGCCTTTGTGGCGCAACTCAATGATCCGCATATCGACCTGTCACCTCAGGTGCCGTTCAAGACCTGGGACGATCTCGCCGCCGCGCGGGCCGATCCGGCCAGCGCCGGAGCCGGGGAAGATTCGGAGGCCGTCGAAGGTGTAATGCTCAAACGCCGCGACGCGCCGTATCTGCCGGGCCGGCCGAAAGGCCAGTGGTGGAAATGGAAACGCGATCCGCACATCATCGACGCCGTGCTGATGTATGCGCAGCGCGGCCACGGCAAGCGCTCGTCGTATTATTCCGATTACACCTTCGGCGTCTGGACCAGCATCGACGGCGCCGATCAGCTCGTGCCGGTCGGCAAGGCCTATTTTGGCTTCACCGACGAGGAGTTGATTCAAATCGACCGCTTCGTCCGCCGCCACACCACCGAGAAGTTCGGCCCGGTGCGCCATGTGGTGCACGAGCCCGATCAGGGACTGGTGTTCGAGGTGGCTTTCGAGGGACTGGCGCGCTCGGCGCGGCACAAGTCCGGCGTCGCCATGCGCTTCCCCCGGATCAGCCGGCTGCGGTGGGACAAGCCGCCGCGCGATGCCGACCGGCTGGAGACACTTGAACGGATGTTAATCTCCGAGAGCGAGATTTCCTCTCCGGCGACCGCCAGCGGCCATTGACGCAACCGAGACAGTTCCCCATGTGGCGTGCTATTGTGCGATGGCGCACCCACCGAGGAGACGACAATGCCGGACGACGTGAGAGAAATCCCAGCCAGGAACGACGACAATCTGTCGCGTTTTCTCGGCGGCTCGCCATTGGCGGTGCTGCTGCGGCTGGTGTTGCTGTCGCTGCTGGTCGGCGTCGTGCTCGCCGCGATCGGCTTCGATCCGTGGAACATCATCTACAGCATCCGCCGGCTGATCGACTGGATCTGGAATCTGGGCTTCGATTTCATCAACGGCGTGTGGCGTTACTTCCTGCTCGGCGCAGTGATCGTGATCCCGGTCTGGCTGATTTCGCGGCTGTTCAGCACCCAGCGGCCGCGCTGATTGAGAGACGCGGCCAAAGTTACAACCGCACAGGTTTTCAGCATCGCCGGTCCGGCGATGCTGGCCAACCTCACGACGCCGCTGCTCGGTGTCGTCGCGACGGCCTGTATCGGCAGACTGGGTGACCCCGCCCTGCTCGGCGGCGTCGCCATCGCATCGGTGGTTTTCGATTGCCTGTTCTGGCTGTTCGGTTTCCTGCGCATGGGCACTGTCGCGTTCACCGCGCAGGCTCTCGGCGCGCGGGATCATGTTGAAATTCGCGCAACCCTGTTTCGCGCGATTATCATCGCGGCGGCTATCGGCCTGCTACTGATTGCCGTGAGCAAACCTCTCGGGACTGTCATCCTGTCATTGATGGGAGGCAGCGAGCCTGTGACGGCGGCCGCGCGCGAATACTTCGCGATCCGCCTGTGGTCCGCGCCGATGGCGCTCGGCAACTATGTTCTGCTCGGCTGGTTCGTCGGCCAGGCGCGCGCGAAAACCGCGCTTGCCCTGCAAATCCTGATCAATGTCGCCAACATCGCAATGACCGCGTGGCTCGTCCTGGTGCTGAACAAGGGCATCGCGGGTGCGGCGATAGCGGCTGTGCTGGCGGAAACCACCGGATTTATTGTCGGCGCGGCCTTGGCCTGGCGTCTGCTCGGCGGTGTATTCGATATCAGCACGGAGCGGCTGTTCGATCGCGAGCGGCTGCTGCACATGTTCGCGGTCAACCGGGACATTCTGATTCGCACCGCGGCCCTGATCGCCGCGTTTCTTTTCTTTACGTCGCAAGGCGCACGCGCCGGCGACACCGTGCTCGCCGCCAATGCGGTACTCAACAACTTCCTTTTGATCAGCGCCTTCTTTCTCGACGGCATCGCCAATGCCGCCGAACAGATTTGCGGGCGCACCTACGGCAAGCGCGACCGCGAGGGCTTCCTGACCGCAACCCGACTCATCATGCTGTGGGGATCGGTGTTCGCGCTCGCCGTGAGCACCGCTTACTTCTTTTTCGGATCGGGTCTGATCGCGGTGATGACGCCGAATCTCGATATTCAGGGCGTGGCGAACGACTATCTCGTCTTTGTCATTCTCGCGCCGCTCGTCGGCTTTTTCGCATTCGCCTATGACGGCATTTTCATCGGCGCGACCTGGGCGCGCGACATGCGCAATCTCATGCTGCTGTCGCTGGTGATCTTCCTCACGGCTTGGGCGCTGCTGCGGCCGTTCGGCAATGCGGGCCTGTGGAGCGCGCTCCTGATTCATTATGTCGCGCGCGGCGGCTTGCAGGCGCTGCGTTATCCCGCGCTGTTCAGGGCTTCATTCGGCAACGGAAAGCTTAGTCCGGCCACGGCTCCGCGGTAATCGTCGCAGCATCCGCGCCGACGATTTCGGAGAGACTGTCGCGGCTGGTCCGCCGCAACGTGGATACGAGGTCGGCCTTGATGTCTTCGACCAGTCCGAGGCCCTTGTAGATCAGCGACGAATAGAGCTGTATCAGAGTGGCGCCGGCGCGGATCTTCATCAGCGCAGCCCCGCCAGAATCGATTCCGCCGACGCCGATCAGCGGAAACGCGCCTTCAGCGCGTACGTATGTTTCCGCGACCATGCGCGTGGATAACCTCAAGAGCGGCCGCCCGGACAATCCGCCCTGCTCCTTCGCGCGGGCCTGTTCGCGCAGTGAGGCGGGCCGCGCCAGCGTGGTGTTCGCGACGATCATGCCGTCGACCCGGCGCGAGCGGGCAATGTGCACAACATCGTCGAGTTCCTGCAAAGTCAGATCCGGCGCGATCTTCAGAAGCAGCGGCGAATCGCCGGCATTCTTGCGCACGCGCTCGCGCGCATCGACCACCCGCGCCAGAAGATCGTCCAGCGCCGCCGCCTGCTGCAGATTGCGCAGGCCAGGCGTGTTGGGCGACGACACGTTGACCGTAAAGTAGCTCGCCACCGGCGCGAACAGCTCAATCAGCCGGACGTAGTCCGCCGTGCGATCCATCGAATCCTTGTTGGCGCCGACATTGACGCCGACGATGCCGCCGAGACGCGAGCGCGCGGCGAGCCGCCGAAGCACGGCTTCCGCCCCGTCATTGTTGAAACCCATCCTATTGATGACGCCGGAATCCTGCTCGAGGCGAAACAGCCGCGGGCGCGGATTTCCGTCCTGCGGTTTCGGTGTCACCGATCCGATCTCGACAAAGCCGAAACCCAGCCGCAGCAACGCGTCCGGTGCTTCGGCATTTTTGTCGAAACCCGCGGCCATGCCGACAGGATTGGGGAAGTTCAGGCCGAAGGCACGCACCGCAAGCTTGGGATCGCTGGGGCGCGGCTTGGCCGGCGGCAACAGCCGCAGCCCGCCGATCGCCAGCCGATGGGCGTCTTCCGGATCGAGCCGGCGCAGCAGCGGCAACGTGAGAGCATCGAAAGCGCGGATCACGACGCAAGCTCCGGAATATCGTGCGAACCGTCGGAGCGCGCACGCAGGTCGAGGATGTCTGTCACAGCGCCGGTGTCGAGTTCGCCGTAGAGATGCGGAAACAACTCGCCGCCGCGCGAGCGTTCCCATTTCAACGCCGGGCCCAGCGCCTCGGCATCGACCGCAATCAGAAACAGCCCCGTCTGCCCTGCGAAATGCTTGGCGACGGTCCCCGCCACCTGGGACGCGGTGGAAAAATGGATAAAGCCGTCGCGCTTGTCGTCGGCACTGCCGCGAAAGGCGCCCTGCCGCTCGGCCTCGCGCCAGGCCGACGCGGGGCAAATCTTGTAGATCGTGGACACGGCGGGCGGACTCTCGTGAGTTATTGAATTCATTTGGGATTTTTCGGAGCTCTGCCGAGCGCCCCGCAGACCGTATCGGCGCGCTCCGGCCACTTCAAGGGCAGCGTTCATCTGATCGCTATGCATTGCAGAGACGCCCGTTTCGAGGTAATAATTCCTAGTTCCTGATAAAATTCACTGCCCGGTCCGGTCGGCTGGGCCAGACATCCGGCCATCCCATGTTGACCCACGATCAAATCTGGAATGCGCTCGATCGCCTCGCCGAACGCGCGGGTTTATCGGCATCCGCATTGGCCAAACGTGCGGGCCTCGATCCCACCACCTTCAACAAATCGAAGCGGATCACGCCGGACGGACGCGAACGCTGGCCATCGACTGAATCGGTGGCGAAAGCGCTGGCCGCGACCGGCACCACCGTCGACACGTTCGTGCAGTTCATCGAGGACACCGCACGCTCGGTGCAGGCGGTGCCGCTGCTCGGCTTCGCTGAAGCGGGCACCGGCGGCTATTTCGACGACGGCGGCTTTCCGGTCGGCAAGGGCTGGGATGAAGTCGGGCTTCCTTCGGTCAACGACGAGCATGCCTATGCGCTGGAAATTTCCGGCGACTCGATGAAGCCCGCCTATCGTGACGGCGATGTCATCATCGTCTCACCTGGCTCACCGATCCGGCGCGGCGACCGTGTCGTGGTGAAGACCAAGGACGGCGAGGTCATGGTCAAGGAACTGAAACGCCGGACCGCGAAAGTCATCGAACTGCAATCGCTCAATCCGGCGCACAAGGACCGCGTCATCGACGCCAAGAACGTCGAATGGATCGCGCGCATCGTCTGGGCGAGCCAGTAAAACTCCGCCTCAAGCCACCAGCGGCGCAACAATCGCGCCCAGCACTTTTGCCGCGTCGCGCGGATTGAGCCGCACCTGCAATCCGCGCTGCCCGCCATTGATGTAGACAAGATCCTGCGCCATCGCCTGCTCCTCGATGGCTGCGCGCGGCGGCCTCGATTGTCCGAAAGGGCTGATGCCGCCGACCTTGTAGCCCGACAGGCGTTCCGCATCGGCCGGCTTCATCATCTGCGCGGATTTTCCGCCGAACCCAGCGGCGAGCTTTTTCATCGACACTTCACGATCGGAAGGAACGATGACGCAGACCGGCTTTCCGTCGACCAGCGCCATCAGCGACTTGAGCACGCGCGATGGATCTTCGCCGAGCGCCTCGGCGGCCTGCAATCCGATCCGGTCTGCGTCGCCATCGTAATCATAGGTGTGAACGGTGAAGGCGACGCCGGCCTGTTCAAGCATCTTGGTCGCGCGCGTCACCTTCGACATGCGTGGCTCCGAGGCGGCGGCTAGGCCGCCGCTCGCTTCAGCGCAGCATCGATCATCGCGATCGCGTTCGCCACGCCATAGACCGCTACGAACGACCCGAAGCGCGGGCCCTTCTCCTGGCCGAGCAGCACCTGATAGAGCATGTTGAACCAGTCGAGCGACACGCCCGGGCGGCCGTCCTTGCCGGCCTTCTTGTGATCCAGGAACGGTTCGCGGCGGCCGATTTCATAGACCACGTTCTGAATGTCTTCCGCGGATGCCTCAGGCGGCAGTTGCGCCAGCGCGTTGCGCAGATCGGTCAAAGCTGCGCGCTCGCTCTCGGTCGGTTGGCGGAAGGTCTTCGTCTGCGCCACGAAGTCGCGATAATAGTTGATCGCGTAGCCGACCATGTCGTCGAGCTTCGGATGGGTCTTCGGCGTGACACCCGGACGATACCGGCCAATGAAGCCCCATAGCGTTTCGGCATTCTCCGCGTTCGATGACGACACCAGCGTCAGCAGCAACTGGAAGGTCACCGGCATATCGGCCAGCGGCGGATTGCCCGCGTGGATGTGCCAGACCGGATTGCTGAGGCGCTGCTTGCCGTCCTGACGCGGATAGCCGTCAATGAACTGCTGATAGTCATCGACATTGCGCGGGATCACATCGAAATACAGCCGCTTCGCCGCCTTCGGCTCACGATACATGAACAGCGACAACGATTCCGGCGAGGCGTAGCGCAGCCACTCGTCGATGGTCAGGCCATTGCCCTTCGACTTGGAAATCTTCTGGCCCTTGTCGTCGAGAAACAGTTCGTAGTTGAAGCCTTCCGGCGGCGTGCCGCCGAGCGCCGAGCAGATCTTGCCCGACAGCTTCACCGAATCGATCAGGTCCTTACCCGCCATCTCATAATCGACGCCGAGCGCAACCCAGCGCATCGCCCAATCCGGCTTCCATTGCAATTTGCAATGCCCGCCGGTAACCGGAACGGTGACGCGCTCCCTGGTGTCCGGATCGTCATACGAAATCGTACCGGCCTTCGCATCGTGTTCAACGATCGGCACCTGCAGCACGACCCCGGTGCGCGGCGAAATCGGCAGGAACGGCGAGTACGTGGCGGCGCGCTCCTCGCGCAGCGACGGCAGCATGATCGCCATCACCTTGTCGATGTTCTCCAGCATCTTCAGCAGCGTCGCGTCGAAGCGGCCCGACTTGTAGTACTGCGTGGATGAGGCGAATTCGTAGTCGAACCCGAAGGTGTCGAGGAACGCGCGCAGCCGCGCGTTGTTGTGCTCGCCGAAACTCGGATGGGTACCGAACGGATCGCGCACCTGCGTCAGCGGCTTGCCGAGATCCTGCTCCAGCATCTCCTTGTTCGGCACGTTGTCCGGCACCTTGCGCAGGCCGTCCATGTCGTCGGAGAACGCCAGCAGTTTGGTCTTGATCTTGTCCTCGGTCAGCACGCGAAACGCATGGCGCACCATGGTGGTGCGCGCCACCTCGCCGAAGGTGCCGATATGCGGCAGCCCGGAGGGACCGTAGCCGGTCTCGAACAGCACCTCGTCCTTGGGTTTTTTCTTCAGCCGCGCGACAATCTGCTTCGCCTGTTCGAACGGCCAGGCGTTGGATTGTTCGGCAAGCGCCCGCAGGTCGCTCGCGGATGAAGGCATTTCAGTCGACATCAAGAATCTCCGCGCAAAAATCAAACCGGCTGCCGGCGCGCGAGCCACCAGCCGGTCATCACCAGACACATGCCAATCGCAGCGCAGACGATCAGCAATCCGGCTGTATTAGCCGCAACACCTGCATAACCCAAGGTCTTGGCGTCGATAAAGGGGTACGGATAGAAGCCGGATATCTTTCCGCGCACCAGGACGAAGCCAAGATAGAACAGCGGATAGATTAGCCACAGCAGCGGATCGTACCAGCGCAGCCCCGCCTTGCTCACACAGGTCAGCCAGAACAGCAGGTAGGCCACCGGCATGGCGTAATGCAGCATCGCGTCTGCAATCCACTGCGCGCCCACCGGCGACCAGAGCTGCCGCAGCAGCACGGCATAAACCAATCCAACCATGGCGATGTAAACCGCCACCGCAGAGCGCACGAACGGATGCACCAGCCATTCCTCCGGGCCGCTCTTGATGGCAAATGCGGTCAGCACCAGGGCCGCCAGAATATTCGACTGGATCGTGAAGTAGGAGAAAAAGCGGATGGTGGCCTCAAGCGGCGAAAGCGCCATCACGCCAGCGGTTCGCATCAAGAGCCAATACTGCAGCAGGAGCGTCGCCCATCCCAGCAGCGCAAGAAGCGCCGCGGCGGTTCGCTTGAGTTTCGCCGTTCGCGTCAAAGTCATTGCCGCATCCGAGACGTTAGAACGGACTGACCGAGAAATAGCGCAGCCATAAATCGGTGTAGCGGCCCTTTTCCCAGAGCCGGAACATCGCCCAGTTCAGCGCCTGCCGCAGCACGTCGTTGCCGCGCTTGACCCCGATTCCGACGCCCTCGCCGAAATACCGGCTCTCCGTGAAGGGGCCCCCGCTGAAAGCGCAGCAGTCGCCGGAATCGGTTCCGTTGATCCAGAACGCCAGTGAAATCGCGTCGCCGAAAATGAAATCGACTTCGCCCCGGCGCAGCGCAACGCGAAGCGCGTCGTCATTCGGAAAGCTGACGATCTGCGCGTCGGTAAACAGCGTCTTCAGATAGGCTTCATGGGACGAGCCCGCGATCGCCCCGACCTTCTTGCCCTCGAGGTATTCCGGACGGACCTCCGCCATCACAGCGTCCTTACGCGACACGAAGCGCGCGGGCGAGCGGTAGTAGGGATCGCTGAAATCGAGCTTGGCGCGAAGCTGCGGCGTCACAGCCAGCGACGCGATGATCGCATCGCCGCGGTTACCGTTGATCGCGTCCACCAGCGTCTCGAACCGGCGCATCTGGATGGTGCATGCCACCTTGATTTCATCGCAGATCAGCCGGGCAAGATCGACATTGAATCCGGCCGGGTTGCCGTCCGGTCCCGTGAAGTTGAAGGGCGGATAGTCCGTCTCTGTCAGGAACCGGATGACAGTCAGGCGCGACAGGTCGGGCCGATCCGGCCGGCGCCGCGGATCCCAGAATCCCGGCACAGCCTGAGGCGCTGCGGGCTGCGGAATGACCGCAGGCGAAGGCGACTGGGAGGTTGCTGGAACGCCTTGCGCGAGTGCTGGCGGCACGAGCCACGTCACAGCAGCCCAGACGGCCAAACCGGCGGCTGCATGGACAGCGCCGCGCAATTGGACATTGAAGGAAGATACCATCTGTGGTTGCATTGACCCGGGGTTCCGCGTATCGGGTCTTATAGACCATTCACAGGCGGATTCGAGTGCGTTTGTGGCGTGGGGTAGCGGTCTGATGGCCGTGGCTGGGCGGGCAAGCGAGGTTGACGGGGCCAGGCCGCAACGTTTCGCGAGCCTGACGGCGTCCGCCCGGAATCTCACGTCATACATCGCTGGACTGCTCGGGCCTCCACCCTCACAGAACGACAACCGGCCGGGGATACGCGAGCCCGGTCCAGCGGTGGAGCTCGATTGCCTGCGCCACCTGTTCGCCCCTTCGCTGATCGCCGCGGCCGAGCGGCGCAGCAACGAGATCGGGGTCGGCGCTGAACGGGTTCTGATCCAGTGGGGTGTCATCAGCGAAGACGCATATCTCGACCAGCTTGCCATCCATACCGGACTGCAAATCGAAACCCTCGACGACCTCAGCCTTGCTGACTGTCTCCTGCCCGATGACGGCCTTCACCTCTGCGCGCGGCACGGCATCCTTCCCATCCGGCAGCGGGGGGAACTGGCGTATGTGTCCGCACCACACGGATACACCGCACGGCGCATCATCCGGCTGATCACGGAGTATCCATCTCTTCTCCCGCGCGTTCGGCTCGCATCGACCGCACGGTTCAACGCATTTCTCGAAAATCAATCCGGCAATATCCTGGCCCGCACCGCAGCGGAAAACCTCCTCACGCGTTTTCCCCCGCTGTCAGCCGCACCGGTTCCAGCTTCGAGCAGCCGCCTGTTTCGTTTCGGCCGCAATCTTCTGCGGCTTGCGGCTCCCGTTGCGCTGCTGACGCTGGCACCCATGCTGGTGATCGACACCTTCGGCCTGATCCTCGCCATATGGTTTTTGCTGTTTACGAGTCTGCGGCTTGCAGGGTGTCTTTCGCCGCCCAAACGGCGGCGTCAGCGCCCCCGGCTGCCTGACAGTCAATTGCCCATCTACACCGTGATCGCAGCGCTGTATCGCGAGGCCTCATCCGTCGCGCCGCTGATGCAGTACATCGGTGCGCTGGACTATCCTCCCGAAAAACTCGACATCAAGCTCGTCATCGAGACCGACGATCTCGGAACCCGCGCGGCGATCGCCAGGCTCGGACCTATGCCGCATGTGCAGGTCATCATCGCGCCCGACGTGGGCCCCCGCACAAAACCCAAGGCCCTCAACTGCGCGCTGAACTTCGCGCGCGGCACCTTTATCACGGTCTTCGATGCCGAGGACCGGCCCGAACCGGGCCAGCTTCGCGATGCGCTCGATGTCTTCCGGACCTACGGACCAGAAGTCGCCTGCGCCCAGGCAAGTCTTTGCATCGACAACACCGCAGACGGCTGGATACCGCGGATGTTCACCGCCGAATACGCCGGGCAATTCGATGTCTTCCTGCAGGGCTTTTCCAATTTCGAGATGCCGCTGCCGCTCGGCGGCTCGTCCAATCATTTCCGCACCAGCGTGCTGCGCGAGGTCGGCGGCTGGGACCCCTATAACGTGACCGAAGACGCAGATCTCGGCTTCCGGCTCGCGCGTTTCGGGTATCGTTGCGTGATGTTTCCGTCAACGACCTATGAAGAGGCGCCGGCACGGTTCACGGCATGGCTGCGGCAGCGCTCGCGATGGATGAAGGGCTGGATGCAAACCTGGAGCGTTCACATGCGCTCGCCGCGCAAGCTCTGGCGCGATGCCGGCGCCGGCGGCTTCTTCACCCTCAACATTATCGTGGGTGGAAACGTTCTGACCGCGCTTGCGCATCCGTTCCTGCTTGGCGAACTTCTGGTGCGGGGTGTGATGAGCGCGTTTGACGACAGCGTTGCGTCATTCTTTGCCAAACCATTCATCGAACTTTATCTGGCGACGATTGCGGCAGGCTATCTGACCACCATCGTGATCGGACTGATCGGCCTTGCGAAGCGGAATTTGCTGCGCGAAGCATGGGTGCTCGCTCTCACTCCGGTCTACTGGATTTTCCTGTCCCTCGCAGCCTGGCGCGCGCTCTATCAGTTGCTAACCGAACCCTATCACTGGGAGAAGACCGAGCACGGTCTCGCGCAAACGTCACGCATGTCTGTACGGAGATCTCAACCGGACGGGATGCGCGGCCAGAGCGACTAAGGCGGATCAGAGATAGCGCTTGAGATCCGCCGCGGCTTCCTCGGGCTTGCGCTTCAGATCGAACGGACGCACGAAGTTTCCATTTTTGTCCATCAGATAGATCAGCGCTGTGTGATCCATCGTGTAATCGCCGTCCTTCAGGGGAATCTTCTTGGCGTAAACCCGATAGGCAGAAATCATCCTGGCAATTTCATCCGGGCTGCCGGTCAGTCCCTTGAGATGCGGATCGAAACTCGCAATGTAATCCTTCATCACCGATGATGTGTCGCGTTCGGGGTCGACGGATACAAAATACGCGTTCAGCTTGCCGGCATCGGGGCCCATGGCGCGCAGAACCTCGGACATCTCGAACAGTGCTGTCGGGCAAACATCCGGGCAGTGCGTGAAGCCGAAAAAGACGATGCTTGGGCGGCCGACGAGATTTTTCTCAGTGACCGTTTGTCCTGTCTGATCGGTCAGGCGAAACGGCCCCCCGATCGCAGCCGGCGCGGTGGCGCCGCGCAAGCCACCCAGCAGCCACAACGTGACCAGCAGACCGATCGCAAGGCTGCCGGCAAACGCCGCGATAATCACCAGCGGCCGGGTCGTCCTGTCCATCGCAATAAATTCCTCAATCAGCAGCAGGCCGCGTCAGGCTGGCCGCTTTGTTCCAGGTTGGGCATGGGATAGAGCGCACAGCCATGGCGAGCAAGTGTCGCGCGGGCATGCCCGATCACATGACCGGGAGCAACCGTCTGCCCGATCTGGGGTTTTGGCGTTAGCGAACGTGTGCGGAGGCTTGGGCGTCCATATAGCACGGACGATACATGCTCGTCAGTTCGCGGCCACGAAGAAAAATCATCCGTGGCTTCAGGCCGCCGCGCCGTGAAATCCAGCTCCGGATCGACGTCGGATACATATCGTACAGCATCCGTGTCGCTTCACGGTTCGTCACCGGCCGGCCGCTGGCTCCGAAGTCCCAGGCCGCATGAAATCCAAGGCTGGCGCGCGAGGTCACGCAAATCTTGTCGTGGGACACGGCGCCGAGCACGATGGTGCAGGCCGACGCGCACAGGCCGTCGATCACAACAGTCTCACCGGAGCCTTTGAGGCTTTGATACTTGTCGACATAGGTCCCGATCCGGCCGCCGCGGTCTTCAGCAATCCGAACCACAGCGTGACTCGAGCCCACTCCGCCAAGGATAAGCACCGCCGTCAGAAACCCCGTCACAATCTTCATTGCCGGCCCCGTCGCCCCCTGCCTGTATCGATCGGGGCAACATCAGCGTGTTGCGAGTCTGGAATTTTGTCCAGATCGCGCAGCAGTGCGGGGACGGATTCTATTGCAGTGTTGCTGGCTTGCTGCACCTGCACTGGCCGATCCCGAATTGGAACATGGCGTGCGTGGTCCAGTGAACGACTTGAGGCGCGCGCTGCCATTTTTGGCCGCAATTTCCGTTGACCCGGCTTTGCGCGTCGCGCTTCAATCCGGAACCTGGGGAGAAATCAAAAATGGCGAATGATGCGGACGTAATTGTCGTCGGCGCAGGACTGGCGGGCCTCGTGGCCGCGAACGAACTGGCCGATGCCGGCAAGCGCGTGATCGTGGTCGATCAGGAAGGCGAGCAGAATCTCGGCGGGCAGGCGTTCTGGTCGCTCGGCGGGTTATTTCTTGTCGATACACCCGAACAGCGGCGGCTTGGCATCAAGGATTCCCATGACCTCGCTCTGCAGGACTGGATGGGGACTGCGGGATTCGATCGCGATGAGGATCACTGGCCGCGAAAATGGGCGGAAGCCTATGTCGCCTTCGCAGCCGGCGAGAAGCGCGGCTGGCTTCAGGCGATGGGCCACCGCATTTTTCCCGTGGTCGGCTGGGCCGAGCGCGGCGGCTATGACGCCATGGGCCACGGTAACTCGGTGCCGCGCTTTCATGTGAGCTGGGGCACCGGTCCCGGTGTGGTGGAACCGTTCGAGCGGCGCGCGCGCGAGCACGCCAAAACCGGCCGCATCATTTTCAAGTTCCGTCATCGCGTCGATGCTCTCGACATGACCGGCGGCGCAGCCACCGGCGTCAGCGGCAGGACACTCGAGCCGTCGCCGGAACCACGCGGCGTCAGTTCGTCGCGTACCGAGACCGGCGATTTCTCGTTCCGCGCGCAGGCCGTGATCGTCGCCTCCGGCGGCATCGGCGGCAATCATGATCTCGTGCGCGAGAACTGGCCGAAACGTCTCGGCACGCCGCCGAAGCACATGGTGAGCGGTGTTCCGGCTCACGTCGACGGCCGCATGATCGGCATTACCGAAGCTGCAGGCGCACGCCTCATCAACCGCGACCGCATGTGGCACTACGTTGAAGGCGTTCACAACTGGAACCCGATCTGGCCAGGTCATGGCATTCGCATTCTGCCTGGACCGTCGTCGATGTGGTTCGATGCAACCGGCAAGCGTCTGCCCTCGCCGCTGTATCCCGGTTACGATACGCTCGGCCAACTCGAGTATATTATGAAGACAGGCCACGAGTATTCGTGGTTCATTCTGACGCAAGCCATCATCAAGAAAGAGTTCGCGCTGTCAGGCTCGGAGCAAAATCCGGATCTCACCGGCAAGAGCTGGCGCATGACCCTTCGCCGCGCCTTTAACAAGGGCGCACCCGACCCCGTCGAAGCCTTCAAGGCGAAAGGCGCCGACTTCATCGTCCGTGACAATCTCGATGATCTTGTTGCGGCCATGAACAAGCTTGGAACCGCAAACCTGCTCGACATAACGTCGATCCGTCAGCAGATCGAAGCGCGCGACCGCGAGATCGACAATCCTTACGTCAAGGACACCCAGGTCATGGGCATCCATAATGCGCGGCGCTATCTCGGCGACAAACTGATCCGGACCGCCAAACCGCACAAGATTCTCGATCCGGCTTTCGGGCCGCTGATCGCGGTGAAACTCAACATCCTGACGCGCAAGACGCTCGGCGGCTTCGAGACCGATCTCGACTCACGCGTGTTCGGCAATGACGGCCAGATCATCCAGGGACTGTACGCCGTGGGCGAAGCGGCGGGCTTCGGCGGCGGCGGCGTGCACGGCTATCGCGCACTTGAAGGCACATTCCTCGGCGGCTGCCTTTTCTCGGGACGCAATGCCGGGCGCGCGGCAGCCAAGGCAATCGTGTAGTCAGCCCGGCAACAAACCGGACATCGTGCCAGCCTGACGCCTCCCTGAAACCACGGGCGTTTCAGGGAGCTGCGGAGCAATCGCTTTCGCAACGCGTGTCAGAAGCCGATCCAGTAAGCATCGACTTCGCGGACACGGTTGCCCCAATCGAATTCCTTGTCGGTTCCGAAGGACGGCGCTTTCGCCAGTTCCTCTTCAGTCATCAAGGTCAGAAGTTCGTAGCCTTCGATCGCGGGGTTGTACTTCATGCTCGCCCACGGAAGCGGGCGATAGTCTTCGCCGACTCCGAGAAAGCCGCCGAAGCACAGGACCGCGTAGGCGACGTTGCCGCTGGTCTTGTCGATCATCAATCGTTTGATGCTTCCTATTTTTCTGCCGTCGGCGTTGAAGACGCGCGTTCCTTCGACCCTGTCGCTGGCAACAAGACGATGTGATTTCAGATTGATTGTGTCCGCATGCATGAGAGCCTCCAGCCGTGGAAGCCTGTGTCGCAGATTGGTCCGCCATGATTGCGCGGCTTATGCCGCGACCACGACCTCACCGCTCTTCCGAGCAAGGCCTGTAAACCGGGCTCGCGGGCAAGACAGTTGCGGGCTAACCCGGCGCTTGCATCAACCCAGATAACGTAACTCTGTCGCCGCCGCCCCGCCAGCCCGTCCGGCTGGAAAATCAGCCCTGACCAACAGCCCGGACCTGCTCCGGGGTCAGGCCCGGTGAGCCCTTGCCCGCTTCCTCAGCGTTTCTGATCAGTGCGACAATTCGCGCAGACAGCGGCGCCTTCAGACCATGGCGCTCGGCAAGCCTGACGATCAGGCCCTGCAGGTGATCTATCTCTGTGCGGCGCCCGCGCTGCAGGTCTTCCCACATCGACGAGCGCGCCTTCGGGTCGATCTTCACCATCGATGCCGCGATCCGCGTAAACAGCGCATCGGGCAGTTTCAGAATGAACGGCGTGAAGGACGCCGGCAGCGGCGTTGTCGACAGCGGAGCGATGCCTTCAGCCTTAATCACCGCCAATGCCTCACGTATCTGGTCGGCGAACAGCGTCCGCCAGGAGCGCTGCGCAAGCTGATCGCGAAGCGGAAGACCAGACAGCGCATTGAGTGCGTTGTTCAGATTGATCAGCAGCTTGCCCCATTGCACGCCCTCGATGTCATCCACACTGCGGAAAACAAGTTCCGGCCGTGACAGCAATTTTGCGATATCCGGATCGTCCTTCTCCAGCAGGATGTCTCCGGAGGTGGCGCGATGAAAATGACCCTCGCCAAGGGACAGAACATTGAACGGCACCATCCCCGCCAGCACATCGTGATCCGGCAGTGCATCGCGCAGCACCGAGACATTGCCGGTGCCGTTCTGAAGGCTGACGATCACGGCATTCTTCGCGGCATGCCGCGCGATCAGATCCGCGATCTCCGGGGTGTCGTCGCTCTTGACCGTGACAAGGATGATATCCGCGCCCGCAAAAATCGCTGCGGGATCGTCGGACAGTTTGATCTCGGCCGGCGTCAGGCGATGCTCGATACCTTCAAAGCTCGTGACCTTCAGCCCATGCCGGGCGATGTCCTCGATCAGGCGCGGGCGCGCCAAAAGCGAGACCGGGTGCCCGCCGGCGCGCAGCACCCCCCCGACGAAGCAGCCGATGCCGCCGGCGCCCGCGACACTGATGGATTTCGATGACGTCATGGCCGCCCAGCCCGATGGATTGCAGTTTGCGGAAGAACCCTTACGAAGCTGGAGCGGGCGAAGGGAATCGAACCCTCGTATGCAGCTTGGGAAGCTGCCGTTCTACCATTGAACTACGCCCGCGCGGTTCCAACCTTAGCCACACCCGGCGGCAAGCCGCAAGATGGCTGGCATCGCAGGATTCGGGTGGCGAACGGGACCGAAAAGCGCAAGATTCTCCAAGTTTCGGGATGCGGCTATGAAACACTGGAACGCGACATGACGGCTGGTTTTGCATTGTTCGACACGGCGATCGGGCGCTGCGGCGTCGCCTGGGGCGATCGCGGTCTTTTGGGCGTGCAACTCCCTGAAGCCGACGATGCCAGAACCCGTGCACGCCTGCTTCAGAAAGCACCTGGCGCACAGGAAATGGCGCCACCGGCGGATGTGCAGCGCGCCTGCGATGCCATGGTGGAGCTACTCAGCGGCGAAGCGACGGACCTGTCCTTCATCGCCCTCGATACTGATCGCCTGCCCGCCTTCAACCGGCGCGTCTACGACATCGCGCAAACCATCGCCCCCGGCGAAACGCTGACCTATGGCGATATCGCCACGCGCCTCGGCGACAAGCTGCTGTCGCGCGCGGTGGGCAAGGCGCTCGGCGAAAATCCCCTGCCCATCGTGATCCCCTGCCACCGCGTGCTGGCGGCGGGCGGCAAGACCGGCGGGTTTTCCGCCAATGGAGGCGTGACTACCAAGTTCCGCATGCTTGCCATCGAACGCGCCCGCGTTTCGACCCGCGACGCCGAGGATGCGCCGATGCTGTTCGACCCCGGCCTGTCGATTGCCCCGCAACGACGCCGGGGCTAACGTCCCGCTATGAAGATCACCCTGTTTGAGAGTGCGGCGCTGTCCGTGTTCGATTACCGGTGCACCATGGGGCCGGACGATAAGCCGTTCCTCGAACAGCACACGCGCCATTCGCTCTCCTATGTCCGCAAGGGCAGCTTCGGCTATGACACCCGTGGCCGTTCCCACGAACTGGTCGCCGGGGCGGTGATGCTGGGTCATGCCGGCGACGAATATACCTGCTCGCATCCTCATCACGTTTGCGGCGATGAATGCCTCTCGTTCCAGCTCTCGCCTGCACTCGCCGATGACATGGGCGTCCGGACAGATGCCTTGCAGATCGGCTGCGTGCCGCCGACACCTGAACTCATGGTCTATGGAGAACTGGCGCAGGCGACCGGACGCGGCGACAGCGACATCGGGATCGATGAGGCCGCGATTCTGTTTGTGAACCGTTTTGTCGAAGCAACGTCCGGAAAGGCCCAGAAGGCATCGCCGGCCACCGCGCGCGACCGCCGCCGCGCTGTCGAGAGTGCACTGTGGATCGATGCCCATGCCGGCCGGGCCGTGGATCTGGAGACGACTGCCAAGGCTGCCGGCGTCAGCTCTTTTCATTTCCTGCGGATGTTCTCGAATGTGCTCGGGGTGACGCCGCATCAGTATCTGGTGCGCGCGCGGCTGCGCCATGCGGCAAGGCTGCTGGCCGACGATGCGCGGTCGATCACATCGATCGCCTTCGATGTGGGATTCGGCGACCTGTCGAACTTTGTGCGCACCTTCCATCGGGCCGCTGGCGTTTCTCCGCGGCGGTTCCGCGATGCGGCGCGCGGCGACCGCAAGATTTTCCAAGAACGGCTCAAGGCCGCTGCCGTAGGGTGATCTCCATCACAGGGAGATCATCATGTACGACCATATCGGACTAAAAGTCAGAAACCTCGACGCCAGCATCAAATTCTACACCGCCGCGCTCGCACCGCTCGGCCATGTTCTCTGCTCGCGCGACGAAAGCGGTGCCGGATTTGGACCGAAGGATACGCCGGCACTCTGGCTGCATCTGTCGAGAGACCGCGAAGGGTCTGGCGCACATGTCGCATTCCGTGCCGCGACCCACGACGCCATCAAGGCGTTTCACTCCGCGGGACTGAAGGCCGGCGGCCGCGACAATGGCGGCGCAGGTCCGCGCGCGGACTATAGCCCCACCTACTACGCCGCATTTCTGATCGACCCCGACGGAAACAATGTCGAGGCCGTGTGCACGTGATCCCCGACCGGCACGGAGGAAAACATGGCATCGATCCAGAAAGAGTTTGCGATTGCATCATCCGCGCATGATGTCTGGGACGCAGTGCGCGACTTCGGAGCAGTCCACACCCGGCTCGCGCCCGGCTTCGTTACCAACGCCGTCATGGACGGCGACTCCCGGCTCGTGACGTTTTCAAACGGCACGAACGCACGCGAGATTCTTGTCGATTGCGACGACGCGAAACGGCGTCTCGTCTACGCCATCGCCAGCGAAAGGATCAGGCAACACAGCGCCTCGGTGCAGATTCACGAAGATGGCGACAGGCGCAGCAAATTTGTCTGGACCGTGGACGTGCTGCCGAACGAAATCGCGCCATACATCAGCGGACAAATGGACTTGTCGATCGCAGCGATAAAGAAACGATTCGAAAACGGCTAGTTATCCGGCCGGATGTGTCGCCAACGATGACACCAGGCGCTCTTCATGATGATCATGCTGCATTCTCTGACTGCGGTATGATCAATTCGCACCAACAACATTGGATGCGACCGGATTTTCGGAAAATGCCGCACAAATTTGAATCTTTCTCGCGCCTTTAACCTTACCGAATTATACGAGTGGATGATTCAACAATTCCACATTTGCGACCACTCCATGACGCTAAGACTTCCGTCTCTGGGGACACGGAGGTGACGCATGAGGGGTTTCAAGCCCGCGGAATTGGACACGGTCGCGACATTCGGCCAGCGCAAGGTGACGCCGCGCGTTTGCATCGTCGACGCGAAGAGACATATCCGCACGTTTCTTGCGGAGGCTCTTGAAGAGCTGGGCTTCGTTGCATCCGAGTGCGCGAACGCCGACGAGTTGCCCTTGCTGCTGGACCTGCACGCGCCCGATCTCATTCTGCTCGGAATACCGAATGATGGCGTTCAGGCCGGGCAGATCCTGAAAATCATCGTCGACAGGAAATTCGACGGCCAGGTGCTGCTGATCGGCCCAAAGGAGTCGATCGTCGTGAGCGCGCTGCGCCAACTCGGGGAAGAACTTCAGATTGCGATGCTGCCGCCGCTTGCCACACCGTTCAGCGCGGACGGCCTGAGGGCCAGTGTGGTCACGCTGCTTCCGCAACAAGCCCCGCCGAGTCCGCCTGTCGACGTCGCGGAAGCGCTGAAGGCCGGCTGGCTGGAATTGTGGTACCAGCAGAAAATCGACGTGCATACGCTCGCCCCCCGCGGCGCGGAGGCGCTGATCCGCATGCGTCACCCATCATGGGGCGTGGTGCCTCCGGCATCCTTTATCCCTGACGCTCGAGACCCGCAGTTCAAGGGGCTGTCCGAATTTGTCGTCAGCCGCGCGCTGGAGGACTGGCATTATTTCGTGGATCAGCACGGCCCCGTCGACATCTCCATCAATCTGCCGATCAGCTTTCTCGAAGACCCGGCGCTGGTCAGCCATCTCTGCCGCCAGATTCCGGACCATCCCGCGTTCGGAGGCTTGATCGTGGAGGTCAAAGGCTTCGAGATCATCCGGAATCTCGATCTGGCGATCGATGTCGCCAAGCGCCTGCGATTTCACAACATCGCAATCTCGATCGATGATCTCGGGACCGACTGGCCGCTGCTCACGGAGCTGAAGAGTTTTCCGTTCGTCGAAATCAAGGTCGATCGGGAATTCGTCACCGGCTCTGCGGATAACCGCCTCAAGCAGACCGTCTGCCGCCGCATCCTCGAACTTGCGGACCGGCACGGCGCGCGCACCGTCGCCAAGGGCGTGGAGACCCGGTCCGATCTGGTCGCGATCCACGAGATGGGATTCGACCTGGCCCAGGGCTATCTGTTCGGCAAACCCGCCAACGCGAAGAAGTTCGCCCGCGCCTCGCTCGCACGTCCGACCGTGCTCGCGTGACGGCTCTCATTCAGCCTTGATAGCCGCCCCTCTCTCTCCCCAGTTCGTGAAACGAACTGCGGCGGCGGCGAGGATACCCAGCAGAATCATGGACACAGCCGCCAGCCAGAAGAAATTCGTGCTGACTGCACCATGTGACGTCAGCCACCAGCCGCCCGCCATGACGAATGCAAGCCGCGCGGTCTGTGCGAGCACCGGCCCGATCACGCGCGCAGCGCCCTGCGAAGAGAAATAAAGCGAAATCGCAAGGCCCACGAAAGCGAGAAACGGCCCGACGATCGAAAGATATTCATGGCTCGCAGCCCGAACGGCGGCATTGTCAGTAAAGATGTTCACCCAAATGTCCGGGTTGAGAGCGAAGAACCCGCCAAAGAAGCCGACGGCCACAAACGACACACCGCCGGCCGTCCATGCAATCCGCCGCGCCCGGGCGATGCGGCCGGCTCCGATCGCCATGCCGATCATCGGCACCGAGGCGATCCCCACAGCGAACGCCAGCGACGTCAGCATGAATTCCAGCCGTGCGCCGATGCCGTAACCCGCGAGAACCTCGGTCCCGAAATTCGCCAGCAGGTGCGTGAAGATCGTCACCGTCAGCACAATCTGCAGGGGCGAGAAACAGGAAATCGCTCCGACCTGCAGGATGTCGTAGAACATCGTGCGCTGAAACCGGAAGCCACTGAAATTCAGTTTCACGCGGCTGCGGCCTGACAGCAGATACCACGCCATGATGCCGACACCGATCGAAAACGCCATCAGCGTGCCGGCGGCAACGCCGCGCATACCGAACTGCGGCACCGGCCCCAGGCCAAGACCAAGCACGCCGCCGAACAGAACCTGAAAGAACGCCGAGTTGAGAATGATCGCCGACGGCAGCTTCATGTTGCCGGTTCCCCGCAGCAGCGCCGCCAGCGTATTCATGATCCATGGCAGCACGGCGCCGCCGAAGAAAATCTGCGAGTAACCGATGGCCTCGCTCAGAACACGGCCCCTGCCGCCGAGCGCGGCAAACAGATACGGCCCGAAGGTCAGCATCCCGATCATGAAGGTCAGGCCGAAACAAATACCGATCATCAGCGCGTGCACGGCAAGCGCGGATGCGCGCTCGGCATCGTTGGCGCCCAGCGCGCGCGCAATGGCGGATGCGACGCCGCCGCCCATCGCGCCGCCAGACATGGTCATCATCAGAATGACAAACGGGAACACCAGCGCCATCGCCGCCAGGGGTTCGACGCCCAAGCGGCCGATATAGGATGTCTCAGCGATCGCGACGCAGGTTCCGGCGGTCAGCGCGACCACATTGGGAGCAGCCAGTTTCAACAGCGTGGAGAGGATCGGCCCATCGAGCAGCGGGTTTTTAACGGGGCCTTTGACAGCAGGCAGCGGCGGTTTTTCGTCCGTCTGCACGACAGGAATTTCAGCGGCCCCAAGTTCGGACATATCGTCTCCCGAGCGGAAATCTTCTTGTTTTGAGAGAGCGCCGCCCTGTCAAAAAATCCATAGCATCAAATTTGCAGGGCACAACGCGCTTCGCGCATGGCGCCTACACACCCTGAAAACCAGCGAACTAAGCCGCACTGATGATCTGCGCGGCATCGGCCATCGCCAATGGCCGATCACCGAGCAGCCGGTCGGCGATTGCCTCATCGCGTCCGTTCGAGAGAACGGCAAACGGGTCCTGCGCCGTCAGGCGGTGATCGACAACGAGACGCGACAGCAACAGCCGGCGGGCGTCGCCGCGCATGGCGTGAATCCGGCTGCCCTCCCAGGCGAACGTGACAGCGCCGGCGACATGATAAAGCGTGCTGGTGGCACGGCGCGCTTCGGCTTCGTTCTCCGAACGCCCGGCCACCTCGCGGGCAAAGCCGATCGCCCTGTCCGTCAGGTGATGAAGCCGGTCGCGCCAGACCTGCGGAACGCCGGGCGAATCGTCGATCCGCGAATGCAGATCGGCTCCCAGCGCAGCTTCTGCTCCGTGACGGCCGACCGCACGCTTGAGCGTATCGAGCGCAACGATGTTACCGGTTCCTTCCCAGATCGAACCGAGATGCGCGTCGCGCAATAGCCGCGGCGTCGCGAACTCTTCGATGTAACCGATGCCGCCGCGCATCTCCATTGCCTCGCCGCAAACCTTTCGAGCATCGCGCGTGGCGCGATACTTTAGCGTCGGCGTCAGCACGCGCAGCAATGCCGCGGCGTCCTGACTGCCGGCTTCGGCGCGATCCAATGCATCGGCCGTGACGAAGCTCATCGACACCGCCTGCTCGGTTGCGAGCATGATTTTCATCAACTGCCGGCGCGCCAGCGGCATATCGATAATGCGACGGCCAAACACCACGCGGTTGTTGGCAACCGTATTCGCATCATGGTGCGCGCGCCGCATCAATGCCGCCGACTTGACGCCGTTGGACAGACGCGACCAGTTGACCATCTCGGCCATCTGCACGAAGCCGCGATCGAGACGGCCGACAGCGTAAGCAATCGCACCTTCAAGCTTGATCTCGCCCGACGCCATCGAGCGGGTGCCGAGTTTGTCCTTGAGGCGGACGATGCGGTAGTGGTTGGGCGAACCATCGTCGAGTTCACGCGGCATGAGAAACAGGCCGACGCCCTGGGTGCCGCCGACCGCGCCTTCCGGCCGCGCCAGCAGCATCACCATCTTTGCATCGGCGTTCGAGCAGAACCATTTTTCGCCGTAGAGCCGCCAGTGACCGCCGTCCTGCACCGCTCTGGTGGTCAGCTTGCCGACGTCCGAACCGCCCTCCTTCTCGGTCATGAACTGGCCGCCCTGGGTCAGCTTTGACATGTCGGTTTGCGTGAGGCCGTCGAGATACTTGGCTTTCAGCGCGCCGTCGCCGAACCGCGACAACAGACGCGCCGCGCCGTCGGTGACATTGATCGGACACCCAAGCCCGAACTCGGCCTGATTGAACAGAAACGTGAAGGCGTGCTTGGCGACGGCTGGATAAGTGTCGGCCCAGCCGAGAATGCCCTTGCGATGCGACATCGCGTGGATGCCGAATTCGCCATAGGCTGCGCGTTCGAGTTCGCGATAAGCCGGATGATACTCGATCCATTGCCGGTCGTTGCCGAAGCGATCGCGCTGATGCAGCACCGGGCCATGCTTGTCGGCGAGACGCGCGCATTCATCGAGATAACCACCGGCGAGCGAGCCAAGCCGGTCCAGATGCGGCTCGATGTGCTGAAACAGCGCGCCGGGAAGATGGATGCGCAGCAGATCGGCGAGGATCGGATCGGCGCGATAGAAATTCATGCCCGACGTGTCGGGCGCGATCAGACCGAACCCGGATGTCGAAGCTGATGTCTGAGCGGGCGGAGTTTTTGCGGCTGCAACCATGGCGTTTTCATCCCTGCCGGGATCGCTCCCGTTGTTTTCAGGAATGATCCGGTATTTGGATGCCCGCGGCAAGCTGGCCGGAAGCCAATGGCGGCATGGGTGAAATGTGCCGCGAGGGGACGTAATTCGCAGAGCGGAACCCGACCGCTAGGTCCGGAAATGCTTCGAGAGCTTCAGGCCCTGCCCCTGATAATTCGATGCGATGCGCTGGCCATACAGCGCATCGGGGCGCGACAGCATCTTCTCGTACACAAGGCGACCGACGATCTGGCCGTGCTCGAGAATGAACGGCACTTCGCGCGAGCGCACTTCCAGCACCGCGCGCGAGCCCTGCCCGCCTGCGCCTGCATAACCGAAGCCGGGATCGAAGAAGCCCGCATAGTGGACGCGGAATTCGCCGACCAGCGGATCGAACGGCACCATCTCGGCGGCGAAATCCGGCGGCACCTGCACCGCCTCCTTCGAGGCGAGAATATAGAACTCGCCGGGATCGAGGATCAGGCTGCGATCCGGCCGCGCGCGGATCGGCTCCCAGAACTCACCCACGGTGTATCCGGCACGGCGGTCGACATCGACCACGCCGGTATGGCGTTTGGCGCGATAGCCGACAAAACCATCCGAGCCTTCACCGGACAGATCAACGCTTAAGGCCACACCGCCGGCGAGATCGGCTTCGTCGCTGTCGACCAGACGCTCGGCGTCATGCAGCGCCTCCAGTTCATCGCCATCGAGCAGAGGATGGCCCGTGCGGAAACGAATCTGCGACAGCCGCGATCCTTCGCGCAACAAGACCGGGAATGTCTTGGGGCTGATCTCCGCATAGAGCGGGCCATGATAGCCGGGCGCGATCATGTCGAAGCGCCGCGTGCCGTCGGCGATCACGCGGGTGAAAACGTCGAGCCGGCCCGTGGAGCTTTTCGGATTCGCGGCGGCCTGAATGTTCGGCGGAAGCGCGAGGCTTTCCAAGAGCGGCACGATGTAGACGCAGTTGGTTTCCAGCACCGCGCCATCGGACAGATCGATCTCGTGCAGCTTCAACTCTTCGATACGGTCCGCCACCCGAATATCAGGACCGGGCAGAAAGCTCGCGCGAACCCGGTAGGCGACATTGCCCAGGCGCAGGTCGAGACTGGCCGGCTGGATCTGGCTTTCGACGAAGGGATATTCGGGCAGGATCAGGCCTGCATCGGCCATCGCCGCGATCATGCGGTCAGGCAGAATTCCTGTCGCGTCGGGGGCAAGTGTGAAGGCCACGGGGTAATCCTCGGCTATCGGCTGATCCAGCAAAACAAGCATTTTATCGGTTATCCGATGGGGTGCTTGACGGAAAGAGCATGCGGGATTAAGCCTAGGACTTATCCCGTGGTCATTTGAGCCGGCCGGCTTGCAGCCACGTTAAATAACTCGCTAAACAGGCCGGGGACAGTGTGATCCCGGCTTGTGGAAAGATTTTCCAGGCCGGTTTTTTTGTGTCCATCGCGAGGTGGCCACGATGGAGTGCACATGTCCGAGACCAAAACACCCGCGGCCAATGCTTCCCCAAGCAAGCCGCCATCCCCGACCCGCAATTATCGCCCGGAAACCCGCCTCGTGCATTCAGGCACGCTGCGCTCGCAGTACGGCGAAACCTCCGAAGCGCTGTTCCTGACGCAGGGTTTCATCTACGACACCGCCGAACAGTGCGAAGCGCGCTTCACCGGCGCGGACCCCGGCTTCCTGTATTCACGGTTTTCGAATCCGACCGTATCGATGTTCGAGCAGCGCATGATCGAACTCGAAGGCGCCGAGGCCGCGCGCGCCACCGCGACCGGCATGGCGGCGGTCACCACCGCGATCCTTGCTCCGCTCAAAGCCGGCGATCATGTGGTCGCAGCGAAAGCGCTGTTCGGTTCGTGCCGTTATGTCGTGGAAGATCTGCTGCCGCGCTACGGCATCGAATCCACGCTGGTGGATGGTCATGATCTCGACCAGTGGCAGAAGGCGATGCGTCCGAACACCAAGACGTGCTTCCTCGAAAGCCCGACCAATCCGACCCTCGATGTGGTCGACATCGGCGCTGTCGCCGAGATCGCGCATCGCGGCGGCGCGCGGCTGATCGTGGACAACGTGTTCGCCACACCGATCTGGCAAAGCCCGCTAACGCTCGGCGCCGACGTCGTGGTCTATTCTGCGACCAAGCACATCGATGGCCAGGGTCGCTGTCTCGGCGGCATCATCCTGTCGTCGGAGGCTTTCATTCAGGAGCACATCCACACGTTCCTGCGCCAGACCGGACCTGCGATGTCACCATTCAACGCATGGGTGCTGCTGAAGGGTCTTGAGACGCTGAGCATTCGCGTGAAGGCGCAAACCGAAAGCGCAGCGGCGATCGCCGATGCGTTGGCCAAACATCCGAAGATCTCGCGGCTGATCTATCCGGGCCGCGCCGATCATCCGCAGGCCGCCATCGTCAAGAAACAGATGCGCGCGGGTTCGACCCTGATCGGTTTCGAGGTCAAGGGCGGCAAGGCCGCAGCGTTCCGCACGCTGAACGCGCTGAAGCTGGCGCGGATTTCCAATAACCTCGGCGATTCCAAAAGCATCGTCACCCATCCGGCGACCACGACGCATCAGCGGCTGACGCCGGAGGCGCGCGCCGAACTTGGCATCAGTGAAGGCTTCATCCGCTTCTCGGCGGGACTGGAGCACAAGGACGACCTGATCGAGGATCTGAACGCGGCGCTGGAGAAAGCCTAAGACAGAAGCGCGCTGGATATTCCATGAGTACATTTTCGTTCCAGCAGGTCGATGTTTTCACCGGCAAGCGGCTCAAGGGTAATCCGCTTGCCGTGGTCATTGGCGCCGACGGACTTTCCGACGACGCCATGGCTTCGCTCGCGAACTGGACGAATCTGAGCGAAACCACCTTTCTCCTGAAGCCTACGACGGCAGACGCCGATTATCGCCTGCGGATTTTCACGCCCTCAGGCGAGTTGCCGTTCGCAGGCCATCCAACGCTCGGCAGTTGTCACGTCTGGTTGAGCCTCGGGAATACTGCCGGGCAGGCGCATGTCGTTCAGGAATGCGGTGCGGGCCTCATCAAAATCAGGCGCGATGGGAACAGGCTGGCATTTGCCGCGCCTCCGCTGCGCCGGACCGGCGATGTCGAAAGCGACATTCTCGATCAGATCGCGCGCGGCCTGCAAATTCGCCGGGACGCCATTAAGGCGGCGCAGTGGATCGACAACGGCCCCGGCTGGGTGGCGGTGATGCTGACATCGCGCACGGAAATCCTGTCGCTGAAACCGGACTATCCGGCGCTTGGGAACCTGAAGCTCGGCGTGGTCGCGCCATGGGACCCTTTGCGCGACGGCAAGGACGCCTTCTTCGAGGTTCGCGCATTCATATCCAACCGCGCGACCGAAGACCCCGTCACGGGCAGCCTGAATGCCGGTCTCGCGCAATGGCTGATGTCCGCAGGACTTGCGCCCGCTGCATACGTCGCAAGCCAGGGCACCGTGCTTGGACGAGAGGGCCGCGTTTACGCCGCGCGTGATGGTCACGACATCTGGATCGGCGGCGAGACGCTGACGTGCATCGAAGGCAGGCTGACGATCTAGGCCTTACATCGGCCGGAAGCTCATCACGTTCGCCGGAATGTTGACACCGGCCTTCACCTGTCCGACCGACTTGATGATGGTGTCGCCGAGCAACTGGGCGAAGCACGCGTAGCCCCAGTCGTTCATGTGCAGGCCGTCGCCGATCACGAACTTGTCGAACGGCATTTTTTCGTCCTCGTGCCATTGCCGCATGACATCGAAGCGCGGAAACACCGAGATGTTCTTGAGCTTGGCGACATCGCCAAGCAGTTTGACCATCCGGCTCGCGTTCTCGGTTTTCTCGGCAACCGCCGGAACGTATTGCGGATCGATCAGCACGACATCGATCCCCCTGGCCTGAAGGCGCGCGATGCCGTCCTCCACCAGCGCAGCCGTCGCCGCGATATCGCTGGCGTTGCCCTTGACGACGGCGTTGGTGCCGAGCTGCCAGATCACGAGATCAGGGTCCGCATCGAGAACGGCGATATCGAACCGCTTCATCATTTCGGGCGCATCCTGCCCGCCCATACCGCGATTGATGACACTGATGTCGGCGGTCGGAAACTTGCGGCGCAACTGATCCGCAAGACGGCTGGGATAATTGTAGGCCGCTGACGTGCCGAAACCGACCGTGGTCGATGAGCCGAAAGCGACGATGGTCACCGGCTCGCCCGCAGCGATCCGCCGCGCAACGCGCGGCAGCGAACCCGGAACGTCCTTCAATCCCTTGGCGGGCAGACACGGCACGCGTGTGAGAATATCGCCGGCACCCTTGGCCACAGTCTTCGCCGCTTCGATAGCTTTTGTTCCGAGACCCTTCTGCTGGGGCGCGTCGGGCACCTGGGCTCGTACAGGGGAGACGGCGGGTAATCCCCACGTCATAGCGCCTGCCATGACGGCAATCGCCAAACGACCATAAAAATTCATCAACGTTGAATCCTGAGCTCAGCCGGATTAATGCGCGACGCTTCCACGACCATCGCGGCCAGCGACCGGCCGATACAGTCATGCACACGCTTCGCCATTCCATATCCGTGGGCTGAACCGAAAAGATCAAAATCGCCGGCATCGCTCCAGTGACGCATGATCGAAAACCGGTCGAATATCGGCACTTCGTGCTGCTGTGCGACGACCCGTATCGTGTCGATATAGGGACCAACCGACAGCATCGTCTCCATACGTGGGTTGTATTGGAGATTCATCAAGAGCACATCGGGGCCTGCTTTCTGCAGTGCCTCAACCCCGCTATCCAACGCGGCGCGGAAATCGTCAGGATCAACCGCGCGTATCGCATCGACCGTGCCGGTCTGCCAGATCACCAGATCCGGCTTTTGATCCGCCGGCAGCTTGTCGATCATCTGGCCAAAACCCTGCGCGGCTTCCGCGGCTGTTTTCTTGGGCCGCAGGTCGGTCCTGACATTGACGGTGACGCCAGCCAATGCTTCGCGCAAAGCGGACTCCAAACGTGCCGGATAAGACATGTTCGCACCGTCAGAGCCAGGTAGCGCTGAAGAGCCGCTGCCGACCACAAGGACATCCAGACGCTTCCTGGTCTTGATCGCGTTTGCGACCTTCGGAAGTGGGCTTTCCGTCGTCAGGAGATATGCGGGCACAGTACAGCCGGGACCGTCCTCGGCGCGCGCCGGAGCAGCCACCAGGACAGACGCGAACAGACCTGCAACCAGTAACGCTCTCATGACCCGCCTCCGGCGAGGTCGGCATCGGCGTCAGCGCTTTTTGCGCGTTTGTCGCCCTTGCCTATTTCGCTCTTGTACCACGAAAATAGCCATGCGGCCGCTGACATGATGACAATCCCGGCGACGCTGACGAAGAAATGCATCCATGCTCCGCCGGACACTTCGGCCAGAACAAAATGACCCGCGAATGCGAGGAAGACGCCGAGACAGAATATCTCCAGAGAATGCTGACCACACCGGATCACCGGGCGAAGCCACGGCGATCTCAGACCCGGCCAATCCTTCGGAAGCACGCGGACCGTAATCGCCGCCAGCGCCAGAAAATGCACAAAGCGGAGAACATCGAGATCGGTCTTGTTGATCGGATACATCCAGCTTTCCAGCCAGCGCGGCATGAAAACATTGAGCTGCGGAACGTGCCAGGTCAGCGTGACGCAGAACGCAAACACAAGATAGCCAATGCAGAGCCAGAGCGTAATGCGCGAGGACAGAATGCGCGCCATGCGCTTTGCGCCACCGAGCGCGCACCAGGCCCCGAATACGAACAGCAACTGCCAGGCGAACGGATTGAAAGCCCAGAAGCCGTTTGGATAAGCGGGAAGATACCAGTCGAATTGCCAGGTCAGGGCATAGAGCAGGACCGAGAGTGACAGCGCCAGATCCGCCTTGCGCTGCATCAGCCATATGATTCCCGGCAGGAAAATCATGAGCACGATGTAAAGCGGCAGCACGTCCATATTGACGGGCCGGAATTTCAGCAACAACGCCTGAACGATCGTGACGTCGGGCTGCTTGAGGAAATCCAGAATGCCCATTTCTTCCGCGTAGAGCGGGTTCTCGAACCGCGTCGCGATGTAGGAGATCTCTGCGAGATAGATCGTAAACAGGAAAACGTGCGCCACGTAGATTTGCCAGACGCGCTTGAAGATGCGCGCACTCGCCACTACGAAGCCGCGATCAAGCATCGCGCGGCTGTACACGAACGCCGCCGTGTACCCCGATATGAAAATAAAGATCTCGGTGGCGTCACTGAAGCCGTAGTTGCGGATGGTGAACCAGGTCAGAATGTTCGGCGGAAGATGGTCGATGAAGATCAGCCACAGCGCCATACCTCGAAAGAGATCGAGGCGCAGTTCGCGTTCGCCCGCGGCAACCGGAAGCGCCACGGCCTTTGCAGCAGGCGCTTTCGCAACAGCCTGATCGGTCATCTCGGTGGTCACGAGCGTCATCCGGTCAAGTCCGTTTCATCCGGTTCCATTCGAAGTGGCAGGCGCTTGTCATGATCCTACGGAAGATCAAACCGGCCCGCAAATTGCAAGCATTCCATTGGACCGGCGCCCGGAAGAATGCTGGATGGCAACGTTGTTGAAACAAAGATCGGTACGATGTCGTATCCTGGACAGGCCGCCGCAAGCATCAATTATTGGTGCCTACGCAAGGGATGAGAGGTCTGCTATTCTGTGACCGAATGTGGACGGACACCATGTATCGCGCCGTGACCCGCCAGATTGAAGTCATCGTCGAGCCGAGCTTCCTGCCCGAACGCTCGTCGGCTGAAGACGGCCGTTTTTTCTGGGCTTACACGATCGCCATCGTCAATTCGGGGAGCGAAACCGTCCAGCTCAAGAGGCGTCACTGGATCATTACCGATGGCGCCGGCCGCAGCCAGGAAGTCAACGGCGAGGGTGTGGTCGGAGAACAGCCGGTACTCGAGCCGGGTGAACGGTTCGAGTACACCAGCGGGGTGCCGCTTCAGACACCATCCGGATTCATGACCGGCAGCTATCAGATGGTAACCGAAAACGGCGAGCCGTTCGATATCGACATCCCGGCGTTCTCGCTGGACAGTCCGAGCTACAAGCGGACGCTGAACTAGAACATCCATACGCCAACGGCGGGCAGCCGCGAGACCGGCCCAGCCTCTAGTCAGCCGCCCCCTGATTGGACACCGGCTCGACGCCCGCTTCATCCGGCGTGAACTCATATACCGAACTGCAGAACTCGCAGGTCACGACCACCTTGCCGTTTTCGACCATGTCGGCGCGATCCTGCGGGGTGAAGCTTTTCAACATTCCGGCCACGGCATCGCGCGAGCAAGAGCACTGCGCGCGCACTTCCTGCGTCGGAAACACCCGGACTCCGCGCTCGTGAAAAAGCCGGAACAGCAAACGCTCGCCCGACAGATCGGGATCAATCAGTTCGACATCCTCGATGGTGCCAAACAGCGACCGGCTCTCGGCCCACGCATCGTCTTCCGGCAGGTCATGCTTGACCGCGCCCTCGGGGGCGTCGCCGGGATGCAGGTCGGGCTGACGCGCGCGCTCGGGCGCCTTGGGCAGGAACTGCATCAGCATGCCGCCGCCGCGCCACCGGTGTTTCGGACCATCACCACTGCGGAATTCCTCACCGACCGCGAGCCGCACCCGCGTCGGAATCTGCTCCGAACGGAGGAAATATTCATGCGCGGCGTCTTCCAGATTGCCGCCTTCCAGCGCAACGAGGCCCTGATAGCGGCTCATCTCGGCACCCTGATCGATGGTCATGGCAAGATGCCCGTGGCCGAGCAGCGCCGCGGAGTCCTGGCCGGACTTCAGCCTGCTTGCATCGAAACGCGCATAGGCACGCAGCCGGTTCGGCGCCTGAAAATCAACGACGATCATCGACACAGGACCATCGGTCTTGGTCTGCAAAATAAAGCGGCCATCGAACTTGAGCGTCGAAGCGAGCAGTGTTGTGAGCACGATGGCTTCGCCAAGCAGCTTGCCGACCGGAGCCGGATAGTCGTGCTTGGTCAAAATCTCGTCGAGCGTCGGGCCCATCTTCGCCAACCGGCCGCGCACATCCAGCGCGCTGACTTCAAAGGGCAGCACAGCATCATCCACCGGCGTTGCGGAGGGAGCACGGATTTGGCTTTCGAGAGTCATGTCGGACGCATTCTTTTCAAGGAAACGAATTGCCGCAGCGAAAAGCACAAACCATGACGGTCTGACTTCCGGCCCCAGGGCAATGATGGATCAAGCGAGGTGTCCGCACAATATAGGGTGCCTTGTTCCGCAAAAAAGGGAGTGGATCGGGAACACAAGCCAGCGGAGAAACCGCCGGAACGCCGCGAACAAGGGCTATTTCGCGCGGAGCACGACCCTTCGACAATCCGTTTTGTGATCAGGCCTAGCCGATCGCGTACAGGCACCAGGCCAGAATGCCCTTTTGCGCGTGCAGACGATTTTCCGCCTCGTCGAACACCACCGACTGCGGGCCGTCGATCACTTCATCGGTGACTTCCTCGCCGCGATGTGCCGGCAGGCAGTGCATGAAGATGGCGCCGGGGTTGGCCAGCGACATCAGCTTCTCATTGACCTGATAGGGCCTCAGCACGTTATGGCGATGCTCGCCTTCCTTGTCGCCCATCGAGACCCAGGTGTCGGTGACCACGCAATCGGCGCCGCGCACCATTTCCTCGGGTTTGGTGCCGAGCACGACCGGCGCGTCTGCCGCCTTGATCCAGTCCTTCAGCAGCTTGTTGGGCGCCAGCTCCGGCGGCGTCGCAACACGAAGGTTGAATCCAAACCGCTCCGCGGCATGCGCCCACGACGCCAGCACGTTGTTGTCGTCGCCGGTCCAAGCCACCGTGCGTCCCTTGATCGGGCCGAGATGCTCCTCGAAGGTCATCACGTCGGCCATCACCTGACAGGGATGCGACCGCCGGGTCAGACCGTTGATCACGGGCACGGTTGCGTGCGCCGCGAGTTCGGCCAGCGCCTCGTGGTTGAGAATGCGGATCATGATCGCATCGACGAAGCGCGACAGCACGCGCGCGGTATCGGCGATGGTTTCACCGCGTCCGAGCTGCATCTCAGCGCCGGTCAGCATGATGGCTTCGCCGCCGAGCTGGCGCATGCCGACATCGAACGACACACGGGTACGCGTCGACGGCTTGTCGAAGATCATCGCAAGCGTCTTGCCGTCCAGCGGCCTGTCGGAAATGTCCCCGGCCTTGCGCTTCTTCTTCATCGCCATGCTGGCGTCGAGGATCGTCCGCAAGTCCCTGGTCGGCACGTCGAACAGGTCGAGGAAATGTCGGGGAGAGTTGCTCATCACACCGCCTCGCGCCGCGCGGGCGTTCGCGTCAGCTTGGCGCAAGCACGCTCGACACGTGACACCGCATCCTCGATCTCAGCCTCGGTGACGATCAGCGGCGGCAGCAATCGCACGACGTTCTCGCCGGCGCCGACGGTGAGCAGCTTTTCGCTGCGAAGCGCTGCGACGAGATCACCGGCAGGCACAACCGCTTTCAGGCCGATCAGCAGGCCATCGCCGCGGACTTCATCGACCACATCGGGATAGCGGTCGATGATCGACGCCAGTTTCTGCTTCAGCAACAGCGACGAACGCTGCACATTCTCAAAAAACTTCGGCGCCAGCATCACATCGAGCACCGCGTTGGCTGCGGCCACTGCAAGCAGGTTGCCGCCGAACGTCGAGCCGTGGGTGCCCGGGGTCATGCCCGCAGCGGCGGCCGCCGTGGCCAGACACGCACCGATCGGAAAGCCGCCGCCAAGCGCCTTTGCCAGCGCCATGATATCGGGTTCAACGCCGGTCTTCTCGTAAGCGAAGAGGCTGCCCGTACGACCCATGCCGGTCTGCACTTCGTCGAATACCAGAACGAGCTTGTTGTCGTCGCAAAGCTGCCGCAGCGCGCGGAAGAAAGAAGGGTCGGCCGCGCGCACGCCGCCTTCGCCCTGCCATGGCTCGATGATGATACCCGCCGTCTCGGGACCGATTGCCTTCTTCACGGCCTCAAGATCGCCGAGCGGCACCTGATCGAAACCTTCGACCCGCGGCCCGAAACCTTCGAGATATTTCTGCTGCCCGCCGGCCGCGAGCGTCGCAAGCGTGCGGCCGTGAAATGCACCTTCAAACGTGATCAGCCGATACCGCTCCGGATGGCCGTTCACCGCCTGAAACTTGCGCGCCATCTTGATGCACGCTTCCATCGCCTCCGCGCCGGAATTGCAGAAGAATGCCACGTCGGCAAAGCTAGCGTCGCAAAGCCGCGTCGCCAGCCGCTCACCTTCCGGAATCGTGAAAAGGTTCGAGACGTGCCACAGCTTCGCGGCCTGTTCCTGCACGGCAGCGACCAGGTGCGGATGCGCATGACCGAGCGCATTCACCGCCACACCACTGGTGAAGTCGAGATAGCGGTCGCCATTGGTCGCGATCAGCCATGGCCCCTCGCCGCGCTCGAAAGCGACGTCGGCGCGGGCAAAAACCGGCAACATGTGAGAGTCGAGATGCGGTTTGACACTTTGGCTCATGGCGACCTGATCGATGGTGAGGGGTCAGCCGCGGCGCGACCGCATCAGCGCTCGTCGCTCAGTTGCCTGCCCCGGAAACGAAACGTGCCGCCCGAAAAAGGCGGCACGTGGCGGTTATTCTATTGGTGGACCCTGTTGTGTCAATCCACGCGGGCCCTTCTGCGGGCCGCAGGGGCAGCCCGTTTGTTGCTGCAACTGAAGCATATTCCGGCGTTTTTGCACCTGTTCCAGCGTTGAAACTGCCTGCGCGGTCAAGAAAGCCGCGATTTGCAGCATCGCATAAAGATCGAATTTATTTGATTTTTGGCTGGAACATGTGGACGCGGCATGCCCGACTCTTGCGCGTGAGTCACGCCATATTGTAGCATCCCTGACGTTGGGTACGACATCTCGTGCGGCGGTTCTGATCCTCGATTGTCTTCGGTACGGCGTAAACGCCCGGTCGCTTTTCATGCAACCGGCGAAGGCTAAGGGATTCTGCCGACAGGGATTTTGGACGGTTTGCAATCGCGACGCCGCGTCGAAAATGGCCGGCGCGATATCAAAAGGAAGAGTGCGATGACGGTAATAAGCTGGACCGACGATCGCGTTGAACAGTTGAAAAAGCTTTGGGAAGCCGGGCTTTCGGCAAGCCAGATCGCTGCCGAGCTCGGAAACATCACCCGCAATGCCGTGATCGGCAAGGTGCACCGGCTGGGTCTCTCCGGCCGGGCCAAGAGCCCGTCTTCCGCGGCGCCCCGGCAGCGCAAGGTGCGTCCGGCGCAGCATATGATGCGGATCAGCCGTCCCGTGTCGCGCGGTAACACCGCGCTGGCCCACGCCTTTGAGGTCGAAGCCGAGCCGGATCCGATCGCCTATGACAACGTGGTGCCGATGAGCCAGCGCCTCAGCCTGCTGGAGCTCAACGAGAACACTTGCCACTGGCCTGTCGGCGATCCGGGCAGCCCGGATTTCTTCTTCTGCGGCGGCAAGTCGCTGACCAGCCTGCCATACTGCGCGCATCACTCACGCGTTGCCTATCAGCCGGCCTCCGATCGCCGCCGCACCTCGCGGCCGAGCACGAAGTAAGCCGAAATCCTTTCATAAATAGCGAAAAAGCCTCATCGATCCGATGAGGCTTTTTTGTTGCGAAGTGGCGGCGAACCTTGCCGCAAAAGGCGGCTTTGTGATCGTGCGGCGAAAATGCGCCGGACTGAAATCGCCCTTACTCTTTCGCTGCAATCTTGTCGCCCGCAGGAGTCTTCGTCGTCGGAAAACATGCGGTGAACGTCGCGCCGTGACCGGGAACGCTCTCGATCAGGAGCCGCCCGCGATGACGGTTGAGGATGTGCTTGACCAGCGACAGGCCCAGTCCGGTGCCGCCCTGCGCGCGGCTGTCGCCGACATCGACGCGGTAGAACCGCTCGGTCAGGCGCGGCAAATGCTCCGGCGCGATACCAGGACCAAAGTCGCGCACCGCGAGGCGAATTTCACCGATGTCATGGGGCGCAGGTTCGGTCAGCGACACCACGACGCGTCCGCCGGATGCGCCGTATTTGAGACCGTTCTCGATCAGGTTTTCCAGCAGGCGCAGCAATTCCTCGTTGTCACCGGCGACGACAACCGGCTCATGAGGAAGTTCGACATCGATGACAACCTGACGCTCGCTCGCCAGCGGCTCCAGCCCATCGACCACCTGACGCACCAGCGGCACCACGTCGACCAGCTTTTCGGGCCGCACATGCGCGCTGAGCTCGACCCGCGACAGAGACAGAAGATCGTCGATCAGCCGCGCCATGCGCGTCGCCTGCGCGTGCATGATGCCGAGAAACCGTTCGCGCGCCTTGGCGTCCTCGCGCGCCGGTCCCTGCAACGTATCGATGAATCCCGACAGCGCTGCGAGCGGCGTGCGCAATTCGTGGCTCGCATTGGCGACGAAGTCGGCGCGCATTTCCTCGACCCGGCGCAGCGGCGTCTGATCCTGGAATGTCATCAGAATGCAATATTCGCTGCCGCCGAATGCCGTCGGCAACAGCAGCGGCGTCACGATCAATTCCATCCAGCGGTCGATCGGAACGCGATCCACATAGCTGGCGCGCTGCGGCTGACGGGTGGCGATGGCTTCGCGCAGCGCCGCGATGATCTCGGGAGAGCGCAGCGCGAACAGCGCCAGTTCGTTCTTGCGCAAAGCAGGCGCCAGTTGCGCGGCGGCGGTGTTGAAATGCAGCACGCGCCCGGCGCGGTCGAGCAGCACGGCTGCATCGGGCATCCCGCCGACCAGCGCCTGCACCACCGGCGTTTCCGCGGGCCGCGCGCCGATCAAGTCTTCGTTCGCCGGAACGGATTGATGCAGATGCCATGGCACAAGCGCTGCACCCCCGATCACCACAAACACCAGTCCGGCCTGCGGCAGCGTCAGGCCGCCGAACATCACCGAAGCCGCGAGGCCAAGCGCCGTCGCGATCAGAATGATCGCCGACCGCCGCAGCCGATCCGACCACGGAGCAAAACCGGAATTTGGAGACGTCATCGTCATGCGCCGTACCTGTTTCGCTCTCGTACGAGCTGACGCCAGCCCGCCCTACGAGACCGGTGACCGCGATCCCTGAGGCGGCCCCTTGGCCGACGGAGACTTCGCGGCGTCGTCTAGCCTTTTCAGGGCCGCTGAGACTCGCTTCGCCCGAAGACCGACAATAAGCTCTCGAAGCGAGAGCAAGATGACAGAAATAATGAACGGGACGAGATAATAAAGCACCCGGAACAGCAGCATGCCGGCCAGAAGCTCTTCCCGGTCGAACTGAAACAGACCCACCAGCATCGCGGCATCGAATACGCCGAGGCCGCCCGGCGAATGGCTGGCGAAACCGAGCAGCGTCGCCGAGACGAAGATCACCGCGACCACGATGAACCCGACATGAGGTTCATCCGGCACCAGAATGTACATCGCCAGCGCACAGAACCCGAGATCGACGATCCCGATCACGATCTGCAGCAGCGTCAACGGCCCGCCGGGAAGAAAGACGCTCCAGCTTCCGCGGCCGACTTCGCGCGGCTTCATCCAGACCCAGATGACATACGCACACAGGGCAAGCAGGATACCGATGGCCGCGACGCGGTTGAGCCAGACCGGCAGCTTGTCGATGGAGGCGGCTGCTTCCGGATGATAGGCGACGCCAAGTCCGAGCACGGCGGCATTGCCGAGCCAGAACGTCAGCCCGGCGAGAAAGCAAACCTTGGCGACATCGACCGCCGACAGGCCCCACGCCGAATAGACCCGATATCGCACCACGCCGCCGGTAAAGACGCTGGCCCCGACATTGTGGCCGATCGAATAGCTGGTGAACCCGGCAAAGGCGGCAACCCGGTAAGGCACCTCATCGCGCCCGATCGCGCGCAGCGCGAACAGGTCGTAGAACGTCAGCGTGAAGTAACCGGCCGCGACGCAGAGGCCGGCGAGCACGATGGTGCGGATTTCGGTGCCGCGCAGTGCCTCGTAGAGGTCGTCGACATCGAGACCCTCGAGCATGTGATAGAGGATGTAGCAAGCGGTCGCGATGATCGCGATGCTGATCGCAACACCAATCTTGTGCAGGATTTGCTTCTCGCGCATGTACGCGATGGCCCCGCGCAGTGTCTCCAGCATCCAGACCTCAAAATTCGATCAAGCGCACTATCCCTCGTGCTGTCCTAGCAGACCGGCGCGGCGACCGCGAGAGCCGGTATCGTCAATTTGAGCCCATTTGCGAGCCATAAGTCACGTTAAGAATACTGAGACACTACCGCCATCCATTGCACCGCAACGGTGTCGCCACCATGTCAGCGCGATGACGCCGATTTGATCTGCTCGCGCTGAAAAAACAGCAGGTCCAGTTCGGGACCCGGCTGTCCAAGCCCTGTCAAAAGCGCATGAGTCTGGCCGCGATGATGGGTCTGGTGGTTGAACCAGTGCGCCAGCGCGGGAGCCAGTTCCTGCACGAAATGCTCGGGGCTCGAGACGCGCCGATAGGAAATCGTTCCCGCAACGCGCGCGTCATCCAGACCGTCCACATAGGCCACGATCCGGGCATCTTCCGCCGCCCGGGCTGCACGAAGCGCATCGAACGTGTCGAACAGGATCGCGTCGAGCCGGTCCGGCGCATCGCCTTCGCCGGTGAACCGCTTCATCCAGATGCGATCCGTTGCCAGCAGATGATTCAGCGTGCCGTGGACCGACTTGAAGAAGGCGCCGCGATCGGCCCGGTAGTCGGCGTCGCCGAGACGACCGGCGGCCTCGTAGAGCCGCGCATTGGCCCACGCATTGTAATGGCCGAACATCCGGAAATGCCGTGTCAGGCCGCCTGCCATCTTGCTTCAGCCTGCGGCGGTGTGCCGCGCGACCACAAGACTGCGGAGCCACGAGCCGACCGCGCAACCGAGAACGTAAGCGGCGAACATGACGAGACCGAGGTCGAGCCAGTATCCGGCCCGGCCCGGCGCCAGATGAAACACCGACGCCAGGACGAGCGCCGCGACCAGCACCGCGACCTTGCGCAGCGTCATCGTGGACCAGCCGCGCCCGCGATGGACCACCGCGATCCATCCCATTGCAAGGCCGACCACGGCTGACGCCAGCACCCAACCCCAGTTGAACATCGCAAGATAAATCATGCTCATTTCACCACGAAATCGATGCGCCGGTTCTTGGCCTTGCCGTCGTCGGTATCGTTGGCGGCAACCGGCTGCGAACTGCCGTAGCCCACGGCCTTCAACCGGTCCGGCGGCAGTCCAGCCTTGATCAGATACTCCGACACCGCCTGCGCGCGCTTTTCGGACAACGCCATATTGGAGGTGTTGTCGCCGTCGCTGTCCGTGTGGCCGGCCACCTCGATGTTGGCGGTCGGACAGCGCAGGGCGGTCTCGATGAGCTTGTCGAGCAGCCCCATGGAATCCTTGTCGATGGTGGCGCGGCCGGACTCGAACCTGATCTTCGCCTTGCCCAGCAGTTCAAAAAACAGTTGCTGGCAGACGGTCGGATCAACAGCGCTGGCCACCGGCTTGACCGAGACATCCGCCTTTACGGCCCAGCCCTGCGGCAACTCGCCGCCGATGCCGCCGCGAATCTGATCCGCCGCGACCGCGTAGAGCGCATCACCGGACAGTTTCACCTCACGATCCGAGATCGTCAGCGAGCCGGTCGAAACCCGCGACAGCGCGCCGAGCGCGGCTACCGCCGCGTTCTGGAAGCCCTGCGGCGCACCGGCGCTCGCCTTCAGATTATCAACCAGCTTTTCGGCGAAGAACTTGCGGCCGACCGCCGCGACAATGGCAGCATGAACGTTGTTGTCAGGCACATACCCTTCGAGCGTGACGGTATTTGCGACCGGGTCCTTGTTGGCGCGGAAGATATAAGGCGGCGCCTTGATGGCGTTCTCCTTCACCGAATAGCCTTCGGGCAGATTTTTCAGCGCCGCCAGGATCGCCTCGCGGTTGCCGATTTCGCGCGCCATGCCGGTCAGGCTGACGGCGGTGTCGCTGAGGGTGATCTTGCCGTCCTTGAGCTTGCCGATCTGTTCGACCAGCAGCAATGCCGCGGCGTCGAACCGCGGCGGCGCGCCCCGCGCCAGATCCATCCGGTCCGATACCTCGCTACCCGCGGCCGCGGCGCGCGCGGCGTCCGCCAGCCGTGCCTTGCTCGCGGGCAACGGCGCATTCCCACCGAGCGTGATCCTGACCACGTCGCGCTCGATCGACCATTCGAACGGCTTGGCTTCGCGGATCAGGCGGGTGTCGTCGTCGAGCAGCCGCACCCCGGCGACAGCCTCGACCTGCGAGGCCGCGCTGCGACGCCCTTCTTCCGAGAACGCGTCCGCCGACAGCGAGACATCGCGGCCGGACACGGAAATGCGGGTCTTGTCGAGGATGGTGTCCTTGAGCGCGGCGGTCGCCCGCGACGCGATATCGGTCTCAAGAGGCGAGGTATTCGTCCAGATCGCGCCGATCCAAAGGAACCCCAAGGGAATCAACCCCGGCCACCATTTTCTTGCCCAACTGGATATTCGGTTCATCCCGGACCTTCACCTGACGGAATGGAGACAAAACAAACCCATGGCAGGGTGTCAAACGGGAAATGACCGCCGAACCGGGCCGGATGCAGAAGGCCCGTTCCGGGCCCGCCGGAGGCTGTTTTGAGCACCCGCATAACCGTTTGTTCAACGGTTTCTGCCAAATCTTGGGGCCGGATTCCTGAAATCATCGGCCCGAGCCCGCCGCCATGAAGCAGCTTCGCCACAACGTCATTCGCGCCGGCCTCGACGCGCTGTATTTCACCGGCGCGCACCATGTGCTGCGGCCGATCCTGGCGGGCGTCGGCACCATCTTCATGCTGCATCATGTTCGCCCGGCGCGCGACAACATGTTCCAGCCCAACCGGCATCTGGAAATCACGCCCGACTTCCTGCGCGAGGTGCTGGCCCATGTCCGCGCGCTCGATGTCGATATCGTGTCGATGGATGAAGCGCATCGCCGGATGGTTGAGCGTGATTTCGCGCGCCGCTTCGCCTGCTTCACTTTCGATGACGGCTATCGCAACAACCGCGACCATGCGCTCCCCGTGATGCGCGACCACAACGCGCCGTTCACGGTCTATGTCGCCAGCGATTTCGCCGAAGGCACCGGCAGATTGTGGTGGGAAGCGCTGGAGCGCGTCGTCGCCCGCGCTGAAATCATAGAGATCGTTCGGGGCGGTGCGGTGCTGCGGCTCGATGCGCATGACCACGCCGCCAAGCAGGACGCTTTCAACCAGACCCACGACTGGCTGCGCTCGCTCGGAAGCGACGCCGAGGTGCAGCGCGAGGTCAGCGCGCTGTGCGCGCGGCACGGCGTGGACGATTCAGCCATCGCGCGCGAGCTGTGCATGTCGTGGGATGAACTGAAGACATTTTCCGCCGATCCGCTGGTCGGCATCGGCGCGCACACCGTCAGTCATTGCAATCTCGCCCGCGAAACCGAAGCGGGCGCATTGCGCGAGATGCGAGAGAGCCGCGCGCGAATCGAGGACCATCTGCAAAAGCCCGCGCGGCATTTCGCCTATCCTTATGGAGACAAGGCCGCGGCGGCCGCGCGCGAGTTCGCGATGGCGAAGGAGCTAGGCTTCGCAACCGCTGTCACAACGCGTCCCGGCATGATCTTCGCCGAAAACGCCGGACACCTCACGGCGTTGCCGCGCATTTCGCTGAACGGCAACTACCAGACCACGCGCTTCCTGTCGGTGCTGACGTCAGGCGCCGCGACCGCGATATGGAACGGCTTCCGCCGCGTGGACGCGGCGTAGGTGAAACACCTCTGAAATCGTCATCCTGAGGTGCGAGCGCTTGCGAGCCTCGAGGATGACCGCTCAGAATAATGCCGCCGCCCGTCGAGGCTCCATGCGACGCATGGAGCACCTCAGGGTGACGGCAATTGCGTTTCAAACACGTTCTGCAATTCCGCCATTCCTTGACTTGGGCTTCGTTGCTGGCGCTATATCGCTGCCAAAGCAACAGGAGGCATCATGTTCAAGGATATGTTTTCGCTCAATGGCCGTGTCGCCCTCGTCACCGGCGGTTCGCGCGGCATCGGCAAGATGATCGCGGGCGGCTTTCTCGCCTATGGCGCGTCGAAGGTCTACATCACCGCGCGCAAGGCGGGGCCCTGCGAAGAAACCGCAAAGGAACTGACCGCTGCCTATGACGGCCAGTGCATCGCGCTTCCCATCGACATGTCGACGGTCGAAGGCTGCAACAAGCTCGCCGAAGAAATCATGAAGCGCGAGCCGAAGCTCGACATCCTCGTGAACAATGCGGGCGCCGCCTGGGGCGCACCGTTCGACGAGTTTCCGGAGAACGGCTGGGACAAGGTGATGAACCTCAACGTCAAGTCGCTGTTCTTCCTCACCAAAGCGCTGGCGAAGCCGCTGCGTGCGGCCGCCACGAAGGAGAAGCCCGGCAAGGTCATCAACATCGCCTCGATCGACGGCCTGTCGGTCAATCCGCTCGAAACCTATTCCTATCAGGCGAGCAAGGCGGCGGTGATCCATCTGACGCGCCGCATGGCCGCAAAGCTCATCCATGACAACATCAATGTCACCGCGATCTGCCCCGGCGCGTTCGAGTCCGACATGAACACCGCGGCGCGCGATCATGGCGACAGCGTTGCCAAGGCGATTCCGTCGAAGCGCATCGGCCGTCCGGAAGACATGGCCGGCATCGCGATCTATCTGGCCTCGCGCGCCGGCGATTACGTGGTCGGCAATTCGATCGCGGTCGATGGCGGCATCGTCTACGCCAATCTCAGCCTGCCGGTTGCGGGGGAGTAAAATCACGCCGGCGAAACTATGCTTCGCCCATCGTCATTGCGAGGAGCGCTAGCGACGAAGCAATCCAGCTTTTCTTCTTTAAGGATGGATTGCCTCGCTTCGCTCGCAATGACGAATAACCGAGGCTGGCGAGCTTTCAGTACGTCTCGACGTGGTAACGGCCGCTTTCGCGCATCTTCGGTTTGAGGGCCGACCAATCGATCGACGCCGCGCGGCAGGCATCGGCGAAAGCTTCATCGACGCCGCTCTCCATGCCTTTCAATCCGCAGATGTAGACATGGGTCTTGTCGTCACGCAGCAGCGCGGCGATCTGCGCCATCTCGCTGCGAATCCGATCCTGCACATAGACACGCGGCTGATCCGGCACCCGTGAATAGCAGAAGTATTTGCCGAGCAGCTTTTCCGGCACCTTCTGCAACGGCCCGAAATACGGCAGTTCCTCCGGCCGGCGTGCACCGAAGAACAGCAGCAGACGCCCTGCCGCATCCGGCATCGCGCGGCGGCGGCGCTCGGTAAAGCCGCGGAACGGCGCCGAACCCGTGCCGGTGCAGATCATGATGATGTTCGCGGCAGGATCGTCCGGCATCAGGAAGGTCGCGCCGAACGGACCGGTGACCTCAAGCTTCGCGCCGCGCGGCAGATCGCACAGATAGTTCGAGCAGACGCCGTTGTCCTCGCGCTTCACTGTGAGCGCGAGATTGTTGGTGTTGGGCTTCTCGCCGCCGCGCGGACTTGCCACGGAATAAAGGCGCGCGACATGCGGCTTGCCGTTCTCGTCGGTGCCGGGCGCGACGATGCCGATGCTCTGGCCTTCCAGCACCGGGAACGGCTGATCGCCGAAATCCAGGATGATGTGACGCACATCGGAATCGGCATTGGCATCGGTGAGACGGAAATTTCCGGTGACCGTCGCCGTCGCCGGCTTGCCGCGGTTGTAGAGATTGACCGTCGGCTTGCTGGCGGAATGCGGCGCGACCGGCTTGCCGCCGAGGCCCTTGCGGGCTTCTTCCAGCAGCTTCGAGACTTCATCCTCGAGCGCCTCGACCGCGCCGCCCTCACCCGAAGCGACAGCGGCGACCTCTTCCTGCTTCGGCAATTCCTCCCACGAGAATTGCTCCTCAAGGGAATAGGCCCTCGTCACCACACGCCAGTTGTCGATCGAGCCGGTGGGACACGGCGAAATACAATCCATGCAGTGATTGCAGATGCTCGCATCGACAACATAATTGTTGCCGTCATGCGTCACCGCATCGACCGGACATGTCTCTTCGCAGGTGTTGCAGCGAATGCAGATCTCGGGGTCGATGAGGTGTTGCTTGATGAGGTCGGTGACTGGAGTATTCATGGTTGATCTTCGACTTTCTTCCCCTCTCCCCTTGTGGGAGAGGGTGGCGAAGTTGAGCGGAGCGAAACTGAGCCGGGTGAGGGGTTACGATGTTAAAAGAACCCCTCACCCGCCCTCGCTTTGCTCGGGCCCCCTCTCCCACAAGGGGAGAGGGGAAGAGTCTCACGCCGCGATCTTCACGTATTCGAAATCGCCCGGCTTGTTGTCGATGCCGACCTTGGGAGGCGCGATCCAGTTCGCGAACTTGCCGGGTTCGGACACCGGCTCCATCAGCGAGGAAATGAAATCGCCGTCCGCAGCCGAGGGCAGATAGTCGTCGCGAACCTTCGCCCACTCGGCATCGGAAACAATGATGCCCTTCGGCGTCGCCTGCACATTGGCGAATTCACCGATCTGGCGGTGGAACGCGGTGTGCGGCAGCTCAAGGCGGAAATTCACGCCCGCCTTCTCGATCACCTTGTTCCAGCGCTCGACGCCCTTGGCGCAGTCTTCGGTGTAATCGTCGCGCAGGCGCATGTTGAGTGCGGTGAGCGCGGGCTCGTCCACCAGCGTGATCTTGCCGTCGACCATTTTGAGCACCTGGTAGATGTCATTGGTCAGGCGATGATCGTCGTCGATCTTGGTCTCCTGGAAGCGGCCCTTGAGGCCCGCATTGTAGAAATTCGCGGCGTTGGTCGAGACCTCCGATCCGAACAGATCGAGCGACAGCGAATAATGCAGGTTCATTTTTTTCTGCATGGTCGGCAGGTCGATGACGCCGAGCGCGCGGACCGGCTCGATCTCATTCGGGTCTTCGATACCGGCAGCCTTCATCGCCTCGCAGGTGCGTTGAAGCACGCGGCTGACGCCGGTCTCGCCGACGAACATGTGATGGGCTTCTTCCGTCAGCATGAAGCGGCAGGTGCGCGACAGCGGATCGAAACCGGACTGCGCCAAGCTCTCAAGCTGCATCTTGCCGTCGCGGTCGGTGAAGAAAGTGAACATGAAGAACGACAGCCAGTCCGGCGTCGCTTCATTGAAGGCTCCTAACATCCGCGGCGCGTCCTCATCGCCGGAACGGCGGCGCAAAAGATCGTCGGCTTCCTCGCGTCCGTCGCGGCCGAAATACTTCTGCAAGAGATAGACCATTGCCCAGAGATGGCGGCCTTCTTCCACGTTGACCTGAAACAGGTTGCGCATGTCGTAAAGCGACGGCGCGGTCTTACCCAGATGGCGCTGCTGCTCGACCGAGGCCGGCTCGGTGTCGCCCTGAATCACGACGAGGCGGCGCAGCATCGCGCGATACTCGCCGGGCACTTCCTGCCAGGCCTTCTCGCCCTTGTGCTGACCGAAATTCACCAGGCGCTGCTCGTCCTGCGGCGCAAGCAGGACGCCCCAGCGATATTCCGGCATGCGGACGTAATCGAACTTGGCCCAGCCTTTCGGGTCGACGCTGATCGCGGTGCGCAGATACACCAGCGATTCCTGGAAGCCATCCGGGCCCATGTCGTTCCACCAGTCCAGATATCCCGGATGCCAGCCCTCCAGCGCTTTCAGCACCTGACGGTCTTCGGCGAGATTGACGTTGTTCGGAATCTTGGTGGTGTAGTCGACGTTCATGATGTTCATGGCGTGCTCCTTGATTTCATCGTGCCGCGCATCTTGTTGTTGTCTCTTCCGTCATCCTGAGGTGCGAGCGCCTCTTGCGCGCGAGCCTCGAAGGGTGACGGGTCAATTGTTGTTTCGGCGCTCATCCTTCGAGGCTCGCAAGTGCTCGCACCTCAGGATGACGCCTTCTCTAAACCCTCGTCATGTCGAACTGCGCGCGCTCGCCGGTGCCGTAGCGTTGCAGTGCGCCGTTTTCACCCACCGCATTCGGCCGCTGGAAGATCCAGTTCTGCCACGCCGTGAGCCGCGAAAAGATTTTCGATTCCATGGTCTCGGGCCCGACGAAGCGCAGGTTCGCTTCCATGCCGGTAAGACTGTCAGGCGAGAACGACGTGCGCTCTTCAAGGAACACGCGCACTTCATCGTCCCAGTCGATGTCATCGAGCGCGAAGGTGACAAGGCCAAGTTCTTCCGCCGTCTCGGCATCGAGCGCCTCGCCGATTTTGGCTTTCGCCGTCTCGACGTCGGACGGATCGGCCTGAAAGCGCGACTCCAGCCGGGTCAGGCCGTGGCTCATCGGATAGGGACCGAAGTTCGCGGGCGAGAGAATGATCTCCGCGGGCGCGCGGTTGTCGCCCTGCTTCTCGCCGATCAGCATGTAGGAGCGGTCGGATGCGAACACGAGTTCCGCCAGCGTGCCGACGAAGCAGGAGCCTGGCTCGACCAGCGTCACCAGCGTGCGCGAGGTGACATCGATGCGCTTGAGCACGCGTTTCCAGTAATGACGGATCTCATTGACCAGCCAGTTGGCCCTGTTGGCTTCGAGGAACGCATCATAGGCCCGCACACGAGAGCGTTCGCCGACCGACTTGAACACCAGCATCGCGATTTCAAGCTCGTTGATGCGCAGATGCAGAATGGCGTCGTCGAGCTCACGCGCCACCTGCAGCGGCCAGAAGTCCGCGCCCTGCGCCGTCATGCTCGCGACATCGGCGGGCGGATCGTTTTCGGGGGCCTTGATGGTGATGGTGGCGATGCGTCCCGCGCGATTGAGATCGACGCTGACGAAACCATATCGGATGCCATCTTCGGTCAAGCTGCGCTTCAGCGGCGTCAGCGCGATGCCCTGCCCTTCGCCGTTGCGTTTGGATTTGTCCGCAAATTCCTTGGCGCGCTCCGCGACCTTCGCTTCCAGTTTGGAGTTGGAGACGATCTCGTCCACCAGCCGCCACTGCACGGCGCGCTTGCCCTTGATGCCTTCCTCGATGGTGCAGAAGAAGTCGGCGTGATCGCGCCGGACCTTGCGCTTGTCGACAACGCGGGTGAGCCCGCCGGTGCCCGGCAGCACCGCAAGCAGCGGCACTTCGGGAAGCGCGACGGCAGCCGAACCGTCGTCCGCCATGATGATGTGGTCGGCGGCGAGCGCGAGTTCATAGCCTCCGCCGGCGGCGGTGCCGTTCACCACGCAGATGAAGCGCTGGCCGGAATTCTCCGACGAATCCTCGATGCCGTTACGGGTCTCGTTGGTGAACTTGCAGAAGTTCACCTTGTGCGCGTGGGTCGAACCCGCGAGCATGCGGATGTTGGCGCCGGCGCAGAACACGCGGTTCTTGCCCGAGCGCAGCAGCACCACCTTCACTTCCGGGTGCTCGAAGCGCAGCCGCTGCACGGCGTCGGCGAGTTCAATGTCGACGCCGAGGTCGTAGGAATTCAGCTTGAGCAGGTAGCCCTCGAACAGGCCGCCGTTCTCGTCGACATCCATGGTCAGGGTGGCAACATCGCCCGCCACATCCAGTTTCCAGTGCCGGTACTTCGACGGCTCGGTCTGGAAATCGATGAAGGTCGCGCTGTTGGCGAGTTTTCGGTCTTCCGCGGCCATGACTGTCTCTCGATCCGGATGAAATCTGAATTATAATGCACAATAGTGCAGGTCAAAGGACGCGTCCAGCTTTATATTGCATTTAACATGCACTTTTTTGCATGTCAGGCAGCCCGGCCCACGGCGCCCTCGCCATGGATGGACAGCAGCCGGTTGGCGAAATCCGCCGCCGCCTTCAGCGCCGCATCGGGCGCCTCTCGATGCGGGGAATGGCCAGCGTCGGAAATGATGGTGGTATCGACCGGGCAATAGCACTCGGCCTGCGCAATCTCGATCTGCCGCAACGTGCCGTACTGGTCGTCCGCTCCCTGGATGATCTCGATGGGAACGCGCACATAGGCGAGCGACTCTGAAATGTCCCAGTCGCGGAAGGCGGGATCGAGCCAGGCGTCGTTCCAGCCGCGAAAGGCGTTATCGACATCCTTGTGCCAGCGCGCGAGTTTCGTGCGCAGGTCCGTCGTCGCATATGTCTCTTTAATCTTCGCGATCGACTCGATCGAAATATCCTCGACAACAAAATGCGGCGCGATCAGCACAAGACCACGCACGCGATGATCCTGAATGCCGCCGGCATAGATCGTCGCGATAGACGCGCCATCGGAGTGGCCGAGCAACAGGCCGCGGCGGAAACCGATGGCGTCGAGCAGCTTCGGCAGCACATCGAGCGCTTCAACGTGCATGTAATCCGGCTTGCGCGGCAGTTTTGCCGGTGACGAGTTGCCGTAACCGCCGCGCGAATAGACGAACACGCCCACGCCGGTCGCAGCCTGCAGCTTTTCGGGAAAGTCGCCCCACAGCCCGACCGAGCCGAGGCCTTCATGCAGCATCACGATGGTCGGCGCCTTGTCCGGCGCCGGACCGATCATGCGATACTCGAGTTGCGCGTCGCCGATGGTGAGTGTGCCGGAGGGTTGGAGGATGGTCATTGGTTTTTCCTCGTCGTTCCACTTCAGTTCGTCATTGCGAGGAGCACTTGCGACGAAGCAATCCAGTTTTCTTTTCTTAAGAGTGGATTGCTTCGCTCCGCTCGCAATGACGGCTAGGGCTTCGCGCCGGCCCGCAGCTTGAAGCGCTGGATCTTTCCGGTCGCGGTTTTCGGCAACGACTCCACCACCTCGATCCAGCGCGGATACTTCCACGGGCCGATCTTCTGCTTGACGTGCTCTTTCAGTGCGCCGTTGAGATCGCTGACCGATGCACCCTGCTTCAGCACAACGAATGCCTTCGGCTTCAAAAGCCCTTCGGAATCTTCAGCGGGCACCACGGCGGCTTCCGCCACCGAGGGATGCGTGATGAGCGCGCTCTCCACCTCGAATGGCGAGACCCAGATGCCGGAGACCTTGAACATGTCGTCGGAGCGGCCGCAGTAGGTGTAACGCCCGTCCGCATCGCGGGTGTACTTGTCGCCGGTGCGGGTCCAGCCGCCTTCAAACGTCTGCCGGCTCTTGCTGCGCTGGTTCCAGTAGCCTTCGCCCGCCGAAGGCGCATTGACGATCATCTCGCCGACCTCGCCGTCCGCAACATCCGCGCCTGCATCGTTCACAAGACGCACCGCATAGCCCGGCACCGGCTTGCCCGAGGTGCCGTACTTGATGTCGCCCGGCGCGTTGGACAGGAAGATGTGCAGCAGTTCGGTGGAGCCGACACCATCGAGAATGTCGACACCGAAGCGATCCTTCCAGCTCTGGCCCACCAGTTCGGGCAGCGCTTCGCCCGCCGAGGTGCACACACGCAGACGTCTGGTGCGCGGCTCGCTCTTGAAGGCCTCGTCGTTGAGCATGGCCGCGAACAGCGTCGGCACGCCGAAGAAGATGCTGGGATCGTGCTTGCGGATCAGTTCGAACATCACCTGCGGCGTCGGACGTTCCGGATTGAGAATCGTCGTCGCACCGACCGACATCGGGAATGTCAGCGCATTGCCGAGGCCGTAGGCAAAGAACAGTTTTGCCGCCGACAGGCCGACATCGTCCTCGCGGATGCCGAGCACCTGCTTGGCGTAGGTTTCGGCTGTCGCCTCCAGATTGGAGTGCAGATGACGCACGCCCTTCGGCATGCCGGTCGAGCCTGACGAATAGAGCCAGAAGGCGGGCTCATCCGGATGGGTCGCGGCGGTGGCGAACTGATCGCTTTCCTTCGCGAGTTCATCCTTGAGCAGCAGATGCCCGTTGGCGTTCGCACCCGACACCACGACATGCTGCAGATCCGGCATGCGGCCGAGCACATCCTTCACCACCGGCAGCAACGCTTCCGAAATGAACAGCACGCGCGCGCGGCAATCCGCCAGCACGTAGGCATACTGTTCGGACGTCAGCAGCGTGTTGAGCGGGACCGGCACGATGCCCGCGCGGATGCTGCCCAGGAACACGACCGGGAAGTCGATGGTGTCGAGCATCATCATCGCGACGCGCTCTTCCCGCCGCACGCCGAGCCGCTTCAGGAGATTGGCGAGCCGGCGCGTCTGCGCCTGCAACTGGCCATAGGTGATCTCGGACACCGGGTCCTTGAAGACGACCTTGGCCCCGCGCCCTGCGTCGACGTTGCGGTCGAGCAGGTAGGTCACGGCATTGTATCCGCCGCCTGAATCGCTCATGACTTCGACGCTGGGCCGGTGCCCAGTCCACCCTTCACCCGCACGACGCTCTCCCTTGGATCAGTTTTTAGAATTATAATTCATATAAAGTCACCGCCTGAGCTTGCTGTCAACCTTTTCCGGCATTATGTTTCAGGTGTGCCACGAGTCGAAACCGAGATGACCCCGCAGGTAGAGCCGGAAAACCAGTTCCTTGAGCAGCTTGGACAGCGTGTCCGCACCATGCGCGCGTTGCGCGGCATGTCGCGGAAGACGCTGGCCAAAGTGTCGGGGATTTCAGAGCGCTACATCGCGCAGCTCGAAAGCGGCAAGGGCAACGTCTCCATCGTGCTGCTGCGCCGGGTCTCCGCGGCGATGGGCGCGCATGTCGAGGACCTGATCCCGACCGCGGACACAACGCCTGACTGGCTGGTGATCCGCGATCTGATGCGAACGGCGACGCCGCAGCAGATCGCGCAGGCCAAGGAAGCCCTGTCCGGCAACGGCGCGGCGCGCGGCAACACCTTCGCCGGCATCGCGCTGATCGGATTGCGCGGCGCGGGTAAATCGACGCTCGGCAAAATGCTGGCGAAGAAAATCGGCTGGACCTTTGTCGAACTGAACAAGGAGATCGAGAAGCAGAACGGCCTCTCGGTCGCCGAGATCATCGCGCTCTACGGCCAGGAAGGTTTCCGCCGCATGGAGCAGGCGGCGCTGGCGCAACTGCTCGCACGCAAGGAACTGATCGTGCTGGCGACCGGCGGCGGCATTGTCTCCGAGCCGGTCACGTTCGATCTGGTGCTGTCGTCGTTCTATACGATCTGGCTGAAGGCCAAGCCGGAAGAGCATATGGGGCGCGTGCGCAAGCAGGGCGATCTGCGGCCGATGGCGGACGATCGCTCCGCGATGCAGGAACTGCGCACCATCCTTCTCAGCCGCGAGCCGCTCTATGCGCGCGCGTCGGCGCAGATCGACACCGCAGGGCTCGATGTCGAGGAGGCCGCAAAGCGCCTCGCCGACACCGTTGCGCCGCTGCTGGCCAAGGAACCGATCACCTTCGCGCCGCGCGCCGTCGCCGCGCAATGAGCGGCGTTCTCGGCCTCGCATCACCTGTGACCGTCGCAACGGCGGCGGCACAAACACTGGCGGATCTGCTCGGCGCCCGCGGCCTCGACGCGGCGAACATGGTTGCGATCCGCAACACGCTGCACATCGACGACATGTCGAGCGACTTCCGCACCCTTGCCGACGTGATTGACGCCAACGCGCTGCCGATGCTCGACCGGATGCAGGACGGCCCGCGCGTTCCGCACGGCTCGCTGGTGCTGTCGTTCGCTGCGCTGGATGATGGTCGCGCGCGGCTGACCGGCTTCCGCCGCTTCCTGATGCGGCGCGAGGGCATCGTGCCCACCGACATCGTCTATGATTACGACGCCGCGCATTTGCTGCACGCGTTCATCGCGCGTGCGCACACGCCGGTGTTCTATGACGCATTCGATGAAGATGGCCTCGGCGATCTGATTGGAGAACTTGTTGTGCAATGGCCGCAGCCGCTGGAGCGGGATATTGTCGCGGCGAGCGATAAGGGACTGGTGACAGTCACTTAGCTTCGTCATTGCGAGCGTAGCAAAGCAATCCACCCTTAGCTTTCGAAGATGGATTGCCTCGTCGCAAGCGCTCCTCGCAATGACGGTCCTAAACCCCCAGATGCTGCTCCAGCAGGTCCTGCTTCGCCGCCAGCGCCGCCGGCGTGCCGTCGAACACCACCGTCCCCTTCGACAGCATCACCATGCGGTCGGCGATCCGCGACAGCGCGCGGAAATCCTTGTCGACCACGACCGTCGCAACGCCTTCGCTGCGAATGACGCCAAGCGTCTTCCAGATATCCTTCGCCACCAGCGGCGCGAGGCCTTCGGTCGCCTCATCGATCAGGATCAGATCGGGATTGGTCATCAGCGCGCGTCCGATGGTCAGCATCTGCTGCTCGCCGCCGGACAGTTGATGCCCGCCGTTGGTGCGCCGCGCATGCAGACGCGGAAACAGCTCATAGATTTTTTCCAGCGTCCACACCTTGCGGCCGTCGACGCCGGGGCGCGCGGCCATTACGAGATTCTCCACCACCGACAGCGAGCCGAACACGCCGCGCCCCTCCGGCACCAGCGCCACACCCGCGCGCGCGATTGTCTCGGGCGCGGCCCGCATGATGTCGCGGCCGTTGAGCGTGATCTGCCCGCGCCGGTCCGCGACGAGACCCATCAGCGAACGCAGCAGCGTGGTCTTGCCCATGCCGTTGCGGCCGAGCAGCGCCACCTGTTCGCCGCGCGCAATCGACAACCCGATGCCGTGCAGCACCTGGCCCGCGCCGTAAAATGCTTCGAGTTTCTGGACATCGAGCAACGCGCTCATGCGGCGTCCTCCTCAACGCCGAGATAGGCAAGCCGCACCGCCGGATCGGTGCGGACATCCTGCGGCAGGCCGCTGGCGATCACATGGCCGTCGGCCATCACCGTCAGGCGATCCGCCAGTTCGAACACCGCATCCATGTCATGCTCGACCACCAGCACCGCGCGGCCTTTCTTCAGCGACGCGATCAGATCGACCACCTTGCGCGCTTCCGACTGCCCCATGCCCGCGAGCGGCTCATCGAGCAGGACGATGCGCGGCTGCGTCGCCAGCACCATGGCGATTTCAAGCTGCCGCTGCTCGCCGTGGCTGAGATGGGTCGCTGTCATCTGCGCGCGCGATGCAAGCCCCGCCTGCTCCAGCGCGTCGCGGGTGCGGCGGTTGACGTCCGCATCCGAAAACACATTGCCGAACATTTTCAGCGGCGACGCGGCATGAGCCTGAGCCGCCAACCGAACATTTTCATGCGCGGTGAACTGCGGAAAGATCGTGGTCTTCTGATACGAGCGGCCCAGACCCGCGCGGGCGCGGCGATCCGGCGCAAGGCGCGTAATGTCATCCTGACCCAGCATGATCTCGCCGGCGCTGACGGACAGATCGCCGGACAACAGATTGATCAGCGTCGATTTGCCCGCACCGTTCGGCCCGATCACCGCGTGGATCCCGCCGGTGTGAACGTCAAGCGAGACATCGGACACGGCGGTGAGACCGCCGAAATGTTTCTTCAGGCCGACGGCCCGCAGCGCGACGTCGGGACTAGCCATGACGCCCTCCCACCACATCGTCATTGCGAGCGGAGCGAAGCAATCCAGAAGCGCCCGGTAAAGAGCTGGATTGCTTCGTCGCGATGCTCCTCGCAATGACGGTTGATGACTCCACCCCAGATTGCGCATCTGAAGCAGGAAGGATCATCTTCAATAGATCGCGCACGCCGTTGGGCAGCACCAATACGATCAGAATGACGATCAGTCCTTCGGCGAGCTTCCAGTGTTCGGTGGTCGCCTTGAGAACTTCCTCAAGCCCGATCAGCACCAGCGCGCCGGCCAGCGGACCCGCCACCGAGCGCTGGCCGCCGATCAGCACCATCACCAGCACCGTGGCCGAAAGATGCCAGCCCAGCATCTGCGGCGCGACAAAGCCGAACTGTGCGGCGGCGAAGTATCCGGCGATGCCTGCTATTGCACCCGAGATCACGAACGCGGTCAGGCGCACGCGAAACACCGGAAAGCCGAGCGCGCGGGCGCGGCGCTCGTTATCGCGGGCCGCCGCCAAAGCATGACCGAACGGCGAGCGCACGATTATGGTCAGGAGCGCAATCACCGTCACCAGCACGGCAAGGACGACGAAGTAGTAGGTCAGCGGCTTTTCAAGATCGAGCAGCGTGAGATTGCCCAGCATCATCGACGGCTTGTTGTAGATGAAGGCGCCGTCGGAGCCGCCGGCGAATTTCGAATCATGAAACAGGAAGAACAGCATTTCGCCGAACGCCAGCGTCACCATGATGAAGTAGATGCCGCGTGTGCGCAGCGCCAGCGATCCGATCACTGCGGCCGCGGCCGCGGATGCGGCCACCGCAAGCGGCAGCGTCCACCACAGCGAGGCCGGATCGTATTTCGGCGAGGCCAGCGCCAGCACATAGCCCGCAATGCCGAAGAACGCCGCATGACACAGGCTCACCAGTCCGCCATAGCCAACCACGAGGTTGAGCGACATCGCCAGGATGCCCATGATCAGCGCCTTGCTGATGAACTGCACATAATAGGTCGGTGCGACGAACGGCAGCGCAATCGCCAGCGCCAGAAGCACGCCGGGCACCAGCCATACGCGCGGATCGCGTTGCGTGCCCATGCTAGATTTCCCGCCGCCCGATAATGCCGTTCGGACGCCACAGCAGCACCGCCGCCATCAGCACATAGATCAGCACGCTCGAGACGCTCGGGAAGAACACTTTTCCGAACGTGTCGGTAAGGCCGATCAGCAGCGCGCCGATCGCGGCGCCGCCAATCGAGCCGATGCCGCCGAGCACCACGACAACGAATGAGAGAATGAGCATGCTGTCGCCCATGCCGGGATAGACCGTCGATATGGGTGCGACAATGATGCCGCCGAGGGCCGCCAGCGCGATGCCGACCGCGAACACGTAACGGTTCACGGTGTCGAAGCTGATGCCGAGCGTGCGCGTCATCTCGCGGTTCTCCGCGCCGGCGCGCACGATCATGCCGATCCTGGTGCGTGTGATGACGAAATAGATGATCGCGGCCGCGACGAGACAGAATGCGCAGATCGCGAGGCGATACACCGGATAGGAGAGATTGTCGGTGAGCTGGATCGCGCCGCGCAGTCCTTCCGGCGGCAGCACCGAATGGACATCCTTGCCGAACAGCAGTTGCCTGATTTCATCGATGACAAGGATCAGGCCGAACGAGAGCAGCACCTGCGCCAGATGATCGCGGCCGTAGAGCCTGCGGATGAACACATTTTCCAGCAGCAGTCCGACAACGAAGGCGATGCCCACACCCGCCACGACGGCGACCCAGAAGCTGCCGGTATAGGCTGCGATCCAGTAGGCCAGATAGGCGCCCAGCATGTAGAACGCGCCGTGGGCGAGGTTGATGACGCCGAGAATGCCGAACACCAGCGTCAGTCCGCTGGCGACCAGAAACAGGACCATCCCGTACTGAATGGCATTCAGAAGCTGAACGCCGAGGGTTACGAGGTCCATCTGTTAAATCCCGGCATAATCGTCATCGGGGCATGTAGCCTTCAACAATAACGGGTTGTCATTGCCGGGCTTGACCCGGCAATCCATCCCTGATGAACTTTTTTCTTTAGATAGATGGCCGGGTCAAGCCCGGCCATGACACATCGTGCGCGGATCGCCTTTCGGTGATCCGCATCGAAGATCACCTCACGCCAGCTTGCAGCCGCGTGCCGGATCGTCGACGGCGGCCTGCGCGATCGACACCAGTTCGTTGCGGCCGTTGCGCACCTCTCGCAGATAGATGTTCTGGATCGGGTTGTGCGCTTTGTTGAACGAGAGCGGACCGCGCGGTGAATCGATCTTCGCCGCACCCATCGCTGCGAACATCTTGTCCTGCGCCTTGGCATCGCCGCCGACGGCGTTAAGGCCGATATCGAACAGCGCCGCCGCGTCGTAGCCCTGCACGGCATAGATGTCGCCGTCGAGGCCGGTCTTGGCCTTGAACGCCTTCAGGAACGCGAGGTTGGCCGGGTTGTCGAGATTGTCGGCATAATGCAGCGTGGTCTTGATTCCGTTGGCAGCCTCGCCCTGCGCTGGAATGGTGCCGTCGGTGAGGAAGCCCGCACCATACAGCGGAATGGTCTTGTTCAGACCCGCCGCTGCGTAGTCCTTGACGAACTTCACCGCGCCGCCGCCGGCGAAGAACGAGAACACCGCGTCGGGTTTCAAGGTGGCGATACGCGTGATGAGCGCCTGGAATTCGACTTCCGGGAACGGCAGCGTGAGATCCTCGACGATCTTGCCGCCGGACCTGGTGAAGTTCTCCGAGAACGCGCTGATCATTTCCGCGCCGGCCGTATAACGCCAGGTGATGGTGACGACGTTCTTGATGCCCGCATCGAACATCACCTTTCCGGCGGGATAGGTCGACTGCCAGTTCGAGAACGAGGTACGGAACACGTTTGGCGCACACAGCGCACCGGTGGCGTCATTCGCGCCTGCATTCGGGATGATGAGCATCGTCTTGGTGTCGCGCGCCACTTTCACCATCGCCATGGCGACGCCGGAATGTACGGTGCCGACCACAACATCGACCTTCTCGCGCCCGACCAGCCGGTTCATGTTGTCGGTCGCGGCTTCCGGCTTGGATTCGTCGTCCACCTTGATGAACTGCACTTCGCGGCCGCCGAGCTTGAGGCCCTTCTGCTGATAGTAAAGCTCGAAGCCGTTATCGATGAACTGGCCGAGCTTTGCGAATGTGCCGGTATAGGGCAGCATCAGGCCGACTTTCAGCGGCGCGTTCTGCGCGATCGCGGGACTGAACAGGCGCGGCGTCACGGCGAGCGTCGCGGCTCCCGCCGCGCCGGACAGCAGCGTCCTGCGGCTTACCTTCATGATTTTCGACATTGGCGTCTCCCTCTCGTTCGTTTTTATGGTTGAATCCGATTGCAGCACGCATGACCCGCCGGTTTCAAGATCGGCCTTGTGCCCATCAGGCCGGACATCCGATCCAGTCGCCGCATCCATCGTCGTCGAGCCGTTTGAGATCCGCGGCGCGGCGCGACAACACCGCGCGCTGGTTGATGTAGCCCTTGTCGGTGATTTCGCCGCCATCGACCGACGGCAGATCCGCCAGCAGCAACGCGCGCGTCGCAAAGCTCGACGAGCCGCCGCCCTTCCCCTTCAGGAGTGCGAGCCCCTGCGCCACCGCCTCGCGCACGGCGGGCGAACGCAGCACTTCGGCAACATCAGCGTCCGGCAGTTTCGTCAGCGCGCGGCAGGCCGGGATGTTCGGAAACACCAGGAAGCGAACTTCATCCTGATTATGACCGGCCACCACGATGTCCTGCGCCAGCGGCGCCAGCGCGGCGATGCCCGCAATGCGCAGCGCACCGACGCTGACCCAGGTGCCGGAGGTGAGCTTGAAGTCCTCGGCGACACGGCCATCGAAAAACAATCCGAGCTCGGGTCGCGCGGCATCCGCGAAAACCATCGCATCGCCCATCATGTAAAAACCGTCGGCATCGAACGCTTTCGCGGTCTGCTCCGGCGCTTTCCAGTAGCCCGGCGTCACGTTCGGGCCGCGCACCCGCGCCTCGAGCTTCTCGCCTGACGGCACCAGCTTGATTTCCGTACCCGGGATCGGGACACCGATATTGCCGGAGCGCTGCGCCTGAAAGTGGCAATCGGTGGCCAGCGGCGCGGTCTCGGTCGAACCCCATGCCGACACCATCGGCACCGCGTGGCCGACGGTCGCGACCGACAGCGCCTCCAGCGCATCCCACAGATTCTGCGGCAACGCCGCCGCCGCATAGAAGAGCAGCGTCACCTGCGAGAAGAAGCGCCGGCGCAGCTCGTCGTCCTCGCGCAATGCCGCGATCAGCATGTCGTAGCCGCGCGGCACGTTGAAGTACACCGTCGGTATCACGTCCCGCAGATTGGCCAGCGACAATACGAACAGGCCGGGCGCCGGCTTGCCGCTGTCGATATACAGCGTGCCGCCGTTGCGCAGCACGCAGTTGAAATTGTGATTGGCGCCGAAGGTATGGCTCCACGGCAGCCAGTCGAGCGTGGTGAGACCGGGCTCGCCGAGAAACGGCCAGGTCTGAGCTTTCGCAGCCTGATTGGACGTCAGCATGCGCTGGGTGTTGATCACCGCCTTCGGCGTTCCGGTCGAACCCGAGGTGAACAGAAACTTTGCGATGGTGTCATGGCTGACGGCGGCGAAGGCGCGCGCGACATCCGGCGTTTCCGCAGCGGCGGTCAGAGATGAAAACGCGATCGCGTTGTCGAACCCGCCCGGATCGCCCGCGACCACGATCGCCGTATGCAGCGGCGCGATGGCATTGAGCGCAGGCGCAAACATCTTCGCACTGGACACATAAATCGCGCCGGGATCGAGCAGCGCGATCATGCTCTTCAGCTTGTCGAAGTCCTTCGACACCAGCGAATAGGCTGGCGACACCGACGCCGCAGGCACGCCGACATGCATCGCCGCCAGCATGAACACGGCATGGTCCACCGAATTATCGGAGAGGATCGCAAGCGGACGTTCCGCGCTCATGCCCTGCGCGAGAATCCAGGCGCCTGCGGCGCGCACACGCCGCAGCGTTTCGCGATAGGTCAGCCTGGTCCACGGCGCATCGGCACTACCGCGCTCCGCAAGAAATACGGTGTCCGGCGTCTCACGCGCCCACTGCTCGAGCCAGTCGCCGACACAGCGCGCGAACGGCTGCAACGGCGTCACCGATTTCAGCCAGATGCTGCCATCGGCCTTTCGCTCGGCCACGATACTGGGATTGGCGAACAGCGCCTGCGCACTGGCCTGACGATGGGCGGCCGCCGCCATCATGACTGGGCCCGGAGCGCGCCAGCCGGCATCTCTTCCGCCGCAGGTACTGCGAACGCAGGCATTGGCTTCCCTCCCTCGGGGACTGCATGCTTTAGAATAATAATGCAGTTCTTCCTGCCGCTCTTCGGCGACTGATGCAATATAATGCAGATAGTTTAGAGCGTGTCAATCGCCGTCCGCGCTCTGCGGCTGCGGCAGCATGCCGCCTAAAAATTGGTCTCAGGGCCGATTCGAGGCGCGGCTTCTGGCAAAGGCCGGCCCCTCGCTGCTGATACCAAACCCTTGTTTTGCATTGGCAATCTCTCGCGCATGCGCTTCCGCCGTGTGTTGTACACAATGGCACACCGCTTGCTTCGTTAACGCCGATTAACGAAGGCGATGCGAATGCCACCGACCAAAAATTTGCTCGCAGCCGAACCCGCGCCCGTCGAACTGGCGTGGGCGAAGACCGCGCTCGTGATCATCGATATGCAGCGGGATTTTCTCGAGCCCGGCGGCTTCGGCGAGACGCTCGGCAACGATGTCTCGCAGCTCACCCGCGCGGTGAAACCCTGCGGCGACGTACTGGCCGCGTTTCGCGGAGCGGGCCTTCTGGTGATTCACACGCGCGAAGGGCATCTGCCCGATCTGTCCGATGCGCCGCCCGCCAAGATCGAGCGCGGCGCGCCGTCGTTGCGGATCGGCGATCCCGGCCCGATGGGCCGCATTCTCATTCGCGGCGAAGCGGGCCACGACATCGTGCCGCCGCTCTATCCGGTCAAGGGCGAGATCGTGATCGACAAGCCGGGCAAGGGTGCGTTCTACGCCACCGAGCTTGGCGAAATTCTCAAGCAGCACGGCATCGACAATCTTCTGGTCTGCGGCGTCACCACCGAAGTCTGCGTCAACACCACCGTGCGCGAAGCCAACGACCGCGGCTATCGGTGCGTGGTGCTGGCGGATTGCTGCGCCTCCTACTTCCCGGAATTTCACGAGATGGGCCTGCGCATGATCAAGGCGCAAGGCGGAATCTTCGGCTGGGTCAGCTCGTCTTCCGAGGTTTTGAAAGCACTGAATTCCGAACCATCGAAAATGATTGCATAGGGGCGCGCGATGAGCACATCAGACACGGCGACTTCCGGCAAAACGATCCTGTGGGCGCCCGGCGACTGGAACGCCTTCTTCGGCTTCGGCACCAACATCCTTGTCAACATGCTGACGCTGACGGCGCTGCTGCGCTTTGTGCTCAAGATGCCGGACTCGCTGGTGTTCGGCCGCATCCTGCCCGCGCTCGGTCTGATGATGTGTCTCTCCACGGTTTATTACGCCTGGCTGGCCTATCGCCTCGCGCAAAAGACCGGACGGAACGATGTCTGCGCGCTGCCGTCGGGCGTCAGCGTGCCGCACATGTTCATCGTCACCTTCGTCATCATGCTGCCGATCCTGCTCAAGACCAACGATCCGATCAAGGCATGGGAAGCGGGCCTCACCTGGGTCTTCATCCAGAGCTTCATCCTGATGCTCGGCGGCTTCATCGCGCCATGGATCCAGCGCATTACGCCGCGCGCCGCGCTGCTCGGTACGCTGGCCGGCGTCTCCGTCGCCTTCATCTCGATGCGCCCGGCCTTCGAGATGTTCATGACGCCGGCGATTGGCCTGACATGCTTTGCCGTGATCCTCGCAAGCTGGTTCGGCGGCGTGAAATATCCGAAGAACATTCCGGCTGGCCTTGTCGCGATTTTTGTCGGCACCGTGATCGCGTGGGGGTCAAACATTTTCGGCCTCAACATCGGCGGCATGAGTCTGGCGAAACTCGGCGCGGCCTTCAGCAATATCGGCTTCTCGCTGCCGGTCCCCGCCGTCGGCCATGTGTTCTCCGGCTTCGAATTCATCGGCATTATTCTGGTCACCGCGATTCCGTTCGGCGTCTATGACCTCGTCGAGGCGATGGACAATGTGGAAAGTGCCGAAGCCGCCGGCGACCACTATCCGACCACGCGCGTGCTGACCGCCGACGGCGTCGTCAGCCTGATCGGCGCGCTGATGGGGAATCCCTTTATAAATGCAGTCTATATCGGCCATCCCGGCTGGAAGGCGATGGGCGGGCGCATCGGCTATTCCGCCGCCACCGGCCTGATGGTGATCGTGCTGGCGTGGCTGGGTGTGATCTCGCTGCTGCTCAATCTCGTGCCCGTGGTCGCGATCCTGCCGATCCTGCTTTACATCGGCATGCTGGTGGGCGCGCAGGCGTTTCAGGCTACGCCTGCTTCTCACGCACCGGCCATCGTGCTGGCACTGACCCCGCATCTCGCCGCATGGGGCAAGACCCTTGTGGACGGCGCGCTCACGGCGGCTGGCACCAGCGCCGCCGCTGTCGGCATGGAGAAGTTAGGTGCCACCGGCGTGCTCTATCACGGCCTCGAAATTCTCGGCGAAGGCTCGATTCTTTCGGGCCTCGTGCTGGCCGCGATGGCGGTGTTCGTGATCGAGCGCGATTTCATCAAGGCTTCCGCCTTTGCAGCCGCAGGCGCGGTGCTGACTTTCTTCGGTTTCATGCACGGCCCGGCGGTGGGCATCGCCGTGACGCCGGGCGTGGCGCTGGCCTATGCTCTGGTGGCTGCGGGCTTTTTCGCTTACGTCCGTTCTGGCGCGGCTGCGCCAATGCCGAAAACTGCCGCCGTACCCGCTGAATGAAATTCCCACGAATAACGACAGGAAGCGATTTGTGACCGAGACTGTTGCCGAGATCGTCGCCGCGCATCGCGCGGGGACAACATCACCTGCGAAGACTGTTGCGCGCAGCTTCCAGCGCATTCGCGATCATGGTGATCCCGCGGTTTTCATCAATCTGCGCAACGAGGCCGAAGCCATCGCTGAGGCAGAAGCACTTGCGGCGAAAGGCGACACTTCCTTGCCGCTGTACGGCGTGCCGGTCGCGGTGAAGGACAATATCGACGTCGCGGGTCTTCCGACCACCGCCGCATGTCCGGCGTTCTCATACACGCCAACGCAGGACGCCAACACCGTGGCGCGACTGCGCGCGGCCGGCGCCATCGTCATCGGCAAGACCAATCTCGATCAGTTCGCGACAGGCCTTGTCGGCGTGCGCTCGCCTTACGGCATTCCGAAGAATCCAGTGAACGGCGATCTCGTGCCGGGCGGATCGAGTTCAGGCTCTGCGGTTGCCGTGTCGGCGGGCCTTGTGCCGCTGTCGCTCGGCACCGACACCGCGGGCTCCGGCCGTGTGCCCGCGATGCTCAACAACATTGTCGGCCTCAAGCCGTCGCTCGGGTTGATGTCGACCTCCGGCGTGCTGCCGGCCTGCCGCACGCTGGACTGCGTCTCGATCTTTTCGCTCAATGTCGATGACGCCATGATCGCACTCAATGTCATGGCCGGATACGACGCCGCCGATCCCTATTCGCGCGATCGCTTCGTCGGGCCGGTGACGGACTTTCCGCCCGGCATCCGGATCGGCATTCCGCGCAAGGGCCAGTTAAAATTCTTCGGCGACACTGTCTCGGAGAAAAGTTACGACGCCGCCGTGGCGCGGCTGATCGCGCTCGGCGCGGTGCCGGTCGAATTCGACCTCGCGCCGTTCTATGAGACCGCGCAACTGCTCTATGAAGGCCCGTGGGTGGCGGAGCGCTATCTGGTGATCCGCGACCTGCTCGCGAAAGATCAGGATGCCGTGCATCCTGTGACCCGCGAGATTACGCTGAAGGGCGAGAAGATCACCGCCGCCGACACGTTTGCTGCGCTCTACAGGCTGGAAGCGATGCGGCAGATCAGCCGCACCACATTCGAGAGCATCGACGCGATGGTGCTGCCGACCGCGCCGACCGCCTATACGGTCGAGCAGGTGCTGGCCAATCCGATCGAACTCAACAGCCGCAACGGCACCTACACCAATTTCGTCAACCTGCTCGACATGTGCGGCCTCGCCGTGCCTGCCGCGATGCGCGCGGACGGCATTCCGTTCGGTATCACCCTGCTCGCACCCGCCGGACACGATGCGCAGCTCGCCACCATCGGGCGCGTGTTCCACGCCGACACAAAACTCAAAACTGGTGCGAAGGGTGTCCCTCAACCGCCGCTCGCGCCTGTGTCGAAAAAACCCGGCACCGACGAGGTGGCGATTGTCGCGGTCGGCGCGCATCTGTCGGGCATGGCGCTCAATCATGAACTGCTGTCGCTCGGCGGGCGGCTGATCGAGGCGACATCGACCGCGCCCGACTACAAACTCTACGCGCTGAAAGGCACCGTGCCGCCGAAACCCGGCATGCTGCGCGTCGAACCCGGCGCAGGGGCAGCCATTGCCGTCGAGGTCTGGGCACTGCCGACAAAGGCGTTCGGCGCATTCGTCGCCGCAATTCCTTCGCCGCTGTCCATCGGCACCGTGCGTCTCGCCGACGGCTCTGGTGTAAAGGGCTTTCTGGTCGAAGCCGCGGCGACCGAAGGCGCGCGCGACATCACCTCGTTCGGCGGCTGGCGCGCTTTCGTCGCGGCACAGGCGAAATCGGCGTAGGGATTTTTCTTTTATGAAACTCTCTCCGCTCATTCCCGCGAAAGCGGGGATCCAGTTCTTCGAGAACTGGGTCCCCGCCTCCGCGGGGACGAACGGGATTACCTTACGCCCTACACCTCAGCCCACTGCCGAAGCATGTTGTGATAGAAGCCCGTCAGTGAGACAATCGACGGATGATCCGGCACGTCCTGGTTCAGCCGGATGATCGCCATGTCGAGATCGAACAGCATCGCGCGATGGCTGACATCGCGGATCATGCTCTGGGTCCAGAAGAACGATGCAATGCGCGAGCCGCGCGTGATGGGCGTCACATGATGGACGCTGGTTGCGGGATAGATGATGGCGTCGCCCGCGGGCAGCTTGACGCTGTGGCTGCCGTAAGTGTCTTCGACCACCAGCTCGCCGCCGTCATAGTCCTCGGGCGATGAAATGAACAATGTCGTCGAGACGTCGGTGCGGATGCGGATCGGCTGCTGCGGATGGGTGCGGATCGCGTTGTCGATGTGCGATCCGAACGTCATGCCGGCGTCGTAGCGGTTGAACAGCGGCGGGAAGATCTGCATCGGCAGCACCGCCGACATGAACAGCGGATTGCGCGACAGTGCACCGCGCACCATGTCGCCCAGCTCGCGCGCCTCCGCGGACTCTTCAGGCAGTTGCAGGTTGAACTTGACCTTGCCCGACTGATGTCCGGCGGTGACGTTGCCGTCGACCCACGCGGCTTTGGTCATGACCTCCTTGCAGCGCGCGACCTGCTCGGGCGTCAGCACATTGGGGATGTGCAGCATCATGGCGTCGGCTCCTTCATTGACGCGACTTCGTTAGCGCCGAAACACGTTTCGTCCAAGCCCCTTGGCAGAAACCTGCCGATCACAACCAAACGGCCGCCCGGAAGGGGCGGCCGCATAGCAGGGCATAACGGCTTCACCGTTTACTTGACGACCGGCGTCGCCGCCGGCGGCGGCTCGAACCGGTAGCGATAGGTCAGGGAGGCGGAGCGTCCTGAAGCCGGCACCACGTTGCCGCCGGAATACTGCGAATAATACAACTTGTCGGTGATGTTGTAGACGTTGAGCTGCAATGTCGAATTCGGCGTGACTTTGTACGCCACCATCGCATCGAACTTCCAGTAGTCCGGAACATAGCTCACGTTGGTCTGACTTGCGTAAGCCATAGACTGGTAAGTCGTGCCGCCACCGACGGTCCAGTCCGGCGTGATCGCATAGGTCGACCAGACGGTCAGGTTGTGGTGCGGCGTATTCGGGAGTTCGCGACCGAGGATGCTGAGGTCGCGGGTGTCCAGAATCCTTGACTGAAGATAACTGTAACCGGCGAACAAACTCCACTGTTCCGACAGCTTGCCGACCACGCCAAGTTCGACACCGTCAACGCGGGCGATGCCGTCCAGAACCGAGACAGTCGTATTGACCGGATCGACAATGCGGAGATTGGTTTTCTCGATCCGGAAGATCGAGCCGGTCACACCCAGTTCCTTGGTCACGTCGATCTTGGTACCGACCTCGATCGTTTTGGTCTGTTCAGGCGCGAGACCTGCCACGCTTGCATTGGTCAGCGTGCCGAGCTCCGCCGACGGATTGTAGGCATTGCCGTAAGCAATGTAGACGCTCGAATTCTGGGTCGGATGTCCCACGGCGCCGACGCGGTAGCTCACCAGATTATCGACCCGCGCGAGATGCTGGTTGGCAATCAGCGCCTGATTGTAATCATCATAGGTCGTGCTGAAGCGGTCGTAGCGAATGGAGCCTAACACCTCAAAGTACTTGTTAAACTTCACCTGATCGCTGACGAAGACAGCCTGATTGTTTGCGGACGTATTGATCGGCAAATATGTCTTGATCGCACCGCCGGTCGGAGAACCGATCGGATAAGGGCTCATCACGTTTTCCCGGCAAGCGGCGTTGGCCGGATCGCACAGATCAACGCGCCCTTGATACCGGGTCTCGTTAGTGAACTCCATGCCCGCAGCGAGGGTATGCCGGACGCCCCATGTCTCGAACTTCGCCGTGAGATCCGTCTGATTGACCAGATAAGTATTATTGGTCTGGCGCTCGCGGCGTTCGCGCCCGATCGTCATGTTGTTCGGATCGGCATTGAACGGGAAGTTTGGAGGCCCCCAAACACCGGTGCCGACAACGTTCGCACCGAAGCCGAAGTTACGCAGCGCGGTGGGGCGCGAAAAGCGCTCGTTGTCGATGTATCGGGTCGCGTTGGACAGCTTCACCTGATCGGTGATCTCGCGATCGACCTTGATCGTGGCGATATGGGTTTCAACCTGCGTGATATCACGCAACGCGCCGTCCCTGACACCGAACCATGTTGAGCGCGGGGTCGGCATCGGCGGTGTCGCCTGCCCATTGCCGTAATAACCCGGGTTCGTCAGAACTCCGGTTGCTGCGCTGTAGGCCGGTGTCGGCAAGAAAGTGAAGCCGTAGTCCGGCCTGCCCTCTTCACCCTGATAGATATAGCTCAGCGTCACCTTGGTCTTGTCGTCGACATTCGCCGAAATCGACGGCGCGACACCCCAGCGCCGGGTGTAAACATCGTCGCGCGTGGGGGTGTTCACATCCTGATACAGCGCCGCGATACGGCCGGAGACTTCGCCCTTGGTGCCGGCGGCATCTACTTCCGCACGCACGCCGGGACCCGTTGTGCCGGTGACCGTTCCTTCGATGTAAGGAACAGGAGCGAACGTCGGCAGCTTGCTCGCGACGTTGATGGCGCCGCCGGTCGCGCCGCGGCCGAACGCGAACGCCGACGGTCCCTTGTACACTTCGACGGCATTGCCCGAGAACAGATCGCGCGTGTACCAGCCCGGATCGCGCATGCCGTCACGGAAAAGATCGCCGCGCGCAGCAAAGCCGCGGATGATCGGACTGTCGCCCTGCTGGCCGCCCTCACCCGCGGCGAACGTAATGCCAGGAACGGTACGCAGCGCGTCTTCCATCGTGGTCTGGCGCTGCTCCTGCATGACCTGTTGCGGCACCACGTTGATGGTCTGCGGCGTGTCGCGCAGCGGGGTCGGGATGCGCGAGAGTTGCGACTGGGTCGCCTGATAACCACCGCCGCCGCCATTGCCAGCGGTTTCCACGTCGATGGTCGGGAGCGCTTCCTGCGCCATTGCATTGGTCGCCAGCATCACCGATGCGAGGCCAAACATCGCGGGGCCGGGTTTGCGCACCGAAGCGCGGATGAAGGGTGACGATACGGACGATCCGGCGGCGGCGAGCGGCGCGGCGGAGACCGCTACGTCCTGCTTCTGCTTTTTTACCGGTTTGATGACCCTGTTGAACCTGTTCCGCATCGCTTGCCCCACCACTCAACTTGCCGCGCGTTCATCCGAACGGCGATTTCCAGCCAGCTTTTGAAAAATGCAGGCCTGCAGGGCAAGGCTTTGAAATTAGAACATCTGCAAACTGACGCTTCAGATACGTTCGCCGATTGCAACATGACGCGCAGCGGGACTAGAACAAGCGCAGAAGTGCACCATCGCACTTGCAGTTACGTATTTTTAGAATCTCTCCAAACTCACTGAATTAGAAACAGTCTAAATGCCGACAGCAACTTCGACACACCAGCGCGGATCCCTGAAGCGGCTCTGGCGCAACATTCATCTGTGGCTCGGCATTGGCCTGTTCGTTCTGCTGGTGCCTGTCGCGCTGTCCGGCGCGCTGCTCGTCTATCACGACGACATCGGCGAGTTCATGAGCACGCCAAGCGGAGCGGTGGCGCCATCGAAGCCGACTGATCTGACACTCGCCATCGCAAATGCGCGCAAGGCTGCCGGCGACGGCTTCACGCCGATGTCGATCAGCTTTCCCGAAGACAACCGGGTGCCGCTGACGATCGCGCTCCGCGGGCCCGCGGCGAAGGGCGAGCGTCCGGTGCGGCTGACGGCGACGATCGACCGTCACGATGCGCACGTGCTCAGCATTGTGAACTTTCGCGACACGTTCTTCGGCTTCCTGCACGTGTTTCACGAGAACCTGACGATCCCGGACTACGGACGCAGCATTGTCGGATGGACCGGCGTCGCGATGCTGACGCTGGCGCTCACCGGCCTTTACCTGTGGTGGCCGCGGCACGGCCAGTGGTCGCGCGCTTTCGTCTGGCGGCGCAGCCCGGCGACATCCTCGAACCTCCATTACATGACCGGCTTCTGGATCTGCTTTCCGCTGGCGCTGATCTCGTTGACCGGAATTTATCTGGCGTGGCCGCAACAGGGACGCGAACTCCTGTCGTCGTTGGCGCCAATGACGCCGCAACAGCAGCGCGGCGGCGGACCGGGAGGCCAGGTGATGGCCAACACCGCGCGTTCTCCTGCCGAAATTTTCGCAACCGCAGCCGCACGGCCGAACTCGGCTGTCGACGCGATCTTCTATCCGAATCCGCAAACCGGCGCGTGGCGCGTCAGGCTGCACGAGGACGGCAAGGCCGAACCGGTGACGATCATGATCAACGATCGCAGCGGCGAGGTGAGTGTCGTCCAGCCGCTGTCCGGTGACCGGACCGCGTCCTGGATTCGCTGGCTGCATGAAGGCAGCCATTCGGGCGAAGTCTGGCGTTTCGTCGTGTTCCTGAGCGGCATCATGCCGACTGTGCTCGGCATCACCGGCATTCTGGTCTGGCTGCGGCAGCGCCGTCAGCGCGCGCTGATGAAGCGCACCAATGCCGGTGCGGGAGCGAAACCTGTGCCCGTCGGCGACGCTGCACCGGCCGAATAGCCCATTAACCCGGACGGACTGACTTCCTAGAGCCGGAGGATTCATCGGCGCTGCGGGAGTCCGTCTGCCCTTTCCATCCCGCGTTACGCGCTGTTGAGAATCAATCGCAAATCTCTTGTTGCGAATAATTCGCACTTGCATTATCAACTTCCTGCGAGCAGCGGTGAGTGGGGTGAAATGCGTTTGAAATCATTGGTTTCCGCGGCGGGCATGGCCTGCGTATCGGTCACAGCCGCCGATATCAGCCAAGGTCAGGCCCAGCATGTGCTGCCGGAAATCGCAGTCTCCGCACCGGCCCCCACCGGCAACACGTCTGCCGACGGCCTCCAGCGCGGCCCGGTCAATGTCATCGACAACACCTATCAGTCGGCCACCGCGATCACCGGCCGCGAAATCCAGCGCAGCAACGCCGCCTCGCTCGCCGATCTTCTGTCCGGTCTTCCGGGGGTTTCGGCATCGACCTTTGCGCCGGGCGCCAGCCGCCCGAACATCCGCGGTCTCGACGACTATCGCGTGCGCGTGCAGGAAAACGGCATCGGCACCCAGGACGCATCCGACTTCAGTCAGGATCACGTCGTTCCGGTCGATCCGCTCGCCGCCGACAAGGTCGAGGTGATCCGCGGACCGGCGACGCTACGCTACGGATCGCAGGCGATCGGCGGCGTGGTGAGCGCCACCAACAACCGCATTCCGGAGAAGCCGGTCGAGAATGGCTTCAGCGCGCGCTTCAAGGGCGGCGCGTCATCTGTAGACAATGGTCTCGACGGCGCAGTCAGCCTCGATGCCAGCGGCGGCAATGTCGCGGTCCATGCCGATGCTTACGGCCGGCGCGCCGGCGATTACCGGATTCCCGGCGGCGTGCAGGCGAACACGCGGCTGAACACCGAGGGACAATCGGTCGGCGGCTCCTACATGTTCGATGGCGGCTATATCGGCACCGCGATCCAGCACATCACCAGTCTCTACCACATCCCCGGCGTGGCCGATGCACAGCAGAATTCGCGCATCGACATGGAACAGACCAAATGGACCAGCAAGGGCGAGTGGCGCGCGCCGACTGACGGCATCGATGCGTTTCGTTTCACCTTCGGCGCCAGCAACTACAAGCACAACGAACTCGGCCTCGACGCCAATGGCGTCGACGCCTTGAAAAACATCATCAGGAACCGCGAACTCGAAGGCCGCTTCGAGTTCGACCATGCGGCGGTCGCGACCGCCATCGGTGCATTGACCGGAACATGGGGCGCGCAGTTCGGCCATCGCGAACTCGGCACCGACGGCAGTCTCGGCGGCCTGCTGGCGCAGACGAATACCAACACCGCGGCGGTGTTCGCGTTCGAACAGATTCAACTCACCGACACGCTGCGCATGCAGGGCGCGGGCCGCATCGAGAACCATATCGTCAAGGGGCTGGCGCCGACCTTCCCGGCGGACTTTCTGCCGCCGCCCAATACGTTTTCGGAGGAGCCTGCGCGGCGCACCTTCACGCCGAAAAGCACCAGCGTCGGCCTGCTGAAGAACCTGCCATGGGACATGGTGGCGACGCTGAATGCCCAATACGTTCAGCGTGCGCCTGCGGCGCCCGAGTTGTTCTCGCGCGGATCCGATGGCGCATCGGGCACGTTCGTGATCGGCAATCCCAATCTCAAGATCGAGACCGCGCAGACCGCCGAGATCGGCCTCAGGCGCGCCAAGGGTCAATTGCGGTTCGAGACCAGCGTCTACTACACCTTCTACAAGGACTTCATCTTCAAGCAGGTCACCGGAAATTTCTGCACCGACACCTTTGCCACCTGCGGCGCCACCGGCCCGCTGACGCAGGTCGCCTACGGTCAGCGCGATGCGACCTTCCGAGGCGCCGAAATCGCTGCCCAGCTTGACGTCACACCGCTCGGCGACGGCATGTTCGGAGTCGACGGGCAGTCCGACATCGTGCGGGCGACTTTCGCCGACGGAACCAACGTGCCGCGTATCGCACCGATGCGAGCTGGCGGCGGCGTGTGGTGGCGCAACGCCGAATGGTACACACGGGTCGGGCTGCTGCACGCCTTCGCGCAAAACGACGTGGGCCTCAACGAGACGCCCACCGGCGGTTACAATCTGCTCAAGGCAGAGGTGAGCTACACGCATACGTTCAACAGGACCGACAGCGGGCCGCGCGAACTCACCATCGGCCTGGCCGGCGACAACCTGCTTAACGAGCAGATTCGGAACCATATTTCGTTCAAGAAAGCCGAGGTCTTACAGCCCGGCCTCGGCGTGCGGCTGTTCACGAATGTGAGATTCTGAAGGCCCGATCGATCTGGAATCGTTCCAGTTTCGGCAGAATCTAGGTCCCCAGTGGCGACAAGGACATCGCAGTGCTTTATTATTCTGAAGGTACATCCTGCCTCTCGGCGAACGGCTATGGCCGCAGTGCCTCACTGCGGATTTATCGGCGAGAGCTTCGGACCAAAACTGCAAGACGGCGAAAACTGCGAAACAGCTATCAATCCGACGTTCCCCCGATGTCGGCTGCAAACGCGATTTGAAGAAGCGGAGAGCATATGACCAACCCCAAGAAGGCTGCCGGATTACTGGTCTTGCTTGCCGCTGCAACGTCTCTGATGATCGCGCAGGCTTTCGCGCAAACTCCCGTTTCGCCAACACCGCCCGCACAGGCCCCGGCTGCGCAAGCACCTGTGGCGCAAACGCCCGCACCGGCCGCGATCGCGGCGCCTGCCCAGGCTCCCGCCGTCCAGACCCCGGTCGTGGGACAGACCGCGAAAAATCCCACGCTGCCGCACAACCTGTCCCCGTGGGGCATGTTCATGGGCGCGGACATTGTCGTCAAACTCGTGATGATCGGTCTTGCTATCGCATCGCTGATCACCTGGACGATCTGCGTCGCGAAACTGCTCGAACTCCGCCACGAGACCCGGCGCGCGAAAAAACGCATCAAGGTTCTCGGCAATGACATCTCCCTCATGGAAGCCGAGCGTGACGCCCGCAACGGCAAGGACGCTGTGTCCCGGCTTGTGCAATCAGCCGCGGCGGAAGCAGCACTGTCGGACACGGTCAACGACGAGGGTTTCAAGGAGCGTGTCGAACTGCGGCTCAGCCGCGTCGAGGCGGCGATGTCGCGGCGGATTTCGCGCGGTACCGGCGTGCTCGCCACCATCGGCGCAACCGCACCGTTCGTCGGCCTGTTCGGCACGGTGTGGGGCATCATGAATTCGTTCATCGGCATTTCCGAAGCACACACCACCAATCTTGCCGTGGTCGCGCCCGGCATCGCCGAAGCGCTGCTTGCGACCGCGATGGGCCTGATCGCCGCGATCCCCGCGGTTGTGATCTACAACCATCTGGTCCGCATGATCACCGCCTATCGCGCGCTGCTCGGCGATGCGACCGCGCAGGTGATGTTGCTCATCAGCCGCGATCAGGGCCGCCGTTCCCTGCGCATTGCGCGCGCGGCGGAGTAAAATCATGGGCGCTCGTCTGGGTGGAAAAGTCGCCGGTGCAGATGACGATCTGACTGAATCCCATGAAATCAACGTCACGCCGTTCATCGACGTGATGCTGGTCCTTCTCATCATCTTCATGGTGGCCGCACCGCTGGCGACCGTCGACCTCGGCGTCGAACTGCCGGCCTCGACGGCGACGCCGCCGCCGCGGCCCGACAAGCCGGTCTTCATCACCGTGAAGCCCGATTTGTCGGTTGCGGTCGGCGAGGACATCGTTCCGCGCACGACGCTGATCGGGGCGCTCGACGCTGCCACCAGCGGCAAGAAAGCCGATCCGGTTTATCTGCGCGCCGACAAAAGCGTGCCGTACGGCGAGCTGATGGACGTGATGAACCTGCTGCGCAACGCGGGCTATCTCAAGGTCGCGCTCGTCGGGCTCGACGCAAGAAACTAACGGCAGAGAGCCGCGCTGCAATGAACACACTCGTCCTGCACGGACCACCCGACATATCCGACGTCCGCCGCTGGGGTCTCGCGGCGGCGCTGGTGGTGGCGACGCATGCAGCGCTGATCGCGGGGTTTGTTCTGTACACGCCGTCGATGCCGGATGCGATCGGCACGGCGTCCGAGCCGATCATGCTCGATCTGGAATCCGCGCCGCAAACGCCCGATCCCGTACAACAGGACATCGCACCCGGTCCGCAGATGCAGGAGGCCGAACCTCCCGCCCCCGAACCCGAAAAGCAGCCGGACGTTGTCGAGGAACAGATCGCACCGACGCCGTTGCAGGAGAAGGCGGAGATCGTTGCCCCTCCGGAGAAGCCAAAGCCCAAACCCGAACCGGTGAAGCAGAAGCCGAAGCCCGTCGTCGAGAAGCCGAAGAAGCCGACCGAGAATCCCGCGCCGCAGACCACAGCGACGCCGCGCGCCGCGCAGGCCGCGCGCGCGAGTTACAACGGCATCCTCTCGGCGCATCTCCAGCGCTACAAGCAGTATCCGTCGGCCGCCAAGGCCGCCGGCGAGCAGGGCGTCGCGATGCTGAGCTTCACCGTCAGCCGGACCGGCAGCGTGCTGAGCGCGCGGCTGGCCAGATCGTCCGGCTCGGCGGCGCTGGATGCCGAGACCATGGCGATGATCCGCCGCGCCCAGCCGCTGCCGTCGTTCCCGCCGGAAATCAGGGAAACCTCGCTGAGCTTCACCCTGCCGATGCGGTTTTCCGTGCACTGAGGCATCCTCCGTGGCGTGATTGCCTCGATCGCTGATGTCACGAACACGTGACGCCGGCCGCCGGTAACATCCCCGGCCGCCTCCCCGAAGACTCCCCCGAACCCATCTTTTGCGGCCGCGCCATCATGCGGCGGCTTCGACTTTCGGCGGATCTCATCGTGCTCAATCTTCTTCTCGCGGCGCTTGCCGGCGTCATCACCATCGCGGCGCCCTGCACATTGCCGGTGCTGCCGATCCTTCTCGGCGCTTCGGTCGGACAGACAAGCCCGCTCCGCCCGGCATTCATCGCCGCCGGTTTCGTGGTCGCATTCTCCATCGTTGCGCTGGCGCTCTCTGCGCTGACGCGCCTGTTCGATTTCGATCCGAGCGTCCTGCGTGACGGCGCAGCCGTGCTGCTTGCAATCTTCGGACTGCTGATGATCTGGCCCGCGCCATTCGAGTGGCTCTCGATCCGGTTTGCCGGACTGACGCAGCAGAGCGCCACGCCGCGCGATCGCCAGGGGCTGCTCGGCGGCTTCATCCTCGGCACAACGCTGGGGCTGGTGTGGACGCCGTGCGCCGGACCTGTGCTCGGGTCGATCCTCACCGTCGTCGCGACCTCCAAGGACACCGCATGGGCCTCGCTGCTGCTGGTGACCTATGCGATCGGCGCTGCGATCCCGATGCTCGTTATCGCCTACGGCGGACAGGCCGTGACCGCACGCGTGCGCAGCCTCGCGCGGATCGCGCCGCGCCTGCAGCAGGGCTTCGGGGTGATCGTGATCGCGTTCGCCGCAGCCACTTACTTTCAATACGACACGCTCGCCGTGGCGTGGCTGACCCAGCTTTATCCAAACGGCCAGACCGGCCTGTAACTCAAGGAGAGAACCATGCGACATTTCACCAGAATGCTTTCGGTGGCCGCACTCGCGCTGATGGCCTCGACATTGCCCGGCCGCAGCGATGAAGCCGCAGCGACCAGTGGCGCTGTTCAAGTCGCGGAAGCCACAACGACTGCGCCCGAATTCACCGGCCTCGGCAACTGGTTCAACTCGCAACCGCTGACGCTCGCGAGCCTGCGCGGCAAGGTCGTGCTGGTGAATTTCTGGACCTATGGCTGCGTCAACTGCGTCAACACCCTGCCGCACGTCACGCAGCTCTATTCCAAGTACAAGGACAAGGGCTTCGTCATCGTCGGCATCCACACGCCGGAATTTCCGTTCGAGCATTCGTCGAACAACGTCCAGGCGGCACTGAAACGGCACGGCATCACCTATCCGGTCGCACAGGACAACAAGTCCGCGACATGGAATGCCTACCGCAATCAATACTGGCCGGCACAGTACATCGTCGATCAGTCCGGCCGGATCGTCTACAGCCACGCCGGTGAAGGCGCCTACGATGAGATCGACCGCACCGTCGGCAAGCTGCTGAACGCCAGCAGCTAAATGCCGCAGGCGCGATTGCGCCTGAGCCATGCAACTTTGTGCACCGCGGCTGTTATCAACATCGCGGTGCACATGCTATAGAACTTCCGGATTGAGCATACCGGAGGTCCGCGATGTTCGAGGGTTTCGACGCCATCACTCTGGCGCGCTTGCAGTTTTCGTTCACGATGAGCTTTCACATCGTGTTTCCGGCCTTCTCCATCGGCCTTGCAAGCTATCTCGCGGTCCTTGAAGCGCTGTGGCTATGGACCGGCCGCGAAGTCTTCATCAACCTTTTCAATTACTGGCTGAAAATTTTCGCCGTCGCCTTCGGCATGGGCGTCGTCTCGGGCATCGTGATGTCCTACCAGTTCGGCACCAACTGGTCGGTGTTCGCGGACAAGACTGGCCCGATCATCGGTCCGCTGATGGCCTACGAGGTGCTGACCGCGTTCTTCCTGGAAGCAGGCTTTCTGGGCGTCATGCTGTTCGGGCTCAAACGGGTCGGCCACAGGCTGCATTTCTTCGCGACCATGATGGTGGCCATCGGCACGCTGATCTCCGCGTTCTGGATCCTGTCGGCCAACTCGTGGATGCAGACGCCGACCGGCTTTGCGATGAACTCGCAGGGACAGTTCGTCGCCGCCGACTGGTGGAAGGTGATCTTCAATCCGTCCTTCCCCTATCGCCTCGTCCATATGGTGCTGGCGGCATATCTCACCACCGCCTTCGTGGTCGGCGGCGTCGGCGCCTATCATCTTTTGAAGAATACGCGGCTCGAGGGAGCCCGTGTGATGTTCTCGATGGCGATGTGGATGGCCGCGCTGGTGGCCCCGATCCAGATTCTCGCCGGCGACCAGCACGGCCTCAACACGCTCGAGCATCAGCCGGTGAAGGTGATGGCGATGGAAGGACACTTCCAGAGCCATCCGAACGGCGCGCCGCTGATCCTGTTCGGGATTCCCGATCAGGACGAAGCGAAGGTGAAATATGCGATCGAAATCCCGAAGGCCTCGTCGCTAATCCTCAAGCATTCGCTCGATGCGCCGCTGAAGGGCCTCGACACCGTGCCGCGCGAGAACTGGCCCAAGGTCGGACTGGTGTTCTGGTCGTTCCGCACCATGGTCGGAATCGGATTTCTGATGCTGGGCGTCGGTCTGTTCAGTCTCTACGCGCGCTGGCGCGGCATCCTTTACGAGTCGCGCTGGCTGCATCGCTACGCGCTCGCCATGGGCCCGGCGGGATTCATTGCTGTCCTGGCCGGCTGGGTGACGACAGAAGCCGGGCGACAGCCGTTCACGGTTTACGGCCTGCTCCGTACAGTGGATTCGGCATCGCCGCTGGACGCGCCTGCGGTTGCGACCTCGCTGATCGCCTTCATTGTGGTTTACTTCATCGTGTTCGGCATGGGTGTGTTCTACATTCTGCGACTGATGCATGAGCCGCCGCATCATGGCGAAGAAGGTCCCCGCGCGGACACGCCCGCCCGCGCCGCGGGCATTACGCCCGCGCAGGCCGCTCACGCAGGCCAGGGGTGAACGCCATGGCCGGGTTCACATTCGACATCGCAACACTCTGGGCCTTCATCATCGCCTTTGCCGTCTTCATGTACATCGTGATGGATGGCTTCGATCTCGGCCTCGGCATGCTGTTTCCTTTCTTCCCGAAAACGGAAGACCGCAACGTCATCATGAATACGGTCGCTCCGGTGTGGGATGGCAACGAGACATGGCTGGTGCTTGGCGGCGGCGGCCTGATGGCCGCATTTCCGCTGGCCTACGCGATCCTGATGCCGGCGCTCTATACCCCGATCATCGCCATGCTGATCGGGCTTGTATTTCGGGGCGTCGCCTTTGAATTCCGCTGGCGCACCCAGAGCGAGCGCAACCGCTGGGACATCGCCTTTGCCGGCGGCTCGCTGGTCGCGGCGATGGCGCAGGGCATCGCGCTCGGTGCGATCCTGCAAGGCGTCCATGTCGAAGGGCGTCATTACGCAGGCGGCTGGTGGGATTGGCTGACGCCCTTCAGCATTTTGACGGGCTGTGCGGTCGTCGCCGGCTATGGCCTTCTCGGCGCGACGTGGCTGCTTATGAAAACCGCGGGTGAGCTGCGCGACCATGCCTATCGCCTGAGCCGGATTCTGCTGCTCGCGACGATCATTGCCATCGTCGCCGTCAGCGCGGCGACGCCGTTCCTTCAGGCTGACTACTGGCGGCGCTGGTTCGAATGGCCGAACATCATCTTCGCGGCGCCGATTCCGATTGCGGTGGCGGCGATCACGCTGTTGCTGCTGAAGAGTCTCGCCAATAGGCAAGACTACCGGCCGTTTATTCTCTCACTGGTCCTGTTCGGCATCACCTATGCCGGTCTCGGTGTCAGCATGTATCCCTATATCGTGCCGCAGAGCGTCACCATCTGGCAGGCGGCGGCGCCCGCCAACAGTCTCAACTTCATGATCTACGGCATCGCGATCCTCGTGCCGACCATTCTTGCCTACACCGCGTGGGCGTACTGGGTCTTCCGCGGCAAGGTGCACGCCGACAGCGGCTATCATTAAGGTGAGTATGACCTCGCCGCCCGAACAGCCTCGCCCCCTGGCGCAGCGTCTGCTGTGGTTCGCGGCGCTGTGGCTGCTGGGGACCGGCACCGTTGCCGCTTTCGCCTACGTCCTGCGGCTCTGGATCGCGCCGCACTGATCGCGGACGATCGCCGATTTTCGGATATATTTTAAGGATTTACGGCGCATGGTCGCCCGCCTTCGAGCGCGTGTCACTTGCCAGCGGAGCACGGCTAAGGTTTGATGCGCGCGGGGCACGAATTAACGCGGGATTCTCGACATGAACATCATCCGCTCTCTCGCTCTGGCGGCGGTCGCCGCCAGCCTGTTGTTCGCGGCGCCTCACGCCTTCGCGCAGGGCCGCGAGATGAACATCGGCGATCAGCCGGGATACATTCCCGATGACGAAGAAGTCTCGCCGGAATTCAAGCGTACAGCGGTCTTCTTCCGCACAACGGAAGCACCGGGCACCATCATCATCAGCACCTCCGAGCGCTTCCTCTACCTGGTGCAGGGCAACGGCCGCGCGCTTCGCTACGGCATCGGCGTCGGCCGCGAAGGATTCCAGTGGCAGGGATTGCAGAAGATCTCCCGCAAGCAGGAGTGGCCGGACTGGACGCCGCCGCCGGAAATGATCGCCCGTCAGCCTTACCTGCCGCGTTTCATGGCAGGCGGACCGGGCAACCCGATGGGCGCGCGCGCGCTTTATCTCGGCGCCACGGTTTATCGCATTCACGGCACCAACCAGCCGCAGACCATCGGCAGCGCCGTGTCGTCGGGATGCTTCCGCCTGGTCAATGCCGACGTGACCGACCTCTACGACCGCATCCCCGTTGGCACCAAGGTCATCATCCGCCAGCGGCCCGAAATCTGATCCCCCGATAACGCTCTTTCCTTTTCGCACGCATACTTGGAAGCGAGATTCATACATGTCCCTTTTTCCGCGCACCTTTGCCTCCGGTCTCACGCTCGGAGTTGTCATCGCGGTTGCCGTCGCCGCTGCCGCGATCGCGTACGAGCGATACGACACGCGGACATTGAAGCGGACCGTGAAACGCGATGCCGTGCTCTGCGGCGTCAACACCGGACTGCCGGGCTTCTCGATCCCCGACGATAAAGGCAACTGGTCCGGCTTCGACGTCGATATCTGCCGCGCCGTCGCCGCCGCGATCTTCAACGATCCGAACAAGGTGAAGTTCATCCCTCTCGACGCGAGCGAGCGTTTCAAGGAATTGCGCAATCGAAAGGTCGACATCCTCTCGCGCAACTCCACCTGGAGCATGTCGCGCGAAACCGAGTACGGCCTCAACTTCGCAGCCGTCGCCTATTACGACGGTGAAGGCTTCATGGTGCGCCAGTCGCGCAACATCGCCTCCGGCCTCGAACTTGACGGCAGCAAGGTCTGCGTCCAGGCCGGCACCACGACCCAGCTCAATCTCGCGGACTATTTCCGCGCCAACAACATCAAGTATCAGGAACTGAATTTCCCGACCCTGGACGATGTTCTCAAGGCCTATGATTCCGGCCAGTGCGACGTGCTCACCACCGACGTCTCGCAGCTCTATGCGCTGCGGCTGCGCCTGACCAAGCCGGCCGAACACGCCATCCTGCCGGACGTGATCTCCAAGGAGCCGCTGGCGCCGGTGGTCCGCCAGCGTGACGACGAGTGGCTGCTGATCGTGAAGTGGACGATCTACGCCATGCTGAACGCCGAAGAGCTCGGCGTCACGTCCAAGAACATCGACGATGCACTGAAGTCAAAGAAGCCCGACATCATGCGTCTGCTCGGCACCGAAGGCGCCTACGGTGAGGAAATGGATCTGACGAAGGATTGGGCCGCGCGCATCATCCGCCACGTCGGCAACTATGGCGAGGTCTATGACCGCAACGTCGGCGAGGGATCGAAGCTCAAGATTCCGCGCGGCCTTAACCAGCTCTGGAACGCCGGCGGTATCCAGTACGCGCCGCCGATCCGGTAACGCGCACTCTCCTTGAGATAGGTTGTGATGGCCGGGTTTGTCCCGGCCATTTTCTTTGAGCGGCCTGCTCAGTAACCCTTCATCCGCGCCAGTTGCTCGGCGTGATAGGCACTGTCGCCGAAAAGCTCCTGACATACACGCGCACGCTTCATGAAGAAGCCGATGTCGAAGGCGTCCGTCATGCCGACGCCGCCATGCATCTGCACGGCCTCCTGAACGGCCAGGGTCGCGGTCGTCCCGGCTTTCGCCTTGGCGACGGCCACCGCAGCACCCGCCGCATCGAAATCGCTATCCAGTGTCTGCAACGCCTTCATCACGGCGGCCTTGGTGATTTCGATCTCGGTGTAGAGATGCGCGGCACGATGCTGCAGCGCCTGGAATTCACCGATCAGCTTGCCGAACTGCTTGCGCTCCTTGAGATACGTCACGGTGCGCGCGAAGGCTTCCTCGCTGACGCCGACCATTTCCGACGCCACGGCGGCGCGGCCAACATTGAGAATGCCTTCGAGCAGCACGCCGCCCTGATCGACCTCACCGAGCACGCCGTCCGCCGTCACCTCGGCATCGTTGAACACGATGCGCGCGGCGTTGTGCGCATCGACCATCGCGGTGCGCTCGATCTCGATGCCTTTGCTCCTGGGATTGACCAGAAATAACGTCAATCCCTCGCGATCGCCGCTCTCGCCCGCGGTGCGGGCCGCGACGATCAGCAAATCGGAGGCGTGGCCGTCAACCACGAAGGCTTTCGCGCCCTTGAGCTTGAAGCCATTGCCGGAGCGCACGGCCTTCATCGCCGTCTTGGAAGGACGATGCTTGGCGCCCTCGTCCACTGCGAGCGAGGCAATCAGCTCACCCTTGGCAATCTTCGTCAGGTATTCCGACTTCTGCGCACCGTTGCCGCCGCGCGTCAACGCGGCCGCGGCGACGACACCGGTCGACAGAAACGGCGACGGCATCAGTGTATGGCCGATTTCTTCCATCACCACGCCGGCCTCGACATAGCCAAGCCCGCTGCCGCCGAATTCTTCCGGCACCAGCAGACCCGCGAAACCCATCTCCGCGAATGTCTTCCACAACTCGCGCGAGAAACCGGTTTCGTCCCTGGTGTCGCGCAGCTTGCGCAGATGCGCCACCGGCGCCTTGTCGCTGATGAGACCGCGCGCGCTGTCACGCAGCATTGACTGTTCTTCGTTGAGGACGAGAGCCATAGGTGTTCCAATCGATACAGATAAACCTGAGTTGAAGCAGACTGTCATTGCGAGGAGCGAAGCGACGAAGCAATCCCGCTTTGCTCAAGGATGGATTGCTTCGCTTCGCTCGCAATGACGAAGTGTTTTAGGCGCCGGGCAGATCGAGAATGCGCTTGGCGACGATGCCGAGCATCACCTCGCTGGTGCCGCCCTCGATCGAGTTCGCCTTGGTGCGCAGCCAGGTCCGCGCCGTAAGTCCCTCGCGGGAGCGTTCGCTTTCCCATTCCAGCGCATCGACGCCGCCGGCCGACATCAGGATCTCGTACCTGCGCTTGTTCAACTCGGTGCCGTAATACTTCAGCGCCGATGAGTAGGCCGGATGGCCCTGCCCTGCTTTCGCAAGATCGACCGCGCGCTCGGCGGCGCAGGCCATCGCGGCCTCGTCGATATCGAACGCCGCGATCTGACTGCGCAGCATGGGATCGTCCAGTTGGCCGCGCTCGTCGACGCCGATGGAATTCGCCGCCACCTGACCCAAGGGCCGGGCGCCGCGGCGCTCGCCCACTTCGCTGATCATGGAGCGCTCGTGCTGGAGCAGATATTTCGCGACGTCCCAGCCGCGATTGACGGTGCCGACCACATGCGAACGCGGCACGCGGACGTTGTCGAAGAAGGTTTCGCAGAACGGCGACTTGCCCGAGATCAGAAGGATCGGCTTGGTCGAGACGCCCTTCGAGGTCATGTCGAACAGGATGAAGCTGATGCCGTCATGCTTCTTGGCGCTGAAGTCGGTCCGCACCAGACAGAAAATCCAGTCGGCGAAATTCGCCATCGAGGTCCAGATCTTCTGGCCGTTGATGATGTAGTCGTCGCCGTCGACGTCGGCGCGTGTCTGCAACGATGCCAGATCCGAACCCGCGTTCGGCTCAGAGTAACCCTGGCACCAGCGGATCAGACCCGCGGCGATCTTCGGCAGATGCTCGCGCTTCTGCGCATCGGTGCCGTATTTCAGCAGCGCAGGTCCAAGCATCCAGATGCCGAAGCTCGACAGCGGAAGCCGCGCGCCGATCGCCGACATTTCCTGACGCAGGATTTTCGTTTCCTCCGCATTGAGACCGCCGCCACCATACTCCCTGGGCCAGTCCGGCACGGTCCAGCCCTTGTCGCGCATCCGCTCGAACCAGAGGCGCTGCGGCTCCGATGAGAACGTGGTGTTGCGGCCGCCCCAGAACACGTCGGCTTCGCCCGTCACCGGCTTGCGCATCTCGGGCGGACAATTCGCTTCCAGCCAGGCCCGCGTTTCGCTGCGGAATTTTTCCATATCGGCCATTCGATCGTTCCTCGGGCTGATGGGCCGCGGCGCAATGGGCGCGGCTTTGTTTATTTTCCGGGCCGGACTGTACTGTCCGCTTGGCGGATTTCAATATCTCGCCGGCGCGAAAGCCTCACTCGGTACGATATGGTAGCCATGCACGGCAGCCCCGCCCATACCTGTGCGCTGCCGCGTTTAAAACAGAGGAGCCGCCATGCGCCTGAAAACGCTTTCGCCTAGCGAAATGAGCGACGATCAAAAAAGCATCTTTGAAGAATCGGTTTCAGGCAAACGCGGCACCGTCACGCCGCCGCTGCGCGCATGGATCTACGCGCCTGAAGTCGCGCGGCACGCCAGCCGGCTCGGCGCGTTCCTGCGTTACGACACCACACTCGGGCCGCGTCTGTCCGAGCTGGCCATCCTCGTGACCGCACGGCACTGGAACGCGCAGTACGAATGGTATGCGCACAAGAAGATGGCGCTCGCGGCGGGACTCGATCCGAACATCATCGCCGCCATCAATCATCGTCACGTTCCGGATTTCAACGACCGGAAGGCACAGCTCGTCTACGAATTCAGCGAATCGCTGCACGAAAATCACAACGTGCCAAAGCTGCTTTACACGGAAGCCATCGAAATGCTCGGCGAAACCGGCGTGGTCGAACTGGTTGGCCTGCTCGGCTACTACGCGCTGGTGTCGATGACGCTCAACACCTTTCAGGTCGAATTGCCCGAGGGCGAGACCTCCGATCTTGTACCATGAGGAAGGCACTCATACATCGATAAGAGCAGCGCATCGATACAATCGGAGAGACCTGGATGTCCGGAGAAACCAAGGCGGTATCAAAGTCTTTCAAACCGATTGCGGCAGGCACGCGGATCGGCCATGTGCACCTGAAGGTCGCGGACCTCGACCGCGCGCTCGGCTTTTACCAGGACGTGCTCGGGTTCGAACTGATGCAGCGCTACGGCGATCAGGCCGCGTTCATTTCCGCGGGCGGCTATCACCACCACATCGGCCTCAATACCTGGCACAGCAAGGGCGGAAGCCCACCGCCGGAAGGCACCACCGGCTTGTTTCACACCGCGATCCTCTATCCGACACGCGCGGCGCTGGCCGATGCGCTGCACCGGGTGCTGTCCGCCGGCATTACGCTGGACGGCGCAAGCGATCACGGCGTCAGCGAGGCGCTTTATCTGCGCGATCCTGACGAGAACGGCGTCGAGCTTTACCGCGACAGGCCCGAGGCCGAGTGGCCACGACACCCGGACGGAACGCTGGCGATGTTCACGCGCCGCCTCGACGTCGAGGCGTTGCTGCGCGAGCGCGAGGGCTGATCAAATCGCCTTCGGCGCTTTTGCGCGAACCAGCACAATCGCCGCAGCAATCAGTTGCAGCGACGCACAGGCATAAAACGGCACGGTGTAGCTGCCGAACGCATCGCGGAGCAGCCCTATCATTCCCGGACCGAACGCATAGGTGAACTGGCAGATTGCCGTCACCAGGCTGACCAGCACGCCGAAGGCGACTGCGCTGAACTCCCGCTGTACGATGATCGACGGCAGCGTGATCATGTTGCCGACCGAGAAGCCGAACACCGCGCTGGCCGTGAACAGCGCAGCTTCGTTCCGGGTATTGATCATCACGATCAGTGCGAGCGCCTGACTGACCGCCGAGGCCGCCGCAGCCTTGCGCTGATCCATGCGATCGACAACAAGACCGAACAGGACCCGCCCGATCACCGCCATCGCGGTCATCAGCGCTACTGCGATGCTGGCGCGTTCGCGGCCCATGATCGGATCGAGAAACGAAATCTGATGCACAATGAAGCCGACCTGCGCGACCAGCAGCAGCGAGAACGGCACCGTGATGGTCCAGAACGAGAGGCTGCCGAAGGCAGCATGTCGTATCTCCGCGATCGAGCGCACGGCCGGCGCGGGCTCGGCGGCAAACACATCGGCCGGGGGCAGCGCGCGCTTCGGCGGCCGGCCCACCCAGATCAGGATGGCGGGGATCGCCAGCGCCATGATGACCAGCGCTGCGCCGATCGACGTTGCAGGGAAGCCGAATTTGCCGATGGCGCCGACCAGCAGCGGCACGCCAATCACACCGCCACAGCTTGCGCCATTCAGGGCAAGGCTGATCGCCATGCCGCGCTTCTTGTCGAACCACAGCCCCAATGTGTTGTTGATCGCAGCGAGGCTGGTCCCCGCCCAGCCGAACGCGATCAGCGCATAGGCAACGTATAATTGCCAAGGCGATGTGATCTGCCCGACCATCACGGTGCCTGCCGCGATGGTCACAATGCCGCCGATGAGAAGACGGCGCGGTCCGAGCGTGCGGATCGCCTCGCTGACGAACACGACCAGAACCGCGCTGAACAGATAGTAACAGGTGGTCGCCGTCGAGATCAGTGAAGCCGGCCATCCATGAAGGCGTTGCAGTTCGGCAAGGTAGACGCCCTGACCATAAAAACCGGCAGCCCAGGCGAATGTCGCGACAAGGAAGCAGACCCCGACGACCGGCCAGCCCTCATAGCGGATCGATGACTCGTCGACGATCTTCCCGTCGGCGGCGGGACCCGCGTGGGGTGCATTCATAGTCCGGCGTTCCCTGAAGGAGCTTGGCGCTCTTCTTTTCTGCCGATTCCGGCAGCAATGACGTCATCTGTCAGGATGCGGATCGCGGCGTCAAGCGAGACATCGTCATCGCCCGCATGACAGCCGGTCATGTCACGCGTGGGGCTTATGCCTTCGCCGCGTTGTAGAAGAACCGCTCGCGGAAAATCCTGTCGCCGCGCCATTCCTGCATGGCGATTTCATCGACGTGGCGAGTTTTGCCATCGAGACCAACAAGATCGAAGTTCCAATGGATCATGACGTTATCGCCCTCCACCACCGACACCAGTGCCCTGGAGTGGACCTCTTTCATTTGCGCAAGGATGCCGCGCTCATGCGCCACCAGCCCGTCGCGGCCGACCCGCGGCGGCGCGGTGTTCTCCTGCATGCTGGCATCGTCGGTGTAATAGCGCTCGATGGCGCCGGCGTGATCGCCGCTCTCGACCACTGCAATGAATTCGTCAACGCGCGCACGTGTCGGCATCTGTGTTCCCCGGTTTATCAGCCGGAAACACTTAAGCACGCAATGTACAGAACGCTACGGGACGACGCTCCGTGTTTGTTGCAGTTTCGTGTGCATCACACGCACAGGCCTGGCGTTGGCGAGTGACGCGTTCAGCCAACGGCCTACTTGTATAGATAACCGACCGGCTGGCCTTCGGTGCGGAGAGGACGGACATCCCTGCCCGTGATGATTTGACCGGCCAGACCATCAATCTCGTCACGCTGCGTCGGCGTCCAACTGCGAAGACTGTCCATCCCCTTGAGAAGGCCAAGCCGCAGGACTTGCGTATTTTCGCCGACACCGACGAGGGAGATCGTGTTCTTGCTCGCAGTCACCACATCGCCGGCCGCAAGCTCGAAAGTCTTGCCCGCACTGTCCTTGAATTCGGCCGTGCCGCGAATGACGCGATAGATCACGACCTCGCCCTTCGCGAGAGAGGCTGCGTCCGCTGTTGCGGACGTACTCTTGGGCAGGAGCGAGTGGCCGCGCGGATCGGTTGCGACGATGTGGCCGGTGACAAGATGACCGCTCGGAATCTCGATTCCGATATCGCGCACATAAACAGGCATGGCCGACTTGATGAGACTGTCGGATGAGCCAGCCGCCAGCGGCTTGAACAGCGCATCCAGCGCCAATGGGTCCTGAAGCCAGAAGCCGGCATCGGCCGGGCGATCATGCAGCGGATGGCTCCACGCCACACGCGGCGTTTCATCTTCATTGATCTGATCCGGGCCCACGATGGTTGGATTGGGAAATGTCGTGGGATCGGTAATGAAGGCTTCGAGAAATTTTCCGGAGTAGCCCATCGAAATCGGATCGGGCGCCACGGTCTGCGGCGTCTTCAGATTCTCCTCCGTCGACAACCCCGACCATGTGTAAAAGAGCTGACGATGCACGATCGCACTTTGCAGCATCACCGCGCCGGGGCCAACGTTGTAGAAGCGTCCGTCGTAATCGAAGGTGAACATGCCCGACGTGACCAGCACGAGCTGGAAGCCGCCCGGCGGAAGATGAAGATGGAAATCGGTGGGGCCTGTATCCGGGAGATAGATCGGCAGGTTTGTCGCGACCTCATGGAGCAGGAAGGCTTCGTTGTTCGCATGGAAGCCTTCGTCCGCGCGGCTGTAGAGCGCCTGCGGCCGATACGTCGCCTCGTATGTCGTATCCTTGTGGCGATCGATGGCGACGAAGCTCTGGGTGTTCAGACGAATGGGGGCACCGTTCGGGCGCGTGAGACCAGACGGTTTTGAACCGACCGCAGCATGTACATTCATAGCATCCTCCAATCCGGGCGACGTGCGCCGGCGCAGTTGCTTCTGCAATGCATCATGCGAATTCCACGCCAGCGCCCGCATCGCGAGCGGTCACAGCGTGAGGAAGTTTTGCGCAATCAAGGATGTGGCTGAGTCCGTGCGGGATTCGGCCTGGCGGCGATCTGGGGCCTGGCGGTCGCGCAACGCGCCGCCTCTGGCATCCCAGAAAAGCGCCCGTTCAGGCAGGCACGCGCGGCCGCAACCGGCCCAGCGATCAGGCAGTTGCGCGGGGCCTTTGCCTAATATTCCACCTCGAGCTCTTCGATTTCCGCCGGCTCCTGCCGCGCGGCCTCAATCCACTCCTGCATTTCAGGAAGGGCGATCACCCGTTTTGCGTAAGCAGCCAGCGACGGGCTGATCTGCACATCGTAGGTCAGGAAGCGCGTGACAACCGGTGCATACATGGCGTCCGCCATCGACCGATGCCCGAACAGGAACGGGCCGCCGGATTTTTCCAGACAGTCGCTCCAGATCGCGCAGACCCGATCGATGTCCGCCTGCGCCCGCGACCAGATCTTGAAGCCGGGAAAGTGCCCCTTGATGTTGACCGGCAGCGACGAGCGCAGCGCCGTGAAGCCCGAATGGATCTCGCCGCAGATCGACCGGCAATGCGCCCGCGGAATGCGTTCCGACGGCAATAAACCCGCTTCCGGCATGAGATCGTTGAGATATTCGCCGATCGCCAGCGTGTCCCAGACCACCGCCCCCTCATGACGCAGGCACGGCACCAGAATCGAAGACGACAGCAAAAGGATTTCCGCCCGGGCCGACGGATCGTCCGCCGCCGTGATGATCTCGTCGAACTCGAGCCCCGAGAACTTGGTCAGCAGCCAGCCGCGCAGCGACCATGAGGAGTAGTTCTTGCTGCTGATGGTCAACGTGGCCTTGGCCATGGTCGCTCTCCTAACGCCTGCACATCAAAGAGGCGGATCGCACTTTTCCGCCCGGTCATGCCCGCGCCTGCCTGTTGTTTAAGCGCTTGCTCCTTTTACACACAGCAAACGACATGCCAGTCCGAATGGCCGATTGACGGGGCTCTGGCGTCAAGTTTGCATGGCACAAAGCAAGGGAATGTGCCGGATGTCTCCAATGATGTACCAGACCTATCAGAACACCATGGACATGACGGCCCCGTGGCGAAACGGGGCTTCAACAGCGCTGTCCTATCTGAAAATGCTCCCCGAGGGTTTTTCGGACAAGGTGTTCGGCCGCCTCGCCGCCACGCTCGAACTGATGTCGCGCAGCTCGCTGACCTACAAGCGGCCGGAATACGACATCAAGCCGGTGGCGGTCGGCAACCGGGAATGGCCGGTGATCGAGGAAATCCCGTTCGCGACGCCGTTCGGCTCGCTGCTGCATTTCAAGAAGGACGGCGCGCCGGACCAGCCGAAGGTTCTGCTGGTCGCGCCGATGTCGGGTCATTTCGCGACGCTGCTGCGCGGCACGGTGCAGACACTGTTGCAGGATCACGATGTCTACATCACCGACTGGCACAATCCGCGCGACATCCCGCTCGATCAGGGCAAGTTCGGCCTCGACGAATATACAGAGCATCTCATCACCTTCATGGATCAGCTCGGCCCGAAGTCTCACATGGTGGCGGTGTGCCAGCCGTCGGTGTCGGCGCTGGCGGCCTGCGCCATCATGTCGGAGGACAATCATCGCGCGCGCCCGGCGAGCCTCACCTTGATGGCAGGACCGATCGATACGCGCATTGCGCCAACCAAGGTCAACGAATTCGCAACCTCGAAGCCGCTGAAGTGGTTCGAGGACAATCTGATCAACTACGTGCCGATGCAGTGCAAGGGCGCCTTCCGCAAGGTCTATCCCGGCTTCATTCAGGTCACCGCCTTCGTGTCGATGAATCTCGAACGGCACGTCAAGTCGCACAAGGACTTGCTGGAGCATCTGGCGAAGGGTGAAGTCGAGAAGGCCGACACCATCAAGACCTTCTACGACGAGTATTTCGCGGTGATGGATCTGCCGGCGGATTTCTACATCGACACCATCCGCGATGTCTTTCAGGAACACCTGCTGCCGCAGGGCAAGCTCACCTACAAGGGGCGCGCGGTGAACCCGGCCTCCATCAAGAAGATGGGCCTGATGACGGTGGAAGGCGAGAAGGACGACATCTGCTCGATCGGGCAGACGCTGGCGGCGCAGGATCTCTGTACCGGCGTGCGCGCCTACCGCAAGGTGCATCACATGCAGGCCGGCGTCGGCCATTACGGCGTCTTCAGCGGCCGCAAGTGGAATACCGAAATCTATCCGCTGCTGCGGGATTTCATTCACGTCAATGCGTGACGGCTTCGCCGGAGGGGCGGGCCCACGCTACTCCGCCAGCGCTTTCATCTCCCTGTAGAGATCGGATTTGCCCTCGAAGCCGATGCCCGGCAGGTCGGGCATGGTGATATGGCCGTTCTCGACCCGCACCCCATCCGGGAAGCCGCCGTAAGGCTGAAACAGATCCGGATAACTCTCGTTGCCGCCAAGGCCGAGACCTGCTGCGATGTTCAATGACATCTGATGCCCGCCATGCGGGATGCAGCGCGACGGCGACCAGCCATGGGTCTTCAGCACATCGAGCGTGCGCAGGTATTCGCAGAGCCCGTACGACAACGCGCAATCGAACTGCAGCCAGTCGCGATCCGGCCGCATGCCGCCGTAGCGAATGAGATTGCGCGCGTCCTGATGGCTGAACAGATTTTCGCCCGTGGCCATCGGGCCGGGATAGAATTCCGCGAGCGCAGCCTGCAACTGGAAGTCCAGCGGATCGCCCACTTCTTCGTACCAGAACAGCGGATACTCGCGCAGCATCTTGGCGTAGGCGATGCCGGTCTCCAGATCGAAGCGGCCGTTGGCATCCACCGCAAGCTGCGCCTGATTGCCGATCTCCTTCAGCACCGCCTCGATGCGCTCCTGATCTTCCGCGATCGATGCACCGCCGATCTTCATCTTGACGACATTGTAGCCGCGGTCGAGATAGCCGCGCATCTCGCCGCGTAGCGCCGATAAATCCTTGCCGGGATAGTAGTAGCCACCCGCCGCATAGACGAACACGCGCGGATCGGCCTTGCGATTGTGGCGCTCCGCCAGCAGACGAAACAGCGGCTTGCCCGCGATCTTCGCCACTGCATCCCAGATCGCCATGTCGATGGTGCCGACCGCGACCGAACGCTCGCCGTGGCCGCCGGGCTTCTCGTTGGACATCAGCGCCGCCCACGCCTTGTCGGGATCGATGTTGTCGCCGCTGGAATCCAGCAGCGTCTTCGGATCGGCTTCCAGCAGCCGCGGCGCGAAACGTTCGCGGATCAGCCCGCCCTGCCCGTAACGTCCGTTGGAATTGAAGCCGTAGCCGACCACACGCTTGCCGTCGCGAACCGCATCGGTGACGACAGCGACGAGGCTGGTCGTCATCTTTGTAAAGTCGATGTAGGCGTTGCGGATCGGGGACGAGATCGGCTTGGTGATTTCGCGGACATCGACGATACGGACGGACATGGACAGCTAACTCCGGTCTTTTGCCTTCGCTCTCTTGCGCGCGATGTCTACGCCAGAAGGCGGAAAGTTCAAGCGAAACACCGATTTTTTGCCACAGCCGGGCTCTTTTCCGCGGTTCCGCCCGCGTGGTTGAGAACGTGCCGAAAGCCCGGAGACGCCACGCCGGAACGCAGGACGCATCCTATTGCTTCTGCGGCAACACTTTCGGGAAATTCGGCAAGCCCGATGGCTGCAACGCCCCGTGCACCGGCAACCGCGAGGAGACATGCGGCGGCACCCGGGCCAATGCGATCTACAAGGTCAACTGATCTCTACTCGCAGAACCGCTTTCCGTCGGTATAAAAGCAGAACGGCGAACTATCCGTCGGCGGCGAAATTTCCCGGGCGATGTTCCGGCGATTCCAGATCGCGCGCCGCTGATATTTTGAAAGGCGCGGCGCAGGCGCCGTGCAGCGGCTGCTGAGGTGTTCGTCCGTGACATTGATCCACACAGCCTTGGCCCCATCGATGGTGCAGGTCTGCATCATGGCCTTCTGCACACAGACGTTCGCACCCTCGCTGTATTTTCTGTTGTTGTAGACACACAACAGCGTAGCAGGCTTCGGCTCGGCGGACGGCCTTTGCTCGACCGTATTCTTTTGTTCAGTCGATGGCTTTTGCTCCGGCGGTGTTTGCGCAGCCGCAGGCACACCGAGCAGGACAAGAATGCAGAGGGCGCGGATCATTCTCTCTCTTTAGCGCAGGGCGGCCCGGCAAAGAAGGCGACCGCCGCGAAAAGGCTTAAGGAAAACAGCTTCAAATATCGCCAATTGAAGGATCGTATCCGGTCCGGCAACAAGCCGGACCGGATATCGTGGTCGTCTTACTTGGTCAGCGGACAGCCGCTTTCCTTCGCCGTGGGGAACGCCTTGTCGCCCGGCACCACCGCCAGCTCCTTGTAGTAGTCCCAGGGCTTCTTCGACTCGGACGGCTTCTTGACCTCGAACAGGTAGAGGTCGTGAACCATACGGCCGTTTTCGAGCACCTTGCCGCCCTGCGCAAAGTCGTCATCGACCGGCAGTTCCTTCAGCTTCTTGGCCACCGCTTCGGTGTCCTTGGTGCCCGCCGCCTTGACGGCCTTCAGGTACTGCAAGGTCGCAGAGTAGGTGCCAGCCTGAATCATGTTCGGCATCCGGCCGGTGCGCTTGAAGAACTTCTCTCCGAAATTGCGCGAGCGCGCGTCGCGATCCCAGTAATAGCCTTCGGTCAGCACCAGGCCCTGCGCGGCTTCCAGACCGAGGCCGTGGACTTCTGCCGCCGTGAGCAGCAGTCCGGCGAGTTTCTGGCCGCCCTTGACGATACCGAATTCAGCCGCCTGCTTGATCGAGTTCGTGGTGTCGAGACCGGCATTGGCGAGCCCGATGATCTTCGCTTTCGAGCTTTGCGCCTGCAGCAGGAACGATGAGAAGTCGGCGGTATTCAGGGGAATGCGGACCGCGCCCACGACCTTGCCGCCCTGCTGGGTGACGAAGTCGCCGGTGTCCTTTTCCAGCGCATGGCCGAACGCATAGTCCGCGGTCATGAAGAACCATGTGTCGCCGCCGGCCTTCACCAGCGCTCCGCCGGTGCCGTATGCGAGCGCGCGGGTGTCATACGCCCAGTGGAAGCCGTAAGGCTGACAGGCATCGCCGCTCAGACGCGAGGTCGCAGCGCCGACCACGATGTCGATCTTCTTCATCTGCTTGGAGAGATCATGCACCGCGAGCGCAACCGACGACGTGGTCAGCTCGGTGATCATGTCGACGTTCTCGACTTCATACCAGCGGCGCGCAATGCTGACGCCGAGGTCCGGCTTGTTCTGGTGATCGGCGGAGACGACTTCAATCTTCTGGCCAAGCACCGAGCCGCCGAACTCCTCGACCGCCATCTTGGCTGCTTCAAAGGACCACTTGCCGCCGTAGTCGGCATAGACGCCGGACTGATCGTTGAGAATGCCGATCTTGACGCCCTGCTGCGCGAAGGCCGGCAGTGCCGTTGTGAGGCTGAACGCCGCGACCGCTGCGGCCCAAAACTTCGATGTCATATTGCGCTCCCAGTTATTTCTTGTTTGAAAGGCCTTTATAGCTGGATCGGGTTTGCGCGGGGCATTGAACTTTCGCATCGGCTCCGTGCGGGACATGCAAAAGATTTTGCGGCGCACAAGGAATATTCGCAGCCTGCGGATTCAGCCCCTGAACCGGCCGGCGGAAAGCTTGCGAAAACGCACGCCCTTTCCATCCGCGAGCCGGGTCGCCTCATAACCTCCGTCACGGATCGCGTCCCGTTGCGGGCGCGCGTTTTCGGGGTTGCGCTCCTTCTCCCACCATGACGCCCGCTGCGACGCGCGCGGCAGCGCGAACCCCAGCAGATCTTCGATCTCCTCAAAGCTCAGCACGAGTTCAGTCTTGGTCTGCCGCGAGAGATACTCGCGGAGCGGATCGTAATCGCCCAACTGCGGGCTCCGTCATTGAAAACCGGTGTCTGAGCCGATAGGTACGTCGCATCGCCTCTCTTGAACAGGGCTTTTCGTGAATCTGTTTATCTTCGGCCTCGGCTTCAGCGGCAGAACCATCGCCGAACGCCGCCTCGCGCGTGGCGACATCGTAACCGGGACGGTGCGGTCACACGACAAGGCGCAGGCCCTGTCCGCCGCAGGCATTCCCGCGCGGGTGTTTGGACCGGACGGCCGCGACGGCGCCATCGATGCCGATCTAGCGGGGAGCGAAGCGCTGCTGATTTCCGTTCCGCCGGGCACCGGCGGAGATCCCGTGCTTGCCGCTTACGCCAGACAAATCGCCGCCGCGCCGAACCTGCGCTGGATCGGCTATCTCTCAACCATCGGCGTTTACGGGGACCACGGCGGGGCATGGGTCGATGAACAAACGCCCGCGACGCCGACCAGTGCGCGCTCGATTGAGCGCGCCGCCGCCGAACAGGCGTGGCTTGCCTTTGGCCCCGCGAACAACATCGCCGTCCAGATTTTCCGGCTCGCGGGCATCTACGGTCCCGGCCAGAGCCAGCTCGTGCAACTGGCGCGGGGAACCGCACGCCGGATCGTCAAGCCCGGACAGGTGTTCAACCGCATTCACGTCGAGGACATCGCGCGCGCGGTCGACGCGTCGCTCGACCGGCCGCGGCCGGGCGCGATCTACAATGTCACCGACAACGAGCCCGCGCCGCCGCAGGATGTGGTCACCTTCGCGGCTTCGCTCTGCGGCATTGAGCCGCCGCGCGAAATCAGCCTCGATGACGCCGGCCTGACTGAGATGGGCCGCTCGTTCTATGCCGAGAGCAAACGCGTGCGAAACGATCTGCTGCGCAACGAACTGGGCGTCACGCTGGCCTATCCGACCTACCGCGAAGGATTGACCGCCTTGCGCGCGGCCGGTGAAGGGCCGGGCTAGAGCAGCTTTGGTAAAAATGTCGGCGCATCCGCGGTGCTTTCCCTCTCCCCCATGGGGAGAGGGGATCTAAATCCATCGGGAGATCCTACGCCCTCACCCGGATCGTTTCACGATCCGACCTCTCCCCGTAAACGGGGAGAGGTGAAAACAATCCGCCTCACGCCGCCTTCGTGGCTTTGGCCTGCTGGATCGCATTCCAGATTTTCACCGGTGTCAGCGGCGTCTGCAGCGACGTGATGCCAAGGTCGCTGAGAGCGTCCATCACGCCATTGACGATGCAGGGCGGACCGCCGATGGCGCCGGATTCGCCGCAGCCTTTGGCGCCGAGCGGATTGGTCTTGCACGGCGCGGAATCATCGAGCGTGACGTCGATATGCGGCATGTCGCTGGCGCGCGGGATGCAATAGTCCTGATAGCTCGCCGTGAGCAACTGGCCCGAGGAATCGTACACCACGCCTTCATAGAGCGCCTGTCCGATGCCCTGCGCGACACCGCCATGAACCTGACCGGTGACCAGCATCGGATTGATGGCGACGCCGACGTCATCCACCGTGGTGTAGCGCACCACGCGGGTCACGCCGGTCTCGGGATCGATCTCGACTTCGCAGATATGCGTGCCGTTCGGCCAGGTCGGACCGTCCACCTCGCCCTTGCTCTCGACACTGAGACGCGAGTCCTTCTCGTCCTTGGCGAGATCGAACAGACTGACACGCCGGTCGGTGCCGACCACCGTCAGCACGCCATCACCGTATTCGATGTCGCCGACAGAAGCTTCGAGCACATGCGACGCCTTCTCGCGCGCCTTCTGGATCAGATCGCCGGCCGACACGACGGTCGCAGTGCCGCCGACGAACAGCGAACGCGAACCGACGCTGCCGCCGCCCGTCGCCTTGTCGGTGTCGCCCTGGATAACATCGATGCGGTCGAGCGGAATGCCGAGCGCGCCCGCCACCATCTGAGAGTAGCTGGTCTGAAGTCCCTGCCCCATCGCCTGGGTGCCCGACTGCAGCACGATGCGGCCCTCTGCCGTCGCCGACAACGTGACCTTTTCGGTGTGCACACGGCCGCCGGTCCATTCGATGTAGCTGGTGAGACCGCGTCCGTAGAGCAGGCCCTTTTTCTTCGCGGCTTTCTTGCGCGCATTGAACCCGTCCCAGTCCGCGAGCTTCGAGGCGCGCTCCATCATGTGCGCGAAAGCACCGCTGTCGTAAACTTCGCCGACCGCGTTCTTGTAGGGCAGTTGCGACGGCTTGATGTAATTCACCTTGCGGATCTGGCGCGGGTCCATGCCGATCTGCCGGGCGGCGGCATCCATCAATCGCTCGACGATGAACACCGCTTCCGGCCGTCCGGCGCCGCGATACGGGCCCGTCGGCGCGGTGTGAGTGAGCACCGCCCTGATGTCGAAGTGAACTAGCGGCAGATCATAAACGCCGGTGGCGACGAAAGGTCCGAGCACCAGCGGAATAATCACGCCAGCGCCGGTGAGATAGGCACCGGTGCCGCCGAGCGAGCGCACACGGAACGCCAGCACTCGGCCTTTCTCGTCCAGCGCGAATTCGCCGGTCGATGTGAGATCGCGGCCATGCGATCCGCCGATGAAGTCGTCGATGCGGTCGCCGCGCCAGCGCACCGTGCGCTTCAGTTTCGTGGCCGCATAAGCAACGATGCCGTCTTCGGGATAGAGATTGACCTTGTGGCCGAAACCACCGCCGATATCGCCGACCATCACGTGAACGCTGTCTTTCGGACGCTTGAGCACGACATCCGAAAGAATGTCGCGCGTCGCGGTCGGCGTCTGGCTCTGGACATGCAGCGTGAGACGGCCGGTCTTCTTGTCGACCTCCGCCATGGTGCTGCGCGGCTCCAGCGCGGACGGCACCAGCCGCTGGCTGGTGATGTCGAGCGAGACGACGTGTTTGGCCTTCGCGAAGGCGGCTTCCGTTGCAGCCGCATCGCCGTAGCTCATGGCGGCGGCGATATTGTCCGGCGCATCCGGCCAGACCACAGGCGCACCGGGCGCCAGCGCATCGGCCGGACTGACAACGGCCGGCAGAATCTCGTAATCGACGACGATCGCCTCGGCGGCCGTCTGCGCATCGGCACGTGATGGGGCAAGTACAGCCGCGACCGGCTCGCCGGCAAAGCGGACAACATCGTGCGCCAGCAGACGCCGCGGCGGCGCGGCCATCGGCGAACCGTCGGGCCGCTTGAAGATCGGCAGGGTCGGGATGGTGCCGATATCGTCCGCGACGAGATCCGCACCCGTATAGACGGCGGCAACGCCCGGCATGGCCAGTGCGGCGCTGGTGTCGATCGCGGTGATCCTGGCGTGGGCGTGCGGCGAGCGCAGCACGTAAAGCCACAACGCGCCGTCCTGCGCCTTGTCGTCGATGAAATGTCCTTGCCCTGTGAGAAGCCGCTGATCTTCGAGGCGCTTGACGGATTGGCCCGCGCCGAAGCGCAGGTTGGAGGGCAGAATGTTCATCGGTGTTCCTTCAAACCAGACTGGACGCGAGCGAAGCCGCCGGACAGGCGGCACCCGGTCCCGATGCGGGTTCCGCTTAGCACAATCCGGCATGGGGAGTTGAGTCCGTGGAATGGTTTTCCGCCATGCGCCGGAAGTGGGGCTTTCATGGTCCCGCAGGACAGCCCTGACCTTGCATGTCCGCCCGCGCAGATTAAGGTCGCGGCAATGAATGAAATGATCCGCCCCAAATCCGTGCCGCCCGGATCTGTGCCTCGACGGGTCGCGGCGACCGCCTGCCCGCACGATTGCCCCTCGACCTGCGCCCTTGAAGTCGACGTGCTCGACGAGCGCACCATCGGGCGGGTGCGCGGTGCGCGGGACAACGGCTACACGGCGGGGGTGATCTGCGCCAAGGTCGCCCGCTACGCCGAGCGGATTCATCATCCTGACCGCCTGACGAACCCGCTGGTCCGCACCGGCGCAAAGGGCTCGGGCACCTTCGCGCCGATTTCATGGGACGATGCGCTGGATCTGGTTGCCGGGAAATTCCTGGAGGCCGAAGCACGGTACGGCTCCGAGGCGGTCTGGCCCTATCAGTACGCAGGCACCATGGGCCTTGTGATGCGCGACGGCATCCATCGTCTGCGCCATGCCAAGAAGTACTCCGGCTTCCATTCCACCATCTGCGTCAATCCGGCCTGGACCGGATTCGTGGCCGGCACCGGCAAGCTCGCAGGCCCGGACCCGCGCGAGATCGCGAAGTCCGACTGCGTCGTGATTTGGGGCACCAACGCGGTCAGCACCCAGGTCAATGTCATGACCCACGCGACGCGGGCGCGGAAGGAACGCGGCGCGAAAATCGTCGCGGTCGACGTCTACATGAACGGCACCATGGAGCAGGCCGATCTCGCGGTGCTGGTGCGGCCGGGTACCGACGGCGCGCTTGCCTGCGCGGTGATGCATTGCCTGTTCCGCGACGGCAAGGCGGATCGCGATTTTCTTGCGCAGCATACCGATGCGCCGCATGAGCTCGAACAGCATCTGCAAAGGCGGGGCCCGGAATGGGCCTCGAAAATCACCGGTTGCCCGGTCGAGACCATCGAGGAATTCGCGGCGCTGGTGGGCAATACGCCGCGCACCTATTTCAGGCTCGGCTACGGTTTCTCCCGCTCACGCAACGGCGCGCCGAACATGCATGCCGCAAGCTGTATCGCAGCCGTGACCGGGGCGTGGCGTCATGAGGGCGGCGGCGCATTCCACAACAACGGCGCGATCTATCACTGGGACCGTTCGCTGATCGAGGGACTCGATGTGGTCGATCCGTCGATCCGCATGCTCGACCAGTCGCGCATCGGCGCGATCCTGTGCGGCGACGCCGACGCGCTGTTCAATGGGCCGCCGGTGACGGCGATGCTGATCCAGAACACCAACCCGGTGTCGGTCGCGCCGGACCAGACCCGCGTCAAGCAGGGCTTCGCGCGCGACGACCTGTTCGTCTGCGTGCACGAACAGTTCATGACCGAGACCGCAAAGGTCGCCGACCTCGTGCTGCCGGCAACGATGTTCATGGAGCACGACGACGTCTATCAGGGCGGCGGACATCAATACATTATCGCGGGCCCGAAACTGATCGAGCCGCCGGGCGAGTGCCGCTCCAACCACGATGTGATCGTCGGCCTCGCCAAACGTCTCGGCGCGGAACATCGCGGCTTCAACATGACGCCGCGCGAGATCATCGACTGGACGCTGCAAAAATCCGGCTGGGGCACGCTGGAAAACCTCGAGCGCGAACGCTGGATCGATTGCCAGCCGGATTTCGAGACCGCGCATTACACCAAGGGCTTTGCGTGGCCTGACGGAAAATTCCGTTTCAAGCCGGACTGGCCGACGGTGCCGTTCCGCAGTCCGGGGCTTTCGGGCCCGGTGGACGATCTCCCTCAATTGCCGGATCACTGGACGGTGATCGAGGAAGCCGACGAGCATCACAAGTTTCGTCTTGCCACGTCACCGGCGCGCAACTTCCTCAACACCACCTTCAACGAAACGCCGACCTCGCTCAGCCGCGAGCAGCGGCCGACGGTGATGATCCATCCTGACGATGCGTCGGCGCTGTCGATCGCCGACGGCGACAAGGTGATCCTTGGCAACGAGCGCGGCGAAGTCCGGCTTCACGCCAAATCCTTCGATGGCATGCGGCGCGGCGTGCTGATCGCGGAATCGATCTGGCCGAACCATGCCTATGAAGACGGCCGCGGCATCAACACGCTGACGGGCGCCGATCCGATCGCGCCCTATGGCGGCGCGGCGTTCCATGACAACCGCGTCTGGATCAGGCGCGCGGCGTAGGCAGGCTCGCCGTTACATCCAGCTTCGGATCAGCATGTAGATCGCGACGCAGGAAATCACCGCCACAAAAACATCGTTGAGCAGTGTCCGCCTGCTCGCCAGCAGATGCGCCGACTTCACGCCGATATATCCGCCGGCCAGACCGCCGACGATAAAGACCGCGGTCAGCGGCCAGTTCACCAGACCGGAGAACGCGTAGCTCGTTGCTGTGGTGAGACCGAAGGCCAGCACGGCCACCAGCGAGGAACTCACCGCGTACACCAGCGGCATGTCGGTCGCGAACACCAGCGCCGGCACGATCAGAAAGCCCCCGCCGATGCCAAAGAACCCGGAGAGCAAGCCGGTGGCAAGCCCGACGCCGGCAAGCGCCGGCGCATTGGCCCGGTTCAACTGGACAGACTTGTTGCCGTCGTGATCGCGGCGACGCCGCATCAAGACAGCAACCACGAGCATCAGAAGCGCGAACATCGTCAGCAGACGCGGCCCATCGACCATCTTGCCGACCAGTGAACCGAGAAACGCTCCAATCACACCTGCGCCGGCGAGCACCGACGCGCACCCCCACTTTACCGTGCCGGTGCGTGCGTGGATGAGAAGGCCGAACGCTGCGCTCGCCGCAACGGCGAGCGAGCTGGTGCCTATCGCCACATGCGCATTCGGTACGCCGACCAGATACACCATCAGGGGCACTGCAAGAATCGACCCGCCGCCGCCGATCACACCGAGCGAAAAGCCGACAAGCGAGCCCGATGCCGCTCCGAGCAAGCCCTGCGCCAAGGAGATCATACCGCTCGCCCCCCGCCGGCGGTTCGTCCCGCCGGGCTGTTTCATTCGGGGCAGCATGACACGATTTCAGCGCAGAACCATCGGCAACGGACGAATTCCGCAACTTTCAACAGGCCGAAAGGCGACCCGGTACGCAACTGCCCGCTACGCGGACGGGCGATTTTCCCAATAGGGATCGCGCAGCTTGCGCTTGAAGATCTTGCCGCTGGCTTCGCGCGGCAGGGCTTCAAGGAAGTTGATGTCTTTCGGCACCTTGAAGTTCGCCAGCCGCTTCCGCAGATAATCCTGCACGTCCTTCGGCGTCAGCGCGGCGCCGGTATCGGGCTCGATGCAGGCGCACAGCCGCTCGCCGAATTCGTCGTCCGGAATGCCGAACACGGCGCAGTCGCGCACGCCCTCCATTCCGATCAGTGTGTTCTCGATCTCCGCCGGATAGATGTTGACCCCGCCCGAGATGACCATGTCGCGCTTGCGATCGCAGAGAAACAGATAGCCGTCTTCATCAAGATAGCCGACATCGCCGACACTGATCAGACCCTCACGGCCGGCTTCCTCGCGCGCGCCGGCTTTGCGGTGATAATCGAAATCCGGGATCGCGGTCTGCCGCATGAAGATCTCGCCGATCTCATTGACACCGCAGGGCTCGCCGTTTGGGCCGAAGATCTTGACGATGCCGCCTTCGATCGCGCGCCCGACGGTGCCGGGCTTCGCCAGCGCTTCCTGTGCCGAGTGCCAGATCGGAATCCCGGTCTCGGTCGAGCCGAAGTACTCATGAACCACCGGTCCCCACCATGCGATCATCGCCTGTTTGACCGGAACGGGACAGGGTGCCGCGCCATGCACCACGAACCGCAGCGACGACAGATCGTACCGCGCTTTCACTTCGTCCGGCAGCCGCAGCAGCCGCACGAACATGGTCGGCACCATGTGCATGTGAGTGACCTTATGCCGCTCGATAAGCTGCAACAGATCCTCGGGATCGAAACGCGGCTCCAGAACGATGGTGCAGTCGTGGCGGAATGCCAGCATGCCGTAGGAACTGGGGGCCGAATGATACATCGGCCCGTTCATCAGAATGACCTGATCTTCATTCGGCTTCAGGCCGTAGGTGATGGCGCTGACCCGTTCGGCCGCGGCCATCTGTTCCGGCAGCATCGGCAGACGCCGCACGCCCTTTGGTCGGCCTGTGGTGCCGGACGTATAGAACATCGGCGTTGCGCGGCCCGGCGCTTCCCGGGACGGCGCAAATCCGTCGCGCCAGACGTCCCAATCCACCCGGCCCTCGGGCACGCGCGCCAGTTCAGGCGGCACACCGAAAGCATCGGCAATCTCCGGCGGCGTTTTCACGACCAGCAGCGGCAACCGCTTCGGCAGACCGTCCTTGATCTGCGGCAACAGGTCCGCGTGGCACACGAGGCTGTGCGCGCCGCTGTCGGCCAGAATGTAGGCGACCTCTTCCGCCTTCAGGTGCCAGTTGATCGGCACCACCGGCGAACCCAGCATCGCGGCAGCCGCCGACGCTTCGAAAAGTGCGAAATCATTCCGCAGCATCAGCCCGACAGGCGCACCGTCACGCAGGCCGAGCGCCTTGAAGCCGGTGGCGGCCCGCGCGATGCGCTCTTGGATTTCAGGAGTGCTGATCTGACGGTCGCCGCTGATAATCATGGTGTCGTTCCGGCTGAAGAAAGAGAACAGGCGCGCCGCGGCATCGCAGCGCGCCCTCGTTACGTTTACTGATCGTCGAGAACCTTGCCGAATCCAACCCAGCTCTTGCCGTCGAAGCGGCGCAGCAACAGTTGCTGGAACGGCAGATAATCGTCGGGCCCGGTGTTGACCGTGATGCCTGGCAACAGCAGCGGCAGCTCCACATTCTTGAGCGACGCCGCCTGGCGCTTGATGTTCTCGGCACTGAAATCGTCCTTGCAGGCCTTGAGCACGGCCACCATCAACTGGGCGTAGTGATAGCCGGCGGAATAGTTTGAGTTGTTCAGGTCGGCATTCGGCATGTACTGCTTCATGAACGCGAAGAACTCTTTCACGCCGGGGTCGTTCGCCCATTGCACATCGTTGACGTCCTTCTGGTTGCTGGACGAGATCATGCCGACGGCATTCTCCAGTCCGGCCGGCGCGAGGAACGAAATCGAAGCCGCCGAAGTCGGCAGGAACGTCATGTCCGGCTTCCAGCCGAGTTCGGCGATGCCCTTGATCAATTGCGACGTGAACTTTCCGAGCACGACGCCGAACAGGACGTCGGCGCCGGATGCCTTCAGTGTCGCGAGTTGCGAGTTGATGGTGGGCGCAGTCACCTCGTAGCTCGCCTCGGCCACGATCATGGTCGCGGCCTTGTCACCGAGCGCACGCTTGAAGCCGCTGACATAGTCGCGGCCGAAGTCGTCGTTCTGCGCGAGAATGGCGATCTTCGCATTCGGTTTTGTCGCCAGGACATGCTTGGCGTAGATCACGCCCTCGGAGGCATAGGCCGCCATGCCCGGCATGGTGTAAGGGAAGCCCTTCGGATCGGCCCACTTGGTCGCGCCGCTGAGAACGAACAACTGCGGAATTTTCTTGCCGTTGAGATAACGATGCACCGCATTGTTGGTCGCGGTGCCGAGCGAGGCGAACATCACCTGCACCTCGTCCTGTTCGACCAGCTTGCGGGTGTGCTCGACGGTCTTCGGCGGCGAGTAGGCGTCATCCATGCTGATGAACTTGATCTTGCGTCCGTTGATGCCGCCTTCGGCATTGATCTTCTCGAAATACGCTTCCTGCACCCGGCCGATCATACCGAAGCCCGACAGCGGGCCGCTGTAAGGCAAGGTCTGCCCGATGCGGATTTCACCCTTGGTATCCGCATGTGCCTGCGTGATTCCGCACGCGGCAAGCGTCAGCATGGCCGTCGCAAGACGTGATAAGGCCTTCATGGTGTCTCCTCCCTGATTTGTTCGTTTTCTTGTGGTGGGCCGCGCTTATACGCGCGTGCCCCATTTTCCGTCAGGCGCTTGCGCGCATCAGGAAATCTCCTCGCGCTTCGGCGAATTCAGTCTTCAGCCGCTCGACCAGTTCCGCGACCGGCGGAATGTCGGTGATCTGGCCGATGCCCTGTCCCGAGCCCCAGATGTCACGCCAGGCCTTGACCTTCATGTTCCCGCCGGAGCCGAAGTTCATCTTGGTCTTGTCGGCAACCGGCAGATTGTCTGGATCGAGGCCGGCAGCAGCGATCGACGGGCCAAGATAATTTCCATGAACGCCGGTGAACAGGTTGGTGTAGACCGTGTCGTGAGCGGCATAGTCGGTCAGTGCCTTCTTGTAGGCGGGATCAGCGTTGGCCTCGGCGGTCGCGATGAAGCGCGTGCCCATGTAGGCCATGTCCGCGCCGAGCGCGAGCGCCGACGCGATACCCCAGCCGTCGGAGATCGCGCCGGAGAGCAGGATGGTGCCCTTGAACCACTGCTTCACTTCCCGCACCAGCGCGAACGGTGACAGCGTTCCGGCATGCCCGCCCGCGCCTGCGCAGACCAGGATGAGGCCATCGACGCCCTGCTCCGCGGCTTTCCGCGCGTGCTTGACATTGATGACATCGTGAAACACGACGCCGCCATAGGAATGCGCGGCATCGACGATTTCGGACGGCGGACGCAGCGAAGTGATGATGACCGGAACCTTGTGCTTCACACAGGTTTCCATGTCTTTCATCAGACGGTCGTTGGAGGCGTGGCAGATCTGGTTGACCGCGTAAGGCGCGACCTTCTTGTGCGGGTTCAGCGCCTGATATTCGCCGAGTTCGTCCTCGATCTGGGTCAGCCATTCGCCCAGCTTCTCGACCGGCCGCGCATTCAGCGCCGGAAACGAGCCGACGATGCCGGCCTTGCACTGCGCGATCACCAGTTCAGGACCCGACACGATAAAGAGCGGCGAGCCGAGAACGGGCAGTTCAAGCGTACCATTGAGCGAGGCGGGAAGCGGCATCGGATTTGTCCTGTTTGAATGTGAGCAACGATAACATCTTGACCGGCGCTCCCAATGTCCAATATTGAACAGTCGCAGCTTCAGGATTGAACAGATGGACTGGGATCTTTGCCGGACCTTCATCGCCGTTGCCGAATCCGGCAGCTATCTCGGCGCGGCCCGGCGGCTGCGCTCGAGCCATCCCACGGTCGGCCGCGAGATCGCGGCCCTCGAAGGGCAGCTCGGGACCAAACTGTTCGTCCGCTCCAATGACGGGCTGGCGCTGACAGCGCAGGGCCGCCGCTTCCGTGAGCACACTGCGGCGATGGAAGCCGCTGCACTGCGGGCGGAAGCCGCGGTCTCGGCCACCGGCGCAAAAGCACGCGGCCTCGTCAAGTTCTCGATCGGCCCGACGCTGGCGGCCTACTGGCTGATGCCGCACATGGCGTCCTTCATCGAGACCCACCCCGACGTTCAGATCGAATTCGTCACGCACCCGTTCCCCGTCAGCGTCCGCAAGCGCGAGGCCGATATCGTGCTGCGCATTTATCAGAGCGGCGACGAGAACCTGGTCGGCCGCAAGATCGCGCGGCTGGGCGTCGGCTTCTATGCCTCGCGCGACTACGCCGCGCGCCATTCCCTGCCCCAGCATCGCGACGACTGGAAACGTCACAATATCGTCGGCTTCGCGGACCGTGCCTCAAACGCCGAACTCGGACGCTGGAGCGATCATGTCGCGCGGGAGGCGACCGTGGCGATGCGCTGCTCATCGCAGGCCGACATGCTGGCGGCGGTCCGCGCCGGCGTCGGAATCTGCGCGATGTCCTGCATCGTCGCCGATGCCCATGACGACCTGATCCGCGTCGCGCCGGACAAGCTGGCCGGCATTTCCGACATCTGGCTGCTGGCGCATCCGGACCTGATCGATCTGCCGGCTGTTCGTGCAGTGATTGATTTCGTCACCCAGCGCTCGCGGGCGGATCGTGTGCGGCTCAGCGGCGCGGCAAAGGCATAGGCTGCCTGAGCGTGAAACCCTGCTGGGCTTACACCTCGCGCCTGATCTCAAGCTCCGACCAGATCCGGTTGAAGTACTCGTTGTAGAGAGGGTTGGTGCGAATGGTCACCGGGTCGCGCTCGGCGGCAGACAATTCGATGGTATGCAGGCTGCGCACCGTCGCGGGCCGGTTGGTCATCACAACGATGCGGTCGGCCATGGTGATCGCTTCACCAATGTCATGCGTCACCAGAATCACGCTCTTGCCGCGCTCGCGGATAATCCGCTGCACCTCGCCTTGCAGCAGCAGCCGGGTCTGAAAATCCAGCGCTGAAAACGGCTCGTCCAGCAGGATCACGTCGGGATCGAACGCCAGCGTTCGCATGAAGGCCACGCGCTGGCGCATGCCACCGGACAATGTCGCGGGCTTGGCTTTCTCGAAACCGCCGAGGCCATAGGATGTGATCAGCCGATGCGCGATTTCCTCGGCCTCGGCGCGCGCCACACCGCGTACTTCCAGACCCAGCGTCACATTGTCCAGCACGCTGCGCCAGGGCAGCAGCATGTCCTTTTGCAGCATGTAGCCGACGTGGCCCTTGGCGCCCGCCACCTGCACGCCGTTGACCGACACGCTGCCCATCGTCGGCGAAATCAGCCCCGCGATAATGTTGAACAGGGTGGTCTTGCCGCAGCCCGACGGTCCGACGATGGCAAGCACTTCGCGTTTGCGCAGACCGAAGGAGATGTTGCCCAGCGCGCGAACCGGATTCGCGCTCTCGGCGTTGAAGACCATGCCCACCTCATGGGCGGTCAGGACGTCTCCGGTGGCAGCGGCTGCATCAGCCATCAGGCGATCTCCGGATAGGTCAATTCTGGCGCCTGCCATTTGCGCCCGGCAATTACCGCGTCGAGATACGACAGCACGACGGCGTTGAATTGATCCGGCAGCACCACCGAGACGGCGTGGCCGCCGGTCTCGAAATAGAAGGTGTCGGCCTTGGGCATCACCTTCGCCATCCGTTCCGAATAGAACAGCGGGGTCAGATGATCGTCCTTGGAACAGGTGATCAGGCAGGGGCACGTGATCTTCCGCAGCTCTTCGCCCGGCGAGTACGAACAGATCGCCTCGATGCGGCTCAGCATGATGTCCGTCGGCGCCAGCGCCGCGGCTGCGGCAGGCTCCTCCGCTTCAAGGCGCGCGATGTTTGCGCTCACCCACCACGGCGGATTGAGAAACAGCGGCGTGGTCTTGACGTAATGCAGCGGACCGCTTGTCTGCAGAACGCGCTTGCGGACCTCGAAGCACCGCCTGAAGTAAGCGTCGGAGGTTGCCCATCCCGCGTACAGAACCGCGCTCTTGATACGCGACGGAAAGCGCAGCGCCATGTCGTGCGCCATCGCCGCGCCGGTCGAATGGCCGACGATATGCGCGGCTTCGATTTTCAGTTCGTCCATCAGCGCGACCATGTCGTCGGTCATTTGCGGGACTGAATAAGTGATGCGGTCCTGACGCGAGCCGCCGGTCCCGCGATGATCGTGCAGCACGACCTGATGTTTCGCGGCGATGGCCTCGATGTTCGGCTTGAAATAGCTTCCTGCGCCGCCGATGCCGGCGACCAGCAGGACGGGCTCGCCCTTGCCGATCACCTCGTAAGCGATCTCGGTTCCGTTCACCTGAGCTACCGGCATCAAACTCTCCGTTGTTCTTGCAAGTGTCTTGTCGTTGGGACCGGCATCAGTAGCTGAGCCACCGTTCGAGCAGCGTGACGCTGTAGTCGAGCACCAGCGCCAGCAGCATCAGCGCGAACAGGCCCACCCAGACCGCGTTGAGGTCGTAGAGCGTCCCGGCGTAATAGACGAGATAGCCGAGCCCCTGCTTGGCGGCGATGTATTCGCCGACCACCGCGCCGATCAGGGCGAATCCGACATTCAGCCGCAGGCCCGAGATGATCCAGGGCATGGTGGCCGGCGCCACGATCTTCCGAAAGGTCTGCCACCGGGTCGCACCGAGCGACCGCATCAGCCGGATCAGATCCTGATCGACCTCCTGCGCACCGCTATAGGCGGTCATCAGCGACACGATGAATGTGATGATCGCGGCGATGGCGATCTTGGATTCAATCCCGATGCCGAACCAGACGATGATCAGCGGCGCCAGCGCGATCTTGGGCAGGCCGTTGGCTGCCACGATGAACGGCCGCAGCATGAGTGCCAATCGCGGAGTCAGCCACAATCCGAGACCAGCGACACTGCCGAAAAAGCAACCGATCACGAATCCAATCAGGGATTCGAGGCCGGTGACCAGGGTGGACTGCACCAGCGTTCCGTCCGCCAGAAGAGTGACGAACTTCTTCGCGATGCCGCTCGGCTGGCCATAGAGATAGACCGGCAGCCATTCGGCCCGAATGGCGATCTCCCACAAACCAAGGAAGCCGACCGTCAGCGCGATCTGTCCGAGCAGGATCAGCAGCCACGGCGAAATGAGAAGGCCGCGCTGTTGTGCCTGTTCCACCATGCTCAGCGGGCCTTGGGCAGATGCGCGATGGACGCGATTTCCACGAGGAATTCGGGTTTGACGAGATCCGCGCGAATGCAATAGCGCGCCGGGAATTCGCTCGGAAAGAACTCCTTATAGACCGCGTTCATGGCGGCGTAATCGCCGAGGTCCTTGAGGAAGATCGAATTCATGGTGACGTCGGCCATCGTGCCGCCGGCGGCCTCGACGATGCTCTTGATCGACTCCAGAACCGCACGGGTCTGCGCGGTTGCGTCGCCGACACCCACGGTCTTGCCGCTGCCATCCATGGCCAGCACGCCGGAGACATAGAGGATGTTGTCCGCAACCACACCCGGCGAATAAGGCGCCATCGGCGGCGGCGAGCCGGCGGGAATAACTGGCTTACGGGGCATATCGGGCTCCTTGGGTTCCTGGCGAATCGTTATGATTGATGGGACAGAAAACGTCAGCGGTTGGTCAAGCTTCGCAGCTCGCTGACCGTGGTGGTCCAGCCGAAAAAAGTTTCGACGTTGTAGACCGTGGCCTCCTGCAGGGAGACCGGACCGGCCTGGAGCGTTGCGTCCTTCACCATGACCGGGAAGTACTCCAGGAAGTACGCATCGCGGATGGTGGATTCCACGCAGACGTTTGTGGCGACGCCCACCACCACCAGATTGCGAATCCGCCGCGCCCGCAGCATGCCGTCGAGCTGGGTGCCGGAGAAACCGCTGTAACGCGGCTTCGGCAGAACGATCTCGCCGGGCAGCGGCTTGATCTTTTCAACCAGCTCGTAGTCCCAGGTCCCGCGCGTGATGAGCTTGCCGTCGAGTTCCGGCCGCGCACGCATCGTTTTCAGCGCGTTCGACTTCCACCAGTTCGGGGAGTCCGGTGTGCCGGCCTCCTGTTTTTCCGCATCCCAGCCGTTCTGGAAAAAGACAATCGTAAAGCCGAGCTTGCGCGAGATTTCGATGGTCTCCGCCACGGCAGCGATCACCGGCTTGGCGCCTGTCACATCGAACCCGGCAAGGTCGAGATAGCCGCCTGGCGACGCGTAGGCGTTCTGCATGTCGACAACGATGAGCGCGGTCTCATCAGGCGAGAGAGGGAATTCGTCCGGCTTGGCGCCGAGCACAAGGCTGTTGTCGTGACGCGGCAACGTCTGAGGCAGAGTCATGGTTATGTTCGCTTTTGAGGTCAGCTTTTCAGGCCAAAGTCGGACGCCGCCTTGGTGGCGAACGTCGTATCGACCATGTCTTCGTAGGGAAGTGTCTTCTTGAGCGTTCCCGCGCCGCTTTCGTGCTTCATGATCGCATCCCAGTCTTCCCTGGTGATGACCGGATTGCGTGGCACCACGTTCTTCGTGGTCATGAAGTTCTTCGCGCCGAGCTTGACGACTTCCGGCGCGACGGTCGGAAATTCCTGCCGGCTGACCTCCTCGAAAGCGTTCGGGTCGGAGTGCAGCAGCTTCATCGCTTCTGCGAGCGCATTGGTGAACTTCTGAACCGTTTCGCCGTTGCTCTTGAGATACGGCTCGGTGACGAAGACGGACGAGAAGGCGATCGGCCCGAGAATGTCAGCGAATGAGTAGACCACCTCCAGCCCGAACTGGGTGACGCCGATACTGGCGTCCCAGTCGAATGCGATCGCCAGATCGGCGCGGCCGTCCTTGACGGCGGCGGCCTGTGCACCGGGCGGCAGTTCGAGGAAATTCACGCCGGCTTCCTTCGGATCGAACCCGCCGACGCTGCGCATCAGATAAGTCGGTGTGGAGATCGTGTTGGACGGGAAGCGCAGGGTGGCAATGGTCTTGCCCTTCAGATCAGCCAGCGAATTGATCTTGAGGCCGGGCTTCGCGATCGCGAAGAGTGAAATACCGCCCGCGACCTTGGCGATGCATTTCATCTTGCCGCCTTCGAGAGTGGAGTTGACCGACATGCCGGTGCCGGTCAGCGCGAACTGCGCCCGGTTGGCGAGCAGCACGGAAACAGGCACCGCAATACCGCCCGCGGTGGAAAGCTCAACGTCCAGGCCCTGTTTTGCGAACATCTCTTTGCGCATCGCGACATAGAGCGGGGTATAGAGGGCGATGTGGATGGCCTCGGACACGACCACCTTGGTCCGGCCCTGCGCGATGCCCGGCATCGGAAATGCCGCAGCCATGCCGAGCGCACCGGTTCCTATCAGCAAGCTCCGGCGGGTCGGCGTCGCAAGCGATGTCGCTTCAGGTTTAGGCGAAGTCATGTTCCATGGTCTCCTTGTGGGATGGCCGCGCCGGCAACCGCGACGGGAAGATGAAGCCTCTCCGGAGATGGATTTTCCGGTTCATCTCGACAGAACCGTATCTTCTGCTCCGAAAGCTCGCTTATGCAGGCTAGGGAGCATTTATCGTTGTTAAAAGTCGAGAATCTGTCATGCGATCCTGCAAAAAAGGCAACACCCCTATTTCCGGGTTTTCGCCTTTGACGCCCTGATCGTCGTGGTCAGAAGCTTGAGAAATTCCTGCGCCGCGCGAGAGAGCGGCCTGTCCCGGTGCACGCTGATGCTCGATCGCGCGGATGCGAGTTCAGTGTCCGCCACAGGGATCGCGCGAAGCTGACCTGATCCGAGCTGCGTAATCACCGCCATCGCCGGTTTGAACGCAATGAACTGGCCGGTCACGGCCATCGTATTGGTCAGTTCCAGCGAATTTGTCGTGACCAGGACCCGTGGATTCAGCTTGTGTTTTGCGACGGTCCGCTCAAACGACTGCCGGATACCGAAGCTGTGATCGGGGAGCGCCAGAGGCTCCTTGCAGATTTCGTCCAGACTGAGGTTCTTGCGATTTGCATACTTGTGATCACGCGCAACCAGACAGGAAACCGGTTCCGGAAACTCCGCGATGGTTTCGATCTCGGCGCGCGGTGATGCATTGAAGGTGATGCCGATGTCGGCCTCGTCTTCCAGCAAGGCTTCGGTGATCCGATCGGTCGATGCGGTTTGAACCTTGAACGCAACAGCCGGATAACGGCGCTGGAAGTCGGCGAGGATATTGGGCAGCAAGCCGGTGACGAAACCTTCGATCACCCAGAGACTGACGTCGCCACGGCGCAAGCCGCGAAGATCATCGATCCCGGCACGTGCCCGGTCGAGGTCGCGGAAGATGCGATGACTTTGCCGGGCCAGAACTTCGCCGGCTGCGGTGAGCCGCACACCGCTTTTGGAACGTTCGAAAAGCACCGCATCGAGCTCATGCTCGAGCTGCGCGATCTGCCTGCTGACCGCTGACGGCGCGACATGAAGCCGGTCCGCTGCCTTGCGGATCGAACCGAGCTTTGCAACTGCGTTGAAGTATTTCAGCGTCAGAAAACGCATCGCGCCCCCGCAAGACGCGGCCGGAAAGCGCTCATGGGGCTGCGGCCGCCAAACATTTTATATTTGAATCCCCTCATTGCCTGCGGGCTTCAATCCAGCGCAAAGTGCAGCCGTAACTGAAGCTTTTCAACAAGAACGTAATTGTCACGGGAGATCAACATGGGTTTCGAGGGACTTGAGCTTCGCTCTTTGATCAAGAAGAGCGGTGAACTCGAACTGTCGCTGGTCAAGGTCAAGATTCCGGAGCCGGCGGCCGACGAAGTCATCGTCCGGGTCGAAGGCTCGCCGATCAACCCTTCCGACCTTGGCCTCCTTGTCGGTACTGCGGACATGACGACGGCCAAATCATCCGGTGCCGGCGATAGTGTCGTCGTGACTGCATCCGTCCCCGAACCGTTGATGAAAGCCATGGCGGGGCGGCTCGATGAATCGATGCCTGTCGGCAACGAAGGCGCAGGTGTCGTCGTCGCGGCTGGAAGCTCCAGCAGGGCGCAGGCGATGATGGGCAAGATGGTCGCAATGATCGGCGGCGCGATGTATGCGCAATACCGCTGCATCAAGGCTGCCGACTGCATGGTGCTTCCCGACGGAACGACAGCAGCAGAAGGCGCGTCGAGTTTCGTCAATCCGCTGACGGCGCTCGGCATGACCGAAACCATGCGGCGGGAAGGACACAAGGCGCTCGTGCATACCGCCGCCGCGTCAAATCTCGGCCAGATGCTCAACAAGATTTGCCTCGCGGACGGTATCGGCCTTGTCAACATCGTGCGCAGCGCCGAACAGGAAGAGATTCTCCGCAAGCTCGGTGCGACCCACATCTGCAATTCCGCCGCCGCGACCTTCATGGACGATCTGACCCAGGCGCTGGTGGAAACCGGCGCGACGCTCGCATTCGACGCGATCGGCGGCGGCAAGCTGGCGGGCCAGATCCTGAGCTGCATGGAAGTTGCCGCCAACAAGACCGCGAAAGTGTACAGCCGCTACGGATCGACCGTTCACAAGCAGGTCTATATTTACGGCGGCCTCGACATGCGCCCGACCGAGATCAACCGGAATTTCGGAATGGCCTGGGGCATCGGCGGCTGGCTGCTGTTTCCGTTCCTGCAAAAAATCGGACCCGCCGAGGCGCAGAAGCTGCGCGAACGCGTTGCCGCCGAACTCAAGACCACATTTGCCAGTCACTACACGCAAGTCGTGTCGCTTCAGGAAGCGCTGCAGCTCTCGAATATTGCAGCTTATGCGAAGCGGGCGACGGGCGAGAAGTTTCTCATCAATCCGAACAAGGCCTGATCGCTCCGGCCTCCAGGCAACGGATGCGTTCGATATCTTTTGACGTCCACCAAAAAAGGCCCCGGGAAACCGGGGCCTTAAGTTGTCTGGAGAAATTATTGGTATCTCTTAGTACTTCGCGACGACCGGGCCACCCCAGTTGAAGCGGTAGTTCAGACCAACCTTCACAGTGTGGAGGTCATCCTTGTAGGACAGAGCCTGAGCGCCACCGTTGGTATAGGCAACGTTGGTGGTGTCGAAGTTGTAGTACTGGTACTCAACCTTCGCCGACCAGGCCGGAGCAAACATGTATTCGAGACCGCCACCGACGGTGTAGCCGGTCGACTGACGATCGGTCACAGCCGGCAGGAAGCCAGCGGTCGCTGCGAGGCCGTTGTCGTCACGGAACGCAACACCGCCCTTGGCGTAGATCAGGCCCGGACCCCAGGTGTAGCCGAGGCGGCCGGTGACCGAAGCGAGCCAGTCGGAGCGGTCACGGAACGAGTTCACGCCGCTGGTGAAATTACGATCGCTGTTCGAGAGGCCGGAGATCTGGCCTTCGATACCAACCAGCCAGTTCGGAGCGAACTGATAGTCAGCGCCGATCTGACCGCCGCCGAGGAAGGCTGCGTCACGGTTGCTGCCGACGAGGGTCGGATCGGTGGTGGCGAAGCCGTTGTCGCCGCCGAAAGCAGCGCCGATGTGCACACCAGCGTAGAAGCCGGTCCAGTTGTAGATCGGCGCAGGCGCGTAAACCGGCGCCTTGGTGTAGGTGCGCGGACCCATGTCAGCGGCGAATGACGCAGTTGAAGCAAGCAAAGCAGCCGAAAAAGCTGCCAGTGCGAAACGATGACCCATCTCTCTTCTCCCCATGTTGAGTTGGGCGAACCCTATTGGCCCCCCAGTTAATGAGAAATGTACAGAGGGCCGGATCGGTTCCGGCACAGAGAGCCCGCCGTCGCTTTGTCTTTCGACGTGACAAAAAAGACACGGCGGGGGCACGGCGTATTCTGGGGAGTTTCCGGGACGATCATCCAGCCCGCAACCCAGCCGCCTTCAGCACCCCCGGCAGATGCTCTTCAGCCGGCGAGACAGCATTTCGTCCTCCGCCTTCATTTCCTGTAACGAATCCACCGGCTTTGGTTTCGCCTCAGCTTCCGCCCTTTTGGCGGCGAGCGCCCTGGCCTGACGGTCGTAGCAGGCTTCCCGGTCCGGCTTCAAATCGATGAAGCGGCATTGCTCAACCTTTGCGAAGCCCGGGGAAATTCCGGCCAGCACAAACACAGTGATTGAGATCTGGAAAAGTTTCATCGGGTGCTCGCCATGGCCGATACCGAATTCTTTATGACGCAATAAACGGTGCGAAGTCCACGTTTGTCCGACAATAGACGTCCGCAGGACGTCAGAACAGCATTCAGGCTGTGGGCCAATTCCGCGGATCACCGGACAGGACAATATTGCGGATGGTTCAGACGCGGGCGATAACTTGCGGACTATAAGCCGTGACAGCACGCACCGCATCCGGGGGCATCGCATGACGCTCAGTTCGATGACACGCGAGGCTTCAGCGCAACCCGATTTTCCAGGATTTGAAGCGGGCGCCCCCTGGTGGGGCGGCTACCTTCAGACCATCGCCGGCGCGCTCCCCACGGTAAGTCCGCGTGACCTCGACCGGTATCCCAGCGAGCAACTGTTCGCACCCGTTCTGGACGGCACCGGGGACACCCTGGTTGCAATGCTCCATCGTCCGGAGCGCCCGAGCATCGACCGATGCGTCGTCCTGCTGATTCATGGCGTGAGCGGCAGCGAAGACAGCAGCTACATTCTACGCTCGGCGGCTTACTTCCTGAATCTCGGCTATCCCGTCCTGCGCGCCAACCTGCGGGGCGCCGGTCCGTCGCGTCCACTCTGCAAGCTTCAGTACAATGCCGGCACGTCCGATGATCTCGTCCATCTGGTGTCGATGGTGCCGGCCGATCTGCGATCAAACGGAATCGCAGCGATGGGCTTTTCCCTCGGCGCGAATGTGCTGCTGAAATTTCTGGGCGAGCGCGGCTCGTCAGCGCCTCTCAGAGCGGCCATTGCCGTCTCTTCCCCTCTCGATCTGGCGGCCGTGTCGCGCCGGTTCATGCGGTGGGACAACGCGCTGTTTCAGTTCGCGATCCTTTCCCAATTGAGGACGGAAAGCGTCAAGCCCGCTGCAGAGCTTTCAAAGCAGGAGCGCAATGCGGCTCTCGCGGCGCGCACCATCTGGGACTTCGATCAGACTTTCACCGCACCCCGTAACGGATTTAGCGGTGCGGAGGACTATTACACACGCTCATCCTGCGCTTCATTTCTGGAGCACATCGCTGTCCCTACGCTGGTGATTTACGCGGCTAACGATCCGATCGTCCCAAGCGAGGCTTATCTTCAATACAGGTGGGACAGGAATCCAAAACTGGTTCGGCTGCTATCGCAATCCGGGGGGCATTGCGGATTTCGGGGGGCCGATTCTCATGCGCGCTGGAATGATGTTTGCGCCGCCCGGTTTTTGAAGAGCATCGAGCAAACTTGATCAGGGCGTGTCGTACGCCTAGCCCGCAGACGACCTCGGTGTTCATCCGACGAGGCTGCGTGAGGGGGTGAAGAAGCCCGCCGACGATCCGCAACATGGAGTTTCCGAGTCACATTCGGTGATAATGCGATTTCGTCCCGTCCGCTTGGCCTTGAGCAAGGCTGTATCCGCTCTGTGAAGCAGGCCGAGAATGTCCTCGCCCGTCGCCGCCGCTTCGGCAGCACCGATGCTGACGGTGACCGACACATTTGCCGTGGTGATCTCAAGGCTTTCCACCATACCACGCAGTCGTTCGGCGACTTCGACGCATCCGGCCAGGTCGGTGCTGGGCAGGAATATGCCGAACTCTTCTCCGCCTAGGCGACCGACGATGTCGGTGGCGCGTAACCCGGCTTTAAAGGTGGCCACCAAGGCCTTGAGCACCTGATCGCCGACGTCGTGGCCGTACTGATCGTTGATCGCCTTGAAGTGGTCGGCATCGATCATGAGACAACTGCTCGGCGTCTTGCCCCGGCGACCCAGCAGGAGCTCGCGCTCGCACATGTTAAGGAATGTCTTGCGCCTTAGTGCGCCTGTCAGGCCATCGATCGAGGCCAGGAGCCGTAGTTCCAATTGCTCGTTGACGAGAGCGGCCAGGTCTTTCAACAGCCCCAGTTCCTGCTGGCTAATGTCCCGCGGCGACGTGTCGATGGCGCAGACCGCGCCGAGCGGCACCCCGTCTGAGGAAACCACCGGATAGCCGGCATAGAATCTGATATGGGGATCGCCGAGGACCAGCGGATTGCCGTTGAAACGTAAATCCTGCGTGGTATCGGTCACGACCATGGCGCCGTTTGCCAAGATGGTGTGGGCACAAAAGGAAGAGCTTCGGGGAGTCTCTGTGGCTGCCAGCCCTATTTGCGACTTGAACCACTGCCTGTGGTCATCGACCAGTGACACCGCAGCCATCGGAACCCGCAGGGCCGCCGCGACGATCCGGGTGATTCGGTCAAAGGTTTCCTCTGGTGCGGTATCGAGAATATCGTATCGGCGGAGGGCCTGCAGACGCAGGTCCTCATTCGTATCGCTGGACAAGTGCACCTCCCCTGAATCTGACGGAACGGTAATCTGCACAGCTTAACGAATGATAGTTCGTCCAAGCAGTTCGTCCTGACGGAAGTGGCGACGCCAAACCGTTATAGGAAATGTCCGAAATTCATTTGCCGAACGCCAAAAGCCGCCAGTCCGCGCTGCCTGGCGCGTTCGGCGATGCTACGAAACATGGTATCGAGAGAGTTATCCTCACCGGTCTCATTGCCAATACCTGCATCGAATCCACCGGCCGGTACGCAATGGAGCTGGTTATCACGTCCACGTTGGTGACTGACGGCTCCATTCTGCTGAAGAACGTAAGGCGCGTGTTGGCCGGGGAGTATAGCCGCGAACTCCCGGTCAAAGTGTTTGCTGACAATGCCGTTTGATTGAACACGGGTTTCGCCAGGGTGGCCCGGTTGGTTATGGTCTCAGGCGAATGCTCGTTGACGAGAGCAAAGCGCCAAAAGGCGAACTCTCGGCGCTGGCGGAGAGAGCGGGATTCGAACCCGCGATACGGTTTCCCGTATACACACTTTCCAGGCGTGCGCCTTCAACCACTCGGCCACCTCTCCACGCGCCTGTCATGAAGGGGCCCGCGCCGTTTTGCAAGAGAGCGCGGGCGCTGACCGGAAATATTCCGTAAATATTTGAAGTTCTGAGGCTAATTGACCATAGGCCGGGGCTGAAAACGCGTGGATTCGCGGATACAGCCATCTCCCATAGGCGGTGCGCCGGCGACCCGCAACGGACGAACGACCGACGGCAATATGCTCGGCCCCGCCCCCACATGCGCGTTTTCGAGCGCCTCGATGAAGTCGGAGAACCAGCGATGGATGGTGCCGGCACGCAGCTTGGTCATCATCGCCTCCCACCGCATCCGGCGCTCGGATGCCGGCATCGACAACGCCACGGCAATGGTCCGCGCCATGCCGTCGATGTCGTGCGGATTGACCAGCAGCGCGGTGTCGAGTTCATTCGCGGCGCCGGCGAATTTTGACAGAACGAGCACGCCGGGGTCGATCGGATTCTGGGCCGCGACATATTCCTTGGCGACGAGATTCATGCCGTCGTGCAGCGGCGTCACGACACCGACCTGTGCGGCACGATAGAAACCCGCAAGCACGGTCTGGCTGAAACCCTTGTTGAGATAACGGATCGGCGTCCAGTCCACCTCGCCATGGCGGCCGTTGACGTCCGTCACCTGCTTCGACAACTCGTTCTGCAAATTGCTGTAAGCCTCGATGCCGCCGCGCGACGGGGTCGCGATCTGCAACAATGAGACCGACCGCTTCAGCGAGGGCTGGATCTCAAACAGGCGATCGAACGCGCTGATGCGATTGACCAGGCCCTTGGAGTAATCGACGCGGTCAACACCGATCGCGAGCCGTTCGCCGTGAAGGCTCTTGCGCAGCCGCGACACATCCGGATGCGACGCCGCGCGCTGGGCCTGCGCTGCGAAACCGTCAACATCGATGCCGATCGGGAATACCGCGAGGCGTGAGGTCCCGAACCGCGACGTGACGATGCCGTCCTCGACGTCGAGGCCGATCTCCGCGCGCAGATAGGCGGTGAAATTTTCGCAATCGTCCTCGGTCTGAAAGCCGATCAGATCATAGGCGAGCATGGCCTCGACCAGATCGCGGTGATGCGGAACGCCGGCAAAGACGCGGCGCGCCGGCCACGGCGTATGGAGAAAAAAGCCCAGCGGACTGCGGACGCCAAGCTCGCGCATCTCCGCGCCCAGCGTGAGGAAATGATAGTCCTGAATCCAGAACGCGGCCGTCGGCTTGTTGAAGCGCATCAGCGCGCGCGCCATGAAGGCGTTCACTTCTCGATAGGACTGATAGTCATCCTGCGAGACACGGATCAGATCGTTGCGGGAATGAAGTGCGGGCCATAACGCGGAATTCGCGAAACCTTCGTAATATCCGCCGTAATGCGCAGCAGGAAGATCGAGCAGCGCCAGCGCGCCTGCGCCAAGCGATTCGATTTCAGCAAAGGAATCCTTGGATAGATTATCACGAACGCGGCCGGACGAACCGACCCAGATTGCACCTGATTTTTCCACCACAGGCAGCAACGCTGCTGCCAGTCCACCGGTCATTGGCTCATTTGCTTTTGCGCGTGCGACCCGATTGGAGACGACGACGAGATCCACAGGGTGCCCTCCCTAGTTCTGCAAACGCAAAAACAACGCTTGTTCATCAATATGGTTCCTCGCCATCCTTCAGACCGATTGACGTCGAATTTGTTGGCAAGAAATGGAACCGAGTTCCATTGCGTGAAGCGTGGCCGATTAAAAACGATTTGCCTAGTCTTGACACATTCGGAATCGCGCGACGCGTATCCATGCAAAATACCGTCGCGTATTTCATATCTCCTCGCGATAAAAATAAATCTGATTCAGCTTTCCAATAGCAGCAACACTAACTGCGCCAGTAGCGATCTTCCCAGTTCCGCGACAGTTTCATGCCGGTGAGAATCAATCCCGCCATCGAATAGGTCTGCGGGAAATTTCCAAACAGCGCGCCGGTTTTCGGATCGATATCTTCTGACAACAACCCGTAGCGATTGCGATGCGACAGCGCATCGGCAAATGCCTCGCGCGCCTCCTCGCGTCGTCCCTGCTGCCACCATGCATCGATCAGCCAGAAACGGCAGATCAGAAACGCCGTCGCCGGCAATCCGAAATCGTCTTCTGCCGCGTAGCGCATCATGTGTTTCTCGCGCAGAAGCTCACGCTCCATCGCCGCGACCGTCTTGATGAAACGCGGATCGTCGACCTCACACACACCGAGATCCGGCAAGAGCAAGACGCTGGCGTCGAGATCGTCCGATCCGAAGGCGGCGGTGAACGCTTCCCGTTTCGGATTCCACGCCTTGTCGAGCAGCTCCTTGTGAATCGGATCGGCAACCGAATTCCAGTACGCCGCGCGATCATGCAGACCGAGACGTGTGGCGATGGAGGCGAGGCGGTTGACGCCCGCCCAGCACATCGCCGCCGAATGGGTATGAACGCGCTGGCGACCGCGATACTCCCAGATGCCGGCGTCCGGTTGCAGCGCGACGCTTGCGGCCTTCTGTCCGAGATCCTCGAGCAGACGAAAGAGCTTCTCGCCACCCGGCGTCGGCAGACGGCGGTCGAAGAACAGCGGCAAGGCGGCGAGGATCACGCTGCCATAGGTGTCGTGCTGGCTCTGTTCGACGGCTGCGTTGCCGATGCGCACCGGACCGTCACCGCGGTACCCTTTGAGATCGGTCGCGATCCATTCGTCGAGCGGCAGGTTCGGCACCACGCTGTAAACCGGCTTCAGCGGACCGTCCGCGTTGGCCGCGATCGACAACGTGAAGCCGATGAAGTCCTCCATCGTCTGGGTCGCGCCGACGCGGTTGAGCGCCTTCACCACGAAATAGGCGTCGCGCAGCCAGCAGAACCGGTAGTCCCAGGTGCGGCCCGAACCCGGTGCTTCCGGGATCGATGTGGTGTGCGCAGCGATGATTCCGCCGGTCTCCTCGAAGTTCGACAGCTTCAGCGTGATCGCCGCGCGAATGATCGCTTCCTGATAGTCGTAGGAAATATAGAGGCGCCGCACCCAGTGCAGCCAGTAAGCCCTCGTCTGCTCGGCGAAGGAGGTCGCGGTCGCCGCAAGATCACCGGGATATGGCTCGTCGTGGCCGAACACCATATGCACCGGCCGCGTCAGCACAAACGGCGTTTCATGCTCAATCATGGCGATCGGCGCATCGGTGGTGACGCGAACCGTGGATTCTTCCTCGACATAGCGGATGTGATTGCTGCCGAGCGAGCTTCGCTTCAGCGGCTTGCCGTAGGAATGCGTGGGACGGACACGGATGGTGATGCGCGGCAATCCGGCAATCGGCTCGATGATCCGGAATAGCTGCGGCGGCCGGAACATGCGGCCGTACTGCCGGAAGCGCGGCGCGAAATCCGTGATGCGGACCGCGTTGCCTTTGGCATCTGTCAGAATGGTCTCAACCAGCGCGGTATTGCGGACGTAATCGGACTTGTAATCCACCATGCCGTCCAGCACGACGTCGCTGAAACCTTTCTCCTCGTCGCCTGCAACCAGGCGCGAGAACACCGGATCGGCATCGAAGCGCGGGAAACACCACCACACCAGCCGCGACGTCGGATCGACCAGCGCGGCGGTCTTGCAGTTGCCGATCACCGCCAGATCGAGGCCATGGTCGATCTTCGCGCCTGCTTCAATCTGGGACTTCGTCATTGCCTTGGGAATATTCATTGCGCCGCCATCGCCTCGTCATCAAGCAAGTGTGTCAACCATGCGCGGACGTCCTTCGGGGCCCTGAACTGCCCGTCGACCCCGTGAGCGCGGCGGCCCACCGAGAAGGATACGCCGCGGAACGCCGGCATGATGGCGAACACGGATTCGTCGGTGACATCATCACCAATGAAGATGGGATTGCGGCCGGAGAACGGCGCATGGCTCATCAGTTCGCGGACACCGGTCGCCTTGGTGAAACCCGCGGGCTTGATCTCGCACACGAACTTTCCCGGCAACACCTCGATCGGCGCCTGCGGAAGATCGGCCCGGATTGCGGATACGGCTTCGTAGATCGTGCGCTCGAACTGCGGCGCCAGCCGGTAATGCAATGCGATCGAGTAACCCTTGTCCTCGTACAGGATCCCAGGACTGAGATGCGAGATCGCGATGAACCGTTTTTTCAGATCGTTGTCCATCGGCGGCGCATGCGACGCAACCGCCTCGTTCTCGATCGACAGCCGCATTTCCGCGCCATGACCGCCGACTGCGGGAAACTGCAGCGGCGCGAAGATGACATCGATATCGGTCAGCGAGCGGCCGCTGACCAGCGCCAGCGCACCGTCCAGCCGATCATGCAGCGCCTGAAGCGTGCTTGCCAGATTTGGCGGCACGACGACATCGCGCGGCGTCGGCGCCAGTTCCAGCAAGGTGCCGTCGATGTCGAGTAACAGAGCCGTCTGGTCGAGGTCCGGCACAATTCCCGCCGGAGCAGACAACATGTCGCCCGCGCCCGTTGCCGGGATTTTTTCAATCACGCGATGATCCATCAGTTATTCTGCGCAGCAAGCGGCCGCGCAACCTCCTCAAGTGATTTGCGCTCGGCATCGATGCAGTGGCGCCACGCGATGAGCGCAGCGGCGACCATCAGAACCGATCCGAGCAGGTAACCGGCGAACACGCTGCCGCGCGAACCGGTATCGATCAGAACTCCAAACAGCGCCGGCCCCGCGACGCCTCCGATGCCGGTGCCGATCGCATAGAACAGCGCGATGGCCAGAGCGCGGACCTCGAGCGGAAAGGTTTCGCTCACGGTCAGATACGCGGCGCTGGCCGCCGGCGACGCAAAGAAGAAGATCACCATCCAGGCGATCGTCTGGGTTTGCGCAGTGAGCACGCCGATCGAGAACAGGTAGCCCGACACGGCAAGCAGAATACCGGACACGCTGTAGGTCAGCGCGATCATGGTGCGCCGTCCCACGGTATCGAACAACGATCCGAGCAACAGCGGCCCGAGAAAGTTTCCGGCGGCGAACGGCAGAATGTACCAGCCGATGTTCGCGGCCGGGATAGCGAAGAAATCTGTCAAAACCAAAGCATAGGTGAAGAAAATCGCGTTGTAGAAGAACGCCTGGGCCACCATCAGGGACAGTCCGACCAGCGAGCGGCTACGATAGGTATGGAACAGGGTGTCGGCAACTTCGCGCAGCGGTGTATGCGTCCGCATCGTCAGCCTGATCTTCGGCAACGGATGATCGGGTTTGCCGCCGCCGGGCACCGCACGTTCGATATCCGCGACGATTTTCAGGGCACGCTCAGGCTGACCGTGAATCATCAGCCAGCGCGGGCTTTCGGGAATCCATAACCGCATCACGAATACGACCAGACCAAGGCCCGCGCCGGTCAGAAACGCCAGCCGCCAGCCCAGTTCAGGATCGATCACGGCGGGATCGAGCAGCACAATGGCGCTCACCGCGCCGATGGCTGCGCCGATCCAGAAGCTGCCGTTGACGATCAGATCGGTACGGCCGCGATAGCGCGCAGGCACCAGTTCCTGAATCGTTGAATTGATCGCTGTGTACTCGCCGCCGATGCCCGCGCCGGTGATGAACCGAAACAGCGCGAAGCTCGCAAGATTCCACGAGAAGGCTGTTGCCGCTGTCGCCGTGAGATAAACGGCCAGCGTGACGAAGAACAGTTTCTTGCGCCCGATGCGATCGGTCAGCCAGCCGAAGCCGATGGCGCCGAACACCGCGCCGGCAAGATAGGCGCTGGTCGCAATACCGATGTCGGTGTTGCTGAAATTCAGAACCGTGCTGCTTTTCAATGCACCGGACAATGCCCCGGCAAGAGTGACCTCGAGGCCGTCGAGAATCCATGTGATGCCGAGTGCCGCGATCACGCGGGTATGAAAGCCGCCCCATGGCAGCGAATCCAGCCGCGCGGGAATATCCGTCTCTACGGCACCCTTTGCGAGCGCGGCGGAAACGGGAGCGCTTGCTTGCTGCGAGACTTGCGCCGGGGACATCTGGATGTTTGTCAAAACTGACATCCCGCCGTCCTTTTCACCGGTTTCACTCTCGACCTTTCGATTGGACGCCGTAACCGGCGATGGCAGGCAACCGCGGAGGGATGGCTCTGGAACCCGAAATCCCGCCTCCCCGAAACGGCAACGATTCAGGGGCAAGGCTTGGAACCGCCGGTTCCATGCCTCTCCGCCGGACGGCGGGTACATCCGCCGCTGTCCACCCAGACAACACCGACATGGGAAGGAGGTTCCAATTGGAACCGCCGGCCGATCACGCGACAGGGCCGTTCATCATTCCGGGCGTTTCGCACGAATAATCTCACGCGGTCCTTAGGGGCACGGGTCCCCGCCTGCGCGGGGACGACGCGGAGAAAATTGCGCGGGAGACCTAAACGCTCACGCTTGTCATTGCGAGCGCAGCGAAGCAAGCCATCTTCACGTGTCGCCGCGAAACACTGGATTGCTTCGTCGCTTCGCTCCTCGCAATGACCGCACATCCTGAATCGTCATCCTGAGGTGCGAGCATTTGCGAGCCTCGAAGGATGACAGCGCGATCCGCAGTTTGCCACGCATCCTTCGAGGCTCGCCGCAAACGCGGCTCGCACCTCAGGATGACGCGACGCTTGACATGTCCCGATCTAGGAATATAGTCCGCATCGTCCTGTTCGTGAGGGGCGCTTCTCGAGGGCGCTTTGAAGCGGAGCAGGATGCGGCGCCTGCGCGCGTGTCTCGCACACACGCGCCCGGGAGGCTGGGGTCACCGTCCGGGCCAACTATGTGGCTCTGCCGTTCGCCGGCTGGACGCGGAGCGGACGAAGGCGGCGAAAGCCGTCCGGATTAGGGGTCGAGTAACCTCCCCCGTCCGCACCCGGAAGCACGGTCCCCTCGCCCAAAGTCCCGCAATGGAGCGCCGCAAGGCGATGCGCTTCCGGACCTCACATCGCCTCGCACGCGATGCCGGAAGCGAAACGATACAAAGGTGCGCCTTGCGGCGCTCCATGCCCCTCGTATTGAGGGCGCGAACGAGGCAGGCCTCGCGCGCGCTGTGAGGGGCGCAAAGCTCAACTCGCGCGATCAGGCGCGAGAGCGATTGCGCACGCCTTTCGTTGGCGCGAATGGGGCAAGCCCCACACGCGCATGCTGTTTGAAAATTGAATCTGGCAAATGACGATGAGCCGCTGAAGACTGGTGAGAGATTGGGCATGCCATCGCAATCCAAAGTTAGCCGTCACCGGACAATTCCTTTCGCATCTGCGAGATCAACACCGAGAGACATCGCGCATCGAACACGCGACGCGTTTCACGCTCAGATGATCGTGCAATGACATCCGCGACGAAAATCGGCGTTGCAAAGTTTTGCGCGCCGGTTGTTAATTAGAACAATTACAAAAACCGTTTTCTGAAAATCACTTCGGAATAACCTGGGAGGTGCTTGTGTCTACAGTCAAACTGACCGTCAACGGCAAGGCGGTGTCTGCCGACGTCGAGGATCGAACGCTGCTGGTCCACCTGCTGCGCGACCATCTTGGGCTTACCGGCACGCATGTCGGATGCGACACCAGCCAGTGCGGCGCCTGCATCGTTCACATCGACGGGCGCGCGGTTAAATCCTGCACCACCCTGGTCGGCCAGGCCAACGGCGCCAACGTCACCACCATCGAGGGCATTTCCAAGGGCGATACCCTGCATCCGATGCAGGCTGCCTTTCGTGACAATCATGGCCTTCAGTGCGGGTATTGCACGCCGGGCATGATCATGAGCGCCATCGACATCGTGCAGCGCCATCCCGCCGGCCTCGACGAGGAAACCGTTCGTCACGAGCTGGAAGGTAATATCTGCCGCTGCACCGGCTACCACAACATCGTCAAATCGGTGCTCGACGCCGCCGGACGCATGAAGGTTGCCGCCGCCGCGGAATGATCCGCAGCGACGACCCAATAATCAGATGTGCAACTGCCCGCGCTGCTCGCGCGATCAAGGCAGCCCTTATGGAAAGGTCGGGATTATGAGTGTTGAAGGTATCGGCGCACGGGTCACGCGCAAGGAAGACAAGCGTTTCATCACGGGCAAGGGCAAATACACCGATGACGTCCGCCTCCATGGCATGACCTACGCGTCGTTCGTCCGCAGCCCGCACGCCCACGCGAAGATCAAAAGCATCAATGTCGACGCCGCCAAGGCCATGCCGGGTGTTGTTGACGTGTTGACCGGCCAGCAGCTCGTCGATGACAAGATCGGCAATCTGATCTGCGGCTGGATGATCCATTCCAAGGACGGCTCGCCGATGAAAATGGGTGCGTGGCCGGCGATGGCGCCGGAAACGGTACGCTTCGTCGGAAACGCCGTCGCAGTCGTCATCGCAGAAACCCGCAATCAGGCGCGCGACGCGGCGGAAGCCGTCGAGGTCACTTACCAGGAACTGCCGGCGGTGGCAGACATCCGCTCAGCCATCGCACCCGGCGCGCCGCAACTTCATCCCGAAGCGCCGGGCAACGTGATCTATGACTGGAGCATCGGCGACGAAGCCGCCACCGGCGAGGCCTTCAAGAAGGCCGCCAATGTCGTGGCGATGGACATCACCAACAACCGGCTGGTGCCGAATGCGATGGAGCCGCGCGCGGCGGTTGCAGAATACGATTCCGCGGAAGAGCATTTCACTCTTTATACAACATCGCAAAATCCGCATGTGGCGCGCCTCGTGCTGTCGGCGTTCTATAATGTCGCGGCGGAAAACAAGCTGCGCGTGATCGCGCCCGATGTCGGCGGCGGCTTCGGCTCAAAGATCTTCATCTATCCTGAGGAAATGGTGGCGCTGTGGGCCTCCAAGCGCACCGGCCGGCCGGTGAAATGGACGTCCGACCGCACCGAGGCGTTCCTCACCGACGCGCACGGCCGCGATCACATCACCAGGGCCGAGATGGCCTTCGACAAGGACAACAAGATCATCGGCCTCAGGGTAAAAACCCACGCCAATCTCGGTGCCTACATGTCGCTGTTCTCGTCGTCGGTGCCGACCTATCTCTACGCCACGCTGCTCTCGGGTCAGTACAACATCCCGAACATCTATGCCGAGGTGGTCAGCGTCTACACCAACACCACGCCGGTCGATGCCTATCGCGGCGCGGGCCGTCCCGAAGCTTCTTTCGTGATGGAGCGGATGATGGAAACCGCGGCGCGGCAGCTCAAGGTCGATCCGGCCGAACTGCGGCGCAAGAACTTCATCACCAGCTTCCCGCATCAGACGCCGGTCATCATGGCCTATGACGCCGGCGACTTTAACGCCTCGCTCGACGCAGCCTTGAAAGCCATCGACTATGCCGGCTTCCCTGCCCGCAAGGCGAAGGCGAAGGCAGAAGGCAAGCTGCGCGGCATCGGCTTCTCCTGTTACATCGAAGCCTGCGGCATCGCGCCGTCAAAAGCCGTCGGCAGCCTCGGTGCTGGCGTCGGCCTGTGGGAATCCTGCGAGGTGCGGGTCAATCCCGTTGGCACCATCGAGATCCTGACCGGATCGCACAGCCACGGTCAGGGCCATGAGACGACGTTTGCCCAGGTCGTCGCGGACCGTCTCGGCATTCCGATCAGTCAGGTGTCGATCCTTCATGGCGACACCGACAAGGTGCAGTTCGGCATGGGCACTTACGGCTCACGCTCTGGCGCGGTTGGCATGTCGGCCATCGTCAAGGCGATGGAGAAGGTCGAAGCCAAGGCGAAGAAAATCGTCGCGCATCAACTTGAGGCCTCCGAGAACGATATCGTCATCGAGAACGGTGAATTCAAAGTCACCGGCACCGACAAGGCGATCGCGCTGCCGATGGTCGCACTCGCCGCCTACACCGCGCACAACCTGCCGGACGGCATGGAGCCCGGGCTGAAGGAGACCGCGTTCTACGACCCGACCAATTTCACGTTCCCCGCCGGCGCCTATGTCTGCGAGGTCGATGTCGATCCCGGCACCGGCAAGACCGACATCGTCAACTTCGTCGCGGCGGACGACTTTGGACGCCTGATCAACCCGATGATCGTCGAAGGCCAGGTTCACGGCGGCCTCGCGCAGGGCATCGGGCAGGCAATGCTCGAAGGCGCGGTCTACGACAAGAGCGGTCAGCTCGTGACGGCATCGTTCATGGACTACGCCATGCCGCGCGCCGATGACCTGCCCTCGTTCAAGGTGTCGCACACCATGACCCCGTGCCCGAGCAATCCGCTCGGCATCAAGGGATGCGGCGAAGCCGGCGCCATCGGCTCAACACCCGCGGTGATCAACGCGATCACCGACGCCATTGGAAACAACAAGCTCGAAATGCCGGCCTCGCCCGACCGGGTGTGGCACGCCATTCATCAGCAACAGGCCGCAGAGTAAGGACGGGGAGACGCATCATGTACGAGACAACCTATCACCGTCCTTCAAGCGTCGATGACGCCGTGGCCCTGTTCAAGAAGGGCTCCGATTCGAAGTATCTCGCCGGCGGCCACACCTTGCTGCCGGTGATGAAGCAGCGCCTCGCCCAGCCGTCGGATGTGATCGACCTCGCCCGCATCCCTGCGCTGGTCGGCGTATCGGCCACCGCCGACGCGCTCGTCATCAAGGCCGCGACGACCTACTACGACATCCTCACCAGCGCGGATGCGAAGAAGGCAATCCCCGCCATCGTGCATCTAACCTCGGTGCTCGGTGATCCCGCGGTTCGTTATCGCGGAACGATCGGCGGCTCGATCGCCAACAACGATCCGGCAGCGGACTATCCCGCAGCCGTGGTGGCGCTCGACGCCACGGTGAAAACCAACAAGCGCAGCATCAAGGCCGACGATTTCTTCCAGGGCCTGTTCACCACGGCGCTGGAGGACGGCGAGATCATCACCGAAGTCTCGTTCCCGATTCCGGCAACGGCGGCCTATTCGAAGATGCGCCATCCGGCCTCGCGCTTCGCACTCACCGGCGTTTTCGTCGCCAAGACCAAATCGGGAGACGTGCGCGTTGCCGCGACCGGAGCGTCACAGAACGGCGTGATGCGCGTCCCGGCCATCGAGGCGGCACTGAAAGCCAACTGGTCCCCTGGCGCGATCGACAGCGTGACGATTTCGGCTGACGGGCTGATGGAAGACATCCACGGTTCGGCCACTTACCGCGCCAACCTCATCAAGGTGATGGCGCAGCGCGCAGTTGCCGCGGCGGGCTGACAAGTCCGTCTGCAAAATAAAGGCCGCCCTGCGAGGCGGCCTTTCTGTTTTTTACGAGAGATGGAGCTTACTCGACGATCTGAACCACGCGCCGGGTCCGCGGATCGACCAGCACCGTGCGGTCGTTCACCACCGTGTAGCGATAATCGCGGACGCCATACTCCTCTGGGACGTCGTAGTAGGTCACGCCTTCTTCTGGAAGAACGACACCGACGGCGAGGTCGTTCTGATACCGGTAAGACGGGCGACGCTGCTCGACCACGTAACTGCGGAAGCGCGGGCGCTGATCGACACCGAGAACGCCGGCCACGCCGCCGACAACACCACCGACGGTCCCGCCGACGATCGCCCCGACCGGCCCGCCCACGCGTTCGCCCTCGCGAGCCCCGCGTTCGACGCCGCCCGGCACACCCTGAGCCGAGGCTGCGGCCGGAATAAGCGCGCTCGCAGAAATCATCGCCAAAGCAACTATGGTTCTCTTCATATCTAAATCTCCCGGTTAAGAATTCTCGGGGAGCACAAGTAGCCCACAGCCGAATAGTTCCTCCCGGCGCAGCGAGATCGCGGAATGGCCTTATTCCGATGGCAGACACCGCACTTATTGATGGCTCTTTGACCAAAACTGGCCTAAAGCACCCCCAATTCATCGATTTCTTTGAAACTGCCGGATGCGCGCGTCGTGCGTGCATTGAGGCGTTTCTCATTCATGGCGGCAACGCCAGCCAAGGTCTCAACGTGAAATCCCTGTCCGCAAGTCTCCCGCTCGCCCGCGCCCTGGCCGAGCGCAATTACACCGATGCAACGCCGGTCCAGACCGCCGTCCTCGCGCCAGATGCCATCGGCCGCGATCTTCTGGTGTCGGCCCAGACCGGCTCGGGCAAGACCGTCGCCTACGGGCTCGCGATCGCGAGCGACCTGATGGGCAATGCCGACCGCCTGCCGAGAGCTAGTGCGCCGCTCGCCCTGATCGTTGCGCCGACACGCGAACTGGCATTGCAGGTTCATCGAGAGTTGGAATGGCTTTACGCCTATGCCGGTGCGCGGGTCGTGTCCTGTGTCGGCGGCATGGACCCGCAGCGCGAGAAGCGCGAACTCGAGGCCGGCGCCCACATCGTGGTCGGTACGCCGGGACGGCTGTGCGATCACATCCGCCGCAAGCGCCTCGACGTCTCCGAACTGAAAGCCGTCGTGCTCGACGAAGCCGACGAGATGCTCGATCTCGGCTTCCGCGAGGATATGGAATTCATCCTCGAGACCACGCCGGACACCCGCCGCACGCTGCTGTTCTCCGCGACCCTGCCGCGCACGATTCTCTCCATCACCAAGCAATATCAGAACAACCCCTTCCGCATCGAAGTGGCTGGCGGCGACGGCGGCCATGCCGATATTGAGTATCGCGCGATCCGTATCGCGCCGGGCGACGTCGAACATGCCGTCGTCAATGTGCTTCGGTTTTTCGAGTCCCCCAGCGCGATCGTGTTCTGCAATACCCGCAACGCGGTAAACCATTTGCAGGCCGCGCTGCTTGAGCGCGGTTTCTCCGTGGTCGCGCTGTCCGGTGAACTGACACAGAACGAGCGAACCAAGGCGCTGCAATCCCTGCGCGACGGACGCGCGCGGGTCTGCGTCGCCACGGACGTTGCGGCGCGCGGCCTCGACCTGCCCAGTTTGGGCCTCGTCATTCATGCCGACCTGCCGAACGATCCCGAAGTGCTTCAGCATCGATCCGGCCGCACCGGACGCGCAGGCAAGAAGGGCATCAGCGTGATGCTCGTGATCCCCGCACGCAAACGACGCGCCGAATTGCTGCTGAACATGGCGGGCATCGATGCGGTATGGGGCACGTCTCCCACCGTAGAGGAAATCCGCGCGCTCGATCAGCAGCGTATGCTGCAGGACGCGCTGTTTGGTGAAGCGACGACCGAAGACGATCTCGTTCTGGCGCGCGCACTGCTCGCCGAGCGTTCGGCTGAGGACATCGCAGCGGCGCTGGCGCGGCTCTATCGCTCGCGCCTGCCCTCGCCTGAAGACATTCTCGATCCCGGCCAGGGTGGCCGATCACGCGATGACCGAGGGTCGCGCGAGGATCGCGGGGCAAAACGCGACAGCCGCGAGCCGCGCGGCGACGACCGCGCACCGCGCGCGAAGTCGAAATCACGGGGCGAGATGCCGGAAGGCAGCGTCTGGTTCCGCGCTGCCATTGGCCGCAACAAGAACGCCGAAGCGCGCTGGCTGCTGCCGATGATCTGCCGCCGCGGCGGAATCGGCAAACAGGACATCGGCGCCATTCGTATCTTCGACGGCAGCACCGAATTCGAGATTTCGGCAACCGCCGCCGATGAATTCGCTGCGAAGATCAAGCGCCCCGATAAGGAAGACAATATCCGCATCGAGGCGCTGCCGAACGGACCACAGGGCGACAGCGGCACGTTTGAAAAACGTCCGCGCAAGCCGCCGCACAAGGACAAGGATCTCGGCGCCAAGTCGCGCCGTAATGACGAGCCGCGTTACGACGCGAAACCTCGTTACGACGACAAGCCGCGCTTTGAGGACAAGCCACGCTACGACAAACCCAGCCACAGCGGAAAACCTCAGCGGGACGATGCCCGCCGCTTCGAGGGTCCGCCTCCGCGCAGCAAAGGCCCGAAGCCCGGCAAGAAAGCCGACCGCCAGACTTGGCCCGATGTCGAGAGGCCGACGTTCAACAAGAAGCCGAAGAAAAAGAAGCACCGCAAAGGCGCGTAAAACTTAACGCCTGGCGATCATCCGCCTCGCGCATCACTGACGGGCTCGTCCAGGAAGCCCGTCAGGTTAAAGCGTCACGCTCGCTGAGAGTTTCACGAATGCGCAGGTTCCCGCGGCTTGAACTCAGCCGCATGGAGCTTCACGAAGTCGCGCATGTTCGTTGGTGGTTTGCCGGTGAGCTTGCGCATGGTGTCCGTCATGCGATCGTAACGTCCCTGCCGGGTCAACTCGACCATCGCCGAAAGATGGCTGACGACGTGCTCAGGAAACCGCGCCTGCCGAAGACCCTCGCTCCACGCCGGGAGCGGGACATCGCGATATCGGATGGGCCTGCCGAGCGCCTCTGAGAAAATGCGCGCATAATAGTCCAGATCGGCAGATTCCGGCCCGGTCAGATCGTAGATCTGTCCGATATGCGGTGCGGGGTCGTCGAGGATCGCTGCCACCGCGCTTGCCACATCGACTGCAGAGATCGGCGAAATCTTGCCGCCTCCCATCGGCAGCATCAACGCGTCCGAGGCCCGCACGCTGACGCCGGCAAGGACAAGAAAGAAGCCTTCGAAAAAGACTGTCGGCCGCACCGTGACAACCGGCAGTCCCGACCAGGACAGAGCCTGCTCCGCGAGCCAATGCAGCTTGTGCTGAGGACTCTCGGTGCTCTCGCTGATACTCATTTGCGAGACCGTCATCTGCGACATGTTCACGAAAGCCTCGACGCCGTGGTGGCGCGCCACCACCGCGGTGTTGATCGTGGCTTCCAGGTAAGCCGCCGAGACAGACATTCCAAAATAGATCCGCCCGCAACCTTCGATGGCGCGGTGCATCGAGTCGAGGTTTGTCAGGTCGCCTTTTACGACCTCTGCACCGAGCCGCCGCAGGACGTCGGCGCGTTCGTCCTCACGCCGAACCAGGGCGCGCACCTTGTGCCCCTTTGCGAGCAGGAATTCGGTGACGTTGCGGCCGACGCCGCCTATGGCGCCGGCTGCGCCGGTCACGAGGATCGGTTTGTCGAGTTTGTATTTCGTCGTCATGATGCTGACCTTGGATTACGTTCAACGATGCGAACTGGGGCGATACGTTAGCGCGTCGGCACTCCGGCCTGCCGCATGACGAAGCGCTGGATCGGCGGGATAAGGATCATCAACATCGGTACGATTACGACGTAGCTCGTTGCCGCGGCCTTCAGCCAACGGGCCGCGAAATCGGGCTGGAAGCCATAGTTCAAGGCGAGACCGATGAACGACATGCTGGTCGAGGTAATGAGGCCGGTGATCAGGGAGATCGTGGGTCCGATCAGTTTGGGGGGAAGGGCCATTTGCCTGCTCCTGGGGATGGGTTATTATTTAGACGACGTATAACTTATACAATGTAAAAGCAATAGGACCCGATGCCACGAACTGCCGATCCGGAGCTACCTCACAAAATCTTGAAGGCCGCCGACGCCCTGTGGCAGTCAGGCGGCGAGGAAGCGGTAACGATCCGCGGCGTTGCGGCGAAAGCGGCGACCACGACGCCGACGGTCTATAGCTATTTCGCCGACCGGGAGGCGCTGCTGAAGGCATTGCGCACGCTCGCCTTTCAGCGCTTCTCGGCCTATCTCGGAAAATCGCGCGACTTCCGGGACGCGTGCGTGCGGCATCTCGAATTCGGCACCAGCCACCCTCGCGATTATGAATTGCTCTACGGGCGCGGCTGGATGGAGCGTGTCACAACAGATGCGCAGGGGGCCGAGATCGAACGATACACCGCCCATCTCGTGCGCGCCGGTGTGGATGAAAGCAGGGCCGCGAACGTCGCGTATCCTGTTATGATGATGCTGCACGGCGTGGTGATGCATCGGCTCCTGAACAAGAAGCCGAGCCCCTTGGGCCGGACGATTGCTGCGGCCTGTCTAGAAGCCTGCATGACGCTGCTCGAAAGCGCGCGGCAGCGGAAATAATCGAGGGCTTCTTCACCGGGTTTATCCAAGCAACCCGGCGAAGTGAAGCGCAACGCCTGCCGCCGCGCAGGCTGCAAGGGTCTGCAACATTCCGGCATTGAAGCGGAATATTGCAACCGCCGCGGCGACGGAAAGCGCAAGCGCCCATGGGTCGACGCTGGTGAGCACCGGCGCATCGAACGACAGCCCGAAGCGCTGCACCGGAAACGTTGCGCGGAAGACCGTGTGGACGGCGAACCAGATCGCCAGATTCAAAATCACGCCAACCACCGCCGCCGTGATGGCCGACAGTGCGCCTGCAAGCGCCTTGTTGCCACGCATGGTTTCGATGAACGGCGCGCCAAGGAATATCCAGAGGAAGCATGGCGTGAACGTCACCCAGGTCGCAAGCAGACCGCCCAGCGTTCCTGCGATCATCGGCGACAGCGTGCCGGGATCGCGGAAGGCGGCCATGAAGCCCACGAATTGAAGCACCATGATCAACGGGCCCGGCGTTGTTTCCGCCATGCCGAGGCCGTCCAGCATTTCATGCGGTCTTAGCCAGTGATAATTCTCAACCGCCTGCTGTGCGACGTAGGCCAGCACGGCATAGGCCCCGCCGAACGTGACCATGGCCATCTTGCTGAAAAACACCGCGATCTGCGTAAAGACATTGCCATGTCCGAGTAGCAGAAAGAGCAACGCCACCGGGATCAGCCAGAGCAGCAGCCAGACCGCCGCGACACGCAGGGAACTCGCCACGCTCGGGCGCGCGTGCAGCGGCAACTCATCGCCAAGCAGGCTATCCACGAGCGCGGTGGACTTCTCGCTGCCGTGCCCGCCACCCGCTGCGAACGCGGCAAGACCTGCGCGGCCGGCGAAAAACCCGATCAGCCCCGCCGCCAGAATAATCACGGGAAACGGCACATTGAAAAAGAAGATCGCCACGAACGCGGCGCCCGCCAGCCACTGCATCACCCGGTTTTTCAGCGCCCGCTTGCCGACGCGGAAGACGGCCTGAATCACGATCGCCAGAACAGCCGCCTTAAGGCCGAAGAACAGCGCGGCGACAAACGCCACATTGCCGAACGCAGCATAGATGTAGCTCAGCGCCATGATGGCGATGACGCCCGGCACAATGAACAACCCGCCGGCCATAATGCCGCCGCGCGTACGATGCATCAGCCAGCCGATATAGGTCGCAAGCTGCTGCGCTTCAGGACCCGGCAACAGCATGCAGTAGTTCAGCGCATGCAGAAACCGGCTCTCCGAAACCCAGTGCTTCTCTTCGACCAGGATGCGATGCATGACCGCGATCTGCCCGGCGGGGCCGCCGAAACTGAGCAAGGCGATCCGCAGCCAGACCCAGAAAGCCTCCCCCAGGGTTGGAAAGCTGGGTGCCCTTCGCTCCGTGGAGATTGAAGACGTCGCGGCAGCGTCGGTCATGGCTTCACTTTTGCCCTATGCGATGGCCAGTTGTGGGCTTCGTCGGTTGCGTCCCGGCACCAGCGATAGAATGCATCGTACAGCGCCACGCCGGCTTCAAGCTGTTTCAGGTCATCGGAGTACATTCGCGACAAGCCCAGCGACGCCGCAAGCAGGCCGGGAGCCTCGGGCGAGAGATCGAGCCGGGCCGTGTCCGCAGCCCGAACCATGGTCGCCAGACGCTCGAGCGGCGCGGTCTCGAGTCCGAATTCCTCGATCATCACGTCAAACGTGCACAGTTCGCCGCGATGACTCCAGAACACGTTCTCAATGTCGAATGGAACAGCTCCGAAGCGCGCTCCGACGGCTTCAACTTCCGAAGCGGCCACGAACAGAAACACCGCCGATGGATCGATGAAGCGGCGGATCAGCCACGGGCAGGAGATCCGGTCGATCTTGGGGCGCGAGCGGGTTACCCAGACCGTCCGGCCTTGCGGATCCCGATCAGGGAGCTTTGAAGCAGGTACCAACGGAAGGCCTTCTTTTGCCCAGGCTTCGATGCCGCCTTCAAGAATATTGGCGGAAACGCCAGCATGACGAAGCCATGCTGCAACACCCTCACTGAGTTTCTGCCCTCTCTTGCAAATTGCTACGACAGCGTGGCCGGACAATGCCGATGCCCACGCGGCGGCTTGCGCATAATCGCTCCGCCTCGCGCCGGGTATCAGATGCGGATCAGCCTTGAAGTCCTCGTCAGTACTGACGTCGACGAGAATGGGGCACGCGGGCGTGCCGATCAAACGGGCAAGCTTTTCGGGGGAAATTGCATTGATAGCTGACATGATGCGTCCTTGTTGAAAAACTGGACGCGATTCTTGGGCATGTCGCCTTGTGGGGAGATCGCTTTCCCCATGGCCACAAGTACAGCCAAGGTGAGCGATTTTGTCAATTGCGAACGGGGTCGGGCTGATGCCCCGGGAGGTTGCTGGCGGAGAGGGAGGGATTATCACAACCGTTTCTGCATATCTCACGGTTTCTCCCAACGGCCGGCTTAATCCAATGATTTCAGTTGATTGTTTCTCATACTGTCGCTGGTGAGTCCTTGTTGCATCTCCCGATCTTGCTATAATTGTTAGGGCAGATATCGGGGCAGAGATGGTTCGTCAAATTAACCGATTGACGGCGCGAACCGTCGCAACGGTCAAAGAGGTCGGCCGGTATGCGGACGGAAACGGCCTTTACTTGAGCCTCTCGAAGAACGGCGGGAAGAGATGGGTCTTCCTTTATCGCTCGGCAGGCAGGATCAGGGAAAAGGGTCTCGGTAGCGCAGCTGCAGTCTCCTTGAAGGACGCCCGCCTCAAAGCCGACGAAGTTCGCAAACAACTGTCGGCGGGGCTCGATCCGATTAATGAGGGCCGCAAATCCCAGGGCGTTATGACCTTCGCGCAATGCGCCAAGGCCTACATCGCCTCCCATGAAGCGGGCTGGAGCAATCCCAAGCACGCCGATCAGTGGCGAAACACACTAAAGACCTACGCCGAGCCGGTCATTGGGAAGGTGCCGGTGAACAAGGTCGATGTCTCACACATCATGAATATCTTGGATCCGATCTGGCGAACCAAAACAGAGACGGCTTCCCGCGTCCGAGGCCGAATCGAATCCATCCTAGACTGGGCAGCGGTCAAGAAATATCGAAGCTCGGAGAATCCAGCCCGATTGAAGGGACACCTGGATCATCTGCTGCCGCGCCGCCAGAAAGTGGCCAAGGTTCAGCATCATCCGGCCCTCCCATATAAAGACATTCCCGCATTTATGGCCGACCTTCGAACGCGCGAAGGGACTGGCGCACTCGCCCTTGAGTTCACGATCCTCACCGCCGCTCGCACGAACGAAACTCTCGGCGCGAAATGGGACGAGATTGATCTCGAAAGCAAGGTGTGGACGGTTCCGGCGGACCGCATGAAAGCAAGGGTCCTCCAGGCGCAGCCACTATCCGATCGATCAATCGAGATTCTGAAATCGTTATCAACGGACACCGAGTACGTCTTCCCCGGCAACGGCGACAACAACCCGATGTCCAGCATGTCACTGCTTGCCGTGCTGAAGCGGATGAATCACTCGGATATCACCACGCATGGCTTTCGCTCTACGTTTCGCGATTGGGCTGCCGAAACCACCGAGTTTCCGAACGAAGTTGTCGAAATGGCCTTGGCGCATACCGTCAAGAACAAAGCCGAAGCTGCGTATCGCCGTGGCAACATGCTGGATCGACGTCGCGTCTTGATGGACGCTTGGTCAGATTATTGCTCCCAACCTGTAGGAAGCCCGGATGACTGATCTTTCGCCAGCCCGCCTATCAAAAGGCGAAGTCTTAGACGGACTTTATGCGCTCATTGATGCGCTCAATGCGATTCCGCCACGCCCAAAGAAGGTTGAAATCTCTTTTGGAGACAGCGAACGGGGAAGAGCAGTTCTCGCATGCTTCGCTGTCGCGAAATTTCTTGAGAACTTTGTCGCAAACCGCACTGACGCACACAAGATTTTCACTGGCTTGGGGGTGGCGCTCGTAGACCTTGAGAACGGCACCGTCGACCCCATGCTTCAGAAAGCGAAGCGCGCTTCCCGATCTCCTGATCCTTCTAACCTTTGGATCCTCCGGGGGCTCATTGTCCGATACATGCTCGCGAAGAAAATAACGCGACAAGAAGACGAAAAGGCCGCGTCATCGACCCTATACACCAAGCTGAAGAACCCGGAGGTGCTGGTATCCGCTTCGTCTGGCAAGGCCTCGTCGAGCTCTATCACCAGCAGCTTCGAAAAGTGGTCACAAGTTCTGAAGAGCGGCGAGAGATTAGCGAATACGCCCGCACAGATCGCCTTCAATCAATGGCGCGTAGCCGATGCGAAGACACTTCAGGATCTCAATGCCAGCGAAAGAGAGCGTTGGCTGGGCGAGCTAGTAGATGTAATTCAGGAACAGATCGATATGAGGCTGCCGCCGCGGGAGCCCAAGCAGATCGTTCTCGCTAAGAAGCCAGGAAAGAAGAAGAAATCGAAAAAGAACTAACCTCCATGTTATGTCCAGGCTCATCGCAGCATCCTGTGTACATATCACAGAGGAGTTTTTGCGATGAACTACACAACGACACTGACAATTAAGCAATTTTGCATTCGTTACAACCTCAGCCCCGCCACCGCGTACCGTCTGATGAATAAGGGCGTGCTGCCGTACCGTAAGGTTGGCCGCCGCCGTCTCATCGCGGTCATCGACGCCGAGAACTGGTGGAACGCGTTGCCCGTATCGCCCCCGGTACCGGCACTGCCGATGTCTGCGCAAAAGAAGACGAGGCCAAGATCTCGCCCCGATTCGATCGAATCGGCTGCTGAACAAGCTGAAACGGATGTCGCCGCATAAGGCGGCATCCCCACCACCCTCTCCCTCCTCAAATTCAAATCGTTTCAACGCCCTGATCACCGATCAGCGCGCAAACCCTTTCGCATGGAGATTTTCACATGACTACCGATACGCCTGCAAACAAGAGCAACGACGCTTACTCGGCGTCCACGTCAGCCCCGCATGAAGACAGCACATTCGACGCTGCATCGGCAGCGAAGGCTGGAGCCGATAATTCCACTTGGCCCGATAAGTACAAGCCGCAGTGCATCGAGGACGTGATACTCCCCGACGGCATTCACGACATGCTGAAGTCCTGGAGCCAGCCCGGCGCTGACATCCCGCATGTGCTGATCGCTGGTAAATGGGGTATAGGCAAAACGACCGCCTTCGATCTTGCTATCAAAGAAAGCGACCTGTCGCCGCTTAAGATCAACGGCGCGCTCGATCGCGGGATCGACGTTGTTCGTAAGATTCGCGAAGCAGTTCGCACTCTGACGGTATACGGCGAACGGCGCGCTATCTTCATTGACGAACTGGATGGTCTCACCCAAGAGGCATTTTCGGGCCTGCGCGGCGACACTATCGCGGGGAGCAGTTCGACCGCTGTGTTTGTCGCTACTTGCAACCATCTGGAAAAAATTCCCGAGGCCATCCGCAACCGTTTCTACATCATCCATTTGGATGACGAGATCGCTCGCTGCCGCGAGGAACTAGAACTCAAACACCAGGAACGCGCCTTCGCGATCCTCAGGCAAGAGGGTATCGAATTCGACAGGTCCGAGGTGGAACGGATCGTCAAGGAGATGTTCCCGAGCGCGCGTAAGTGGATGCTGGAATTGCAGGCTCGTGCGGCGGCGGGAGAAATTCGCTCTTCCGACGTCGTCTCGATTGTGCCCGATCAGGATCCGTCCTCGGCGAAAGCTCTTTCGGCTCCCTCAGATCAACCGGCGAACAAAGCAATTAAACCGACGCCCGTTCCCGCCCGGACTGATGCCGCGGATATCCTGGACGATATCGAGCGTCACCTTAAGCGCTTCATCGCCACAACGGACGCCAATCTGCGGGGGATTGCACTTTTCGTTCTCCACGCGCATGCGCATGAGGCGGCGTCGCATTCCCCGCTGCTTTGGCTGAACTCACCCGAGAAACGGTGCGGAAAGACCACGGCACTGAAAATGGTTTCTCACCTGGTGCCAAAGCCCATCATTACTTCCAACATTTCCGTCGCGGGAATGCTGAAGGCGATCCAGAACGTTCGTCCGACGTTCCTGATCGATGAAATGGAACACGCGCTCAAAGCGACCGGCGGGCTCCACGGCGTTCTCAATCTCGGACACGCCCCAGATGGCGTAATTGTGCGGAATGATGCGACATACAGCACCTGGTCACCTAAGGTTGTCGCACTGATCGGCGAACTGCCCGGCACCCTCGCCGATCGCTCCGTTCGGATCGCGTTACGACGCCGCCTAGCGACTGAGGTGGTTGAGCGCTTTACGCGCAACGATGAACCGGAGGCGGAGGCCTTGCGCGCTCGATGCCATGCCTGGGCGACGGAGGCCGTTTTGGCAACCTTGACGGACATGGACCCAGACGTGCCCTTGCAACTCAGCGATCGCGCGCAGGATAACTGGCGACCCCTCATCGCGATCGCGGACCTCGCCGGTGGCGACTGGCCAGACAAAGCCCGCGAGGCGGCGAACATCATCTCGGCGCATGAGGATATAGAGGAGCCTTCGGCCGGCATCCTCATACTCAGTTCTGCCAGGGATTGGTTCGCAGGCAAGGACGACGCCCATATCGCCTCGGCGACGCTTGCTGACTTGGCGGCCAATGCGGGTGCGGTCAGCGGCAAACCCGCGAGCCGAATGATCCGTTGCGCTCGCATACTCTCCGGTCTCGGCGTGCCGCGCCATACGTTCCGCCCGCCTGCTGGCGAACCCAGGAAGGGCTTCAAGCGCGCGGACATGGAAGACGCCTTCACTCGCTACCTCCCCGAGGAGGTCGATGTCGGTTGATGTTACCGCTGTTACCGGTGTTACCGGTCGCTGATGGTGCGACCCACCAGGGTCACACCCTCAGTGAAATAATCTTCACGGCGCAGCGTATCTCTCTGCGTCGCTCCACGTGCCAAGCCGCTGGTGGGTCTTCGCTGGCCGCCTTGCGCCACTCGGAACCTTTCCCACGTACCCTTCATCAGGGCGGCGCGAACACGCAACGCTCATTCCAAAGGAATTTTCCCGTGAACCAACTTACGACAAAGCAACGTTTCTCTGGCTCGTTCAACGAATTTGACCGCCTGCTCTTCCGAATTCCCGATCGCGGACGCTGGCTCCTGCGCGATGGTCGTCGCGTCTATTTCTTCACGCGCAAGGTCACCGTGACGTGGTTTGAGCGGCCCAAAGGTTATCTCGTCGAGGGCGAGGACCGCATGCACGTGCTGTTCATCGATGCCGAAATACGTCGCCTGATGAAGCGCCTTGGATTAACCCAGGCTGGCGCACGCAAAAAGCCATCGTCACGCGTGCGCCGCGTTGTCCGTGTTGCCGACACGCTTCAGCCGGCCACGCTGGCGCAGCTTCGGAAACCTGCCTCTGGCAAACGCAATGCCTAACTCCATCTGGCTCAACGGCCACCTCGTTACCGGTGTTACCAATGTCACCGGTTTTCGCGGCAGCCACGAACAAACGAGGACCGAATGTACGCCAATATGCAATGGCAGGTGACGCCCCGTGGACTTGAAACGCTTGAGGGCGCTGAATGTGATTATTGGATCACTGCAGCCCAACTGGTTGAGACCCGCCTACAGGCCGACGGACCTATTTACGAGTTCTTCGTCGACCTTGGGCTCAAGACCTGGCTAGTTCCGGAATTCCTCGAGGAGGCGTACGACAAAGCGCTAGCTGTCCACGCGGAGCGCTTGCCGAACCCTGTCGATGTTGCGACTTGGGAACGCAGTAAGAAGGCGTTTCGCGCCAACGTTATGCGGCGGCGCGCTCAAAAGGCCCACAGCGAATAATTATTTTGCCTCCCGGGCGATTCGGCCGCGTGGCCACATAAATACGAGGGTGCAACAGAAACCTCGCCCGTATAATGACAGCCTCACTCCACAGCTTATGCGAGGCGAATGTACCAATCCTGATCGCCAATCATTGGCGGCCCGTTCGTCTGTAAGCGCCTCGTCTCGAAATGCCGCGACGTGCAAGTCCAGCTTAAAGGAAGAGCTCCTCTGCAAAATCGAAACAGGATCTCTGGACGTTCCTACTCGTGGGGATTCCGGGATGTACGGCACGAAGAATGTCGCGCCGCTCTCCCACACGATCAAGCGCATCAAGCAAGCGAGGACACTTCAAGAACTTAAGATCGCGGCGAAAGGCGTGCGGACTATAGAAGATCAGAATGCCGCCTTACGCAGAAACGCGTCGCTCCAACTTGCTTCGATGCCAGCGAACCGCGAAGTCTGCCTGACGTTCGACTGGCACCCCGTGTTCCAGCCGGAGGACGCGAATGTTGCCCGCTTATGCATTCTGGAATTCCTGCTGCGGATGGCAAGAAATATCTCTCGCTCTGCAAAACTCCCCCTTGACCTCTCCGCTCAGAATTTCATCGCTGTTCCCGAGATCTGGAGTTCCGATGGACAACCCATGCCGCTCCACTTTCACTTGCTAATCGACGTTCCGGAAGGCGGATTAGCCTGGTTTGACTCACGCGTCCGAAGTATTTGGGAACAAGTACTACGGGCAAACAGAGTGATGGGAGCGATTCATCACGCGCCAATCAATGACAAGGACAGGCTCTCTCGTTACAGCCTGAAGCAATTTGACCTTGAATGGGTCTTCGACCGCACGATATGGCCGATTGACCTACTCAAATATCACAGCACGTCGAGCTAGCCTCCCCAGTGCTTTTGTTATGGATTCCGAGAGCTGCTCTCAACCTGAGGTGTGGCGACGGACAAGCATTGTCTAATGAAATTAGAGTTCAAACGAAGAAGTAGAGTTCAAAACGAACGACATACTTACAGAGTAGATACCGAACAAACGAATATGCCGAACAATAGTCGCTACAATAAAACAAATGCCACTTCAGAGCTCACCCACATCAAGACCTCTGGCGAGTATCCATACGAAGAGCGGGACAAAATTAATCCTCATGTGCGCCCTAGATCAGCACGCACGCGTGGCTTTCGCGGAAACAAATACGGCCCAGCTTCACCGGTACGGCAGTTCACGATGCAACAGTGCGCAGACTATGAACTCAAGATGCGAGAAGACGGTCGCTTGAAATAGAACCAATCAGAGCGGCGATGCTTGGTTTGATTTTGACTCTGGTGGATAGGATCCAAATTCAAAATTGACGCCACGATCGCCGCTTGCTCGCCGTTCAATCGGCGATGGATCATACCCTGAGGCATGTATCGCCGCTAAATGTCCTGTTGCAGGCTTTACCGACCTTCGTCAGAATTAGGGATTGTTCGGTTCAGGTTAAGCCGATAGCCCTGGCCTACACTTAGCGATTTCAAAGTAGGTTTATTTCAGCTGTGGAGACGCATTATGCTGCGAGCATTCTTATCCGTAATAGTTCTTTATGTTTCCATCCCGGCGTACGCGTCGGAGATAGCTGGGAAATTTGTTGATACCGAGGATTCGACGAAGGATGTAATGAAGTCATGCTCGGAAGAACTGAGCGATAGGCTCATCACGATAACGAAAAGCTCCATCCAATTCTTGTACGATGTTTGCAAGGTTGTGAAAGTCGAACAATGGCCCAGCGGCCAAAACGTTTGGGATTATAGAATTAGTTGTCCAGGCAAAAGACTCCAAAACCTGATCCTGTCGAATGAAGGAGCCGAGATTCGGGTCCAGCATCGCGAAGGGCCGCTATCAAGGACTGCGGGTGTGGTTTACAGAAGATGCCCTTCGAGTAATGCAAAGAACCAAAACGAAGGCTCAGCATTGAACACCAATCCTCCAAGGGGCTTCCCAAGGGGTCGGTACTATTTCAAAGTGAAGGCAAGCAGTTTATCACCAGAAGAGCTTTGCAGTAGAAATGTAAATGAAACCGAAGGGCGGATTGATTTTGGTCGTCGACAGATTGATTTCTTGGGGGGAAGCTGCCGTACTGAAGAGATTTCCCCCACGCAAAAGAGCCAGAGTGGCTTCACTTTCAACGCACATTGCACGAGCACGAAAAACAACGATGTAACGCCGCGACGATTCCAACTAGAGGTAAACGGCGGCCACGTCGTATCTACCGATATAACCGATTTGAACAGACCACTTATTGCAAATTACCTTAAATGCCCGCGATAGACACGTGAAATGCCAGTGGTGATTATCGTAGCGGTGCTTTCGTCTTCCGCCCTCGCGCAGTCAGATCAAGCTCCATTGGGTCTAAAATGGGGGCTGTCTCAAGCTGAAATCACAGCCCTCGGGGCTGAATTCCGCGAGGAAAAAGAAGACAGTTACGGTAAGGGAGTGGTCTTTACGAAGCTTCCACAGGTAATAGCCGACGCCGAGATCGTTCTTGGCTCGTTCGGATACAGCGATCGCTTATACCGTATCGTGATAATCAGCAAATCTTTCGCAAACGATCCGTTCGGATCATCCGTGTTATCGCGTTACAATTCATTGTCTTCGCTGCTTAGCGAGAAATACGGAAAGCCGAGCGTGAACCATCGGCTCGGAGATTCAATCTATGCCGAGCCAAGATACTTTCTTTCCGGCGTAAACAACGGGCGAACTTCTTGGTACACTAACTTCAAAACTGCAGACATTTTTGTTCAGCTTGGCCTTTTTGCGGAACATAGCTCTAGCGGTAGATGGAAGATCATCTATGAAAACGCGGCGATCAAAAAGGATTTTGATAAAGTAAAACAATCACGGGAGAAGAATGCGCTCTAATGGAAATGCTTGGATTGAAGTTCGGATCGGTGGATAGAGTCCGATTACGAATTTGACGCCACGATTGCCGCTCCCTCGCCAATTAACCCGACCTAGCTATCGCCCAATCACTTCGCAGTAACGCTTCCAGTTTTTGAAAAAGCAGCGCCTCGGCTCTCAACAGCTTGCAGTTTTATTTCACACTCCTGCCTTGCAGCCTGTTGAAGTTGAGCGCGCTGATCTTCAGTCACTGAGGCTATTCGTCCCCTCGTGATCATGCCGAACGTAGACCGCAACTCTGCCATTCGGGAGCTTTTAACGACGTAGTCACGAACCATCTGAGGCTGAATGTCGACCGCTTCTAATGCAGCGTCCATCGCGTTTAACATTGCAACGGCGCTAGCGGAAAGTTCGAACTTCGGTAGAAGTCCGTGATCCTCACAGATAATCGCATAAACTAAACTATTGATGGTTCCACTGGCGCTGTCCAGCACGAGTTGTCTTTGCCTCTGCACATCCTGACCCAGAGCCCGATGGATTGGGGAAATAGCGAGCATGGCGATAAGGGCTATTACGGGAAACGACTTCATGTTTTTACCACCCGCGCGGACGTCGCCGACCAGATCAACGCTCCAAGCCAGCCAATAATCGACCAGCCTAAGAACAGATTGATAATAAGGATGGCGTGTCTGTTCACATGCCAGCGCTGATACGCGATGAATGCGGGTAGCAGGTAGATAAACAAGCCGAACATCGTCCCGAGAATGACGGCACCATTTCCACCATATGCGTACGCATCCGACGAGCGCCGTCTTGTCTGATGCGGTATATTTCGCGAAGCGTGTGACCTTAAGTCTAGCTTTAAGGTCATCAGGCGATGCGGGTCGAGGTTTTAGGCGGGTTGGAG
>NZ_JAFCSX010000004.1:0-675330 GCF_049895725.1 Afipia sp. DC4300-2b1
CGCTCCAACCCGCCTAAAACCTCGACCCGCATCGCCTGATGACCTTAAAGCTAGACTTAAGGTCACACGCTTCGCGAAATATACCGCATCAGACAAGACGGCGCTCGTCGGATGCGTACCATGCTGCAGCAGGCTGGGTTCTCCGATGTGCGGCTCTTGCCAGCCCGCATGCCCGTTCTGACAACTGTAATCACGGCAAGAGTTAGCTAAAGTCGTTAATCTTACTTGACACAATAAAATGTAAGCATAACGTGACACACGCGGGATCAGCCTGCGATGATCGGAGTTTGCGATGGAGACCATCGCTATCGTTCTGAAAGAGCCGGAGCACGTTGAAATCACTCGGCTCGCGTTGACCGATCCAACCGCCGAGGACGTCGTTGTCGACGTGGAATGGAGTGGTGTTAGCACCGGGACCGAGCGCCTGCTTTGGTCCGGTCGCATGCCGCAGTTCCCGGGCATGGGTTACCCGCTTGTTCCTGGATATGAATCGGTCGGCCGCATCGTCGAGGCAGGTTCTGCATCAGCCATACGCGCAGGCGAACGTGTGTTTGTGCCCGGCGCAAAATGTTTCGGTGAGATACGAGGTCTGTTTGGAGCATCGGCTTCCAGGCTGGTGGTCCCAGCGAAGCGCGTGGTTCCGCTAGACTCGCAACTCGGCGACCGCGGGATTTTGTTGGCGCTGGCCGCGACAGCTTACCATGCGATGGCGGCGCCAGGTTCGTCACCTCCTCAATGCATCGTCGGTCATGGTGTGCTCGGCCGGCTGCTTGCGCGCATCGCGATGGCGATTGGTGCCGCGCCGCCAGTGGTGTGGGAGAAGAACCCGGTGCGGGCGGGAGGGGCAACCGGCTATCAGGTGCTCGATCCGGAAGCCGATCCCCGTCGCGACTACAAGACCATCTACGATGTCAGCGGCGACGCCAGTCTGCTTAATGCACTGATCGGGCGCATAGCGCCGGGCGGTGAAATCGTTCTCGCCGGATTTTACAGCGAGCCACTTTCTTTTGCGTTTCCGCCTGCTTTCATGCGTGAGGCGCGCTTGCGGGTCGCCGCTGAATGGCAGCAGCCAGATCTCGTATCGACCAAGACGCTCATCGAGAGCGGGCGCTTGTCGCTCGACGGTCTGATCACGCATCGCCACGACGCAAAATCCGCATCCGCCGCCTACCGAATCGCTTTCGATGATCCTGCATGTCTAAAACTGGTTCTGAACTGGAGTCACAGCTCATGAATGTCGTGCCCAACATCAGCATGAAGGATGCGCTGCGCTCCGAAGCGGCCATCGAGCCGAATGCTCCGGTCACGACGCCGGTGACGAAGGAAACACAAATCATTGCGATCTACGGCAAAGGCGGCATCGGCAAGAGCTTCACGCTGGCCAACCTGTCTTACATGATGGCGCAGCAGGGCAAGAAAATTCTTCTGATCGGATGCGATCCCAAGAGCGATACAACGTCGCTCCTGTTCGGCGGTCGCGCATGTCCAACAATCATCGAAACTTCGTCAAAAAAGAAGCTGGCCGGCGAGGAAGTCAAGATTGGCGACGTCTGCTTCAAGCGCGATGGCGTATTCGCCATGGAACTGGGCGGACCGGAGGTTGGGCGCGGCTGCGGCGGCCGCGGCATTATTCACGGATTCGAGCTTCTAGAAAAGCTCGGATTCCACGAGTGGGGTTTCGATTACGTCCTGCTCGATTTTCTCGGGGACGTGGTGTGTGGGGGCTTCGGTCTGCCGATCGCACGCGACATGTGCCAGAAGGTGATCGTGGTCGGCTCGAACGACCTGCAATCGCTTTATGTTGCGAACAATGTCTGTTCGGCGGTGGAGTATTTCCGCAAGCTGGGCGGCAACGTCGGTGTTGCCGGCATGGTCATCAATAAGGATGACGGCACGGGTGAGGCGGCTGCATTCGCTGAGAAGGTTGGTATTCCGGTTCTTGCTGCGATTCCGGCCGACGACGACATCCGCAAGAAAAGTGCGAATTACGAAATCATCGGCTTGCCTGGTGGGCAGTGGAGTTCGCTATTCGAGGAACTCGCGCGGAATGTCGGGTTGGCTCCGCCGGTTCGTCCGGCGCCGCTCACGCAGGATGGGCTGCTCGGTCTGTTCAAGGGCGAGGTGGTTGGACGCGGCGTGGTACTCGATCCCGCCACCATGGAAGACATGTGCGGCGCGTCCGTCGTGAACAAGCCGTCCCTCGAAGTCGTTTACGACGCGGTTTGAGGGGCAGGGCATGAACGTCATCCTTCCTCGATATGCCGGTGCGATAGCTGACTCTGTCGTGACTGACGATGTCGGGGTGGATGTCAGCGCAGGCGAACCGGCGGTTGCCGCCGCTCCGGCGATCAACGAGGCGGCAACGAAGACGGATGGAATAGGCTGCCACGCGGGTGGAGCGGAGCTCAAAGCCGCAGCGGCTGCGGCCGGAAAGAGCGAAGTTCTTGATCGCTACGCCGCCGACTATCCGAAGGGTCCGCACGACCAACCGCAAAGCATGTGTCCTGCTTTCGGATCGCTACGCGTCGGGCTGCGCATGCGCCGTACTGCGACGATTTTGTCCGGTTCGGCCTGCTGCGTTTATGGATTGACCTTCACCTCGCATTTTTACGGTGCGCGGCGGACTGTTGGTTACGTGCCGTTCAATTCCGAAACGCTGGTGACGGGAAAGCTGTTCGAGGACATCAGGGAAGCGGTGTTCAAGCTGGCCGATCCTGCGCTTTACGACACCATTATAATTACGAACCTCTGCGTGCCGACGGCTTCCGGCGTTCCTCTCGATCTTCTGCCGGATGAAATCAATGGCGTGCGGATTATCGGCATCGATGTCCCTGGTTTTGGTGTTCCGACGCACGCCGAAGCAAAGGACGTGCTTGCGGCGGCGATGCTCGAATATGCTCGTAAGGAAGTGGAGCAGGGGCCTGTCCAGGCGCCGCGCGGCGGACGCAGCGAAAAACCTACGGTGACCCTTGTCGGCGAGATGTTCCCCGCGGATCCGGTCGGCATCGGCATGATGCTGGAGCCGATGGGGCTAGCTGCAGGCCCGGTCGTGCCGACGCGCGAGTGGCGTGAGCTGTATGCCGCGCTTGATTGTTCGGTGGTGGCTGCGATCCATCCATTCTACACCGCGAGTTTCCGTCAATTCGATCTCGCCCGCAGAAAGATCGTCGGATCGGCACCCGTCGGACATGACGGCACCGAGGCCTGGCTCGAGGCCATCGGGTCTGCTTGCAACGTCCCGCGTGACAAAATCGATGCCGCCAAGAACCGTTTTCTTCCAGCAATCAAGGCGGCGCTTGCAGAGAAACCTGTCAACGCACGGATCAATATCTCGGGTTATGAAGGGTCCGAATTGCTTATCGCGCGATTGCTCATTGAGAGCGGGGCGCAGGTTCCTTATGTCGGATCGGCTTGTCCGCGAACGCAATGGTCCGATCCTGACCGCGAATGGCTCGAGGCGAAGGGCACGCGTGTCCAATACCGGGCATCGCTCGAGATGGATCTCGCGGCGATGGAAGAGTTCAAGCCGGATCTCGCAATCGGCACCACGCCTGTCGTGCAGAAGGCGAAGCAGATCGCAATCCCGTCGCTCTATTTCACGAATCTTATTTCAGCGCGTCCGCTGTTCGGCGTGGCGGGAGCCGGATCGCTTGCGCAGGTCGTGAATGCGGCATTGGCCAATCAGGGCCGCTTCGATGACATGAAAGATTTCTTTGGCGATATAGGCGATGGGTTTTCAGCCGGCGTGTGGGAAGACACACCGAAAGACAATCCGGCATTCAGGGAGAAGTACCGCAAGCAGATCGAAGCGCAGGCCAAGAAGCGCAAGTCGGAGGAAATGATCTGATGCTCGTCCTCGATCACGATCGGGCAGGTGGTTACTGGGGTGCGGTCTATGCCTTCACCGCGGTGAAGGGTATGCAGGTCATCATCGACGGACCGGTCGGATGCGAGAACCTTCCGGTCACCTCGGTGCTTCATTACACAGATGCCCTGCCGCCGCATGAATTGCCGATTGTGGTTACCGGTCTTGGTGAAGAAGAACTGGGCCAAACCGGAACAGAAGGGGCAATGAGGCGCGCGCATCGCACGCTCGATCCGTTTATGCCTGCGGTGGTCGTCACCGGTTCAATCGCGGAAATGATCGGCGGCGGCGTGACCCCGGAAGGCACCAACATCAAGCGGTTCCTGCCGCGTACCATCGACGAAGATCAATGGCAAAGCGCCGATCGCGCAATTGTCTGGCTTTGGAAGGAATATGGACTGAAGAAGATTCCGGAGCGCAAGCCGCGTGCGCCGGATGTCAGGCCGCGGGTCAATATCATCGGACCGATCTACGGCACATTCAATATGCCATCCGATCTTGCGGAAATCCGCCGGTTGATCGAGGGCATCGGCGCGGATGTGAATATGGTTTTTCCGCTCGGCAGCCATCTTGCCGATATTCCAAAGCTGACAAATGCCGACGTCAACGTCTGCATGTATCGCGAATTTGGCCGTATGTTGTGTGAGGCGCTGGAGCGTCCGTACCTGCAGGCGCCGATCGGCTTGCACAGTACGACAAAATTCCTTCGCAAGCTGGGCGAACTTCTCGGTATCGATCCGGAGCCGTTTATCGAACGCGAGAAATACACGACGATCAAGCCACTTTGGGATCTGTGGCGCTCGGTGACCCAGGACTTTTTCGGCACCGCAAGCTTTGCGATCGTGGCGAATGAGACATATGCGCGCGGTGTCAGAAACTTCCTCGAGACCGAGATGGGCCTGCCCTGCACATTCTCGTTCGCGCGAAAGGCTGGCGTGAAGCCTGATAACGAATCGGTCCGCAAAGCTGTGCGCGAGACGCCGCCGCTGATCCTGTTTGGCAGCTACAACGAACGGATGTATCTCGCCGAAGCGGGCGGCAGAGCCATGTACATCCCCGCGTCGTTCCCGGGCGCCGTGATCCGCCGGCATACCGGAACGCCGTTCATGGGATACTCGGGCGCTACCTATCTGGTTCAGGAAGTCTGCAACGCTTTATTCGATGCGCTTTTCAATATTCTGCCGCTAGCTGCCGATATGGACCGCGTCGATGCGACGCCGGCGCGGCTGCATCAGGAAATCCTTTGGAGCGACGACGCGAAGGCACTTCTCGACGAAGTGCTGGAGGCGCAGCCGGTTCTTGTGCGTATCTCTGCCGCAAAACGACTGCGCGATGCTGCCGAGCGCGGTGCGCGGCGCGCCGGCGAAGATCGCGTGACGACGGATTTTGTGATCCAAGCCCGCCAGTCTCTCATGGAAGGACAACCTGCATGAGCGCGATCAAAACTGTCTTTCCACAAACACGAGGTCCGACCCATGTCTGACTATGCTGACAACGGTCATCGTTCGAGACTGTTCCCCAATAGGGAAACAATCGAATCCCATTTGATGTTTGCTGCCTGCTTTGTTCTGTTCCTGTGCCAGGCGTTTGTGGTTCGTATCATACCTTGGCGCGAGCAATCCTTCTTCCGGCGGCCCGCGAAACGGCTTTCGATTTTCGGGGAAGCAAAAAGTGCGGCCAGCGAATGCGTCGCTTCGTCGTTCATGGGGTTGTGAGAATTCCGCCCGGCGTTTCCGGTCGGGATATTGCCGTTGCAGAAATGAAACGGCATTCGCTGTCGCCCAAAGCTCGGGCGGCGAACGGCCGAAAGGCCAACACTAGGAGGAATACCAAATGAAAGATGGTTCCCTTTCGGGGTTATCCGAACAGGAAGCCAAGGAATTCCACTCGATCTTCATGACGAGTTTCATACTCTTCACGGTGATCGCTGTGGTTGCCCACATCCTTGCGTGGATGTGGCGACCTTGGTTGCCGGGCCCCGGCGGCTATAAGGCGGCGCTCGAGAGCGTCCAGCATTTCGCCAGTCTTTCCTTGTCTTACTTGTCCTAACGGGAGGCAATTATGTGGCGAATTTGGCTTCTGTTTGATCCGCGCCGTGCGCTGATCATGCTGTTTACGTTCCTGTTTGGACTCGCAATCGTGATCCATTTCATCCTGCTCAGTACCGATCGGTTCAACTGGCTTGATGGTCCACGAAAGGGTCCGGCAAAGACGTCAGAGATTTCTCTGCCGTACACACCACCGGCCATGCCGTCTTGATGGCATGAACTGCAGCGTACCGGGACGGATGGGTATCGGAGTGAGCGGCCGTTCTCATCCGTCTCCGGGAAGTTGAAAAGGCAAACTTTGCAAAGTGCGGTTTTTTGAATTTGCAGGCGGAGGAACGGTCGATGGCAATGCTAAGCTTTGAAAGAAAGTATCGCATTCGCGGAGGAACGCTAATCGGCGGCGATCTATTCGACTTCTGGGCAGGACCGTTCTATGTCGGATTTTTCGGCATGACGACGATCTTCTTTTCCCTCGTCGGCATCGCGATGATCCTCTGGGGAGCGTCGCTGGGACCGACTTGGAACATCTGGCAAATCAGCATCAACCCGCCAGACGTAAAGTACGGTCTCTCGTTTGCGCCGCTCCAGGAAGGAGGCATCTGGCAGATTGTCACGGTGTGCGCTTTGGGCGCCTTCGTGTCCTGGGCGCTCCGCGAGGTTGAGATATGTCGCAAGCTCGGTATCGGATACCACATACCTTTCGCATTCAGCTTCGCGATCTTCGCGTACTTTACGCTTGTTGTGATCCGGCCGCTCCTGATGGGTTCCTGGAGCTACGGTTTTCCTTACGGCATCATCTCGCATCTGGATTGGGTATCGAACACCGGCTACCAGTACGGCAATTTCCATTACAATCCTGCGCACATGATCGCCATCACGTTTTTCTTTACGACGTGTCTGGCGCTTGCGTTGCACGGCGGTTTAATCCTGTCGTCGACCAATCCGGACAAAGGCGAGCCTGTAAAGTCGCCCGAGCATGAAAATACCGTGTTTCGTGATCTGATCGGATATTCGGTCGGCACGATAGGCATTCATCGCCTCGGCCTGTTTGTCGCACTGTCTGCGGTCTTTTTCAGCGCGGTATGCATTGTCATCAGCGGTCCACTTTGGTCCGAAGGCCAGGCCTGGTCTGAGTGGTGGAACTGGTGGCGCAATCTTCCCATCTGGTCCTCATAATCTCATCCGGCCACAAGAAAGATTCTCGCCATGGCCCAGTATCAAAACTTCTTCACGCAAGTTCAGGTCAGAAGTGAAATTTATCCCGGCATTCCCGTGCCCCCCGGCATATGGACTCGCTCGGGCGAAGGCAGGTTCAATTATTGGCTCGGAAAAATCGGAGATGCCCAGGTCGGCCCGATCTATCTGGGATACATTGGTCTGCTCTCAATCATCTGCGGCATTGTTGCCATAGAAATTATTGGCCTGAACATGCTCGCCTCTGTGAACTGGAGTCCGATCGAATTTGTCAGGCAATTGCCTTGGCTTTCGCTCGATCCACCGAAACCTGAATACGGCATCTCGTTTCCGCCGCTGAAAGAGGGCGGCTGGTGGTTGATGGCCGGCTTCTTTCTCACGACGTCGATCCTCTTGTGGTGGGTAAGAACCTATCGGCTTGCTCGCGCGCTTGGCATGGGTACGCACGTGTCTTGGGCTTTCCTGTCCGCGATATGGCTTTATCTCGTCCTGGGCTTTATACGGCCGCTGCTGATGGGCAGCTTCAGTGAAGCCGTTCCGTTCGGAATATTCCCGCACCTCGACTGGACGAACAATTTCTCGATCACGCACGGCAATCTCTTCTACAATCCGTTCCACATGCTTTCGATTGCATTCCTGTATGGCTCCGCTCTTCTGTTCGCCATGCACGGCGCCACGATTCTCGCGGTGAGTCGATACGGCGGGGAGCGCGAGATCGAGCAGATCGTCGACCGGGGAACTGCGCTGGAACGTGCAGCGCTGTTCTGGCGCTGGACTATGGGGTTCAACGCCACGGCGGAATCGATTCATCGATGGGCGTGGTGGTTCGCTGTTTTATGTCCGCTGACGGGTGGAATCGGCATTCTTCTATCGGGCACGGTGGTCGATAACTGGTTTGATTGGGGCGTCAAGCACGGACTTGCCACGCCAAGGTAGAAGCAAATCTGGACAGCGTCCGCCGACGAAGATTCGCTACGCCGGCGGACGACTTACTTGGTTCATCGACACGTCTTTGACCGAAGAACCTGTTGCGATGAGAAAGCCGGCTCGGCCAGCCTGAAATTTGTCTCGCAATCAATAACAAGACTTGTCTGGGAAGGACGCCGTGGTGACGGTCATTCTTGTTACGGAGGATATTTACCCTGTCACGGGATTTCAAATCTCCGAAGGATTCGCTGGGCGATCTCGGTGCGAAATCTGCCGCCAAGCTGATCGCCGCTGCGACGGACGTCGCCGTGGTTGTCGATGGCCAGGGCGTAATTCGAGACGTAGCGTTCAACAAAGAAGACTTGTCGCTCGAACTGGATGCTCATGGCCGGTGGCTTGGCTCAAAGTTTTCGGAGGTCGTTACGCCCGAAACCCGCTTCAAGGTAGACGAACTTCTGCAGGACGCAGCGTCCCGAAAGCTATCCCCTTGGCGTCAAGTCAATCATCCATCGCCGAGTGGCGAGGATATCCCTGTGCTTTATTCGGCTGTCGATATAGGGCGCAAGGATCGCTTTGTTGTCCTGGGTCGCGACCTTCGCTCGCTCGCGGCAATGCAACGGCGACTGATCAGCGCGCAGCAGTCCATGGAGCGGGACTACGCCCGGCTGCGTCACGCCGAAACCCGTTACCGGCTTCTGTTTCAGGTCTCATCCGAGGGCGTCATGATCGTTGATGCCACGACCTATCAGATTTCAGAGGCCAATCCGGCATCACTTGCGTTATTTGACGAGAGTGCGCCAAGAATTCTGAAATCCAGTTTGCTTGATCATGCCGATCGCGAGAATGCGTTGAATATAAGCCATCTTCTAGCGGACGTCCGGGCAACCGGGCGTGATCGCAGCGGCCGGTTTCGAATTGCAAAGAACGGGCGGGATTGTACCCTTTCTGCATCTCTGTTCAGGCAGGAAAATGCGTCCCTTTTTCTTCTGCGGTTTTCGAGTGAACAGCCAATCGTTGAAAACAGCAGTCTGATAGCGACATCGACGCTTATGAGGCACTTCGAAGAAGCGCCTGATGGCATGGCGATTACACAGAATGACGGACGTGTGCTCCGCGCCAATCGCGCATTTCTCGACATGACCCAGATGTCCAGCGAAGAACAGGCACGAGGTGAACCGCTCGATCGCTGGATCGGCCGGGCAGGTGTCGATCTCAGCATAGCATTCGCAAATCTTCGCCAGGGAAGTCCCGTTAAACTCTTTGCCACCGTCCTGCACGGTGAATACGGCGGCTTGACGGAGATAGAGATGTCGGCGGTGTCGCTGCAAGACGGCGGCGACAAGCCGAACTTTGGCTTTACCATCAGAAATATCGATACGCGGCTCTCTGTGTCGGGATCTGGAGAACGAGAGCTCCCTCGGTCGATAGCTGAGCTCACAAAACTAATCGGCCGCGTGCCGCTGCGCGACCTAGTGCGGGAAACGACCGATGTCATCGAGAAGTTATCAATCGAAGCGGCGTTGGAGCTGACTGGTAATAACCGCGCGTCGGCGGCGGATATGCTCGGCCTCAGTCGCCAGAGCCTCTACGTCAAGTTGCGCCGGTTCGGACTTGCTGAGCACGCATCAGATGATGAGGGCGACGATGAATAGTGCGGTTATTCGCCCCGCGCCGGCGGTGGTGCTCGAACTACTCAAGCCGATTACGTGGTTTCCGCCGATGTGGGCGTTCGGGTGCGGAGTTGTGTCTTCGGGGGTCTCAGTCGGAGAACGCTGGCCGGTAATCTTGGCAGGCGTATTGCTCGCCGGACCCATGGTGTGCGGCACCAGTCAGGCAGTCAACGACTGGTACGATCGTCATGTCGATGCGATCAACGAACCGGCGCGGCCGATTCCATCGGGACGTGTGCCCGGACAATGGGGTCTTTACATCGCCATCGGCTGGACTGTGTTGTCACTACTGCTTGCAACGCTGCTCGGCCCATGGGGGTTCGCAGCAGCCGTTTTCGGGCTGGTGCTGGCGTGGGCGTACAGCGCGCCACCGATCCGGCTGAAGCAGAACGGGTGGTGGGGCAACGCGGCCTGCGGACTCTGTTACGAAGGATTACCTTGGTTCACCGGCGCGGCGGTGATGACCGCGGCCAGTCCCGACTCGCGGATCGTCCTGATTGCGCTCCTTTATAGCGTGGGTGCGCATGGCATCATGACTTTGAACGATTTCAAATCCGTCGAAGGCGACGAGCGGATGGGCATCGATTCCCTCCCGGTGCTTCTCGGCGTAGAGAATGCTGCGCGCTTCGCGTGCTTCGTGATGGCAGCTCCGCAGCTGATCGTCGTGGCAATGCTGATCGTTTGGCAATGCCCTGTTTATGCCACAGCGGTCGCCGTCTTGGTTGTGGGTCAGCTGTTTTTTATGGCCCATTTTCTGAAGAGTCCGCGTGAACGAGCTCCCTGGTACAACGGCACAGGGATCAGTTGTTATGTGCTGGGGATGGTCGTCAGCGCGTTTGCGCTTGCGGCTATTCGTGGAGGGTAACGATGTCGGACAGGGCGCTGTCATGGTTTGGAATTGTCCGGTTGGGCCTGGTGCAGACCGGCCTCGGAGCCATCGTCGTTCTAACAACATCGACACTCAACCGGGTGATGGTTGTGGAGCTTGCGATGCCAGCGATGCTTCCGGGTGCGCTGGTCGCGATACATTATGTATTGCAGGTCTTTCGACCCGCGTGGGGACACGGATCGGATATGGGCGGGCGACGAACGCCCTGGATCGTCGGCGGCATGGGCGTTCTGGCGGCAGGCGGCGTTCTGGCGTCCGTAGCTACGGCTTGGATGACCACACAGCCGATCATTGGAATCACGCTTGCCGTCTGCGCATTCTGCCTGATAGGGGGCGGCGTTGGTGCTGCAGGAACGTCTTTACTTGTTTTGCTGGCAGAAAAAACTGACGACCGGCGCCGCGCAGCCGCGGCCACGCTCGTGTGGGTGATGATGATAGCCGGCTTCATTGTGACAACCGGCGTAGCGGGTCAAATGCTCGATCCATTCTCGATGCTTCGGCTCGTGATCGTTTCAGGATTTGTCTCTGCGGCAGCAATGGTTCTGACCCTTTTGGGCGTTTGGGGAATCGAAGGCACGCCGCCGGTGCAGGTGCTCCCAGTGCGGAAGAATATCGTGGGAAAATCCTCATTCCCTGAAGCGCTCATGGATGTGTGGTCAGAGCCACAGGCAAGACGCTTCGCAATCTTTGTTTTCGTTTCCATGCTGGCCTATAGCGCGCAGGATCTCATTCTTGAGCCATTCGCAGGGCTGGTATTTGGCCTTACGCCGGGCGAGACGACCAAACTGTCTGGACTTCAGCACGGCGGCACGCTGGTCGGCATGGCGCTCGTACCCTTGGCCGGTGCGATTGTTCCGCGATCACGCGGAAATCTTCAGATGTGGACGGTCGGGGGGTGCCTCGCGTCTGCTGTCGCCCTTTTGGGTCTTGTCGCGGCGGCGATGACAGGGCCCTTGTGGCCGTTCCGCGAAACCGTCTTTATGCTCGGTGTTGCCAACGGTGCATACGCGGTCGCCGCAATCGGATCGATGATGTCGCTTGTTACTTCAGGACGCGAGAAGCGCGAAGGCGTGCGCATGGGCTTGTGGGGCGCGGCGCAGGCGTTCGCCTTCGGTCTCGGAGGTTTTGCCGGTACGCTTGCAAGCGATATCGCCCGATTCTTCCTGTCGTCACCTGCGCTGTCTTATTCGGCTGTGTTTGCCGGAGAGGCGTTGCTTTTTGTTGTAGCCGCGATCATGGCCGTTTGGGTCCATCGCGCGCTACCAGCAAGCAGGGCTCATAAGAGCGGCATCAGTGATATACAAACGATAGCTGTCCCAGGGGGTGCATGATGACCACGGATAACGAACTGTTCGACGTTGTGGTTGTTGGCGGCGGTCCCTCGGGAGCCACGGCAGCAAATGATCTTGCGCAGGCTGGCCGAAAGGTCCTTTTGCTTGACCGGGCGGGACGGATCAAGCCATGCGGTGGGGCGATTCCACCGCGTCTCATTCGCGACTTCGATATTCCTGATCACCTGCTGGTCGCTCGGGTAAATTCCGCGCGCATGGTTTCCCCGTCGGACAAGAAAGTCGATATGCCGATCGATGGGGGCTTTGTCGGTATGGTGGATCGCGAGATTTTCGACGAATGGCTGAGAATGCGCGCTGTTCAGGCTGGGGCCGAACGGCGTACAGGATTTTTCAAGCGCTTTGATCGCGATGCGAATAATGTAACCACAGTTCATTACGAGACCCGGGAGCCTGATGGGTCGATGCGAGATTGTCTTGTGCGTACACGTGCGATGATCGGTGCGGATGGCGCACTTTCCGCTGTGGCACGGCAATGTCTTCCAGGCGCGGACCGGCTGCCATTTGTTTTCGCGTATCACGAGATCGTCCGATCACCCGATATCGCCGTTACGAGCTTCGATGGAACGCGCTGTGACGTGTATTACAGGGGAACGGTGTCGCCCGATTTTTATGGCTGGATATTCCCGCATGGCGATACGGTTTCGGTCGGGACAGGGTCGGCCCGCAAGGGGTTTTCGCTGAAGGATTCTGTCAGCGAGCTCAGAGGTGCCGCAGGTCTCGGCAGATCGGAGACCATTCGTCGCGAAGGTGCGCCGATTCCGCTACACCCGCTGCCGCGCTGGGATGACGGCCATAGCGTGCTGCTCGCCGGGGATGCTGCCGGTGTCGTCGCACCGGCCTCTGGGGAGGGAATTTACTACGCCATGATCGGCGGGCGTCTTGCAGCGGAAGCGATGGAACTGTTTCTTCAGACCGGAAAGGCAGCCGCATTGCGTACGGCGCGCAAGCGCTTCATGAAAATGCACGGGATTGTCTTCTGGATTCTCGGTGTCATGCAGTGGTATTGGTATTCCAATGATCGGCGGCGCGAGCGCTTCGTCAGCATTTGCCGGGATCGAGACGTTCAGAAGCTTACTTGGGATGCTTATATGAACAAGGAGCTCGTGCGCGCGAAACCAATTGCTCATGTGAGGATATTCTTCAAGAATCTAGCTCACATGGCGGGCTTGGCATCGGCGTGATGTCGGCTGGCCGCGCGCTCTGGAAGCCCATTCTGATCGCCGCCTGTGTCGCGATTTTTATCGGTGTATTGGGCGGAACGCTCACCGATACCGGGCCGTGGTATCAGAATTTGCGCAAGCCCTCTTGGCAGCCTCCTGACTGGCTCTTTGGACCGGCATGGACTCTGATCTTCGCGCTGGCCACCGCTTCTGCAGTTTATGCCTGGCGTTCGGCCTCGGATAAGGCTCAGCGCGAATGGGTTATCGGGCTGTTCGCGTTGAACGGATTTCTGAATGTGCTGTGGAGCACGCTGTTCTTCGCGTTGAGACGGCCAGATTGGGCTTTAATAGAGGTCGTATTTCTCTTGATATCCATCCTGATGCTTATCGTCTCTTTCTGGCGCCGATCATTGTCTGCAAGCCTGTACCTGTTGCCGTATCTGGTCTGGGTCGCTTTCGCGGCGGTATTGAATCTCGAGGTCGTGCGTTTGAACGGACCCTTCTGAGATTGCCCTATCCATTGCTGGATGCGATCCTAAGACATGGCCCAATTGTTCGATAGCGGACTTCTCGTGGATATCGTTTTGCTTCTCGTGTTGTTGGAGGCAGGGGTTCTTGCGGCCTATTTTTCTTTCAGAAAAAAAGGCATACCTCTTGCCGATCTCGTTCCCAATCTTCTCGCAGGAGCGTTTTTATTGCTCGCACTGAGAACTGTGCTCTTGGGCGGAGGATGGATGATAGCCTGCGCGTGTCTTGCAGGCGCCGGACTATCGCATGTTATTGATCTCAAACGTCGCTGGCGCAATTGATTGGCCAGCGACGTTCGGATCTCCGATGTGGGAGATTCACTTCTTTTCAGAGAATTTATCGATGTAAGCGATCACGTCCTTGCGTTGCTGTTCGTCAGTCAGCTTGAAAGCCATTTTGGTAGAGCCGGTTGCGAGTTCTGGCTTGCCTTTATCGGTTAAAAATTTCTTCAAGAACGCATTCGGATCCGGAAGATATTGCATGATGAGATCGTTGCTCCAGACCAGCCCGTTTTCGCCCGCTGATTTGTTAAGAGCCGAATAGGCAAAGCCTGGCGCCGTGCCGGATTGCCGGCCGATAATCCCTGTCAGCACCGGACCAACGAGGTTCTTTGCGTCGGGACCGATGCGGTGACAGGTCATGCATTGCTTGAATACAATCTCGCCCTTTGCTGCATCCTGCGCAGTGGCAAAATTCGTCGTAAGAGCGATACCGGCCGCAGCGGTTGCGAAATACTTAATGATATGGGGCACCACATTCTTCTCCCTGGACTCAGTTTGGTATTTGGAACACCTGAGATGTTAAGTTATGTTGACGCATTAGAATATCAAATCTACTTGTCAATGGGCTGGACCTGTGTGGTTTTTAGCCAGCCGTTAACCTGCATATCGCGACCATCAATCGCAATGGAACAAGTTAGTTCCAGCCGTGGGCTCTTGTTTGACGCCAAAAACCTCAAAATGAGGTCACTTTCTTGACTTGGGGGGAAGACTCTGCGCTAAACCGTAAGACCGCGTCGATAGGCAAAAGTGTCAGCTTCACTTGGCACAATTTGTGCTCTATTTGCTTGCAACTTCGCGAAACCTCGATCCTGGATCGGCAGATATAGCCAAATGGCCGCAAAATCCGCAGTCCAACCCGACGTGACGTTGCTCCTCGATATGGATGGCGTGATCCGCGAGGCAACTCTCTCCGCATCGCTGGGAAGTGAAAGCGTCGATGGCTGGCTTGGCCGGGCTTGGACCGAAATTGCTGGGGAAGCAGGTGGGGACAAGATCCGGCGCATGGTCGAAGACGCGCGATCAAGCGGCATTTCGGCATTCCGGCAGATAAATCAACGCTTTCCCAGCGGTCTCGAAATTCCAATGGAATTTACGACGGTTCTGCTCGGTGGCCGGGCAGGGATGCTTGCGATCGGGAAAAACCTGCAGGCCGTCGCCGAACTGCAGACGCGCCTCATTGCGGCCCAGCAGACGATGGAGCGGGACTATTGGAAGTTGCGCGAGATTGAAACCCGATATCGTCTGGTATTCGATGCTTCCAATGAAGCGGTGGTTATCGTTTCCGCTGCAAACCTGCGGATTATCGAAGCTAACCGCGCTGCTGCTCAAGCATTGAACTCGACCCAGCGGCGCAACGAAGATCTCGCCGGTCGTGAGCTTCTTCACGATGTCGCTGCAGCTGATCGCGAAACTGTTCGTGAAATGCTGATGCGCATTAAGGAAAAGGGCAAGGCCCTCAGTATTCTCGTGCATCTCGGGCCTGAAGCTAAACCGTGGATGGTCCGAGGATCATTGATGGCATCGGAGCCCGGTCCGGTTCTACTGCTTCAGTTCACCGCGGCCGCGATCAGTCCAATCGAACAGCCGCGTGAACTCTCAACACTCGAAGGCCTGATCGAGCGTATTCCCGATGGATTTGTGGCGATAGATTCGACGGGTGTGGTGTATCACGCCAATCAATCATTTCTTGATTTGGTTCAGATTGGAGCCAAAAGCTCCGTCATCGGTGAGTCGTTGTCGCGCTGGTTATGGCAGCCGGGTGCAGACCTGACTGCGTTGCTTGCAAACGTAAAAAAACATGGAACCGTAAAACTTTTCACGACAGCGATCCGCGGCGAACTTGGGACTGAAACCGAGGTCGAAATTTCCGCTGCCATCGGCGCTGGCAGCGACTCGAAATCCGTCGGGGTTTTGGTTCGTAATATTGCGCGCCGCCTGCCCGTGCATGGGGAAGGGGACTTGCTTCGCACTGCACTAGGTTCGATCAGCGAGCAGATCGGCAAGTCTTCGTTGCGCAAGCTGGTGAAGAATACCGTCAGCATCGTCGAGCAGCACTACGTCAAGGAAGCGCTTGAACTAGCGGGTGGCAACAGGACCGCAACCGCAGAATTGTTGGGATTGAGCCGACAAAGCCTTTATGCGAAGCTCAGCCGATACGGCCTCGACGATAAGGGGCCGGGGGCCGAGGAAACCACCGAGGACTGATTTGACGTCCTATTCCGTTGCGACTCCCGCATTTGGAAAAGCAGATCTCTCCAATTGCGAGCGGGAAGAGATACATCTCGCGGGCTCTATTCAGCCGCATGGCGCGCTATTGGTGGTCAGCGAACCTGACTATGTCGTGATTCAGGCAAGCGCGAACGCAGCCGAATTCCTCAATCTGAAACAGGTCATCGGACGGGCGCTGTCGGATCTCGATGGCGATCTTCTCGTTCGTATTTTGCCGCACTTGTCGCCCACATCGCAAGGAATGCCGATTGCTGTGCGGTGCCGACTCGGCAGTCCGAGTTCCGAGTTCGATGGTTTGTTGCATCGTCCGCCCGAGGGCGGTCTTGTAATTGAACTCGAACGCGCTGGGCCATCTGTCGACTTCACCCGTCACATCGATACAGCTTTGCAAAAAGTTCGTACCGCCTCATCGGTGCGCTCGCTCTGTGACGAAACGGCCATTCTGTTTCAGGACCGCACGGGTTACGATCGCGTGATGGTTTATCGTTTCGATGACGATGGTCATGGAGAAGTCTTTTCCGAGCGGCGCAGGCCGGAACTCGAAGCGTTTCTCGGTAATCGTTATCCAGCTTCGGATATTCCACAGATGGCGCGCCGGCTTTATGAGCGGACCCGCGTTCGGGTGCTGGTGGATGTAAACTACGCCCCGGTTCCTCTCGAGCCGCGCCTTTCGCCCGCTACCGGTCGCGATCTGGATATGTCGCTCTGTTTTCTTCGGAGCATGTCACCCATCCATCTTCAGTATTTGAAGAACATGGGGGTAGGCGCGACGCTCGTTGTTTCGCTGGTTGTCGGCGGAAAGCTCTGGGGTCTTGTCGCCTGTCATCATTACGAACCGCGCTTTATCCATTTTGAGTTGCGTGCGGTATGCGAATTGCTCGCTGAAGCCATAGCGACGAGAATCGCTGCGCTTGAGAGCTTTGCTCAGAGCCAAGCCGAACTCTTCGCGCAGCGGCTGGAGCAACGCATGATCGAAGCCATATCCCGAGAGGGCGATTGGCGAGCTGCGATTTTCGATACGTCGCAATCTATATTGCAGCCGCTTGGCGCGAGCGGCAGTGCACTGATCTACGAAGGTCAGGTCACCACTGCCGGCGAAGTTCCCGGTACGCATGAGATACGTGCCATCGGAGAGTGGCTGGACAGCAATCCTCACTCGTCCGTTTTCTCAACCGCGTCGCTCGGTATTGACGAAACCAGATTTGCGGCGATTACCCAAGTTGCCAGCGGCATCATGGTCGCTCCCATATCAAATAATCCGGGCGAGTACCTGATCTGGTTTCGGCCAGAGCGGGTTCGCACCGTCACTTGGGGCGGCGATCCGCTTGCTCCATTCGTCATCGGAGATAATCCGCTCGATTTGTCGCCAAGGCGATCATTCGCTCAATGGCATCAGGTGGTTGAGGGCACCTCCGAGCCTTGGGTACCGGCAGATATTGCGGCCGCTCGTCTTATTGGAGAGTCGGTGGCAGATATCGTTCTACAATTTCGAGCGGTTCGCACATTAATTGCTCAGGATCACCTCGAACAGTTCAGCCGGCACGTCCGGACTTCGCATCAGCCTGTTATTATCGCTGACATCGAAGCCAGGATTATTCTCGTGAATGAGGCGTTCACTGCGTTGCTACCAAATGATGCTGCTGAGTTGCGCAAGCTTGAGGATTTGGCTTCGGTATTCCAGCAGCCGGCCGATTTTCTAACAAATATCCGTGAGCTTCTGGAAAATAAGCGGGCCTGGCGCGGTGAGGTGTTGCTGAGGGGCGAAGGTAACAGGGAACGCCCTCTTTTGATCCGCGTCGATCCTGTTCGGCCGTCAAGAGACCGTGTTCTCGGTTTTGTGCTGATCTTTACCGACCTCACCGACCGCAAAGCGGCAGAGGCCGCGCGGAGTCGTTTCCAGGATGGAATTATCGAAAGCCACCGTGTGACAAGTGTTCGGCTGGATTCGAAAGACGACCTTGTTTATCAAAACCTGCTGTCGTCGGTTGTCGAGAATGCGCAACTTGCCGCTCTTGAAATAACCTACGGCGTCGAGACGGGTCGGATCGCTGAGATGTTGGAGAGCGTAAGAAACTCGACGTTACGGACAGCGGAAGTGTTGGAGCACCTGATCTGGCACGCATCCCGCACCTCTAGCTCCGACGGCACGAACTGATCCCGCACCTCAACCGTTGCCGGATTGCTACCCAGACCTGATAGAAGCGGCTCGTTGTACGGCCATCGAGAGGTCAATGTTGAGCGAGAATGCCAGCGCGCCTTCTTCGATCACGGCTTCAGGATCTTTTGCCGAGGCCCCAGCAAGATCCAGCGCCTCGCGATATTCTTTCTTCAACAACGACAAGTCTTCATACTGCGGGAAATCATAGAAATTGAGTTCGGACGGAGAGAGTTCAAGCGATCGTATGAGCAAGCGCTGCAGAATGAGACCGCCGCTAAGGTCGCCTAGATATCGCGCATAAGCATGGGCGATCAATCGATCGCCGCCTTCGGTCGCTGCATCTGCAACCTTGCGAGCGTAATTCTCTCCGGCGGGCAAGAGGGGAACTTTGTCCGCCCAGCCTTTCCCGCACAATGCTTCGAGATCGGATTGAATTGCTGGGCCGCGGTCAAGCTTATATATGGCAAGCGCTCTCATTGCTGGCGAATTACCATGCTGCTCAAGGCCGCTTTCCAATTCGCGATAGGCCGGAAGAAGATTTCTGAGAAATAAAATGTATTCGTCGCGGCACGCTTCGCCGCGCAACAGTTCGTTGATCACGCCTGTTCCTTCTGCTTCGACATGCAGTGCTTTGGTTCGCTGATATAATGCTGTTACGACGCTGACGGGCTGCGAGTTCACTTGGACCGCAACATTCATCGCGAATTTCCCCCTCTGGTCGCGGCATTCGCTTGCCGCTTATCTACTTATCCCCTTGCGCATTCGCATGTGCAGTCTTTTCAGTGATCAGCTTCCAGGCTTGTTGCGGTGCAGTAGCCGCATCAATCGACATCATATCTGCGCCGAGTGATGCCACAAGCTCAGGATGAGAGATTAACATCGGTCCACCGAGCATTATGCCGACATGCCTGTTACGCGAGTCGCGGCGTATATCTTCAATATCCTTACGCAGTTCGTTGAGCCGCCGATCACTGCAAACTGAAAATCCGACGATGTCAAACCACTGATTCTGCAAGAGTGATGTCAGTTCGCGATGCGACAGGAACGGGCCGGTACAAAGGTTCCAGCCAGACCGCCGGAAAAATTCTGCAACGATAGACAAACCAAAACTATGTTGTTCCCCTGGAATGACTGTCAACAGGGCCGACTCGCCCCCGGTCTCCCGATCCTGCTCGGTCAGGAAGGACTCACCCAACTTGCGCAGTATGCGCTGCATGCGGCTGACGCCGAGGGTCACGTTTGCGAAGTCTGTCGTGTCCGCTTCCCACATCGCCCCAAGATGCCGAGCTGTTGGCGTCAGCAGATCCAGGAAAACCGCTTCCACGGTCATTCCTTGCATCAAAAGGTTATCGACGAAATCGAAGGGCGCGTCGTCGCTGGATCCAATCACCACAGCCGCAAACTGAACAGCTTTTGCCGAATCGCCATCGGTAATTTCGACCGGTTTCGGCGGAGACCGCAGCGCCATTACAATCTTGGGGATGATCTCGGTCTTGAATTTGCGAACAACGTTGACGGGAGGCAACGCAGGTTTAAAGCGCCAAAGCGGTTTGGCTGCTCTTGTGGGCTTTGACCTGCTCACATGCATCGATGCGCTGTCGCCGTTTGTACCGGCTGCGAATGATTGCTCGTTCACGTCGGTCATTTTTCACTCCCCCAGTATTTAGATCGGTAGTCTTCTTGTTCGTCAAGTTTGATTTACGTTAGCTTTAGTTGACACTACTCCAAACGAGGATTAGCCTCCCTTGAAATGAGAGCCCGCACATAGGGAGTGGCGCGGTGCATTTTCGAGAAACTACCGAGAGGAAAGAGGCTGAAAACGGTGAGCGGTCGCCGAGAGAGCTGCATTTCTCATCAAGGCCATCGCATCACTCAGACGGATTTCTGTCAAATAGTCTTTACAATTACGAGCGTAAGTTTTTCGCTGCATCTGCTAACGGTAATTCTCAATCTTTCGATTCAGCCTCCCGGGTTTGCTCGACGGTTGAACGAGCCAAGACACTCTATACAGCCGACGAACGGCAACGCCGCGACGCAACAAAATGGACCCTTGTTCAAGGTGTTCTGGCGCCGGTTCAATTCGTGATCTTTCTGATCAGTCTTGCTTTGGTTGTTCGATGCCTCGCGACAGGGGAGGGGTTTGCCGCGGCGACCGCATCCGTCGTTATCAAGACGATCGCGCTCTACGCCATTATGGTGACCGGAGCGATCTGGGAGCGGGAAGTCTTCGGCGTTTATCTGTTTGCACGCGCGTTTTTCTGGGAAGACGCTTTCAGCTTTGTCGTTATTGCGCTGCACACTGCTTATCTCGTAGCACTGTTCTTCGGGCTCGGCGATCACCGTGACCAGATGCTGATCGCCCTGGCGGCCTACGCAACTTACGTCGTCAACGCCACCCAGTTCATTCTCAAGCTCCGGGCTGCGCGACGCGACGAGGTCGCGGCGCTATCGGCGGCTCGCTCTGCACATTCGGGGGGTCTCGTATGACTGTCCGTGTTGCAGCCTGTACGGAAGGCTTTGAAAAGCGACCGCCAGCAAGTCAGGTAAGACGTGAAAGCGGACAGCGTGAAGTTTTTTGCGGCTTGACGGGTATCGTCTGGCTTCACCGTAAGATTCAGGACGCGTTTTTTCTCGTGGTCGGCTCTCGCACGTGTGCGCATCTCATCCAATCGGCAGCGGGCGTGATGATCTTTGCGGAGCCGCGATTTGCCACCGCTATCATGGAGGAAAAGGATCTCGCCGGACTGACCGATGCGAATATCGAACTGGATCGAATCGTTACGCAGCTGATTGAACGGCGGCCGGATATCCGTCTGCTGTTTTTGGTGGGGTCGTGCCCTTCCGAAGTTATCAAGCTCGATCTGTCGCACGCGGCCTTGAGACTGTCCCAGACGTTTTCTCCGGCGGTGAGAATTCTGAATTATTCAGGTAGCGGTATCGAGACAACATTCACGCAAGGCGAGGATGCGTGTCTCGCCTCGCTCGTCCCCGTGCTTCCCCCCGCGAGGACGAGCGAGAGTACTCTTCTGGTCGTGGGAGCGCTTGCGGATGTGGTGGAGGACCAGTTCGCGCGATTGTTCGATATGCTCGGAATCGGATCGGTCGGGTTTTTGCCTCCGCGAAAATCCACCGCTCTTCCAGCCATCGGCCCCAATACGAAATTCCTTCTCGCGCAGCCGTTTCTTGCCGACACCGCTCGTGCTCTTCAGGACCGTGGCGCAACGCGGCTCGCGGCGCCGTTCCCGCTTGGTGCGGAAGGGACAACGGCCTGGGTCAAAGCTGCTTCGGATTGTTTCGGGGTCGATTCGGCACATTTCCACGAGGTCACACAGCCCTATCGCGCGCGAGCCGAGCGGGCACTGGTTCGCTATCGCGATCAGTTGGCAGGACGTCGAATTTTCCTATTTCCCGATTCGCAAATCGAAATTCCGCTGGCACGCTTTCTGTCGCGCGAACTGGGGATGAAGCTCGTCGAGGTGGGTACGCCCTATCTCCATCGCGAGCATCTCGCCGAAGAGCTGCAGTTGCTGCCGGAAGGGACATCGCTTTCGGAAGGGCAGGACGTCGATCTACAACTTGATCGTTGTCTTGCAGAGCGGCCGGACCTGGTGCTTTGCGGTCTTGGTCTCGCTAATCCACTCGAAGCTAAAGGGCTCACGACAAAATGGTCCATCGAACTGATCTTCACACCTGTTCAGGGCTACGAGCAGGCGGCGGACCTCGCTGAACTTTTTGCGCGCCCGCTCGTTCGCCGCGCGAAACTGGTGGGATGATATGCAACTGACGGTCTGGACATACGAAGGACCACCCCATGTCGGAGCGATGCGCATCGCAACGGGTATGGAAGGTCTGCACTATGTGCTGCACGCGCCGCAGGGCGATACCTACGCCGACCTCCTGTTCACGATGATCGAGCGCCGTGACAAGCGGCCGCCGGTGACTTACACGACCTTTGCCGCGCGCGACCTTGGCGGCGACACCGCCGAACTGTTCAAGACCGCGGCAAAAAATGCTTACGAGCGCTTTCAGCCGCAGGCTATGATCGTAGGTGCGTCCTGTACCGGCTCGCTGATTCAGGACGATCCGGGCGGGCTCGCGCGTGCGCTCAATCTGCCGATACCCGTCGTGACGGTGGATCTGCCGGCCTATCAGCGCAAGGAAAACTGGGGCGCTGCCGAAACCTTCTATCAACTGGTCCGTGCGATCGCTGGTCCATCGGCTCCTGCGCCCGGCACGAAACGTCCGGCGCGAGCTGAAGGCGTGAGGCCGCGATGTAATCTGCTTGGGCCGACGGCGCTTGGATTTCGTCACCGGGATGATGTGACCGAAATCAAGGCCTTGCTTGCTGAGCTTGGCATCGACGTGAGCGTGACAGCGCCGATGGGATCCAGTCCCGCAGATCTCGCCCGTCTCGGCGACGCTGATTTCAATGTCGTACTGTATCCTGAAATTGCCTCGCAGGCAGCATCGTGGCTGCAACGCTCCTTTGATCAGCCATTTACGAAAACGATTCCGATCGGCGTGTCCGCCACGCGCGACTTCATTAAGGAAGTCGCTTCACTGGCGGGCATCCATTCGTCCGCAGCGATTGGAAGGCTGAATTCGCGACTTCCTTGGTATTCGCGCTCGGTCGATTCAACGTATCTTACCGGTAAGCGAGTTTTCATCTTTGGCGATGCGACACATGCCGTTGCCGCAGCCCACATTGCTTCAGACGAACTTGGATTTAAGGTGGTCGGGCTCGGCACTTATAGCCGCGAATTCGGACGCGAAATTCGCGAGGCGGCAAAGATCTATGGCGTGGAGCCTTTGATTACAGACGACTATCTCGAAGTCGAGGCGAAGGTTGCCGAACTGCAACCCGAACTCGTGCTCGGTACTCAGATGGAGCGCCATATCGCCAAGCGTCTCGGCGTTCCATGTGCCGTAATTTCAGCGCCGGTTCACGTGCAGGATTTTCCAGCGCGATATGCGCCGCAAATGGGTTTCGAAGGTGCAAACGTCATTTTCGATACCTGGGTCCATCCCCTGATGATGGGCCTCGAAGAACACCTGCTGGCGATGTTTAAGGACGATTTCGAATTTAAGGACGGGGCGTTGCCATCACATCTTGGACTGGGGCACGCGATGCCGGTCGCCTCCAGGCCGGATGAGACCGGCCCTAGCTACGCTGCGTCCGTTCCCGACCCTGCGTTAGCCGGGGCAATCGTCTGGGCTCCCGATGCCGAGAAGGAGCTGCACAAGATTCCCTTCTTCGTTCGCGGCAAAGCCCGAAGGAATACCGAACGCTTCGCCAACGAAAACGGCGTTGCAACCATTACAGTCGAGACACTCTACGATGCCAAAGCGCATTACGCCCGCTGACGCGACACCGATCCGTGTCGTTGTCGTGACCATGGACAGTCATCTGTCAGGTGCGGCTGCGCGTTCGCGCCAAACCTTAGGGCGTGATTTTCCGGGTCTTGAGTTGTCGGTTCATGCCGCAGACGAGTGGGGCAGCGACGAGGCCGCTTTGGATCGCTGCAAGGCGGATATCGCACGGGGTGACATCGTTATCGCGACGATGCTGTTTCTCGACGACCATGTTCAGATGGTCTTACCTTCGCTTGCCGCCCGCCGGCGTGATTGCGACGCCATGGTGTGCTGCATGTCGGCGAGCGAAATCGTCAAGCTGACGCGCGTCGGAAAATTCGACATGAGCGCCGAAGCGCTTGGCGCGATTTCATGGCTCAAGCGGCTGCGAGGCAACCGCAAGGGTTCGGGCGGCGGCAAGGGCGAGATGAAGATGCTGCGGCAACTGCCGAAGCTGTTGCGTTTCATTCCCGGCACCGCGCAGGATATGCGCGCCTACTTCCTGACATTGCAGTACTGGCTTGCCGGCTCCGAGCAGAACATCGCGAACATGGTCCGTCTGCTGATCGATCGCTATGCCGACGGACCGCGACGTGGCCTGCGTGGTATCGCGAAAGCGGGTACGCCTATCGATTACGTTGATATCGGCGTTTATCACCCACGCATGAAGGAGCGGATCGCCGAGACGCTCGACAAACTGCCTTCTGCGAAATTGCAGCCGGTCGATGGCCACGGAGAGCGCGGCACGGTGGGCATACTGCTGCTGCGATCCTATCTTCTTGCTGGAAATACAGGTCACTACGACGGTGTGATCGCGGCACTGGAAGCGCGCGGCCTGCGGGTCATTCCGACCTTTGCGAGCGGCCTCGATCAGCGCCCCGCGATCGAGCGGTACTTCATGAAGGACGGCCGCTGCACAGTCGATGCGGTAGTGTCATTGACCGGCTTCTCATTGGTCGGCGGTCCTGCTTACAATGATTCAAAGTCAGCCGAGGATATCCTCGCCAGGCTCGATGTGCCGTACGTTTCTGCGCATCCGGTTGAATTCCAGACTCTCGAGCAGTGGGGTGCTTCCAGCCGTGGCCTGATGCCGGTGGAAAGCACTATCATGGTTGCGATACCTGAACTCGATGGCGCCTCAGGACCAATGGTCTATGGCGGCCGGTCCGATGGCGCAGGCGCGCCCTGTACCGGTTGCGAGCGGTCCTGCACATTCTCGCGCTCGGAAATCAAGGGCGACATGCACGTGTGCATGGAGCGCGCAGAGATGCTGGCAGCGCGAACGGCTCGCCTCGTCGCGCTGCGGCGGTCGAATCTCGCCGATCGCAAAGTGGCAGTCGTGCTGTTTAATTTCCCTCCGAACGCGGGCAACGCCGGAACGGCTGCATATCTTTCAGTCTTCGAATCGCTCCATCGAACGCTGGCCGCGATGAAGCGCGAGGGCTATCACGTCGATGTGCCGGATAGCGCCGATGCGTTGCGTGAGAAGATCGTCACGGGCAACGCTGCACGCTTCGGCGCGGATGCCAACGTCCACGTGCGGATTCCGGTTGGGGATCATGTTCGGACTGAACGATGGCTGCGCGAGATCGAAGCGCAATGGGGATCCGCGCCCGGCCGACACCAAAGCGACGGAAGCTCCATTTTCGTTCTCGGCGAGCGCTTTGGGAATGTCTTTGTCGGAATTCAGCCGGCGTTCGGATATGAAGGCGACCCGATGCGGCTTCTGTTCGAGAAGGGCTTTGCGCCGACGCATGCTTTCTCGGCCTTTTATCGCTGGTTGCGCGAGGACTTCGGCGCCAACGCCGTCCTTCATTTCGGCACGCACGGCGCGCTGGAGTTCATGCCCGGCAAGCAAGCGGGAATGTCGGGTGCTTGCTGGCCGGATCGCATGATCGGCGAGTTGCCTAATCTCTACCTCTATGCATCCAACAACCCGTCCGAGGGGACGATCGCTAAGCGCCGTTCGGCGGCGACGCTGATCAGCTATCTCACTCCGCCCGTTGCATATGCCGGATTGTATCGCGGCCTTGCCGATCTCAAGGCGTCGATCGAGCGATGGCGTGCATTGCCGCCGGGTGAGATCGCGGAAAGTGATCATCTGGCCACACTCATTCAAGCACAGGCCAGCGCGCTCGATCTGGCTGCCGCAGAACCTGCCTGGGGCATCGAAGCTCACGAAGTAATTCTGAAATTGACCGAAGCGGTTCTCGAACTCGAATACACTTTGATACCGCATGGCCTTCATGTCGTCGGAGAGGTTCCGTCCGTTGAGCAGAGGATAGAGATGTTGCAGGCCGTGGCGGATGCTTCGCGTGGCCTCCGGCCTGAAAAGGAACTGCTGAAACGGCTCATTGCGGGTGATGCGCCGGAGTCTTTAACCGGACGCGAAGGCCCGGACGCCGCACTCCGGCTTTCTCTATACAAGCAATTGGCCGAGACTGATCGTCTGATTTCTGTCGATCACGAAATCCCGAGCCTTCTTCGAGCTCTGGATGGAAGATTTGTCCGCCCGGCGCCCGGTGGAGATCTTCTGCGTACGCCGGCGATCCTGCCGACCGGCCGCAATCTTCACGGCTTCGACCCGTTCCGCATTCCAAGCGCGTACGCTGTTCAGGATGGCGCACGACAGGCGCAGCGTTTGATCGAAAAGCACGCCGCTGAAGGAAATGGCCTCCCGGAATCGATCGCTATTGTTCTCTGGGGCACGGACAATCTGAAGCACGAGGGCGCGCCGATCGGCCAAGTGCTTTCTCTGCTCGGCGCTCGCCCGCGCTTCGATGGCTATGGCCGCCTGACCGGCGCTGAGCTCATTCCTCTCGCGGAACTCGCACGACCGCGGATCGATGTCATTGTCACTATGTCGGGTATCTTCCGCGATCTGTTGCAGCTGCAAATCAAGCTGCTTGCCGAAGCTTGCTTTCTTGCCGCTTCCGCCGATGAGCCCTCGGAAATGAATTTCATCCGCAAGCATGCTCTCGCTTATCAGCAACAGCATGGATGCGATTTCGAGACGGCCTCATTGCGTGTCTTCGGTAACGCTGATGGAGCATACGGCTCCAACGTCAATCATCTGGTCGAAAACAGCCGATGGGAAGACGAGGACGAACTCGCTGAGACCTACACGCGGCGCAAGAGCTTTGCCTATGGCCGAAAGGGCCAGCCTGTCCAGCAGGCAGCACTTCTCAAGAGCGCACTCGCTGATGTTGATCTTGCGTACCAAAACCTGGATTCGGTTGAACTCGGCGTGACGACCGTCGATCACTATTTCGACACGCTTGGCGGCATCAGCCGCGCGGTGCGCCGCGCGAAAGGCGGTGGCAGCGCGCCGGTCTACATCGGAGACCAGACGCGTGGTGATGGTACCGTCCGGACATTGTCAGAGCAGGTCGCGCTCGAAACCCGCACCCGCATGCTCAATCCGAAATGGTATGAGGGCATGCTTAAGCACGGTTATGAAGGCGTCCGCCAGATCGAAGAGCACGTCACGAACACGATGGGCTGGTCGGCCACTACCGGAGCGGTCGCGCCCTGGGTTTACCGGCAGCTGACCGAGACCTTCGTTCTCGATCCGGAGATGCGCGAGCGCCTCGCCACACTCAATCCTGTTGCTTCGGCGAAAGTGGCCAACCGCCTGATCGAAGCTCACGAACGCAAATACTGGTCTCCGGACCCCGAAATGCTCGACGTCCTGCGCAGGGCAGGCGAAGAGCTTGAAGATCGCCTTGAAGGCGTGGGAGTGGCCGCATGAACATCGTAACCAAGCCATCCACTTTAAAAAGTCCGTCCTGCTGTGGGGACGGCGAGGGCAGCGTCCAGGTTCAGCTTGATCCCACGCTGAAGATAGGAACGGCCAAGGTCTTCTCAGTGTATGGGAAGGGCGGCATCGGGAAAAGCACGACGTCCTCGAATTTGTCAGTGGCGTTCTCAAAGCTCGGTAAGCGAGTTTTGCAAATCGGTTGCGATCCCAAGCACGATTCAACATTCACACTGACCAAGCGTCTTGTACCGACAGTCATCGATGTACTGGAATCGGTGAATTTTCACGCGGAAGAGCTTCGCCCGGAAGACTTCGTGTTCGAAGGCTACAACGGCGTCATGTGCCTCGAAGCGGGCGGGCCGCCTGCGGGGACCGGCTGCGGCGGCTATGTTGTCGGTCAAACAGTGAAGCTTCTCAAGGAGCACCATCTGCTCGAAGATACCGACGTGGTGATCTTCGATGTTCTTGGCGATGTGGTGTGCGGGGGTTTTGCAGCTCCGCTGCAGCATTCGGATCGCGCGCTCATCGTGGCTGCAAACGACTTCGATTCCATCTTTGCGATGAATCGCATCGTCGCGGCGATCGAGGCGAAATCGAAGAACTATGGCGTCCGACTTGGTGGCGTCATTGCGAACCGAAGCGCCGCGACCGACCAGATTGACCGCTATACGGAGAAAGCAAATCTGAAGCGGATCGCGCATTTCCCTGATCTCGACATCATTCGCAAGAGCCGTCTGAAGAAATCGACTTTGTTCGAAATGGACGAGACGCCGGAGCTGAAGGCTGTCCAGGATGAATACATGCGGCTCGCGACCGATCTTTGGGATGGCAAGGAAGCGCCACTGAAAGGCACTTCCTTGAAAGATAGAGAAATCTTCGATCTTCTGGGATTCGACTGATGTCCATCGCAACATACCTTCAACGGCGCGGAGAGCTTGAGACCTACTTCGATCGGACGGCGGTCGATGCTTGGGCCAAGCTCACTTCCGATGCGCCGGTCGGTCGAATTCGCGCAACCGTGCGTGCGGGCCGCGATGAGATGCGAAAAACGCTTCTGTCATGGCTGCCCGACAATATGAGTGGCGCGCGCGTGCTCGATGCGGGATGTGGTACCGGCGCACTTTCCATCGAGGCTGCGCGACGGGGCGCGAGGGTTGTTGCTATCGATCTTTCTCCAACGTTGGTAGCCGTGGCGCGGGATCGAATTCCGGCAGACATCGATCCATCGTCTATCGATTTTACGTCTGGCGATATGCTCGAGCCAAAGCTCGGAAAGTTCGACTTCGTCGTCGCAATGGACTCGCTTATTCACTACGAGGCTCATGACATTTGCAGGGTTATGGCCGGATTGGCAGCGCGCACTCGGCATTCCTTGCTGATTACGTTCGCCCCGAAGACACCTGCGCTTGCAGTTATGCATGCAGTTGGACGGCTTTTTCCGCGCGGTGATCGCGCGCCCGCGATCGAACCGGTAAGCGAACGGAAACTTTTGCGGTTGTTTACAACAGACATTGATCTCAATGGCTGGAAGTCAGGCCGAACTCATCGGGTCACTAGCGGTTTCTACAAGTCACAGGCATTGGAGATGATCCCCCAATGACTCAGATCTCCGCGACACTCGCAAAGGGATGGATGCGGCTTGGCAAGCGATTCCTCCCGTTTGCGGACGCGGCAACGAAAGAACTTCCGCTCGGACGCCTGATGCGCTTGTCACTGTTTCAGGTTTCGGTCGGCATCTCCATTGTGCTTCTTAACGGAACGCTCAATCGAGTCATGATCGTCGAGCTAGGCGTATCGACCTTGCTCGTTTCGCTGATGGTATCGCTACCGCTAGTGTTCGCACCGTTCCGCGTTCTGATCGGGTTCAAGTCTGACAATCATTTCTCGGTTCTGGGCTGGCGGCGCGTGCCCTATATCTGGATGGGTACGCTCCTGCAGTTTGGCGGTTTTGCGGTCATGCCATTTGCCCTTCTCGTTTTGTCTGGCACCGGCGAATGGCCTTCGGAATTTGGACAGGTTGGCGCGGCCTTGGCGTTCCTGATGGTCGGAGCTGGACTGCATACGACACAGACGGCAGGCCTTGCTCTGGCGACCGATCTGGCGCCCCCCGAAGCGCGCCCGCGCGTAGTGGCTTTTCTTTACGTCATGCTGCTGTTCGGCATGGTTGGGAGCGCTTTCTTATTCAGCCAGCTTCTCGCAAACTTTGATGAGATTCGCCTCATCCAGGTTATTCAAGGTGTGGCTGTTACGCAGCTGCTTCTCAATATTGTCGCGCTCTGGAAACAGGAGCCGCGCAATCCGGCGCTTACGGCTGCAAATCGGGCGCCTGCCGTGTTTCAGGATTCATGGGCGAAGTTCCGCAGATCCGGCGGATCGGTCCGCGTTTTGGTGGCCGTCGCGCTCGGGACTGCTGCATTTTCAATGCAGGATATTCTGTTGGAGCCTTATGGCGCCGAGATCCTCAGGCTGACCGTTGGACAGACGACGGCGCTGACGGCGTTTTTCGCGCTGGGAACGCTCGCCGGGTTTGGCATAGCTGCACGAACGCTGGGACGTGGTGCCGATCCGTATCGCATCGCGGGTTTCGGCGCGGCAGCTGGTGTGTTTGCCTTCTCCGCTGTCATTTTTGCCGCGCCGCTGGATTCGGTTCTTCTGTTCCGCATCGGTACGGCATTCATCGGTTTCGGCGGTGGATTGTTTGCGGCGGGCACGCTGACTGCCGCCATGGCGATTGCGCGCGATGGCGAGAGTGGTCTTGCGCTGGGTACTTGGGGAGCTGTTCAGGCGACGTCAGCTGGTGTCGGAATTGCATTGGGCGGCGGTATCCGCGATGCGGTTTCATCGCTGGCGTCAAGTGGCGCGCTCGGCCGCGCTCTCACCGATCCCTCAACGGGATACAGTGTCGTCTATCACATCGAAATTGCTTTGTTGTTCGCCACTCTGGTTGCGATAGGGCCGCTCGTGCGTACGGCACATGCTCGTCAATCGCAGCCATCATCAAAATTCGGCCTTGCCGAATTTCCAGGTTAGCTAACGAGAAGGAGGTCGTCTGATGCAAGCCGGCGCCTATATGGATGTAGCACAGGTTACACTTTACGTGTTTTGGATATTCTTCGCGGGGCTGGTGTTTTACTTGCGGCGCGAAGACAAGCGCGAGGGATATCCGCTTGAATCGGATACAGGCGGTGGCGGCGTCGCTCATGGGTTTCCGCGAATGCCGGATTCCAAATCGTACAAGCTCAGCAACGGACACATCGCGACTCTTCCCAACCACAAAAACGATCGCCGCAATGCTCCAGTTGCACCGATTGCACCGTGGCCCGGTGCGCCGCTGGAGCCGACGGGAAATGCCATGCTGGATGGTGTCGGGCCCGGTTCTTATGCCGACCGTGAAGATGTACCGGAACTCACGATGGATAAGGTTCCGTGTATCGTGCCGTTGCGCGTCGCCAAGGGGACGTACCTGGAGGCGCGCGATCCCGATCCGCGCGGTATGAATGTGATCGGTGCAGATCGCGAAATCGCCGGTGTCGTGACGGACGTGTGGGTCGATCGTGCGGAAGCGCTGATCCGTTATCTCGAGGTTGAAGTCGCGGGAGCAGGAACGCGAGTGCTACTGCCGGTGCCGTTCGCCAAGATCAACAGCCCGCGTGGACGTGTTTCGGTCAAAGCGCTTCTTGGCGCGCAGTTCGCGAACGTGCCCAGGACGGCGAGTCCAGATCAGGTTACTAAGCTCGAGGAAGACAAGATCGTCGGTTACTACGGCGCCGGAACCCTCTATGCGACGCCGTCAAGACAGGAGCCAATCCTGTGAAACACGATCCGGGTCAATTTCAGAAACTTCCTTCGCCGCTTCCGGCTGGGGAAAGAGTTGTCTGGCAGGGACGGCCGACTTTCAAGGGGCTCGCGCTCAGAGCCTTTCACATCAGGGAGGTCGGGATTTATTTCGGCCTGCTCCTGATGTGGAGGCTCTGGTCGAACTGGTCGAATGGCGCTTCGCTCAGCGAAGCGACGACCTCCGCATTGTGGCTGATTGCTCCGGCTATCAGCGGCATCGCTATTCTGGCGGTACTCGCATGGCTGTTTCGCCGGTCCTCCTGCTACACGATTACCAATCGGCACGTTCTTCTTCACTTCGGTGTCGCGCTCCCGATCACGATGACCATTCCGTTGACGAAGATCGCGAGTGCAGCGTTGAGAACCTATCGCGACGGCAGCGGCGATATTCCGCTCAAGCTCGCCGATCACGATCGCGCCTCCTATCTTCTGCTGTGGCCGCATATCCGGCCGTGGCGGCTTCGTCTCTCCGAGCCCATGCTTCGTTCGGTGCCTGATGCCGCCTTGGTCGCTGCCAGACTGGCGGAAGTGCTGTCGGGGCAGCCGGGTCCCGTGGCGGTGTCCCTCTCGCGATTGGCTCAGGACCGGGCTCCCGTGAGCGCGGTCTCGCATTCCCCAACCACAGCCGCAGCCTGAATGGAGAGCAGTCATGAGCGAAGCCGTTCGCGATAGTACACTTCCCAAAGGTGCATTGTTGAGCGCAATCGCACTCGTGCTGTTCGCTCTCGTGATGGTGACGGCGGCACGTTTGACTGGCCTGGGAAGTACCCGCATGACCTTGCCGGCGGTTGTCGAAAGCCGCGATCTTCGGTTTGAAGACGGCAACGATGGTGCGGTTCTGGTGTTTGACGCGCATGACCGAAACCTTGTGGACAGCCTCGCGCCGGGAACCAATGGCTTCGTGCGTGTCGTGTTGCGCGGCCTCGCCCGCGAACGCCGCATGAATGAAATCGGACAGCAACCGCCGTTTCGTCTTTCGCGCTTTCAGAACGGGCAAATGACCTTGCTGGACACTTCGACAAACAAGCAGATCGATCTGGCCGCGTTCGGATCAAGCAATGCCGAAGCTTTTGCGCGGCTTCTGCCTGTTAGAGGAGGTGCAAAATGAGCCTTTGGAAAACAGGCAGGAAAAGTTTTGACGTCCCATGCACGGTGGAAATCGAGCAGACGCCGGAAACGCTGCATGCGCATGTCGTGCTCGACGGCGCAATCGACATTCAGCCCGGCGACGAAGTCACCGTGCATGACGCGCCAACACGCGTGAATTTCGGCGAGCGCCTCGTTGTCCGGCGCACGGCGACGGTGGTGCGTGCAGGTCCGATCGAGCGGATGCGCGCACGGTTGGAAGGGTATCTCGAACTGACAGAACTTTATGAAGTCAGTTTCTCGGACGGGAGGGCGTCATGATCCCCATGGAAGGCGGAACTCAAGGAAGCCTGCGTGTCAACGCCAAGGTCAATGCTGAAAGCACTGAAATGGCGCGAGAGGATACAATCCTCAGCCCACGTTTCTATACGACCGATTTCGAAGCGATGGATCGCCTCGATGTCGGGCTCGTGCGGTCGGAGTGGAATGCGGTTATCAAGGAACTGCGTGCGGACCACAACAAATCGCATTTCGTCAAGACCGATGAGTTCAATACCGATCTTGAGAATCTTCCGCCCGAACTGCGCAAGGAGTTCAAGGATTTTCTTGTCAGTTCGCTGACAGCGGAATTTTCAGGCTGCGTTCTGTATGCAGAGATCAAGAAGCGCATCAAGAATCCGGACATTCAGGAGCTCTTTAGCTACATGAGCAGGGATGAGGCTCGTCATGCGGGGTTCATCAATGAGATCCTCAAGGATCATGGCATCGGCGTTGATCTCAGCTTTCTGACGCGCGCGAAGAAATACACTTACTTCAAGCCGAAGTTCATCTTCTATGCGACCTACCTTTCGGAGAAGATTGGATACGCCCGCTACATCACGATCTTCAGACAGCTTGAGCGGCATCCGGAGCGGCAATTTCATCCGATTTTCCGCTGGTTCGAAAAATGGTGCAACGACGAGTTCCGCCACGGCGAGGCGTTCGCGCTCCTGATGCGTGCAGATCCCGCGCTGCTGCAGGGAATGAACAAGCTGTGGATCAAGTTCTTCCTGCTCGCCGTTTTTGCGACCATGTATGTCCGCGATCACATGCGTCCGGCATTCCATGAAGCTATCGGCATGGATCCGACCGACTACGATTTCGAGGTATTCCGCATCACCTCCGAGATATCGAAGCAGGTCTTCCCGGTCGTGCTCGATCTCGAAGATCCGCGGTTCCTGGCCGGTCTTGAACGGCTTCGTTCAATATCCGAAGCGATTGCAGACAGCCGCGCGCAGGGCGGGATTTTCGGGAAGCTTAAACGGGTGGGACTGTCGGCTGCGGCTGCGATAGCGTTTGCACGTCTGTTCCTGCTCCCTGCCAAAAAGAACGAACTGCCGAGAGACATCTGCCTTCAGCCAGCTTGGTGACAGGAGCGGAGTTATGGCCTCACATTTTGTTCCACCGATCTACGCCGCATTCATTTGGTGGTTCAGCACTGGGGCCGTGCTTCTTCTTGTCGGACTTTCAACACGCTTTGATGGGTTGCGCAAATGCGCAGCAGTCATCCTTGCTGTTGTTTCACTTTACTGGCTTTTTGCTACACGTAACGAAGTCAGCGTAAGCGGTGCGTACCTCGCATTTACCGGCACCATTCTGTTATGGGGCGCACAGGAGATCGCATTTCTATCAGGCTGGATTACTGGATCGAGCCGTGAACCGTGTCCGGCAGGTGCGAAAGGCTTCTTGCGCTTCAGCCTCGCACTTCAGGCCATTCTTTATCACGAGCTGCTGTTGCTTGCGTCCGGTGCCGCAACGATGATCCTGACCTGGAACAGTCCAAATCAGATCGGTGTGTGGACATTCGCCGCTCTGTGGGTTTTGCGGCAAAGCTCGAAGATCAATCTTTTTCTCGGCGTTCCCGTCACCAATGACGAGTTGATGCCGGAAACGGTCAGTTTCCTGAAGACATTTTTCACCCGGAAACCGGTAAGTGCCTTCTTTCCGATATCCGTCACGCTATCGACGGCTGTTCTGGTCATCATGATTCAGCGTACCGTTGAGGTGGCAGTCACTCCCTTCGATATCGCAGGATTGTCGCTCGTCTCGACGCTTTTTGCTCTCGGTATCCTCGAGCATTGGTTCATGCTTTTGCCCCTGCCTGCAATGACATTGTGGGGCTGGGGAGTGCGGTCAAAATCTGAGCCCTTATCTGCAACGGCCCGGCCGATCGGGCGTGTCGCCAACGAGGCCCCTTTGCACGCGACCGTCACGCAGCTGACAATCGCACCTGCGCCGTCGCTTCAGGTAGCTTCCGTTCAGTCCCCCGGTGTTGGATTGACCGTCGTGCGTGGCGATCCGAAGCCAAAGCAGGCGCATTGCGCACGGCAGAGACTTGAAGATCAGTTTCGTCAAACATTTCGAGAGCAGGTCGCAAGAACAGATACCGCTGCGACTCGGATGGCAACCGGCGCTGAAACAATTACAACGGGAATCGGGAGGATGACATGAATTACGAATCTTATTTCCGCAGACAGCTTGAAGGCCTCCACCGTGAAGGGCGCTATCGTGTCTTTGCCGACCTTGAGCGCAAAGCCGGCCAGTTCCCGCTTGCGAAGCATCACCGTCCGAGCGGAGCGGGCGAAGTCACCGTGTGGTGTTCAAACGATTATCTTGGGATGGGCCAGCATCCAGCGGTTATTGCCGCCATGCATGAAGCGATCGATAGCTGCGGCGCGGGCGCCGGCGGTACGCGCAATATCGCTGGGACAAATCATTACCATGTCCTGCTTGAGCAGGAACTTGCCGATCTTCATGGCAAGGAAGCAGCTCTGCTGTTTACGTCCGGATATGTGTCGAACGTGGCGTCGCTTAGCACACTGGCGTCCCGAATGCCGGGTTGCATCATCCTGTCGGATGAACTGAACCATGCGTCGATGATCGAGGGTATCAGGCACAGCCGCAGCGAAACACGCGTGTTTGCTCATAACGATCCGCGCGATCTGGAGAGGAGGCTGTCTGACATCGATCCGCATGCACCGAAGCTCGTGGCCTTCGAGTCGGTGTATTCAATGGACGGAGATATCGCACCGATTGCGGAGCTTTGCGATGTCGCTGAAGCTTATAATGCGATGACATACCTCGATGAGGTTCACGGCGTTGGATTGTATGGCCCAAAGGGCGGCGGTATCGCCGATCGGGAAGGTCTAAGCCATCGCCTGACGGTTATTGAGGGCACGCTCGCAAAGGCATTCGGCGTCATCGGCGGTTACGTTGCCGCGTCCGCGACAATCTGCGATTTCATCCGCAGCTTCGCATCGGGCTTTATATTCACTACGTCATTGCCGCCGGCAGTCGCCGCGGGCGCCCTGACCAGCATCCGCCACCTGAAATCCAGCTCGGTGGAGCGCGAGCGCCATCAGGATCGCGTCGCACTGCTGAGATCGCGACTTGACCAAGCGGGCGTGGCCCACATGCGTAACCCAAGCCATATCGTGCCGGTGATGGTGTGCGATCCGGTACTATGCAAGCAGATCAGCGACATGCTGATCGACCGGTACGGCATTTACGTACAGCCGATCAATTATCCCACTGTCCCTCGCGGGGCAGAGCGGCTGCGCATTACGCCATCGCCACACCACACCGATGCTGACATCGAACACTTGGTGAATGCGCTGGCGGAAATCTGGGCGGAGGTTGGTCTTGCAAAAGCAGCATGAGGATGTCGAGCCTCGATCGGCTTAGTAAGCTCTCTTTGGGCGCTCGGTCGATCTGGTTGCAGGCGATGAGGTAGCGCGCAAAAGGCCGGCCCCGGACGTTTATTTGAAGCGCTGCAGGAATTTGACCTCGCAGGGTCAGATTGCATCGCCATCGAAGACTCGCGCCACGGGCTGGTGTCAGCGCTCGGAGCCGGAATAGCGGTCGTTGTTATGCCAGTATGTACAGCAGTTCTGATGACTTTACGGGCGCCCTGGCGGTTCTAAAAAAGCCTGGAGGATTGCGGCGTGCAACCCCGATCGCCAGACATTCCCTGGTAAACTCGTCGATCAGCGTCATGAGCCGGCTTATGGCCATCATGGGTCTGCGCCTCGACGAAGTCGTAGCTCCAGACATGGTTACGATGCTGTGGCCGCAAACGGATGCAGGATCTGTCGTTGAGCCACAGCCGGCCGCGCCGTCAGGCGAATGATGTCGCGGTCCAGCAGATCGAGTTCTTCCGGCTTGGAATCAACCTGCATCTTTAGCCGCGCCGCGGCCTCGTCCATCAGGTCGATGGCTTTGTCCGGCAGGAAGCGGTCGGTGATGTAGCGGTTCGACAGCGTGGTCGCAGCCACCAATGCGGAATCGGTGATTCGCACGCCGTGATGTTGCTTGTACTTGTCCTTCAGGCCGCGCAGGATCGAGATGGTGTCCTCGACCGTGGGTTCGCCGACATAGATAGGCTGGAAACGCCGAGCCAGCGCCGGATCCTTTTCAACATGCTTCTGGTACTCGTCGAGGGTGGTCGCGCCGATACAGTGCAACTCGCCGCGCGCCAGCGCGGGCGCGGCGCGACCCTTGCGCAGCGCTTCGATCGCGGCGTTGAGATTTTGCGCGGTCACGCCGCCCTTGCTCCGGATAGCGCCGGCCTCGCTGTTCGTGTCTATCGCAAGACCAAGGAGCAGACGCTCGACGGTAACGAAGCTGTCGCCGGCCTTCTCGGCGGCCTTCTCGGCAGCATCGAAGGCGCGCGCCAGTTCCGGCGCGAGATAAACATGCCCGGCGCCACTTCCGGAAACCTTCGGCTGCTTGTTCAGCGCCTCTTCAGTGGCCGTCAGGATGGCGCGAGAGTTTCCGCCAGCACGATCGATCAGACCGCTCGCCCGCCCCTCATTGTCGTCGAGCAGCACCTTCAGCAGATGCAGCGTCGAGAATTGCTGATGGCCGTCGCGCATGGCAAGCGACTGCGCCGACTGGATAAAGCCGCGCGCCCGCTCGGTGTATTTTTCAATATTCATTGTTTGCTTCCCTCGGCCGGCCGTTCCGCCCCCAAAGGCACCGATGCAGCATCTTCATTGGGGCCGCTGACCGCATTGACATTCGTCAACCGCCGCCGACCTTTGGACCGGCTGAGGATCTTGGCGGTTTTCTGATCGTATCTGGAGGAACCGAGAGGTGGAGTGGGAATGGGAACTCCGCCAGCCGTGCTGGCTGCTCACTTCGCGCGAGATGGGCACACAATTCTTGCCGCAGATACAGATCCCGGCTCTATCGCATCATACGTTGCCACGCAGATTTTGAATTTCGAGCCAGGACAGCCGTTGCAGAACGTGGTCGATCGCCAGCGCGGCTACTGATTACTGCGGAATTGAGAAGGGCTTGGGCAGCCGCCTTCCCTTGACGTTCTAACCTTCTGACGCGGGCTTACAAGCCGTGCTGGAAAAAATCCTCCGCTCGCTTTCCGGCAAGAAGCCGAACCGGCCGTGCAGGCCGCGCGCCAACGTGATCAGTATGTTTCGGATCAAAATCACTCGAGAGTCCTTTCGAGCACAGGGATAATCGAATGTGCGCGGGACGAGCCATAAAGGACAGTTTCAAATAAGTGCATAGGGTGCGCAGTTATTGGGCAATTGCCTTCGGACAGGGCCGGCCAGCACAGATCACGACGTGCCTGTTCGGGGAAATTCATTGTGTTTCAATGAATCTTAGTTTGGCACGCCTTCTGCATCCATCCGGTTGAGTTGGTTGCTAGGGTTCCGGCTTTGCGCAATGCAGGGCGCTGGTCCGAGAGCGGCCGCTTGTGGGAGAGACATCCCCACAGGTGCACGGCGGGACAAAAGCCCGGGAGACCTCGTCGGCCAAGGGATTGGCGGAGCGATGGTCTGTCGCCATTCCCTTTTTGTAATTTTTTTACAAGAGGGATCTGCAATGAACAAACTCACATCCTTTCTCCGCTCTGTCGCTGTCGCTTCCGCATTAACGGCAGCGCTCGCGTCGGCTGCCTACGCGGCACCAAAGAAAGACTTCAAGATTGCCTGGTCGATCTATGTCGGCTGGATGCCGTGGGGTTATGCGGCGGATACCGGCATCGTCAAGAAATGGGCGGACAAATACGGCATTACGATCGAAGTGAAGCAGTTCAACGACTATGTTGAGTCGATCAACCAGTACACTGCTGGCGCATACGATGCGGTGACCATCACCAATATGGACGCATTGTCGATTCCGGCTGCGGGCGGGGTAGATACGACGGCTGTCATTATGGGTGACTTCTCCAACGGCAATGACGCGATCATCCTGAAGGGGAAGTCCGATCTTGCTGCGATCAAGGGCCAGAAGATCAATCTGGTCGAATTCTCGGTCTCGCATTATCTGCTGGCGCGTGCGCTTGAGACAAAGAAGCTCGCCGAGAAAGACGTCAAGGTTGTCAACACTTCGGACGCCGATCTCGCGGCGGCTTACAAAACACCGGAAGTAACTGCGGTAGTGACCTGGAATCCGATTGTATCGGAAATTCTCGGCGCAAAGGATGCGAAGAAGGTATTCGATTCCTCGCAGATTCCGGGCGAGATTATGGACCTGATGGTCGCCAACACCGCGGTGGTGAAGGAGAATCCGGACTTCGCGAAGGCCCTGGTCGGTATCTGGTATGAGACGACCGCCAAAATGAACGCGGCGGGTGCTGATGGCAAAGCGGCGAAGGAAGCCATGGCCAAAGCATCGGGCACCGATCTCGCCGGCTTCGACAGCCAACTCGCATCGACAAAACTTTTCGACAAGCCTGCGGACGCGGAAGCCTTCACCAAGAGCAAGACTGTTGGAACGACGATGGACCGCGTGCGCAAGTTCCTCTTCGAAAAGGAGTTGCTGGGCAAGGGCGCGAAGTCCGTTGATGCCGTCGGGATCGAGCTCGGCGACAAGTCTGTGCTTGGAGACAAAGCCAATGTGAAGTTGCGGTTCGATGCGACCTACATGGACGCCGCAGCAAAGGGCAAGCTCTGAACGGAGCGTTGATCCAGCGTCGATAGGAGTCCGGCCATGCGACTCGTCAACATCCGGCCCGGCCGGCAGGTGCGGTTCTATCTGGCCGCACTGCCGTTCGTATTGCTGGCGGTCGCATACCTTCTTGGCTCGAATGCGCGGCTTGCGGAAAATCCGAATGACAAACTGTTACCTGCGCTATCGAGCATGGCGCAGGCGGTGAAGCAGATGGCCTTTCAGGCCGATACACGGACCGGCGCATATCTCATGCTCTCCGATACGCTCGCGAGTCTCGGCCGGCTGATCTCTGCGCTGTCGATCTCGACCGTCGCCGCGCTTGTTCTGGGAATTGTCATCGGATTGTTGCCGGGCGCGAATGCGTTGCTGGGTCCGTTTGTTTCGGTCGCATCAATGGTTCCGCCTTTGGCGCTGCTTCCGATTTTGTTCATCGTGATGGGGCTCGGGGAGAACTCCAAAATAGCCCTGATCGTGATCGGGACACTGCCCTGTATCATTCGTGACCTCGCGATGAAGGTGCAGGAGCTGCCCCGCGAGCAGTTGATCAAGGCACAAACGCTCGGCGCATCGACGTGGCAGATCGCGCTGCGCGTGGTGATGCCCCAGATCCTGCCGCGCCTGATCGACTCGCTGCGTCTCCAGCTTGGACCGGCGTGGCTGTTTTTGATCGCCGCCGAAGCCATCGCCTCTGATTCCGGACTGGGCTATCGGATCTTTCTGGTCCGGCGCTATCTCGCCATGGACATCATCATTCCTTACGTGATCTGGATCACGCTTCTTGCCTTCCTGATGGATGCCGGACTGCGCCTGCTCCAGCGCAGGGCGTTTCCGTGGTTCGCGTCGGTGAGAGCGGAATGAGCGCGATCCGCTTCGACAACGTCTGGAAGGAGTACGGCGATCACATCGTGCTCGAGAAGATCACGCTCGACGTCGAGCCGCGCGCGTTTCTGGCGCTTGTCGGCCCCTCGGGATGCGGCAAGACCACATTTCTGCGCATGCTGCTCGGCGAGGAGAGCCCGACGCGCGGGCAGATCCTGATCGACGGTATGCCGCTGTCGCCGGAGCCGGATGCCGATCGCGGCGTTGTGTTCCAGCGCTACTCCGTTTTTCCGCATCTGACGGTGCTGCAAAACGTCCTGCTCGGGCGCGAGCTTCAGCATGCGAAGATCACCGGTCGCTTGTTCGGAGCGGCAAAGCGTGCCGCAGCCGACGAAGCGATGGCGCTGCTGGCGGAAGTCGGGCTGGCCGGGCAGGAAAGCAAGTATCCGGCGGCGCTGTCCGGCGGCATGCAGCAGCGGCTGGCGCTGGCCCAGGCGATTATGCGCGGTCCCAGGATTCTTCTGCTCGATGAGCCGTTCGGCGCGCTCGATCCCGGTATTCGCGCTGACATTCATGTGTTGATGAAGCGGCTCTGGAACGAGACCGAACTAACCGTCGTCATGGTCACGCATGATTTGAGCGAGGCGTTCCGGCTGGCGACACGTGTGATCGCATTTGAACGTAACCGTAACCGGCCCGAAGAGCGCGAGCGCTACGGGGCCACCATTTCACGCGATCTCGAAATCTACCCGCGCAGAACCGCCGAGGTCCGGCGGCTGGCAACAAACCGCTCTGGCCGGGACGACCCGGCCAAACAAGGAGCATGAGCCGGGACGGCCCGGCGTGTCTGTCTGAGAAAGGGCAAACCATGATCCTGACCAAGGAGCAGCAGGCCGAAGTTGCGGCCAACAGAAAGCGCTACGAGGAATTGAAGGCGGCAGGACAGGGGCACGCGCCGCGCGCGCTTCCGCCTCCGACCCCGCGCGATGGTGCTGCTATCGCCGCTTCGGCAATCATTCATCGGGAGATCGTGCCCGGCGGCTGGTACTGGACCACGCGGCTCAACCGCGGCGAGGCGCTGCGGGTTGTAAACACTGGAGGCAAGTCCTGCATTAGTATGCTGGCGTGGAGTGCGGCCGATACAAGCGAACGGTTGAATCACGCGGACACCATCAAAGTTCAATGGGCTGCCAGCCTGCGCAAGGGCCGCGTGATCCTGTCCGATATGGGCCGTGTGCTGTTCAGCATCGTGGAAGAGACCACCGGAGGTGCACATGATGCGCTCGCGGGCGCTTCCACGGTGGCAACAAACGAAGCCCGCTATCACACGACGACCCTTCGCAACACGCGCGACAACTTCATACTCGCGGCCGGAAAGTTAGGGCTCGACCGCCGCGATGTCCATCCGTGCATCAGCTTCTTTGCACCGGTGAATGTCGACGCCGAAGGGCGCTTTCAGTGGGATGCAAGCCGCCGCCAAGCAGGGGACTTTATCGACCTGCGCGCCGAGATGGATGTGCTGGTGGCATTGTCTAATTGTCCGCATCCGTTGGACGCGTCGCTGGCCTATGCGACGGGCGATGCTGAAATCGTACGTTATCGCGCGGGACGCGTGGGAGATAATGACCTTTGCCGCACGGCAAGCGCGGAAGCCGCGCGCGCCTTTGAAAACAACGCCTTCTTCCTCAACTCCAGCTCGGAGGCGTGAGCTATGACGATTCACACCGTTCCGGTTCAGGGCCGCATCGTTCTCGACACCGAAATTCCGGCCAATGCTCCGTGGTCCGTCATTGTCCGCAAAGGGCAGACGTTGCGCATCATCGACAGCCATGGTCAGCAGGCGGTCGACACGCTGTTCTATCGCGCCGATGACTATCAGGAGCGTTACAGCGGTCAGGACACCTTGCGCGCGCAAGGTTCCGCCTATGTCAGCACGGGGACCCGCATCATGTCCAACGAGGGGCGTGTCATGCTGCGCGTCACAGCGGACACCTGCGGCTTGCATGATACGTCTGCGGGCGCCTGCTCGTGCGAAAGCAACACCGTTCGTTTCGGTCATGGCACCAAGTATCTCCATGCCTGCCGCGAGAACTTCCTGATCGAGGCAGCGAAACACGGCATGTCGAAGCGCGACATCGTGCCGAATCTGAATTTCTTCATGAACGTGCCAATCGATCCCTCCGGAAATTTTACCGTGGTCGACGGCGTCTCAAAGCCCGGTGACTATGTCGAAATGGTCGCGGAGATGGATGTGCTGTGCCTGATCTCCAATTGCCCGCAAATCAATAATCCCTGTAACGGTTTCTTTCCGACGCCGATCCAGGTGATGATTTTCGAAGCGCAAGAGGACTGATCGCATGTTCAGCAAGGTCCTCATTGCCAACCGCGGCGAAATCGCTGGGCGGATCGGAAAAACATTGCGCCGTATGGGCATTGCGTCGGTCGCCGTCTATTCCGATGCCGATCGGTTCACGCGGCCTGTTCTCGATGCGGATGAAGCGATCCGTGTCGGTCCGGCACCGGCTGCGGAGAGCTATCTCAACGTCGATGCGATCATTGCGGCATGCCTGCATAGTGGTGCGCAGGCTGTTCATCCGGGTTACGGATTTCTCTCGGAGAACCGCAGCTTTGCCGAGAAGCTGGCCGAACATGACATCGCGTTCATCGGGCCGCGTCCCGAACATCTCGACGCGTTCGGGCTGAAGCACAAGGCCCGCGAGATCGCGCGCTTAAGCCGCGTTCCGCTGCTGCCCGGTTCCGGACTGCTCGAGACCGTCGAGGAGGCGTTGGCTGAAGCCGAAATTGTCGGTTATCCGTTGATGCTGAAAAGCACCGCGGGCGGCGGCGGCATCGGCATGCAGCTCTGTTACGATGCCGATGCACTCCGTGAACGCTTTGCTACCGTGCAGCGCACGGCACGGGCGAGCTTCGGCGACGCGCGGGTTTATCTCGAGCGGTTTGTCGCCGAGGCGCGGCACATCGAGGTGCAGATATTCGGCAACGGCAAAGGCAACGTGGTGGCGCTCGGCGAGCGCGACTGCTCGCTGCAGCGAAGGAACCAGAAGGTCATCGAAGAAACACCGGCGCCGGGTCTGAGCGAAGAGATGCGGGCGCGACTTCAGGAGGCCGCGGTGGCGCTGGGCAGGAGTGTGGCCTACGAGTCCGCCGGCACGGTGGAATTCATTTACGACGTCGAGCGCGAGGATTTCTACTTTCTTGAGGTCAACACCCGGCTTCAAGTCGAGCATCCGGTGACCGAGGCTGTGTTCGGCATCGATCTGGTTGAGTGGATGGTGCGGCAGGCTGCCGGTGAAGATGTATTGGCGGGATTGGGTCCGCTGGTGCCGAAGGGCGCGGCCATAGAGGTGCGGGTTTACGCCGAGAATCCCAATGCCGGGTTTCGTCCCAGCGCCGGACGCCTGACCTGTGTTCGTTTCCCGGATGATGCGCGTGTCGACGGATGGATCGAAACCGGCGTGGAGGTCACACCGTTTTATGACCCCATGCTGGCGAAGGTAATTGTCTCGGCGGACACGCGTAAGGATGCGATTGAAAAACTCGACAGCGTGCTGAACAGCTCAACTGTTGCTGGGATCGAAACCAACCTTGGCTATCTGCGTGCGATTGTCAGCTCAGAGGTTTTCCGCAGCGGCCGCGTCGCCACAAATGTCTTGAACGACTTCGTATATACCCCGCGTACCATCGATGTCCTTGCTCCCGGCGCGCAATCCGGCGTGCAGGAATTGCCAGGCCGGCTGCATCTCTGGCATGTCGGCGTTCCGCCGAGTGGCCCGATGGACGAGCGGTCGTTTCGCTTGGCCAACACCATTGTCGGGAATCCCGCGACGACGGCCGCACTGGAACTAACCGTCAATGGACCAACGTTGCGCTTCAACGCGGGAGCCACCATCGGTCTTGCCGGTGCACAAATGTCGGCAAAACTCGATGGTGTTGCGGTCGAGCATGGTTCGCCCGTGGTGATACGGGCGGGTCAGACGCTTGCGATCGGCAAGATCGAGGGTGCGGGTCAGCGCTGCTATCTCGCCGTGCGCGGTGGATTCGACGCGCCGGAGATTTTCGGATCGCGCGCGGTGTTCACGCTTGGGATGTTCGGCGGCCACGCTACCGGCGCGTTAAAGACGGGAGACGTGCTGCATATTGCTGAAGAGACCGGCGGTTTGAAGACTCCGCGTGCTTTGACGACCGAAGAGCGCCCTGTACTGACCCGTGACTGGGAGATCGGGGTAATTTACGGCCCGCATGGAGCGCCTGATTTCTTTTGTTACGATGACATCGCAACATTGTTTTCCGCGCAGTACGAAGTGCATTTCAACAGCGCGCGTACTGGCGTGCGGTTGACGGGGCCCAAGCCGGAGTGGGCGCGAGCGGATGGCGGCGAGGCGGGGCTGCATCCTTCCAACATTCACGATAATGCCTATGCGGTGGGATCAATCGATTTCACCGGCGACATGCCGATCATCCTCGGGCCGGACGGGCCGAGCCTCGGCGGTTTTGTTTGTCCTGCCGTGGTGGCGCGTGACGAACTCTGGAAAACCGGCCAGCTCCGGCCCGGTGACACCGTTCGTTTCGTCCCCGCATCCCGGAAGGACGATCCGGTCGCCGGACCGCTGCCATTGAATGGAAATTCAACGCTCGGGTCCGCTATCGTTGGACGGAGCGACGACGGGCCGCTTCCGGTGGTCTATCGGCGTGCAGGCGACGACAACCTGCTGGTCGAATATGGTCCGATGGAACTCGACATCGCGCTACGGCTTCGTGTTCACCTTCTCGCGGAGGCTGTCGCCCGGGTGAAGCTGCCGGGCATCATCGATCTCACCCCCGGCATTCGTTCGCTGCAAATCCACTATGACAGCGCGGTTCTTTCACGCCGCCGGTTGCTGGATGTTCTTCAAAGTCTTGAACGAGAGCTGCCTCCCGTTGATGCCATGAAAGTTCCGAGCCGCATCGTGCACCTGCCGCTGTCGTGGAACGATCCGCAGGCTGTTCTGGCGATGCAGAAGTATCAGGAACTGGTGCGTGCCGATGCGCCGTGGTGTCCGTCGAACATCGAGTTCATCCGGCGCATCAACGGTCTGGACAGCGAAGACGACGTTAAGCGGATTGTCTTCGATGCGAGTTATCTCGTGCTCGGTCTTGGCGATGTCTATCTTGGTGCGCCGGTGGCAACGCCGATCGATCCGCGTCACCGGCTTGTCACGACGAAATACAACCCCGCGCGAACCTGGACACCGGAGAATGCCGTCGGCATCGGCGGCGCCTATATGTGCATCTATGGCATGGAAGGGCCTGGCGGCTATCAATTGTTCGGCCGCACAATTCAAATGTGGAATACATGGCTAACCACGCCTGTCTTCAAGCCAGGGCATCCATGGCTGCTGCGGTTCTTCGACGAGATTCGCTTTTTTCCCGTTAGTGCGGAGGAATTGCTGGAGGCCCGCGCGGCATTTCCGCACGGCGCCTATCCGCTAAAGATCGAAGAGAGCGAATTTTCCTATGCTGATTATGCCAAGGCTCTGGTCCGTGACCGAGACAGCATTGCGACGTTCAAACTGCGGCAACAGGCAGCCTTCGAGGGCGAACGTCAGCGCTGGAAGGATCTACGCATCGATGAGGTGCCTGACGACATTGGAGTCAGCGCGGGTGTGAATGCCGAGGATATTCCCGATGGCGATACCGGCGCGTTTTCGGAGGTTCCAGGCAACGTCTGGAAAATTCTGGTGAAGGAAGGCGCAGATGTCGCGGCGGGTGATGCGATTGCGATCATCGAATCGATGAAAATGGAAATCAGCGTACAGGCACCTGTCGCCGGTCGGATATCGTCTATCCGTATCAGGCCTGGGCAGACGTTGCGCGCGGGTGATGTTGTTGCAGTGATCAACTCTCCCGGTTGAGAGAGAGATGATGCCTGGCGAGGTGAGAGATCGTTAAGGCTGTGAAAAGACAACGGGATGCGCCATTGCTGGCGCATCTCGTCGTTGCTTTTGAGAAAGATCAGCGCGCGGCTGCTTCGAGAAGTTCGGTAGGATACCTAATTTCGTGCAGGCCGGCGCTTACTCTGCTGTGTGCCCGCACGACGATGCGCCGACAGCTCTGAGCATTTCCTGAAATACAGGGAATGACTGTTAAATGCTCGGTGACAGGCGACCCTTGGATACAATCAATATTTTAGTCGCGCTTCTGTCGGTCGAGGCGAAGTCGTTGGGCTCTCATACGCTTTATCTCTTTATCGAGTTCTTCTATGTCTTCGCTGTGTCGTTCGGTTCTAGTTTTTGGTTTGTCGGCGGCACGGATTTTCTTCAGCGCTTTCTCGAGGGCTCGGCACAGGCGGCGGCTTTCTTCAAGAGCGAGCAGGAGAAATTCGGCGGGATAGCTCGCTCTCAATCTCGAATTGCAATAGGCTTTTCAGCTCGCGCATTTAAGCGAGCATGAAACCTGTTTGCTCAACCGGCCAGCCGGATGTCTGCGGCTGGCCGCGGATTACGAAACAGCGATGCGGGCCACGCTCTAGCGCCTATTTTTAACGAGCTTGCATGCTCCGCACGGCTGATCAAATTCCAGCCGGCAGCGTCGACCTGCCGGAGCATCGGCCCCGGCTGGATCGGCATTTAGCTCTTTGACCCGCCGTTAAAAGGATTATCCTGAGCGGGCAAGGTGGAATAGAGTCTGTGTGTTGGCGAACCCTTTTCCCGGAGAAGAGGAGACCGCATGACGATCTACATTTCTCAAGGTCGCTACACGTCCGCGGCCATCAAGGGGATGTCTGCAAGGCCGGAGGACCGCTCGGAGGCGGTTGCGGAACTATTCGCTGCCGCCGGTGCGCGGCTGATCAGCTGGTATCTGACGCTGGGCCCCTACGACTGGCTGATCATAGCGGAAGCTCCGGATGAGCCCACGATGATTTCGGCAGTGCTTGCCGCCGCGGCCGGCGGAAGCCTTTCGGACATAACCACGACAGTTGCGCTCACGGCGAGCGATACCGCGAAAGCCTTCCAGCGGGCAGGCGAGTTGACTCAGAAATTCAGATCGGCAGGCCGAGCCGATTACTATGGCGTAGGGATTGACTCCGCCAGCGACATTCAGTGAGGCCTGAACACGTGGCATCCGGGAGATGCGCTGGCCGATGCCTGCCCGTTTGCGAACGACAGCAAGCTACGTAACTGCGAACTTTCGGGTTTTTTCATCCGCGAGCCGCTGGATTTGGCTGATCTGGCGCTAGAACCCACAGCAATTATGTCGCGGTGCAGCAAATGAACCGCCTCGCTTCTTCGTTGTATTTGGTGCATTCTATCTTGGAACTCGCGTTTGAACGGGGTTTGGGATGGGAAACGTCGGCGAGAACTACGTTCGGTTGGTCGGAGGCGATCTTGTGTCGTCCGTCATTACCGATACGCCGAGCATGCGGATCGAAGTGCTTCGCAGAGAAACGGTTGGGCGCATGCATTGGCATTTTCGCCAGCCGGAGCTATCGCTGTTCTGGTTCGGCAAGGGAGCCGAACGCCTGAGAGCCACGATTGACGGGAGGCCGGTGGAGCGCTGGTTTCCGGGCAAGTCGAAGCTCGCGATTTTTCCCGCCGCCATCGAGATCGAAGGCGAGTGGAATGTCGGGCCGACCCTCGACTACACGGTGGTGTTCCTGAACCCGTCTTTCGTGGGTGAGCGCCTTCAACATGCCATCACTAATCCCACAGTCGCTTTTGAGCACGACGGATTGACCCGCGGCCTCGCCGAACTCTGCCGTGAGGCAGCCTCGCCGGATAACGTTTTCAACCTCATGGCGGAGGGATGGTCGATTCAGGCACTGGCCCATATTTCCAGGGTCAGCGAAAGAAGTCAGCAGGCGTCCAGCGAGTTGCGGGGCGGTTTGCCTGGCCGCAGTCTCCGGCGCCTTGAGGAATACGTTCGCGAGAATCTGACCCAGCCGATCTGTCTTGCGGAACTTTCGGAGATCGCAGGGCTGAGCAAGCGGCATTTCCTGCGGGCGTTTCAGGAAAGTGTCGGCACGACGCCCTATAACTACGTTCTTTCGCGCCGGATCGATGAAGCGAAGCGGCGGCTGTTGGCGACGGAAGACAGCATCGTCGATGTCGCCCTCGCGACGGGTTTCAGCCACGCTCAGCATTTCTCGACAAGTTTCAAGAAAGCGACCGGTGTGACGCCATCCGCGTTCCGTCAGCGCTGTCTGTCGTAGGCAACAACCCTCTCTGACACGCGCCGGCCGGCTTTCCGGACTAAATGGCGTTTTTCCGGAAGTCCTGGCGCTATCCTGCAAGTCAGGATCAGCCTCCCGATCTAACACTATCCCACAAAAATCCACGCAGACTGCGGCCGCTCGGCCGTGGCCAAGCGGGAGTTTCGGGGCGGAACGCCCGGCATAGGGAGAGCGGGATGGCTATTTTAAACGGATACACGCGCATTGGTATGGCAGCGGCGATAGGTCTTGCGGCATCGGCCAGCGTGACGGCGTACGCGCAGGAGAAGACGCCGATCAAGATCGGGCTGATGCTGCCGTATAAGGGCGTCTATGCGCCTCTTGCGGTGAATATTGACCAGGGCTTCCAGATCGCGCTCGAGGAATACGGCAACAAGTCCGCCGGGAGGCCCATCGAGATCATCCGCGCCGACGACGAACTGACGCCGAGTGTCGGGGTCCAGAAATTCAACAAGTTCGTGCAATCCGACAAGGTCGATCTCGTCGCCGGAGTCGTCGGCTCCAATGTCGGTATCGCGGTCTCCGAACTGGCGGACAAGAACAAGATGCCGATGGTGTTCGCCAACGCATTCGCCGACGAAATCACCGGCAAGTTTTGCAGCCCATACATCGCCCGCACGTCTTTCAGCGCCAACGGATTCGAATATGCTTCCGGAAAGTACTGGGCAAGCAAGGGCGTGAAGACCGCCGTCACGATGGGCCCCGATTACTCCGCGGGGCGTGCATTCATCGGCGGATTCAAGCGCGGCTTTGAGGACAACGGCGGCAAGGTTATCGAGGAAATCTGGACCCCGTTCCAGAAGACCAAGGATTACAGTGCCGCGCTGACGCAGGCTTCGAACTCCGGCGCGCAGATTATTTACGCCTTCTATGCGGGCGCGGAAGCAATCCAGGTCGTCAAGCAGCATGCCGATTTCGGACTGCGGACCAAGATCCCCCTGATTGGCGATCACTGGGTTTATGACGAAGCGCTTTGGCCGGCCTTGGGCGATCTGGCTCTGAATGTGCAGCACGTTGCCACGCATTATCCGGGTATCCCCACCGAAGCGAACCAGAAGTTCGTGAAGGCCTATACCGCGAAGTACAAGCAGGAACCCGACGTCAGCGCCGAGCTTGGCTATGACAACGGCAAGGCGATCATGCTGACACTTGAGAAGCTCGGCGGCCAGATGCCGGAAGATCGCGCCAAGTTCATCTCCACGATGCGCGACCTGACGTTCGACGCTCCGCGTGGAAAGATCAAGTTCAATGCGCAGAACAGCGCATTGCTCGAGAAGGTCTACGTGATCGAGATCGTCAAGGGACCCGACGGCAAGATGCAGCGTAAATCGCTGGATCAGTTTCCAGGAGCGGGCGATCTGCCGGGTTGCACGAAATCGTTCTGATCCGAGGCGAGCTTCGCTTTCAGCGGAGCTCGCCTCCCTCGAATTTGTGTGAAACATGCAGCTCTTTCTGATTCAGCTTCTCAATGGCGTGCAACTGAGCATGCTGGTGTTCCTGCTCGCGGTCGGCCTTACGCTGATTTTCGGGCTGATGAACATTCTCAATCTGGCCCATGGCGCCTTCTTCACGATGGGGGCCTATTTCGGATTGGTTGTCGCGAACAAGACAGGCTCGTTCTGGCTTGCGCTGCTGATAGGTCCGCTGCTGCCGTTCGTGGCAGGCTTTGTGCTGCAACTCTTCGTTCTGCAACCGCTGGCCCAGCGCGGACGCTCGACCCATCTCGATCTCGCCTTGCTAACGTTCGGCCTGCTGTTCGCAACCGCGGGTGCCGTCGAGTACATCTACGGATCGGCATTTCACAGCATTGCCACGCCCGATTTCCTCAAAGGCCGTGTTGCCTTGCTGGGCATCGAATATCCGCTCTATCGGCTGTTTATCATCGCGGTTGGCATTGCCATCGCTGTTGCGCTTGTCCTGGTAATCGACCGTACGCTGATCGGTGCCACGCTGCGGGCCGGTGTCGACAACCGTGAGATGGTCACCGCGCTCGGCATCAACATCAATGTTCTGTTTGCGCTGGTGTTCGGATTCGGTTCCGCTCTTGCCGGCTTTGCGGGTGTCGTCGCCGCACCGGTTATGAGCATCTACTCCAACATGGGTATCGGAATCGTCGTGACGACGTTCGTGGTCGTGGTGGTGGGCGGTCTCGGTAATCTCAGGGGGTCGTTCTATGCGTCACTTATCGTGGGTATGACCGATACGTTCGCCCAGGCCTATCTTCCGGAGGCTGAGCTTTTTGCGATTTACGCGCTTCTGATCGCCGTGATGATCTTCCGTCCGCAGGGCCTTTTCGGCGCGGTTGGGAGGGTCGCATGAGCGCAGATGTCGTCCTCACAAGGGAGAAGGACGTCGGCGGTTTGAAGCGTATGCCGCTTCCAAAGTCCCGCCGTGCTTTCGCTGTGTTGTTCGCCGCTTTTGCCGCCGGACTATGCGCGCTTCCGTCGTTTTCCTCCGGTTATGTCATGACGCTGGCGGTCGAAGTCATGATTGCGGGTGTATTTGCGTCCGGCATCAATCTTCTGACCGGGTACACGGGCCTCGTATCGCTCGGACAGGCGATGTTTCTCGGGTTTGGTGGATACGGCATCGCCATTGGAACGGCGCTGCTGGGGTGGCCGCTGTGGGTTTCTGCACCGGTCACGCTGGTGGTGGTAGCCGTAATTGCCGCTGCCATTGGCGCAATCTGCACACGGACGCGCGGCGTCGAGTTTCTTCTGATCACGCTGGCATTCTCCCAGATGTTCTATGGCGCGATGATCAAATTGCGGTGGACCAACGGCTCTGACGGCATGACGGGAATTCCGCGTCCCGATCTGTCATGGTTTGGCGTGAGCGCCGATAACCCGACCGTCTTCTACTACTACGTTCTCGCCGTTGCGGTTCTGGCGCTGCTGATGCTGTGGCGGATCGTGACGTCGCCTTTCGGCAGCGTCCTGGTCGGCATTCGTGAAAACGAGCGCCGCATGATGTCGATGGGATACGCGGTTGCGAACTACAAGATCGGATCGTTCGCGCTGGCCGCGGTGATTTGCGCGGTCGCGGGTATTTTGCAGGCGCAATACACCTATTTCGTCAATCCGGATGCGATGAGCTGGCAAATGAGCGGCGAGGGCGTGCTGATGGTCATCATCGGCGGTGCCAATGTCATTCTCGGGCCTTTCGTGGGCGCGGCAGTCTTCGTCGTCGTCAAACAGGCGCTGAGCATGATCACCGAAGAGTATAATCTGTTCTTCGGCATCTTCTTCATGCTCGTGGTTGCGTTTTTCCGCGGCGGCGTTCTCGGCGCCATCACCACGCTGATCGGAAAACGGCGATGAGCGCGCTCGAAATCAGAAATTTGCGCAAGGCCTTCGGCGGGCTTCAGGTCATCAGCGACCTCGATCTGAAGGTGCCGTCGGGCCAGCGTCATGCAGTGATTGGGCCGAATGGCGCCGGCAAGACCACGCTGTTCAACATCATTACGGGATGGCAGCCGCCGACCAGCGGCGAAATTCTCATTCATGGCGTCCCGGTGCAGCAGGGGCGGCCCGACCTGGTCACGCGGGGCGGTCTGTCGCGCTCATTCCAGAAAAACATGCTGCTTGAAAGCGTCACCGTTCTTGAGAACCTGCGCGTTGCCTGCCAGGCGTTCGATGCGTCCCGGCACTCGATATTCCGGTCATGCGGGTCGTTCTCGGACGTCCTTCGCAAGGCTCACCTCGCCGCCGAGCAGATGCATCTGGACACCGTGCTGCATCGGAATGTGAACGAACTATCCTACGGACAGAAGCGTCAGCTCGAAGTGGCGATCGCGCTTTGTGCGGAGCCGAAGATTCTGCTGATGGACGAGCCGGCAGCCGGAACGTCGCCGGATGAGCGCGCCAGTCTGATCAAGCTGATCAACGGCCTGTCATCCGAGTTGACCATTGTGCTTGTCGAGCACGACATGGATGTCGTGTTTGCGATCTGTGATGTCATTACGGTGCTGAGTTACGGCAAGGTGCTTGCAACAGGAACGAAGGATGAGATTCAGTCCAATCCTCAGGTGATCGAAGCATATCTGGGCCATCACCATGCTTAAAGTCCAGCATCTTCACACCTATTACGGCGAAAGCCACATCCTGCAAGGTGTCGATCTCTCGGTGACGACCGCGCAGTGCGTGGCAGTGCTCGGCCGGAACGGCGCGGGCAAGACGACAACCCTGCGCTCGATACTTGGGCTGACGCCCGCGCGGCGCGGTCTCGTGGAGTTTAATGGCATCGACATCACAAGGCTGCCGACCCATAAGATTGTGAGATCCGGCATTGCTTTCGTGCCGGAGGATCGCGGCATCTTCCCGACGGTAACCGTCGAAGAGCATCTTGCTATTGCCTACAGTGCGTCGAAACACCGGCCAAAGCGTAGGCCGGTGGAATACGTGTTCGAGATATTTCCACGCCTCGCCGATCGGCGCAGGAGTCTTGGAGGGCAACTCTCGGGCGGCGAGCAACAGATGCTGGCGATCGGACGGGCGCTGGTGGCCGGGCCGGATCTGATGATCCTCGATGAGCCGAGCGAAGGTCTGGCGCCGGTGATTATCGAGAAACTCGCGGCCGTGCTCAAAGATGTCAAAGCATCCGGCACGCCAATTCTGCTGGTCGAACAGAACTATCACCTCGCCACCCAACTGGCTGACCATGTTTACGTGCTCAGTCAGGGCCGGGTTCAATTCTCCGGCGACACGCAATCGCTGATCGCAAATGACGATGTCAGGCGAACGTATCTAAGCGTGTGACGTCGGCAATGCGGCAGCCCGGATGACATGAAACAGAAAGAGTAGAGAGATGCCTGGTCCTTTGAGTGGAGTTCGCGTTCTGGATTTGACGGCGGTGGTGTCGGGTCCTTACGCGACGATGTTCCTGGCGGATCAGGGCGCGGACGTGCTGAAGATCGAGCCGATCGGCGGCGACGGCACGCGGCGCAGCCGCACCCTGATCGATGCGGCGGGCGAATTCTCCGCGCTGTTCGTGTCGTGCAACCGCGGCAAGCGTTCGCTGTCGATCGATATGAAGAGCGACGCGGGACGCGAGGTGCTGGCCAGGCTGGCCTCGCAGGCGGACGTGCTGGTGCAGAACTTCCGCCCCGGCACGATGGAACGCCTCGGCCTCGGGCAGAAGGAACTGCGCGAGAAGTACCCGCGCCTGATCTACGTTTCCATCAGCGGGGTCGGCGACAGCGGGCCTTATGTCAAGAAGCGGGTCTACGATCCGATCGTCCAGGCCTTGTCCGGCTTTGCCGACATCCAGTCGCAGCCGGTGACCAACCGGCCGCAGATGATCCGCACCATCGTCTGCGACAAGACCACGTCGGTGTTCACCGCGCAGGCGGTGTCGTCGGCGCTGTATGCACGCGAGAAGACCGGCAAGGGCGATCACATCCAGGTCGCGATGCTCGACACCATGATCTCGTATCTGTGGCCGGAAGGCATGATGCAGTACACCGTGGTCGGCTCCGAGGCGGCCGCGGCTGACCCCAACGACCGGCCGGACCTCGTGTTCCAGACGCTCGACGGTTACATCACCGCCGGCACCATCTCCGATTCCGAATGGCAGGGCTTCTGCAAGGCCTCGGGCGATCCGGAGCTTGCGAAGGACGAGCGGTTCGCGACGCCGAGCGCACGCTTCATCAATGCCACGGCGCGCATCAACAAGATGCAGGAGTACATCAGCCAGCGCACCACGGCCGAATGGCTGGAGCGTCTGGATGCCGCCGATGTGCCGTGTGCGCCGATCCTGCGGCGCAATGAGATCATCGGCAACGATCAGGTGGTGGCGCGCGGTCTGATCGAGGAGTTCGACCAGCCGACGGTGGGCCGGGTGCGGCAGCCGAAGCCCGCAGCGATCTTCGAGGTCAACAAGGCTGAGATCGGCGGTCCGGCGCCGCGTGTCGGCGAGCACTCCCGCGCCGTGCTGCGCGAACTCGGCTACAGCGACAGCGCCATCGACACAATGATCGCCGGCAAGGCCGTCAGGGCCGTGGGCTAACGCGACAAACAATTTCAGCTTCTGGAGAACGGACAGTGACGAATAAAACGAAGGTCGCACTTCTTGTTGGCGCAGGCGATGCTATCGGGGCTGCGGTTGCTCAGAGATTTGCAAGGGGCGGTTATACGGTCTGCGTTGCGCGGCGCGAGGCTGCCAAGTCGCAGGGGCTCGTCGATTCGATTAAAGCCGATGGACACGACGTCCGCGCCTACAGCGTCGATGCACGGAATGAAGAGGACGTCCAGAAATTGTTCGCGGACGTCGAGAAGGACGTCGGCCCGGTCGAGGTCTGCCTCTTCAACGCCGGCTCGAACGTCAACAAGCCGCTGCTGGAGACGACCGAGAAGCTGTTCTTCAAGGCCTGGGAGCTTGCATGTTACGCAGGCTTTCTCGTGGGCCGCGAGGCGGCGAAACACATGTCGACACGCGGCCGCGGGACGATGCTTTTCACCGGCGCGACCGCCAGCGTTCGAGGTGGAAAGGGTTTTGCGGCATTTTCGGCGGCGAAGTTCGGTTTGCGCGCCGTCGCCCAGGCGATGGCTCGTGAGCTTGGACCGAAGAACATTCATGTCGTCCATCTTCTGATCGATGCGGGCGTTGACAGCGAAGCCATTCATCAGCGCATGAAGGCCGCAACCGGAATCAGCGCCAGCGAGATTCCTCCGGACAGTCTGACCAAAACAGCGTCCATCGCCGAGGCATACTGGTTTGCTCATCAGCAATCCAAAGACGGCTGGACTCATGAACTCGATCTGCGCCCATCAGTGGAGACCTGGTAAGATGGCAGACGAACTCATTCTCTGGGGGGTCGGTACAACGCGCACGATTCGCGCGCACTGGGCGCTTCATGAACTCGGTCTTCCGTATACGTCGCGGCCGATTCTCCCGCGGTCAGGCGAGACCAAGACGATGGAGTACACCGCGCTAAATCCCCGCCAGAAGATTCCACTCTTGCAGGATGGTGACCTGACCATCGGCGAAAGCGCGGCCATTGTCGCGTATCTCGCCAACAAACACCGTGCCGGTGCTGCTCTCGTTCCGGACTGCCCGAAGCTTTACGCAAAGTGGCTGGAATGGTGCTTCTTCATCGTGACCGAACTGGATTCGACCAGTCTCTATGTGATGAGGCGGCACGGCACCAATCAGGGGCTGGCACATATTTATGGCGATGCGCCGCATGTCGTGGCGAAGGCTGGCGAGTACTTCCGCGAACAGCTACGCCATGTCGACGCCGCGCTGTCGGATGGCCGCCACTATCTGATGGGAGACCAGTTTACGACCGCGGACATTCTGCTGACAACGTGTCTGACATGGGCGATCGACTATGGTGTGGGGATTTGCGACAGCGCAGTGCCATACTTGGAACGAGCTACATCGCGTGGTGCGTATAAAAGCAGTTCAGAAGTGAACTTTGCCCAGATCTAGGAATTGACACCGCTCCGAGTGCGATAGCCTGCACGCAGGTGTCCGGTCCCCTGCCGAACGCCGGACACCCCCATTCGCGACACGACGGATCGTGGCGCGATAGCGTCAGTTCGAATCGAAGATTTCAACTGGAAGGCTCTTTGCCTTGCTGTGAAGTTCCTGAATTGGGAAAGCAGACTTTACGGTCGAGGCGCTCTTCTCTCCCGGCACAACGTTCGACGTCGGGAAATCCATCGTCGCGGTATCGAAGGTTGCTTCTCCCTTCGCGTGCGGGTTGCCTGCATTCAGAATGATCAGACTGCCCACCAACAGTATGTAGGCGCAAAATGCGCCAATGACGAAAGTGAACCGGCGGTTGCTGAAGCTGAGCTTTGTCATGGGAGCCTCCTGTCTGGCTGCCATGAACCTTTCAGCAAAGAGAGAAATATGTCTGTGATCTCGCCCACAGACTGAGAGAATATGTCGTCTCGCTGCGGTTGATACTTTCGCGCAGAGTGTGAGCAGGCTCACATTCGACAGCCGCCTTGAGCGCTTATTCTTTAAGGGCGAGCGGCAATCCGACGGTCCAGAACATCACCGCTCTCAAAACCTCGCAAGCCATTGCGGTTACTGACGTTTCTGATCATTCGTTGACATCCTTGCTCTCCGAAAAACCCTTCCGCCTGCTTCGCACGCATCGACCTCTTAGTATTGGCTGTCCGTTGGTGGAGATGATACCTTGCGATCTGAATCGCATATCAATCAATTGCCGATCCAGATTTTTAACGCGTGCGTTGCCTGCGATAATTGCGGGATGTCGTCATGAGCACGAACGTTCCTGATTCAACGCTCGAAGGTCCGAATCGCGGCCCTTCCGCGGCCGCCGCATCCTCACGCCGCCAGTGGCGGGCGGCTGACGGCGGCGCGCTGACCCGGCTTTTGCAAAGGATATCGCTCGCCAGGAAGATGGCAAGCTACCGGTTCAGCTCCTACATATTTTGCCATCTCTGGCTTCTCAAGCTTGTTTTCACGGTGCTGCGCCGTGTCCGTCCCGTTTCGATCTTCGGCAAGCTCGTTGTCCTCACCAAGATGAGCGATGTCCGCGAGGTTCTCGGACGTTTCGATGATTTCACGCTGGGCGAAGTTATCGAGCCGGGAATGCCGTGGGGGGCATTCCTGATGACGGTCGACTGGAGAGAGCAGCACGCACGCGAGCGAGCGCTTCTCCAGAGTATGGTCAAGCCGAAGGCCGATCCGGAGACGATCAGGAAGTCTGTCGCCGATGAATGCCGCGAACAGATAGCCGCTGCCACCAACGGCCGCATCGACATGGTTGCCGAATTCGCAGAGCCTGCCGTCATTCGTATCGCCACTGACTACTTCGGCGTTGCTCCGCTGAAGAACGACAGGCACCGCATGGCGCGCGCCACCCGGCACCTGGCCGGCATTATCATGGTGAACCCTCCGGTCGGCTCACAGCCCTGGATCGACTCGCGTGACGATATGGTCGTCCTGACGCAGCAGCTGCTGGAGCAGATTGAAGCCGTCAAGTCGGTAATCGGCGCGTCGCGCCAAAGCGAGCTTCCCGACAATTTGCTGACGCGGCTGACTTTGCTGCTGCATGCGGGAGGCACACCAAAGTGGTTCGACGAGGATTGGATACGGCGATACCTGACAGGCCTGGTTGCGACCGGCCTGGCGACGGTCGTCCGAGGAACGTCGCAGACGGTCGACCAGCTCGTGGCACGGCCGGATTCCTTGCGGGAAGCCCAGCGGCTGACCGCAGCGCTCGATGACGCCGAAGCTCATGAACGACGTCTCACCAGCCGCGCCTCGGAAGTCGAACGGCGCTCTGTCGCCGAGCGTGTGGCAAGATCGCGCACTGCATTGACGCGCTACATTTATGAAGCCCTTCGGTTTCGCCCGATGCTCCCCTTGCTGGTTCGCGACTGTCCGCGCGAAACAATCATCGCCAACGGAACGGGGCGCGTGCGTATCGTGCCGGCGGGTGCCCGCATTCTGGCTGCGCCATTGGCCGCCATGTTTGATCCGGATGCGTTTCCAAAACCATTGCGCTTCGATCCAAATCGGCCGCTTGAGAATTACATTCATTTTGGCCACGGGGAGCGTCATTGTTTCGGGCGGTACGTTGCCGAGGTCGCTCTCATGGAAATGGTGCGCGCATTGCTGCGTCTTCCCGGTCTTGCGCGAGCAGCCGGAGCCGATGGCCAGATCCACTATGAGGGACCGGCGCCATGTTCATTTGTACTCACATTCAATAGGCAAACCATCGGGGCTCAGGAACGGTGAACCCGAACTACACGACCATCATCACACCGCTCGATCCCGGCCGTGTGGACGCGTGCCGGAAGTATCTGCGCGACAACGCTGAGCCTCGTCTCGCCGGCGATCTCATCGAATGCCAGCCTCTGTTCCGGTTCGACAAGATCGCAGGCCTTCATTTTTGCAGCTTTGTCATTCTTGATGAAGAAGGTGAATTTGCTCCAAGCCTCGTATTCGAGGCGACTTTTGACGGATCTAGAGAAGATTTTCTGGATGAGTTGCTGGAAATTGCACCAGAGGGCATGCATGAGGTTTATCGGCATTGCACGGACTATCCGTTTTCCGGGCCCGCCGCGCCTCAACTGATCGAAGAGTACCTCGCAAATCATGATGTCGGCGCGAACACTTTTTTCAGCGGAAATCCGGGGCGGACCGTTGGGCAAATCCTGGGTGAAAACCTTCTGCGCCGCGACATTCTCACGTTCCTGTCAAAGCGATGCCAGCCGGGCAACGCTATTCCCGCGCGACCGGCCGGATTTCTCGACGAGGTGCGACGTCATGTGATCCGCGGCCGGGACGATAATCGCTGGGCCGAGCAAGCCGCGCCGGTGCCCTGGGAAATACGGCAGCGTTCGGGGATTGTGGCCGCTGCTATCATCGCGGCGTTCGTTGCGGTCTGCGCCACCGGCATAGCCGTAGGCGCGCTATTTGGGTGGGGGCCGTTTGTGCTGTACGGACATATCGTCCGGGCCTTCGAGCAAGTGAGCCACATCGGCGCCAGCATCAGCAACTTTATGGTTTCCCGGTTTCCCTGGATTGCCAGTCACATCACGATCGAGCCTGCGATCCTCCACATCCTGATTGCGTTGACCGGCGTATGGCTGATCGTGCGTGTCTTTGAACTCTTTCTCACCAGTTGGACGAAGAACCCTCACGATCAGCTTTTCATCAATCGTTTCCCGCTCCAGATCGCGGTTATCGTCAGATACGCATTGATCGTGTTTCTTGTCGGCTCGGTCGTGCTGGCCATCATTTCAGGAATGACCGCGGCCCGGTCGGCGGGTAACGCGGTTCAGTACGGCTTCTGGTCAATTGTCTGGCGTCTGATCGTTGTCGGCTTGATCCTGGCTGTCCTGAACTACTCGGCAACCTCCCTGAAGCTTGCTGTGCAAATTCGGCCCTATAGCGCTGTTCGTGAAAACGTTCGCCGGCTGCTGCTCGATCTTCTCACATTCGCGATGGTCGTCGTAACGGCCATAGGTGTTTTGCTCGTCGCGCGCCACATCCCGTTCGCCGTTAGCGAGCAGATCGCGACAATCGCGCGGTCAATCGTCTTTGCCATCCTCGTCACTGTGGCTTACGGACTCATCGGCATTTTGGCTTTTTATGCCATTGGGCTTCTCATATTCGGGCTCATACGAGCACTTGAAGTCAGCGACAAACGTAATTTTTCCGAACCCGCCGAACTCATCGCGCGAGCCCGGGAGAACGCTAGGAAGTATGCTCGCGAGGAAGGCGGCATCAACAGGTATCAGAATCATCTGGCCAGCATCACGACCGTGAAGCCGGGCTTCATTCGATGCTGGCTGCTGCGCCTTGCTCTGTTTGTCATTAACCTGCTGTCCCGCTTCTGGTTTAACCGCGGGGAGCTTGGCGGCATACCGACGATTCTGTCGGCCCGGTGGGTGATGATCGACGGCGGGAAGCGGCTCTTGTTTCTCGATAATTATGGCGGCGCCTGGGAAAGCTATCTGAACGAGTTCATCGATCTGGCAGCGGTGAAGGGCCTGAATGCCATCTGGTCGAACACGTTCGTCTCGGCGGATGGAAAATCCTACGGGTTTCCTGCATCGAAATTTCTTTTCTGGAAGGGCGCGCAAGCCGAGCAGCCTTTCAAGGCCTATGTCCGGCAAAGCCAGGTCGAAACGATCGCTTGGTACAGCGCATATCCCACGCTCAGTGTCATTAATATCAACGCCAGCACCGAGCTGAGACAGTCGCTATTCGAGCCGCTGAGCGACGGCGACATCGACGCGATATTTCGAAGCCTCTGATGTGGAAGAGTGCCATGGAAAAGGTTGAATGGGATGACGTTCAGAGGCTCGTGCTGAGCGGGTATCCGAAATTGCCATTTTCCGCTTACGTCTTCTGGCACTTCGTGCCCGGCGAGGTCGAGGCGGCAAGAAAGTGGTTAAGGCTGTTGTCAGGCCGGCTGACGCGCGCGACGGGCCGCGGCGATCAGCAAGCGATCAACCTTGCGCTTACGGCGCATGGGCTGGAGCATCTCCGCGTCAGTGGTGGAGTGCTGAGCAGTTTCTCACTCGAGTTCCTCGAAGGGATGGCTCCGAAGCCGACGCCGGAAGCGCACTTTCCGCGCCGGTCGAACATTCTCGGGGATGTCGGTGATAGTTCACCCGAGTTCTGGGAGTGGGGTGGCTGGAAAGAGAGCCGCGATATCGATGGGGTGCTGTTGCTCTACGCTGCCGACCAAACGAAGCTGCTCTCGCTTATCGATGCCGAGATCAGCGCAATGGCGGGAGCTGCTGTACCAGCGTTGCGTCAGAATGGCGAGCCGCTCATCATCGAGGGCCGGGTCTATGACGATCGCAAAGAGCACTTTGGATTTACAGACGGTATTTCCCAGCCTTTGATTGAAGGATCGCCCAAGGCAAATGGGAAGCGCACCAGTGACGTCGACAACAACAAGGAGCTGACATCAGACGAAAAGCGGATTCTTCTCGTCAAGCCCGGTGAGTTCGTGCTTGGTTACAGGAACGAGCGGCGTACCAGTATCTCGGACGTCTATCCCGAGAGGGCTGACGCGAACACGGGACCGCAAGATATCCGGCGCAACGGCACTTATCTCGTGTTCCGGCAACTTGAGCAGGATGTACCCGCCTTCAATGAATTTGTCGCGAAGACGGCTGAGCGTATTTATGGGCGAGCCGATGAGCCCGCGCAAGAGAAGATTGCGTCAAAGCTTGTCGGGCGGACGCGCCAAGGCCATCCTCTGGTTCCGATAGACCGTCCGCCTGATGCGGCTCCGCGCAACGATTTTCTCTATTACTTCGAGGATCGATTTGGCATGGCTTGCCCGATCGGCGCTCACATTCGCCGCGCGAATCCGCGTGACAACGTCGGGCCAGATGCCGATACGGCGCTGCGTCTTTCAAAAATGCATCGCATTATCAGGCGCGGCAGGCCGTATGGAGAAAGAGTCGGCGTTGAGAAGGAAAGCGCGACCGGCAAACAAGCGGCGCGCGGAATGGCATTCATTGCCCTTAATGCGGATATCGCCGGGCAATTCGAAATGATCCAGCATTCATGGCTGAACAACACTCACTTCGGCGGTCTTTATGCCGGGACAGATCCGCTTGGACATTTCAGTTGCGCCGGAGATGTGGTCGCCATTCAGAACCGGCCAACGAACCACCACGTAGATCGTCCGCGCCCGTTTGTCCGGGTTCGGGGTGGTGCTTACTTCTTTCTGCCCGGGATTGAAGCGGTTCGCGCGCTGGCAAGGTAGATCCAACCAGTCCCGACCGGTCAAGACTAAGAGAAATTACCGGTTCGCGATGCTCGGTTCCTTGTTTCGATTTTCGGAGCTTTCCATCGCGTGACGACAAGCAGCTGCTAAGGCGCGCATGCCGCATTTCTCTGCAAATCCCAACGCGAGGCTGAAATAGACTTCGGCGGCGACTGGATCATCCGGATTGCTGGCACGTGCGATTTCACCGAGCAAATGCGTCGCATAGGCCTGCTGCGGCGGCTCGCCGCGCTGTTCGGCGAGCGACAGAGCGCGCTCGCCGGCTGCATGCGCTTCGGCGAGACGGCCGGCCGCGAGCAGGGCCCGGCCTTGCGCAATGAAAAGATATCGCCAACCGAACGAATGCTCCGCCAAGGGTACGTCGAGCCGCTCGGGCACCGATAGGATATTGAGGGCTGTCTCGACGTCGCCCGTCGCGAGATGGGCTTCACCCATGCGGGCTGCGAAGACGGGATACATCTGGACCATTTCGAGATCCAGGCAGGTCTGCCAGCTTTCGCGCAAAAGCGGGAGTGCTTCTGCATGCCGCCCCTGGGTTGTCCGCAGGCGACCGAGCACATGATTGATATTTGCGCGCGAGTAAGCGTGATCCAGGATTTCAGCGCGCCTGCTGGCGTCTTCCGCTACAGTTTCCGCGCGGTCGAGATCGCCGAGTTCAATCAGGGAGTCCGCCATGAAGGTGCGCAAAAGAACGCTGGGATAGGCGGCCCAACCGGCCCGTTTCTGGTCAAGCTCCGGCGTTTCGATCTCTATGCACTTTTCGTGCATCTCGATCGATGTCGCGAAATTGCCGAGCTCATGATGGACAATACCCACGATGAGGAGTGCTGCGAACTGGAGAGATGGATCGCCGATCTTGTCAGCGATGCGGCTTGCGGTTTCGGCCGCTGCCATCGCGGGGGCATGCTCACCAAGCCTCCATAGTGCCACAGCGAGCTGACAATTGACCGCGGCGGTGCGCACGGGATCTCCCGAGGCGTCGGCCAGACGGCTCGCTTCGCGCAATACCTCTGCAATCCGGCGATGCTTGCCGAGCGGTTCGAGTGCAATCACCAGCGTCAGGCGGAAATCGATCTCGGTTTTGATCTTGGCGGGGGAGGCCGGCAGATGCGACAGGGTTTCCAGGCCGCGCTCGAAGATGTTGATCGCGTCCTGATTGGCGCCGCGCTTTACAGCGCGGCGGCAACTGCGCAATTGATAGGGGACGGCCTTTTCCCATAGCTCGGCCTTGAATGCGTGGTCGGCGAGCCGATCAATATACTCGTCAAGACGATCGGGAAAGCGCGACTCGATGATGTCGACGGCTTTGGCATGAAGGGAGCGTCGAAGGCCCAGCAGCATCGTGCCGTAGACAACTTCACGCGTAAGCTCATGCTTGAAGGAATAGTCGGCGGATGTGGTGCTTCTGATTTTCCGGAGAAAATCGGCAGCTTCCAGCGTTCGCAGTTCGCCGGAAATCTCCGCGGGAGTCACGTCCAGCATTTCCGAGAGCAGGGCCACGGAAATCTCGGTGCCGATCACGGCTGACGTCTGCAACAGGGACTTTGGAAACCCGTCCAGCAGATCGATGCGCGCCGCGAGCACTGAATGAATGGTTTGTGGAATTTCAACTCGGCCGGTTCGTTTCGCGGCCAGATAGTTCCCCGGCTGTCCCTCAAGATACCCCGTTTCCTTGAGCGTCTGGACCAGTTCTTCCATGAACAGGGGATTGCCTTGGGACTGCGCCAGTATTTTCCGCTTTAACGGAATGAGGCTGCTGTCGTCGCCCATGAGCCAGTCCATCAACTGGTGCGACGTCACATCGTCAAGCGGCGACAAATCGATGCCGATTGTGCCGCTATCTACCGGGCCGCCCTCGGGGCGTTGCGTTCGGATGAGAACCGTCCGCGTCCCTTCCAGCGCGCTAGCCAGATTTTGCAGAATGAGCTTGGTCTCTGCGTCGGCCCAGTGAACGTCCTCGACCAGGATCACCGAGGGATTCGATTGTGCGCGATGAAAAACCAGCGATCTGACGGCTTCCATGGTTTTGAGCCGCCGCTCGGATGGTTCCAGTTTTTTCCACTCCTGGTCGTCGGTGTTGAGATCCAGCAGCGAGAGAATCGGCGGCAAGAAGACCGACAAGTTGCTCCCCAGCCGGTCGATCCCCTCCTTGACGCGCGTAATGACAGTCTCGGGAGTGTCATCGATGCCAATCCCGAACATGGCTCTGATGAGTATGCCAATGGGATAGTAGCTCGAACTTGTTCGCTGCGAGGGACAGGCGGTCTCAAGCACGGTCCATTCGTCCGAAAGATTCCGGATGAAATCGTGTATCAGCCGGGATTTCCCCAACCCGGCGGCGCCGACGATGCTCAGCGATTGTCCATTTCCCGCTGCAGCACTCTCGATCGCACTTCTCAGGATGCGCATTTCATTCTGACGGTCAACGAGAACGCTGAGGCCTCGCGCGGAGCGAACCTGCCATCGCGTTCTTATCCGTATTGCGGTCAGCTCGAAAACTTCAACTGCTTCCGAGACGCCTTTCACCTCCGCAAATCCTCGCGGCTCGACCGTCACAAACCCTTTCGCGAGATCGTGCGTTGCCGCTGTCAGCAGGATCTTGCCCGGTGCGGCGAGTTCCTCCATGCGCGCGGCCAAGTGAACGCTCTTGCCGACGGCATCGTAGTTCATCGCCAGATTGTTGCCGATCGAATGAATGACGACCTCTCCGGAATTGATGCCAATGCGAATGGCGATGTCCCGTCCGGTCCGCTGGTTGAGTTCACCAACGGCGGTCCGCATGGCCAGTGCCGCGCTGCACGCCTGGACCGCATGATCCTCCCGCGCGATAGGAGCTCCGAACAGCGCCATAATCCCGTCGCCCAGGGTCTGGTTCACGAAACCGTCGTGATGATGGACTGCATCCATCAGACTTTTCAGGACAGGGCCGAGAACTTGGAGCGCTTCTTCCGGATCGAGCTGATCAATGAGCGCGGTCGAATCGCGGACATCCGCAAAAACGACTGTGACGTGCTTTCGCTCGCCCAGCATCGCACCGCCGGAACGCAGGATGCGGTCGGCAAGGTCGGGGGGGATGTTCGACTGCAGAAAGGAGAGCGCGTTCGACGCCGTCTCGCTGGAGCGGGCCTTCGGGCGACCGCAGCCACCGCAAAATCTCGCTGTCGGTTCCATAACGAAACCGCAGTAGCTACAGCGATAATCTATGCCGCCGACCAAGCTACGCTACCCTATGGTTATGGCAGCCCCGCAATTCCTTAGCCCCAAATAGGTTTAAGGGTTCCTTGGGCAATAGCAAGATGAACGAGCCCATGCCGTCGGGATACACGCCGAAAAAATAGCCGCGAGCCAAGGGGATGTGGCGATATACCAACGGCTGCGCCCCTCCCAGGCTGCATTTCATTGAAACTTCAAGGAGTTTGTATTGTTTTGTTCCCGGCGTATCCTGATCATCGCCGAACAAGAGCAAGTTTAGCTATTTCGCGATTGGGCCGTACAGCGATGCTTCAGGACGACAAGCCGACCATAGCCCGATCTGCCGGGGACAAGACGAATGTCTTGCGTAACCACCCACTGTTTCGCGACCTCGGGACTGAGGCGCTGGATCAGTTGTGCCACTACGCCAAAAAGAGAACCTTCAAACGAGGTGTAACGATTTTCGCCAAAGGTGATCCGGGCCAAAGCCTGTTCTTTATTATCAGCGGCACGGTGAAGATCGGTGTCTCGTCCGCCGATGGCCGGGGCGCTATCTTCAATATGGTCGATGCGGGAGAGATGTTCGGCGAGATTGCGGTTCTCGATGGTCTTGCCAGAACTGCCGATGCCATTGCGAATTCGGACTGCGAGTTGTTTGTCATTGATAGAAGGGATTTCTTCTCTCTATTGGCCAGTCAACCGGTGCTGGCAACAAAACTGATAGAACTGCTGTGTGTTCGATTGCGCTGGATCAGCGATCACGTGGAGCAGGTCATATTCCCTGATCTGTCAGGCAAGCTGGCCAAGGCCCTTATTCGTCTGATCGATCGGCCGGGCGCTGCTGTGGATAAAAAGATCACCATCACACAGCAGGAAATTGGCGAGATGCTTGGCCTGTCGCGGGAGAGCGTCAACAAGCAACTGCATGAGTGGGCTGATCGGAAACTGGTCCGTCTTCAACGCGGATCGATCACCGTTATCGATGTAGACTCGTTGAGGAGTATGGCGGAGCGATCGCAAGACTGATCACGCTGGGGATATGCCGATCAGGGATAAGTCTCGGCCGGACGGTGCCGAATCGATCAGCCTGCCGGCCGTCAGAGACTTTGCGTTTTCTGAAGGTTGCGCAGCGGACACGCCTTGCGGCTGTGCGCAGGGTTTTGCTGTACCTGTTCAACCTGAAAAGATGATTTCACAGGCGAGACTGACCGAGAGCTTACGGCGAATCCGATCAGGGCCATGACAAGAGCGAATTCCACGGCCAGGATCGAAACAGACAATCTCCAACACACAATCCAGTTTCGCCGACTGCTCAACCCGGAATGGGTAAATTCTCCTATCGGGGTTTGCATGAATGCCTCCTTTGAAGGAGGCATTCATTAGGCCCATTCGCGGGTGCGGTATGTGAAGCACCTCACAGAGCAAGGGACCTGCGGCTAGCCGTCGCTGCGGCCCTTGATGACGACACCGAAAGGCTCCCAACGGCTCCCTTTGAACCGCATCATCTGCATGTCTTCGAGGGGGGAAAAGTCCTTCTCGCCGGTGTTTGCCAGAATGCCGGGAATCAGGACATCGGACTCGAAGTTCTTGATGCTTGCAGCCTGTTTCATGATGTTTTCGCGGGTCAGGTTATCGCCGCTCTGCTTGAGCACCTGAACCATCAACTGGGCGCCCATATAACCGTGGATCATGAGGCTGTCGGCCTTGTTGGCGTCGGGCATATATTTCGCGAGGAACGAGGTGTAGGCCTTCATACCCTTATCGTTGTCCCACTGCGGATCCGACGCATCCTTGATGAAGGTTCCTGACAGCACGCCTTGCGCATTCTCAACGCCCGCGGGCACGATGACCGTTCCAACGGATGAGGCGACGTTGGGGACAAAGTGCATGGGCTTCCAGCCCAATTCGGCGATCTTCTTGATGCTCTGCGCGACAAATTTCGGCGTGCCGAAGGTAAACATCACGTCGGCGCCGGAATGTCTCAGCTTGACGATTTGCGAGTCGATGGTCGGGTCGGCTACTTCATAGGGAGCTTCCTCGACGATCATCGATGCCTTCGCGCCGAGGCCGGCTTTCAGTCCGTTCAACAACTCTTTTCCGAAATCGTCATTTTGATAAAGAATGGCAATCTTCGCGTCCGGCTTTTCGCGAAGGAGGTAGGCGGCATAGATGCTTCCTTCAGTCTGATAGCTGGTGCCGAGCAGCATCGTCCATGGGTAGGTCTTTGGGTCGCTCCATTTGGACGAATAAGACGCCGGGAAAAGTTGTGGCACCTTCTTTGCGTTCATGTACTTCTGAATCGCTGAGTTCGACGGCGTCCCCATCGGGCTGAAAATCAGCAGCACTTCGTCGCTCTCGATTAGTTTGCGCGCCTGTTCGACGGCCTTCGGTGGGCTGTAGCCATCGTCGTAGCTGATGAATTCGATCTTCCGGCCGTTGATGCCGCCGTCGTCGTTGATCTTCTTGAAGTAAGCGGCTTGCGTCTTTCCGATGACGCTATAGGCGGAAGCCGGTCCGCTGTAGGGCATGATGTTTCCGAGTTTGATGGTCGTGTCCGACGCGCCGGGATCATATTTTTTCTGGGCGTGCGCCGGTGTGATAACGCTCATGCTCAAGCCGACGACGCCAGCAATAATCGATGATCGAATGTGCCTCATATTCCCTCCGTGTGATCATGTTTGGGTTGCCAGATCTTGGGTCTGGTCACAAAGCGCCTTGAAGAGCCCGATTTGGGAGAGCGCCCTGATACACGCCGTCATTGAATTCGCGGCCAGGCCCTCTGGAATGTCGCTTCGAGAACCGTTCTGCATGAGTCGCAGGGGTTGCCGTTCGAGAGCAGCGCTTTCCAAAACGATCAGGGCATAAATGCTATCGAGGTTGCACATGGAGTCTCCCAGGCGGCCGCGCCAATCTTGTGCGCTCTACCTGGTATGACAACGTCGAACCGTGCCAAATGCCGCGTCCTAAAATGCCAAGGCGGGACGGCTGCATCGCGATTAAACGCGATGTTTTGCAGCGTATGTCAGGCTGGGACTGCTAGCCGGGGTGACGCGGACGATAGTGTGTCGGCGAATGACCGGTCCACTTACGGAAAGCCTTGCGGAAGCTCGTGGCGTCCGAAAACCCGACCCGCTCGGCAACCTCGTCGATCATGAGATGGGTATTTTCCAGAAATTCGGTCGCCACCGAGCGGCGCATATTGTCCAGAACGGATTGATACGACAGTCCTTCCTGCGCCAATCGCCGATGCAGCGTACGCAGCGAAAGACCGAGCTGGTCCGCAATCTCTTCAGCGGTCGGGAAGCGCCGCGGGCTGTTGAAGCATGCGGTTCTTATCCGGCGCACCAGCTCTGTTTCTCCGGGAGTCGGGGCCATCACTGCGTTGCAGAACTGCTGACAGACCTGTGCGGTGATCGGGTTGGCGTTAGGACAGCACCGATCCATCACCTCGACCGGGAAATGCCATTCCATCGAGCCGGCGTCGAACTCAATCGGACAATTGAACATCCGCTCGTAGTTTCGCCAATGAACGGGTGCGGGATAGGGAAACAGCATGCGTGTTGTCGGGAACGGCGCCTCCAGAACCCTGCTGAAAAGCGCTGTCATCGAACTCCGCCAGAATTCCGCGACGAACGGAAGCAGGTGACCCAGTGACTGGGTGCCATGGCTGCGGAGGATAGCTGTGCCATTCTCCACGCGGTAACTGATTTGCAGCACGGTGGATCCGGCTTGCGTGATGTGCTCGATAGAAAATTTCAATGCTTCCCCGAATGTCGGGCTGCTCACCATCGCATAGCCATAGATTCCGTAATCGCTGATGCGCTGCCGCGCGCCTGCGAGCAATCCGATATCCGTTCGTTTGGCGAGCGCGACGGCATTTCGATAGATTGCCAGACGCTGCCGCCGCGAGATGCGCGCATGCGGGTCTTCGAGCTGAGACGGAAGGGCGCCGGTGCGGGCGAACAGGTCCTTCACGGAAACGCCTTCGGCGGCGAGTTCGGCCGCAAGAGCGGCAAGCCCAAGCATGCTTTGAGTCGGCGCATCGATATCGTCCGACAGCGGACTGATGATCTTGGATATCACCATCGGTTCCTCCGGGCGCATCGTGTTCTTTTTCTGTCAGATTGGCACGTTTGGACCCCGTCTGTCACTGCATTGTGCACCGCAGTTGGCATTTTCGGACCTGAATATTGGCACTTCTTGACGTTGCTGGCGGCGTGAGCGGCGGACAAGTTGCCGCAACGAGGAAGCGGGCTGCAGAACCCGCAGCGCCGGTCAAATGGGAGAGAAAATTGACGACAGTCACGCACGAGATGGACGGCGCAGTAGGCGTCGTGACGCTCGCCAAGCCGCCGCACAATTTGATCGACGACCAGATGATCGCGGATCTGATCGCAGCTTACCGGGCGGTGCTCGCAGGGGGCTGCCGCGCAATTTTGCTGCGCAGCTCGATGCGCCACTTCTGCGCTGGGGCAGAGCTTAAATCGTTCGGCACGACCACAATGATCCAGAGCGATCAAAAACGCTTCACCGAGTTTCTCGATGCGATTGAAGATGTCCCGGTCCCGACTGTTGCTGCGGTACACGGAGGCGTTCTCGGCGGTGGTCTTGAACTGGCGCTGACCTGCGACATGATCATCGCCGCGGACACCGCGTTTCTGGGGCAGGTTGAAGTTACCGTCGGACTGCTCCCGCTGCTTGGCGGGACACAGCGTTTGGCGCAGCGTGCTGGCGCGGCGCGGGCAAAGGAAATTGCCATGCTCGGGCGGCGGCATACGCCGGAAGCCTTCGAGCGCTGGGGCATCATCAATCTCGTGGTGCCCGAGGCGGATCTGCCCGCCGCGTCGCTGACGTGGGCACGTCAACTGGCGGCGGGTCCGACGGCGGTGATCAAAGGCATCAAAATGCTGGCGAACCTCGCATCGCGGGGCGGCGTTGCGTCTGCCGACCAGCGGCAGATCGAGATCAATGACATGATCTGGAAGGCTGCTGATCGGCAGCGGGGCTTCGACGCGTTCTTTGCAACCGGCCCGGCCTCTGCAGCGTTCAAGGGAGACTGACCGTGTCTTCAGCTCCTCTGGAAGGATTGCGCGTTATCGATTTCACCCGTGTGCTCGCAGGACCGCATTGCACGAAAGCGCTTCGCGATCTCGGTGCGCAGGTCACGAAGATCGAGCCGCCGTCGGGCGATCTCGGCCGCGTGAGTCTGCCGCATATCGGCGATATGGGCCTCTACTATGTCCAGCAGAACGCGGGAAAGCGGAATCTGAGCATCGATCTGAACTGGGCGGAGGCGCGCGAGATCGTGATTGATCTGTGCCGCAACGCCGACGTCATCGTTGAGAATTTCCGGCCCGGCACGCTGAAGCGCTTCGGTCTGGCATACGAAGACGTCCGCGCCTTCAATCCGAAGGTTGTTTACGCCTCACTCAGCGGATACGGCCAGACCACGTCGTGGCGCAATCGGCCCGCTTTTGCTCCCACGGTGCAGGCCGAAACCGGACTGACTGCGATTGTCGAGGAGCATTTCGGCAATGCGCTGTCCGAGCCGCGAGGAGACGCCTGCAGCCACGCGGACGTCTATACCGGTCTCCAGGGTGTCATTGCGATTCTCGCCGCACTGAATCATCGCAGTCGAACCGGTGAGGGCCAGCACGTGGACGTGTCGATGGCAGCCACGATGCTCTCCGTCAACGAGCGCGCGGGCGCGCAGCTCTCCGGAATCGACACAGACGGCGAGCCGATCGCGCTGTCGGCCAATGAATCTCATATCTTCGAATTGTCCGACGGGCGCAGGCTCACCATCGCGGGAAGTCCGATCTACTCTCCGATGTTCAGCCGATATTGCGCCATGATGCGGCGAAACGACCTGCTGGCCGATCCGCGTTACGCCACGGCGAAACTGCGGCGTCAGAATTTGCCATCGCTTCTGGCGGAAATCCGGTCATGGCTGACCACATTCTCCGATCTTGAACTGCTTCAGGCGCAGGTCAGCGAGGCCGGCCTTGCGGTCGGGAGAGTTCGGACTGTCCGCGAGTTTGCGGAGTCGGAATGGGTGAAGGAATGGGGCGCGGTTGTCGAGGTTGAGGACCGCGCCGGAAATACCACCCGCATGCCGGGCAATCCATGGCACTTCAGCGAATCCGAACTGCCTCTTCCCGGTGTCCCGGCGTTTCAGGGCGAGCACAACGAGGAGATTCTTCGGGAGAACAATGTTCCGGATTCTCGCATTACGGATCTGCAACAGCGCAAGGTACTCCTCAGCAGGCGAAGTCCGGTCGGGGCGTATGACTGAGCAGTGCACGCCGTCTTGCATGACCGGAGTTTGTAATGAAGCCAATGATCGATGAAAAAACTGCGGCGTACAATGTCATGCGTTTTTGGCTCGTGCACGGGTGTGATTACCGAAGCGCTGCCACTTTGAATCACAGGCGCGGCTCACTTAATCCATACACGGTGAGCCAAGTAAAAAGGGATCACAGATCGTTCGTATTGGTCCGCTGTTCCAATTCAGCAATCACGTCTTTCAACCACTTGCGAATTGCCTTGATCTTCGCGCTCGTGGCGTCCTCCTTCCGATAGACGAGATGAAAATCGCGTTTGTCCATCAGGAGTGACGGACGAAAGAGGGCCTTGAGGCGGCCAGCCGCCACAACCGATGCCGTCAAGGGGAACGGCGCGAGGACAACACCGACACCTGACTCGGCCATCTGGATTGCCGCCAGCAGGCTGTCGCTCGACAGGCTGAGTTCATTCAATTTGATTCTGCGGTCTGCCTTGGCGAACCATTGCTCCTACATTCCAGGAATATTATTGAGCTCGATAAGGGGCATTCGCGCGAGATCCTTGGCGCTCTTCAATGGCGCGAATTTCTCGCAGAGATCGGGATGGGCCAAAGGCGCAAGTTTTGACCGAAACAGCCTGTGGGCATGCAAGCCGCGAAACGGCGGTCCACCTACCTGAATGGCGGCATCGATGCTTTCAGTGTTGAAATCCACATCGGTGTTTCGCGCTTCAAGTCGGAGATCGAGAGATTTGTTTGCGGATTTGAATTTCTGAAGATGGGGCAGCGCGGCGAATGTCGCGAAGCTGGGCGAGGCGCTAACCCTCACTATTTCCCTGCGTTCCTTGCTTAGCAGCGCTTCGCCGGCGCGTGATAATTCCGCGAAATCTTTCAGGATTGACGTCCCATACATCGCGCCATCTTTCGTAAGCACGACCTTGTTTCCGTCGCGCACGAAAAGTTTGACGCAAAAATGCGTTTCCAGCGAACTGATCTGATGGCTGATCGCCGACTGAGTCAGGCTCAAGTCTTCCGCAGCAGCCTTGAAGCTGCCCAATCTCACTGCGGCTTCGAATGACCGTAGCGTGGATAACGGTGGAAGCGATGATCGCGATCGTTGCATGTGAATTTCATTCATATGGCCGCAAGGGAATTCATTTGCGCCCCGGAAGACTCCTGATCATGCTCGCACCAAATGTCAGGACGGGCAACGCGGCTGCCGCAGCATGTCAGCCATGCTCGCTAACCGGCAACAAGCTCACAAAGGGCATGACGGAGGACGATGATTGGCCAAAGCATTCGAGCGCCAGGGCGATGCAGCATGTCGCTGCAATTGCCCGGCCGATTCAACCGCCTCCATTTCGGTTGCCGATGACCGCGGTTATCTCCGCCGACATTAATTCCGGCCGCGCGGGCGGGGCATGCGAGTGCCTGCTGGCCGGCGACCGTTCCAGTTGCGCATATACAGTGAAGGAGAACCAGATGAACGCCCCGCAGAAATTCCATGATTCAACACCGGCTGCCGAGAAGATGTACACGGATCTGCCGCGCCCGCCGGTATTTGCAACAGTTGGCGAGGAGCGGTTGCATCGCAAGCAGCGCCTGGCCGCCAGCTTCCGGTTGTTCTCGAAATTCGGCTTCGACGAGGGTGTCGTTGGCCACATCACGGCGCGCGATCCCGAATTCACTGACACGTTCTGGGTCAATCCGTTCGGAATGCACTTCAGCCTGATCAAGGCATCTGATCTGATCCGTGTCGGGCACGACGGAAAGGTAGTCGAAGGCAATCGGCCGGTGAATGCTGCCGCGTTTGCTATTCACTCGCGTGTCCATGCAGCTCGTCCGGACTCAGTCGGCGCGGCGCATTCACACTCGACTTATGGCCGCGCCTTTGCCGCGCTCGGCCGCAAGCTGGATCCAATCTCGCAGGACGTTTGCGCCTTCTACAACGATCACGCGCTTTACGACGATTACGGCGGGGTCGCGGTCGATCTCGACGAGGGACAACAGATCGCGAAGGCGCTCGGCCCGCACAAGGCAGCCATCCTGCAAAATCACGGCCTTCTCACAGTGGGCCAGACCGTCGACGAGGCGGCATGGTGGTTCATTACCATGGACCGGTCGTGCCAGGTGCAACTGATGGCAGAAGCCGCGGCTGCTTACTCCGGGCAGAAGCTCAAGATGATTTCGGAAAAGTCCGCACAGCAGGCTTATCAGATCGTCGGCTCGTCGTTCAGCGGATGGTTTCAGTTCCAGTCGCTCTATGCGCGCATTCTGAAAGAGCAGCCGGACTTTCTCGACTAGGAGCATCGCGGCCGCTCCCACGAGGGCGGTCGCGGATCAAATTCTTAAATGCCAGGAGGAATTCATGAACCGGCACGTCAAACCAAAGCTGTCGCAGATATCGTCCGAAGAGCGCCACGCACGTGAGCAACTGGCGGCGTTTTACCGAATCTGCGACCGGTTCGGCTGGACCGAGCTTATTTACAATCATATTACCGCGCGCGTTCCGGGACCGGAGCGTCACTTTCTCATCAACCAGTTCGGGTTGATGTACAATGAAATCACCGCGTCGAATCTGGTGAAGATCGATGTTGATGGCAACGTCGTTGACGGCAGCGATGCCAAGGTCAATGCGCCGGGGTTTACCATCCACTCCGCGATCCACATGGCACGCGAGGATGCTCATTACATCGTGCATACCCATACGACCGAGGGCGTGACGGTTGCATGCGCGGACGGCGGTCTATCGCCGCATAGTTTTTATGGCGCGCAGCTTTACGGCGAAGTGGCCTATCACGACTTCGAAGGAATTTCGGTCGATCTCAGCGAACGTGAACGGCTGGTGAAGTCGTTAGGCAGCAAGAACATCATGATCCTGCGCCATCACGGTTTGCTGACCTGCGGAGAGACCGCCGCGGCTGCATTCTTCCGGATGTATATGTTGCAGCGCGCCTGCGAGGTGCAGGTGCACACCTTCCAGATGGGCAAGGAGCTGAGGCATCTGCCGGAAGCAGTGCTGAAGCGTACCATGCAGCAGTCGCAAACGGCCGTCGCCAAGGGCTTCGATGAGAAGCATGCGTTTGGTCAGGACACCTACGACGCATTGATCCGGCAGCTCGACGCCGAAGGATCGACGTTCCGCCAATAGGCGGACGAACGGACAAAACAAACAGTTTCAAAGCAGCAAACAGCCGGCGGGCCCCAAGAGCCGCGCCAGCTGCAATAAGACGCGGAAAAATCCGCCGCCCGCCGATGGATTGCGCGCATCATGGTGACATGGGGACTGATTTCCGCTTCGATGGCATTCGTCAGCGGGCCGAACAGTTTATACGCCCTTCGCTTTATGCGGTGTTGCTGAGGCCGGATTCTTCCCAGGGATCGTCTGACGCCTCCAGCTTCCGGCCTGCGGTGTTGTGACGACACCGCAGGTTTTCGCTACGTGCAGCATATGCTACGCGTTACCTTTCGCGCGGTGGATTGCCTCCAGCACCCGCCGCGGTGTCATCGGACAGCACAGTAATTCCACCCCCAGTGATTTGAGTGCGTCGTTGACAGCGTTGCCGATGGCGGCGGGAGGAGCAATCGCACCGCCTTCACCAAGACCTTTGACACCGAACTCCGTGTAAGGTGACAGCGTTTCCATGTGCTCGACCTGCGGAGCGGGAACCTCGGTTGGCCCAGGCAGCAGATAATCCGCGAAGGTCGATGCCAGCGGTTGTGCTGATGGATCGAACGGCATCTCTTCATAGAGAGCCGTGCCGATACCTTGTGCGAGGCCGCCGTAGATCTGGCCGTCGACGACCATCGGATTGATCAGCTTGCCGCCGTCCTCGACGATCACGTAGTCGAGAATTTCGATGTCGCCCATTTCCGGGTCCACTGCAACGACGGCGATATGTGCGGCGTAGCTAAAGGTGCCCGGAGTCGCGCACCGGCTTGTAGCCAATCGTGGTTTCAAGGCCGCGCGGATCGACCGAGGCAGGCAGATCCTGAGGGCGCCGATACCAGGTGTGAGCGACTTCCTTCACAGTCACGCTTCCCGATGGCCCGATCACACAGCCGTCCTCAAGGCGTACATTCGCAATATCGGTTTGCAGCAGATGCGCCCCGATGCCTTTGATGAGGCCGGCGATTTCCTGCGAGGCGCGTGACACGGCACCGCCTGCCATTACCGCTGATCGCGACCCCCACGTCCCGGTCGAGTATGGCGTGTATTCGGTGTCGCCGTGGACAAGCTTGATCTTTGCGGTCTCGATGCCCAGAATCTCGTGGGCGATCTGCGGCAATGTTGTTTCCATGCTCTGCCCGTGCGAATGGACACCGATACGAAGCTCGAGACCTCCATCCGGCGTGACGCGCGCAGTCGCCTGTTCGTGTCCCGGGATCATCGGGATTCCCCAGCCGGAATAGACCGATGTGCCGTGCGCGCCCTGCTCGCAATAGATCGAAAGACCGATGCCGATCAGTCTGTGGGTGTTTTCCTGCTGTTTGCGGATGGCGTCGAGATTGATCCTTGCCATGGCGCGTTTCAAAGCTTCAGGATAATCGCCGCTGTCAAAATGCTTTTTGGTGATGTTGTCGAACGGCATCTGCTCAGGCTTCACCAGATTTTTCAGCCGCACCTCCAGAGGATCGAGTTCTGCCTCGCGCGCGACGGCATCCACCATCAGTTCCATGGCATAGCAGACGCCCGTACGGGCGACGCCGCGATAAGGAAGAATTGGACACTTGTTGGTTGCGACCGACCAAGTCTGGCAGCGATATGACGGAAAGTCGTAAGGCCCCGGCAGGATGCTCGCAATCTGTGCGGCCTCAAGACAGGCCGAGAACGGGTAAGATGAGTAAGCGCCGGAATCGACGGTGGCCTCGCATTCGATGCCGCGCAGCGTGCCGTCGCGATCCGCGTATGCGGTGATGACATAATGATGCTCGCGGCAGTTTGCGCTCGCAGTCAGATGCTCGCGGCGATCTTCGATCCAGCGGACTGGATGACCGGAGTGCATCGCAAGCCAGGCGAGGCAAACATCTTCCGGCGGCATGAGAGCCTTGTAACCGAAGCCGCCTCCAACGTCGGGCGAGATGACCCGTACCTTGCTCTGGTCGAGCCCGAGACATTCGGAGATGCCGGTTCGGATAATGTGCGGCTGCTGCGTCCCGGTATAGAGAACAAGCTGATCTAGGCGCTTGTCCCAATAAGCAACAGTGGCGCGCCCTTCCAGCGGCGCCATGCATTGCCGCGCCGTCCTGATTTCACGGGTCACTTTGATCGGGGCGTCGTAGGCCGCTTCCATATTCACGTCGATGTACGTTTCCAGGAAAACGTTATCGCCCCAATGGTCGTGAACCAGCGGTGCACCGGGCCGTCTCGCGGCCAGCATCTCGCTTACCACCGGCAGTTCGTCGAGGTCGAGTTCAACTGCGGCGGCAATGTCTTCAGCTTCGGCGCGCGTACTGCCTATGCACATGGCGACAAGCTCGCCGACCTGCCGGACCTTTTCGTGCGCCAAAAGAGGCTGCTCCGAATGCTTGAAACCGGGCAGGCCGGATGCGGCGACGATCGGTTTGACGTCTGTAAGATCCCTGGCGGTGAAAACGCGATCCTGAAATTCCGGCGGGATTCGCACACCACGTATCTTCGCGTGAGCGAGCGGGGAGCGGACGAAAGCAACGTCCTTGAGTCCGGGTAGCTTGAGGTCGCCCACATACTGGCCGCGGCCGCGCAAGAAGCGGTCGTCTTCCTTTCGCAGCAACGACGCGCCGACGCTCTGAAAATCCATCATCCCTCCGATCAGATCACCGCTTGCCACAGGTCGAATTGCTTTATATCATTCTATCTATAGGACAACAATGAGATAGAGAGATATGGTTCAGATTACAGTCATTCAGCCGTCGGGAACAGCGTCTCAACTGGATGTGCCCGAGGGCTGGAGCCTGATGCAGGCCGCGGTGAAAAACGGCATCGACGGTATTGTCGCCGAGTGCGGCGGATCCTGTGTTTGCGCGACCTGCCATGTCTACGTCGAGCAAGAGCGATTGACGGAACTCCCGCCGCCTGGCGAGGACGAACTTGAACTTCTGGACGAAGTGAAAGCCGAGCGGCGTCCCAACAGTCGCCTGTCATGCCAGATCAAGGCCTCACCCGCGATCGACGGACTCGTTGTCACCGTTCCCGAGTGCCAGACGTGACCGGCACCGATCCCCACATTGTCATTGTCGGGGCAGGGCAGGCCGGTCTTCAGGCCGCCGAAACACTTCGCAGCGAAGGGTTTGAGGGCCGGGTCACGTTGCTTGGTGCCGAGCCGCACGCGCCTTATCAGCGGCCTCCGCTTTCGAAAGCGTGGCTAACGGACAAACTGGACCCTGAACAGCTCACGCTGCGTGATCCCTCCGTGCTGGAGAGGAGGCAGATCGATCTCTGCACCGGCGCATCCGTGTCGGCGATCGATGTGAGATCGCAAGCCGTGTTGCTGCGCGATGGGCGAGCATTGGCCTACACCGGGCTGGTTCTCGCCACGGGCGCAACGCCGCGTCAGCTTCCGCAGGCGCAAGAAGCCGGCGATCTGGTTCGGACGCTGCGATCACGCGCCGATGCTGACGCCATCGCGCGCGGACTTCAGAATTGCGTGCAAATGGAACTGCCTCTGGTCGTTGTCGGGGGAGGGTTCATCGGGCTGGAGGTCGCGGCGAGCGCGCGAAAATTTGGTATCGAAGTTACTGTCCTCGAGGCGGCTCCGCGTCTGCTGGAAAGAGTTTTGTCCGCAGAACTGTCCGCGTGGTATGCCCGGCTGCATGCCGATCGCGGCGCGACATTGATTTTTGAAGCGCGGATAGTTGAAATCCGGAAGATCACAGCGCATGCAGCGGAGGTCCAGCTTGCTGATGGACGCTGCATCGTTGCCGGGCTGGTGGTTGCGGGAATTGGCGTGACGCCCAACGACGAACTGGCAAGGGCTGCTGGAATCGTGTGCGAAAATGGAATCGTAGTGGATGCATGCGGACGCACCTCCGTTCCCAATGTTGTCGCTGCGGGCGACTGTACGGTTCGCCGCCTGCTGGATGGCACCATGCTGCGGCTGGAGTCGGTTCAGAACTCGGTCGAGCAGGGCCGGTCGGCGGCCTGCGCACTGCTGGGAACGGACAAGCCAAGTCTTGGAACGCCGTGGTTCTGGTCTGACCAGTATGACATGAAGCTACAGATTGCGGGGCTGTCGCGCGGGGCGGACACCCATGTCCTGCGCGGCGATATGGGAAGCCATTCGTTTTCGATCTTTCATTTTCGCGAAAGCCGTCTTGTGGCAGTGGATTCGATCAACGCCGCCAGGGATCACATGGTCGCGCGGGACCTGATCGGGCGGCAGATTTCACCAACTGCGCAGCAGGCCGGTGACGCCGCGTTCAATCTCGCAAAGCTTCGCACCGTTCAGGCCTAGTTTCTTCAGAGTGAAAAAATAGCGGCGGCGCCGATATCGGCGCCGCCGCTGATCCTTGCCCGTTACTTGCTGACCAGCACGACCTTTCCATCGTCGATCTTGACGAGGTGCGTTGTCGCCGGGCTCTGTCCGCTCTCGGCGCCGGCCGGGCCGACTTTCTCGAAGACGATGCGGCCGGTCAGGCCGGGAAACTCGATCTCCCAAAGAGCTGCGCGAATCTTCTCCGGCTCAGCGACACCGGCTTTCTTGATGGCTGCGGCCAGCACCTGAATGCCGTCATAGCCGCGCGCGCCCTCAGGCAGTCCCGCAAACGGAAGTCCGGTTTTTTCCCACGCTGCGATGAACGAGCGGGCCGCTGCCGGATCTGCCGAGGTTTCCGGGAACCATGGCGCAAACATCGCGTCATGCAACGAATTGTTCGCTGCCGAGCCGGCCTGGGCAATCAACTGATCCGGCACGGTACCGCCGGTGGTGATGATCTGTCGCTTGATGCCGAGCGCCTGCGCCTGCTTCATCACCAGCGTCATCTGTTCCGGGCCGGATGTCGTGAAGAGGGTGTCGCTGTCTGTGCTCTTGATGGTCGAGAGCTGCGAAGACATGTCTTGCGCCGCTGCGTCCATGTGCAGTGTGCGATTGACGGTGATGCCCTTCTCCTTCAGCATTTTCCCGAATTCGGCAGCCGCACCGAGACCCCAATCATTGTTGACGACCAGGAAGTCGACCTTCTTGATCTTCAACGGTTCGACAAAGCGGGTGAAGCTCTTGGCTTCCATGCTGTTGGTCGGGCTGATGCGGAATACATACGGGTTGCCCATGGTCGTGATCTTGTCGGCGCTGGACGTTTCGACCAGCATCGGGACCTTGTATTCCATCAGCTTTGGCATCACTGCGAGTGTGTAAGTCGAGCTCCATGCGCCCATCATTGCGGGCACCTTGTCGCGTGTAATCAGCTTCTCGGCGACGTTCGCAGCTTCGGTGGGATTGCTCTTATTATCTTCGATGATCAGTTGAAGCTTCTTTCCGAGCACGCCTCCCTTCGCATTGATCTCTTCCGCGGCGATCTTGGCGCCGTTGGTGACGAAATTCCCCGACGCGGCGACCACGCCCGTGAGGGGCTGATTGACGCCGAGCTTGATGGTTTCCTGGGCTATTGCGCCTGTCCCGACACTGGTTGACAGGACCGCTAGCAATATTCTGGACCAAGACGATTTCATTGAATTCCTCCCTCCGGTTTTACCCGCCCGCCTGTTTGCGCGCCAAGTCACACTATCACCCTATTAATAGTATGACCAAGCCGCAAATGTAATCGATGGTGCTATTTTTCGGGGCAATTTGCACGAAAAACTCGCTTTGCGCACTTGCTGCTTATCTCTATCATGCTATAAATAGAATGATTAGGTTGGCGGACACGTTCATTGTTTGGCGAATGCCGCAAATCAACGTCGGAAGGCCGCGCATTCTGTGCGCCAGGTGAGTGCGGAATGAATCGGAAGCTTGCGCATCTTCGTCGTCTCGTTCGGTTAAGTGACGCCAGGGCGGACCTGCCTGCACACACTCTGCTTCATGCTGGACCGCCTTACAAAGGCAAACCGCCGGGCGCGGTCATGGCGGCAGCGGAGCAGGCCGCGGTGATCGGAGGTTTCGCCGAGGATATCTCAGCCGCGCGCGGGATGCTTGAGGCGGGTTCACTTTCACTCAAGCCGGCGCAGGACCACGGCATTGCTGTTCCGCTCGCGATGGTGGCTGCGCCGTCGATGTGGTGTTTCGAGGTCGGGGACAATGACAGCGTCTTCTATTCTCCTGTCTCCGAAGGGCCGCCGCCAGCGCTGCGATTTGGCTCCGCCGATCCGCTCTGCGTCACGCGCGCGCGCGATTGGACTGCGGAGGTGGCGCGAGCACTCAATCCCCAGCTTGGCAAACTGCCGGACATCGAATCGATAATGCGGGAGGCGCTGCGCGAGGGGGACGACTGCCACGCCATCACACGGGCCGGAAACGATCGGTTCCTCGAACTCATGAGCGAATTGCCCACGGGCATCGTGGCCGATATCCGGGCGAATCCCGGTTTCGTCCTGGGCATCTGGATGGCCTGGGCCGCGTGGAAACTGCACACATCGGCAAGCGAGATCGTGGCCATTGGCGGCAACGGCATTGAGTTCGGCTTGCGACGGCGCGGCGAGACAAGATGGTCGACCGTATCATGCGCGCCGCCAACAGGAATCCGCTTCAATCCACAGCAGACGGCGCCGGCCCTGGGCGCCATCGGTGACAGCGCGCTCGTCGATGTCTGCGGGTTTGGCGGACAGGCGTTAAGTCATGCGCCAGTGCTCGCAGCGGAGTGGGCACATTTGCTCCCGCCGGACGCGCAATCGCGCGCCAGCGCCATCATCAACGCCGGTATGCGTGTCATCGATACCGACGTCGTCCGCGCCACCGGCGTCACGCCGATCATCAATCTTGCGATCCTCGATGAAAGAGGTGCTGCCGCACCCATCGGAAGAGGGTTCTACATCGTACCGCCCTCACTTTTCGGAACTGGAGACTAGGAATGGACCTGACAGGAAAGGTGGCTGTCGTCACCGGCGGCGCGATGGGGATCGGCTATGCGATCTGCGAGGCGCTGGCCGGGCAGGGCGCGTCGATCATGATTGCAGATATCAAGGGAGGTTTGGCCGCCGCCGATAAATTGCGCCAGCGCGGATATCAGGCCCACCATGTCGATGCGGATGTTTCCAGCGAGCAGGACACCGGCCGCATGGCGTCAGCGGCCGTCGAACGGTTCGGGCACATCGACGTTCTGGTGAACAACGCCGCGATCTATTCCACTCTGTCCCTCAAGCCCTTCGAGCAGCTTACGGTCGATGACTGGCAAAAAATGCTGAATGTCAATGTCATCGGGCAGTTTCTGTGCTGCAAGGCGGTGCTGCCGGCATTCAAGAAGCAGGGCTCCGGGCGCATCATCAACATCTCGTCGGGTGTCGCGTTCAAGGGCAATCCCGGCATGTTGCATTACGTCGCCTCAAAAGGCGCGATCGTGTCCATGACACGAACGCTCGCGACCGAGCTTGGCGAGCACGGCATTCTCGTCAACAGCGTCGCGCCCGGCTTTACGCTGAGCGATGGCGTTCAAAACAACCCCGAACTGGCGAACACGGTCTCCGGATTTTCCGTGCGCAACAGGGCGCTCAAGCGGGACATGCTGGCTGGAGACGTTGTTGGCGCCGTCGCTTTTTTTGCGGGCCCGCATGCCGCTTTCATCACCGGCCAGACCTTGGTTGTCGATGGCGGCGCTTACTATCATTGACGGCTGCGGAATTCTTGACTGTCGAAGGGAAGCAACAAAATGAAATACGTTACCAATGCATGGTACCCGGTGGTGTGGGCCGATCGTGTTGGCCGGGAGTTGACTCGGCACGTGGTGCTCGAAGAACCCATCGTCATCTATCGTCTGGAGGACGGAAGCATCGCAGCTCTTCAGGATGCGTGTCCGCATCGTCTTGCCCCGTTGTCCCTGGGCAAATTGAAGGGTGACAACATCGAATGCGGCTATCACGGCATGACATTCGACTGCAGTGGAAAATGCGTCCTCATTCCGGGGCAGGATGTGATTCCGGGCAACGCGCTGGTCCGCTCATATCCGCTTCAGATCAAGTACGGGCTGGTGTGGCTTTGGATGGGAAATCCGAAGAAAGCCGATCTCAGCAAGATGTTTCATCTGCCTCAGTATGAGGCCGAAGGCTGGCACGCCGTGCAGGGCGACACGCTGCGGATCGAGTGCAACTATCTCAGCCTTTGCGACAACCTGCTTGATCCGGCGCACGTCACGTTCGTTCACACAACAACTCTTGGCACTCCGGCCGGTGCCACCGTTCCGGTGAACAACGAATACCGTAGCAACGAAATCACCGTGTGGCGATGGATCCGCAACGGGCCGGCGATTCCGCTTTTCTCGAAGTACGGCAAGCTCACCGGGTCAGTCGATCGCTGGCACTACTACAATTACTCGACGCCGTGCTACTTCGCGATCGACATGGGATCGTGCCCTGCCGGTTCGATTCCCGATACGGAGGACAGGGATAAGGGCGTTCGGATGTTCGCCTGCCACGTTCTGACCCCGGTCGATGAACGGACGGTGCTTCAGCACTGGTTCCATGTCCGTAACTTCCGCACCAACGAGCACAACATGGACGCCTCGCTGACCGCCGATCTCGATATGGCGTTCAAGGAAGACAAGGTCATCCTGGAGCGAATCCAGCTCGAGGAAGAGCGCGACCCGAACTACAAGCGCATCATTCTGGGAATCGACGCGGCGCCGATGAAGATGCGCCGGATGGTCGATAAACTTATTATCGCGGAACTGGAGTCTGCCGGTTGAGCTGACGATCCGTACACAATCGCGCGCGCCAAAGATCATCTCTGGCGCGCGGACACTTCCTCTGTACTGCCTGGGGTTTCGGCCCCAGGATTTTTTTCGGGCGGGGGCTTCGCCGGAGCGCCTGGCTAGCTGCGATTCATCAGATCGCGCCGAAGCGCGAAACAATTCCGGTGGTAATGAAAATCCGCGACGTAGATCGCAACATTCCGGTCGTCCAGAAGAACGATCCTGCAGTCGGCGGTGGGCTCGCCAAGTCCGATCTTGAGCAGGTCGGCGACCTCGGGATTCGCTATGCCGATCGTCACCGTCTGATAGGCGTGACTGATCGAGATATCCTTCATCTCCATAATGCGCGGCAGGGCCGGTAACCGCGTGAACTGTTTCCGTTCGCGTGCGAATATCTCTTGCGACAGGTGCAGGTTGACGACTGAAAACGGCTCATCCCCGTTGTACTGCACGCTTCTCAGCAGCGCATATCTGTGCGCGGGGACACCTTCACCCTCGCCGAGGGGAGGGCTGGCAACTTTTTCTTCTATGTGGACGATCTCGACGCGATTGTCCTTGATAGAGCTGATAAGGCCGTCGAGGTCATTGGCGATGTTCAGCCAGTGCCGTTCCTTCGGCACGTAGGATACAAAGGTGCCGAGACCCTGCCGGGAATCGAGCATTTTTTCTTCGCGAAGAATCTCGATGGCCTTGCTGATGGTGATCTTGGCAACGCCGAATTCGGCTTCGAGCTCTTCTATCGTCGAGATCTTGTCCCCGTTCTGCCAGCGGCCCGCTTCAATGCGCTGCCGCATTACCGATGCCAGCTGCAAGTACAGAGGCATACGGCTGCGGTCGAAAATGACTGAGAGCTTATTCATCTCTCTATTATAGAGTAGTCCTATATATAAGGCGAGCCGTGTTTAGAGGTCATCTAATGGGTACGGGACTGCGACAGCCGGCGCCTGCACACGATGTGCCGCGCCGTCCAGGTATCGTACCGAACGGTGAGGACTAGCGCCGCTTAGAGCGTCGCCATTGCTTTTGGCGAGAACGGTGCAAGTTCGGCGAAGCGTTTGTCGCGCACCTTGGCCGGCCACTCCGGATCGGTAATCAGCGCGCGGCCAACTGCGACCAGATCGAACTCATGATCCGCAAGCCGCGCTTCAAGTTCGCTGAGATCGCCAACTTCCGCGCTTTCACCCTTGTAGGACTGAATGAAGTCGCCGCCCTTCAGACCCACCGATCCCACCGTGATCGTTGGCTTGCCGGTGAGCTTCTTGCTCCAGCCGGCGAGATTGAGGTCGGAGCCCTGGAATTCGGGCTCCCAGAACCGCCGCGTCGAGCAGTGAAAGATGTCGGCGCCTGCGTCGACCAGCGGCTGGAGGAACGCGGCGAGTTCGTCGGGCGAGTGAGCCAGCTTCGCACCGTAGTCCTGCTGCTTCCACTGCGAAAACCGGTGAATAATGACGAAGTCCGGTCCCACACGCTGGCGGATGGCCTTGATGATGTCGGCGGCAAAACGAGTACGCTTGACGAGATCCCCGCCGTAAGCGTCGTCGCGCCGGTTCGACTGCTCCCAGAAGAACTGGTCCACCAGATAGCCGTGCGCACCATGAAGTTCGACGGCATCGAAGCCGATCTCCTTGGCGGCGCCCGCGGCTTTCGCAAACGCTTCGATGGTGTCTGCGATATCCGCGTCGGTCATCGGCTCGCCAACCAGCTTGCCTGAACCGGACAATCCCGATGGCCCATCAGACTTGCCTTCCGGACGCGGACCGGTCCCAGCCTTGCGGACCATTCCCTGATGCCAGATTTGCGGCGCGATCTTTGCTCCGGCCGCATGAACTTCTTTCACCACACGACGCCAGCCATCGAGGCTCTTCGGGGCATAGAAGTTCGGGATGTTCGGATCATTCGATGCGCCTGCGCGGTCGACCGTGGTTCCTTCGGTGATGATCAACCCGACGCCGCCTTCCGCGCGGCGGCGATAGTAGGTCGCGACATCCTCACCGGGGGTCCCGTCCGGGCTCTTAGAGCGCGTCATCGGCGCCATCACCACGCGATTGGGCAGTGAAAGCGATTTGTGCCGGAATGGCTGGAACAGCGGGTTCGTGGTCGACATGAAGGCCTCGCGACAGTTGACTGGCGATTTTCTGATGAAAATTGTGCGGTTGTAGTTCTGGCAACGTCAATTCAAAACGGTGGCGCGGCAGCTATGCAATGGCTCTCCGGGGATCGCCGCCTGAGTTGGATAGCCTCTAGCCCCCCTGAAAAACGACCTTGCCGCGGAAGTTTTTTGAACCGTGTTCCACCACTGCTTGCACGCCGGCCCTGAAGTCCGCGCTGTCGAAGAGCGGCGGGCCGAGGTCGAGCAGCAGTTCGTCCGCAGCGCGTACGCCGTGGTCAAGAAACGCGCGCATCAGGCGCTTGGTGACGGCGTGAGCTTTGGTCGGTGCGTTGGCGAGCTTTTGAGCCCATGCCATGGCCTCGGCTTGCAGCGAGGCCCGAGGAACAACCCGATTGATGATATTCCAGCGTTCAAACGATGCCGCGTCATAGAAGTCGCCGGTGAAACAGATTTCGCGCGCGCGGGCAGGGCCGCAGCGCTCGGCCAGAAGATAAGCGCCGCCCAGATAGGTCGCAGCGCCAATGTGCTGTTCGACCTGTGCAAACTGCGCATCATCGGCAGCGATGATGACATCGCATCGGAGTGCGATTTCGAGCGCTGCTGCGAGGCAAAGCCCCTGAACGGCGCAGACGACAGGAATGTTCAGGGCTTCCAGCCGGGTGCAGATCCGAATCCCCCGGCCCAGCATCTGACGGGCGCTCTTGCTGTCGACACCAACGAAGGTGGTCTGCACATTCACGCCGCAGCCGAAGTGATCGCCCGCGGCCTGGACCAGCAGCGCGCGGATGTCGGACGCTTCAATCTCGTCGAGTACAGTCTCGAAAGCCGCAAACAGCGCGTTATCGGCGAGATTGATCGGCGGATTGTCGATCGTGATGACGCCAACATTTGCTTGTTTTTCGAAGCGCACTGAACTCATTTTTTTATCCATTCTCGAACGGTCCGACCGGGCCGGACTCGATATGTCCCGCGGCTAAGTGCCTGGAAACCGGTAGTGCTGAAACTGTTCCCGTAAATCGGTCTTCTTGATCTTGCCGGTTGCGGTGTGAGGTATCGCATCGACGACGGCGACGTCGTCGGGCATCCACCACTTCGCGATCTTGCCTTCCATGAAGTGGAGAATGTCGGGACCCTTCGTCTTCGAATCCGGTTTAAGCTGGACGATGAGAAGGGGCCGCTCGTCCCATTTGGGATGGCGGATGCCGATCACCGCGGCCTCCAGCACGTCGGGATGGCCGACCGCCAGATTTTCCAGATCGATCGAGGAAATCCATTCGCCCCCGGATTTGATGACATCCTTGGAGCGGTCGGTGATCCGCATATAGGCGTGCTCGTCGAGAGTGGCGACGTCTCCGGTGTCAAAGAATCCCTCGTCATCGAGAATACCGTCGGTGACCCGATAGTACGCCTTGGCGATGGCCGCTCCGCGGACCTTCAGGCGTCCAAACGTCTTCCCATCCCGTGGCAGCTTCTTGCCGAAGTCGTCCGTGATTTTCATCTCGACAAGGAAAGGGGGAAACCCTTGGCTGGAGAGCCGGTCGATCTTGTCCTTGCCGGAGAGATTTTCGAATGGCGGTTTGAGTGCTCCGATCGAGCCGATCGGACTCATCTCGGTCATGCCCCAGCCCTGACGCGCCGGAATCCCCATGCGGCCGAAAGCCTCGATCATGGCGGGCGGTGGGGCTGCGCCGCCAATCGTCAGATGCTTGAGATCGGGCAGCCGCAGGTTGTTTGTTTCCATGTATTGCTGAAGCATCAGCCAGACGGTCGGCACACCAGCCGTCAGTGAGACCTTTTCGTCCCGGAGAAGCTCGTAGATCGACGCGCCGTCCATCTTCGCGCCCGGAAACACCAACTTGGTGCCGGTCATCGGGGCATGGAACGCCAGCCCCCAACTGTTGGCGTGAAACAGCGGGACGACAGGCAACACGGTATCGGTGGATTTCAGGCCGACTACATCAGCCTGCGCGACCATCAGCGAATGCAGGACATTGGAGCGGTGGGAGTAGAGCACCCCCTTCGGATCCCCGGTCGTCCCCGACGTGTAGCAAAGACCGGCTGCGGTATTCTCGTCGAACGATTTCCATTCGAAATTGCCGTCGACGCTATCGATCCAGTCTTCGTAAGCGATTGCCCCGGGCAGATTTGTCGCCGGCATGTGCGCACGGTCGGTGAGAATCACGAAACGCTCGACCGAGGAGAGTTGCGGCGCCAGCTTCTCCAACAGCGGCACGAAGGTGAGGTCGGTCAGCAGGATCCGATCCTGAGCGTGATTGGCGATCCACGCGATCTGCTCAGGGAACAGCCGCGGGTTGATCGTATGACAGACCGCGCCGATGCCCATGATTCCGTACCAGGCCTCAAGATGACGCCATGTGTTCCAGGCTAGGGTCGCGACGCGGTCTCCGAGCCTGATGCCGTCACGGTCGAGCCGCTGTGCAACCTTCAGGGCGCGCGTCCGGATGTTCAGATAGTTGGTGCGATGGATCGGTCCTTCGACTGACCGGGTCACGACCTCTCGCGTGGGGTGACAGTCCGCGGCATGGTCGATGATACGGTGGCACAGCAAGGGCCAGTCCTGCATCAGGCCTAACATGGTGTGAAGCTCCTTGAGTTCTTGTCCTGCAAATAAAAAGAAACCCGGCACTCGATGAATGAGTGTCGGGTCAGTCTGGGTGGAGCTACATAGGTTTGTTTTCGCTGCTGAGAATCGGGCCGAACAACTCCCACTGATCCTTGGAAAAGCGCATCATCTGAAGCTGCTCGATCGGCCGGTAGTCACTCGCGCTCGTCTTCACGCGGATGCCCGGGAGAAGCATATTCACCTCCATATCGAGACTGGCGGCCTGTTTCATGACGTTTTCGCGGGTCAGGTCGTCGCCGCACTGCTTGAGCACCTGTGCCATGATCTGGGTGACCGCATATCCATAAATGTAAAGGCTATCCGCCCGGTCTGCGTCCGGAAGATACTTGTCCATGAAGGCATTCCACTCGATCATGCCCTGATCGTTCTTCCATTTTGGATCGGTGGCGTCCTTCAGGTAATAGGCGCTGAGCACGCCCTGCGCGTTCTCGAAGCCTGCCGGCTTGATGACGCCTCCGATCGTGGTCGAAACCTGGGGGATAATCTGAACAACCTTCCAGTTAAGCTCGCCAACCTTCTTGATGCTTTGTGCGACGAACTTCGGCGTTCCGATGTTGATGAAGACCGCTGGATTCGCGGCCTTGATCTGCACGATCTGGGAATCGATGGTTGGAGCCGAAACCTCGAACGGCACCTCGGCGACGATCAGCTTGCTGGCGTTTTCGCCGAGCCCTTCCTTCAGCCCGATCAGATAATCTTTTCCGAAGTCGTCATTTTGATACAGCACCCCGATTTTGGCGTCCGGATAAGTCGCGAGAATGTACTGGGCATAGATGCGTGCCTCGCCGCGATAACTGGGCAGAAGTGCCATGGTCCACGGATAGTTCGCTGGATCGGCCCACTTGTCCGCGCCGCTGGTGACGAACAGTTGCGGCACCTTCTTCTGGTTCATGTACTTGTGAATGGCCGTGTTGCCTGGCGTGCCGAGATTGCTCAGCAGGAAAAGGACCTCGTCGCTCTCGACCAGCTTGCGGGCCTGTTCGACGGTCTTGGGCGGACTGTAGCTGTCGTCATAAGAGATGTAAGTGATCATGCGGCCGTTGATGCCGCCGCGGTCGTTGATCATCCTGAAGTAGGCCGCCTGCGCTTTTGCAATCGCAGAGTATGCCGAAGCGGGTCCGCTGTGCGGCGATGTGTTGCCGATCTTGATTTCAGTATCGGTCGCTCCCGGGTCGTAGCGTTTCTGCGCGAGCGCTGCATCGCTTGTTGCGAGCCCATATGCTACGATCAGTCCAAGCGCGATTTTTGCGAATGTCTTGAAATTCATGGCGCCCTCCCAGGCTTTACGGCTTTGCGTTGCCTTTTTCGGCTTTTGGCAAAGTCGCGAGAGCTAAGCAGGCGGACTTTGTCCGCCCCAATGAAAATCTTGAACCGGCGCTATTCAGAGGTGAAGCGCTGCGTGGCCCAAGATGGTCATTCACTGATGAATAGCGATCATCCAGAATTTTAGTAGCTGGAAGACGTGTCGGCTGATCTGATCGAGCCCAAGCGCGCCCGACGCCTGATCGGATGGCAACGGGTATTGCAGGAAGCTGGATGGAGCATTCGGAAGGCGGCTGGTTTCATTCCGCTAATCCATTTACTCCGATAGCGCGCCCGGCTTTATGGCGGATCGTCGATCCTAATGTCGGGCAATTTGATCCAAGAGCATTCAGGAGGAAACAACGTGAGTGAGACAAAGGCTGCTATAGGGCAGGTTCGAACCGAGGTGCATGGTCATGTATTGAAGATCATCATCGACAACGCGGCCAAGAAGAATTCTTTCAGCCCGCAGATGATGCATCAGATGTCCGATGCGCTTACCCTCTTGCACAATACCGATGACTATTGGGTCGGTGTGGTCTGCGCGGAAGGAAGCGATTTCACCGCCGGCCTCGATATGCCGAAGTTCTTCGGTCCGACAGCGGACAAGGATGCGCTCAAGCTAAAAGAAGGCAACGTCGATACGTTCGCGCTTCAGAAGCGTTGCCGAAAGCCTGTCGTCACGGCGGTTCAAGGTATCTGCTTCACCATCGGCATCGAAATGATGCTTGCCGGCGATATTGTTATCGCCGCCAGCGACGCGCGTTTCTGCCAGATGGAATCCAAGCGCGGCATCGCCCCGCTGGGTGGTGCGCATTTTCGCTTTCTGACGCGCGCCGGCTGGGGCGACGCGATGTATCATCTCTTCCTTTGCGATGAGTTTTCGGCGGAGCGGGCCTACAAGATCGGTCTGGTCCAGGAGGTGGTGAGCCCCGGCCAGCAGATCCAGCGTGCGATGGAGATTGCTCAGACGATCGCGAAGAACGCGCCGATCGGCATTCAGGTCACCAAGGAAGCCGCCCTGAAGTTCATCGAGAGCGGCGAGCGGTCTGCAATCGACTACATCCCGAAGATCAGAGACCGCGTGTTTAACAGCGAGGACTTCAAGGAAGGCATTCAGTCCTTCGTTGAGCGCCGCCCTGCGGTCTTCCGCGGAAAATAGCCGCATCCGAGACGGTAACCATTCAACTCATCAGAGGGACGACAAGCGACATGGGAAGCATCAAGAAGGCATTCGATCTGACCGGCAAGACCGCACTCGTTACAGGGGGCTCGCGCGGGCTTGGGCTTCAGATCGCCGAGGCACTTGGCGAGCAGGGGGCAAAAATCGTCCTCTCGTCGCGCAAAGCCGGTGATCTGGAAGAAGCTCAGGGTCATCTCGCCAAGCTTGGCATCAAGGCAGACTGGATCGCAGCCGACAATTCCAAGGACGAAGACATCAAGCGGCTCGCGGATGGCGCAATCGCCAAGCTCGGCAAGGTCGACATCCTCGTGAACAACGCCGGTGCGACCTGGGGCGCGCTGACGGAAGATCATCCCATCGAAGCATGGGACAAGCTGATGAATCTCAATATCCGCGCGCTGTTCGTGCTTAGCCAGCAGATCGGCAAGAAATCGATGATTCCCAACAAGTACGGGCGGATCATCAATCTCGCATCGGTTGCCGGGCTGTTCGGCAGCAGCGGTGAGATGCAGACGATCGCCTACAACACCAGCAAAGGTGCGGTGGTTAACTTCACCCGCGCTCTTGCGGGCAGTTGGGGCCGTCATGGCATCACGTCCAACGCGCTTGCGCCGGGTTTCTTCCCGTCAAAAATGACGAAGGGAGTGATCGCATCGGTCGGTGTCGACAAGTTAACCGAAGGTGTGCCGCTTCGACGCCTTGGCGATGATGACGATCTCAAGGGTGCTGCGCTATTGTTCGCCAGCGACGCCGGAAAGCATATCACCGGGCAGATATTGGCCGTCGATGGCGGTCTGACGGCCGTGCTGTCGTCGTCCTGAGTTATCAAACCCGGCCCGGAAACGGGCCGGGTTTTTGATTATCGGTCGCGTCGTCACCTGATTAGGGGATGATGAGAGCGAGACTCTCCGCCACCAGAGCCGGAGACTGATTGTTCTCGATCTCCAGCGTCGCTTTGCTTTTGATCAGGAATTGCCCGTTGTCCTTCGGCTCGATGCCGATCAGAGCCAATTGCAGGCGAACCCGCTCGCCGGCCTTCACGGGCGTAATGAACCTGACTTTATCCAGCCCATAGTTGATGACTGCAGAGGCATCCCTGGGAGCAAGTCCCAGCTTCATTGCCAGTGCGGCGACCAGCGAGAGACTGAGATATCCGTGGGCAATCGTGCCGCCGAACGGGCTCTCTTTCCTGGCGCGTTCAATATCGACGTGGATCCACTGCTGGTCGCCAGTGCATTCGGCGAATTGATTGATTCGGAGCTGGTCAACATCGACCCAGTCCGACGCCCCAAGGCTCTGGCCAACGAAGTCCTTAACGTTGGCGAGCGTGATATCCGTCATAACAATCAGCACCTTTCATCATGGTTATGACTGTCATTGTCGTCGCGGCCGGAATGATCGCCATGGCAGATATTTCGAGCCTATAACCAGCAGTGAATAGCGATTGCGTCATTCATCATTGAATAGCCAGTCGCCAAATTCTCCCTACCTCTTCAGGACGGGCACGTTCAGCCTCCTGTCCTAAAGGTCCAGATTCAATGGAGCCCAAGGGAAACGCTGTTCATGACCAACTCCATAGCCTTGGCTAACGCCGTCGCGCCAATCGAGACGCTCTCCGATATTCCACGATACTATGCAGCTTTGACCCCGGATGCGGTCGCGCTGAATTTTGAGGGCAGGGAAACCACCTATGGTGCTCTCGATCGTGCCTCAAACCAGGTTGCAAATGGCCTGATCGCGGCCGGCGTCAAACCTGCGCGCCGCATCGCGATTCTCGACAAAAACAGCGACGCCTTCTTTTCGGTTCTTTTGGGTGCCGCCAAGGCGAATGCGGTGCTCGTGCCCATTAACGCACGGCTTGCCGCTCCGGAGATCGCGTTTGTGATCAACGATGCCGAAGCGGAAGTGCTGTTTATCGGTGAACCGTTTCTGGAAACGCTCGGCAAGATTCGCGATCAACTCGTCACGATCCGCGAGGTGATTGTTCTCGATGTGTCTTACGCGGCGTGGCGCGACGCGCAGAACCCCCGTGATCCCGGCGTGATCTCTCAGCCCGAGGACGTCTGTATTCAGATGTACACCAGTGGAACGACTGGTCATCCCAAGGGGGTTCAGCTCACTCACCGGAATTTTTCGCTGACGTCGCCGGCGGTATTCGACTTCTGGGGTCACTGGACATCCAGTGACACGCTGCTGACTACAATGCCGCTGTTTCATATCGCCGGGGCCGGGACGGGCATCCTGGGCCTGCTCGCTGGTATGAAGATCGTCGTTCTTCGCGAGTTTGTCCCGTCTCAGGTCCTTCAATGGATTCAACACGATCGTGTCACGGCTTCGTTCTTTGTGCCCGCGATGATACTGGCGCTTCTGTCTGAAAAGAATATCGATCAGATCGATACCTCTTCGCTAAAGCGAGTGATTTATGGCGCCTCGCCAATTCCAATCGATCTGTTGAAAAGCGCGTTGCGCGTGTTCAGGCAAACCGCTTTTGTCCAGGTCTACGGCCTTACCGAGACCACCGGAGTGCTGACCGCGCTTTTGCCGGAAGACCATTCCCGTATCGACAGCGAAGTCATGAAATCATGCGGCCGGGCCATCGACGGCGTTGAACTGCGAATTGTGGATGCTCTGGGAACGCCGCTGCCACCGCGCGAGGTGGGAGAGGTCGTCTGCCGGACGGCAAAGAACATGGTTGGATACTGGAATCGTCACGACGACACAGAGAAGACCCTCAAAGGTGAATGGCTCCATACCGGCGATGCAGGATATCTTGATGAAAACGGATACCTTTATATCCACGATCGTATCAAGGACATGATTGTCTCCGGCGGAGAGAACATTTATCCCGCGGAAATCGAGAGTGTCCTGTTCAGCCACCCGGATGTCGCCGATATCGCGGTCATCGGCGTACCGGATGAGCGGTGGGGCGAAGCCGTCAAGGCTCTTGTAGTGCCGATGCAGAATGCCGTTGCGGACGCCGACAGCATTTTGCGGTATGCGCGGGAGCGCCTGGCAGGTTACAAGATCCCGAAGTCGATCGAGTTCTTGTCAGAGATGCCGAGAAATCCCTCGGGAAAGATATTGAAGCGCAAGCTTCGTGAACGGTACTGGCAGGGACACGACAGGCGTGTAAACTAGCTCTGCATGCCCGTCCCATCACTATCCCTATCCCTTCCCAGGCAGCGCGGAATGCAGATGTGACCGAAGCAAACTGGGACCTGTACCGTCTATTCCTGGTCGTGGCTCGAACGGGAAGCGTCAATCGCGCCGCCAATGAACTTGGGATGAGCCAACCGACACTGAGCCGGCGGTTAAAGGAGCTTGAGCGGTACGTCGGAGCGCCGCTGTTCTTTCGGGCGTCGTCGGGAGTAAAACTCACGCCGGAAGGCGAAGATCTCCGGCGCTCGGCTGGGGATATTTTGTCCGCGTTCGACTTGTTCAATCGCGAGTTGCGTTCGCGGGTCGGCCAGAGGTCGTCCGTGGTTAAGATCTCCGCCACGGAGGGACTGACAAAGCACTGGCTCCTGCCTCGCGTCAAACAACTCCGCAGTCTGAACAGCCGTCTGCGTCTCGAACTCACATCGACAATGCATCAGCAGTCCCTGGCGACGAGCGATCTCGACTTCGTCATCAGAATGGGTGATCCCGGCGAAAGTGAACTGATCGGAAAGCGGGTAGCGACCGTCGCGTTCGGGATATTCGCTTCGGAAGAATATCTGGCGGCGCATCCTGCACCGCGATCGCTGGCTCAACTCAAGGATCACGACATTATCGGACTCACAGAGGATTTTGCCGGCTTCCGAAGTGAACGCGCCGGCCAGATGCAGTTGGCCACACAGTTCTTTGCCGCGACGGAGGTACGAAATGCCCTGCGCATTTTGCCAGTTGCAAGTCACTTTGCTGCGGCGGCGGAGGGCCTTGGTCTGGCCCTGCTCGCTGTGCCCTTTGCGCATGCCGAACGACTTGTCCGGGTGCTTCCGAATGAGACGGCATTTTTGAACGTGTGGTTGCTTCGCCGTCCTGAAAGCGATCTTAGAAAGCTGACCAGAGAGGTCAGGCGTTTTCTTGAGAGTGAGTTCGTAAAGTCGAAGAGCTGGTTCTCCGGTAACCAAAGACCCGCGCATACCCCAACCCGGCGTAAATCCTGAGTGCTGCGAGATAAGCAATATGGATATGGCGAGAGCTCGTCGCTGGACCCATTTTGGAGACGATGTCAAAAAGCAGCATGCTGCCGAGTAGACGAACCCTACAGGAGCCTGACATGATCGACGGGGGCCGGGACGTCGGCTGAGATCCATCCCGGTTCGCGTGTCGTCCGAATGGACACCTCATTCTGCGGCCGGCTGTCCGCAAGTAACCCGCTAGATGGTCTGACGGAACCTTCCCCCGAACCGCGCATCTTGCATATGTTGGCGTCAGGAGCGCGCAGACGAGGAGATCTTGCTCGATCGGGTCATGATCAGGGCTCGTGAGATGCAAGAAGCCGGCGGGGACGTTCGTCTCGATGACAATCACGAGGCGCTGAAAGTGCGTCTGCATACGTATGATGAGCAGACCGCTCCGCTCATCGAATACCATCAATCGAGAGCCATCCTCAGGAGCATCAACGGTTTTCTGCCAGTCGACGCCGTGACTGCGGAGCTTTTGACGGTCAGCGGAGGCAACCGATAGCGACAACCGGCTCAGGTGATGCATAACGTCGCGGGCATTGAAAATGGACCCGCGTCGCGGTGGATCAGGCCGCGACCACAATTCTCTCTGCGCCGCTTGCCTGGGGCCTCTCCTCCCAGATAGGAGGCTTCGAGCGAGGGGTCCTTCGCGATGGTCTCTGCAGCTCCACTTTTGACGATCGCGCCTGTCTCCAGATGCAATCTCGATGTCGCGGAGCGTCATGGTGTTGGCATCGATATCCATCTGCACGACGGCGATCTGCTCGGTGTGTTCGAAATCGAGGAGATCGCGCGGCGCACGAAGGTGCCTGGACTTGGTGGCAGGGTAACGATCAGTCACGCCCATGCGCTGGGTCGGGTTCCGCGAGATATCGCGCTGCGGGCGGCAAATCGCCTTGCGGAAGCCGGGGATTCGATTCTGACGAATGCGCCCGGCGCTCACGCATTTCCGCCGGTCCTGCTGCTTCACGAAGCGGGCGTGAATGTCTTCGCGGGCAACGATAACATCCGCGATTCCTGGTGGCCTTATGGCGATGGCGATCTGCTCGAACGGGCGATGATCGTGGGGTATCGTTCAGGTTTCAATACCGACGCGGAACTCGCGCTTGCGTTCGACATGGTGACGTCGCACGCGGCGCGAGCACTCGGTATTAAGGGGTATGGTCTTGTGGAAGGCGGGCCTGCGGATTTTCTGGTGATCGATGCGCAGCATGTTCAGGAAGCCGTTATCGCGCGGCCCAAACCTCGTGACGTCTATAAAGCCGGCCGCCTGGTCGCCCGCAACGGCGTGACGGTCTCCGATGTGCGTTGAAGCAAGCGCTTTGGCCAATAGGCCGTCCATCCAGCGAGGACGGCGGATCTCGTCATTTGATTGCAGTTGCGGCGATGTGGTAGCTAGGACCCATATTGCCCGCAGAATGCAGTTTCAGAAGTGGAATGACCCCGCCCGTAATGGCAACTATGTTAAAGTCACCAAATGCTTTCAATGGTGTTGACCAGGTGCACGAATGAACGAGACGTCAGCAAAGAAGCAGCCCGCACGCAAGAAAGCCGCTGGTGGCAAACGCAAACGAGATTCCGCCCTCACCAAGGAATCGATCCTGCAAGCTGCGACTTATGAATTCTGCCGCAATGGATTTGGCGGGGCGCGCGTCGATGCGATTGCTCACCGTGCGAAGGCCAATATGCGCCTGCTGTATCACTACTTTGGCGACAAGGACGGGCTCTATCTCGCCGCTCTGGAGCATGTCTATACGGATATCCGCGCCGCCGAACAGCAGCTTAATCTCGACAGTCTCGACCCCGCGGAAGCCCTGCGCGAGCTGGTCGATTTTACGTTCACGTTCTTCCAGAATCACCAAGACTACATCGCGATGATAAACACGGAGAATCTGCAGCGCGGAAAGTATCTTCGCAAATCCCGCAAGATCGCCGCGCTGACAATGCCGCTCGTCTCCAACATCGAGAATATTCTACGGCGAGGCGCGGCGGCCGGCATTTTCCGCAGCGGCGTGGATCCGATCCAGCTCTACGTGACGATTACGGCGTTCAGTTATTTCCACGTATCGAACCGGCATACACTGTCGCTGATGTTCGACAAGGATCTGGGCGATGCGGGCTGGCTTGAAGACCGCCGCAGGCACGCTCACGACGTGATCATGGCGTGGCTGACGGTTCCCGATACCTTGCGCAAGGATGGTAAGAAGGTCTCCTCACCGAAACTTTCGCCGGTGCAGGGCAAAGCCCCTAACCTCGTCTGACCTTGTCCTGTTTACGCGCGCGCAACCCGTTGTTTGTTGTCGAGAACACCAAGTTTGGTAATTGCGCCTATTGTGCAATCAACGAGTGCCTTGGAAAAGTGATGCGTTTTTGAGGCAATGACGCGAGTACGCTCGCGCGACTTGCCTGGATGCGCGACGTATTCGGACCGGTCCTTGCCAAGGCCATCCGGGCGCGCGGCGGCATTGATCTCAAGTCGATCATCGCGCGCGGCCTCTCGATGGGCGATGAGATTGCCAGCGCAATCGCGCCTGCTCAAGCGTGTTTCTGAGGGAGGTGGGGCCGTCGCTGGCGCGGACTTCGACCGACAACGAAGTTCTGGCGGATTGCATCGCCTCCACGCGGTCTTGTAATCGCCATCGGTGGCAATGCGGTTCATCCGGAAGACATCAGTGGCACCTCCGAAGAGCAGAAGTCCGTCGCACAGCAGACCGCGGAGGCGCTGTTGCCGCTGGCCCAGATCGACAATGAATTGGTGATCACGCACGGAAATGGCCCCGTGGTCGGCAAGATCATGATCTTCAGATGCTGACCATGAGCCGCATTCCGCCGATGTCGACGGACATCTGCGTGGCGCACAGTCAGGGCGGCATCGGCTATCTCCTGATGCAGGCGATCGAGAACGCCTTGCGGGAACAGGGCAATCAGCGGCACGTCGCAAGTCTCCTGACCCAGGTGGAAGTCGATGCCGACGATCCCGCCTTCCGCAACCCGACCAAGTTTGTCGGTCCGCTCTTCACGGAAGAGGAAGCCAAGAACATCAGTAAGGAACTGAACTGGGCGATGCCCGAGGATTCAGGTCGCGGCTGACGTCATGTTGTGCCGTCGCCGAAACCAAAACACGTCTGCGATATTTCGCTGGTCGATGCGCTGGTCAAGCGCGGCACCATCGTTATTGCCGGTGGCAGGGGCGGCATGCCGGTGATCCGCGATGCGAAGGGCGTGCGGACCGGCGTGCCTGCGGTTATCGACAAGGATCTGACGTCGGCACACATCGCCAACGTGCTCGATATCGACGAGTTGCTGATCCTGACGGCGGTGCCGCGTGTCGCCATCAATTTCGGCAAGCCGAACCAGAAGGAGCTTACGGAGGTCCGCTCGACGAGATCAAGGCCTATCACCGGGAGGGACATTTTCCGCCGGGCAGCATGGCTCCGAAAGTCGATGCGGCAATCCGCTTTCTGGAAGGCGGCGGCAAGTGCGCCATCATCAGTCACCTTGATCACGCGATGCCTGCGCTTCGCGGCGAGACCGGAACGCATATCGTTCGGAACCCATAAGCGCTTTCGTACTCACAAGAGGAAGAGCTTCGCCGACTGGAAGAAAGGAATCGTAGCGCACTCCGGCATGGGATCACTGATCCTACGTTCTCCGATTCACGCGACAGCCTGAAGCTCGAAAAGGACGCTGGCGCGGAGGTGTTCCAGAAACTTGCGGAGCGCGGCCACGAAATGAGTCCGCTTCCCGCTCAAAGTCCTCTCGCTGGACATCCGGGCGCCATGCGCATCGAAGCCGATGGACGCATGACGGGAGCGCATGATCCGCGCAGCGACGGGCGAGCACTCGGGATGTAACCGGTCTCAAGCGTTTCCGCTATGGACGACGGAGCAGCGGAAACGCTTCGGTGATTGGTCCTACGGCTTGTCGCGCCCCCACGGGAGCAGAGAAGCAGGAAAATCGGCCGCGTAGCGCCGTCCTTTCGGCGGGTGTGGCGGTTCCTGGTATGGATTTGGATCCGGCTCGAGCACCTTGCGATAAAGATGCCACGTGGCATGACCGAGTACGGGCAGAACAACGGCGAGACCGAGGAACAGCGGAATCGATCCGATCACCAGCAGCGCCGCGACAATCAGACCCCACGTCGCCATTGCAACGGGATTCTTCGCCACGACCCGCAGCGAGGTCCGCATGGCATCGATCGTATTCGCATGCCGGTCAAGCATCAGCGGAAACGCCACGACACTGATGCACAAAGCGATGACTGCGAACAGAAAGCCGACGCTGCATCCAACGACCATCAGCTGCAGCCCTTCCTTGGTCGAGAAAATGCGTGAGGCGAAATCGGGAATGCTTGCAGCAGGAGTGTTGCCGAAGATGGCAACGTAAATGGAATCTGCGGTGGTGACCCAGACAACGAAAAGAATTAGCAGGATCACGCCAAGTCCGAGCATCGCTCCGAAAGACGGTGATCGCAGCACGGCAAATGCATCCCATGCGGAAGGCTCTTCCCCGCGCTCGCGCCGGCGGCTGAGCTCATAGAGCCCAAGCGCGGCGAAGGGACCGATCAGTGCGAAGCCCGCCGCGAGCGGGAACAGCAGCGGCAACACCGAATAGCCGAGCACTGTCCTTGCGATCACAAGTCCGAGCACCGGATAGATCACGCACAGAATAACCGCGTGGCTTGGGATCGCCTTGAAGTCTTCCCAGCCCAGCCGCAAGGCCTCGAGCAGATCGGAGGTTCGGATGTCGCGAACGACAGGGACGGCAGCGCCGGAAGACGCGTCTGGTACAACTTGTGGAATGTTGTCTGAATACGGTGTGGCCATGGCCGCAATCTCCCATGCGTTCGCACCGGCGAGATTGGGCGTCTTTTTCAAGCGACGTTCAATCGCCTTCGTGCGCAGAAATGGCGACCAGATGAGACGGCCAAGTTCACGAAAGAGCTATGCCGGGCAAACCGGGTCGCGACCTGTGGAGCAAGTATAGCGCAACCAGACAAGAATAGCACGCGCTGTTAGATCCATTGTGCATCTGCAAAATTTTTGAAGGCAAGGTGAGAAGACGTCACGCGCTTCTGTGTTCCCGATTGCATTGCGGCATTATGCGACGGCACAGCGCTCAACAAGCATCGCCTGTCCGCATGAGCCGGTCTATTGACAATCAAGCCCGGCGAGGAACATCCTCTAGTAGTAATGCCCATAGTTCAATGACACCTGCGATCGCAGCATCTTCGCTGAATTGAACCCGACCGGCATACTTGCTCTTTAAACTGCTGATGTCGGTTTCGATGTTGCGACCGGTTAAGGGGGCAAGGCGGCCAGCATTGCGATGGCTATCTTGAGGCATGCCATCCCGTGTCGACATGAGCCGTGCCCCTTAAGTCTTGTCCGTAGCCCTTGGTGTTGCTGGTGTTCGTGGCCATCATGGTTCTGGAGTCGGACTACACGTTGTTGACCCGGATCGTGTTCTTCAGGTCAGGAGCTTGAGACTGGTGGGGGCCTCGTACGTACGGAGGGCTGCCATGACGACATATATCATGCTGGCGAACTGGACTGACAAAGGCGTTCAGGCCGTGAAGGACTCGCCGCGCCGTCTGGATGCGGCGAAGCAGGCGCTCAAGGATATGGACGGTGAGTTCAAATCATTTTTCCTGACCATGGGCCAATATGACATCGTCGCAGTTTACGAAGCTCCGGACGATGCGGTTGCTGCGCGTTTCAACCTGCAACTTGGAATGATGGGAAATATCAGGACGCACACATTGAAGGCATTTCCCGAAGCCGCTTACCGGGAAATCATCAATTCGCTGGACTAACCCGCCCGGCCAACAGCTCGCTCGTTTCAGATTTGGTTTCCTCAGCCGTCTGTTTATCAGACATGGAGTGGTCGCATGCGCATTTTCGTTCTCGTCGTAGGAGCAGGGCTTCTCTCGGTTGTTCCCGCCACCGCCCAGGATGCGGCCGCAGGCGAGAAGGTTTTTGCTCAGTGCAGGGCTTGCCACCGGATCGGTGAAAGCGCGAAGAACGCCGTCGGGCCCGTGCTCAACGGACTATTCGGGCGCAAAGCCGGGACTATTGAAGGCTTCAACTACTCGGCGGCGAACAAGAACTCCGGCCTCACCTGGGATGAAGCGACCTTCCGGGAATACATCAAGGATCCAAAAGCCAAGATTCCGGGTACCAAGATGATTTTCCCGGGCTTGAAAGATTCAAAGCAGATTGACGATGTCGTCGCCTACCTCAAGCAGTTCGATTCCAAAGGAAAGAAAGCGGAGGCAGTTCCATCGGGCGTCAGGCGGGCGAGCCTGAAATAAGAGTGCTGTCCTGGTAGCTCGCTAGTTTCGCCGAGCGGGTCCAACGGTCTGCGTGCCGGGGGCAGGACGGGGTTCCTGCGTCCATGATTACCCTTGCCGGGGCATGCAGATCGTCCTTGGAGCCCTTGCTCGGTGCGGCGGTTGGCGCAGCAGATACCTGCCGCCAATCATATCCACGCACTGTCACACTCGGCTGCTTAGAAGGGAAGCGGGTAAACATGAGTGGCATCCATCGTTCTTCCGGAATAGATTATTATATATTCATCTTATAAATCAATGGCTTGGTTGTGTGTTACTGAGTGGTAAACGCTGTCACACCGCTGTCATGTGGATTTCATAAAAAGTGCAGGCTCGGCCTTCTAAGAAGGCGGCCTCGAAGCGCGATAACGATCTCGAACGGTCAGGCGCTTTGTTCACACGATGGAGAGACCCAGTGAATTTCATTAAAAAAGCGATCGTCGCTGCCGGCCTTGTCGCCGCATCGACCTCGGCCTTTGCTGCCGACATCACCGGCGCGGGTGCGACGTTCCCGTTCCCCGTCTACTCGAAGTGGGCTGACGCTTACAAGAAAGAGACCGGCAACGGTCTGAACTACCAGTCGATCGGTTCCGGCGCCGGCATCAAGCAGATTCAGGCCAAGACCGTGACCTTCGGCGCGACCGACGCGCCTCTCAAGGCTGAACAGCTCGAGAAGGATGGCCTCATTCAGTGGCCGATGGTGATGGGCGCGATCGTGCCTGTCGTGAACCTCGAAGGCATCAAGCCGGGCGAACTGGTGCTCTCCGGCGAACTGCTGGGCGACATCTATCTCGGCAAGGTCACCAAGTGGAACGACCCCGCAATCGCCAAGCTGAACCCGAAGCTGACGCTGCCGACCGATGCCATCACCGTGGTTCGCCGTTCGGACGGTTCGGGAACGACCTTCAACTTCACCGACTATCTGTCCAAGGCCAGCCCTGAGTGGAAGGCCAAGGTTGGTCAGGGGACCGCTGTTGAATGGCCCACCGGTGTCGGCGCCAAGGGCAACGAAGGCGTAGCCGGCAACGTCGGCCAGACCAAGAACTCGATCGGTTATGTCGAGTATGCCTATGCCAAGCAGAACAAGCTGACCTACACTGCGATGATCAACAAGGCCGGCAAGACCGTTCAGCCGACCGTTGCTGCGTTCCAGGCGGCGGCTTCCAATGCTGATTGGGCCAAGGCTCCGGGCTACTACGTGATTCTGACCGACCAGCCGGGCGAAGCTTCGTGGCCGATCACCGCCGCAACCTTCATCCTGATGCACAAGACCCCGGTCGACAAGGCTGCCTCCGCGGAAGCGATCAAGTTCTTCAAGTGGTCGTTCGAGAAGGGCGCCAAGATGGCTGAAGAGCTCGACTACATCCCGATGCCTGAGCCGGTGGTCAAGCTGATCGAAAAGACCTGGTCGGCTGACATCAAGAGCTAAGCAAATGTTCCGGAGGAGAGGCTTGCCTCTCCTCCGTTTTCTTGGACTACCGCTGGCGTAACGACGTGTGCGGCCGGCAACTATGTAAAGTGAATGGGACAGGGGACTAGCGTGGCAGAGATGGCGGTTCAGAGCACCTCAATGGAAGCAGCCGGACCTTACGATCGCGCAAAAGCTCTGAGCGCATTCAAGTTCGGCGACAAGGCATTCTACTGGACCACCAGGGTCTGCGCGATCGCCGTCTTGCTTATTCTCGGTGGCATTATTCTATCGCTGATCGCAGGCGCATGGCCCGCGATGAAGGAATACGGGTTTGCATTCCTCTGGACACAGCGCTGGGCGCCGTCCGCTGATCCTCCGGTTCTGGGCGCGCTTGGACCGATCTACGGCACGCTGATAACCTCGGTGATCGCGATGATTATCGCCATCCCGGTCGGTATCGGTATCGCGATCTTCCTGACCGAGCTTTGCCCGCAGTGGCTGCGCCGTCCGATCGGCATCGCCGTCGAACTGCTCGCAGGTATTCCGTCGATCATCTACGGCATGTGGGGCTTCTTCGTACTTGGCCCATTCCTGGCAAACTCATTCCAGCCTTTCATGATCCGGCTGTTTGACGGTGTGCCCGTCCTCGGCACGATTTTCGCGGGGCCGCCGTCCTACCTCAGCCTGTTCAATGCCGCGCTGATTCTGGCCATCATGGTGCTACCCTTCATCACCGCGATTTCTGTCGACGTATTCAAGACGGTGCCGCCAGTGCTGAAGGAGGCGGCCTATGGTGTCGGCTGCACCACCTGGGAAGTCGTCCGCAACGTCGTGATCCCTTATACCAAGGTCGGCGTGATCGGCGGCATCATGCTCGCACTCGGCCGTGCGCTCGGCGAGACGATGGCGGTGACCTTCATTATCGGAAACTCGTTCCGGATATCCTCATCGGTCTTTGCTCCGGGCACGACAATTTCAGCGGCCATCGCCAGCGAATTTGCGGAAAGCGACGGTCTGCATCAGTCCGGTCTCATTCTGCTTGGCTTGCTGTTGTTCGTACTGACGTTCTTCGTGCTCGCAGCAGCGCGGCTGATGCTGATGCGTCTTGAAAAGAAGGCGGGGAACTAAGTCATGAACCCGATCTATGCCTCTCGCCGCCGCTGGGACATCGTCATCCGGTTCCTGTGCCTTGGCGCAGCTGTTTTCGGCGTGACCTGGCTCGCGCTGATCCTGTTCACGCTGTTCTACAACGGCTTTGCTGGCCTGCATCTCGGTGTCTTCACCGAGAATACGCCGCCGCCCGGATCCACCGACGGCGGATTGCTGAACGCCATCGTCGGCTCGATCATCATGACGGTGCTTGGCGTCGGCATCGGCGCGCCGATCGGATTGTTCGCCGGCACTTATCTCGCCGAATACGGCAAACACGACCGCCTGACCTCGGTGATCCGCTTCATCAACGACATCCTGCTGAGCGCGCCATCGATCATCATTGGTTTGTTCGTGTATGGTGCGGTCGTTGTACCGATGGGCGGCTTCTCGGCGCTGGCCGGCACGCTGGCGCTTGCGGTGATCGTGATCCCGGTCGTGGTGCGCACCACCGAAGACATGCTTGGTCTCGTGCCCAATCCGCTGCGTGAAGCAGCATCTGCACTCGGTCTTCCGCGTTCGCTCGTCATTAAGCGTATCGCTTATCGCGCTGCGCGCGCCGGCCTCATCACCGGCGTCCTGCTGGCGACGGCACGCGTCGCTGGCGAAACCGCGCCGCTGCTGTTCACTGCGCTGAGCAACCAGTTCTTCAGTCTCGATCTGACCAAGACGATGGCGAACCTGCCGGTGACCATCAACAACTTCGTCCAAAGCCCCTACGACTACTGGAAACAGCTCGCATGGACCGGGGCTTTGCTTATCACCTTGACCGTACTTGCCCTTAACATTGGCGCGCGCATTCTCGGCGCCGAGAGGACATCGAAATGAACGAGCAGCTTTCTGTCAGCGTAGATCTTTCCCGCAGCCCCGTACCGGGTGGTATTGGCCGGCTTGATGCGCGGCCCAAGGTGACCGCGCGCGATCTGAATTTCTATTATGGCGAGCACCACGCCCTGAAGAGCATCAATCTTGTTCTCGGCGAGAACCGCGTGACCGCCTTCATCGGACCGTCGGGCTGCGGCAAATCCACATTGCTGCGCATCTTCAACCGCATGTACGACCTTTATCCCGGTCAGCGAGCGGTCGGCCAGTTGATGCTGGACTCGACCAATATTCTCGATCCGAAACTGGACCTGAATTTGCTGCGCGCCCGGATCGGTATGGTGTTCCAGAAGCCGACCCCGTTCCCGATGACGATCTATGAGAATATCGCGTTCGGTATCCGGCTCTATGAAAAGATTTCGAAGTCCGAAATGGACGGCCGCGTCGAGGCCGCGTTGAAGGGCGGCGCGCTCTGGAACGAGGTCAAGGACAAGCTGAACGCCAGCGGCCTCAGCCTGTCCGGCGGCCAGCAGCAGCGCCTGTGCATCGCACGCACTGTCGCCGTCCGTCCTGAGGTCATCCTGTTCGACGAACCTTGCTCGGCGCTCGATCCGATCTCTACCGCCAAGGTCGAAGAACTGATCCAGGAACTCAAGGAGGACTACACGATCGCCATCGTGACGCATAATATGCAGCAGGCGGCGCGTGTGTCTGACAAGACAGCGTTCATGTATCTTGGTGAGCTGGTCGAGTTCGACGACACCAACAAGATATTCACCTCGCCGACCGACCGGCGCACACAAGATTACATCACCGGCCGCTTCGGCTGACGCGCATTCGCGGGAGAAAACATATCATGGCTTCAGATCATACCGCCAAAGCGTTCGACGACGACCTTCAGGAACTCAACCGGCTCGTGGCCGAGATGGGTGGACTGGCAGAACGGCAGATCGTCGATTCCGTCGATGCGTTGATCCGGCGCGACGTCGCGCTGGGCAAGCGCGTTGTCGCGGCCGACCTCGAGATCGATAAACTGCAGCACTTGATCGAGGAACGCGCGGTGCTGACGATCGCTCGCCGCCAGCCGATGGCGGTCGACCTGCGCGAGATCGTCAGTTCAATGCGCGTTGCCACCGATCTGGAGCGCATCGGCGACCTGTCGAAGAACATCGGCAAGCGCGTCGCAGCGCTCGACAGCGATTTCCATCCGCTGAAGCTGATCCGTGGCCTGGAACACATGACCGACCTCGTTCAGTCGCAGGTCAAGTCGGTGCTCGATGCATATGCGGCGCACGATCTGCCTGCCGCGATGACCGTCTGGAAGGGCGACGAAGAGGTCGATGCAATCTGCACGTCCCTGTTCCGCGAGCTTCTGACCTATATGATGGAAGACCCGCGCAATATTGGTTTCTGTATTCACTTGATGTTCTGCGCCAAGAATATTGAACGGATCGGCGACCATGCGACCAACATCGCCGAGACGGTTTTCTACATGATCGAAGGCCAGCAGATGCTCGATCAGCGCCCGAAGGGCGATATGACGAACTTTGCAACGGCCGCGTCAGGCAGTTAATTTGTAAGACGAACTAAAGGACTTGAAATGAGCGCCCGAATTCTTGTGGTCGAGGACGAAGAGGCGTTGACCACGCTGCTTCGCTACAACCTGGATGCCGAGGGCTACGACGTCGAGACGGTTGCCCGCGGCGACGATGCGGACACCCGGCTCAAGGAGCATGTTCCCGATCTCATCGTGCTCGACTGGATGCTTCCAGGCCTGTCCGGGATCGAGCTTTGCCGGCGGTTGCGTGCACGACCCGAGACCAAGCAGATTCCGATCATCATGCTGACCGCGCGCGGCGAGGAAAGCGAAAGGGTGAGGGGCCTTGCGACCGGAGCGGACGACTATATCGTCAAACCGTTCTCGGTGCCGGAACTGCTGGCGCGTGTGAAGGGCCTGCTGCGACGCGCAAGTCCCGAACGCCTCGCGACCGTTCTCGCCTTTGGCGACATCGAGCTAGATCGTGACCGGCGGCGCGTTGCCCGTTCTGGCCGCCCGATCGACTTGGGCCCGACCGAATACCGGCTTCTGGAGTTCTTCCTGGAACACCCGGGGCGTGTGTTCAGCCGCGAGCAGCTGCTCGATGGCGTGTGGGGCCGTGACATCTATATCGACGAGCGCACGGTGGACGTGCACATCGGCCGTCTCAGGAAGCTGCTGAATCTTGGGCGCGAGTCGGATCCGATCCGCACGGTTCGTGGCGCGGGCTACGCGCTTGACGATCGCTTCGCCAAGGCTGATTCACAAAACTGAGTCGCAAGTTGCCTGACCTTCTCCTTGCATAAGCAGGGTGTTGGTCATCGGCAGCGACGTGCCTCATACAGGGTTGACGACGTCGCCGTCTTCCTTGACGAACCTGCCTATGTGCGGATTTGGCAGAACGTCGAGCACAGCCTCCGAGGGCCGGCACAGCTTGACGCCCTTAGGTGTCACGACGATCGGCCGATTGATCAGGATTGGGTGTGCGAGCATCTGATCGATCAGATCATCATCTGTCCATTTCGGATCGCCGAGCCCAAGCTCGGCATAGGTTGTGCCCTTCTCGCGCAAAAGCGAGCGCACAGAAACTCCCATCGCCGCAATGAGCTCGATCAGTTCTGAGCGGGTGGGCGGCTGCTTCAGATACTCGATAATTGTGGGCTCGATGCCGCTTTGCCGGATCATTGCCAGCGTGTTGCGGGACGTTCCGCAATCCGGGTTGTGATAGATGGTGACGTTCATGGCTGCATCCGTTAACCCGGCCAATCCGGTTTTCGACCGCTCAAGCCTTGTACGTTGACGGCCGGAATGCGTCGAGTCCGGGCCTTGCGCTTGCTTGTTTTATAGAGCCTCCAAGTCTACGCTCGCCGCGCGAACGCCGTTTGGGATGCAGGAATCGATGAGGCCGAGACTAGCCGATGTTGCACGTATGGCGGGGGTCGACGTATCCACCGCTTCGCGGGTGCTGCGCGGCGAGGAGAGCCAGCGCATTCGTCCGGAGACGCGAGAGCGGATTCTCGAAAGCGCTCGTAATCTGGATTATTCACCAAATACGCTCGCGCAGGGTTTGCGGACGTCACGCAGCCGGACGCTCGGTCTCATCGTTCCGCAACTCGATAACCCGGTGTTTGCGTCTGCCATTCGCGGTGCCGAAAAATCCTCTGCACGGCATGGCTATTCGTTGCTGATTGCACACCGGGAATCGGGCGCGACCGACGCCGTCTATCACCGTCTGTCGCATGGCAACCGCGCCGACGGGCTGCTGGTCGCGAGCCTCGACGATGACGCCCTGTTGCGCGAAGAGCTTGAATCGACCCATACGCCATTCGTGCTGCTCAACCGGCAACTGTCGGGCAGCCCTTATTGCGTCGTGCTCGACAGCCGCGCCGCTGCGGCAATGGCCGTCGATCATCTGGCGCAGATGGGTCACAAGCGGATCGCACATCTTGCGGGCCGTCCCGGCGGGTTCAACGCCGGCGAACGACTGGCCGGATATCGCGACGGATTGAAGCGGCACGGTATTCCGTTCGATCCGAAGCTGGTCGCCGTTGCTGGATACACGGCGGAGGGCGGTGCGGATGCGATGCGCAGTCTTCTTGCACTGAAGCCGACGGCTGTTCTTGGCGCCACGCTGGTCACCGCAGCGGGTGCGATGGCTCTGTTGCATGAAGCGGGTCTGCAAATTCCGCGCGACATATCGGTGATGGGCCTGCACGATGCGCCGGTTGCGACAATGCTTTATCCGCAATTGACGTCGGTGAAGATGCCTACGGAGTTGATGGGTGAAATTGCTTCCGATCTTCTGATCGACCTTTTGAACGGCGGTACGCCGCGACCGGTCGCGCCTCTCGCGCCAGACGGTCTGGTCATCCGCGCTTCCACAGGCCCAGCCCCGCGCTAAATTTTAACTTGACCGCAGGGGCCGTTTGTAAGACGTTTGAACAAACGATTGTGCAAGCCATTTGTTCAATCACGAGAAAATATAGTGCGATCAGGGGAGTGCGCCGAGTGAGCGTGGCGAATTTGGCCTCTGAAAAGGGGCTGTCATGACTGCAACCACCATCGCCGCCGTGCGCGAAACCGATCGTGTCGATGAAAGCCTCGTCTCTGCTTTTGGGGCAATCGTCGGTAATGACAACGTTCTAGCATCATTCGATCAGCGCCTCGGCTATGCGCGCGATCGCCTGCCATTCGCTGTTTTCCGCGAGCGCGCCGGCACTCTCGCCGGAGCGGTGCCGCGTCTCGTTGTGCGTCCAGCGAACGGGGATGAGATTATTCGCGTCGTTCAGCTTGCCAGGTCGCGGAATACTCCGATCATTCCATACGGCAACGGCTCGGGTGTTCTGGGCGGCGCGATTCCGCTCGGCGGTGAGATCATGCTGGACACGCGCCGGCTCGATAAAATCGTTTCGATCAACCCGACCGATGCAGTCGTGACCGTGCAGGCGGGCATGAACGGCGCCGAGTTCGAGCGTCAGCTCAATGAAGCCGGATACACGTGCGGTCATTTACCGCAGTCGATCGAGATTTCCACCGTCGGCGGCTGGCTCGCCTGCCGTGGTGGAGGACAGGCCAGCAGCCGTTATGGAAAGATCGAGGACATCGTTGCCGGTTTGAAAGCCGTGCTGCCGGATGGCACGCCGCTTGAAGTGCGCCCGGTTGCGCGGCGCTCGGTCGGTCCGTCAATCCGAGATCTGATGATCGGCGGTGAAGGTGCCTTCGGTATTATTACTGAGGCCACGCTGCGAATTTGGAAAAAGCCTGAGATCGAGCGCGGTGTTGTGCTGGCGTTTCCGACGCAGCAGGCGGCTTGGGACTGCGCGCGGCTCATTATGCAAGCAGAACTGCGCCCGGCCGTCGTGCGGCTTTACGATCGGGTTGAGAGCGATGAGCGCACTAAGGACATCGCATTGTTCAAGACCAGGCCCTATCTGGCCATGATGATGTTCAGTGGCAGCGAGCCGCTGGTCACAGTCGAGCAGGATATGGCGCTGGCGATCGCCAAGGAACTTGGCGGCGAAATCGGGCCTGATGCTCCGTTTCACCATTGGAAGGAAAACCGCTACGTCGCTTACTCGCAGAAGTGGCACGATGCGGGCTATTTCAATGACACCATTGAGGTGACCGGTAACTGGTCGGCAATCCCCGCTATGTATGACGCGATCAGCAACGCTGTACGCAAGATTCATCCGGGCGTTCATTTCGGCGCGCACTGGTCGCACGTCTATCCCGAAGGCGCATGCCAATACATGACGATCCGCCTGCCGCCGATGGCAGATGAGGTAGCGCTGCCGATCCACGCCAGACTTTGGGATGCGGTGCAGGAACTGACGCTCGATCACGGCGGCTCGATCGCGCATCATCACGGCGCTGGCTTGTTCAGAAATCCATGGATGCAGCGCGAACTCGGCGCGGGTCTCAATGTGCTCCAGACAATCAAGGATGCGCTCGATCCCGCCAATCTCCTGAATCCCGGCAAGCTAGGTTTGCGTCCGGGGCCGAACGCGAAAGACATTCGCCGTGATTGACAGGACGCGCGGCGGCGCGGCATTCGGGGAGGGTGCGCATGGCTGTGTCTGATCCTCTCCTGGTCGGCATCGATCTCGGTGCGGGCTCGCTCAAGATCAGCATCATCAGGAGTGATGGTTCGCTGGTCAGCGAGGCGTCCGCACCCGTCGCGACATCGTCGCCATATCCGGGCTGGAGCGAGCAGAACCCTGATGACTGGTGGTTGGCGGCTTGCGATGCATTACGTTGTGGTTTGAAAGCGTCCGGGCGCCCCGCGTCCGATATCGCCGCGATTTCGTTCTCGGCCGGCGCTCACACGCAGGTGCTCGAGGATGCCGACGGCCACGTGATCCGCCCCGCGATTTTATGGAACGATCAGCGCAGCCGCGAGGAGACGCAGCAGCTTCGCGACAAGGCTGACGCGCGTATTCTGGAGATCGGGGCCAATCGCGCCAACCCGACCTGGACGTTGCCGCAGATGCAGTGGCTGCGCACGCATGAGCCGGAAGCGTTCGCGCGTGTCAGGCGGCTTTATGTCGCCAAGGATTGGCTGCGCGCGCAATTCACCGGTACTTGGGAGACCGATACTATTGATGCTCTGGGCACTCTGATGCTGGATGCACAGAAGGTAGAGTGGTCGAAAGAACTGTGCGACATGATTGGCTGGCCGATGGCAACATTGCCGCCGATCGTCAAGCCGAGCGCCATTGTCGGCAAGGTGACGGCGAAAGCTGCGCAGGCGACAGGCCTGGCGGAAGGCACGCCGGTGGTCTGCGGCACGTCCGATACCGCAGCGGAGACCTTTGGCGCGGGCATGGTGCGCGAGGGGATGGGGGTCGTGAAGCTCGCGACCGCCGCGACAGTCAATGTGCTGTCGCCCAAGGCCCAGCCAGACTTCTCGCTGATCAATTACTATCATGTCGTGCCGGACCACTGGTACGTCATTGCCGCTACCAACTCCTGCGCGTCCGCGCACAAATGGCTGCGCGATACATTCTTCCGCCGTGACGGTGAAGACGGCAGCGCAGTTTTCGATGCCATGGATACCCGAGCATCTGCGGTGCGGCCAGGCGCAGAGGGATTGTTCTTCCATCCTTATCTGAATGGCGAACGCAGCCCTTACTGGGACCCGCTGCTGCGGGCGGATTTCGTCGGTGCAGGCTTCAACCACGGCGGCGGCCATTTTGTCCGCGCGCTCTACGAGGGCGTGGCCTATTCCCTGCGGGATTGTCTTGAGGTCATGAAGTCCAAGGGTCTTGGATTTTCGACGGCGCGCTTGACGGGTGGCGGCGCGCGCAGCGCCTTGTGGCGACAGATCGTCGCCGACGTGCTGAACATCACGGTTGAACTGCCAGCCGTCGCTGATGCCTCGTATGGCGCGGCATTGCTGGCAGGCGTCGGCATTGGCGTTTTCAAGGATGAGCGTGCGGCGGCCGATGTCGTTCAAATCGTATCGCGGGCGGTGCCGGATCCGGCCCGGACCGCTGTCTACGATCAGGGTTTTCCGATTTACCGCGATATTCAGAAGGCGCTCGCGCCGATCAATCATCGCATCCACGGTTTCGTGGCCGGTCAGAACAAGTGATGCATGTCAGAGATTAGGCTCGAAAAGGTTCGCAAGGCTTACGGTCCGGTTGTCGCCGTTCACGGCGTTGATCTGACGATTCGCGACGGTGAATTCGTGGTGTTCCTCGGGCCATCAGGCTGCGGAAAGTCGACAACGCTGCGCATGATGGCGGGCCTTGAGGAAATTACCTCAGGCAAACTCTTTATCGGTGACCGCGATGTTACCGCGCTGGAGCCGAAAGATCGCAACATCGCCATGGTGTTCCAGAACTACGCACTCTATCCGCACAAGACGATTTACGAGAATCTCGCCTTCGGTTTGCGGATGCGAAAGATGGATCCTGCGCAGATTGACATGCGGGTCCAGCGCGCAGCAAAGATGCTGGGTCTTGATGAATTCCTGAAGCGTAAGCCGAAACAGCTTTCGGGCGGCCAGATGCAGCGCGTCGCACTCGGCCGTGCGCTCGTGCGTGAACCTGAGGTGTTTTTGCTGGACGAGCCGCTGTCGAACCTGGACGCCAAGCTGCGTGTCCGGATGCGAGAGGAAATCGCGCGCCTGCACCAGGAAGTCGGCACCAGCATGGTGTATGTGACCCACGATCAGGTCGAGGCGATGACGCTTGCCAATCGCATCGTCATCATGCGCGACGGTCACGTGCAGCAGGTTGGGGCTCCGCTCGAAGTTTACGATCGCCCCGTGAATCTGTTTGTGGCGGGATTTATCGGTTCGCCGGAAATGAATCTCGTCGAAGGACGAGCATCCAATGGCGTGTTCGAGAGTGGTGCGCTGCGGGTTTCTCTGCCCGAGCAATACCGAGCGGCCAACGAGGATGTCGTGCTCGGTATCCGGCCCGAACATATCGCACTTGGCGAGGGACCCGACGCGCTGGCATTTGAGGTCGGCGTCATCGAGCAACTAGGAGCTCAGACACTGACGATCGGAGAAGTGAGCGGGGCTCGTCTGCGTATTCTTACCGACCGTGTCGATAACTGGAAGTTCGGCCAACGAATTCCCGTCCGGCTGCAGGCTGGACGGCTCCACCTGTTCTCGAAGTCAACGGGGCAGCGACTTTAGACGACCAAGAAACCAAAATGAACGTTCACAACAGTGAAATTTCTAGGGGAGACAAGGGAAATGGCTAAAGACGGAATATCGAATATCGATCGCCGTACGCTCATCAAGGGAGCGGGAGCAGTTGGCGCGGGTCTTGCCGCAGGCACGCTCGGCGCACCGGCGGTATGGGGCCAAGGCAAGAAAACCATCCGCTTCCTGAACACCGAAACTTCCATCGACAGCATTCGCGCGCTCAAAGTTGCCTGTGCCGAGTATGAGCGGATGACAGGCACGCAAGTCATTGTTGACTCGGTGCCGCTTGACGATGCCTTCACCAAGGTGACGACGTCTCTGCGCGGCGGTCAGCCCTATGATATCGCGACATTCGCATTCGTCGGTCACGTTCTGCTGCTGCAGGCCGAAGGGCATTTGATGCCGCTGACCGAACTGACCAGCAAGCACAAGTGGGGACCGAAAATTCTCTTCCCCATCAAGAATGAGGTCTACTGGTATCCCTACGACTACAATCTGGCCTGGATCTACTATCGCAAAGATCTCTACGAGAAGAAGGGCTTGAGCGTCCCGAAGACCTGGGCCGAGATGCTGAAGAACTCACAGGCGCTGAACGAGGATGGCCGCTCAGGCTCGCTGTTCCCGATCGGCAGCAACGGCGCGACCAACTGGCTGTCGCCGGGCTTCATGTGGGCCGAGGGCGTCAAGCTTTTCGACGACAAATGGAATGTCTCCATCGACAACGCGGCGAACGCTCCGAAGGTCGCGGCCTATCTCGATTTCTTCGCCGACCTTTACAAGACCATGCCGTCGGGCACCAGCCAGGCGAGCTTCGGCGAGGTTCTCTCCAATTTCTCCTCGGACAAGGTCGGACACACTGCCTATGCGGGCCGTATCATTGAAGCGTTGGAGCGCACGTCGCCGGCTCTCGCGACCAAGTACGGTATCACGCCGTACATGGACAGCGCAGGGAAGGCGAAGGCCGTCAACCACGGCTATGACGGCTGGGTTGTGCTGAAGACGCCGAACTCCAGTGAATCGATGAAGTTCATGAAATGGTTCACCGAGAACCAGTATATCAACTTCCTGCACACCGCGCCGCTGCACTTCCAGCCGCCACGCCTCGACGTCTACGAGGACGCGCGCTGGCGCGCCCACCCGCTGATCGAGAAGCACAAGGATGCGGTGGAGACGATGAAAAATTTCATCGTCGACAAGTCGATGATCCTGACGTCCGTCGACACGGAAGGCCCGGCGCCGGACCTGCGTCCGGGTAAGGTGTTCGAAGGCTTTGTGATCCCCGAGATGTTGCAAAATCGCGTCTTGAAGAACATGCCGGCGACCGAATGCGTCAAGGCGGCTGGAGACAAGATGCGCAAGCTCACGGCATCATAAGAAACGCGTGTGCCAACTGCTCGGCCGGATGCTCCCGGCCGGGCTCTTCCCCGGAAAGACGAAGTTGAGTTCGAAGGCGACGATATACACCTTCCTGGTGATCGGACTTCTCGTGACGCTCGTTTTGATCGTTGCGCCGGTGGCGTATGCGATCAGCCTGAGCTTTTACAAGCTTGATTCGTTCGTCGGCGAAGCGAAGTGGGCTGGCTTCGATAATTACATCGCAATTCTGAAGTTACCGGAGTTCTGGCGCGCACTCTGGAACGGTGTGCTTTATTCTCTCGGGTCGATCGTGCTTCAAGTCGTGCTTGGCATCGGATTCGCGCTGATCCTGAACGAGACGTTTCCAGGCCGAAACTTCGTGCGCGGATTGTCCATCCTACCGTATCTTTTGCCGACCGTGGTCGTGATCCTGACGTTTAAATGGATGGTGGACGGCAGTATCGGCATTATCACCAAGACTATCGCCGCGATGGGCCTGCCGCCGGTGAATTGGTTTGAGAGCTCAGGCGCGGCAATGACATCTGTCGTTCTCGTCAGCGTCTGGATGTGGACACCATTTGTCACGACATGCTTTCTGGCGGCTCTGCAAACGGTGCCGACATCCCTTTACGAGGCAGCACGAGTCGACGGCACTACGGCGGTTCAGCGCTTCTTCCACATTACCTTGCCGATGCTGAAGCCGATCCTCACCGTGGTGGTATTGCTGCGCGCAATCTGGATGTTCAACAAATTCGACGTAATCTGGCTACTGACCCGCGGCGGTCCGGTCGGCTCCACCGAACATCTGGCCATCCTGTCCTATCGTCACGCGTTCAGCCTGTTCGACATCGGCGGCGGTGCTGCGATTGCGACGATCTCGTTCGCGATCCTGTCTGTGGCCGTGTTCTTCTACTTCCGTATCTTCCCGCTGGAGGACGATTAATGGCCGCCGTTAAATCGCTCCCCGCCCGGCTCAGCCTCTATGCCTCCGCAATCGTGATCGCGATCTATTCGGCGTTTCCGATCTACTGGATGTTCATTTCCAGCCTCCGCGAGCCGACGAGTCTGCTCAGCACGGTCTCCCTTATGCCGGGGCCATTCACGCTGGAATACTACCGTAACCTGCTCGAACTGACCGACTATCCGACCCACTTCATGAACAGCGTCGTCGTGGCGGTGGTCACGGTCGTCGTGACCATGGTCTTTTCGGTGATGATTGCTTACGCCGTGACGCGACAGCGCATTCGCGGCAAGAAGCTCATCGTCGGCGCGATGCTCTACGCCTATATGTTCCCGCCGCTGCTGATCGCGATTCCTATGTTCACGATCTTTGCGCGGCTCGGCTTGAGCGACACGCTGATTGGGCTGATCGCGTCGCACCTGACACTGACGCTCCCGCTCGGCGTCTGGTTTCTGTGGGGCTTCTTCAAAGGCATGCCGTTTGAGTTGGAAGAGGCCGCGATGGTCGATGGCTGCACCCGACTCGGGGCATTTTTACGCGTGGTTCTTCCGCTCTCGCTGCCGGGGCTTATTACCGTTGCAATCTTCTCGTTTCTGCTGTCCTGGACCGACTACACCTTCGCGCTGATCATGATCGGCAGCGATGCCAACAAGACCCTTCCGGTGGGGCTTGCTTCGATGGTCGGTTCATTCGATTTGCGGTGGGGCGAGATCATGGCGGGCTCGACGCTGATCGCGCTGCCGCTGTTCGCAGCGTTCGCGCTCCTGACGCAGTACTTCATTCAAGGCCTCGGTGCCGGTGCAGTAAAAGGCTAATTATGAATCTCGGATTGAAAGGCAAAGCAGCGCTGGTCACCGGCGCGGCGCGCGGCATCGGCAAGGCCGAGGCACTTGCGCTGGCGGCGGAAGGTTGTTCGATCGCAATCAACGACATCGACCGTGATGCCGCTGATGCCACCGTCGCGGAGCTGCGTGCGAACGGAGCGAAAGCCGTGGCCTGTATCGGTGACGTGTCCGAGGAGGTTGGCGCGGAAGCGGTCGTGCGCGAGGCGTACCGCGGTCTCGGGCAACTCGACATACTGGTCAACAACGCGGGTGCCGGCGGCCGCCATCTCGGAAGCCTTGCCGAGAACATGTCCCTTGACGATTGGGACATCATTGTCCGGACTCACCTGCGCAGCACATTCCTGTGCAGCAAGTATGCAGTGCCGTTTATGCGCGAGCGGAACTTCGGGCGGATCGTGAATACCTCTTCGATGAATGTCACCGGGGGTGGACGTCCCGGTGTGACGAACTACTCCGCGGCGAAGGCAGGGGTCATTGGTTTCACGCGGACGCTGGCCAAGGAAGTCGGCAGCGCCGGCATCACCGTGAATGCCATCGCGCCGGGTTATGTCGAGACCGCGCTGATCGCCGGCTTTTCCGCCGAGAAGCGCGCCATCATCGCTGGGCAAAACCCTCTCGGCCGGTTCTGCCAGCCCGACGAAGTGGGTTCTCTGATCGCATTTCTGTGCTCCACTCAGGCCGCTTTTATCAATGGCGCGCTGATCTGCATGGATGGCGGCAAGCGTGACTTCTTCTGGGGTGACCAATGACCATTCGAGCTTTCGGCGGCCCGCATCGGTATGTACAGGGCCCCGGCGCTCTGAATGAGCTTTCGGCACTGGTTCCGCTGTATGGCCGCCGCCCCCTGGTCGTGGCGGATGTCGCGGTGATGGGAGTCCTTCGTGAGCAACTCGAAACACTGCTGCAGCCGTGTACCGACAGCATAGAGTTCGCTGAATTTTCGGGCGAATGCTCTGCTACCCAGATCGACGCAATGACGGGCAGGGCTAGTGCTGCAAGCACAGACGTGGTTGTCGCGATTGGTGGCGGCAAGGCGATCGATACCGCAAAAGGTGTCCGGATTCAGCGAGGCGGGGGCATTATCGTGGTGCCGACGGTCGCCTCGAACGATGCGCCCACCAGCCGTCTTGCGATCGTCTACACCGACGATCATGTCCTGAAAGAAGTCAGGCTGATGCCAACCAATCCGGACGCGGTGGTTGTCGATACATCGATCATCGCACGCGCACCGCGCAGATTTTTTGTTGCGGGCATTGGCGATGCACTCTCGAAGAAGTTCGAAGCTGAGCAGTGCTTTAATTCTGGCGGCATGAATTTCTACAAGGCTCGACCGGCCGAACTCGCGGTTTCAATTGCGAACCAGTGCTATCAGGTGATCCGGAGGGATGCGGTTGCATCGCTCGTGGCGGTCGACCGGAAGGAGCCTGATGCTGCGTTTGAGAATATCGTAGAAGCGACAATTCTGCTCAGCGGATTAGGTTTTGAAAGCGGCGGGCTGTCGATTGCGCACTCGCTGACGCGTGGCTTCTCGGCCATTCCATCGCTCAACGGCGCGCTGCATGGTGAACAGGTGGCATTCGGTCTTCTGACGCAGCTCTGTCTGGAGCAGAGATCACAAGAATTTCTCGCCGACATAATGACGTTCTACAAGACGCTTGGCCTGCCGACAAGCCTGAAGGACCTCGGGTTTTCCGGCGACAGGCAGGATGGCATTCAGACGATCGCCCAGCGCTCGATCGCCGAAGCGCCGTATCTGAAGCAGTTTGTAGGGGCGGTGACTGAGCAAAGCCTTGTGGCCGCGCTCGACAAGGCAGACCGTTTTGCGAGATCGGTTAGTTGAGCTCCGTCTGGCCAAAGACTCACCAGAGGGTCCAGGGCCTTGACCGGTTCCGGCAAGACCTTGCGAGCTCACGCGCAATCACGAAGACTGAACATCCTTATGGCTGCCGGTCCCAGAATCCAGCCACTTGTGATCGTTTGTCTTTTCAAAGAAATCCTTGGTCAGGACGGCAACCTCAGTCCTGTTTCTGACCTTGAGCTTTCTCATGATGTGGCGAAGATGGACTTTAACTGTATGCTCGCTCATACCAAGCTCATAGGCGATCTGCTTATTGGCCATCCCCTGACAGAGCGCTTCGACGACCATCATCTGCCGTTCTGTCAAAAGCTCGCTTGTTTTGGACACCGCCGGCTGCTTGTTGCGATCGAGCTCAAGGCTGCTGACAGGCACAAATGTTCCGCCAGCTTCCACCAGGCGCACAGCTTCAACGGCAACATTGAATGGTAAGCTAGTTGGGATGTAGCCGCGTGCTCCATTTCTCAGCGCGTGCATCACATAGTTCGTGTCGTCGATGTCGGACATGATAACGACAGGAATATCGGCGGCGCTGGATTCAAGAAATTGAAGGTCGGCGACGCTGGACGATCCGCTGCCATCGACAAAGAATACGATCACGGCCGGTGTAAGAGCATTCTGTTCGGTCGAGTTTCTCCACTCAAAGATGTTTGTGAATGCGAAAATGCCATGGCTTCTGTAAGAAATTTCAAGACAGCGAACGAAACAGTCACGAAAAAACGCGCGCTGATGGATCACGACGATCCCGGGCTTTTTTACAGGAGGAGGTTTGTGATCCTTTTCGTTGGCTCCGTTGAGATGCCTGATTTCATTGGGCTTGGTTGTGGTTTTGGGATCTGCGCGATGGCGCGGAGGAAGCGGGCGTGCGTCCTGTGAATTCGTCTCGTGCTTGCAGGCGGAGTCTAGACGGGTGTGCACGGCTGGTGAAGAAGGGTGGTCAGCGCCAGTTCGCATGAAGAGACGAGCTCTGCTCGGAAGCGATTTTCTCAAAATGGATTGCTTGAGTGTGAATTGCAAAGAGTGACCGCTGGAGTGTGTATCGTGACGCCGGCTGGCATTCTGTTCAGCGGGATTATTCTGAAATTCGCTGAGAGAAATTTGTTCAGACAAATCGTCCAAAGCTCGCTGTCGTTCGCGGAATGAAGTTGAATTTGAATAACCGGTGATACTCATAATACGCCCCTACTCATTACTTCGGTGGTCGCACGGGCCTTTCCATTTCAAAACGCAATGCTTAGCGGGTCTAATCAATTTGCCTTTAATCCTCAGTATAGTCCCCCTTTTTTGCAATCCTGCAACGTTTTTATGTGGGGGGTCATCGCGCTGCACAAACTTGCGTTTTGAAAGTTGGATGCACGTCAAACGTGTCCTCCAACGGGTTCCACGAAGGGAACTTTAGAGAGTTGCTGCGTCTCGCTCTGCCATATTATCACGGACGTACGCTGACGTGCGCATCGAAAAAGCGTTCCCATGCAGCTGATACGTCGTCCCGCTCTGTGATTGTCGAATCCGCTTCTTGCAGGTCGCGGGGCCGGTCCTGCCATCCTGTCCCAGCGCCGGCAAAGAGGATTGAATTCCCGACAAGCATCGAGCCGAAGGCGAATGCATTCCGGCAACCGGTTTCAAACTCTCGATTGCATGAGGTACTCAACAAAAGCACCTCTTCGCCGATTAGCCCGGATCGTATCGTGGTGATGTCTTTCCAAGATCTAGCCTGTACGCGACACAAAGCCTCACCCTCGATCTTGCCGGCTTCGATCCTGGCCGCGATGGTAATCAACATGACCATGAAGCCGACCATGTATGGGTCCGACCATGTGAGGTCGGATATGCCCCCAAGGCGGTGGCGGCTTTTCTCGACCATGGGTGAGATCACAGCGGTTGCGGCCCTGTGAGCTCTACGAACTTTGGATAGGTCTAGGGCCCAGCGCCACATGTCGCTGCACTCCGCAAGGTCTCCAAAAAGTGTCAGAATGCCAATGCCGCCCTTGTTTTGTTCAAGGACCTGCTGGATCATACATCAATAATCGTGCGGTGCTCCAGACCCGTCAGGAGTGGACCTGTCCATGGTGTCCAGCCGGCTTCCGACAAAGCCCGATTTCGAGGCGCTTGCAGCATCGGCGCCTGCGTCGGCCGATCGCCGCACGCTCATTCTGGCGCTGATCGGTAATCTGGTTTCAAGCTGGACCAATAACGAGAGTCTGTTCATTTACGTTCTCATGCTCCTTTTACGAACGGATCAGGCATCTGCGGCGCTGACCTTTGCCACGCTTAACACCACGCGCGCGCGGCTGGATCTCATTCAGCGTCTGGCGAAGATCACCATCCGGGACCCGAATCTCGAGAAGGCGCTTTCCAAGATCATTGAGCGATTCAATGAATCGACCCATGTCCGTAACGAATTCAATCACTGCATGTATATCGTCGATGCCAGTGGCCAGATCACCCACACGCAATCGATGCGGATCGTGCAGACAAAGGATAGTCTTCGGTTTGGCGAAATGAAGCCGATGGATGAGGCGCGGCTGAAAAGCATGGTGAAGGCGACAAAAGATATGACGCGCATCAACCGCGATATCTGGGATTTCCTGCCGCGGCTGGAAAGTCATTTGGGTTCGGCCAAACCATCGCCCTGATACGGCTTGCGCCGTTTCGCGATTGCAGGTGAGACGATGGGCTTTTCGGTGGACAAGCCGCCGAGCTGATTACTTTGCTGCTGCGTTCTCGCGTTCCTGCGCGTAGGCTTCTCCTGCTGGCTGTTGCCGTGCGCAACGCGATTGCAACAATCCTGACGTGCAAAACTATCCATTTGGGTGACCCTTGCTAGCCGAAAGGATTAGCTTGGGGACTCTCGAATAGCTTAGGGACCGCGGGAATCATATCGAATGGTGTCGTTCGTCTAATGCTTAAGACGATTCGTAATGCTCGAATGTGCGGCTATTCCCAGACTTCCACATAAGTAACGCTGACGATGCGGAGTCTCGCAAACAATTGCGAGGGGATCGCGGTCGGGAGACCGACATCAACCGCATCGTAGCGCGTTGACGATCGCAGACGTAGAAGATCAGCGATTTTCGAGGCGACCACGATGCTCCTTACCCCATAGGAGTTCGTCATGGGTCACTATCAGCCAAAGCCAAAGCGGAACGATCCGAACCAAGACCAGAAGCAAGACCAGGATCAAGACCAGAAGCAGGCCAATTTGCAGGCACAGCTTCAGGGTCAGGGCCAGCTTCAGGGCCAGGGACAGGGACAGGCTCAGTTTGCTGTTCAGTCTCTTGATTCCAAGAGCGATAACGACAACAAGAACGACAACAAGAACAGCAACAGCAATGACAACAAGATCGACAACGATCTGGACAATAAGGTCAGCAACAAGACCGAAAACAGCGTCGATAACAGCCTCGACAACAAGGTCGAGAACAAGGTCGAAAACACCATCGACAACAAGGTCAATGTTGACGTTGACGTGAAGGTCGATCTCGATCTCAGCGCCGATGGCCTCAGCAGCCCGGTTATCGATCTGTCGTGCCTGAGCGATGTTCACGGCTCGGTGATCATGCCGGACGTGGTGAACCAGAAGATCGACGGCAATGGAAACCAGTTCAACCTCGATCAGGTCAACAACCTGGTGGACAATGACTCGGTATGCGACGCGAAGGTGTCCTTCAAGGGTGGCGAAGATGGCCACGGCTTCTCGATGGATGCCAAGATCGAGGGCGGCGACGTCAAGATGGATTCGAAGATCGACGACGTGGCCGGCAACAGCGCGACGGGTGCAATTGCAAGCGCCGACGCCGCTCTGACGCAGGACGCTTTCAACCAGACCATTACGCAGGGTGCGAACATCCAGTTCAACAGCGTCACGGCGAATATTGCCGGCGATGACTGGACTGACTCCCATAATTTGGGATGACCTAATACATGGCCCGCGCGGCGTCCGCCGCGCGGGTTATCCTCACGATCTTCAAATATTAAAACGATTTGTTGTCGCGGCTAACCCCGCAGGATCGTCGCTTGCTTGAGCCTGACATAGGAGGCTCCCATGGTACCCGGCGGCATAACCGAAGTCGTTTGGCACTTCGCTGGCTATCTGCAGATCATAAATGACATCGCGCGGGATCGCATCGACTACGACCCGGCTGCATACCGAAGCAAGCAAGACGACTATGTTACGCCGCGTCCAAACTATGAAAGCAATCCGGATTTCGATCCCCTCGATAGTCAGGGTTTAAAGACTCCGGAACCCGGACTCTTTGACGAATTTCATAACCCCCGCATCTTCCCGATAAGATCGCCCAATCCACTACTGCCAGAAGCAGATATGGATTCTGATGGGCCGGGTGGGCTTCCACGATTGATTGCACCTCGCGGCGCCGGCGGTGGAGGCGGAGGAATAGAGCACAAGATCACCGTCCAGTATCAGGAAGGCGGCCAGCAGACCGAGCTAGAGATCAAGCAGCACAACTTCCTGCTGGACAACGATAGTCTTCTCGTTTCGCCCTATGGCGACAGCGTCGCCTGCAGTTGCGACACAGCGCTCATTACCGTCCAATCTACTCTGATCGCAGAGCACAGCCAAACCATCCTTGAAAGGATGGCAGACGAAGCCAACGACCAGATTCCGAAAGAATGGTGGATTCCCCAGAATGGAACCGGCATCACGGAATTTGTCACGGCGCACAACGAAGACCAGGTTTCTCAGGATGGCGCGCCGGGCGCGCACTCAGTTCAGCCCGGCTATTATCTGAACGGTGTCTTGCAGGAACCGGCGCCGCCGCCGCCCGACCAGACGCCCATTCCGCAACCCGAGCCCGCGCCGGATCTTGGTAACGGCTTAGGGCAATGGGCTACAACAGGAGCCAACGATAGCTGGAACGCCAGCTTGATCGTCGATCTGAGCGAATCCGGACGCTCGATGATCGTGATGGGCGATTACTTCAAGACCAATGCGATCTTCCAGACCAACTCGATCGTTGATCACGATCATATCGACACAGCTGGAGGTGACCGGCTTTCGATCGCGAAGGGAGATAATGTTACGGACAACATCGCCGACTTCGTCCAGCATCCAGGGATTTATGCGGACCTGAAAGCCACCTTCGCCGGACCGCAATGGAACGTCGATGTGGTGGAAGGAAACTACTACAGTGTTCACACAATCGTTCAGATGAACTATCTGCTCGACAACGATATCGTTGTTCAGAAAAGCGCGGACTCGCACTATGAGCTCTATAGCGGCGGGAATGAGCAGGGCAATCTGGCCCAAGTGTTCGACGGATCGATTCACTACGATCTGATCATCGTTGCCGGCGCCTATCACGGCATGAATGTAATCTTCCAGAACAATCTCCTGCTGAACAATGATTATATCAAAATGTTCGGGGAAGGCACAGATCCGTCACAGTCGGTGGTGTCGGGCCAGAACGAATTGAACAACAAAGCGACAATCGAGAATTATGGTGACGACAATTTCGAGGCGATGAACCACAATCTCGAAAGTCTCGTGTCTGCGGTTGGAGGCGGCACGACGACTCTCGATCCTTCTTACGGGAAATTCGTGGACGGATCTGGTGGCGAGTTCAACGTGCTGTATGTCAAGGGTGACTACTACGACGTCAACGCCGTCTGGCAGACCAATGTCGTTTCCGACGTCAACATGGTCATGCAGTTTCTCGATCCGCCGTCAGCTGCAGCTGTCGCCCGTGACACAGATGGCCTCGAATCCCAGTCCGTTACTAGCGGCAAGAATCTTCTCTCCAATGACGTCGCAATTATCGATGTTGGTGCGACCAACACTTTCGTCAACGGTCAGGTATACGGCGATACTATCCTCGTGCAGGCAAATCTCCTGCCGGACGACAAAGGTCATGTGCTGAATCACGATGCACAGGCCCTGATTCCGGAGCTGATCGCTTTCGTCAACGATAGTCAGGAGGAAGCGCCGGTGGCGCAGCCGGTACTAAGTACGCCGGTGCACGAGGATCCAATAGCAAGTGTCATGCACTGAACGGTAAAGGTGCTGTGAAAACGAAGTCATCGAGTTGAACCAGATCGGCGTTGTGGAGGCTGGGGTACATGACACGGGGCGACAACGAACCTCACATTAGGGCCAGTACGTCTGTGCATCTGACCGACGAAGAGAGCGCGAAACTGCGCACTGCGGAGGTTGTCCCTTTTCCCGCCCGTCACGATACGCCAGGCGGCACAAACGATGTGGCGCATAAGGAAGCTTCCGAACTGGCGAAAGATCAGTCCGGAGCCGCCGTTTCAATCCAGAAAGCCCTGTCCGCGGCAGACAGCGTAGCCAAGCGATCCGACGATCCCGCGCCACCGGAGGTGGCTAAGACACCACCAGAACCGCAAAGTGATGCGCGTCCACCGGCAAGCGGCTCACCTGTCAGCACCGGTGCACCAGTCCCATCCGTAGTGAATGGAGGCGGGGGTGGAGGTAACGGAGCGTCGAACGGCGGGGGAGGCGGTGGAGGCGGCGGTTCGACACCCTTGCATAAGCGTTCCAGCGATAATGAATTCCGAGATGTTCTCGGCAAAGGCCTCGCCAACGCGCGGCGCAACCTTGTGACCGTCGGGATATTCTCCATCGCCGTCAACCTTCTCGTCCTCGCGATCCCCGTCTACCTTTTCAACATGTCGGATCGCGTCATGACGAGCAGAAGCACCGACACGCTTGTCATGCTGTCGATGATCGTGGTGGTGGCGATTGGTGCACACGTGCTGATGGATATGATGCGCCGTATTATCCTGATGCGCGTTGCAGTCGAAACCGAAGCGCGGCTGGGCGGTCCTGTTTTAAGCGCAGCTGCGAAAGCAGCACAGGGTGGGTCGAGTCGTGAGTTTCAGACACTTGCGGACCTTCAGCATCTGCGCGCATTCATCACCGGCCCGGTACTGCTGACGATGTTCGACGCGCCGGTAGCTCCTGTGTACTTCGCGGTTGTTTTTCTGATCCATCCCCAACTCGGGCTGATCGTTCTGTCGTCCGGTTTGGCGCTCATGGCTGTCGCCATACTAAATCAAAAGATCACTGCCATTCCGTTTACACGGGCGAATGCCTTTGGGACCCGCGCCAACCTTCAGGCAGAAGCGATGGCGCGCAATGCTCAGGTCATCAATGCCATGGGCATGATCCCGGAGGGCGTTCAGGTCTGGGGCCACGAAACGGTCGAGTCTTTGAAGGCGCAGGTCGCCGGGCAAGATCTCAACATCATGATGACGGGAATTTCGAAATTCCTGCGCCTCTGCACACAAATAGCGATTCTGGGCTGGGGCGCGTGGCTGGCATTGGAGAGCCAACTGACCAGCGGCATGATCATCGCGGCCTCGATCGTGGCGAGCCGCGCTCTTGCTCCAATGGAAGGGACCATCGAGGGGTGGCGCGGCTTTGTGCAGGCACGTTCCGCGTACGGGCGTGTCAAAGCCCTTCTGCAAAATTCACCGCTGAACCTGGACCGGTTACGGCTTCCGCGCCCGCAGGGTCATCTCAGCGTCGAGCGCATTCTGTACGTTCCGCCGCCTACCAAGAAAGTCATCCTGAACGGGATCAGCTTCCAATTACAACCCGGAGAGTCGCTGGCGATCGTGGGCGATTCGGGAACCGGAAAAACCATGCTTGCGCGCATGCTTGTGGGTTCAATTATCCCAACGGCCGGCAATGTGCGCCTGGACATGATGGACCTTCGGAACTGGGACACGCGTCAGTTCGGCGAAAGCGTCGGCTACCTGCCACAGGACGTCCAGCTTTTCCCCGCGTCCATCAAGGCGAATATCGCACGCATGCGGCAGGATGCGATCGATGAAGATATCTTCGACGCGGCAGAAACAGCCGACGTTCACGAGATGATATCGAGTTTCGCACAGGGCTATGAAACCATTGTCGGCATGGACGGAAGCCCGTTGTCCGGCGGTCAAAGGCAGCGAATTGGGCTCGCGCGCGCATTCTATGGCAATCCGCGCCTGATGGTTCTCGATGAACCAAATTCAAATCTAGATGCGAATGGCGAGCGAGCGCTGGCCAAGGCGCTCATTCGTGCAAAAGAGAAGCAGATAACGGTCGTGACGATCACGCAGCGTGCCGCGCTTCTTAGGAGCGTCGATAAGATCATGATCCTTAACAATGGTGCGGTACAGGCGTTCGGGACGCGTGACGAGATCATCCCGCTCATTTCCGGACGCAAACCAAGCGGCGGTGACGGGCCGCCAATGCTGAATTCTTGATGAGGAAGATCTGATTTAACAGGAATCGAGGTGCTGTGGTGTCAGGCAAAAAACTCGCTGCTCAGGGGCAGGTAGCTGAAGGCACTTGGTACGATTCACTGCCGCGGTCGACACGCCTGCCGACGATTGGCGGTGTGCTCATTATGGCGGTTATGGTCATGGGCTTCGGCGTATGGGGCAATATGGCTCCGATCGCCGGCGCCATTGTCGCGTCAGGTGTGTTTGTCGCAACAGGCCAAAACAAGATCATTCAACACCTCGAAGGCGGCGTCATACGTGAAATCTACGTGCGCGAGGGCGATATCGTCGAGCAGGGACAGTTGCTGGTTGATCTGGATGAAACCGCTCCGCGCGCCGAGCTGCGTCGCCTGTTTCTCCGCCGCATGCGACTGACGGCGATAGATGCCCGGTTGCAGGCCGAAATGAGCGAAGCCGATGAGATCGCGTTTCCAAATGAACTGATTCAGGCGATGAATGAGCCCGAAGTGAAGGAAATACTGGGTAGTCAAAAACTGACCTTCACAGCCCGCAGGAATAATATGAACAGCGATATCGCGGGGATCAATGAAGGCATCAACGCGCTGAACGAAAGAATTCAGGGTTCCAGAATTCAGCTTGACGGTGTCCGCCGCCAGATCAAGTTCATCGAGGAGGAGATTGAAGCTAAGGAGTATCTCCTGAAGACCGGCTTGGTAAGGAAGCCGGAGGTTCTGCTACTGCAAAGGTCGCAAGCGAACCTTGATGGAGAGGTCGGCCGGATCATGGGCGATATCGGCGACGCCAAAGAGCGCATCGCGAAGGCTCTTGAACAGATCAACGGCGTCAAGAAGACCGCGATCAAGACCGCAGTGGAGCAAATGCATGAGGTGCGGGGCGAATTGGTCGATGTACGCGAGCGAATGCTGAGTGCAAAGGGTGTGCTTGACCGCATTCGCATTACGGCGCCCGTCAGAGGGGTGGTCGTCAAGTTGCGGTATCACACGCAAGGAGGCGTGATCGAAGCCGGCAAGAACATCATGGAAATACTGCCACTCAAGGATGAGCTTATCATCGAAGCCCGCGTGCGCCCGCAGGACATCGACAGCGTCAGGCATGGGCAGCACGCAACGGTTCGACTCAGCGCTCTCAATCAGCGCATTACTCCGATGATATCGGGTGAAGTTATCTATCTCTCAGCCGATACGCTGGCCGACGAGAAAAAATCCCAACAAGTTGGACCGACCGACATCTATATCATCCGCGTTAAGCTGAATAATGAGGAAGCAGCCGCAATTCCGGGTTTCAGCCCGACGCCAGGTATGCCGGCGGAAGTCTACGTCAAGACGACTGAACGAACGTTCTTCCAGTACATCGTGAAGCCGATCCACGACAGTATGACGCGCGCGTTCCGCGAGCGATGAGAAAGCGCGTCTACGGTCTTAAATGAGGTTTGCTTAGGAAGGTTGAGGCGTTGATTTGAGGTATTGAGCATAACAAGCGAGGTCATCCTGTGCGCATTGATGTCATAGACACATTGCCGGATTTTGCCCGGCTGGAAGAGAACTGGAACGCAGTCTATGACGCGGACCCGGATGCCCAGTTGTTCATGTCCTGGAAATGGCTTTCAGGCTGGCTAGGGCAGATCTCCACCCCCTGGTTTGTCCTTGGCGCGAAAACGAGCGAGAAGGCAGACGCCCCGTATGTGGCCTTCCTGCCGATGCGGATCCAAACCAAATTGGAGAATGCGCGTTTTCACAATGAGCTGAACATGGCCGGTAATTTCTCGGCCGACTATACCGGCATTCTTTGCGCCCCCGGAGCGGAGCATCAGGTCATTCCCGCATTTGCCCGGCACCTGAAGCGGATGAACTGGGCACGTCTCAATCTCGAAAACATTCGTATGTCGGAGCCGCGCATTCGGCTTCTTCTGGCGCATTTTCCGAAAGCCGGTTTCCAGACCAGTGAAATCAATCGTATCGGTAAAGTCGATAACATCGACAACAATCTCTGTCCGTTCGCGGCACTTCCGCCGGACTGGAACGCATATCTCGATATGTTGAGTTCCAACACCAGACAGAAGATCAGGCGTCTGTTGAGGCTCGTCGACGAAACCGGCGAGTATCGCATCACCGTGGCAACGCCAGAGACGATTGAGCGGGACCTCAATACGTTGCTGCGATTTTGGGAGATCAAGTGGACACCGCGCAAGGGTGATCTCGTTCACACGCTGATACGTTCGAACCGGGCCATGCTGACGCGCAGCTTCAGGGCCGGTCTGCTGTTCCTGCCGACACTTTGGAAGGAAGATCGGCCGCTTGCTGCGCTCGCGACGCTGATCGACCGGCGCAAGCATGCCTTCCTGTTTTATATGACCGGGCGAGACGAAACCTTCGACGGCCCGCCGCCGGGTGTGATCTTGCATTCCCACAGCATCCGGCATGCGATCGCCAACGGGTTCACCGAGTATGACTTCCTGCGTGGCAATGAGCCCTACAAGTACTCATTCGGTGTGAAAGAGCGCCGTATCCGGTACGTCATGGTCGGCACCAAGAACGGACTGAATCTCGGCGGCAAGATCGATCAGCGAACCATTCCCGATGTTTTGAAAGAGGCAACCGAGCTTCATCAGAAAGGCAGGCTTGTGGAAGCCGAACACGGCTACCGGCAAGTCATGGATGTGGAGCCGAAGAATGCGGACGCGATTCATCGGCTCGGTCAATTACTGGCCAGCAAGGGTGATCATGCTGCCGCGAAACGGATTTTCAAGACACTCACGGCGATCAGGCCCGAAATTTACAAACCGTGGTTCTGTCTTGCTCAATCGTGCGATGCGCTGGGACATCATATAGATGCCGTAAACGCTTATCGGGAGGTCATTCGGTTAAAGCCGGATCTGCCCGAGGCTTTCGCGAACCTGGCGGCGATACTCGTCAAACTTGGCCGGATCGAGGACGTCAATGCGGCGCTCGTGACTGCTCTTGGTAGGACTGAGAGTGCTCCTAAACTGAATGGTCGCGAGCCGAAAGTACGGCGCGTCACCAACGGCAGAATGGAGCAAGGCGAAGCAGCAACGGCATAGCCAGGGATGGCATGAAATCGAGGCAACAGAACCCACATGAGTAGCAATCTCAGTATGCAAGGGTTGGCCGGAACCGCAATTTCAGGCGGATTTGTGTTCGCTGCGAACTCAATCGAATGTCCCGCCGCATGTTCGCCGGCAGCCTTTGTGAATTCCGAACTTCTATTTTCCGGAAATTATGACAGGGTCGGCATTGATCTGATCATTTCCAACGAAATCGAAAGCGTTACAGTTCAGGAATATTTCAAGGGCGATCATCGCGCGCCGCTGATGTCTCCAGAAGGAGCGAGCCTGTCGGGTCGCGTAATTGAAGCGATGACGGCGAGGGCCCAATATGCTCAAGCTGACCAGATCGCAAGTGCGGTACCTGCTGTGGGCAACGTCGCGAAAGTGAGCGGTACCGCGGTGGTTACGCGCAATGGCGTTCCTGTCGAGTTAAAGCAGGGTGACAAGCTTCTCAAGGGAGACGTCGTCCAGACCGGACCGGATACCACGATCGGAATCAGCTTCGTTGACGGCACGGCGCTTGGTCTCGCATCGAATGCGCGCATCGTCCTGGATGAGATGACGTATGACCCAAACGGATCGTCCAACTCGTCGCTTTTAAGCTTGATACAAGGAACGATTACCCTCGTCGCCGGGCATACCGCGAAGTTCGGGAACATGCGCGTCGAAACACCGGTTGCCACGATGGGCATCCGTGGCACGGCGATTATGGTGGAAATCGCTTCGGATGATGGACCGAGCAAATTCTCGGTATTGAGAGAGCCGGATGGAAAAATCGGATCGTTTCATCTTTACGACAAGGCGACCGGAGAACTTCTCAAGGTGGTGTCTCAGGCCGGCCTTGTAACAATCGTCTCGCCGCTCGGCGCGGGACAACCCGTCTCCGCTGTTGATCAACTCAAAACGCTTGCCGATATCCAAAGCGAGAAAAGCCTCATTCAGCAGGTTTTCAAGATTTACTACCCCAACTACAATCCGGACGGCCCGGGAGGCGAAAAAACCGGCTCCAGCGCCAACCCGCTGGCAAGTTTTGCCAGTAATTCCTTTGGCCGGGGAGTCGAATCCGGTGTGCCAGGGTTAATCGCTCTTGCAAGCGGTGTCGCCATCATACCGGTTATCGCGACGGCGCAGGATCTCTTGATTTTCCCTGAAGCGCCCCCGCCTCCGGTTGTGCGCGCGATCGCAGTCGCAAACGTGGTGGACGTCCAGGCATCGCAAGGACCCGTCGAACGAAACTTTGCCATCAGCGATCAGGTCACGGTTTCGGTCGATGGACAGGTCGTCGATCAATCGGCGGGGCGATACGTGCCGGGCACCGCCACCGTTACCGGGGTGGAAAGTACGGTGCCGACACCTCAGGGCGTCGATCTCGCCAGGCTGGTGCATGTCGATCCCGCAACGGGCGTCGTGAACTATGATGCGAGCCAATTCGCGTTTCTGGGTGTTGGGGAATCGGCAATCTATACGATTGGCTTCGAGAGCCAGCCTGGATCGTCTGCTGTTCCGGAAACGCTCACGCTGACCATCAACGGATTGAACGATAAGCCAACTGTCGAGCATCCGATTCCGGACCAGCGGGCCAAGGAAGGTTGCAGATTCGAATATGTCATCCCGGCCTGTGTATTCGCCGATCTCGATGCCAGCGATACTTTGACGTTCCGCGCGACGTTAGCGAATGGCGATCCGCTTCCGAACTGGCTCACGTTTGATCCTGTGTCGATGACATTTTCGGGAACGCCGCCGAAGGGCGAGGAATGCGTTATCCATATCAAGGTCATCGCGAGTGACGAGCACAACGCCACCGCGGTTGACCAGTTTGACCTCGTAATTGCGGAAAGCCATCATCATCACCACCACCATCACTATTTCGATGACAGTCCGATTGATGCAGTTTCTGGAAACGACCAGGATATCATCCTGGCAAGCGACAGCCGTGAGCTGTCGGCAGGAACCGGCGACGTCGTTTCCGATAGTCAGGAACAAGATCACCACAAGTCCGAGCTAAGAGAGGTGGATTCAGCCGGTTGCAACGAAAGATGCTCGAGGGAGCCCCCGCAGGAGAGGGATGATCACTCGAATTCGTCGAGGGAGGTGGGTTCATCATCCTCAGTAGAACATGCTTCGCATGAGTCATCGCCGAGCGAGAGCCACGGAAGCGGCGCGATTGATGTGCGAGCGCACGGATCAGCCCAGATCCCCGCTCCGACAGATTTTGACCCAGGCCGTCCTATCTCTACGGATTTACAAACCAGCCTGTCTCGCGTGGCAACCGATTATTCAAGCCAGAGCAGTTCGTCTCACCATAGCCATAGTTTTTCAAGCCACGCATTTTCCTGGAACAGTAACTCTCATCAGCGCGACAGCTTCGATTTCAGATCGGACCTCGGCCGCAATACTGACCACAACGTTCAGTCGACATCCGACCTTATGCAGTCTGATAGATCCTGGTCTGGTGACGGGGTTAATGTGGCTACTCTTGTTCAAGCCATGACAAGCTTCGACTTTTTCACCAGCCATGACGATCACGGGATAACGACCCGGCTCAGTTCGTCGGCAGAACTTCACACGCATCAACACGATTTTCATTTAACCTAGGCAGGTCCGTGAAAGCACGACGGTTCGGGCGGCTAGGGCCCTACTGCGGCCGGCTGTGCGACGGCCTTCTTTGCCTTACGTTCGGCGCGCCAGTTCTCTAGCCGCTGTATCACGACAAAGAATGTTGGAACGAACAGAACCGCAAGGAAGGTCGAAGCGAGCATTCCGCTGAACACGGTAATGCCGATTGACTTGCGGGCGCTCGCGCCGGCGCCGGTCGCGAACACCAGCGGAGCCACACCGAGGATAAAGGCAAACGACGTCATCAGGATTGGCCGGAACCGCGCCCGTGCTGCTTCCACAGCAGATTCCAGCAGCGGCTTGCGATCCCGGACGTGAAGTTCGAGCGCAACTTCCACAATTAGAATGGCGTTCTTGGCCGAGAGGGCGATCAGAAGGATCAGGCCGATCTGCGTATAGAGATTGTTCTCGATCCTCAGTCCCGTCAGGACTGCCATCGGCCCGAGCAGAGATAACGGCACCGCCAGAATGACCGCAATCGGCGCGAACCAGCTCTCATACTGGCCAGCCAGAACCAGATAGACCAGCAGCAAGGCGAGGCCAAACACGTAGTAGATTTGGCTGCCGACGGCTTTTTCCTGATACGACATCGCGGTCCACTCATAGCCCGTGCCAGGCGGCAAGGTCTTGTCGGCGATCTGTTCCATCAGCGTGATGGACTGGCCGGAGCTGTAGCCCTGTGACGGCAGTCCAATGATGGTGGCGGACGGGTAGAGATTGTAGAGGCTGATGAGGGAGGGACCTACCGCCGGTGTGACCGTTGCGATCGTGCCGAGCGGTATCATCGCGCCTTGCGAGTTGCGTATCGTGAGATTCTCGATGTCCTTTGTCGTCAGGCGAAACTGGGCGTCGGCTTGCGCATAGACCTGAAAGGTGCGTCCAAATTTGTTGAACTGATTGACATAGGACGACCCGAGATAGGCCGCCAATGTGGAAAACACCTGATCGGTCGTGATATGCACCGTTTGTGTCTTGATCCGGTCAACCTCGACGTCGAACTGCGGGACCATGGAGCGGAACGGCGAACTGACGCGTTGCAACGCGCTCTGTGTCTGGGCGTTGGCGACGACCGCCTGGGTGACGGCTTGAAGTTTGCCGAAATCGGAGTTGCCGTCACGCAGTTCAACCTGCATGGCGAAGCCGGCGGCATTACCGATGCCCTGAATAGGCGGGGGCGGAAGCACAAAAATCCGCGCCTCCGGTATCGCTTCGAGCTTCTGGTTCAGCCCGACAACGAGCGATCGCAGATCTTCTCCGGGGCCCCGCGCATCCCAATCCTTCAGCATGAGATATGCAACGCCAGCATTGGCGAGACTTGAGCTGTTGTCGAGCGCCGATATGCCGGCGATGCTGATGATCTGTGAGACGCCAGGAGTCTTGCCGGCGATCTCGGTCACCTGATCGAGGACGCGCTGGGTGCGGTCCAGCGCAGCGCCGTCCGGCAACTGCACGGCAGCCAACAGGTATCCCTGGTCCTCTATAGGGATAAATCCGGTCGGCACACGGGAGAGACCATAGCCGCCGATGGCAATCAGGATCAGCGCGACGACCACCGAGACATTGCTGTGCCGGACCATCCGATCGATGAACGAGGTGTAACCTTTCTCGATCCGGTCATAGACCAGGTTGAAGCCGCGATAGAACCAGTTGCGTTGCTCGGGCGGAACCGGACGCCGGAGCCACAGCGCGCACTGCGTGGGTTTCAGGGTCGCAGCATTAATGGCGCTGATCAGAGCAGTTGCCGCGATCACCAGCGCAAATTGCGCATAGATGCGGCCTGTCAGGCCGGGCAAGAAGGCGGCCGGCAGGAACACCGAGACCAGGACCAGCGTGATCCCGATGATAGGTGCAAACAACTGATCCATTGCCTTGATCGCTGCGTCATGGCCAGACATGCCCTGTTCGATGTTGTGTGCGGCACCTTCGACGACGACGATGGCGTCATCGACCACGATTCCGATCGCGAGCACGATGGCGAACAGGGTCGACAGGTTGATGGTAAAGCCGAGCGCCGCCATCGCGGCAAAGGCACCGATAATGGTGACGGGGACCGTCGTTGCCGGAACCAGCATGGCGCGCCAGTCTTGCAAGAACACAAGAATGACGACAAGCACCAGAAAACCAGCCTCGATCAGCGTCTTGTAGACTTCGTGGATAGATGCTGAGACAAATTTCGTTGTGTCGAACGGGATGTCGAACTGCACGTCCTGCGGGAACCCGCGTGCCAGCTCGGTCATCTTCGTCTTTACGGCTTGCTGGACCTCAAGAGCATTCGCTCCGGGCGACTGGAACACGCCGATCCCGGTCGCAGGCTTTTTGTCGAGCGAGAATATCTGGCTGTAGGTCTGGGCGCCGAGTTCAACGCGCCCGACGTCGCGGACGCGCGTGACATCGCCGTTGCTGCCCGTCTTGACAATGACATCGTTAAATTCGCTCGTTTCATCCAGCCGGCCCTGAACATTCAGCGTGTACTGGAATGCCTGTCCCTGCGGTGCCGGCGGCATTCCTATCTGGCCGGCCGTGACCTGCTGGCTTTGCTGCTGGATCGCTTGAATGACGTCTTGCGGCATCAGTTCGAGAGCCTGCAGCTTGTTCGGATCAAGCCAGACGCGCATTGAATACTGGCCTGCGCCGAAGACGTTCACGCTGCCGACACCGGGCAGCCGCGAGAGCTCATCCCGGATGTTGATCGTGGCGTAGTTGCTCAGATAGAGGCTGTCGTAGGTGGCATTCGGCGACGTCAGTGTCACGAACAGAAGAATTGCCGTCGATTTCTTCTGAACCGTGACGCCTTGGGTTTGAACCGACTGCGGCAACTGCGACAGCGCGCTGGAGACCCGGTTCTGAACCAGCACCTGCGCAAAGTCGAGATTGGTGCCGATCCTGAATGTCACTGTGAGCGTATAACTTCCGTCAGCGCCGCTATAGGACTGCATGTAAAGCATGCCCTCGACACCATTGACCTGCTGCTCGATTGGCAGTGCCACGGTGTCAATGACCGTCTTGGCGCTGGCGCCGGGGTAGCGCGTTGTGACCTGCACAGTAGGAGGAACCACATCGGGATATTGCGCAACGGCCAGGCTAAACAGCGCAACACCGCCGATCAAAATCATCAGGATCGCGATGACGTTTGAGAGCACCGGCCGTTCGATAAAGAATTTCGAGATCATGGCCGTCCTCGGTCCCTAGTTCGCCGAAGCGCGAGGCTGGTCTATCTTTTGTAGCTGAGGATCGACCTTCTGACCGGGGATTGCGCGAAGCAGGCCGGCAATAACGACAGGATCATCGGCCTTGAGGCCGCTCTCGATCACGCGCAATTCGCCGTCGAGAGGCCCGGTCTGAACCTTGCGCTGCTCGACGACATTTTCCTTATTGACAACAAGGACATATCGTCCCGCCTGGTCGCTGCCGAGCGCGACATCGGGAACGAGCAGGGCATCCTGCTTATCGAGCGGAACGCGGACGCGCACATAGTATCCGGGAATCAACACACGGCTAGTGTTTTGAAAGATCCCGCGTACCGCAAGTGTGCCCGTTGCCTGGTTGATGGTTGGCGAGGCGTAGTCGAGTTTACCCGTGTGCGGATAACCAGCCTCGGTCTGTAGACCGACTTCGACGGGAGTGTCTTTGAGGTCTTTCGGTGTCAGCCCTCTTTTGGCGGCGGCCGCGCGTATGCGTAGAACGTCCTGTTCGTTGACGTTGAAGTTTACGTAGATTGGATCGAATGCGACAATTGTCGCGAGCTGGGTTGGAGAGGCGGCGCCCACCAGTTCTCCAACCGAAACAAGGTGCGCGCTGACGATCCCGTCAAACGGCGCCGTCACATTGGTGTAGCCGTAATTGACGGCCGCAATCTTGGTGTTGATCTGAGCCTGTTGCAGATTGGCCTGCGCGTTATCACGCGCGGATGTGGACTGTTCTAGCGTTGCCTGCGAGACGATCTGTCTGGTGACCAAGTCCGACTGACGTTTGAAATCGGCTTCTGCCTGCTTCAACGAGGCCTGCGCACCGGCCTCGGCGGCCTGCGCCTGCTCAAGTTTCAATTTGTAGGTTTCAGGCTCGATCGTGAACAGGGTTGTACCCTGTTTTACGAACGCGCCGTCTTCGTAGCTGATTGTCTGAAGGACACCCTGTACGCGCGCCACCAGATCGACTGATTTGAATGGAGCGGTGTTGCCGGTGGCTGTTAAATACCGCGTGATTGTGCGCTGCACGGGAACGCCGACATCGACTTTCGGCGGCGGCGGCGGGACGAAACTATTCTGTTCGCAAGCAGTTAGCGCGGCCAGTGAAAATATGACGAGAGGAATACGCGGGATAGCAGATGCGTTGCGCCTGGTGGCGCCGGGAAATTTAATACTGGCCGGACACGAAGCTCTCATTTCGGTGCCCTATTCAAAAATTTCTTGCGGAAATTATTCCGCTGGAAAATTGCGTCCGCAGCCCTATGGATAACAACAATCCACTTGCGGTGGAACCCAAAACAGAAAATGATATCGTCAACTAGGAATTTGCTGACAAGTTTTTTCGAATTCACTTCTGTTGCGGGCATTGTCCTTCGGACGCCGATAGGGATTTCTTCAAATGACTGACACGTTGAAACGTGTGGCAGCGCTATGGTCGCTCTCTGTAATGATCGTTCTGGCGACGGCAATGTCAGCGATATCCCAGCAACCTACTGACGAACAACGAAATGCCATCCGCTCGGCGTGTCGTTCGGACTATGAAGTGAACTGCGCCAGCGTACCGCCGGGTGGTGCAGCGTCGTTGCAGTGCCTGCAGAAAAACATGTCGAAACTGTCCGGCTCCTGTCAGCAAGCGGTGAAGGCCATCGAACCCGCGGCCGCGCCGAAGGCAGAAACCGCTCCGGCACCTGCCGCTCCCGCACCGGCGAAAGCTGCTGCGCCTGCCGCAGCTCCGAAGGCCGCTGCGACGACACCCTCGCAAAAGCCCACAGACGCACAGACTGCAGCCATACGCAGCGCCTGCCGCTCCGACTATCAGAAGAATTGCGCGAGCGTCCCGCCTGGGGGCGCACCGGCTTTGAATTGTCTGGAAAAAAACAAGTCGAAACTTTCGGCGAGCTGCCAACAGGCTGTGAATGCTGTTAGCGGCGGCACTGCCGCTCCAGCCGAGGGGAGCGCAGCACCGGCAGCAAGTTCTGCGGCGGCTCCCGCGCCTGCATTGGTTTTGCGGCCGATGCGGCCGCGCGAGGAGCTGTTTGTCCTGCGATCAGCCTGCGGTGGAGACGTTCGCGCGCTTTGCGGAGGCGTCGCGCCCGGTGGCGGCCGTATCGTGCAGTGTCTGGCTGTGCGGGCTGGTTCGCTGTCACCCGCGTGCAAGGATGTACTGAGCCAGTTCGCGGCGCAGTAATCGCCAAACCGGCAGGCTACTCTCCGCGGAAGGCAAGGATCAACTGGACCAATCGGACGCTCAAAACGATGTAACAGATCGACATGGCGATTTGGTAAGCGATATGCCAATTCAACTTTGAAAGCTTATACAAGCCGTCAAGAAAATTCAGAACGAGAAGAACGATACCAAACAACTCCACGCCACGGCCAATGAGGCCGTGACGTAAGTAGCCGAACAAAAGTATGGCGGGGTCAGTGCTGGAGACATGTGCACCTGCCGATATCACCAATGTTGCCACGATCATTTTCTCGACGTGACCAAACATTTCCTTCGAGGCTGGTTCGACATGGTCAGCGTAGAACGTAAGCCACTTGGCTCTGATATTCTCCATGGTTTTCCCCCACGACTGTGGCCGGTTTCGGATGCGCCGGCTTTGAGCAGTTGCCCGATCAAAGATTTCAAATCGTCTCAGTACAACGGCTACCGGACAAAGAAGCAAGAACCTCCGCCTGTCGTTTCCCCATGGCAACTGCGGGCTTAATGGGGACTTTGCCTGCCGCGTAGGATCAACTGAATCGGAAAAGGGAGCATACACATGCGACATGTCATACTGATTGCCGCTCTTCTGTGCGTTTCCGGAGCTGCGTATTCGCAGGATTTGACGGCCGAGCAGCGTAGCGCCTGCATGGGTGATTATGAAAAATTCTGTAAGGGCGTCGAGCCGGGAGGGGGGCGAATTATCGCTTGTCTGTCCAAATCAAGCGACAAGCTCACCGCGGCATGCAAGAAAGTCCTAATCGCTGCGGAGAATAAGTAAGTCAGCGGCGCTGACGGCTTGAGAAAATCGCTTGCTTCAAGGATCAAACAAGACAGCTTTGGGAGTTTGCCATGCGCTCATTTCTGCTGATTGCGTCTGCCGTTCTGGCGTTTTCCGGGACAATGGTTATTCGAACGACGGACGCCGGTGCGGTGGTTTGCGCGAAGGGTGTATACCGCGCCGGTTGCGCTGGAGCTCGGGGAGCCGTTGTTGTTCGCCGTCCGCCAGCTGTAGTTTGTCGTACCGTGTGGGTTGATGGCGTGCGTGTACGCCGCTGTAGATAACACGGGCTCTGCTTGTTGCAGGTCGTCTCTCGGCGTATCGGCTTGATCAGATGTTCAAGACGATGAGTTGCCTTTATCTTCCGGCAAGGCGTCGATACGGTGGACGACATTCGCACAATGTTTGTGACGGATGGAGCGAGGTGTTCAAGCCAAACACCGACGACATGCGTGATGCACCGCCCATCCCGCTGATCACGGCGCTTCAGGATAAAGGAGCAGTCGTGAACGTCTTCGGCGATCATGGCCACTCCCGTCATTGTGGATCTTCGCAATATCTACTCGCCGGACGAAGTCTCGCGAAGTGGCATTCTGTATTGCGGGGTAGGGCGACCGCAGCCGGTAGCAGACGGTTTTCCATGATTGCAGAGCACTTTGCAGCGCTGGATGCAGCGCAGCATCGCGCTCCATGCTCAATTCTGGAAGTGAATTCCGCAGCCAACGCTTGCCCGAATTGCTAATGTGCGGATGAAGAATCGCTCCCGGCGATTGTCATGCTTTCGTGAAGCCATCGGTGCCCGCTCAGCAGACGTGACCAGCTCTTCCTCTACCTCCAATTAACAGGTGCGACATAGATGACAGTCTATAGCGGTCCGGTTTTTGAGATGGCTGTGAAGCAGTTTGGTGTCATCGCGGACTATCTGGCGATTCCAAAGGACGATCGCGACAGACTTCTCATGCCGAAGCGCGCGATTGTTATTTCATGCCCTGTCCATCGCGATGATGGATCGACCGCGGTCTTTGAGGGTTATCGCGTTCAGCATCATCTGACGCTCGGTCCGACCAAGGGCGGAACACGCTTCGCTGCAAGCGTTGACCTTGGGGAAGTTGCCGCGCTCGCAATCTGGATGAGCTGGAAGTGTGCGCTTGTTGGCTTGCCATATGGCGGCGCCAAGGGCGGTATCGGCGTGGATCCCTTGAGCTTGTCCGCACGGGAGCTGGAAAATCTCTCTCGCCGTTACATGCAGGAGATGATTCCGTTTGTCGGGCCTCACGTCGATGTGATGGCGCCGGATATGGGGACGAATGAACAAGTGATGGCGTGGTTCATGGATACATATTCGATGTATCAAGGACGCACCGTCACCGAAATCGTAACAGGCAAGCCGGTCAGTGCGGGCGGGACCTTGGGGCGGCGGGAAGCGACGGGCCGCGGGGTCGCTCATCTGGCCAAGCGGGTGATGCTTGAACGTGCGATCACCTTGAACAATGCAACGGCCGTGGTTCAAGGCTTTGGAAACGTCGGATCGATCGCAGCCGCAGAACTGCAAGCAATGGGTGTGACTGTCATCGCAGTCAGCGATCATACCTGTGCCTTGCATCGCGCCACGGGTCTGGATGTCACCTCCTTGATCAGGCATGTCACCGAACACGGGAGCCTTCAAGGCTACTCCAAGGAACTGATGTGCGACCCATCTACCATCCTGACGCTGCCTTGCGATGTCCTTGTACCGGCGGCTACCGAGCGCGTTATTGACGCGACCATCGCCGAAAAACTGCAATGCAAGGTTCTCGCGGAGGGTGCGAATGGTCCCACGACCCCCGATGCCGACCTCGTGCTCGAAAGACGCCAGGATGAAATTTTCCTGATACCCGACATTCTTTGCAATGCCGGTGGTGTCGTGGTCAGCTATTTCGAATGGGTGCAGGATTTGCAACAGCTCTTCTGGGAAGAAGAAGAGGTGATGCGGCGTGAATATCAGATTCTCGATCGAGCTTTCGATCAGATGGCTGTGCGCGCGAAACGCGACAAGATCTTTAATCGGACGGCCGCCATGGCCATCGGCGTGGAGCGCGTACGCGCCGCAAAGACGACGCGCGGGCTGTTTCCATAGGTGGAAGAACGCCGCCCCTCAATTTCAAATAGCTCTGAACTGGCCTCTCACCTGTTGAAGACACATTTTCCCAAAGCATGATCTGGCTTGATAATCCCAGCTGCATTCTTAATCCGCGCGATCTGCACCTGCCGAACGATCTTCGCACACAGGGGATCATGAAGCCCGGTCTCTATATGACGATCGTGCTTGAAGGCATCGGCGAGAGTTGTGAGCGGGCCTATTGTGCGGGTATTTCCCTTAGAAGCGTTGATAAGATTTGGCGTCGGCAAAAATTTCAAAGGCCTTTGCCCGGTATCAGCGGCACCCTCAGACTCGTCTTGACGCGGTTCATCGCGACAAACGTATTGAAGTGCTTCACGTTCCGGTTTTCGAGGAACAGGCGGCGGCTGAGCTGCTCATACTCTTCCATGGTCGACACGGTGAGGACGAGGATGAAGTCCGCAGCACCTGTCACGTAGTAGCATTGCTGAACTTCAGGCGCGGCGGCGAACTCACGGCGCGCCGAATCCATCAGATCCGCCTGTTCGCTGTCGATCTGTACTTCCACGACAATCGTAATGGGACGCCCAACGCTGGCGGGATCAACAATTGCCACGTTGGATTGAATAACGCGCGCGTCTTCCATCCGCCGGACTCGTCGCTGCACGGCGGCGGCCGACAGATTGACGGATTTTCCGATCTCTTGAAGCGATGTGCGGTTGTTGACCTGCAACTCCTCGAGAATGGCGAGGTCGAATTCGTCCAGTTGGATGCTTTTTGAAGGTGCCATCGATTTCTCGCAAGATTGTTGCGCTTAGACCATAAAATCAGGGGTAAAATAGCACGTCAAGTAAGCTAATTTTGCATCCGAAAGAGGTGCAGATATGATTGAACGCAACAAGAGCATCAACCGCGGCAAGACCCTCCTGGCCCTGGATCAGGAGATGTTTGGACCGGTGGCCGCCGAAAAAGCGCTGGCAATGCTGCGGCTGCACCCGAGTTATCGGCCGTCGCCGCTGCTCTCTCTGGGCGAGGTGGCGGCCACGGCGGGCGTGCGATCGGTTGATATCAAGGACGAGAGCGGGCGGTTTGGGCTTGGCAGTTTCAAGTCGTTGGGCGGTGCTTACGCCGTGGTTTGTCTCGCGCTTGAAGAGGCGGCCCGCGTGCTCGGCCGCCCTGTGCTTCCCGGCGAATTGCTCGACCCCGACGTGCGCGCAGTTGTGCGCAACATCAATGTCGGCTGTGCGACAGACGGAAATCACGGCCGGTCCGTTGCCGCCGGAGCCAATCTCGCCGGATGCCAGGCCAATATCTTCGTTCACGAAGGCGTCAGTCCTGAGCGGATCGCGGCGATTGCGCGCTTCGGCGCCAATGTTATCGAAGTTGACGGCAACTACGATGACGCGGTCGCTGAAGCAGAACGCGTCTGTCATGCCAACAACTGGATCATTGTATCCGACACGTCGTGGCCGGGTTACGAGCGCATTCCTCGTCTCGTGATGCAGGGCTACACCGCGATGGTCTCCGAGATTCTTGATGAAATGGCGGAACTGCCGACGCATGTATTCTTGCAGGCAGGTGTTGGCGGGTTTGCCGCCGCCATTGCTGCAAATCTCACGCTCCGTAGCGGCACTTCCCGGCCCAAATTCATCATTGTCGAGCCCGATCGCGCGGCGTGTCTGCTCGCCAGCAATGAGGCCGACGCGCCGGTCAAGATCGCGCCGGTCGAGCCGACCGTGATGGCGATGCTCGAATGTTACGAACCATCGATGCTGGCGTGGGGCATTCTGTCCCGGCTGGCGGAAGCTTACATGACCGTCCGTGATCCCGATGCGATCGCTGCGATGAAGCAGTTGGCTCGAGCAGAAAATGGACGAAGCCGCGTGGTCGCAGGTGAAAGTGGTGGCGCAGGCCTGGCCGGTCTGCTCGCTGCGGCCTCTGATCCGCAGGGCCGCGAATTGCTTGGATTGAACGCGAATTCGCGCGTGCTTCTCTTCAATACCGAGGGTGCGACCGATCCCTCGATCTACAAGAGCCTGACCGGCGTCGATCCGCGCATTCTTGTCCCGGCCTGATCGGGAATTCCTGATCAAGCCGTCGCATCGACGACACCATCAATCAGGTTGCACGTATACAGCGCCTTGAGATTGATGCCCTGCATCTCGCCTACGGGCCGGATGTCCTGAATGATGCTCAGGACATCCTGATGCTCCGCCCGGCGGATCGCTTCGGCTTCTTCCCGTGAGACAGCTTTGAATCTCACGGTGCGACCCGCGCCGCGGACGCCGAGCAGCGGCAAGTCAGCGGAAATGACCGTGGCGATCTTTGGATAGCCGCCTGTCGTCTGGGCATCGACCATCAGAACAATGGGAAGCTTCGAGCCGGGCACCTGAATCGATCCGGCAACGATACCGTCCGAGACGATGTTGTAGTCGCTTTTGTGTGCAAGAGTTGGGCCGTCGAGGCGAAACCCCATCCGGTCGGATGCCGGCGTAATGGTGTAAGTGCTCGACAGAAGTTCGCGGATGGCATCTTCAGTGAAATATTCATCCTGCGGGCCGAGCACGACGCGGATCGGCTGATCAAAACGGAGATTGCGCTGTTCGCTCAGAGTGACTTCTTCGCGCGCCGCGACGTCCTCGATTGATCCGTCGAGGACATCGCCAGCGCGGAGCTGCCGTCCGGACAGTCCGCCAAAGCCGGCGCGCGTATAGGTCGATCGGCTGCCGAGGCACAGCGGGACGTCGAAACCGCCCTCAATCGCGAGATAAGAGCAGAACGCATCGCCGCCCAGACGCACGCGTACGATCTCGCCTTTGGTCAACCGGATCGACTGTCCTGAAGGGATAAAGGGATCCTCGCGCCCGACGATATCGAGCCCGCCGCCGCTCCCGACAAGGGCCACGCGGACGGATGAGCTGACAACCTCCAGTTCAGGACCGGAGCCGATGATTTCCAGACACGATGCGTTCTGCCCGTTTCCCACTAGCGCATTTGCCAGCGTGAAGCCGCTGCGGTCGAGGGCGCCGGAAACTGGCACCCCGACGTGCTGAAAGCCGCGCCGTCCTTCGTCCTGCACGGTGGTGTGAAAGCCGGGCGCGATAACTTTGAGCACAGAAATCACGCCGCAAGCTCCGTGCTGTCCGGAATGTAGTCATTGCGGTCCACAGCTTTGCGAATTCGGTCAAACTCTTCCGGTGTGACCGGCTCGAACCTGACGCCGTCACCGGGGCCGAGCAGGGACCCCCTTGCCGATGCCGCATCAAAGAAACGAACGGGCGAGGTTCCGATCAAATGCCAGCCTCCCGGGCTCTCGTATGGGTAGACGGCGGTCATGCTGGTTGCGATCGCGAGCGAGCCGGGAGGAACGCGCAGGCGAGGGTCCGACCTGCGCGGCAATTGCAGTTTCTCCGGCAAATCGCCCATGTAGGGATAACCGGGGACAAATCCGATCATGTAGACATGATATTGCGTGCCGGCGTGGAGCGCTGCGACTTCAGAAACCGAAAGACCTTTGGCCTTTGCTACCTCTTCGATATCGGGTGCGAATTTCGGATCGTAGCAGGCGGGGATGGCCCATAACCGCTTACGGTGGGTTGATTGAGCGGGTTGGTCCACGAATGCTGCAATAGCTTGCTCAAGTTCGCTGCCGGTTGTCGTCAGCGGGTCGTAGTTCACGCTGAGCGAACGGAATGTGGCGATCACCTCGGTCACGCCAGGCAATCTGGCTTGTTCCAGAGCCGCGGCCAAGGCCAGGACACGATCGCTAATCTTGCGGTCGATGGCAGATCCGAACTCGATCACAAGGGCGCTGTCCGCCGCCTTTAAAATCCGGAAATCAGCCATGCGGTCCACATTCGTTTGATTGATATTATAGTACTAAAGATAGTATGACTTCGTCAAATCCTCCTTGAATATCCGTGCAGGCAGGACGAAAATCGAGCGTGATCCACTCGGCGAAAGTTCACGCTTTGGCTCATGTCGCCCCGTCAGCTAGCGCATTGCTTTGATGTCGGCGTCAGTTATGATCTTCGCTGCGAGTCCCAGATTCCAGAAGAAGTAATAATGTGTCCAGACTGTTAAAGGCATACGACCGCAGCAGAGTGCCCCTGTATATTCAGGTCGCATCGGTGTTGAGGACACGGATTCAATCCGGGCAGTGGAGCGCTGGGGACAAGATTTCCACGCTTGAAGAACTCGAACGCGAGTTCGAGGTGGCGCGCGTCACGGTAAGGCAAGCTGTGGACATTCTGCGCGAGGAGGGCCTGCTTCAGGCGCGCCAGGGACTCGGCACCTTTGTTTCGAAGAAGACCCAGGACCGGCATTGGGTCAAGCTTGCGACCAGTTGGGCCACCTTGATCGAATCGCTCAAGGACAACGTGCCGCGGCGGCTGGCGATCGATGAGGGCGTGGCTCCGCCTGTTCTGGGAGAGTCCGATGGCGATCTCGCCTCCAGCTACGTCAAGCTGCGCAGCGTTCAGTACCGCAATGAGGATCCTTATTCGGTCGTCAATCTTCTTCTGGCGCGGGAAATCTTCGATCTGAACCCCGTACGGTTCAAGAATGCGGCCGCGCTTGTTGTCATCGACGCCATGGATGAAATTACCCTGTCCGAGGCGCATCAGACGCTGACGATCGGTAGCGCGGACCCCGAAATCGCAGATCTTCTGAAGATTTCGATCGGCGCCCCGACCGTCGAGGCCCACTGCGTTGTCATTGATGACGGCGGTATCGCGATCTATGTCGGCGATATCATTTACCGCAGCGAAAGCATCAAGCTGCAAATGGACCTTTTGGGTACCAAGCCGCTGCGGGAAAAGAAATCCCGGAACGGGCATAAGACCGTCAACCTGACGCGGCGGAAATCCGGAAAAGCCTAGTTCCGGTGCACTGAGCAGCTTTTTTCAGCAGCTTTACTTTGTTCCAGAATTCGCGCGAACGAGGTCTTGCTATCGTCCTAAAAATAGGATGAATTTGGCCGGTGGTGTTCCGCCTCCGTTGAAGGAAATTGGCATGGTTGAGCAAGGCGTAGGCGCGCGGCTTCTCCGCAAGGAAGATGACCGCCTGATGCGCGGACGGGGCGAATTCGTCGGCGATATACGGTTGCCCGGCATGCGCGATGTGGCCTTCGTCCGGAGTCCTCTGGCTCACGCGCGGATCAAGGGCATACGGATTCCGCCCGAGTACCGTGACAGTGTTTTCATTGCGGCTGACCTTGAAGGTGTGAAGCCGATCCGCGCTGTATCGGGCCTGCCGGGTTTCAAGGTTTCCGAGCAGCCGATTCTGGCCTTCGAAAAAGTGCGTCAGGTCGGCGAGCTGATCGCCATGTGCGTCGCGGATACGCGGGCGGAGGCAGAAGACATTGCCGCCGCCGTGGAGGTGGATTTCGAGGAATTGCCTGCCGTTCACGACATGCTGCTCGCGAAGAGCCCGGATTCGGCGCTGCTCCACGAGCACTGGGGGGATAACATCTTCCTGGAGACGTTCGTCGATGTGAATATGGAAGCGGCGTACGATGCGCCCATCAAGATTACCCGAGAAATTTCCACGGCTCGCCAGAGCATGGCGCCGATGGAAGGTCGCGGTACCGTTGCCATGTGGCACAAGCGCATGGACCAACTGGTTCTCTACACCGGAAACCAGCAGCCGCACATCGTGCGCAACGGTCTTTCGGAGTGTCTCGGACTCGAACAGATTCAGGTCCGCATTGTTTCCCCCGATGTCGGCGGTGGCTTCGGCTACAAAGGCATCGTGCTGACGGAAGACGTCTGTCTCGGCTGGCTTGCAAAGCGTTGCGGCTATCCCGTACGCTGGATCGAGGATCGCCGCGAGCATCTCACTGCAGGCGCCAATTGCCGCGAGCATCACTACAACATCACCGTCTATGCCGACCGCGACGGCAAGCTGCGCGGTGTTGAGTGCGAGGCGACGGTCGATTCAGGGGCCTATTCGTCTTATCCGTTCTCAGCCTGTCTTGAGGCCGCGCAGGTCGCGAGCATTTTGCCGGGGCCTTACGATTTTCCGTCCTATCGCTGCCGGACTTGGTCCGTCGCGACCAACAAGTGTCCAATTCTGCCGTATCGCGGCGTTGCCCGCACGGGCGTCTGCTTCGCCATTGAACTGATGATGGATGCCATCGCCCGTGAGACCGGTCTCGAGCCTTATGAGGTGCGGCTGAAAAACCTCGTGCAGCCGGACCAGATGCCGTTCGACAATATCACCAAGAAGCATTTCGACAGCGGCGATTATCCGGAGTCGCTGCGTCAGGCGCTGGCCAAGATCGATTTGCCGGCCCTGCGCGAACGTCAGAAGAAACCCGAGGCGGATGGGCGCCTGATCGGCGTCGGCCTGTCAGTCTATTGCGAGCAGGGCGCACACGGAACATCGGTTTACGCCGGTTGGGGCATTCCAATGGTGCCAGGCCATGAGCAGGCGACGGCGCGCATGACGCCGGACGGCGGGCTCGAGCTGCGCGTCGGTGTCCACTCTCACGGGCAGAGCATGGAAACCACGCTGCCGCAGGTCGCGCATGAGATTCTGGGCATCGATACGGCCAAGATCAAACTGGTGCACGGTGACACCGAATATACGCCGTACTCGACCGGAAGCTGGGGATCACGCTGTGCGGTGATGGCCGGCGGAGCGGTTGCGACGGCGTCGCGCGAGCTCGGCAAACTCGTGCTTGGAATCGGCGCGCATCTGCTGCAGACGGATATCAGCAACGTAAAACTCAGCGACGGCGTCGTGGTCGGCCCGAGCGGCAGCGTGACCCTGCAGGAAGTCGCTTACACCTGGTATCGCCGCCCGCAGGATCTTCCTCCGTCGGTCGATCCGCGTGGCCTCGAAGTGACCATCGGATACAAGCCGGTGCGTGACTCCGGTACGTTCAGCTACGCCTCCCATATCGCTGTCGTCGCGGTCGATCCGGAAATGGGCGACATCGAGCTCCTCGACTACGTGATCGTCGAGGATGGCGGAAAACTCATCAATCCGATGGTGGTCGACGGCCAGATTTATGGTGGGCTCGCGCAGGGGATCGGCACCGCGTTGTACGAAGAGATGAATTTCGATACATCCGGTCAGCCGCTTGCGTCGACGTTCGCGGATTATCTGTTGCCCGGTCCGACCGAGGTGCCCGAACCCAAGCTCGGCCACATGGAGACCTTGGCGCCATACACCGAGTTCGGTGTGAAGGGCCTCGGCGAGGGGGGCGCGATCGCGCCTCCGGGAGCTATCGGCAATGCGGTCAATGACGCGCTTAAGTCGCTCGGTGCTGAAATACGGCACTCGCCGATCACGCCGCGCAGGGTGCTGGAGGCAATCGAGGAAGCCAAGAGCACACCACGCGCAAAAGCCGGTGAAGGAGTGCTCGCGTGAAGCCGGTTAACTTCGATTACGCGCGTCCCGGTGACGTCGGTGCAGCTCTCAAGCTGATCAGTGACGACAGTCTCATGGTCAAGATCATGGCTGGCAGTCAGTCGCTTGGGCCCATGCTCAACATGCGCCTCGTGCAGCCAGATCTATTAGTGGACATCACCGGCATCGACGAGCTTCGCAGCGTGGACCAACGCTCCGACGAGATCGTGCTTGGCGCATGCATCACCCACGCGGACATCGAAGATCGGCGCGTGCCGGACGTAACCTGCGGTGCATTGCCGACAGTGGCGCGCAGTATTGCCTACCGCGCCGTGCGCAATCGCGGAACCATAGGGGGCAGCCTGACCCACGCCGATCCTTCCGCGGACTGGCATTCGATCATGGCAGCCGTCGGCGCCAAGGTTATGCTGCGCGGGCCAAACGGCGAGCGTACCATCCCGGTTGAGGACTACATGGTCGGTGCCTTGGAAGCCGATTTGCAGCCGGGCGAGATGCTGGTCAGCGTCACGGTCCCCAAACTCAGCAGCACGGCGCGATGGGGTTATTACAAGAGCTGCCGGAAGACCGGTGAGTTCGCGCATGCCATCGGGGCATTCCTTTCCGATCCGGATCGCGGGGTCAGTCGTGTCGTCATCGGGGCGACGGAGAGCCGGCCCATCGTGATCGCTGAAGCCAGCAACATCCTTGGCGACGGACGCGCCGAGCGCCTTGGCGCTGGTTTCAACAGCCAGGCGGTTGGCGAGGTCATTGAAGCGGCGGGTATGACCGATCCGCTCGACAAGCAAACACATATTGTCGCGTTGCGGCGCGCTATCGAACAGGCGCAATCGGCATGAATACAGTCAGCCTCACAGTTAACGGCAAACAGGTCAGCGCGAATGTTCAGCCGCGTACCCATCTCGCCGATTTCGTGCGTGAGACCCAGAACCTCACCGGCACTCATCTCGGCTGCGAGCACGGCGTTTGCGGTGCTTGCACGATTTTGGTCGATGGCGTGCCGACGCGCTCGTGCATCACCTTTGCGGTTGCCTGCCAGCAGGCCGACGTGACCACGATCGAGGGTCTCGACAACGACGAGATCGCAACTGAATTGCGCGCCGCGTTCGCGCAGGAACATGCGCTGCAGTGCGGCTATTGCACGCCGGGAATGCTCGTGTCCGCTCGCGATGTGGTGCTGCGGATGCAAGCGCCGAGCGAGCATGACATTCGTGTCGCGATGAGCGGCAACCTGTGCCGCTGCACGGGCTATGTCGGCATCATTCGTGCGGTGCAGCGCGTCGTCGAAGCGCGCCGCAGCCGGGGTATTGCCGCGATTCCAAACGGCAATCGGACGCGGCTTGGCCCGTCAGGGTCGGGACATTCGGCTCCGGTGGCTGCTGGCTCTGCGCCCCGTGCAGTCGCGGCGCCGGGAACTGCAAAGAAAGTCAGCGCGCCGTCCGCGTCCTCCGCGCGTATGGATCCCGACTGGAAGCCGCAGACAACATTCAACCAGAGCTTTACCGTTGCGCACCCGGTCGATGTCGTGTGGGACTTCTTCGGCAATATCGCCGGCGTTGCCTCTTGTCTTCCCGGCGCGTCGCTGGCGGGGGAGCCGATTGACGGCCATGTCGAAGGTCAGATGAAGGTCAAGGTCGGCCCGATCTCAGCGGAGTTCCAGGGCGTCGCCGACATCACTCGCGATGATGCGAAGCGGACCGGAACCATTATGGGTTCGGGCAAGGACAAGCGCAGCAACTCTGCGACGCGTGGCCTGGTCGGGTACGCCGTTAAGCAGGGCGACAACCCCAATGAAACACGTGTGGACGTCAGCATTGGGTTCACGCTTACGGGCGCATTGGCGCAGTTCAGCCGCTCCGGGCTCGTCCAGGACGTCGCCGGACGCCTGATTGCCATGTTTGTCCGGAACCTCGAGGCAAAGCTTTCCGGGAATACAGAGGCAATACAGGGAGAGGCCCCGGGCCTCGATGCAGCTTCGCTCGTGTTCGACGTCCTGAAGGCGAGGCTCAAGCGCCTGTTCGGGCGACTTTTTGGCTCCCGTTAAGCGACGACATCGATAAAAGATATTGTCTTACTAACAATAGTACCTTATGCTTGGCGGGACCTTAAAAACAAGCACTTCCGCCAATCGTGCTAAATCCGGAGTGAGCAATGACCATCAAGATCAACCTCAACGCAGACATGGCGGAAGGCTTCGGCGCTTATCATATCGGCGACGATGACGGAATTCTGAAGATCATCGGGTCCGCCAACATCGCCTGCGGTTTCCATGCCGGTGATCCGCTGACCATGCGTCAGGTCGTTGCTGATGCTAAGCGCGCGGGCGTCAGCGTTGGTGCTCATCCCGGTTTCAACGATCTCTGGGGCTTCGGCCGCCGGCGGATCGACATGCGCCCCGACGATCTTGAGAACATGATCGCCTATCAGATCGGCGCGCTTCAGGCTCTGGCGTCCTATTCCGGTGTGAAGGTGACGCATCTGAAGCCGCATGGCGCGCTCAACAACATGTCGGCTGAGAACTACGATTACGCGCTTGCGATCGGTCGCGCGATCAAGGCGGTCGATGACAGCATCATCTATCTCGCGCTGTCCGGCTCCGAGATGGAGAAGGCCGGGCGCAGCCTCGGACTGAAGGTCGCGTTGGAAGGCTTCTGCGACCGCCAGTACGAAGAAGACGGTAATCTAACCTCGCGCAAGATTCCAGGCTCGGTTATCAAGGACCCGGCGGTTGCGACCAAGCAGGTCGTCGACATGGTGGTGAACAACACGATTACCACGCGGACCGGCAAACAGATTCCCTGCAAGGTTCATTCGCTCTGCGTTCATGGTGACGAGCCGACTGCTGTCGCGCTGGCAAAGTCGGTGCGAGAGGGTCTCGAGAAGGCCGGTGTCAAACTGGTGCCGCTGACCGAAATGGCGCTCGACTGAACATTTGCAACTGACGTCGTATCTGAAGAAAGGCCGGTTATATGAGCGCTAAGCCAAGCATTGCTATTCTCGGAGGCACCGGCGATCTCGGTTCAGGTCTCGCAAAGCGATGGCTTGCTGCGGGGTATTCCGTGGTCATCGGTTCGCGTTCGGCGGAGAAGGCTCAGGCCTTTGCCAAGGAGCTTGGCGGCGGTGCCCGCGGTGACGACAACGTCGGCGCGGCGAAATCTGCCGACATAGTGGTGCTTGCGGTGCCGTTCGGCAGTCATGATGCGACCTTGCGCGAGGTAAAGGACGCAGTGCAGGGCAAGATCGTGGTTGATGCGGCTGTACCGCTGGTGCCGCCGAAGGTGTCGGTCGTGCAGCTTCCTCCCGAGGGTTCGGCGGCGCAGATCGCGCAGACTCTGCTCGGCGAGGGTGTTAAAGTGGTTTCCGCGTTTCACAACGTCGGCGCCACGAAGTTACATGCAGGCGGTCGCGCGGATTGCGACGTGCTTGTATTCGGTAACGACAAGGAATCCCGTGACGTCGTGATCGGACTGGCGAACGAGGTTGCCAGTGCAGGTATCGATGGCGGCGTGCTCGCCAATTCGGCTGCTGCGGAGGCGTTGACGTCGGTTCTGATCGGAATCAATCGCCGTTACAAGGTTCCCGGTGCGGGCATCCGTATCACCGGGCTTTCTCCACCCGCTCCACAATGATCGTTCGCGATGGCGAAGAGCGTCACATATCATGCTGTACCCGGTATCCCGCTGATTGCCCCGGGCGATGATCTTGCTGCGCTCATTGTCGAGTCTCTGAACAAGGCGGAGCTTTCGCTGCTCTCCGACGACATCGTCGTAATCGCCCAGAAGATCGTCTCAAAAGCAGAGAACCGCTATGTTGCATTGAAGGACGTGATTCCTTCTGACAAGGCGCGAATGCTTGCCGATCAGGTCGGCAAGGACGCACGTTACATCGAAGTCGTTCTGTCGGAATCCGACGAGGTCGTGCGCCATCGTCCCAACGTCATGATCGTTGCACATCGGCTTGGATTCGTGATGGCCAATGCGGGAATCGATCAATCGAACATCGAGCACATTAATGGCGAGGAGCGCGTGCTGTTGTTGCCGCGCGACCCGGATGGTGTTGCGGTGCAGTTAAAGGCCAGGTTTGACGCAGCATTTAGTGCAAAGGTTGGCGTCATCATCAATGACAGTTTCGGGCGTCCGTGGCGCAACGGCGTCGTCGGTGTTGCGCTCGGTGCTGCGGGCCTACCGTCATTGCTCGATATGATCGGTGAGCCGGATATGTTCGGCCGAAAGATGCAGATGACTGAAATCGCGGTGGCCGATGAGATCGCCGCCGGCGCGTCGCTCTTGATGGGGCAGGCGGCCGAAGGTCTGCCGGTGGTTGTGGTGCGCGGTCTGACATTCGACGCAGCGCCGCGTTCTGCATCGGCGCTGGTGCGCCCTCGCGAACGGGACATGTTCCGATGAGCGTCCAACCATCATCGCTTCGTGGACGGCCGGTCGTCGCGCTCTGCGGCGGCGTTGGGGGCGCCAAGCTGGCGCTCGGATTGGAGCGTCTTATCGGCGCCGATCTGACTATAATCGTCAACACCGGCGATGATTTCGAGCATCTTGGACTTCATGTCTCGCCGGACATCGATACAGTTCTGTACACGCTCGGCGGTCTCAGCGATATCGAGCGCGGCTGGGGCAGGGCGGACGAGACCTGGAATTTCATGGAGTCGCTCGGCGGCTTGGGTGGCGAGACATGGTTCCGGCTCGGCGATCGCGATCTCGCGATGCATGTTGAGCGTACACGCGCGCTGCGCGCGGGAATGTCGCTCACGGATTTCACAACCGCGATGGCGCGCCGGCTCGGGATAGCTTCGCGCATCCTTCCCATGTCGGATGATCGCGTCGAGACCACGGTAATGACAGCCGATGGGCCACTGCCATTTCAGCGCTATTTCGTCGGGCTGCAATGCGCGCCGGTGGTGAAGCGGCTTGAATTCAAGAATGCGGAGCATGCAGCGGCTTCCGATCAGGTTCTGGCGGCGCTCAATAACCCAAACCTTGCTGCTGTCATTGTTTGTCCGTCGAATCCGTATCTGAGTGTCGATCCTATTCTGGCCGTTTCGGATATTCGGAATGCTCTCGAGCGCGTGACCGCGCCTATTCTCGCGATCTCTCCGTTGATCGGTGGGCAGGCGGTGAAGGGGCCAACCGCAAAGATCATGGCTGAGCTAGGCGTGCCGGCGAACTCTGTCGCGATCGCCGGGCACTATCGCTTTATCGACGGATTGATCATCGACGAGACCGATCGTGGCGATGCCGGCAAGGTGGACATGCCTGTGCATGTGACATCCACGTGGATGCGGAGCCTGGAAGACCGTGACCGGCTGGCAGCCGATTGCCTGGAATTTGCGGAGCGGCTGGCAACCGCGGAAAGAAGGAAAGTGACGTGATGGAAACGTTCGCTGAAAACCCTTCAAACATCTGGGCTGTTGTTCCTGTTAAACGGCTGAGCCAGGCCAAGCAGCGGCTCGCGCCGGTTTTGTCGCACAACGAGCGGGTCAAGCTTGCACGTACCATGCTGCACGAAGTTCTGACGACGTTGTGTGCCTCCGAACTTGCCGGCATTGTGGTCGTTACCAGCGACCCGATGGTTGCAAATCTTGCGTCGTTGTTCGATGCGCGGGTCGTCCACGATGGCACGGAAGCAGGTGTCAATGCGGCGGTTCAGCAGGGTTTGGAATCACTCGATGCAGTGGCAAGTGCACTGATTGTTCCGGCCGATGTGCCGTTTGCTACCGCAAGTGATCTGCGGGCGATCATCGCTGAACTTCAGCACAATCCTGTGGTGTTGGCGCCGGCCTTGTCCGATGGCGGCACCAACGCTCTCGCCATGCGCGCGCCAGATATGATCGTGCCGAAATTCGGCGAGGACAGCTATCTGCGTCATCAGATGCAGTCACGGGCGAAGGGCTTTGCCTGCGGCGTCGTCAGCTCGGACGGCATCGGGCGGGATATCGATCGCCCACAGGACCTGGTCGCGCCGATCGCGACCGGAAAGTATTCGCTGACAGCGGCGCTGCTCGCAGAACTGAATGTTTCAAACCGCCTGGGTGTTGGCGCGCTGCCGCTTTGCGTGAGGCATATGTGATGACGGTCCTTTCTTTGTTGCAGGAATTTCCGCTGGACCACCGATTGAGCCGCGACGAGGCGTCCGAACTCATTCATGTGGGCGATCTCGATCAGCTTCTTGCCGCCGCTGCCGCACGGCGCGACGCCGTCCATGGGCATCAGGTATCGTATTCGCGTAAGGTCTTTATTCCGCTGACGCAGCTTTGCCGCGACGTTTGCCATTACTGCACCTTCGCGCATGCGCCGCGCAATGGCGAGAAGCCCTATCTCTCAATCGAGCAGATGGTTGCCATTGCGCAAGCAGGCAAGAAGGCCGGATGCAGGGAAGCGCTGTTCACCCTGGGGGACAAGCCTGAGTTGCGCTACCGCGTCGCTCGTGAGGAGCTGGACAGGCTGGGACATCTCACCACGCTGTCCTATCTCGCAGAAGCTGCAGCTACGGTGTTTCGTGAAACGGGTCTGCTGCCGCACATCAATCCCGGTCTGATGAGCGGAGAAGACATCGACGCTCTGCGTAAGGTTTCGGTATCTCAGGGTATCATGCTGGAAAGCATCTCGAACCGTCTTGCCGAGAAGGGCGGTGCTCATCATGGTTCGCCGGACAAGATTCCGGCCGCTCGCCTCGAAACGATGCGATTGGCAGGTGAACGGAACGTACCGTTCACGTCCGGGATTCTCATCGGTATCGGAGAGACGCGGCAGGAACGCATCGACTCGTTGCTGGCCCTGCGCGATCTTAATGATCAGTACGGACACATTCAGGAAATCATCGTCCAGAACTTCCGTCCGAAGGCCGGCACGCGTATGGCGAATACCGATTCGCCGGATGTCGAGGATCATCTCTGGACGATTGCGCTCGCGCGGCTGATTTTCGATCCGGAAATGAACATTCAGGCGCCGCCCAATCTGAGCCCCGGTGCACTGGGCAGGCTTGTGGCAGCGGGCATCAACGACTGGGGCGGGGTGTCGCCGGTCACGCCGGATCACGTCAATCCGGAAGCACCGTGGCCGCATCTGCGGCTTTTGGAAGCGGCAACCAAGGCGGCGGGCAAGGATCTCGTCGAGCGCCTTGCGATCTATCCGTCGTTCGCGCGAGATGCATCCCGATGGGTTGATGCTGGTTTGCGGACCTCGGTGCTCAATCACATTGACGGTGATGGTGCGCCTCGTGTTGATGACTGGTGCCCCGGCCACGTCGGGCAATTGCCTTCACGTGAACTCGGCTGGATTCAAAGAGCGCCATCGGCCACACCATCCGCGAACCTTGGACAGGTGTTGGCGAAAGCCCAGCGCGGAGTCACGCTGGGCGAAGCAGAAGTCGTCCGTCTGTTTCGGGCGCGTGGTGATGACTTCGCGGCCATCTGCCGTGCAGCGGATGAACTGCGCCGTGAGAAGAATGGCGACACGGTGAGCTATGTTGTCACGCGCAATATCAACTACACCAACATCTGCTCATTCAAGTGTCAGTTCTGCGCTTTCTCCAAGGGCAAGATGAGCGAGAATCTGCGCGGCAGGCCTTACGATTTGGAGATGAGCGAAGTCGCCGGCCGCGTGGTCGAGGCTTGGGAACGCGGCGCGTCTGAAGTCTGCATGCAGGGTGGCATTCATCCGTCCTATACCGGACAGAAGTATCTCGATATCTGCCGGACGGTGAAACAGGCTGTACCGCAGATGCACATGCATGCGTTCTCGCCGCTGGAGATTCATCAGGGCGCTCAGACGCTGGGAATTCCTGTAATTGATTTTTTGCGCGAGCTGAAGGCGGCGGGCCTTGGCACATTGCCGGGAACCGCGGCCGAAATTCTCGATGATGAAGTGCGGGCGGTGCTGTGCGCCGACAAGATCAACACCCAGCAGTGGCTCGATGTGATGCGCGCCGCGCATCAGGTGGGCTTCCGTTCGACCGCTACCATCATGTTCGGTCATATTGAGGGTTATCAACATTGGGCGCGCCACCTGCTGCGCATCCGCAATCTGCAAATGGATACCGGCGGCTTCACCGAGTTCGTGCCGTTGCCGTTCGTTCACATGGAAGCGCCGATCTATCTCAAGGGCCGTGCGCGGCCAGGGCCCACGTTCCGCGAAGCGATCCTGATGCATGCGGTCGCGCGGCTGGTGCTCAATCCGCATATCCCCAACATTCAGGCTTCCTGGGTAAAGCTTGGCGCCGATGGCGTTCGCCAATGTCTGATGGCGGGTGTCAACGATCTCGGCGGCACTTTGATGGACGAGAGCATTTCGCGCTCAGCAGGTGCATCCCATGGCCAGGAAATGACGCCGCAAGACATGGAAGCGATCATCCTCTCGGCCGGGCGCAATCCGAGGCAGCGCACGACACTTTATCGCAATGCGGAAGAGGACGTCCGGTTGCGTTCGTTTGACGCGGCTGCTGCGCGAATGGCGGTCAATGGTGACAAAAACGTGCATGCCGCAAGTATTTCATAGGATCGGACAGCACCGGCCTAGACATCCTATTTTACTAACGTTAGTATCATTCAAATCGGTGTGAGCCTGAAAGAAGTTTGGTATGTCTTCGGTCATCAATCCCGACATAGTCGATAGCAAGCAGCGCGCGAGAGCCATTGCGCGGGTGCGCGAGCGGGGCGTGGTGATGCCGACGTTCTCGCAGCTTGCCAACCCGTCCAGCATTCCCGCCGCGGCGTCGAAGGCGCTGGTGGATATTGCGCCCGACGAACCTCATGCCGCAAATCTCTGGCGGGTCCATTGGTACAACGGGGCCGATCGCACCAGCCGGATCGATGTGCCGGGTTATCTCGTGCTCCCGGAAGCGCTCACCGGTGTGAAAGCGCCGATTGTTGTATTGCTCGGCCGGCGTTTTCCGATGATCGGCGCGCACAAAGTCCTGCCTGCCTATTCGGCGCTGGCAGCGCAGCTTGTGACGGGGCGGTTCGATCCGGAGCAGCAAAAGGCGATCTGGCCTTCGACTGGGAATTACTGCCGCGGCGGCGTCTCGGTGTCGCGTGTGCTTGGCTGCCGCGGTGTGGCCGTGCTTCCCGAGGGCATGAGCCGCGAGCGGTTTGAGTGGCTCGAAAAGTGGGTTGCGCATCCGGATGATATCGTGCGCACACCCGGCACCGAGAGCAACGTCAAGGAAATCTACGACAAGTGCGCTGAACTTGCTCGCGATCCGCAGAACGTGATTCTCAATCAGTTCTCGGCATTTTCGAATTATATCATTCACTATGCCTGCACGGGCAGTGCGGCAGAGCAGGCGTTTCTCGCGTTCAACGGCAGCGGCCAGCGGCGTCTCGCCGCGTTTGTCTCGGCGACCGGCTCGGCCGGCACCATTGCGGCAGGCGACTATCTGAAGACGCGGCATGGGACGAAGATTGCCGCGGTCGAAGCGCTCGAATGCCCGACGATGCTGAACAACGGCTACGGCGAGCACAATATTCAGGGTATCGGCGACAAGCATATTCCATTCATCCATAACGTGATGAACACCGACGTTGTCGTCGGCGTCTCGGATCGTGTCACCGACAGCCTCAATCTGCTGTTCGGCTCTGATGTCGGCCGAAAGTATCTTCAGGGTCGCCAGAAACTCGACGGTAAGCTGGTTGCAGCCTTCGCGGATGTCGGCATTTCCGGCTTCGCCAACGTTGTCGCCTCGATCAAACTCGCAAAACAGCTTCACTACGGACCCGATGACGTCATCGTCACCATCGCGACCGATAGTGCGTCGCTTTATGACAGCGAGCGTGACAGCTATCGCGCGAAGCATTTTCCGTCGTTTGACGAAGTTAATGCGGGAGAGATTTTTGGCTTCTGCCTAACGTCGATCGCAACCGACAATGTCGTGGAATTGACCAATCAGTTGCGCCGGCAGGTTTTCAATCTCGGCTACTACACCTGGGTGGAGCAGCAGGGCGTCAGTGTCGAAGATTTCGAGCGCCGCAGGCACCAGTCGTTCTGGAATGGTCTCGTATCGAGCCTTTCGGAATGGGATCGCCTGATCGAGGATTTCAACGTTGAGGCCTTCGGGCCGCAGTACAAGACCGAAATGGCAGGCAAGGCAAATTCATGAGCGTAGGTCAGGATATCGTCCAGCCATATCAGAAGCTGCGAGAGAACCTCGCGCGCCGAGACCGAAGTCTTCGCGAGAAGGTTGTGAGTCTGGAAGAAGCGGCATCATTTGTCAGTGACGGCGCATCGGTTGGGATCGGGGGTTCGACCATATCGCGCACGCCGATGGCCATGATCTGGCAGTTGATCCGGGCGCGGAAGAAAGAACTTTCCTGTTCGCGCTGCATTATCTCGACTGACGGCGATCTGCTGCTGGGATCCGGTGCAGCCAATCACATCATTTCGAGCTGGTTCGCCCAAGGCATCCTGTGGGGCCTTTCGAAGGTGATGCGCCACCATGTTGAAGGCGGAACGGCACGTTACGACGAATGGAGCCACATGGGTGTCGGCATGCGCTTCCGTGCCGGCGCGATGGGTGTTCCGTTCATGCCGATGCGTTCGATGCTGGGCTCCGATGTGGCCCGCATTCGTCCGGAAGCCAAGGAATTCGATTGTCCCTTCACCGGTGAGAAAGTGCTGCTTGTCCCCGCGCTGAATCCGGACGTGGCGGTGATCCACGTGCAGCGCTGCGATGCTTACGGCAATGCCCAGATCGATGGCTTGCAGTTCATGGATATCGATCTTGCGATGGCAGCCAACCGCGTGATCTTGACCACCGAGCGGATTGTTTCCAACGACCAGATTCGTCGCGCACCTGACCAGACGAAGATTCCATTTTTCTGCGTCGATGCGGTGGTGGAGGTGCCTTACGGCTCCGCGCCGCACGAGTGTTATGGCGTCTACGAGCCGATGATGAACCATCTTAATGCGTACGTGGCGCAGGTGAACGGCGATCCCGTTGGTGGAATGAAGAAGTATCTCGACGAGTACGTCTACGGACCGAAAACCTGGAACGATTTTCTTGCGAAGATCGGGATGGACGAAATCGTGACGGCGAGCCGCAGGGGCAGGAGCATTTTCGATGACTGAACAGAATCGTCATACAGCTTCGGAGATGCTGGCGATCCTGAGCGCGCGCCAGCTCAAGGAAGGTCAGGTTGTATTCGCCGGCATTGGCGTTCCCTTGCTGGCCGCGACGCTGGCGCAGCGCCTGCGTTGCCCTGGCCTAACAATCCTGTTTGAAGGCGGCGTGATCGGTGCGTTTGTCGAGCCGGGCAAGTTGCCGCCGTCGACCAACGATCAGCGTTGTACCAAGCGTGCCAACATGGTGCTGGGCAGCGCCGAAGTTCTTTTGCTGCTGCAGCGCGGATATGTCGACGTCGGCTTCATGGGCGGCGCACAGATCGACAAGTACGGAAATCTGAACTCGTCCTTTATTGGCGATTCCGAGAAGCCCAAGACACGGCTTCCGGGGACTGGCGGCGGAAACGACATTTCCAGCCTGACCAACATGATCGTTGCGATGAAGCACGAGAAGCGCCGCTTCGTTGATCAGGTCGATTTCATAACCAGCCCTGGCTTTATCCGCGGCGGAAAATCCCGCGCTGAAAGCGGGCTGCCGGAAGGCGGCATGTACCGTGTGATCACTGAACTTGCGGTGTTCGGCTTCGACGAAACCTCGCGCCGGATGAAGGTGCTCGCCCTCAATCCGGGAATCACGCGCGAACAGGTCCAGGACAACACCGGTTTCGATCTGATTTTTGACGATCAGGTCAACGTCACTGAGCCGCCCACCGAGCACGAGCTGACCACGCTGCGAATGCTCGATCCCGATCGTCTCTTCATCGCATAAGAAAAACCGAGGAAGCAAACATGACCGTACTGTCGAACACGTTCGGTATCGCCGCACGCAATTTCACTGCCTATCCCGAAATGCCGGATGCGAAAGCGCTGATGGACTACGGTGTGCGCGTCGAGGAACTGGGCTACGATTCGCTCTGGGTCTGGGATCACATTCTTCTTGGTGTGGACCCGCACTTTCCGATCCTGGATTCGCTGACAACGCTGACAGCAATCGCCGCGCGCACCAGCAAGATCAAGCTCGGCACCGGCATTCTTGTTCTGCCGCTGCGCAACCCGGTTGCACTGGCCAAGCAGTTGTCCAGTATGGATCAGTTCTCAGGTGGCCGTCTGCTGATGGGCATGGCGTCAGGCTGGTACAAGCGCGAGTTCGATGCCATGGGTATTCCGTTCGACAAGCGCGGCAAGCTGATGGATGAAAATCTGGAAATCATGCGCCGTCTGTGGTCGGAGCCGATGGTCGATGGAAAGTACATGGCTCACGACATCTCGGCCGCGGTCATGTATCCTAAGCCGGCACAGCAGCCGACTCTGCCTATCCTTATCGGTGGCTATGTCGACAGGGTCCTGCAGCGCGCAGCAACTGTCGGCGACGGCTGGCTGACCTACTTCTATTCACCCGAAGCTTTCGCAAAATCTTGGGCCAAGCTCCGCAACTTCGCGAAGGAGGGCGGCAAGGATCCTGACAAGCTTCTGAACGCTTCGCAGTTGCCGATCATGATCGGTCCGTCCAAGGCTGCCGTTCAGGATGAGATGAACGAGTGGCTGAACAAGGAATGGGATTTCCCTGAACACAGCGACTGCTCGCGCGAGAGCGCCATCATGGGCAACGTCGATGAGTGCGTCGAGCAATTGAAGGCTCACCAGGCTGTCGGCGTTCAGAAGATCATCTTCGTGCCCTACAAGTACCGGATGGATCAGGTCGAACTGATCGCGAAGGAGGTCATTCCAAGGCTGAGGGCGAAGTAACAACCCAAGCTGGAGCGGGCGATGCCCGGTCACCTGTCATGATCAGTGTTTTTGATCTGTTCAAGATCGGGATCGGGCCGTCATCCTCTCACACGGTAGGCCCGATGAAGGCCGCTGCGGCCTTCATGTCGGCCCTTGATGAATCTCAGCGCTCGTGCCTGAGACGCTTGCAAGTCACGTTGCTTGGATCCCTTGCGTGGACCGGGCGTGGTCATGGAACGGACAAGGCCGTTATGCTTGGGCTTTCTGGTTTCTCGCCGGAGACTGTCGATCCTGATGATGCGGACCGCCGCATCGCTGTCGTTTCTGCCACGACCAAGCTCGTACTGAAGGATGGAATGACGATCCGTTTCGACCCGGTACAGGATATCGTTTTCAATTTTGATGAGCCGACACCGGTTCATCCGAATACGCTCCGATTTGCGGCCCTTGATCAGGCTGGCCACGAGTTATGGGCCGAAACCTGGTACTCGCTCGGCGGCGGATTCGTTCAGCGAGAGGGCGAAACGGGTTCTGCAGCAGAGTCGTCCGCGGCCATTCCATTCGACTATCGAAGCGCGGCTGAATTGATCGAAATGTGCGACCGCTCCGGTCTCTCGATCGCGCAGGTAGTTCTCGCGAACGAAACCACACTTGCGGATGAAGCGTCAGTCTACGATCGGCTCGATCGTCTCGTCGCGGTCATGTTCGACTGTATCGACCGCGGGATACGCACCGATGGTCAGTTGCCGGGTGGCTTGAAGGTCAAGCGTCGTGCTCGCTCGCTGCATGCCCGGCTGCAGGCGTCGGAGAGCCGCAACGTGCGGCATTCCATCGCAGCGATGGATTATGCCAGCCTGTATGCGATCGCTGTGAACGAGGAAAATGCGGCAGGCGGCAGGGTTGTTACTGCCCCGACCAATGGCGCCGCTGGCGTCATTCCTGCAGTTCTGAGGTACTACACCGACCATTGCGAGGGCTCCTCCCCGGACGGCGTCAGGATTTTTCTCCTGACCAGCGCAGCGGTTGGCGGGCTCTGCAAGATGAACGCCTCCATCTCCGGCGCTGAAGTCGGGTGTCAGGGGGAGGTGGGTGTGGCATGCTCCATGGCTGCGGCCGGCCTGACAGCGGCACTGGGCGGCAGCAGTCGGCAGATTGAAAATGCCGCGGAGATCGGGATGGAGCACCATCTCGGAATGACCTGCGATCCGATTGGCGGGCTGGTGCAAATCCCCTGCATCGAACGCAACGCATTTGGCGCGATCAAGGCCATTAATGCGGCGTCGCTGGCGCTGAGCGGCGATGGGTCGCATCACGTTACTTTGGATCAGGTTATCCGTACGATGCGGGATACCGGGGCCGATATGCAGACGAAATACAAGGAAACGTCGCGCGGAGGGCTCGCGGTCAGTGTGCCGGATTGCTGAAAAAACTTGACGGCGAGCGGCCTTTGCAGATGATACTAAGATACTAAAAATAGGACTATCGGGGTTAGGGACGACAGTTAGATAAATACAAGCGGACAACTGGCACAAGCTTTGCTTGAAAAAGACCTGATTTCCGCACTCAAACGGAGGAAATGGAAGATGGCGAAACACACCAAACTACTTGCGACAATCGCGTTGCTGTCGGCTGGCGTTGCCGGTCAGGCCGCGGCCCAGACGATTAAAATCGGCGTTAACGAACCGCTGACCGGACCCTTTGCTGCGTCGGGTACCTATGTCGTCAACGGCGCCAAGATCGCCGCTGATGAAATTAATTCCAAAGGCGGCATTCTCGGCAAGAAAATCGAGCTTGTCGTCGAGGACAACAAGAGCAACCCGACTGAAGCTGCGGCTGTCGCCGAGAAGCTGATCACGGCCGACAAGGTGCCGGTCATCATGGGCGCCTGGGGATCGAGCCTGACGCTGGCCGTGATGCCGAAGCTGATGGAATACAAGGTTCCGATGGTGGTGGAGACGTCTTCGTCGGGCAAGATCACGACGACCGGCAATCCCTACATCTTCCGCATCTCGCCGCCGTCGTCGGTCGAAGCCGCGGCGTTCAAGCCAATTCTTCCCAAGCTGTCGATCAAGAAGGCGGACTTCCTTGTCATCAACAATGACTGGGGCCGCGGCGCCGCTGAAGATTTCGGAAAGGTCTTGAAGGCTGAAAATATCCAGGTTGGCCTCGTCGAGACGATGGACCAGTCCGCTCAAGATATGAGCGCTCAGTTGTCGAAAATTAAGGCAACCGACTCTGACACGATCATGGTGACGACTGCTGTCGAGCAGCTCACGCTCGTTCTGAAACAGGCAACAGCGCTCGGCATCAAGAAGCAGATCGTGACGACTGGCGGCTCGCAGAATCCCGATCAGTTGATCGATCAGGCTGGCGTCGCTGCTAACGGAACGTTCCACCTGACGACGTTCGCTCCGTGGTATCCGGACGAGACGCCGAATCCGCCGGCGACCAAGTACTTCCTTGGCGAATGGAAAAAGCGCGGCTTCAACTTCGCCGGCGCGACCGAGAGCTTCCGTGGATACGACGGCATCCGCACGATCGCAGCTGCTATCGAGAAGGCAGGCAAGGCGGAGCCCGAGGCGATCGCTGCCGCGTTGTGGCAGACCGAACTGCTCGGCCTGAACGGCAAGATTAAGTTCGAGAAGCAGGGGCCCTCCGGCAAGGAGAGCGGGCAGAGCATGCCCAACGTCTACCTGATCAAGATCGACAACTCTAAGGTCGTTCTTCCCAAGCTGTAAGCATGGAGGCGCGAGCATCGTCTCGATGCCCGCGCCTTTCCATTCCAAAGGCACGGCGGCCTCCGCCGAACGATGAGTTTTGACCTGGATAAAGCTCGATGACTGAATTTCTGCAACACATGATCAACATGCTGATCCTCGGCAGCACATATGCGCTGCTCGGAATCGGCCTGACTTTGATCTTTGGCATCATGCGCGTGGTGAACTTTGCCCACGGCGAGCTTTATGCGTTCGGTGCGTACTTCGTGTACTTCATCGCTGTGATGCTTGGGTTCAACTTTTTTCTGGCGCTGCTTTTTGCGATTGTCGCCGGATGCCTTCTTGGCGCACTGATTGAGTTCGTTCTTCTGCGGCCGATGCGTGGTGCCGATATCGACACTACCATGCTGATCATGATCGGTGCGATGATCGTGATGCAAAACGCAGAGCAGTACGTCTGGGGCGGCGTCGCGAAGGCAGTCAATACGCCGTTTCCGGAGACGCCGTTGACGATTGGTCCTTTCTCGGTGTCGTGGCTGAGGCTTTTCGTATTCTTCGCGGCGCTGGCGTTGATCGCCATCTCGTATTTCCTGATCAACCGCACCAAGCTCGGCAAGGCGATGCGTGCGACATTCCAGGACACCGACACCGCCTCGCTGATGGGTGTCAACATTCAGGCGATCTACATGGCCACCTTCGCCATCGGTTCGGCGCTAGCGGCCGCCGCAGGCGCGCTGCTCGGGCCGGTTTACGTGATCTCACCGCAGATGGGCAACATCGCATCGCTGAAGGCGTTTGCCATCGTCATTCTCGGCGGTCTCGGCAGCATCGGCGGCGCAACCATCGGTGGCTTCATCCTGGCTTTTGCCGAGGAGATGGGCGCCGGGTACATCTCGTCGGGTTACCGCGACGCCATGGGCTTTCTGATTATCATCGCGGTCTTGCTTTTCAAACCGACCGGACTCTTTGCACGATCGGAGCGAATTGGATGAAACGGCTTCTCCCCTGGATTGCGATTGTCGTATTCGCATCGGTTCCGTTGTGGCTGAAGGATCCTTATCTCCTGAATGCCTTTATCACGACGGGGATCTTCATCATCGCGGCGATGAGCCTCAATCTGCTGCTGGGTTACACCGGCCAGCTGAGTCTCGGTCATGTCGCCTTTTTCGGTATCGGGGCTTACGTCAGCGCGCTGACGGCGCTCGGGTTCGACGTGGAACTGATCGGCGGCATCCGAGTCGTTCATGAGCCATGGCCCGTCTGGCTTGGCTTTATCGTCGCCATACTCGCGTCCGGGCTGTGCGGATACATTGTGGGCAAGCTGTCGTTCCGGGTTCGGGGTGCCTACTTCGTCATTGTGACCATCAGCTTTGCGGAAGTTGTCCGACTTGTGGCGCTGAACTGGGTGGAACTGACCCAAGGTCCACTGGCGCTGACTTCGATTCCGCCCATGACACTCGGACTTCCGGGGCTCGGTTATTTCGATTTCTTCAGCAAGCAATCGAACTACTATCTTGTCCTCGGCGTCGTGGTTATCTCCTACATCATCATCAGCCGCCTGGTGAATTCGCGGGTTGGGCGCGCGATGGTGGCGCTGAAGGAGAATGAATCGCTGGCGGTTTCCGTCGGTATCGACGTCACCCGCTATCTGGTTTTGGCGGCTGTCGTATCTGCCGGCATCGCCGGAGCGGCAGGAAGCCTGTACGCGCACTATCTGAAAATCATCGATCCCGACGTCTTCCTCTTTCTCTACACCGTTACCATGGTGATCATGGTGATTACCGGCGGCAAAGGAACGTTGGCAGGGCCACTCGTCGGTGGATTGATTTTCGGGTTCATCCCCGTTGTTGCGCGCTCGTTCGCCGCTCCGGAAATTCAGTGGATTCTCTACGGGGTGTTCATGATCCTGATCGTGTTCGTGCTGCCGCAGGGGATCGTTCCGGCCATTGAGAAATGGTTCGGGGTCGATGAAACCAGGGATCCTGCCATTGCGCCGGAAGCCAAGATGCAGGATGCGCCATGATGCAGGCTCAAGCAGCTAAGGTTCAAGCAGCCAAGACGCTACCGGCACTCTCAATCGAACACATTGCGGTTCACTTCGGCGGTCTTGTTGCGATCTCGGACATGAACTTCGTCGTTAACGAAGGCGAAGTCGTCAGTCTGATCGGGCCGAACGGCGCGGGCAAGACGACCGCGTTCAATGTCATCACGGGCTTCCTTCGGCCGACAAAGGGAGAAGTGATTTATCGCGGCACGTCGCTGAACAATCTGAAGCCGCACGAAGTTACGGCATTGGGCCTGGTGCGGACGTTTCAGCGCACCAGCGTGTTCCAGAGTGTCAGCGTGTTCGAGAATGTCATGATCGGCCTGCACCGCCGCGGCCGCTCGCAATTGTGGGATACCTTGCTGGCGCTGCCGCGGGAGCGTGAGTCTGAAAAGGAACTGCGGACACGCGCGGCGGAAATCCTGGCGCTGGTTGGTATTGAACGCCGCTCGCGTGAAATGGCAGGCTCGCTCGCCTATGGCGATCAGCGGCTTCTTGGTGTGGCATTGGCGTTGGCTGCGGATCCTTCGATGCTGCTGCTCGATGAGCCGGTCTCGGGCATGAACGCAACGGAGACAGCGCGATTCATGCAGCTTCTCGATAAGTTACGCGGTCTCGGCGTCACGATCCTGCTCGTGGAGCATGACATGCCAATGGTGATGGGCGTGTCGGACCGCATTGTTGTTCTTAACTACGGCCGGATCATTGCCGAAGGCCCACCGTCGGCAATTCAGGGTAATCCTGAAGTCATTCGTGCTTATCTCGGGCAAGGAGCGAAGAAACGTGCTAGAGATTAGCGATCTCGTTTGCCGTTACGGCAAAGTTGAAGCGATCAAGGGTATCTCTCTCTCGATCAAGCAGGGGCAGCTCGTCGCGCTGATTGGCGCGAACGGGGCCGGGAAGAGCACGACATTGCGCTCCATTTCTGGAATCTTGCCCTCGGCGTCTGGCCGCATGATCTTCGAAGGAGAAGACATCACCCGGTGTTCGGCGCGGGAGATTCTGGCGCGAGGTATTGCCCACTGTCCTGAAGGACGCCGGGTGTTCCCTGACATGACAGTCGAGGAGAACCTCGATATGGGGGCGTATCTGCGGCGTGACGCTGATGGTGTTGCGGAGGATCGTGATCGGGTTCTCACGCAGTTTCCCCGGCTTGCGGAGCGGCGCAGTCAGGTGGCAGGGACTCTGTCGGGCGGCGAGCAGCAGATGCTGGCAATCGGCCGCGCGATTATGTCCAAACCGAAGCTGATGATGTTCGATGAACCATCCCTGGGGCTCGCGCCGAATATTGTGGAGCAGGTGTTCGAGATCATCGACGGAATCCGCAAATCAGGCACCACGGTGCTGATGGTGGAGCAGAATGCCTACTCCGCGCTGGATATGTGCGACTATGCTTATCTGATGGAAGCCGGGTCGATCGTGTTGTCGGGGCGGGGAGAAGAGTTGATCGACGACAAGCACATTCGCGAGGCTTATCTCGGCGGCTGACGATCTGACGGCGCAATTGTGCGCGCTACTTTGTATGGAAAAAATCGCCGTGCTCCTTTCATGGAGCGCGGCGAAAATTTTAGCGGGTGCCTTAGCTGGCGCGATTCTGGGTTGTCTCCCGGCGAATGCCGCCGGCGGTTTCCTCGCGTTTCACTTCCGGAAACAGCCACATCGCGAACACCATGAAGACGCCCAGAAACACCACGAGATACTGAACGCGCTCGTGGCCGAGGGTGTGTTGCACATAGAATGCGACAGCCGCGACAATGATAACGACCAAAGACAGCACCAATTTGATCTTCACGGGCATCGATTGCTCCTTTGGTTATATGGACAGAACCTCACGACAGGATCGCGAACGCTGAACCGCCGACTTTGGCAAGTACGGCGAGCGCCAGGATCTGAATGCCGACCAGTACGGATAGTTCAATTGTTGCGTTACGCAGGGGCCAGCGCCATTCCTCGAATAGCGCTGGCGTGAACAGGAATATAAGTCCGCTGACGACGACCAGCGTGCTCCACCGCAGTTCGACATATCCGTAGAGTCCAGTGCCGGCGAGCAGCATCGCGAGCAGAACTACGTTGCCGATAATCAACAAGGTTGCGGGAAGCGACCTTGCCGCGTCGGGCCGGGCATCGAGCGGAAATTTCCCAGCGACTATGAGAAAGGCAACGCCACAGACGGTTGCCAGTCCGGCGAACCAAACCAGGGACAACCAGTTCGGCTCAATCGTGCTCATGTCGAATCTCCCACGCGTTTATTCGGCGGGCGTGGCAAAGCCCGAGCGCTGGCCGACAGCGTCGGGTTTTGGCGTACGCGAGGTTTTACGCATGTTTTTGCGGATGTAACGGGTATCGTAGCCGTTGAAGATGTGGCCGATCAGTCCGCGATCGAGATCCGATGTGCCGAACAGCCAGTCCATTACGGGGAAGGTCAGGTTCATGTTTCGCTCCATCATGATCGATTGATTGTGATGAGCCGCATGATGCCGCCGGATAGTGTTGACGAACGGCATGTTTCGGACAAACCAGTTTTCGTCGACGTGGCAGCAGAAGTGCATGAACTCATAGATGAGATACATCGATGTCGTGGTGCAAATCAGCAGCCAGCCGACGTTCGGTGACACCAGCCACCCCAGCGCGAGTGCCGGCGGAATCGACATCAATGTGAAGGTGACTAGGGCATAGGGGGGGAAGAACGTCACGCGCCAGTCGTTATGGTCCGCGAAGCGCATCTCCTCTTCGGTGAAGAATTGGTGATGCATCAGGGTGTGCCGGTTGTAGATCGCACGGAATGCCTTGATCTGCGACGGCCGGTGCATGACGAACCGGTGAATCCACCATTCGAAGAAATTTGCCGCCAGGAAGGTGACAGGCACGATCAGCCATTCCCACCAGCGAACATTGCCGATGTTGGCGATGTAGACCGAGAGGGCAGTGAGCCCGATCACATAAATGACGAAGGCGTGGAGCCAGCCATTGTACCAGCCAGCGATGCGATCCCTGTAGGTGGCCCGGTATTTACGCTGCCGGTCGGTCATTGGGCTGGATGAGAGTTCCATGGCGCAATCTCCGTCATTTTCTGCATGGCCGGCGACGTCGTCCAGCCTCTTTAATCTGACATATCACCAATCTATTAGACCGGCAACCGGCATTGCGACACCCCGGCGCGTAAAAAGTGCTTGCTGAAATCTGTCTGATATATTTATCGTATGGCAACGGCGCACGGCAGATGCGCTTAGCTTACATGGGAGGATATCAATGAGGCTCACCCGTCGTGCCTTTTCGAAGCTCGCAGGTGCCAGTGTTGCCGCCGCCGCGGCGCCCCAGCTATTTGCCCCGGCCATTGCCCAGGACAAGCCATTCAAGATCGGCATCATCGCACCGCGCTCCGGTGTGGCCGGTACCGCCGGCGAATGCGGTATCCGCGCCGTGCAATGGGCGGCGGACCGTATGAACAGGGAGGGTGGCATTGCCGGACGCAAGTTCGAGCTTGTCATTGAAGAAGAGACCAACCCCAAGGACACGATCGAACGTTTCCGTCGCCTGGTGCTGCAAGAGAAGGTCGAAAGCGTCCACGGACTGATCTCGACCGGCGTCAGCCTTGGCGTAGCTCCTGTTGCGGAAGAGGAGCAGTCGCTCCTGGTGATGTGGGATGGCACCACGCAGGATGGCGTCAAGGAAGTGATGCCGAAGTCGCGCTATGTATTTCGCTCGACTGACAATGAATGCGAGGCCGTGATGGCGTCGCTGCTCGCGGTCAAGCACTTCAAGGGTAAATTCAAACGGGTCGCTGGCATCAATCCGGATTACTCCTACGGCCGCAACAACTGGGAAGCTTTCCGGCAGATTCTCGCACGCTATGGTGTGGAGGCTGAGTTCGTCGCCGAGCAGTGGCCAAAAGTCGGCACCCTTGATCTGACATCACATATCGCCGCGCTCAAGGCCGCCAAGCCTGATCTGATCTTCTCATCGATGCTGTTCGCCGATCTTCCGGTATTCATGAAACAGGGCGCTGCGGCGGGTCTGTTCGACGGCGTGAAGGTCGTGCTGCCGGCGGCCGGCTGGCAACTCAATCAGCTCAAGAAAGAATTCATGCCCGAGGGCGTGATCTTCGGACACAACACCCTCTATTTCGATCATCCGCAGGCATCGCCGCTGCAAAAGGCGTTTGTTCAGGATTACATGGATCGCTACAAGGAGGCGCCGCACTGGGAAGCGGATCGTGCCTACTTCGCGCTTGCAAGTTACAAGGCGGGCGTCGAGGCCGCGCAGAAAGCCGCGAAAAAATGGCCGACGCCGGATATGGTCGCGGAAGCAATGCCAGGCCTCGAAGTGGAAAGCCTCGGCGGCAAGGGCCGATTCCGCAAGGACAAGATCGCGGAGCAGGTGTTCTATCAGGGGCCGTCGACAAACACGAACAAGTACGATTTCCCGACATTGGCTTCGATCGACACATTCCAGGCCGAGCAACTGCAGAAACCGCCGGGCGCGGATTTCTGGGAATGGATCAAGACCGCCAAGATGCCTGTCTGAGCCATGACGGCGATCGTCGATATCATTCTCGGTGGGACATTCCACGCCGCCATCCTGTTTCTGGTGGCGGCGGGGCTTCAGCTCGTATTCGGCGTGCAACAGATCGTGAATCTCGCCTGTGGCTCATTTTATGCCCTCGGCGCATATTTCGGGATTACTGCGGTCGCTGTTGCGATGAAGTTCGGATTGCCGCCGCTCATGTTCTTTCCTGTGCTTATTCTCGCGGGGCTTGTAATCGGCGTCGTTGGACTGCCGATCGAGCGGGTGCTGCGTACGGTGTACCGCCGGGACGAGAGCTATCAGTTGCTGCTCACTTTCGGCCTGCTTCTGATGTTTCAGGATGTCTTTCGCTTCACGTGGGGCGCGACGCCGCGCACCATGGACAATGCCTACATGATATATGGCACGACCCATATCATGGGTGTGCAGGTGCCGACCTATAATCTGCTGGTGATAGCGGCGAGTATCGGCATTGCCGCCGCGCTAGGGCTATTTCTGCAACGTACGAAAACCGGCCGCATCGTGCGGGCGACTGCGGAAAACCGCGATATGGCCGAAGGACTCGGTGTCAATGCGTCGAAAATTTTCGCGCTTGTCTTCACCGTTGGCTGCATGCTCGGAACGGTCGGCGGCGCACTGGTTGTCCCATCCAGTGCTGCGTCGCTCGACATGGCCGTTGAGCTGGTCGTGGAGGCGTTTGCCGTCGTTGTGATCGGCGGGCTGGGAAGCATGCGCGGCGCGCTTGTCGGTGCGTTGATCGTCGGACTGATGCGTGCGGCATCGATCTCGATCATGCCGGAAATGGAGCTGCTGTCAGTCTATCTCGTGGTCGTCGCGGCGCTCATCTTCAGACCCGCCGGATTGTTTGGCAAGGTGACGGCATGAGTGAACAATCCATCGATATTTCGTTGACTGCGCCGAGGCGTAACCCGTTCCCCCGGATCAAGGGCCTTTGGGTCTTTTTCGGCTTGATCGCGATTATGGGTCTGCTTCCGCTTGTCGCATCGCCGTATGCGCTTCTCTTGCTCGTGCCGTTCTTTGCCTACGCAATCGCGCTGTTTGGATTCAATCTTCTGTTCGGAACGACGGGCCTGCTGTCGTTTGGGCACGCCCTCTTTCTTGGCGTCGGTGCGTATACTGCATCGACACTGACGTCAAAATTCGGTGTGCTGAGTTTCGAACTGATTGTTTTGACCAGTGCGGTGGTCTCCGCTCTTGTTGCGCTTGTTATTGGCGTTCTTTGCGTTCGCTACACCCGAATCTTCTTTGGGATGCTGACGCTGGCTTTCGGGATGCTATTTCATTCCTTCCTGTTCAAATTCTACAGCGTTACCGGCGGCGACCAGGGGATGCGCGTGTTGCGTCCGCTGCTGTTCGGCATGGAATGGCGCGGAGGCAAGACCGCATTTCTCACGGGGCCTTTCTATTACTATGTGCTGGCGTTGCTGGCGCTGTTGGGAGCAACGATGTGGCGCATCACCCAGTCGCCATTTGGTTTGCATCTGAAGGCAATCCGGGCAAACGCCGGCAAGGCGGCTTACGTAGGCGTGCAGATTTTCCGCATGAGGCTGGCGGCGTTCGTGATCTCGGCGGTTTATGGCGGGATCGGCGGAACGATTCTCGCAATCACCACTGGCCTGGCCGATCCCGAACTCGCGTATTGGACCCACTCCGGCAACCTCGTTTTCATGGCGGTCCTTGGCGGTAGCGGAACTTTTGTCGGCCCGGCCATCGGCGCGCTCGCCTTTGTGCTGTTGCAGGACTTCGTGATGGCGATCACGCAGTACTGGCGCTTTGTGATGGGCGGCGTCCTGGTTCTGCTTGTTATCTTCTTGCCACAAGGCTTGTCAGGTGCCGTCGAGATGCTCGTCTCTCGCAAGGCAGGGGGCAGATGATGCATCCGATCAGTACATCGCCGGATGTCCGGGCGCCGCTATTCGAGACCATCAGCGTTTCCAAACACTACGGCGCATACAGAGCGCTACAGGACGTGTCTTTCCACGTCGCCGACGGCGAGTTCGTTTCGATCGTCGGACCAAACGGCGCAGGCAAGACCACCCTTGTCAATGTTGTCACCGGCCTGTTGCGGCCGACCATCGGCGAGGTTCGCTTTCTCGGGAACGACATCGCAGGTGTGGGTCCGGTTGAGTTGGCCCGGCGCGGAATGTCGCGTGCTTTCCAACTCGTGAATGTATTTCCGGCGCTGACGGTACGTGAAACCCTTGCGGTTGCGGTTGCTTCGCGGTTGCGGCGCATCGCCAATCCATTCCGTTCGCTGTCGAAAGACAGCGAACTTCAGGCCGATGTTGAGCGCGTGGCGGAGGTTCTCGGTCTTCGCGCCAAGCTGGATACGGTGGCATCCACCCTTTCCCAGGGTGAAAAGAAGCTGCTGGATATTGCCAGCGCTTTTGCACTTAATCCGACGGTCATCCTGCTCGACGAGCCCACAAGCGGCGTATCCACGGGAGACAAGCATTCCATCATGGAAGTTCTCGTGTCGGCAGCGAAGGCGGCAGGAGTACGAGCCATCGTTCAGGTCGAGCATGACATGGATCTCGTGGCGCGTTATTCGCACCGGATCGTGGCTCTGCAGGAGGGCAAGGTCCTGGCCGACATGCCCCCAGACCGGTTCTTTGCCGATCCGGCGATGATTTCGGCCGTCGTTGGAACACGGCCGCCGACCTTGAGGAGGGCGTCGTAATGCTCGAGCTCTCCAACGTAAAAGTCGATATTCAGGGCAGCCGCATTCTCAACGGTATCAGCCTTTCGGTTGCGGCGGGCGAACTCGTCTGTCTGGTCGGGCGTAACGGAGCGGGCAAAACCACGACATTTCGCAGCATTATGGGTTATCGCCGTCCGCTATCCGGTGAGATCACTTTTGACGGCGCCGATCTGACGAAGCTTCCGACGTGGCGGATCGCCCAGAGCGGGATCGGCTTCTCGCCAGAAGAGTCTGAAGTTTACGCCGACCTTACTGTGGCTGAGAATATCGAGCTTTCGACATGGACGCGGCCGACCGGTCGGCCGGCTCAGGAGCGCATCGAGGAAGCTTATGCGGTCTTCCCGAAATTGCGGCAGTATCTTGCGCGTGGCGGTGCGCAGTTGTCAGGCGGCGAGCGCAAGATGGTGTCCATTGCGCGTGCGCTGACGCTTGATCCGAAGCTTCTGTTGCTGGACGAGCCGTTCGAGGGATTGTCGCCAGCTATCATTCCGCTGATTGCAGAGGGCGTCGCGTCGATCCGGGCAATGGGGAAGGGCGTGTTGATGGCGGAATCGAATGTCCATCACATCCCTGACTACGTCGATCGCCTCTATGTGCTGGAGCGCGGCGAACTGATGTTTTCCGGCTCTCTGGCAGAAGCGCACCGCGACCGCGATGTCATGCGTGTGATTGCCGGCGACGTGGAAGTGACGCACTAGTCCGATCGGCAGCCGGGACGCAATGAGTGGAGAGAAAGAATGAAACATTATGTTGGCGACCGGACGATCGACGGCGTGAAGGTGACAGTCGACGGCGCTCCGTTGAATCCCCGAACCGATGTGATGGAGTACAGCAAAAATGGCTTTGAGTGGAGCTATGAGGGGCCGGAGCCGCGCCAGCTCGCGTTGGCGCTGCTCGCCGACCATCTTGGTGACGCGGCTGCTGCGAGAACGGCAGTCGATCCGTTCATGCGCGCCGTTGTGGCTAACTTCGGCAACGAATGGGAGATGACGTCATCCGATATCGATCTGGCGCTCAAGGCGCTGGGTGGTTCCGGGAAGGCAGTCGCATAGATGCCGCTTCAGTACCGCGCGGCAGTTCTCCACGCAGCGAAGGCGCCACTCGTTATCGAGACCGTCGTCGCAGCCGCTTTAAAGCCCACAGACGTTCTGGTGCGAATTCGTGCGGCGGGATTGTGTCACACCGATCTTGAAGTAATTGAAGGATCGTTGCGCTTTCCGATGCCGATCGTGCTTGGCCACGAAGCAGCTGGCATCGTCGAGGAGGTCGGCTCAGCCGCGCGGGGTGTAAGGAAGGGCGATCACGTCGTCTTGTCGTGGAACCCGCACTGCGGCCATTGCTTCTATTGCGATCGCGACTTGCCGATCCTTTGCGAGGAATATCTCGGCGCAGGTCCGAAGGCGAGGTCATTCGATGGAGAGAGTCGCGCAAGGCTTGCTGACGGCCGTGACCTGCAGCAGCTGATGTTTCTGGGATCGTTTGGTGAATATTGCATCATACCGGATCAGCAGGCGATTGCAGTGCCAAAGGAGATTCCGTTCGATCGTGCATGCTTGATCGGTTGCGGCGTAATGACCGGCGTTGGCGCTGCCCTGAATCTGGATGCCATCAAACATGGCGACGCGGTCATGGTGATCGGTTGTGGCGCGGTGGGTCTGGCGGCGGTGCAGGGTGCGCGGCTGGCAGGGGCTGGTACGATCATCGCTGTTGACCTCGATCCTGCAAAGCTTGCATTGGCGCTAACCTTGGGCGCAACCCACACCGTCAATGCGTCAAATGACGATCCTGTCGCTGCGGCAAAGAGTGAGACGGGCGGCCGCGGTGTTGACACCGTGATCGAGTCCGCCGGCAGCCTCGTGGCTTTCCGTGTCACCGCCGAAGCGGTTCGGCCAGGCGGCAACGTAATCTGGCTTGGCAAGGTCGACGTCCAGCAGGATGTATCGTTCCGGTGGGGTTCCCTCATGCAGGAAAAACGCATCCGCCGTGTCAGTTATGGCAACGCACGGCCGCGCCGCGACTTTCCGATGCTGGCGCGCGCCTATCTCGACGGATCGCTGATGTTAGATGATCTGATTTCGCGCCGTCTCTCTCTCAACGACATCAATGCGGGATTCGACGCGCTGAAACGTGGCGAATCCATTCGCAGCGTCGTGATGTTCGATTGATCTCGGATCAGGTATCGAGCGTCTTGCGCGCGAAATCCTCGATGTAATCGATCAGTTTATCGGAGGCGGCGGCCGCGATTTTGGGCTTCTTCCCGGCGACAGCTTCTGCGACCGCGGCATGCAGCTTGGCGGCCAACGGCAGATCTGCAACTTCCTGATAGTGCTGATACCAGAAGCGGCGGGAGAGAGCGTTCATAAGGCCCATCGATCGCCGCGCAAATTCATTGCGCGCGGTCGTTGCGATCAGGAGATTGAATTTCTGATCGAGGCGCATGAATTCGATGTCGTCCGCCTGAGCCGCCGCCTTGAGCATTCCGCGAGCCACTTCGGCGAATTCCTGACGTTCTTCGGGGGTGGCGCGTTCTGCTGCCAGTTTCGCCATCAGCCGCTCAAGCTCGCGACGCACTTCGAGCAGCCGCAATTGCAGCCTGAGATTGATTTCCGAGACCATGATGCCGCGCCTCGGCATAATCACCACGAGACCGTCCCGCGCGAGACGTTGCAGCGCCTCACGAATCGGAGTCCGGCCGATCTTCAGTTTTAGTGCAAGGGTGTGTTCGGACAGTATGGTGCCGGGAGTTAGCTGCAGGGTGACGATCATTTCTTCGAGTTCTCGATAGGCACGATCTGTCAGCGTTCCGTCATCGGCTTCCGGATTCTGCGCCGCGCGCTTTGCAATCTTTTTAGATTTCAATTCACTCACCATGCGCCGTAAATCGATCCGATGAGCCCAAGCATATATTCGTAGTATATCAATGACAAGAACTCGTGCTCGCAAGAGACCGGGCAGAGTCTTTGTGGGTGGCGTCAGCGACGCGATGTTTACGCGCATCTGATCGCGGAACGACGGCAGACGCGGTCTGTCCGACGCTTTCCAGGACTCTGGAAAGGCAACTGGCTCGTCAGGTCAGATATGCGTAGCCATGAATTCTCCAGTACAAGTACCGAATTGTCTGGTTGCGGGTAAGTCTCGGAGACTTGTATGGCGCTGGCGGTCTCCATAAATGCGGGCTAACGTAGGGGCTCGACAGGAATGAAACACTGAGCGAGTGCTTGGACAATGACGTCGGGGGCTTAGCGATGCAATCGAAGGTGTTATCTGATCGTTTCTGGAGCTCCGGACGAAACAAGTTTCTCCTGGCGCTTGTCGCCGTTGCAATTGGGATCGGTCTGGCCGGCTGCGAGAAGCCGGCTCAAGCGCCCGCTGCCAGTGCGCCCGCTGTCACGGTCGCCAATCCGACACAAAGAACGGTGACGGACTGGGACGAGTTTACCGGCCGCTTTGATGCGATTGAGCAGGTTCAGGTCCGCGCTCGTGTGACAGGCTTTGTCATGAGCGTCGACTTCAAGGATGGCGCCATCGTCAAGACCGGCGATCTTCTTTATGTCATCGATCCACGGCAGTATGAGGCGGCAGCCGAGCAGGCTCGTGGTCAGCTTGCGGACGCCAAGGCCAAGGTCGACCTGGCAGAGCGCGAGTTGACGCGAGCTGAAACGCTGGTGAAGACTTCAGCCGTCTCCGAGAGCGTTGTTGATCAGCGTCGCCAGACGCTGTCTGCGGCCCAGGCCGCAACCATGCAGGCGGAGGGTGCTCTAAAGCGAGCGCTTCTTGATGTTGAGTATACCAGGGTGGTCGCCCCGATCGACGGCCGCGTCAGTCGCCACCTTGTGACGGTGGGTAATCTTGTACAGGGAAGCGAAAGCGGTGCGACGCTGCTGACGTCCATTGTCTCGCTCGATCCGATCCACGTCTATTTTGATATGGATGAGTCGATTTACATCAAGAACAGTCGATTGTGGTTTGAAGGAAAACGGCCGAGTTCGCGCGACACAGCCAATCCGGTTCAGGTGATCCTCTCCGGCGAGACGAAGCCCTCGCACGAGGGCTTTGTTGATTTCCTCGACAATCGACTCGACATCGGTACGGGCACGTTGCGAGGCCGAGGGCTAGTTAAGAATCAGGATCTGTCAATTCTTCCCGGTCAGTTTGCGCGCGTTCGGGTGCTTGGCAGCGCGCCTTATGAGGCGTTGCTGCTACCCGACACCGCCATCGCAACGGACCAGTCGCGCAAGATCGTCTTTGTCGTCAAAGCCGATAATACTGTCGAAGCGCGTCCCGTCGTTCTTGGTCCTCTTGATGATGGTCTGCGTGTTATTCGTGAGGGGTTGAAACCCGACGACAAGGTCGTCATCGACGGACTTCAGCGCGTCAGGATCGGGGCCAAGGTTACGCCGCATCCGCCAGCTGCGAGTGGCGGGGCCAAGCCATGAATCTTGGACGCCTCTCCATAAACCAGCCGATTCTGGCGATGGTTTTGTCGATCGTGCTGCTTATCATCGGTGCGATTGCATACACGACTTTGCCAGTGGCGGAATATCCGCAGGTGGCGCCGCCAACGGTTGTCATCACCACGCAGTATCCGGGCGCCTCCGCGCAGACCGTCTCGGACACCGTTGCGACGCCAATCGAACAGGAGATCAACGGCGTCGAGGATATGGAGTACCTCTACAGTCAGGCGACATCGAACGGCCAGTTGAACATCACCGTCACGTTCAAGCTGGGGACGGATCTCGATAAGGCTCAGGTGCTGGTTCAGAATCGGGTGGCGATAGCACAGCCTCGCCTGCCTGAGGAAGTTCAGCGCAACGGTGTCGTCACTCGCAAGAATAGCCCCGACCTCATGATGGTCGTGTTCATGCTGTCGCCCGATGACACTTACGACCAGCTCTATATTTCCAACTATGCTTTGCGGCAGGTGCGCGACCAGTTGCTGCGGCTCGACGGCATCGGCGACATCCAGATTTTCGGAGCGCGCGATTATTCGATGCGCTTGTGGCTCGATCCGGACAAGATTGCGACGCTGGGTATGACGGCAGGCGACGTGATTGCCGCTATACGGGCGCAGAACCTTCAGATCGCAGGCGGTCAGATCGCCGAACCGCCCATTACGGATCGCGCTTTTCAGCCGAATCTTACCTTCACCGGCCGCCTGAAAGATCCTCAGCAATTCGAGAATATCGTGATCAAGGCGGGAGCCGATGGTCGCATCGTCCGGCTGCGCGACGTCGCGCGTATTGAGCTTGGTGCGCTGAGCTCAACGACCAATGGTTTCCTGCTCCGGAAATCAGCCGTCGCAATGCTGGTTTTCCAGCGCCCCGGTTCGAATGCGCTTTCCACCGCAAAGAATATCTCTGACGAGATGGCGCGGCTCAAAACCGAGTTTCCGAAGGGCCTGGAATACAACATCGGTTACAATCCGACCGAGTTCATCGCTGAGTCGGTTCACGAACTGATCAAGACCATCTACGAGGCGATGGTTCTGGTGGTCATTGTCGTCCTTGTATTCTTGCAAGGCTGGCGTCCAGCGATCATTCCCATCATCGCGATCCCGGTATCGCTTGTTGGCACCTTTGCGGTGATGGCAGCGCTGGGATTTTCGATCAACAATCTCACGCTGTTCGGGCTTGTGCTCGCAGTCGGCATTGTGGTCGACGACGCGATCGTCGTGGTTGAAAATGTCGAGCGGCATCTGGTTGCAGGCTTAAGCAGACGTGAGGCAGCGCTTCTCACAATGCAGGAGGTTGGTGGTGCACTGGTATCGATTGCGCTGGTGCTGTGTGCGGTGTTCGTGCCTACCGCATTCCTGGGGGGTATCTCCGGTCAGTTCTTTCAGCAGTTCGCCGTCACCATAGCTGTCGCCACGGCGATTTCGTGCTTCTGTTCCCTAACGCTGTCGCCGGCGCTGGCGTCGCTGATCCTGCAGCCGCATTACGAGAAGAAACCACCAGCGAGCTGGAACCTGGTCGCGCGGGGCTGGGGAGCTGCGATCGGCGTGTTCAATCGCGGGTTCGATCGGCTGTCGCACAGCTACGGACATCTGGCTGACTTCGTTATTCGGCATTCCGTTGTGATGCTGCTTGTGTATGTTGCCTTGATTGCTTCTGCGGGGTGGCTGCTTGTTAGTACACCACAGGGCTTTATCCCGGCGCAGGATCGCGGATATGTGATTGTCGCGGTGCAACTCCCGGGGGCCGCCTCATTGGCTCGCACCACCGAAGTTGTTCGTCAGATTGAAAAAATAGCACTCGATACGCCCGGCGTTGTTCGTGTGCCAGCGCTCGCCGGTCTGTCGGGCGCGACACGAACTCAATCGAGCAATGCCGCGGCTCTATTTCCGGTTTTCGAAGAGCCTCAAATTCGGCTGAAGAAGGGACTCACGGCGGACGTTATCACTGCCGAGTTGCGCAAACGGCTGTCCAGCATTCAGAGTGCTTTTATCATCGTTATTCCTCCGCCAGCTGTTCCGGGCATTGGCACCGGCGGCGGATTTTCCATGCGCGTCCAGGATATTCAGGGCCGAGGGGCTGAATTGCTGGCGGCGGCAACCGATGAACTCGTGGCGGCGGCACGCAAGGAGCCAGGGCTGACAGCGGTGTTCTCACCGTTCACCGCAAATACTCCGCAGGTCTTCGTCGAAATCGATCGTCAGAAGGCACAGATGCTTGGTGTGCCCATCCAGAATGTGACGGAAGCGATTGAGGTGTATTTCGGCTCGTCCTATGTGAACGACTTCAATATCCTCGGACGCACCTATCACGTCACAGCCCAGGCTGATTTACCGTTCCGCAAGGAAACGTCGGATCTTGCCCGCCTGAAAACACGAAATTCGGCGGGCGACATGGTGCTGTTAGGAAGCGTCGTGAACTTCAAGGACACCGCCGGCCCTGATCGGGTCGCACGTTACAATCTGTATCCGGCCGCTGAACTCCAGGGTGATACGGTACGGGGAACGAGTTCGACGACCGCGATCAACATCATGCAGAAGCTTGCGAAAGAGACGTTGCCGAGCGGCTTCGCGTTCGAGTGGACCGATCTTTCCTATCAGCAGGTGAAGGGTGGAAACTCAGGTCTCTACGTGTTTCCGATCTGCGTGCTGTTTGTGTATCTCGTGCTTGCCGCACAATACGGCAGCTGGACGCTACCATTTTCCGTGATCCTGATTGTGCCGATGTGCTTGCTTGCCGCAACCGTCGGCGTGCGCATTATGGGCCAGGACATTAATATCCTGACCCAGATCGGTTTCGTTGTGTTGGTCGGGCTGGCGGCCAAAAACGCCATTTTGATCGTGGAATTTGCGCGCGACATCGAACGTGAGGGACGCAACCAGCTCGAGGCCGTTGTTGAGGCGTGCCGGCTCCGATTGCGGCCGATCCTGATGACCTCGTTCGCATTCATTCTCGGTGTGCTCCCGCTGGTGATTTCATCGGGATCGGGATCGGAAATGCGTCAGGCGGTCGGCGTGGCTGTATTCTTCGGCATGCTTGGCGTCACGTTGTTCGGTCTGGTTTTTACGCCGATATTCTACATCTTGGTGCGCAGGCTGTTCCCGGGCAGTGTCGTAATGGAGCCGAGGACCACGGAAAGCGTTCCAGGCTAGTCCGTCTGCTGCTTCATTCTATCGACGAGCAACTCCGCGACGCGGAGACTGGAAGGCGTGGTGTTGCGGGCTGCGAGTTGCACCAGCGTCACCTGCGTTGCCTCCAGCCGCTTATCGCGCAGCGGGATCGCGACCAAGGTGCCCGCGACCAGTTCGGGCATCGCCGCGTTCCGCGGCAGGAAAGTCCCGAGACCGGTCTTGGCAGCCATCGTTCGTGCGAAGGCGATGGAGTTGGTTTCGCTGTAGAGATCGAGCTCCACGTTTGCCTTTGCGCAGGCGCGATCGATTTCCTGGCGAATGCCAAACGATGAATCAGGCAAGATGACACGAAGTCCAGCCAGTTCCTTGATGGTACAGTGGTCCTTGCCGGCCATCGCATGGTGCGGCGCGACCATCAGGCATAGCGATTGCCGCATGCGGGCCAGTTCGATCAGATCGCGTCGGGGCGCGCGACCGAAGACCAGCCCGAGATCGACCTCGTGCCGTCCGACCATTTCGGCCACGCCGCGTGATCCCACAGTGGTCACCGCGATTGAAATACCGGGATAGTCTCTCGAAAGGTCGACCACAAAATCCGACACGAAGCTTGCCACTAGTCCCTCGACGGTTGCGAGCTTGACGTGCCCGCGCTGTAGCGAATCGAACTCCTCGACCTGGGCACGGACACGATCCAGTTTCGCCTGGCTCTCTTGTGCATAGCGATAGAGCAGGTGGCCGGCATTGGTCAGATTCATTCCTCGTGCGCCGCGTTCGAACAATTTGACCGAGAGCTCGTCTTCAAGCCCCTGGACCTGCCGGCTGATCGCGCTTGGTGCAATGCGAAGAGATTCTGCCGCGCGTTTGATCGAGCCGCGCTCCGTGACCTCGCGAAAATACCTGATAGCGGTGGATTCAATCATGTTTTGCAGGCCGATCGTTGGGGTGGAGGGATGCTCGAAATCAGGCAGGCTGTGCATAGTGTTCGAATATTCAGACCGCTTGCTTCGAATTTCAATGCTTTTATTCGATCTCTTATTTTGCCAAGATTTCAATCAGGTCACACCTTCGGTCCCTGATGGAGAATCTGGATGGCTCGCTCCCGGCTCGTCTCACGTGGTTTGAATTCATTTTTGGTTGTTGCTGCTTTGGTTGTTGCTGCCTTGGGATTGTCCGCCTCGGTGGTGTCGGCACAGGACGTCATCCGCTTCGGCGCGCCGCTTCCGCTCACCGGGCCGCTTGCCCCTGAGGCCATCAAGCAGCAGCAGGGCTACGACTTGTGGGCCGAGCAGGCCAACAAGGCAGGTGGAATTTCGGTTGGTGGCAAGAAGTACAAGGTCGAGATCGTCTACGCCGACTACCAGTCGAATACGCCGCGTGCGGTGCAGACCACCGAGCAGATGATCACCCAGAACAACGTCAACTTCCTGTTTGGGCCGTTCGGATCTGGTGCGGCAAAGGCCGGCAGCAGCGTTTCCGAGAAGTACAAGGTGCCGACCATCGCCGCGACCGCATCGTCGTCTCAGGTCTACGACCAGGGTTACAAGTACCTGTTCGGGACTTTCACGCCGAACGATACGCTGACTACGCCACTCACGCAGATGGTCAAGGCGAAGGCGCCGGATGTAAAGAAGGTCGCGATTCTGGCGCGAAATGATCTGTTCCCGCTGGCCATTGCGCAGGAGATGGAGAAGTCTGCAAAGGGCAATGGCCTCGAAGTCGTGTATTTCGAGAAGTATGCGATCGGAACGCTCGATCATTCAGCGACGCTGTCGCAGATCAAGTCGCTGGCGCCACAGTGGATCTTCGTGACCGGCTACATCAATGACCTGTTGCTGGTGAAGAAGCAGATGGCTGACCAGCAGATCAAGGCCACGGTGGTTTCGATGATCGCGGGCCCGGCCTACCAGGAGTTCATTGATGCCGCGGGTGCAGGGGGCGAGAACATCACCAGCGCTGCCTGGTGGCATCCTGCCGCGCAGTATGCTGGCAAGGACATTTTCGGCACCACCGCGAACTACGTGAAGCTGTTCAAGGACAAGTACAAATCCGAACCTGATTACGCGCAGGCTTCGGCTTCCGTGTCGGGTGCGCTGTTCCAGATGGCGATCGAGAAAGCCGGATCGCTGGACAAGGACAAGGTGCGCGATGAACTCGCCAAGATGGACGTGATGACGTTCTTCGGGCCGGTGAAGTTCGGGCCGACCGGGCAAATCAATTCGCTGGAGCCGCCGGTATTCCAGCTTCAGGGCGGCAAGCCCGTGGTCCTCTCTCCAGCGCTGATCAAGCAGGGCGAATTCAAGCTCGGCGTTAACTGATCGACCGCGGGGAGGCGAGGACACCACATGCTGGCGGCCCAGGTTCTGATCAATGCTTTAGTGCTGGGCTGCCTTTACGCATGTATTGCGATTGGCTTCTCGCTGGTTTGGGGCGTTCTGAACGTCATCAACCTCATCCATGGCTCGTTTATCGTTCTCGGCGCTTATCTGGCGTGGGGACTTTATCAGTCGCTTCACATCTCGCCGTGGTACGCACTGGCGATCGCGGCGCCGTTATTCTTCGCATTCGGCTACCTCATTCAGCGTCTTATTCTCAACCGTGTCATCACCGCTCCGGTGCTGGTGACGCTGACGCTGACCTTCGGTCTCGATCTGATCCTCAACAATGCGATGATCTACTATTTCAAGGCTGATTACCGGAAGCTGACGCTGACGCCGCCAATGGGATCGATCTCGCTGTTCGACGTCGTCGTTCCAGTAGATCGGCTGATTGCAACGGCGTCCGCGCTGGCACTAACTGGCTTGCTCTATCTCATCCTGCGGCGGCTGCGGGTGGGGCGAGCCATTGTTGCGGTGAGACTAGATCGCGACGCAGCGACGCTGATGGGTGTCGATGTCAATTCGATCTATGCAATAGCGTTCGGTCTGGGTGCAGCGCTGGCCGGGTGCGCCGGTGTGCTTATGGCGCTGATTTTCCCGATCTCGCCGCTGACCTCAACGGCCTATCTCGGAAAAGCATTCGTTGTCTGCGTGCTCGGTGGCCTCGGCAGTGTGTCAGGCGCGCTGGCAGGAGGGATTCTGCTGGCGCTGATCGAAGGCATCGGCTCCACCCTAATTGGCCCGGCGCATGCGACGACGCTGTCGTTTGTGCTGCTCATCATTTTCCTGATCGTCCGCCCTCAGGGTCTGCTTGGCCGAAAGGGCTTCGAATGACCCGATCGAATCTGATCCTGCTTGTACTGGTGGCTTGCATCGCCGCGCTGCCGCTGTTCGGCGGTGCGTATGCGCTGAGGCTTGGAACGATCGCATGCATGTATGCGATCCTCGCGTTGTCATGGAATATCGTCGGCGGGTTCGCGGGCTATCCGTCGTTTGCGACAGCGGCATTCTTCGGGCTCGGCGCGTACACAACTGGTGTGCTTATGTCACGTGGCGTGCCTCTTGGCGTCGCCGTCGCTGCCGCATGGGTCGCGTCATTCGTTCTTGCGGGTTTGCTTGGGGCTGCGCTGTTGCGCTTGCGCGGGCATTACTTCGCCATCGCCAGCCTCTCGCTGATCGAAGTGTTTCGCGAACTCGTCAACAACGCCACCGATCTGACAGGCGGGGGGATGGGACTGAACATTCCGCTGACGTCTGCCGCAGGCGTTCTGTCGGATGCGACATTCTTCTTTTATGCGATGTGGGCGCTGCTGTTCGGGACGGCTGTTATGGTCATGGTTGTTGCCGGATCGAAGCTTGGTTTCGGGCTGGTCTGCATCCGCCAGAATGAGACAGCTGCAAACATGATCGGGCTCAATGCCACGCTCTACAAGAGCATCGCATTCGGCCTCTCGGCATGTTTTGTCAGCGCGGCGGGTGGCATCTACGCCGCGTGGGTTCACTACATCGATCCATCCGATGTGTTCGACATTCTTTACTCGGTCAAGCCAATCGTGATGGCGCTGATTGGCGGGCTCGGCTCGCCGCTTGGAGTGGTTATCGGCGCGCTGGTCTATCTCGGACTGGAAGAGGTGGTCTGGCGCAACTACATCCAGATTCATAGCGGTGTACTGGGCGTTCTCATTGTGGCGCTTCTGCTGTTCCTGCCACATGGCTTGATGTCGTTGCGCGATCGACTTCTTGCTTGGAGGCCGAAGCGTGTCTGAAATCCTCAAGCTACAATCTGTTTCCCGTCACTTCAGTGGCCTCAAGGCGTTGAGTGATGTCTCGCTTAGCATCAACAAGGGTGAGGTGCTCGGTCTGATCGGACCGAATGGTGCCGGGAAGACCACACTCGTCAATGTGGTGACCGGCGTCACGCCGGCCAGTTCGGGCACGGTGACGTTCGCAGGTCAGGACATCACACGCGTAAAGACCTATCAGTCTGCACGCCTTGGACTGTCCCGTACCTTTCAAATCGTGCAGCCGTTCGCCGAGCTCTCGGCCCTCGACAATGTGGCTGCCGCGGCGCTGTTTTCGCAGCCGAATGAGAGCCTGAAGTCTGCGCGGGAGTCAGCCCGGGAACGTCTGGCTTTCGTTGGTCTCGAAGCACAGTCCGATCAGCCGGCGGCAACACTTACACTGGCGATGCGCAAACGCCTGGAACTGGCAAAGGCGCTGGCGATGCGTCCGAAACTGTTGTTTCTCGATGAGGTCAACGCCGGGTTGAACAGCGCTGAAGTCGAGCGTGCGACCCGGCTTATTCACGAACTCGCGGCCAGCGGGATCACGATCGTGATGATCGAACATCTCATGAAGGTCGTGCTTAATGTGTGCACGCGGATCGTTGTTCTGCACAATGGGCGATTGATTGCCGATGGTTTGCCGCGCGATGTAATCAAAAACCCTGCTGTCGTGGAGGCTTATCTCGGTCAGCAATATGCCCAGAGAGCTGGCGCCCATGGCTGATGTTGCGTCCATTCTCGAATTGCAGGGCCTTCGCGCTGGATACGGCGAGGTTCAGGTGCTGTGGGGTATCGATCTTTCGGTACGCAGAGGTGAAATCACCGCGCTGATCGGTTCCAACGGCGCGGGCAAAACCACGCTGATGCGTGCCCTATCGGGCCTGATTCCTGTTCAGTCGGGTATCTACCGCTCCGATGGCGAGGATCTCGCAGGCGCGACCGCGGCAAAAATTCTTTCCCGTGGCATCGTCCATGTGCCGGAAGGGCGTCGGTTGTTCGGCGCGATGAGCATCGAAGATAATCTCTTGATGGGGGCCTATTCGCGAACAGCATCGCGTGCCGAAATCAGCCGCGACATTGACAGGGTCTACACGACGTTCCCGAAATTGTCCGAACGCCGCAATCAAGCCGCCGCAACGCTCTCCGGCGGAGAGCAGCAGATGTGTGCCATCGGGCGTGGCCTCATGAGCGCGCCGAAGCTGCTAATGATCGACGAGCTGTCACTCGGCCTTTCGCCGCTGCTGGTCGAGCAGCTTGTTGCCGCGCTGCGTGCGCTCAATGCTGAAGGCATGTCGATCCTGTTGGTGGAGCAGGATGTTACGACGGCCCTGGATTTATGCGATGCCGCGTTCGTCATGGATATGGGCCGGATTGTCAGATCTGGATCGGGCACGGAGTTGCTCGCAGATCCGATTATTCGCGACGCCTATCTCGGCGTTCTTGAAGAATAGCTTTCATCAACCGACCAAAATTCCATTCTCGAAAAACAAGAAGAGGCAATATGATCAAGACTGTTGAGGCGCCGAATGGTGGCTATCGTTTCATGCCGGGTGTCAGTCAGTATTCCGCCGGCGTTGCTGCGCTTCCTGGCTTTGCCCTCGAGCGAGTGCGGTTCGCGAATCCCGTGCCGCTGCGGCAGGGATTTGAGAAGATCGCGCAGATTCTTAAGGAAGCGGGCCGCCCGTTGTCGGCGTTCGCGGCCTGTGAATTGCGTTCACCTGCGCCTTTTACGGAAAGCGGATTCGTCAAGTTCAACGAGGAATACATCGGCACCTTGAAGGCATGGGGGCTGATGCAGGATGTCACCGAAAATCCCGTGGCGCGCAGCAACGTATGTCCAAAGATAACTCCTCCGTCGGAACCGGGCTTTCACGCTTTTTCATATACGGTGGTTGCGGCGGGAGCGCCGACGTCGTTTGTGATCGCGGGTAGTGGTGAAGCGCCGGAAGGAAAAGGAAGTTATCGCGATCATGCCGTCCGGCTTGGCGATACTTCACCAGCAGCAATGCTGGAAAAAGCAAAGTGGGTTCTGGGAGAGATGGAGCGGCGCATGAGTGCGTTCAGCGGGGACTGGAGTCAGGTGACTGCAACGCAACTCTATACCGTTCACGACATCTTTCCGTTCATTGAAAGTGAACTCGGAAAGCGCGGCATTTTCAGGCAGGGGCTCACCTGGCATCTGAATCGGCCGCCGGTGCAGGATCTCGAATACGAAATGGATTGCCGCCGCGTGCACACGGAGCGTGTGATCGAAGTCTGAGTCTGGCGTCTCTCACCCAGCGACCTTTGGCAAACCGGGACGCTGGTGATGGGGTCGTGCGGCCTGCCGCTTTGGGGTCTTGCCGTCCGGATTGTTTCGCCGGCATTGTTCGTTGTTGCCAGGACCGGCACGAATTTAGGAACCAAGGACATCCTCAATCATTGCCGTGGACATCTGTCGTCCTACAAGGTTCCGTTCTCGGTTCATTTCGTGGACGAGATTCCGCGCACGGGATCTGGTAAGATTATCCGGTTTAAATTGCGCGAAACGCTCGTCACATCCGTTAACAAGGCATCATAAAAATGGCTTCGAAATTGACGCTGAAAGACCCTTCTCTTCTGCGAGATGCCTGCTTTATCGGTGGCGAGTGGATTGCCGCGGACGGCGGCGGCACGATCAACGTCGATAATCCGGCGAACGGCGATCTGGTTGGCAGCGTCCCCAACATGGGCGCCGGGGAAACCAGGCGCGCGATTGAACTGGCAAATGCCGCGCTTCCAGCGTGGCGGGCAAAGACCGCTAAGGAGCGTTCCGCAATTCTGCGCAAGTGGTTCGACCTGATGATTGCCAATCAGGATGACCTTGCAGCCATCATGACGGCCGAACAGGGCAAGCCGTTGGCGGAGAGCAAGGGCGAGATCGCCTACGCGGCGAGTTTTATCGAGTGGTTCGCAGAGGAGGGTAAGCGCATTTACGGTGATACGATTCCGCCTTTCACTTCGGATCGACGCATCGTTGTGCTGAAGCAGCCTATCGGTGTATGCGCTGCGATTACGCCGTGGAATTTCCCAGCCGCAATGATTACCCGCAAGGCGGGACCGGCGCTTGCGGCAGGCTGCACGATGGTGGTGAAACCGGCCAGCCAGACGCCGCTCTCCGCACTGGCCCTGGCCGTACTTGCCGAAAGGGCGGGCGTGCCGAAGGGCGTGTTCTCCGTGGTGACGGGATCGGCCTCTGCGATCGGCGGCGAGATGACGTCCAATCCGATCGTGCGCAAGGTCACCTTCACGGGCTCGACCGAGATTGGCAAGAAACTGATGGAGCAGAGCGCGTCCACCGTGAAACGAACGTCGATGGAACTCGGCGGCAATGCGCCGTTCATTGTGTTCGACGACGCGGACATCGATGCTGCCGTAAAGGGTGCGATGGCGTCAAAGTATCGCAATGCCGGGCAGACCTGCGTCTGCGTGAATCGTATTTTCGCGCAGGACAAGATTTACGACGCGTTTGTTGAAAAGTTATCGCAGGCGGTTCGTGGTCTGAAGGTCGGCGATGGATTTGGCGACGGTGTCACCATCGGACCGCTGATCAACATGGCTGCGGTCGAGAAGGTCGAAGAGCATATTGCCGACGCGACCGGCAAGGGTGCCAAGGTGGCGGTGGGCGGTAAGCGTCATGCTCTCGGGCGGACCTTTTACGAGCCGACAGTGCTGACCGGCACGACGCCGGATATGCTGATCTTTCGAGAGGAGACGTTCGGTCCGGTGGCCCCGGTGTTCAGGTTCAAGAATGAAGAAGAGGCTATCCGCCTCGCCAACGACACCGAATTCGGGCTGGCCGCTTACTTCTACGGCCGCGATATCGGCCGGGTATGGCGCGTCGCCGAGGCGCTTGAGTACGGCATGGTCGGCATCAACGAAGGCATCATTTCAACCGAGGTCGCCCCCTTCGGCGGTGTCAAGGAAAGCGGCAATGGCCGCGAGGGCTCCAAGTACGGCATCGAGGATTATCTCGAAATCAAGTACCTCTGTATGGGCGGAATCTGACAGTCGCTCATTCCAAACGCGACACTTCAAGGGGCAGCATCGACAGCGGAAAGGCCGCACGTTAACAATTCCCGCAAGTAAGATAACGGTCTGTCCTGGCCCACGGGGAGTTGTATGCCAGTTGTTCTTGATCCGGATGCAGCTGCTGTCCTTAACGCTTTCCGTGAAGCTCGCCGCCCGCCGTATGAAACGCTTTCTCCGGCTGAAGCCCGCCAGATGTATCTGGCGAGCCGCGTTGTTTCCAATCCCGAACCGCCCCGTATTGCATCAGCGGAATCGATAACGATACCTGGGCCGGGTGGAGCGATTCCGGCGCGCCTCTACAAGCCGCTGACCTTGAGACAGGCAGAGGGGCTGTCACCATGCCTCGTCTTTTTTCACGGTGGCGGCTGGGTCATCGGCAATCTCGAGTCCCATGATGTGGTCTGCCGCACGCTTGCCGATGAGGGGCAGCTCATTGTGGTGTCGATCGACTATCGGCTCGCACCGGAGCACAAATTTCCCGCGGCGGTCGATGATGCCATTGCCGCGACGGAGTGGATTTCTGCGAACGCCCGTGAGTTGAAGATAGACCAGAGCCGGCTGATGGTGGGCGGCGACAGTGCCGGCGGTAACCTCGCTGCAATCGTAGCCATCCATGCGCGGGCTGCAGGACCGAAAATCGCCGGTCAGGTTCTGATCTACCCTGCGACCGATTTTTCAATGAGCCATCCCTCTCACAGCGAACCTGAGACCGACGCCTTGCTGACGCATTCCGTGGTCCGCTGGTTTCGCGGGCACTATCTGAGCAATGAAGCCGACTCCGGAGATTGGCGGGCTTCTCCGGCGGTCGTAGAGCAGCTTGAAGGTTTGCCGCCTGCAATTGTGCTGACGGCCGGAGCTGATCCGTTGCGCGACGAAGGCGATGAGTTCGCCAGGCGGCTCAGCGATGCGGGCGTGCCAGTCGCGCACCGGACATATCCCGGTCAATTCCACGGCTTTATCACCATGGGCAAACTCCTTCCCAAGGCGAATGACGCGCTGCGCGAAATCGGCAACTGGCTGAAGGCCTTGGGATAACCCGCGCCGGTTTTGCGCCGGCCTCTGCATAGCTGCCCTGCCGCAGGACTTTGCTGACGATCTCGCTGCGGAGACTACGAATGGTCTCAAGCAGATGCGCGCGGGTACGGCGGCTGCGATTCTGGCTTTAGAGACATCGGCCGTTCTCCGACGCGCGGTTCGCGGAGATAATGACTTGCAAAATGCAAGTCATTATCTATTCTGAGCGAAACGGAGCGGAAATTGCAGCTCCTGCCAAAAAATCTCGGAGGAATGGGCTGGTGAAGCTTGCAACATGCCGTCTGAATGACAAGGAACGCGTCGCGATTGTGCATCACGGCGACACGAGTTTGTTCGATATCGCTGCGGCCTCTTCACGCGCCGGAAATGCCAACCCGGCATTCAATTCCATGATCGCGCTGATTGACGGCGGCGAGGCTGCGCTCGATCAGGCCAGAGCGTTGTTCGAGCGTTATGGCCGCGACGCGGATCTGTCGACGGCTGTTTCCGGTGCCGAAATCCTGGCGCCTCTTCCGGAGCCACGTCAGATGCGGGACGGCATGTCGTTTCCGCTACACATCCGCCAGTCGCCTCGCGGCCAACTGAAGCTTAAGGCCCGAGCGGAAGGCAACAAAGCCGAATTGGCCCGCCTCGAAGCAGAGCCACTGCCTGAACTTCCTGAAATCTACCGCAAGCAGCCGATTTACTACATCACCAATCGGTTCAGTGTGAAGGGTACCAACACGACCGTCAAATGGCCGCGCTACAGCAAGGTCATGGACTATGAGCTTGAATTCGGCGTCGTCACCAAGGGCAAGGGTGCGAACATCTCGGCTGCAAGGGCGCGGGATCATATTTTCGGCTATACGATCTTCAACGACTTTTCTGCTCGCGATGCCCAGCGTGTCGAGATGGAAGGCCGGCTTGGCCCTGCAAAGGGCAAAAGCTTCGATGGCGGCAATGTGCTCGGGCCGTGGATCGTTACGCCCGATGAAATCGGCGATCCCTACAAGCTGAATATGGAAGTTCGCGTCAATGGAGAGGTTCGCTCCAAAGGTGTGAGCGATGGCATGCTCTTCTCGTTTGAAGAGATCATCCAGCATGTCACCCAGGACGAGACCTTGATGCCGGGCGAGTTCATCGGCTCCGGTACGGTCGGAAATGGATGCGGCCTCGAACTTGGCTGGTTCCTTGAGCATGGCGACGAGATTGAGCTCGAGGTTCAGAACATCGGCGTGCTGAAGAACCGCGTCGAGCGGCAGGATGGCTGACCTGCGTCAATCTAAACTTGCAAACTGAAAGTCGTTAGCTAGGCTTGATTTATCAAAGGCATTGGCGCGGATGAATGCGCCTGCGAAAAACGGGAGAGTCGTCTTGTCTGAGGATGCACTGGTTACGCGCGAACAGCGCGGCAATATCTCAATACTGACCATGGTTTATCGGCCCTATAATTTGCTGGGCCCCAAGCTCATCAATGCCATTGTTGAAAAGGTTGAAGAAGCGCAGAAAGACGGCAGCCGTGCGATCGTGATCCGCAGCGGCTTGCGGCATTTTTCCGCGGGCGCCGATCTCGACATCTTCGACAAGCGTGTTTCGGAAGGCAGCGGCGATCAGACCAACGAGAATCGGCGGCTCACCGGTGTTGAATTCCTTCGGTTCATGGAATTACTGCCGATCCCGCTGATCGCCAGCGTGCACGGTGTCTGCCTTGGCGGCGGGCTCGAACTCGCATTGAGCTGCGACTACATCATTGCGGCTTCGTCGGCGAAGATCGGTTCGGTGGAGGCGACGCTTGGTCTTCATCCGCTGCTGGGTGGAATCCAGCGTCAGGTCCAGCGCATCGGCGCACAGCGCGCCAAGGAAATGTCCATGCTGGCGCGGCGCTACGATGCACCGACCTTGGAGAAATGGGGCTTGATCAATCTCACCGTGCCTGAGGAGTCGCTGGAAAGCGCGACGATGTCGGTTGCGGAAGAGTTCGCGCAGGGGCCGACATTGGCTCACGCGGCCACCAAGCAGCTCGTGTATATTGCAGTCAATGAAGGCGTTGACGCTGCTGACGAGGCCATGGCCCGTATTCAGGCGCCGATCTGGTCATCCGAAGATCTCAAGGCCGGTCTTGCATCCTTCCGCAAGAACGGTCCGGGTCTCGCCAAATTCGCGGGGCGCTGACATGAGTGGCCCTCTTAGCGGAATCCGCATCGTCGATTTCTCCCGCGTGCTGGCGGGTCCCTTGTGTGCACGTACGTTGCAGGACCTCGGTGCCGAGGTCATTAAGATCGAACCGCCGAGCCCCGATGTGTCGCGCTTTGCGTTTCCATCGACGGATGGCATGTCGGGCTATTACGCCCAGCAGAACGCCGGAAAGCGGAACGTCAGCATCAATCTGAATCTGCCGGGCGCGTATGAACTGGTGCTTAAGCTGTGTGACACAGCGGACATTGTGGTGGAGAACTTTCGCGCGGGAACGCTCGGCTTCTTCGGCCTCGATTACGAAACGTTGTCGAAGCGCAATCCGCGCTTGATCTATGCGTCCATCACAGGCTACGGCCAGAGTGGCCCGTGGCGCAGCCGCATGGCCTACGCACCGACGGTGCAGGCCGAGGCGGGATTCACGCACAACAGCGTGCGGCACTACGGCGAAGCGCTTGCGGAGCCGCGCACCGACAGCCTGTCGCATGCCGACGTCTACACAGGGCTCCAAGCGGTCATCGCCATTCTCGCCGCGCTCAACAGCCGTCAGAAGTCGGGTAAGGGCCAATACATCGATGTGGCCATGGCGGCAACGCTGCTGGCGATCAATGAGCGTGCCCATCTCGATATGTCCGATGACGATATCGGCGCGGAGCCCGCGATCCTTGGCGCAACGGATTGCTCGTTCTTCACCGGGCCGAACGGTGAGCATTTCACGGTGGCGACCAGCATCGTCGGAAGCCGCACGTTTCCGTCATGGCTGCGCGCCATGCGGAGGGTCGATCTGATGGACGATCCGCGGTTCTCGTCGGCCGCGGCCCGTCGTCTGAATTTCGGTGCGTTGCATCAAATCATCCAGTCGTGGATGCTGACGTTCCCCGACATGGCGACCCTCGATGCCCAATTCGATGAAGCCAAGATCGCGATGGGCGAGATCCGCTCGACCAAGGATCTCATCAAATCGGAGTGGAGCGAATACTGGGGTGCAGTCCAACACGTGTCGGATCGTAACGGTGGCGAATATCGTCTGCCTGGTCGGCCGTGGCATTTCTCCGGCGATGAGCTGACGCCGATCGGAACACCGGCTTTCCAGGGTGAGCATAACTATGCGGTGTTCAGCGAACTCGGCATCCCCGAGTCGGAATTGAAGCGTCTGGTAGAGGCAGGTGTGCTCGTTTCGCATCCTCGCGCATCGCAGCCGGAGCCGTCTGTAAAGGCGAAGGAATCCGGCCAGGCGGCCTGATTATCCTGTTTCACGGATCGAGATCGTCGGCCGCGCGTCATGCGCGGCCGAAACGGGAGATTGTGTCTGGAGGACGCCGAGATGCGCGCAATCACATCCATGGCCTGTGCAATGGCGATTGCCATACTCGCCTGCGGCGATGCCAGCGCCGCGGAGAAGAAATACGATACCGGTGCAACCGACAGGTAGATGATCTTGCCCCCATAAAATCCATGCAACTCCGCCGCTTGGTGGGAGAACGGTGGCAGCCGTTCGGCACCGTCATCGACGCTACTTCCGGTCCTTGACAGTGCGGGGCAGCAAGACATCGAGGCGGTTCAAAACCCTACTAAAAGCGGGCATGAGGGTGCTGGACAGACGAACATAGGCCTCCGATATTGTGCGGCGGCAAGATTCGAGGATTGAAAGACCTGCAATGGCCGATGTGAAGCGAAGCCGTATTGCCAATAAGGAGTGTTCGGTGGCTCGCGCCATGGAAGCTGTGGGAGACCGGTGGTCGATCCTGCTGCTGCGCGAGGCCTATTACGGCGTCAAGCGCTTCGATGAATTCCAATACTATATCGGAATAGCTCCGAACATTCTCAGTACCCGCCTGAAGAAACTCGTCGACGCCGGGATCATGACCCGTGTTCCTCTGTCTGAACATGCCGGCCGATATGAGTATGTATTGACCGAAAAGGGCCGGGATTTCTTTCCGACCTATCTGGCGCTCAAAAAATGGGGTGACGACTGGCTAGCCGAGCCTGCGGGACCGCAGGTCGTTTTCCACGACCGGTCCAATGGTCAGGAGGTGCAGTATCCCCAGTTGTTGACAGCGCGCGGTAAACCCCTACGTCTTGAAGATATCGAGATTGTTGCCGGCTCCGGTGCCGTCCCGTTTAACCGGAAGAGATTTGGTGCGGCCGCTGCTAGTCCCGCGGCTGACCGGGGCAGGACAGCCGCAAAGCCCCGTGGCTCATCTTCGAGACGGAAGAGCAAATAGACCGCGTGCGACCCCATTGCGGGTCACACACATCTGCGATCATGCGGTCCCGGCCAGCGACGTCAGCGCCCTTGCGACCTCAGTCTTGACGAGGTGTTGGCGATACTCTGCTGATGCATAGTGATCGGACAGACATGGGGCTTGCTCACTCGCAAGCCGCGCGGCTGCTTCGATCGTTTCTCGCCCAAGGGCTTTACCGGCCAGATACCCAGTTGCCGTATCGGCCGCGAAGGCGTGACCAGTCGCGCCGGTGATCCCGATGGCGATGTTCGAGACGACGCCATCATTCAGGGATGCGGCGACCGCAATGCCGACCACGGCATAGCCGCTCGCAGGATGCCGGATCTTGCGGTACCTGAACTGAGTTCCGGTTTCAGGATGCGGAATATGGACCGCCACCAGAACTTCGTCAGTTTCAAGCGCAGTTGTGAATATGTCGACGAAGAAATCTGCTGCGCCGATGCGCCGGGAGCCGCTGGGACCTGCGATCTCCAGTTCTGCCTTCAGCGCGATAACGACGGCTGGCCAGTCGGCCGCGGGATCAGCGTTGGCCAGCGAACCGCCGATGGTGCCGCGATTGCGCACCTGGGGGTCGGCGATGATGTCCGCGGCCTGACGGAAGATCGGCAGTACGTCGTGCAACTCCCGAGATGCCAGGAGTTCAGCATGTTTGGTCAGCGCCCCGATCCTGATCCCGTCACTAACCTCGATTCCTTTCAGTTCTGCGATGCTTCCGATATCGATCAGCAACGCCGGCGATGCCAGCCGCAGCTTCAATGTCGGGATCAGCGTATGGCCCCCGGCAACGAGCTTCGTGCCATCGGGGTCCTTCTGCAACAGGCCGATCACCTCAGAGAGCGAAGTCGCGCGGACGTAGTCGAAGGATGCCGGGATCATTGAGTTACTCCTGCGCGTGCCTGTTGAACCGCGGACCAGATACGCGGTGGCGTCATCGGCATATCCAAATGCAAAATTTCGAACGGCGACAGTGCGTCGAGCACCGCGTGAACCATGCATGGCGGGGCTGCGATGGACCCGCTTTCGCCAACACCCTTGACGCCGATCGGGTTGGTTGGAGACGGCGTCTCCTGAAACGATGACCGTATATTGGGAACATGCTCCGCGCGCGGAACTGCATAGTCCAGCAATGAGCCGGTCATCAATTGCCCCGTGTCCGGATCGTAACTGACCTCTTCGTACAGAGCCTGGGCGATGCCCTGCACAACGCCACCATGAATTTGTCCAGCTGCAAGCAGGGGATTGATGATCGTACCGACATCATCCACCGCGACATAATCGAGGATATCGACCATGCCGGTTTCAGGATCGACTTCGATATAGGCCATATGGATTCCAGAAGGCGATCCCATACCAGCCGGATCGTAAAACGTCGTTTCGTCAAGACCCGGCTCCATCCCGTCAGGCAGCTTGTGACCGACATAGGCCATGCGGGCGATCTTGCCGAAGCTGAGTGGTGCGATGTCTGTACCCGGCACGCTGAATTCCCCGGCCCGGTACGAAACGTCCTTTTCGTCGACCTCCAGCATGCTTGCTGCGATCTTCCGGGCTTTGGCGACGATCCGTTGCGATGTGACGTGAACGCTCGATCCGCCGACTGCCATGGAACGAGAATTGAAAGTGCCGTGGCCGGCCTGAACCTGCCGCGTATCGCCCTGCACGATGTCGATGCTTTCGATCGGAATCTGAAGAACGTCTGCGGCGATCTGGGCAAGTGACGTGTTGTGGCCGTGGCCCTGGCTCATGGAGCCGGAGAAGATCGTGGCGCGCCCGCTCGAGTCGATGCTTACACGGGCGCTTTCCCAGCCTCCGCGATTGAATCCCATCAGTGACAGGCGGCGCGATGGGGCCATGCCGCACATATGAGTGTAAGCGGCGACGCCAATACCGCGATAACGGCCCTGACTGCGCAACTGATCGCGTTCGGCGATCCGCTCATCGTACTTGAAAGTCTCCAGAGCTTTTGCCAGCAAGCCCTGGTAGTTGCCGCTGTCGTAGATCACAGCCGGTCCGTTATAAGGCCGATGAGGGAAGTCGGCGCGCTGAATGAAATTCCGTTTGCGCACTTCGACCTGATCGAGCTTCAGATGACGTGCGACCGCGTCGATGGCACGCTCAGCGATGTATCCGCCTTCGGGGCGGCCATAACCGCGGTAGGCATCGACCGGCACGGTATTGGTGACAACGACCCGGGAGAATGCCTCGTAGTTGTCGATCTTATACGTGCCTGTGCCGAAGTTGACCGTGTTTACCGTGGGGCCGCCGGACGCCATGTTCGACAGGTAGGCACCGACGTTGCCGAGCGTTTCAACTCTCAGTCCGAGAATCTTTCCATCGTTGCGGAATGCAACCTCGATGGTCTCGGTATGGGCGCGCCCGTGGTTGGTGGATTGATGGCTCTCCGAGCGCGACTCCCACCATTTCACCGGCACGCCGAGCTGGCGCGCAAGATAAGGGCAGAGCAGTTCCTCGGGATAAAGATGCATCTTTGCGCCGAACCCGCCGCCGATGTCCGGCGCGACGATCCGGATCTGGTGCTCAGGAATGCGGACCGTATCGGCGATCCAGCGCCTGTGCATGTGAGGAACCTGACTCTGAATGTTGACGGTCAGCGTTCCATCGACGTTCGGCTCCGCAAGGATGGAGCGCGTCTCCATACAGGTGGGTATCAGGCGGTTGTTGATCACACGAAGCTTGATCACGTGGTCCGCTTCGCTGGCGGCCTTCTTGTAGTCACCACCGCCAATCTTATAGAGCGTCGTAATGTTCTTCGGTACGTTATCATGAAGCTGCGGCGCACCCTCGCGGATGGCGGCCTCTTCATCGATGACGGCAGGGAGCGTCTCGTAATCAACTTCGATCAATCCGACAGCGTCGTGAGCCAGGGCCTGCGTTTCGGCGACGACGACCGCAACGCATTCGCCGACGAAGCGGACGCGATCCACCGCAACAACCGGACGATCTGGGACCTTGGTCCCCGGAATGACCCAGTTGGGTTCTATCGAGCCCATTTTTCCGATGAGGTCGGCACCGGACAAAACAAGATGAACACCTGGCGCGCTCTGAGCCGTAGAAAGATCAACATGCTTGATGACGGCATGGGCATGCGGCGAGCGGAGAATCGCCATGTGGAGCATGCCTGGCGACTTCATGTCGTCCGTATAGCGCCCCTTACCGGTAATGAACTTGAAGTCTTCGCGTCGCCGCAACGGCTGACCCATGTACCTGATGGCGGCTGCTTCAGTCATGATGATGTGCTCCCGCTGCAAGCGATTCAACCGCCCGCACGATGTTGTGGTAGCCGGTGCAGCGGCAAATGTTGCCGGTGAGGTTGTGGCGGATTTCGTCTTCCGTGGGATTCGGGTGTTGCTTGAGCAACTGGCGAACGCTCATGATCATTCCCGGCGTGCAGAAACCGCATTGCAGGGCGTGATGTTCGTGAAACGCTGCTTGAATGGGATGCAGAGCGCCGCCAGCCGGTGCTAGGCCCTCGATCGTCGTGATGGACGACCCATCGGCCATTACAGCGAGAACGGTGCAGGATTTGACCGCTTGTCCATCGATATCCACCGTGCATGCGCCGCACTGCGAGGTGTCGCAGCCGACATGCGTTCCGGTCAGATTCAGATCGTCCCGAAGCAGATGGACCAGCAGCTTGCGCGCCTCCACCGACGCGGCCTGGCGTATGCCGTTGACGGTCAACGTCACCGTGTGTTGTTTTTCGTTGGTCTCTGGCACTTGTTCCTCCGATATACGCGTTGCCGTTCGACGGCTGTTTGATTGGGCGGATACCGCCGCTGCCTCAGGAGAAGCTGATGTTCGCTATATCGATAGCGACAGGTGCAGGGACGGCAGTGCTATCCGGGTTGCGGCGCAGCGCGCGCCGAAGCTTGCTCATGGTTGCCGTCCCTAGACCGCTTTTGCGATGTCGTTGTTTTCGCGCCGTCTCAGTCCGGTCCCGAGAAGACTGGACGGTCAGTTACTCTAATGATAAGAGTTAATAGGAGGCAAGTACTTTTATGAAGTCAAAAGGCTTTGAGGGAATGGCGTGCTCGATCGCCGGCGTATTGGCCGCGATCGGCGATCGATGGGCCGTGCTGATTTTGCGCGACCTCTCATTCGGTCTGAGCAAGTATGAGGATTTGCGCCGCTCGACCGGAGTGACCAACGCGACGCTGTCCGATCGGCTCAAGCACCTCGAAGAAAACGCGTTGATTGAGCGCCGCCGCTATCAGGTGAACCCAGAGCGCTACGAATACATTCTGACGCGAAAGGGCAGGGACACGATCCTGTTGACCCAGGCGCTGATTCAGGTGGGGGACAAGTGGGAGGTGTCCGGAAGGGCTGGGCCGCCGCTCAAGTTTACCAATCGAAAGACCGGCGGGGCCGTGAAGCTTGCGATGGTTGACCAGGACACAGGCGAAACCGTTCAACTGAACGACTTGCAGCCGCAAGCGGGTCCCGGGGCTGACGATCTCGTCCGGTGGCGCCTGACCTATCTGCGCAGCTAAGCAGGTGCGTTACGCACCGAGATCGCTGATCGAAATTGCTCACATTGGACCGCGATAATGCTGTGCGTTGGCTCGGACAAAATCTGTGCATTGCGAAAATGAGCACAAAAAATATGCATACGATCATCTTTGTATGCAATCTGATAGTTGCAAATAGCCGGCTTGCCCTTCTTGATTTCTGAAATCCATCAATAAGACAGCATCTTAGTCGGGTTTTAGTACCTTCTTAAGATTTGGCACGAAGCTTGCGAAGTCATCTCCAGCGAAGTCTCAACGCGTTGGAGAACATCATGAAGCGTCGCGATTTTCTGAAGACGGTCACCGGAGCAGCGGCGGGTGCAGCGCTACCGGGACCGGCGATCTGGTCTGCCGCAAAGGCGGACGCGCGGTCTGAAACGCTGCTGATCGTATCCGAAAGCGGCCCCAACAATCTGGATATCCACGGTGTCGGCACCAATGTGCCTGGATACGAAGTATCCTGGAATTGCTACGACCGCCTCATCACCCATGAGATGAAAACCGGCGCCAACGGCGTTCCGTATTACGACCGCGACAAGTTCAAGCCTGAACTGGCTGAGGACATGAACGTCGGCGATATGTCGGTGACGTTCAAACTGAAGAAAAAGGCCACCTTTCATGACGGCGCGCCGGTGACGGCAAAGGATGTGAAATGGTCGCTTGACCGTGCCGTGAGCGTCGGTGGCTTCCCGACTTTTCAGATGAGCGCAGGCTCGCTCACCAAGCCCGAGCAGTTCGTTATCGTCGACGACAATACGGTGCGCGTGGATTTCGCGAAGAAGGATCGCCTCACGATTCCTGATCTCGCGGTGATCGTTCCCTGCATCGTCAATTCCGAACTGGTGAAGAAAAGCGCGACCGAGAAAGATCCGTGGGGCCTCGAATACACCAAACAGAACACCGCGGGCTCCGGCGCCTATCAGGTCAAGAGCTGGACCGCCGGGACCGAAGTGGTGATGGAGCGCAACGAAAACTGGGTCGGCGGACCGATGCCGAAGATCAAGCGCGTTATATGGCGCATGGTCCCGCAGTCCGGCAACCGGCGGGCACTGCTGGAACGCGGCGATGCCGACATTTCCTATGATCTGCCCAACAAGGACTTCGTCGAGCTGAAGGATTCCGGCAAGCTCAACATTGTATCGACGCCATACTCAAACGGCGTTCAGTACATCGGCATGAATGTCACCCAGCCGCCGTTCGACAATCCGAAGGTGCGCCAGGCCGTCGCCTATGCGCTGCCTTACCAGAAGATTATGGATGCAGTGTTGTTCGGGCTCGCGAAGCCAATGTTCGGCGGCACCGGCGGGACGGAAGTCGCTTGGCCCCAGCCGCACAAGTTCAACACCGACATCGCAAAGGCCAAAGCTCTCCTCGCGGAGGCTGGTTACCCGAACGGCTTTGAAACCACGCTCTCGTTCGATCTCGGTTTTGCCGGTGTCAACGAGCCGCTTTGCATTCTGGTTCAGGAAAGCCTTGGCCAGATCGGCATCAAGACTACCATTAACAAGATCCCCGGCGCCAACTGGCGTACAGAGCTAAACAAGAAGGTGCTGCCGCTTTATACCAACGTATTCTCCGGATGGCTCGACTATCCCGAATACTTCTTCATCTGGTGCTACAGCGGCAAGAATTCGATCTTCAACACGATGAGTTACAAATCGCCGGAGATGGACAAGTTCATCAACGGCGCAGTCGATGCCGCCGCGATCGGCGACACGCCCACCTACGACAAGGACGTAAGGGGCTTTGTTGATCTCGCCTACACGGACATTCCGCGCATTCCGCTGTATCAGCCCTACGTCAACGTCGCGATGCAGAAGAATGTCTCAGGCTATCAGTACTGGTTCCATCGCCGTCTCGATTATCGCGCACTGGTGAAGGCGTAACGGTCAGGGCGGGGACGTTCCATGCTCGGAATGATCGGAAAAAGGCTGGCGTTTGCGATCCCGAGTTTGATCGGGGTCGTGATTGTCACGTTTCTTCTGACCCGCGCGTTGCCGGGAGATCCGGCGGCTTATTTCGCAGGACCTGCGGCGACCAAGGAGGCCATTGAGCAAATTCGCAAGAAACTCGGTCTCGACAAGCCGCTGATCGAGCAGTTTGTGCGCTACACTGTGGATTTGTCGAAAGGCGACTTCGGGAATTCGCTCACCACCGGCCAGCCGGTCGCAACGGAAATCCGCAATCGGCTGCCCGCGTCAGCAGAATTGACCCTGACCGGGTTGCTGATTGCCGTGTCGATTGCGATTCCGCTGGGTATTTTGGCTGCGACGCGGCCGGGCTCATGGATCGATCATCTCTGCCGCGTTCTGACAACTGCCGGCGTATCGCTGCCGGTGTTTTTCACGGGTCTGGTGCTTGTCTATGTGTTCTATTTCAAGCTTGGCTGGTCACCGGCGCCACTCGGCCGTTTGGATGTATTTGCCAGCGCGCCGCCTGCGGTTACCGGATTTTACCTGATAGACAGCTTGCTCGCACGAAACTTTGAGACGTTTCGTTCGGCGCTGAGTCAGTTGATCCTGCCCGCGGCTACGCTCGCGATCTTCTCACTCGCGCCGATTGCACGCATGACCCGCGCCTCGATGCTGGCCGTTCTGGCGTCGGACTTTGTCCGAACCGCGCGGGCAAGCGGATTATCTCCGTCCAAGGTCATCGTCACTTACGCGTTTCGCAACGCGATGCTGCCGGTGATTACCACGCTGAGCATGGTCTTCTCATTCCTCCTCGGCGCCAACGTGCTGGTGGAGAAAGTTTTCGCGTGGCCCGGAATCGGCTCCTACGCGGTTGAGGCGTTGATCTCGTCTGATTTCGCGCCGGTACAGGGCTTTGTTCTGACGATGGCAGTCATGTATGTGCTGCTTAACCTGGTCATCGACATTCTTTATGGCGTCATCGATCCGCGCGTGAGGTTGGAAGGATGAGCACTGTCGCACCCGTTGCCGAAATCGCATCAACCACCCAGGCCTCCGGCTTTAAGGCCACGCTCCAGCACGCACGATATATCCTGGGTGAGAACCTCGTCACGGCGTTCGCCTTCGGACTTCTTGTTCTGATTGTTTTTGCGGCGGTGTTCGGTCCCTCGATCGTGCCTTACGATCCGCTGGCCAGTAATACTGCCCAGGCGTTGAAACCGCCCTCGGCGGCACACTGGTTCGGCACCGACCAGCTCGGGCGTGACATCCTGAGCCGGGTGATTGTTGCGACCCGGCTCGACTTCTTCATCGCAGCCGCTTCAGTTGTGCTTGTGTTCTTCATGGGCGGCATTGCGGGAATTGCTGCAGGCTATTTCGGTGGATGGACCGATCGCATTGTGGGACGTATCGCCGACACCATAATGGCATTTCCGCTATTCGTGCTTGCGATGGGCATCGTCGCTGCACTCGGAAACACAGTGCAGAATATCATTATTGCCACGGCGATCGTGAACTTCCCGCTCTACGTGCGCGTGGCGCGTGCCGAAGCTAACGTCCGCCGTGATGCGGGTTTCGTGCAAGCGGCCAGATTGTCCGGCAATGGCGAGTATCGAATCCTGCTCGGGCACATTTTGCCCAACATCATGCCGATCATGATCGTCCAGATGTCGCTGACTATGGGATACGCGATCCTCAACGCCGCGGGCCTCTCCTTTATCGGGCTTGGTGTGCGTCCGCCGACGGCGGAGTGGGGGATCATGGTTGCTGAAGGCGCGACTTTCATGGTCTCGGGGGAATGGTGGATCGCATTCTTTCCCGGTCTCGCGCTGATGATCGCGGTGTTCTGCTTCAATCTGCTCGGCGACGGACTGCGCGACATCGTCGATCCGCAGCGGAGGACATAACGGATGACCGCGATGCCGTTGCTCGACGTCAATGACCTCACGGTCGAGTTTGCGACCCGGCGCGGCATCGTTCGCGCCATTCAGAAGGTCAATGTCAGTGTCGCCAAGGGCGAGACGCTGGGCATTGTCGGGGAATCCGGCTCCGGAAAATCGGTGACGTCTTATGCGGTGATGCGGATTCTCGACCGCGCCGGCAAGATTGCCGACGGTTCCATCATGTTTTCCGGGATCGACGTCAAGAATGCGTCCGAGACCGAGATGCGCGATTTGCGCGGGCGCGAGATGTCGATGATTTTCCAGAATCCGCGAGCCGCGCTCAATCCGATCCGAAAGGTCGGCGACCAGATCGAGGATGTGCTGCGCCAGCACGTTCAGGCGACATCCAATGACCGTGGCGAAAAGGCAATTGAAGCACTGGAACAGGTGAAAATCGCACGCCCGCGCGAACGCTACCATGCCTATCCATTTGAGTTGTCCGGCGGCATGTGCCAACGCGTCGTCATTGCTCTCGCATTGGCATGCAATCCCCAGCTTCTGATCGCGGACGAGCCGACCACTGGTCTTGATGTTACCACCCAAAAGGCGGTGATGGACCTGATCGTGGAATTGACCAAAAGCCGCGGAATGTCCACCATCCTCATCACACACGATCTCGGGCTTGCGGCGGCTTATTGCGACCGCGTCATGGTGATGGAAAAAGGAAACGTCGTCGAGACCGCGCTTTCAAAGGATATTTTTGCCAAACCCGAGCATCCCTATACGCGCAAGCTGATGCGGGCGACCCCGAGACTCGGCGTTTCGCTGCGGGATTTGCTGTCCGATGAGGACAGGGCTGCGTTGCCCGTTCCACGGGAAGGAATCGAGTCGGCGCAAGTGGATGCGGCTCCGCTTCTGGTCGTCGACAAACTCGTCAAGGAATATCCACGTCAGGGTGTGTCAAAAACCCTGTCTTCGCTGTTCGGCCGTAAGCCGCCAGTCGAGCCGGAACAGTTTCGGGCCGTTGATGGCATCAGTTTCTCGGTCAATCGCGGGGAAAGCGTCGGCCTCGTCGGTGAATCCGGTTGCGGGAAATCCACCACATCCATGATGGTCATGCGCCTGCTCGACCAGACCTCGGGGCGGATCGTGTTTGGCGGCGAAGACATCAGCGCGATTGCGCCCAATGCCTTTGCGCGATTGCCGCTGCGCAAGCGCATCCAGATGGTGTTTCAGGATCCCACCGACAGTCTCAATCCGCGGTTCACGGCAGCGCGGGCCATTGCCGATCCGATCATCCAACTGGGTGACATCAAGGGGGGCGCTGCGTTGCGTGCCCGCTGCGAGGAATTGGCGTGTCAGGTCGGTTTGCCGCTATCGCTGCTCGATCGCTTTCCGCATCAGATGTCTGGAGGTCAGAAGGCGCGTGTCGGCATCGCCCGCGCGATTGCGTTGAAGCCCGACCTGATCATACTCGATGAACCCACCGCCGCGCTCGACGTGTCGGTGCAGGCGGTGGTCTTGAATCTTTTGCAGGATCTCAAGCAGTCGATGGGTATGAGTTACCTGTTCGTCTCACATGATCTGAATGTGGTGCGGCTCCTGTGTGATCGGGTCATCGTGATGCGCAGCGGGCGCATCGTCGAGCAAGGACAAACCGAGACAGTGCTTGGCGCACCCCAGGATGCCTATACACGCGAGTTGTTATCGGCGATTCCACATCCACCGCTTCCCGTGCATTGAAGGTTGCCGAGACAGACATGTCATCTGATCCGCTTGAAACTTACATCGATGCCGCCGCGGCAGTCCTTGGCCTGCCCATTGAGCCGGTCTGGAAGCCTGCTGTTCGCGCCAATCTGGACGTCTCGCTGAAGATGGCGCGCATGATTCAGGAGTTTCCGCTGCCTGACGAAATCGAGCCGGCGAGCGTCTATGAAGCCTGATGCCGTCTTACCCGTCGAAATGGACTGGTCATCGGCATCGGAGATTGCCGATGCGGTTTCGTCTGGCCGGGTGTCCGCCATCGATGTAACCAATGGAGCCCTGAGGCGGATTGCGGCGCACGACTCCAGGCTGAATTCATTCACCGATCTCGTTGCCGCCCGCGCACGGGAGACAGCGAGTAGGGTCGACGCGACAATTGCTGCCGGCGGTGAAGCTGGCCCGCTTGCGGGTGTGCCGTTTGCGGTGAAGAATCTCTTTGACATCGAAGGCCTGCCGACCCGTGCCGGATCGAAGATCAATCGCGACCGTACTGTTTCAAGCCGCGATGCGACTCTGATTGAACGTCTGGAGGCCGCGGGCGCGGTTCTGGTTGGCGCGCTCAACATGGGCGAATATGCCTACGACTTCACTGGCGAGAATGTTCACGACGGTCCTTCGCGCAATCCGCATGATATCACGCGGATGTCTGGAGGTTCATCCGGTGGTTCAGGCAGCGCGGTGGGCGGTGGCCTCGTCCCGTTGGCGCTCGGCTCAGACACCAATGGATCGATCCGTGTGCCGTCATCATTTTGCGGGATATTCGGCTTGAAGCCGACTTACGGCAGATTGTCGCGCGCCCGGTCGTTTCCGTTTGTGGCAAGTTTTGATCATCTCGGACCATTTGCGCGAACGACCAAGGATCTGGCGATCGCTTACGATGCAATGCAAGGACCCGATGCTGACGATGCGGCGTGCGTGGATCGTCCGACCGAGCCTTTGACCCAGTTGCTAGGGCAGGGCATTGGTAACTTGCGGATCGCTGTCGCGGGAGGTTACTTCAGGAGCTCTCTTTCACCCGAAGCGCGGGAAGCCGTGGCTCGCGTCGCAAACGCATTGTCGGTGACGCGGGAGGTTGAACTTCCGGAAGCCGCGCGGGCTCGCGCTGCGGCCTTCGTGATCACCACAAGCGAAGGAGCGTCACTGCATCTCGACCGGTTGCGGAGCCGGCCGAGCGATTTCGATCCAGCGGTCCGGGACAGGCTTTTCGCGGGGGCAATGATTCCGTCAGCATACGTGGATCGCGCGCAGAAATTTCGCCGTTGGTACCGGACAAAAGTCATGGAATTGTTCGAGATGGTCGATGTGATTTTGGCGCCATCGACGCCGTGTGTTGCGCCAAAGCTTGGTCAAACGACTTTCGTTCTGGATGGAGTCGAGATGCTGGTTCGGCCTAACATTGGAATTCACACCCAGCCAATTTCGTTCATCGGGCTCCCGGTCGCCGCCGTGCCGGTCCCACTCAACCCGATGCCGATCGGTGTCCAGATCATTGCTGCGCCCTGGCGAGAGGATGTGGTCCTGCGCGTATCATATGCCCTCGAACAGGCCGGGGTGGTCCGTGCGCCACGGCCAAAGGAATTTTGAGAATGGCAATCGAGGTCAACTTGCCGGACGTCGTTGCCGAAGTGACAGAGGCCTTCGCGCGCTACGAGAAAGCCCTGACGTCCAACGATGTTGCAACGCTCGACGCGCTATTCCGCAAGGACCCGAATACCATTCGCTACGGCATTGGCGAAAACCTCTACGGCTATGAGGCAATCGCCGCATTTCGTGCGGCGCGCAATCCGGCAGGTCTGATGCGAGAGCTGTCGAAAACAGTCATCACCGCCTATGGCCGCGATACTGCGGTCGCTTCCACGCTATTCAGTCGGACATCTGCGCCTGGCAGAGTGGGGCGGCAGATGCAGACATGGGTGCGTTTCGCGGACGGCTGGCGGATCGTGGCTGCCCATGTAAGCCTGATCGACACACCGAATGAAAAGCCATGATCATTGAACCGGAAATGTCGGCAGGTGAAGCACGGGCAGCACGCGGAACTGCGGCTACAGGCAAGCGCACGCTCGCGGAAGAACTGCGGTTGCAATTGGCCGACGATATTGTACGCGGGGCACTGGAGCCGGGATCGTCGCTTGACGAATCCGAGATTGCGAGGCGTTTCAATGTTTCGCGCACGCCGGTTCGTGAAGCGCTTCGGCAGTTGGTGGCTAGCGGCCTGGTAAATTCGCGCGCCCACCGCGGCGCGGTGGTGGCGAGACCGACCATCGAGCAGCTCAACAGCATGTTCGAGGCGATGGCTGAACTTGAAGCTTTATGTGCTGGCCTTGCCGCAGAACGGATGCCAATTGTTCAGCGGAACGAGCTGGAAGTGCTCCATGAGCGGCTGCGGCTCTTGAGTTATGATGGCAATCCGCAGTTATTTCATGAAGCCAACGAGGCATTCCATAACGCAATCTATGCCGGCTCCCAGAATGGGTATGTCGCTGAAATGGCTTTAGCGACACGGGTTCGTGTGCAGCCGTTCAGGCGAGCGCAGTTCCGTAATCTCGGCCGTCTTGCGAAATCCTACGTGGAGCACGACAGGGTCGTTGTGGCCATCATGCGCGGCGACAGGACGGGAGCTGCGAACGCCATGCGCGATCACATTGAAACTGTTCGCGAGGAATACGAAGTTTACGCGGTGTCGCTGTAGAGTGCGGATCTCGGTACGTTCTACTTTTTGGTCCCGCCGCCGGCCAGTCCGCCGAACATCTTGAACATATCGCCGACCTGTTCGGGGTTGAACGACATCCAGTTGCGCAGGATCGCGTCGGGCGACATGCTGGCAACACCGGCAAGAAGCCTTTCCTCGATCTGTTTCATGGCTTTTTCCTGCATCGGCTGAATGTTCGGAAGTCCAAGGAACTCGCGGGCTTCCTGCGGTGTGCAGTCAATGTTGACCGTTATTTTCATGAGTTCGCCCTCAACAGGTGACCACGTGTCATAGGATCGTGGCCTTGTGCGTAACGTATACGCGATGAATCTCAAATGGAAATTGGCCGCGAAGCGCGCAGCTACACGTGAACCGCGCTTCGGATGCGGCCTGCGTTGCCGAACACGAGTAAATAGCGTGCAATCTCGGAAGGATTGCCGGTCGCCTTTTCAGGATTGTCAGAAAGCTTGACGGCTGGCCGACCGTTGACGGCAGTCACCTTGCAAACCAGCGAAATCGGATCGAGATCGGCAGTCCCGTCCGGCGCGCATCCTACGAAGTCGTTGGTGAGGTTTGTGCCCCAGCCGAAGCTCGTTCTGACGCGCCCGGCAAAATATCGATGCGTTTCCTCAATCGATCCGACATCCATCCCGTCGGAGAAGATCAGAAGTTTTTCTTTCGGATCGCGGCCCTTCTCCTTCCACCATTTGATGATCTCTTCGCCCGCAGCAATCGGCGGGGCACTGTCGGGCCGAAAGCCGGTCCAGTCCGCCACCCAATCCGGAGCGTCGCGCAGAAATGCTTTTGTGCCGAACGCATCGGGCAAGGCGATAAGAAGGTTTCCGTCGTAGGTGTGGCGCCATTGATCGAGGATGAGGTAGGGCGCCCAGCGAAGTTCGGCGTCGTCCTTCGCCAGGGCAGCCGCTACCATCGGTAGTTCATGTGCGTTCGTGCCGATAGCTTCGAGGTCATTGTCCATCGCGAGCAATACATTCGATGTGCCGGTGAACGCCGGCCCCAATCCTTCCTTGACGGCTTCCACACACCAGCGCTGCCAGAGAAAGCCGTGCCGCCGCCGCGTTCCGAAATCCGAGAGCCGCAAGCCTTCCAGTTTGCGCAGCCGCTCGACCTTGGACCAGAGTTTCGCCTTGGCGCGTGCATAGAGCACGTCGAGAACGAAGCGCCCCTGGCCCTTCATCGCTTGCCGCGACCGCAGTTCATTGATGATCGCAAGAGCGGGAATTTCCCACATCGTGGTGTGGGTCCACGGGCCGTGGAAATGCAGTTCGTATTGGCCGTCGACTGTACGGAGCTCGTATTCCGGAAGCTGGAAGGTCGCGAGCCAGTTGATGAAATCCGGCGAGAACATCTGGGTCTTGCCGTAGAAGGTGTTACCCGCGAGCCAGATCAGTTCTTTCTTGGCGAAGCGTACTGTACGGGCATGATCCAACTGCGCGCGAAGTTCTCCCTCGTCGATCACCTCGCCAAGGCGGACGTGATGGGTGCGGTTGATCACCGAAAACGTCACATGCTCGTCCGGATAGAATTCCCGGATCATCTGAAGCATCAGGAGCTTGTAGAAATCGGTGTCGAGCAGGCTGCGGACGATCGGATCCAGCCGCCAGCCGTGATTGTAGGTTCGTGAAGCGATATCTGTAATAGCCATGCGGGGATCATATCCGGCTCCCTTGCGGGCAGCCAGTCACCGGGGGCTATTTTATGGCCTGCCTGCACGGCGTGCCCGGCCTATCGCCGCGGCCACGTCGGCCCACGGCGCCTTATCGGGGGCGAACTGCTGTCTCAGGTATGAGACGAGCTCCATGATCTGCTGGTCATTAAGACTGTTTTTGAATGCGGGCATGTAGCCGAGATCGCTGGAGACCGGCTGTTCGATGCCGTGCAGAATAACCTGAACGAGATTGTCGGGGGAGGCACTGTGAACGTTGCTGTTCAGCGCCAGTGAGGGTTTGCTGCCGAACAGCACGGGACCACCCACTTGATGGCACACGGCGCAGGCGCCGTCATAGATGCGCGCGCCGGCTGACGATGCGGAAGCTGATTTCACGCCTGTCGACGCTTCCAGCCGTGCTGCCAATGCTTCCTGAGCCGACGGGGTGAGCGCCGTGTCGTTAAAGGAGGCAAGATAGACCGCCATGGCGCGGATATCGCTGTCGGGCACGGATGCAAGATCCCTGACGATCGGCGCCATCGGCCCGGCAGCAACGCCGTGGAAACGGGATATCCCTGTTCGCAAATAGGCAAAGAGCTCGTCCTCGCTCCAGGGGATCGGCGCATGCGACAGGCCGGTGAGTGGCGGCGCTTCCCAGCCTTCCGCCATTCCACCGGCCAGATAGGTCTTGGTGGTTCTCTCTGCGCCCAATGCATTGCGCGGGGTATGGCAGGCGCCGCAATGACCCAGGCTTTCGACCAGATAGGCTCCGCGATTCCAGACCGGCGATTGCTTCGGGTCGGGCTCGAAGACGACTGGCTTGTGAAACAGTGCATTCCAGCCCGCCAGCAGAGGGCGGAGGTTAAAGGGGAACGTCAGCGCGTTTTCCCGGTTGGTCGCGCGCACCGGCGTCTGCGCCATCAGATAGGCGTAGAGCGCTTGCAAATCGGCATAAGTCGTTTTGGCAAAGTGATTGTAGGGAAACGCGGGATAGAGCTGCCGGCCATCGCGATGGATGCCTTCGCGCATCGACCGTTCGAAGGCTGGATAAGACCATGCGCCGATTCCGGTTTCGGGATCGGGGGTGATGTTGGTGCTGTAGATGACGCCGAATGGCGTCTCGAGCGCGCGCCCCCCGGCATTGACGACGCCGTTGGCCTCGGTGTGGCATACCGCGCAATTGCCGAGTGCGGCGAGCCGCTGTCCCCGAGCGATGGTCGCCACCGAATAGGTCGATGCGTCCGGCCGTGCAATTGGTGCGATTGAACGCCACGGCAGCACCGTAGCGGCGACGCCGACAACAGCGGTGCATGCTGCGAGGGCACCTGCAAATACGGTGCGGCGTTTGAGAAACGGGTCTCTTTGACGTCGCGTCGGCCGTTCTTGCTGCTTCAGCCAGGGTTCAGGCAAAGCACTTGGTTGTGCAGGCCCTTGACCGCGCAATCCGGCGAGGATGCGATCGGGAGTGAACGGCGGTTCGCGAAACCGAACGCCGGTTGCGTCGAAGATGGCGTTGGCAATGGCTGCTGCACTGGGGACGGAGGCCGACTCACCGACACCAAGAGGGGGCTGGTCTTGACGCGGCAGCATCAGCACGTCGATTTTCGGGACGTCCGGGAACTTGATGATCGGATAGGCGCCCCATTCCCGGCTCGCCACCGTGGTCCGGTCAAACGAGACCTCCTCCATTAGCGCGCGGCTGGTGGACTGAATAACGTTGCCGTGGATTTGGTGGCGCACACCGTCCGGATTGATCATCAGCCCGGAATCCTGCCCCGCAACCACGCGCGTCACACTCACGTCGCCGGTTGATTTGTTGACCGCGACATCGGCGACCCAGGCCGACCATGCCGCGCCATATCCAGGGAACTTGCTGTGGACGTAAAGAGCATAGGCAAAGCCGCGTCCGCGGACCACGTCGCCTTCGGCTTCCGGTTCTTTCCAGATCGGGCGGGGAGTCCAGTCGGCGCGTTCCGCAACGGCATGAACCAGATCGACTGCGCGCGGGTCCTTCAGATAGCGCAGCCGGTATTCGATCGGATCGACACCGGCTTCGGTGGCCAGTTCATCAATGTAGGATTCATGCGCGAAAGTATTCGGCAATGCCGATACGCCGCGAAACCATGATGCGCGCACGATTGGCGGCATGTCGTGCGCGACAACGCGGATGGCATCGTAATCGTAGGGCGGGATTGCGGTCCTGTCGCCCATCTCAAAGACAGCGGGCACCGGAGGAATTGTCCCGGTCAGCAACAGCGCCAGCGTCGGCGCGCCGTTCGATGGATAACGCGTGGTGAAGTCGTAAGCCGCAACGCTGCCGTCCGCACGCAGGCCGCCGTTGACGTCCATCAGTTGCGCGGTGCCCTTCGGCTCCCAGGCATGCTCCTGCTCGCGTGTCAGTTGCACGCGCACCGGGCGGCCCACGGCTCGCGACAGCAGGACGGCGTCAGCGGACACGTCATCTGCGCAGTTGCGGCCATAACAACCCGCAGCTTCCATCCGGATCACGTCGATCTGCGATTCGGGCAGCGACAGGAGCAATGCGAGATCGGACCGGAGAATGTGAGGATTTTGCGTGCCGGACCACACCCGCACCATGCCGTCCTGTACGTCTGCGACCGAGCAGGACGGCCCGATCGACCCGTGCATCTGGTACGGCCAGACATAGGTTCGTTTGATAGGTTTGTCAGCGGATGCAATGGCGGCATCGACGTCGCCTTTATCGATCAACGTGCGCGGCGTGCCGGGATTGGCACGGAGCGCGGTTTCAATGTCCTGAAGATCGGGCAGCGTTGGTGTCGGCTTCCAGGTGACCTTGAGCTGGGCTGCCGCCTTGATCGCATTTTCTTCGCGCTCGGCAACGACCCCGACGAAATCACCGATCTGCACCACCGAGACCATGCCGGGGATATCGCGGACTGACGATTCATCGACGGCGATGAGGCTGGTGCCGACAAAGTTTCCGGCATCGACCCCGGCATAGGGCGGGCGGACCACACGGCCATGCAGCATTCCCGGCACGCGCACGTCATGCACATAGACCAGTTCACCGGTTGCCTTGGCCGGAAGGTCTACTCGCCGCGTCGATTGTCCGACAATCCTGTAGGCATCCACCGGCTTGACCGGGACATCGTCGGCGAGTTCAAGCCGGATGCTTTCGTCCGCGATGAGTTCACCGTAGCTGACACTGCGGTTGTCGTGACCGCGAACCAAGCCGTCCTCTATCGACAAATCGCTGACCGGAAGATCGAGTTTCTCCGCAGCCCGCGCCATCAGAAAATGGCGTGCCTGCGCGGCCGCTTTGCGCAGCGGGACGGCCGTGATCTGGATGGTTTCGCTGGCGATGGTGGCGCCCTGATTGGGCACAACCGAGGTATCGCCCAGCACAACGACCACGCGCGCAAAAGAGACGTCGAGTTCTTCCGCGACGATTTGACCAAGGGCAGTCCGGATGCCGGTTCCGAGATCGACGTGACCGTTGAAGGCCGTAACAGTCCCGTTCGCCGCGATCTTGATAAAAGTCTCGAAAGCCGGTTCATCCGCACCCGAAAAAGCCGGGCGAACAACGAACAGCGTTCCCGAAAGCAGGGGCTGGCGGTCCATCTCCGAATCGACCGCCATTACTTGTGTCCCTCAGCGACGTGGCCGGCAGCGCGCATCACCGCGCGCAGGATTTCGACGTGCGCACCGCAACGGCAAAGGTTGTACTGCAATGTACTGAGCACTTCAGATTCGGAAGGATGTGGATTCTGCATCAGCAGCGCCTTAGTCGTCATGATCATGCCGTTGAGGCAGTAGCCGCATTGCGCGGCCTGCTCCTCGATGAACGCCTGTTGTACCGGATCAAGGTGATCGCGCGATCCAAGACCTTCGAGCGTGATAACGTCTCGGTGCACGCAGCCGCTGATTGGAATGACGCATGAACGCGCCGCCACACCGTCGATGATGACTGTGCACGCGCCGCATTCCCCAAGTCCGCAGCCGAACTTCGGCCCATTCAATTCGAGATCGTTGCGCAGCACGTAGAGCAGGGCGGTGTCCGGCGCGGCATCGACATCATGAATTCTGCCGTTGACGGTCAGGCGGATCGTTGTTTGCGTTGTGCTCATCGTCGCGGCCCGCTCTGCTGCGCTGCAAACACCAGCAACGCGTTGCCCGACGATACCGTTTGTATACAAACGTGCAAGCCAAGCGATGGAACGGAAACGCCGCACTCCCTGCGGCATGATGCATTGCACGATTTGTGAACACGAACGGTAGGCAATTGAGTTTTTATTCGGCAGTCCAGAATTTCGCGCGCGGCGGCGCTTGACAGGTTTCGGGTCTGCGCGCAACATCGTTCGTGTACGAACAAAATGCCGGATGTGGACGGACGGAATTTTATCCTCGCGGCATCGGTGCCGCTCGTCAGTTCAGTTTGGCTCGGACTCGAGTTTGGTCATGCTGACTGAAACAAATGTCGCCACTGCCGTCAGCTCGGACAAGATCCGCTGCGATGCATGTCCGGTGATGTGTTACATCAAGCCGGGCGCTGCGGGCGCTTGTGACCGCTACGCCAACAACAATGGCGAACTTGTCCGTGTCGACCCGCATGTCGTGCTGGAGCGTACGGTCTCCCATGGCGGGCGGCTCGTTCCGTTTCAGGCCGGTGGTGATTGGGATGGCAAGATTGTTCACGAGCCAAGCGTCTTCGTGACCGCTATCGGCGCCGGCACGACCTATCCAGATTACAAGCCAGCGCCATTTATCGTTTCTTCCGAGGTCGACGGTGTCGATATGGTCACAGTGGTGACCGAGGGCATCTTCAGCTATTGCGGCGTCAAGGTGAAGATCGACACCGACCGCTATCTCGGTCCTGAAACCGCGACTGTACGCGTGCAGGGTGAAGCGGTGGGTCATGTCACCACCGGCGAATATGGCTCGCAGATGTTGTCGCTCGGCGGCGTTCACCACCTGACAGGCGGCTCCAAGAAGGAGGGCCGTGTCACGTGCGACGCGCTGATGGATCTGTCCAACGGTAAGCCTGTTGAAATGACGGTCGACGGCGGAGTGACAGTCGTTGTGCAGGCCGGTCATCCGCCCATCGTCAACGGCGTGCTTGAAGAGCGGATGCGTGTCGGCTGCGGTTCGGCGACCATCGGTATGTTCGCCAAGCAATGGCATGGCAAGATAGATGAAGTCGTGGTGGTGGACGATCATATCACCGGTGTTCTCTCCGAACATCAGGCAGGCAAGCTGCTCGATATTCCGGACACCGGCATCAAGCTGAAGGGTCGGCGCTCAACACCTGGCCGATATTTTCAGGTCGCCGAACCTGGCATTGGCTGGGGTGGCACGAATATCTCCGATCCGTTGTCTGTGCTTGGTCCGTTCGATCCCAAAACAGCGCGGCCCGGTCTGCGGATGATGATGGTGAGTACGACCGGCGAACATGCCGCGTATTTCGAGCTCGATGAGGCGCTGAAGCCGGTCGAAAAGGAAATGCCGGCCGATCTTAGGAAATCCGTCGAACGCATTCAGGAGAATTGCGAGCCCGCGCTGTGCACCGTACTGTTTATGGGTGGGGCAGGCGGATCGCTTCGAGCTGGCGTCACCGATAACCCGGTGCGGCTCACACGTTCGGTCAAGGATGCTTTGACGTCGGTGACCTGCGGTGGTGCGCCGGTTTATGTATGGCCGGGTGGCGGTATCACCTTCATGGTCGACGTGACGCAGGTGCCGGAAGGAGCCTTTGGCTATGTGCCGACGCCGGCGCTGGTCGCGCCAATCGAGTTTACCTTGCGGCTATCGGACTATGCAGCGATGGGCGGGCACATGGATCACGTGCGTCCATTGGCGTCATTGAAGAACAACACAGAAATCCGTCAGTTGCCGAAACAACTTTCCGAGCCGAGATCGCGCAAATGAAACGCCTCCCGCAAATCGGATGGCTCGCGGACGGCAGGCGGATTCACCTGCATGACGGTCCGATCGATCTGATTGTGGAGGCGCGTGGATCTGCAGCGAATGTTCGTGCGGCATACGCTGCTGCCGTGGAGCGTTTCACCGGTCTACTCGATGAACTCTGCGTCGAATTGCCGGAACTGCGCAAACCGGCGCGGCCTGCCGTCTGTGTTCTGCAGGGGGCTGTCGCCCGCCGGATGCATGATGCGGTCGCTCCATTTGCCGCAAATCATTTCATCACACCGATGGCGGCCGTCGCCGGTGCCGTTGCCGAAGAAATTCTCGGCACGATGGTGCGGGCGGCCGATCTCAGGCGTGCCTACGTGAACAACGGTGGTGATATCGCCCTGCATCTTGCCGATGGTGAGTGTTTTACCGTGGGCCTGGTCGATCGTCCCGACAGGCCTGAGCCGATTGGAAAGACTGTGGTCGAATCGAACGATCCCACCCGCGGCATCGCAACCAGCGGATGGCTTGGCCGCAGCTTTTCGCTCGGGATGGCTGACGCAGTGACGGTTCTGGCGCGAACCGCCGCGCAGGCTGATGCCGCGGCGACCATTATCGCCAATGCGGTCGATTTGCCGGATCATCCTTCAGTAGTTCGCCGCCCGGCAAACGAAATTCAACCAGATAACGATCTTGGCGCACGCCTGGTAACGCGCGAGGTCCGCGAATTGCCGTTGAGCGACATCAAAATCGCGCTTGATTCAGGGGCTGACGTGGCGCGTTTGCTTCTTAGGTCCGGCTTGATCGACGGCGCAGCATTGCATCTGCAAGGCGAAACCCGCGTTGTCGCGTTGAAGAGCATCGATAGTGTTATGCTGCGGCCCCTGCCGCACGTCGTCGCCAAAATCGGGACCGAAAGTCTGTCGCATGTCTGAAATCGTGATCCGGAAACGCGTCACCTTGATTGAGGAGATTTTTCACGAAGGTGGAAAGCCGGCAGCGCAGCCGCTGCGCCGTGGCGCGATCCTGTGCGCGATCCGCAATCCATTCGCCGGACGTTACGTCGAGGATATTGCGGGATTCATGGACGATCTGAAGCCGCTCGGGGTGGCCATGGCGGGCGCGCTGCTGAAGGCTCTTGGTGGCGATCCGGGAGCAATACAGGGTTATGGCAAAGGCGCAGTGATCGGCGCGTCCGGTGAACTCGAGCATGGGGCGTTGTGGCATGTGCCCGGCGGCTACGCGATGCGCGAAATTCTCGGCGAGGCCAAAGCCATTGTGCCGTCCGCCAAGAAGGTCGGCGGACCGGGCGCGCGGCTGGATGTTCCGGTGACGCATATCAACGCGTCGTATGTACGGTCACATTTCGATGCCATGGAAGTCGGTATCCCTGACGCGCCACGTGCTGACGAGTTGCTTCTCGCGCTAGTCATGACCACGGGTTCGCGGATTCACGCCCGGGTTGGCGGCCTGAAGGCCGGCGAGATCAAGGGGGAGGATGGATTGCGATGAGTGCGGTCATTCGCAAGATCGTAATGGTCGTCGAGGAGACGCTCATGGAGGGCGGGCGGAATGTTTCACCGCCGACCCGGCGCGCGGCGGCCATCGCTGTGATCGAGAATCCGTTTGCCGGCAGGTTCGTCGACGATCTGTCGCCGTTGATCGCAATTGGCGAGGAACTCGGTGAACTGCTTGCTTCGAAGGCGATTGCGGCGCTCGGCATCGAAGGCAGCAAGGCGCAGAGTTATGGGAAGGCGGCGGCGGTCGGTGAGAACGGCGAACTCGAGCACGCGGCAGCAATCCTGCATCCGAAAATGGGTGCGCCGGTGCGCAAGGTGCTGAGCAAGGGGGCGGCGCTGATCCCGTCTTCAAAAAAGCGCGGCGGATTGGGAACCGTGCTCGACATTCCGCTGGGCCACAAGGATGCGGCATTCGTGCGGAGTCATTTCGACGGAATGGAAGTGCAGATCAATGACGCACCGCGCGCGAACGAAATCATGGTGGCGGTTGCCGTGACTGACAGCGGGCGGCCACTCCCGCGCGTCGGCGGTCTGACAGTTGACGAGATCGAAGGCGAGGACGGACTGCGCTAGCGATCCGTTTGCGCTTGATGCGAAAGAAGAGCTGAACCGCTCCACCGGGATAAGGAACGGACGGGAATTGAACGGGGACGTGGGTCTCCCGATACAAATGGAGGTTGGGATGCAACGAAGGAAACATCTTTTCGGCAGTCTATCCGGGCTTGCGCTTGCCGCGGGTTTTAGTTTGGCTGGCGCGGCCCTGGCGACAACTGCCACAGCGCAGAGTGGCGAAATCAAGATTGGTGAGATCAACAGCTATTCGCTGTTGCCGGCATTCACCGAGCCATATCGCAAAGGATGGCAACTGGCGGTCGAAGAGATCAACGCCGCAGGCGGCATCAACGGCAAGAAGCTGGTTGTTGTATCCAAGGACGACAGCGGCAAGCCTGCCGACGCGCAGACCGCGGCGAATGAATTGGTATCGAACGAGAACGTGGTCATGCTGACCGGCACGTTCCTGTCGAACATCGGTCTCGCGGTGAGCGACTTCGCAAAACAGAAAAAAGTGTTCTTCCTCGCGGCGGAGCCCCTGACCGACGCGATTACCTGGTCGAAGGGCAATCGCTACACATTCCGCCTGCGCCCGTCGAACTACATGCAAGCTGCGATGCTGGTGGAAGAAGCAGCGAAGCTGCCCGCCAAACGCTGGGCGACCATCGCACCGAACTACGAGTATGGCCAGTCGGCGGTCGCGGTTTTCAAGAAGCTGCTGTCCGAGAAGCGGCCCGACATCCAGTGGGTGGATGAGCAATGGCCGCCGCAGGGCAAGATCGATGCAGGCCCGATCGTGCAGGCGCTTGCGAATTCCAATCCGGAAGCCATCCTCAATGTGACCTTCGGCGCGGATCTGGTGAAGTTCGTGCGCGAAGGTAACACACGAGGCCTGTTCAAGGATCGTGCGGTGGTGAGCTTCCTCACCGGCGAGCCAGAGTATCTCGATCCCCTGAAGGAAGAAACACCGTCGGGCTGGATCGTCACCGGCTATCCCTGGTACAGCATCAAGACACCCGAGCACGATGCGTTCCTGAATGCCTATCAAGGCAAGTTCAACGATTATCCGCGGCTGGGCTCCATCGTCGGATATCAGACCATCAAGGCGGCGGCCGAAATTCTCAAGAAGGCCAATTCCACCGATCCGGAAAAGATGATTGCCGCGGCGGAAGGCCTGTCGATGCCGTCACCGTTCGGGCAGATCACGTTCCGCAAGATCGATCATCAATCGACGCTCGGCGCATTCGTGGGCAGGACCGCGCTCAAGGACGGCAAGGGCGTGATGTTCGAGTCCGCCTATCGCAAGGGTGAGGACTTCCTCCCAAGCGATGCGGAAGTCGAGAAACTGCGTCCGAAAGACTGAGTTTGACGACCGCGGGCGCGCCATGCGCCCGCGGCATTCTCAAGCCGTGGATCGCATATGAGCTTCTACTTTGTTCAGTTCCTGACCGGTCTCGCGAGCGCGGCGTCGCTGTTTCTGGTTGCCTCGGGTTTGTCGATTATCTTTGGCGTTACCCGGATTGTGAATTTTGCGCACGGCGCGTTCTACATGCTGGGCGCTTACGTCGCGTTCACGCTGACAGAGCGCCTGTCCGGCGCGCTTGGCTTCTGGGGCGGCATTGTCGCTGCGGCGCTTATTGTTGCTGTTCTGGGCGTGCTGGTCGAAATGGTGTTGCTGCGGCGGATCTATAAGTCGCCGGAACTGTTTCAGCTCTTGGCCACCTTCGGCCTGACGCTTATGGTTGAAGATCTCGTCGTCTTGATCTGGGGACCGGACGATCTGGTCGGCCGGCGCGCTCCAGGATTTCGCGGCGCGGTCGATTTTTTCGGCCAGAATATTCCGTCCTATGATCTTTTTCTGATCGTGCTTGGCCCTGCGGTGCTCGGAGCGCTGTGGCTGCTGTTCCGCCGCACCCGTTGGGGCGTACTGGTTCGCGCGGCGACGCAGGACCGGGATATGGTCGCGGCGCTGGGCGTCAATCAGAAGTGGCTTTTCACCAGTGTGTTCGCGGTCGGCGTGTTTCTCGCCGCGCTCGGTGGCGCGCTGCAAATTCCGCGCGACGCCGTTCATCACGCGATGGACCTTCGCATCATCGTCGACGTCTTTGTTGTGGTCGTGATTGGCGGTCTAGGCAGCATCACCGGCGCATTCGTCGCTGCCGTGCTGGTCTCCGAACTCAACGCATTCGGCATTCTGATATTTCCGAAAATCTCGATCATTCTTGTATTCCTCGTCATGGCCGCCGTGCTGATCGTTCGCCCGTGGGGGCTGTTCGGAAAGCCGGAGGCGGTCGCTCGGAAGACGCCAGGACTGACCGTTCGTCCATGGCGGCCCCTGACCATCAACGAGCGCTTCGCGATGCTTGCTGTCGTGATCGTGGCGTCGACGCTACCGCTGTTCGGCGGCAATTACGCGCTTACTGTCGGTGCGGAGATCGCGATCTTCGTAATCTTCGCGGCCAGCCTGCACTTCCTGATGTCGGTCGGCGGGCTCGCATCATTCGGGCATGCAGCTTATTTCGGTCTCGGCGCCTATGGAGTCGCATTCTTCGCCAAGGCTGCGGGCCTGCCGATGATTGCGTGCCTGTTGCTGGGGCCGCTGCTTGGTTTGGTCGGCGCGGCCATTTTCGGATTTTTCGCTGTTCAGCTATCAGGCGTCTACTTCGCCATGCTGACGCTGGCTTTCGCCCAGATCGTCTGGTCGATCGCATTCCAGTGGGTCGGCGTGACAGGTGGCGATAACGGCATTCTTGGCGTATGGCCCGACGCGTGGGCAGCGGGGCCGGCTCATTTTTACTGGCTATCGCTCGGTATCGCGACGATCGCGGTGCTGCTGCTTCGCGTTATTGTGTTCTCGCCGTTCGGCTACGCGTTGCGCGCGACACGAGATTCTGCATTGCGAAGCGAAGCGATCGGCATCGACGGCAAGCGGATTCAATGGACCGCATTCGTGATCGCGGGCACGGTTGCGGGTGTGGCCGGGGCGCTGTTTGCGTATCTGAAGGGCAGTGTATTCCCCGATAGCCTGGGCATCTCGCTGTCCGTCGATGCTCTGGTGATGGTGCTGCTGGGCGGTGTCGAGACGGTATCCGGCGCTGTTGTCGGTGCGATTGTCTTCAAGGCACTGAACATCTGGCTGGTCAGTCAGACGGATTGGTCCAAGCTGGTGCTCGGCGCGGTTATCGTGCTGATCGTGGTCGCGTTTCCGAAAGGCATCGTCGGCATGCTGGAAACAATTCGCACCCGGCGTCATCCGGATACATCGAAACCTGCCATGCTGGCGTCACGGATCGAGAGCGCGGAATGAGTGGCGCACCCACACTTCTTTCAGTCGAAGGCTTGACCAAATCCTATGGCGGCGTCCACGCCGTGCGCGGCGTATCGTTCTCCCTGGTGGCCGGTGAAATTCTTGCGCTGATCGGTCCAAACGGCGCCGGCAAGAGCACATGTTTTGACATGCTCAATGGCCAGAATGTCCCGGACAGCGGCAGTATCAATCTGCTGGGCAAAGACACCGCCGGAAAGAAACCGCGCGCGATCTGGCGGCTCGGCGTCGGCCGCACATTCCAGATCACTGCGACGTTTCCGACAATGACTGTGCGCGAGAACGTGCAGGTTCCATTGATTTCCTATAACGCGCAGCTTTTCAACATGTGGCGCTCGACACCAGGATTCGAGCGGGACGAAGCGAACCGGCTGCTCGATCTTGTCGGCATGAGCGGTTATGCCGAGCGTCCATGCGGCGAGCTTGCCTATGGCGATCTCAAGCGACTCGAACTTGCGATAGCGCTGGCAAATCAGCCAAAACTTCTTTTGATGGATGAGCCGACGGCGGGCATGGCGCCGCGCGAGCGCGTCGAACTGATGCGCCTGACCGCGCGCATTGCCCGGGAGAAATCCATCGGTGTTCTGTTCACCGAACACGACATGGACGTGGTGTTCGAGCATGCCGATCGTATCCTCGTGCTCAATCGCGGCACGCTGATCGCTGAAGGAACACCCGAGGAGGTTCGGCGAAATCCTCAGGTCCGCGCGATCTATCTCGGCGAAGGACTGGTTTATGATGCGCGTCACCGCGACGGAGCCCCGGCATGAAGCTCTCGGTTCAGGGACTCAACAGCTACTATGGTCCGGCTCACATCCTGTTCGATGTCGCACTTGAGGTCGGTGATGGAGAAGTCGTTGCGCTTCTCGGCCGTAACGGGGCGGGCAAGTCGACCACGTTCCGATCGATCGTGGGCCTGGTCGAACAGCGGGAAGGCCAGATCATATTCGAGGGGAAGGACGTTTCCGCTCAGCCGACCCATGCCATTGTGCGCGGTGGGCTCGGTTACGTGCCGGAGGAGCGGCGCATCTTTACCGATCTCACGGTGGAAGAGAATCTCGAAGTCGGCCGTCAGCCGCCGCGCCAAAACGCTCCGCAGTGGACACGCGAGAAGCTGTTCACCCTGTTTCCGAATCTCGGCGAAATGCGCGGCCGCATGGGCGGGCGCATGAGCGGTGGAGAGCAGCAGATGCTGACCATCGCCAGGACCTTGATGGGCAATCCCTCTCTGGTCTTGCTCGACGAACCCTCGGAAGGACTGTCGCCAAAAATTGTCGAGCAGATGGTGGGTGCCATTCTGGCGATGAAGAAGGAAGGCGTCAGCATCGTTGTGTCTGAGCAGAATCTTCACTTTGCGAATCTGATATCGGACCGGGCCTATATCATCGAGCGCGGCCGCATCTGTTTCAGCGGCACCATGAGCGAGCTTGAGGCGCGTCCCGACATTCGCGACGCCCATCTGGCGGTGTGACGATCGCAGCGGTCACGAGGTCCACCAGATGAAGGCAAGATATTAGGGGAATGGGAATGGCCAAGGCCGCTCAGAACAAGATCGCCGCGCCGACCAAGGGTGCTCCTCCAAGGAGAAGTCCGAAAAAGCAGCCCTATGTGCTTGAGGACCAGATCGGCTTCGTGTTGCGTCAGGTCTGGCAGCGTCACGCGGCGATCTTCGCAAGGGAAATCGGCATCAACCTTACGCCGACGCAATGGGCGGCGTTGGCGAAGCTGACCGAGACCGGGCCATGTTCGCAGAACCAGCTCGGCCGCCTTACCGCAATGGACGTTGCAACCATCAAGGGTGTGATCGATCGGCTGACCGCCCGGGGGCTAACGGAAACCAGCTCGGACCCGCAGGATGGCCGCCGGCTTCTTGTCAGCCTGACGCGGGCGGGACAGGCGATGGCGGAGAAAGCTGCTCCAAGCGCACTGGCGATCTCGAAAGAAACGCTCGCGCCGCTCGATGCCAAGGAGCGCGAAATCTTTGTCACGCTGCTGAACAAGCTGCGCTGATGTCCCGCTGACTAGTGCGCGACGATCTCCGGCACTTTTGTTGCAGGCGGTGTGTTGCGGCTGCGATGCGTGCGGACAATGCCGTCAATGATCGTCATGCCGATGCCGGGCAGATCGCCGAGCTGGACGCTGTCCAGAATGTTCTTGCCAGCGGAATGCTGCGCCTTGTCCATAATCACGAAGTCCGCGGCGCGCCCAACGTCAATCATGCCGCAGTCGAGCGCGCGCATCCGCGCGGTGTTGCCGGTGGCAAAGCAGAACGCGATTTCCGCCGGAACATCGCCGAGTGACGACAGCAGCGATACCATTCGCAGAATGCCGAGCGGCTGAACGCCTGATCCTGCCGGCGCATCAGTGCCGAGAATGACGCGGTTCAGCTCTTTCATCTCGCGGGCAATCCGCAGCGTATAGAGCGCCGAGCGTTCGTTACCGTTGTGAACCAGCTCCAGGCCGCGCTTGCAGCCTTCGCAGATGCATCGGATCTGTCCATCGGGCAGGGCGGTGTGGCCGCCGTTGATGTGGCCGACGACGTCGGTGTCGGCTTCAAGCACCACGTCCGCGTCAATCAGGCCGGATCCGGGGATCGACGGACCACCGGTGTGGATCGTGCTTTGAATGCCGTATTTGCGTGCCCATGCCACCATCTTGCGCGCGGTCGGGCCATCCTTGACGCCACCAAGACCTACCTCGCCAAGCAGCCTGACGCCGGCTGCCGCCAGTTCCTTGAAATCCTCCTCTGTCATCCCGGGTTCGATCACCGGTGCACCGGCATGAACCTTGACGCCGCCGGGGCGCAGATTGTCGAACGCACGCTGAGCGAAAATCGCCATTGCCTTGACGCCGACTACGTCGCGCGGACGGCCGGGCATGTGAACCTCGCCGGCCGAAATCATGGTGGTGACGCCACCATTCAGAAAGCTGTCGATCCACCCGATCTGGTTCTGCCGCGGGGTCCAGTCGCCGGCGACCGGGTGGACGTGGCTGTCGATCAGGCCGGGGGTGACCGTCGTTCCGTTGGCGTCGATGACCGTGGTCGCGCCCTCGACGTCGATGTCCTTGACCCGCCCGATAGCGGTGATCTTGCCGTTTTCCGCGACAATGGTGTCAGCATCCAGGATCGGCTGCTCCATAGCCCCGCTCAGGATCAGACCGATATTCCGGATCACCAGCTTGGTCGGACCGGTGGTGCCCTGGGGCGCATCGTGGGCCATGGATTTTTCCTTTCCGTGCAATGCCTTTTCAGCGGGTCGGCTCCAACTTGAGCGCGGGTTGACCGCCGTATCAAGCTGGATTATTCATTGGTACACAAATGAATTGGCGAGGCAATCTGTCTCCGCGTTTCTGATTTTGCCCCGCGTTGGCCCTGCACACGGATCGAGCGAAATGAGCAATTTCAATCAGGAAAGCGTCCTCAGCGTTCATCACTGGACCGACACCCTGTTCAGTTTCACGACCACGCGCGATCCGTCATTCCGCTTCCGCAACGGCGAATTTACAATGATCGGCCTGAAGGTCGGCGAGAAACCGCTGCTGCGCGCCTACAGCGTCGCGAGCGCCAATTACGAAGACCGGCTTGAATTCTTCTCGATCAAGGTCCCGGACGGTCCACTAACCTCGCGGCTTCAGCATTTGAAGGAAGGCGACGAGATTATCGTCGGGCGCAAGGCCACCGGCACTCTTGTCATCGATAATCTGAAGAACGGCCGGAATCTTTATCTGATCGGCACCGGGACCGGACTCGCGCCGTTCCTCAGCGTGATCAAGGACCCGGAAACCTATGACCGCTTCGAAAAGGTGGTGCTTCTGCACGGCTGCCGGCATGTCGCCGAACTCGCCTATGGCGAGATGATCAACGATCACCTTCCGAAGGATGACCTGATCGGCGAACTGGTCCGCAACCAGTTGATCTACTATCCCACAGTGACGCGCGATCCGTTCCGCAATCGCGGCCGTATCACCGACCTGATGACGTCGGGCAAGCTGTTCGGCGATACGGATCTCGCTCCGCTGGAGGCTGCACACGACCGCGTCATGATCTGTGGTAGTCCGGCGTTGCTTCAGGACACGCGGACGCTGCTGCTCGACAAGGGATTTACCGAAGGTAACCACGGCGAACCAGGCGAGTTTGTCGTCGAAAAGGCGTTCGTCGAACGCTAGCAAATGGCCATATTTTTCGCCGTTTAGACGAGCATTGGCCTCGCCACGGATGCCGATTTGTCGGATTATCCGGTCCCAGGACGCGTAGCGTAGGGACGTTGGCATGGCGATTTCCGACAACGACAGGCACGATGCGTACCTGTCCCGGATTCAGGCAACTGCCCTGGACGTGGAAGGTGTTGCAGCGGTATTGCGCCGCCGGGTGCGATTTATTGCTGCGGTCACCGCTATCTGCGTCGCGCTCAGCCTTGTCTGGATATTGTTGTCGGCTCCCAAGCATGTTGCATCCGGCCAGATTGTGCTCGATCTGCCCGCCCAGGCGGCAGCCGATGCCGGCAAACCCGCCAATTCGGAAACAGTGGCAGTTGGCATCGACAACCAGATTAGCGCCCTGACATCGCGCAGTGTCCTCGACAAGGTGATCGCAAGAGAAAAGCTCGGGACCGATCCGCTTTTTGGCGGCAAGTCGAAGGGGCTCCTCTTCACGCTTCTTGCAGGTGTCGGGCTTGTTCCGGCGTCCGAGCCGCATGCCATGGCGTTGCGGCAACTGAACCGTGCGATCAGCATCGTTGGCAATCACGGCTCCGACACGGTGAACGTCAATGTCGTCACGCCCGACAGAGAAACGTCGGTGCGCGTCGCCAACGCGGTGATGGACAGCTACGTGGAGGAGCAGAGGCTCGCCGGCGCTGGCGCGGCACCGGGGGCCGCGGCGCCTCTCGGCGAAAGGCTGGGAATACTCCAGACGCGCATGCGGGAAGCCGAACAGCGATATGAGAAATATCGCACCGACAGCCTGGCGATGATGGATGGTGGTCAATCCAGCGCCGAGAAACAAGCCAATGAGATATCCGAACAGATCGCTACTGCCGAGGCCAGAGCCGGCGGTTTGCGTTCGACGTTGAATCAACTCCAGCGGGCCCGGAAAATCCTGGATGGCGGCGGAATTCCGGACCCTGTCTGGGGAGGAGCAATCGGGACATTCAGAAGCCGTTACGCCGCCGCACGGGAACTGGAAATTGATCTTTCCGAAACGCTCGGACCGCGTCACCCCGACCGCGTGATCGCCAGGATGCGGGCGACCGAAGCCAGACGGCTGCTGGAACAGGCGATTCAGGATGGCGTTCAGTCGGCTACAGCCGATCTGGAACGTATCCGCGCAGTGGTGACGCAACTCAAGAACCGCCTTGAAGCGTCAAGGCAAAATTCCGTCAAAACCAGCGAAGCAAGTGCGCGGCTCAAGGAACTGGAGCGGGACGTCGAAGCACACCGTGCTGCATACCAAGCGGTCCTCGCGCGATCTCAGCAACAGCGGCCGGACAACCCGGGTGCCCGGGTCTTGAGTCGTGCAGTGGTCCCGCCGGAAACCGGCCGAACGTTCCCCATCGGGACCTTGTTCATCAGCTTGTTGCTCGGTCTTGGTCTGGGTGTCAGCCTGGCCTGGCTGCTTGAACTGATGGATGAGAAAGAAAGAGCGGAAGTACTGCGTTAGGTCGCCGCGTTTCCCGAACAATTCCAAGATCTTGTCCCGGCGTTTTATCCGCAGGCTTCAAAAGCTGCGGAACGCATGAATATCAGCGGGGTACAGTTCATCTGAAACCGAAGCGCGTCGTCGGGCCGATATGAAAGGTGTCATCCAACCTTCAAGTTAAACGGTCAAAAAGAACCCCTGAGTTTCATAAGGGGTGTGAGATGAGCGACATTACATTGAATTCCGGGATTGCCGACGGGCAAACCATCGAGCCGGCTTCAAGGCCCAATCTCGATAAAGGTTTTAACCCACTGACCATGATCCTGTTTTTTGGCATCCTCGCCGCGGGTGCAATATTCGTAGCCTACAGCATTTACGTCGATATCGATGCCACCGGCACCAAGGTCACGACCTATCTTCCCTACATCCTGCTGTTTGTTGCGCTGCTGATTGCGCTCGGCTTCGAATTCGTCAACGGCTTCCACGACACCGCAAACGCCGTCGCGACGGTGATCTACACCCATTCGCTTCCGGCGGAATTTGCGGTGATGTGGTCGGGCTTCTTCAACTTTCTTGGCGTGTTGCTGTCGAGCGGCGCGGTTGCTTTCGGCATCGTCTCGCTGCTGCCGGTTGAACTCATTCTTCAGGTCGGAAGCAGCGCTGGTTTCGCCATGGTGTTCGCGCTCTTGATCGCAGCTATCGTCTGGAATCTCGGCACCTGGTACTTCGGTCTTCCGGCTTCCAGCTCCCACACGCTGATCGGCTCGATCATCGGCGTCGGCATCGCCAACGCGGTCATGCGCGGACGCGATGGTACCTCGGGCGTTGACTGGACCAAGGCCACGGAAATCGGCTACGCGCTGTTGCTCTCGCCGTTGTTCGGCTTCTGCATGGCGGCACTTCTGTTGTTGGTGTTGAAGTTCGTTGTTCGCAATCCGGCGCTTTACGCTGCTCCGGAAGGCAACAAGCCACCGCCGCTGTGGATTCGCGGTATCCTGATCGCGACCTGCACCGGCGTCAGCTTCGCGCACGGATCAAACGACGGTCAGAAGGGCATGGGCCTGATCATGCTGATCCTGATCGGCACTGTGCCGACCGCCTACGCGCTGAACCGCGCCTTGCCGGAATCGCAGGTCATCAAGTTCCAGCAGACGTCAGAAGCCGCGTCAAAGGTGATCGCTGCCAAGGGCGCCGGTCATAGCATCATCGGCGATCCCCGTCCGGCAGTGACTCAGTATGTCTCGCTGCACAAGATCAACGAAGGCACTTATCCGTCGCTGGCGGTTCTCGTGAAGGACGTCGGGGATCAGGTGCAGAAGTATGGCACGCTGAGCAAGGTTCCTGCCGAAGCGGTGGGTAACACCCGCAACGACATGTACCTGACTTCGGAGGCGATCCGCTTCCTGATGAAGGACAAGGAAAACGACCTCAGTAAGGAAGAGGTCGCGACGCTCAACGCTTACAAGGGTTCGCTCGACAGTGCCACGAAGTTCATCCCGACCTGGGTGAAAATCGCGGTCGCGATCGCGCTGGGCCTTGGCACCATGATCGGCTGGAAGCGCATTGTCATCACCGTCGGCGAGAAGATCGGAAAAACACACCTGACCTACGCGCAGGGTGCATCCGCTGAACTCGTGGCAGCAGGGACGATCGGTGCGGCTGACATCTTCGGCCTTCCAGTCTCGACCACCCACGTGCTGTCGTCCGGCGTCGCCGGGACCATGGCAGCCAACGGCTCGGGATTGCAGATGGCCACCATCCGCAACCTGCTGATGGCCTGGGTGCTGACCTTGCCGGCAGCGATCTGCCTCTCCGCGGGCCTCTACGTGCTGTTCTCGCACCTGTTCTGATCGACTGCCGCTATAGCGGCAATGACAACGAAGGGCCCGCGCTAAGAGCGCGGGCTCTTTTTGTTTCAACGCACCCGCCCAAAAGAGCGAGACGGGACCGAGAGGCTCAGTAATCCTTCTCGCGGTGCACGTCATGAACGACGATGCCCATACCGGCTTCCGGCATGGCCAGCCATTCCCGCCGCTTCAGCGTGCGGCGGGTGTCCTCAAGGCCGCTCAGCCAGTGCTCGCGCATCGAGGTGGCGGAGAACTCGTGGTCCTTGGAATCGCCCTCATAGGCCTTTTGCTGATAGATCATCTGCAGGATGGTGATTTCGGGCAGGTCCGCGAAGCGGTCGCGCAGTGCGCGCTCGTGATCGGTCAGCTTGTCTTCCGGAACCTTCAGCAGCGCCTTGTAGAAGTCGGTCTTCAGGTTGTTCATACGCTTGTAGACGTCGGTGTTGTAGCGCGTACGTGACGAATACATGATGTCCTTATGCCGGGCCATCACCTCCTGGATGTCACGCGGCAGGACACCCCGCGCGTTGAACAGGTCGACCTGAAACACCAGCGAGTTCATCTTGTCTTCCTGATCAAGCAGATGTTGTAGCGGCGTATTGGAAACGATGCCCCCGTCCCAGAAATGGTCGGTGCCGATCTTCACCATGGGCAGGGCAGGCGGCAGAGCGCCGCTGGCCATGACATGCTCGGGCTCGATAACTTCCTTCTTGTTGTCGAAATACAAGAAATTGCCGGTGAGGACGTTCACCGCGCCGACGGCGAAATGCATCTTGCGGGAATTGATCAAATCGAAATCGACAAGTTCCAGCAGCGACGCGCGCAGCGGCGCGGTGTCATAATAGCTGGTCGCCGTTCTGGCACCGGCCGGGCTGAACCATGGATTGATGTCATGCGGCTTGAAGAAGCCCGGCTGACCCATGGTGGTCGTCAGGAATGAGCTCGTCAGGTTGCGGGCCTTGCGGTAAATGTCGCCGTCCGGCGTGTAGTGCCAGACCTTGCGGCTGGTGATGCGGTCCCAAAAGGTCCGCAGCCGTTCGAGCCGCCGCTCCGGCGGGTTACCTGCGATGATGGCAGAATTGATCGCGCCGATCGAAACGCCGCAAACCCAGTCGGGCTCCATACCGCTTTCGTGCAGGGCCTGATAGACGCCTGCCTGATAGGCACCCAGCGCCCCGCCACCCTGGAGAACCAGCGCCACGCGGTCGCAGCGATCGGGCCGCCAGTGTTGAGATCCAAACGTTTCGGATTTCGGCGTACGCGCATCCATGACTTTGCCCCGTTGATTTTCTTGCCTCGAAAGTCCGGTGTGCAGATTTCAGAGAAGCGGTGACGCTGTCGTGACAGGCTGCTCGTCTGATTGCAGAATCTGCTTCGTGGTTAGCAGCTCGGAGCGGGCAAAGATGGGTGTCACCGGACTGAAGAAATTTCCTCACATCGATGTCAAGGACCGCCGTTAGCTATTGTGCATTGCAATTCCTACCGCGCTTTAACCGTACTGCCGGTAACGACGCGGGCCTTTGTTTCGGCAGTTCAGATTGGCCACAGCATGCTGTCCGGAAAATCCGCCATCGTAACAGGCTCCACCAGCGGCATCGGCCTCGGCATCGCACGCGGTCTGGCCGCCAGCGGCGCCAACATCATGCTCAACGGCTTCGGTGACCCCGCGGCGATCGAAACAATCCGTCAGGACATCGCAGGCGAACACAACATCAAGGTGTTGTTCAGTCCGGCGAACATGACGATCCCTCAGGAAATCGAGGAAATGATCGCGTTCGCCGAGGAAGAGTTCGGCAGCGTCGACATCATCGTTAACAATGCGGGCATTCAGCACGTCGCGCCAGTCGAGGACTTTCCGGTCGAGAAGTGGGACGCCATCCTGGCGATCAATCTATCCAGCGCTTTCCACACCACGCGGCTGGCGGTTCCGGCGATGAAGAAGCAGTCGTGGGGCCGGATCGTCAACATCGCATCTGCACATGCGCTGGTGGCTTCGCCGTTCAAGTCGGCTTACGTCTCCGCCAAGCACGGCATTGCCGGCCTTACCAAGACGGTTGCACTCGAGGTTGCCGAGCACGGCATTACCGTGAATGCCGTTTGCCCCGGCTACGTCATGACGCCGCTGGTCGAAAAGCAAATCCCCGAACAGGCCAAGGCGCGCGGCATCACCGAACAGCAGGTTATTTCCGACGTGCTGCTGGCCGCGCAGCCAACCAAGCAATTCGTCACCGTGGAAGAGCTAGCCGCGCTGGTGACATTTCTCTGCACCGACAATGCGAAATCGATCACCGGAACGACATTGCCTGTTGATGGCGGCTGGACCGCGCACTGAAAAGGAATGCTTCCATGCGCAGAGCGGATATTCTCAGATTGCCTTCGATGCCTGCCGCCGGTCCGAGTTATCCGGCCGGCCCATATCGCTTCATCGATCGCGAGTTTCTGGTCATCACCTATGAGACCGATCCCGATCTGATCCGTGCCGGGCTTCCTGAACCACTGGAGCCGATTGACACTCCAATCGTCCACTATGAGTGGATCAAAATGCCGGATTCTTCCGGCTTCGGCAGCTATACCGAGTCAGGCCTGGTCATTCCTGCGCGTTTGAACGGTGAAGAGGTCAACTTCGTCTCGCAGATGTATCTCGATGACGATCCGCCGATCGCAGCGGGGCGCGAGATCTGGGGATTTCCAAAGAAGTATGCGCACCCCAAGCTCGAGGTCGTGAAGGATACGCTGACCGGCACGCTGGAATATTCCGGTCAGCAGGTGGCCATGGGCACCATGGGCTACAAGCACGAATCCATGGCCGGCAACGGCGAAATCACGCGCGCGACGCTGTCCAAGACCCAGATCAATCTCAAACTGATCCCCGGGGTCGATGGCCGCGCCGAGGTCTGCCAGCTTGTTGCGATCAACCTGACCGACATCAATGTCAAAGGTTCATGGATTGGACCCGGACGGCTGCATCTCATCCCGCACGTCAATGCGCCGGTGGCCGATTTCCCGGTCAGGCGCGTGATCGGGGCGCATCATTTTCTGGCCGATCTGACGCTGCCGTATGGCCGCGTCGTGCACGACTACAACAAGGAAGCGGACGATCTGGCGGAGGCGGCGGAGTAACCGGCGCTGACATGCGCCTGTAACAAACCTGTCGTCATATCGGATCGGTATCCAGGTGGCTCGCTTTGGGGCCTCCGGTAGTGTTGTGAGCTTTGGGTAGTTGGGGCTTATCGTGCAAGCAGAAGCGTTGACGGCTGAGGGCATCGCGGCCAAGCATTCACCGCATGCGGCGCAGATTCCGGGTCTGGTATGGGCGTTCCGGATTCATGCCAATGGAAGTGCCGAACCGCTGAACGTAGATGAGCCGGTCGACCTGCGCGGTGACGGGTTGCTCTGGCTGCATTTCAACCTTGGCGATTTGCGCGCCGATCAATGGCTAGCATCGGCCGACCTCGACATTCCGGAGGCAGGCAAGGCGCTGCTGCTGTCGCGGGACAATTTCCAGCAGATCCACGCTGCTGAAGAGAGTATCTATGGCGTCTTTTCCGATCTGGTGCGCGCCATTGACCGTGTCACCGAAGAAACCGGCTACCTTCATTTTGTCATGACCGAACGGTTGCTGGTCAGCGGCCGTCATCACGCACTATGTGCCGTCGATGCGACGCGGCGCGTTCTCGAAAGCGGCCAGCAGCGCATCAGCAGCGCAGCTGCTCTGCTCGAAACCATCGTCGAATACGTGGCGGAGACGATGGAGCGCGTTGCCGAGGAGGTCGGAGCAAAACTCGACAGCATCGAGGAGAAGATTCTGTCCGACGACTCGACCGATCTTCGCAGGGATCTGGGCCGGCTGCGCCGTACCTGTGTCCGCCTGCATCGCCAGTTGTCGGGCCTTCTGCTGATGTTCCGCCGCCTTGATCAGCAAGGGCCGGAGGCGTTCAAGCCGGCATTGCGGCTGCGCGCAGGCAAGCTCGCGCAGAGATTGGATGCGCTCGACCACGTGGTCGTGGAAATGCGCGAGCGGAGCCGGCTGCTTCAGGAAGAGCTGCACCTCAAGATCGAGGAGCAGACAAACAAAAGCATCCATCTGCTTTCGGTTCTGACGGCGCTGCTGCTGCCGCCGACGCTGGTGACCGGCGTTTTCGGCATGAACACCAAGGGATTGCCGCTGACCGACGTGGAGACCGGATTTCTGACGGCCAGCGTTCTGATCGTCTCGTCATCCGCGCTCGCCTATTTCATCATGAAGCGCTTCGGCATCCTGAGATAACTCGATATCGCCGTGCAACATTCGTTGAAAACGCTGCGGACCGTCGCGACCGCGAGCATCATATGTGTGCTTTCACTTCATGGTGCCTGGGCGACGGATGCAAAGGCGCCAGACACATCCATAACGAAGAGCCCACGCGAGCTTCTGGCCGATTGGGGCATCCAGTTCAATGCGACGTATATATCGGAGGTGTTCGGCAATGCGTCGGGCGGCATGCGGCGCGGCTCGATCTACACGGGACGTCTCGATCTCGGCACCGACATTGATCTCGAAAAAGTCGTCGGCTGGACCGGCGCCAAGTTCCACGCCAACATGTTCCAGATTCACGGTCAGGGTCTGTCGCGCGACTATGTCGGCAATCTCATGCTGGTTAGCGGCGTCGAAGCGCTCAACGCGACGCGGTTGTATGAATTGTGGATTGAGCAATCGCTGTTCGGCGGCGCATTGCTGGTCCGGGTTGGACAGCAGGCATCCGACATCGAATTCATTGACAGCAAGTATGACGACATTTTCACCAACTCGGCGCTTGGCTGGCCAGGTATCACCGGCATCAATCTGCTGAGCGGCGGTCCATCACCACCGCTGGCCGTGCCGGGCGTTCGCATTAAGGCGCAACTGGCCGACAATATCACGGCCTATGCCGCGATTTTCGACGGCGATGCCGCGCCGCCGGACAGACTGGTTGATCCACAGATCGCAAATCCGCACGGACTGCTGTTTCGCGTCAATGATCCGGCATGGATGATTGGGCAACTCAAATACGGTTTTCAGATAGGCGAGAGCAAGCTGCCGGGCACTCTCACGGGAGGAGCCTGGAAGCATCTCGGCGAGTTTGATGACATGCGGTATGCGACGGGTGGCTTTCTACAAGCAGATCCTCTGGGCTCGGGTGTCCCGCTGAAACGCCGCGGAAATCAAGGGATCTTCGGGGTGTACGAGCAGATGCTGTCGCGCGCGGCGCCGGGTTCTGACAAGGGTGTCGGCTTTTTCATCCGGACATCCATCAGTCCGTCGGATCGCAACCTTATCAGCTTTTACATCGACGGCGGTTTCCAGTTCTCAGGCTTCAGTGACGCGCGTCCCAACGACAAGTTCGGTGTTGCGATGACCTATGCGCGCATTTCCGATGCGGCGCGCGCAGCCGATCGCGACGCTCAGACGTTTACGGGGACACCGTATCCGGTGCGCGATTTTGAAGCTGTGTTCGAGATGACTTACCTGGCGGAGATTCAAACCGGCTGGACCGTTCAGCCCGTTTTCCAGTATGTCTTTCATCCGGGAGGGGGCGTGGTCGATCCCAACGACCCGACCCAGACAAGGCGCATCAAGGACGCTGCGGTGTTCGGCCTACGCAGTACCTTCAACTACTGATCATCGTCCCTTGAAATTTCCGGCGCGCCGCTCTGCGGTCGCCTTGATGCCTTCCTGAAAATCCTCGGTTTCGCGCAGCCAGGTCTGCTCAGCGAGTTCGTGATCGGTTTGTGCCTTGACTCGATCCGCAAGGCCCGCCCGCATTGTCGCACGTGTCGACATCAATCCCAATGGCGAGTTTTCGGCAATCTCGTGAGCGAGCTTGAATGCCTCGGCACGCACCTGATCCTGCGGGACCAGAATGTTAGCGAGGCCCATCTTGAATGCTTCCTCACCGGTCACGCGGCGGCTGGTGTAGAACATCAAGGCCGCGTTGTTTTTCCCGATCACCTCAGGCAGCGTCACGGTCAGCCCGAAGCCGGGGTGGAATCCAAGCTTGGTAAAGTTTGCAGCGAAGCGTGCCTCGGGGCAGGCGACACGGAAATCAGCCGATACCGCAAGTCCCAATCCGCCGCCGATAGCTGCGCCCTGAACTGCAGCAACGATCGGCTTCTTGTTGCTGAAGATGCGGACGGCTTCGCGGTAAAGGTCGCCAGTGGTTCCGTCGCCTGACGCGGCATCGCCGTCAAAATCGACCGGCCGATTGAAGTTTGCGCCGGCGCAAAAAGCTTTGCCCTGTGAGGCAAGCACCACGGCGCGGGCGTCCATATCGTTGTCAATCTGCCCGAGCGCGTCGGCGATCTGGCGGATCAGGGACAGATCGAAGAAATTCAGCGGCGGCCGGCGAATCTCGATCAGCGTGACGTGTCCGTGCTTTTCCACGCCGATGTCGGTAAAGCCGCTCATTTAGGTCCTCTTTCTCTATTGTTGGCTTAGCGCAACCCAAGTCCACGCGCGATGATCCCGCGCAGCACTTCTGTCGTTCCGCCCTGAATGGTCAGCTTCGGAGCAATCTTGGTGGCGAATGCGAGTTGATCTTCAAGCGTGCTGTGATTGGAGGCGTCGGCGTCGATAAAGGCTGCCAGATCGCGCACGCGATGCGGAAGCTGCTGTTCCCAGATCGTGCCGATGTCCTTGACAATCGATGCTTCCACGACCGGCTCTTTGCCAGCCTGGAGCATGCCTGCAACAGAGACAGACATGCAACGCATGGTGTGAAGCTGAGCTACCAGCCGGCCGATGCCTTCTGCACCGCGCGTATCGGGTTTCGATCCAAGCGCACGCACCAGTTCGGTCAGCACGTAATATGTTTCCAGAAATCGCTCTGGCCCGCTGCGTTCATAGGCCAGTTCGCTGGTCGCCTGCTTCCATGCGCCGTCGATTTCGCCGAGGACATGATCGTCCGGCATGAAGGCGTCCTGAAACACGACTTCGTTGAATTCCTTCAGCCCGCTGATCTGCTCGATCGGGTTGACGGTGATGCCGGGCGTATTCATGTCGACCAGAAACTGCGTCAGGCCGTGGCGCCGGTTCTCCTTGGTCGGCGGAGAGGTGCGGAATATCGCCAGCATGTAGTCGGCCATATGCGCCGAGGTGGTCCAGATCTTGGTACCGTTGATCAGCCAGCCGCCGTCGGTTTTGGTTGCCTTGGTCTTGGCGGCGAACAGGTCGGAGCCGGAGTTCGGCTCGCTCATGCCAATGGCGAAACAGACTTCGCCGCGGCAGATGCGCGGTACGATGTCCATCTTGATCCGCTCGTTGGCGTATTTGAGCAGCACCGGGCCGCTCTGGCGATCGGCAACAAAGAAGCGGCGGGTGGGCGCGTTGGCGATACGCATTTCCTCGGTGACGACATAGCGTTCAAGGAACGTGCGCTCGTGTCCGCCATATTTCTTCGGCCAGGTCATGCCGATCCAGCCGCGTTCACCCACCCGGCGGCTGAATTCCGGAACGTCGGTGTCTTCGCGCTGCGGCTCATGCGGATTGAAGGTACCGGCGGCGATTTCCTCCGCGAGAAAAGCGCGCACCTCATGCCGCAGTTTTTCGCATTCTTCCGGCACACGAATTTGGTCAAAACGAAGCGCTGCGGTCATGATCAATTCCTTTGTCAGCGCGAGGCGACCAATGGCCACAGTTCGTCCGCGCCCCGCGCGGCAACGAATTTACCAAGCTCGGTTGCCCAATAACTTTCATGGCCGAAATCGTCGCGCCATCCCAGCGCACGAAGTGTGTAGCGGTGCAGAATGTGCTCCATCGAGAAGCCGATAGCGCCATGCACCTGATGCGCAATGGCCGTGCCTTTCTCGGCGGCTTCCGCGCAGCGGATCTTTGCCGAGGCCGCTTCCAGAAAAACCGCATCATCGAACGACGAACTGTTCGCGATAGCGTCGGCGGCGGATCCAGCCGCGGCCACAGCGGCCGCGACTTCGCCAGCGAGCCGCGCGAGATTGTGTTGCACCGCCTGGAATTTCGAGATCTGCTTTTCGAATGCAACACGTTCGTTCGAATAGCGCACCGTCATGTCGAGCATGGTCTCGAGCGCGCCTGCAATCTGCAGGCTGCGCACAGTCGCGCCCATTAGCATCAGTGACGCAGGCGTCGTGCCGGGTGATGCCGGCCTGGACGAAAGAGGTTTAACGTTATCGAATGTCACGGTGTTTGACGCGTCGCTGCCGAGACTCTCGCCGGCCTCGATCCGGCAGGCGGAGGCTTCCACCAGCGCGATGGAATACCCCTTTGCGTCTTGTGCGATCACTGCGATATGCGCGGCATCCGACGCAAACGGCAAACGGCGAACCCGTCCGCTGAGAGAGCCATCCGCGCTGATCGTGACGCGGTCCTGCGGCCGCGCGGGAGCTACTGTCATTTTACCGGCGGGCGAGGGAAGTCCTGCCTGCGACAGCAGCCAGCCTGCGAGCATTGTTTCGACTAGCGGAACAGGGACTGCAAATCGGCCCACCGAACTCGCAACGCTGAAGCCGTCTGCGAGACTGGCTCCCGAGCCATCGCAGTCTTCCGGCACCCATGTGAGCGGTAACCCCGCATCGGTGAGCGCAGCCCAGAGTGGTGTTTTCCAGCCGTCGTTTGTGGCGTTGTTGAGATTCTGAGCGTCGGCGAGGTCGGAAAAGATCCGTTCGGCGGTTTCCGCAACGATGTTCTCGGTCACGCTAGGATGCCCTTACTGCCCGTTCTGAAGACCCGTTCAATTGACTGTCAGTCATCAAAGTCCCGCACTTTTTTGGTCCAGCCGTCGAGGCGGGACTGATTTTTTGCAACGCAACGAGCGTCGGATTGGAGTGCCAGCCAGCGGCTGAAAGCAATGAAATAGCACTGTCAGGAACGGTATCCTTTCGCTCCGAACGGTGTCAAATCAGATTGGGCTCTCGCAAATGCCACAGCCGGACAGGCTGGTCTTCATGGCGATATCCGCATGCCCCGCATGCACCAACCCCGCATCTCGGGTGATCGGGAAATGTGCCCTTTCGCTGCTGCCACAACAAAGATACGATTGAGGGATATCGGCGATGGCCGGTAGATGAATTCACCGATCGTATGATCGATTCCATCCATCCTTACGCAAGAACGCGGCAGTACAAGGGAAACGTCATGACCAATCGTATGCAGTTTTATATCGACGGAAGCTGGGTCGATCCCGCCGTCAAGAAGTCCATTCCCGTCGTCAATCCGGCGACGGAAGAAGCGATGTATGAAATTGCCGTTGGATCGAAAGCGGACGTCGACAAGGCTGTGGCTGCTGCCCGCCGCGCGTTCGAGACCTTCTCGCAGACCAGCCGTGAGGAGCGCGTCGCGCTACTCGAAAAGATTATTGCGGTCTACAAGACCCGAATGAAGGACATCGGCGCTGCGGTGTCCGACGAAATGGGCGCGCCGCTGCCGATGGCGGAGAAGATGCAGGCCGGCGCCGGTCTCGGCCACCTCGCTTCGACGCTCGAAGTTCTCAAGAACTATCAGTTCGAAGAGCCGATCGGCTCAGCCGTCGTGGTTCGCGAACCGGTCGGTGTGATCGGCATGATCACGCCATGGAACTGGCCGCTCAACCAGATCGCCTGCAAGGTCGCGCCTGCGATCGCAGCCGGCTGCACCATGATCCTGAAGCCGTCAGAATATACGCCGTCGTCGGCATTGATCTTCGCTGAAATCCTGCACGAAGCGGGCGTGCCGAAGGGTGTGTTCAACCTGATCAACGGCCTCGGCCCGGATGTCGGCGTTGCCATGAGCGAACATCCCGGGATCGACATGATCTCGTTCACGGGTTCAACCCGAGCCGGCATCGACGTCGCCAAGCGTGCAGCCAACACCGTGAAGCGCGTCAGCCAGGAACTGGGCGGCAAGTCGCCGAACATCATTCTCGACGACGCCGATTTCACCAAGGCTGTGACCGGCGGCGTGGCGCATATGTTCAACAACTCCGGCCAGTCCTGCAATGCACCTTCGCGCATGATCGTGCCGCAGGCGAAGATCAAGGAGATCGCAGCGATCGCCAAGGCCGTCGCGGACAAGACCAAGGCGGGCGACCCGCGCGCCGAGGGCACCACGATCGGCCCCGTCGTCAACCGTATCCAGTGGGACAAGATTCAGGGTTTGATCCAGAAGGGCATCGACGAGGGTGCCACGCTGGTCGCCGGTGGCCCCGGTCTGCCGGAAGGCGTGAACAAGGGCTTCTACGTTCGCCCGACAATCTTCTCCGATGTCACCAGCGACATGACGATTGCCAACGAGGAAATCTTCGGGCCGGTTCTGGTGATCATGGGCGCGAAGGACGAGGCGGAGGCGGTGAAGATCGCCAACGATACGCCCTATGGTCTTGCAGGTTATGTCTCGGCGGGTACCGTCGAGCGCGCGCGCAAGGTCGGACGTCAGATTCGCGCCGGCAACGTCAACCTCAACGGCGTGCCGAATGAGCGCACCGCGCCATTTGGCGGCTACAAGCAGTCGGGCAACGGCCGCGAGTGGGGCAAGTTCGGCCTCGAGGAGTATCTCGAAGCCAAGGCGATCGCAGGCTTCAACGCAGCCTGAGATTGTGCGCTATGATTTTGCCGGCGCGGGATCGCTCGCGCCGGCATATTTTATTCTAAGGCCAACCTGGATCGGTAAGCACCATGGCGACACGCGACACCGTTGTCTTTGTAGGTCTGGGTCAGATGGGCCTGCCCATGGCGAAGCGCTGCATCGCTGCCGGTTTCAAGGTTCGTGGTGCCGATCCGTCAGGGCCTGCGCGCGATGCGCTTGCCGCTGCGGGCGGAGAAGTCTTTGCGGGCGGACGCGAAGCCGCCAAAGATGCGTCGATCCTGATTACCATGCTGCCCGACAGCCGAATCGTGCGCGAGGCTGTGCTCGGCGAGCAGGGCGTCGCCGATGTTCTTGCGAAGAATGCGCTGATCATCGACATGAGTTCATCGGTGCCTGTCGATACGCAGTCGCTTGGCAAGGATCTTGCCGCACGCGGGATTGCGCTGATCGATGCGCCGGTGTCCGGCGGCGTCAAGCGCGCCATCGACGGCACCCTGTCGATCATGGCTGGCGGTGATGCTGCGCTTGTCGAGCGGGCGAAGCCTGTGCTGCAAGCCATGGCGAAATCCGTCTTCGCGACCGGCCCGCTTGGCTCGGGCCACGCGATGAAGGCGCTGAACAACTACGTCTCCGCCGCAGGACTCGTCGCAGCCTGCGAAGCGCTGCTGGTCGGCCGACGCTTCGGCCTGCAACCGGACACGGTCATTGACGTCCTCAATGCATCGACCGGCAAGAACAACTCCACCGACGTCAAGATGAAGCAGTTCGTGATCTCGGAGACGTTCGCGTCAGGCTTCTCCCTGGCCTTGATGGCCAAGGATTTGCGCATCGCCGCCGATCTGTCGAAGCTTGTCGGGCTGGATAACTCGAATGCGGAAACCATCGCCGCGTTTTGGGAGAAGGCCAAGTCGGCGCTCGACAAGAATGCCGACCACACCGACATCTATCGATTCATTGCGTCAGCGATTCAGGACCGCTGACGCGCAGACCGATACTTATTTCAAGGCGCTTTGAACCGCCGCATCGATGACTGCGAGTCCTTTCGCCACATCGCCCGTGATGTGAAGCCGCAGCGCGCGCCGCCCGCGTTCCGCCAGCACACCGAAATCGCCGCGCGCCTGTGCTGCCTCGATGACACCGAAGCTGATCTTCTGGCCGGGTACGTCCAGATCGTCCGCGTTATCCGAAGTGATCTGCAAAAATATGCCGTTGTTCGGGCCGCCTTTGTAGGCCTGTCCGGTGGAATGCAGAAAGCGCGGCCCAAAGCCGACACAGGTTGCGGCCTGTTTACTGTCGCGGATCGTCTTGCGGATATTCTGTAGCGCAGCGATGTTGGCGGCGTTGCGGTCGAGATAGGCGAGGGCGGCGATATAATCACCCGCCTTGATGCGTGCGAGGTGGGCCTTGAGCCATGATGCCAGATCGCCATCGGCCCCGGACTTTCGCAATGCGTCTGCATTGGCGGCATCGGTAAAGATCGCAATCGCGCCTTCGGTTGCGACAGCCGTCTCGGCCGGCAACGCGCCTGACGTCTCGAATGCGGACGTCAGCTCTCGCGTCTTCGCTTTTGCGGCTTCGACATCCGGCTGGTCGAACGGATTGACACCCATCACCGCCCCGGCCACTGCGGTGGCGATCTCGAAGCGGAAGAATTCCTGTCCGATATGCGCGGGGCTCGTCACGGTAATGCGGACGACGGGATTGCCGGCGGCTTCCAGCGCAGCCAGCGCTGTTTCACGAGCGCTGTCGCTGTCGTCCTTCAGCCGCAGATCGATGAACACGCGATCCTTGCCGTAAATCTCTGGCTTGCCGAGAGGCTCGCCTTCGAGCGGGATCAGCGCCTTGCCGTTCTTGCCGGTGGATTCGGCGATCAGTTGCTCGGCCCATGCGCCGAAATCCGCAATGCGCTTCGATCCCGTGAGCGTGAGCTTGTCGCGGCCGTGCTTGGCGGAAGCGGCGAGTGCGAGGCCAAGCTGAACGCCAGGGTTTTCCGCAGGTGGCACGTCGGGACCGCAGGAACGCACCATCGCGCTCGCGAGACCGAGAAGCTCAGAAACATCGATTCCAGCCGCAGCCGCCGGAACAAGCCCGAACGGCGAGAGCACTGAATAACGGCCGCCGATTGTCGGCTCGCCGTGGAAGATCTGCACAAAGCCGCGCGCGGTCGCCACCTTTTCAAGCGATGAACCGGGATCGGTCACCGCGACAAAACGCTCTGCGGCCTTTGCACTGGCGCGAACAAAGAAATACTCCATCAGCGCGTTGGGCTCTGTGGTGCCGCCGGATTTGCTCGAGACGATGAACAGCGTCTTGTCGAGATTGATCGCGGCTTCGGTTCGGCGAACCTGTGCAGGGTCCGTCGAGTCCAGAATGCGCAGCTTCGGAAAGCCGTCGATCTGGCCATAAGCTTCGGCAAGCACTTCCGGCCCGAGACTCGAGCCGCCCATGCCGAGGACGACGATGTCGGTGAAATTCTTGCTCTTTACCCAGCCGGAGAATGCGACATAGCGTTCGACTTCGTTCTGCTCGCGCGCGACGACATCGAGCCAGCCGAGCCATTTGGCTTCGTCACCACCGGTCCAAACCCTGGCATCGCGCTGCCACAGCGCGCGAATGGTGCCGTTTGCACGCCAGCGTTCCGACAGTGCCCTGGCGTCCTTCTCGATCTCTGCCGGCAACTTGATGGTCTGCGCGTCGATACGCGAAGCGAGGATTGCCGTCCGCTTCTGCGCGACGGCACCCAGCAGCTTGTCGAAGGCTTCGGCGAACAACTGCACGCCATCGTCGACAAGTGTGTCGGTAATGGCATCAAGCGAAATGCCGCTTTTCGCAAGGTCTGCCAGAACACGCTCGGCGTCAGAAATGTTCTGCTCAAGGCTGTTGCGCGGCTTGCCGTGATCGCGGAAGGCATCGAGGGTCGCGGGCGGCACGGTGTTCACCGTATCGCGTCCAATCAGTTCCTCGACATACAGTACGTCGCTGTAAGCCTTGTTCTTGGTGCCGGTCGAGGCCCAGAGCAGGCGCTGAACTTGCGCGCCTTTCGCCGCAAGCTTCTTCCAGCGATCGCTACCGATCACTTTCAGGTAGTGCTGATACGCCAGCTTGGCGTTGGCGATGGCAACCTTGCCCTTGAGCGCTTCGAGCCGGGCCTTTTCATCCCCGCTCGCTGCGGCGATCTTGCCATCGAGTTGATTGTCGACGGCGGTGTCGATGCGGCTGACGAAGAAGCTGGCCACGCTGGCGATGCGCCTGGGATCGCCGCCGCCAGCGACGAATTCCTCCAGGCCGGAGATATAGGCTTCGAGAACTTCCGCGTACATTTTCTGCGAGAACAGCAGCGTGACGTTGATGCTGATGCCTTGCGAGATCAGCGCGCGGATCGCCGGGACGCCCTCCGGGGTGCCTGGCACCTTCACCATCAGATTTTCGCGGCCGACGCTGGTCCAGAGCCGCTGCGCCTCGGCGATGGTGCCTTCGGTATCGCGCGCGAGATATGGCGAGACTTCGAGACTGACGTAGCCGTCCGCGCCTTTCAGGTCGTCATAGACCGAATACAGAGCATCCGCCGCGCGCTGGATGTCTTCCACTGCGAGCGTTTCGTAGAGATCACTCGCCGAACGGTCGCGCTCGCTCAGGAGGGCGGAAACCGCCTCGTCATATTCATTGCTGCCGCCGATCGCTTTCTCGAAGATCGAGGGATTGGACGTGACACCGCGCACTCCGTCGCTGTCGACCAGCGTCTTGAGTTCGCCGTTGGCGATGAAACCGCGTGCGAGGAAATCGAGCCAGATCGCCTGGCCATGGGTCGTGAGAGCTTTAACTGGGTTCATACCGTCTCTGGGAATTGGCGGAGGGGAGGATGTTGTCGGCTGCAAGGCTTGCTGTTGTCAAAGAATCTCGCGTGCCGAAGGTTTCATTCGTCGAGAATAGACCGCTTGTGCGGCGGTATCATAGAGAGTGCCGCTGACGGCCCGATTACTTACCCAGCCGCCGGAGAAGAATTTCCGCCTGCCGCTTCCAGGAGGGGAAGGAATCTCTCAACTTTCTGTCGTTAGGGCAACAATATCCTTAGTTTTTCAGCGATATGGACCATTTCGAGGGGTGCGAATAGATATTTATTCTACAAACGTCACCCTTGTGGTCAAGGAAGTTCCATCATGCCCGGTATCCCGGTCTCCGCTGGTTTTGCGATTGGCCTCGCGTTCGGCGTCGTCGGCCTTCTCAGCGGGTTCTGCCTGATGAGCAGCCTTCGCGACTGGTGGACCGCGAACGATGGCCGCAAGGTCCGCAGCTACGCGCTGGCGCTGGCTATTGCGATCCTTGGAACCCAGCTCGTCGCAGGCGTAGGCCTCGTCGATATCGCAAAGTCGATCTATCTGCAGCCGTCATTCTCCGCACCGCTGATTTTCGCGGGCGGCCTGCTGTTCGGCTTCGGCATGGTTCTGTCCAACGGTTGCGCTTCGCGTGCGCTCGTGCTCCTCGGCAAGGGCAATCTCCGTTCGCTGGTTGTGATTGCTATCATCGGCATTGCCGCGCAGATGACCCTGAAGGGGCTGATCGCGCCTGCGCGTCTCGCCTTTCTCCAGGCCACCCAGATTACGCCGGCCGCCGTTTCGGCGCCGGCGCTGCTTGCCACCGTTGGCATTGATGAATTTGTGGCCCGCATCGCCGTGACACTGATTGTGGTCGGCGGGCTGCTGATCTTCGCATTTTCCGACCGCCAGTTCCGCCGTGCTTATGGCCAGATCGCCGCCGGTCTTGCGGTGGGTCTTCTGGTCACCGCCGGATGGCTCGCGACCGGCTGGCTTGGTGCCGATGACTTCAATCCAATTCCGGTGACGTCGCTCTCGTTCGTCTCGCCGATTGCCGACACCTTGCAGTACACGATGCTGTCGACCGGCCTGACGCTGAGCTTCGGCGTCGCGCTGGTGGTTGGCGTGCTCTCCGGCAGCGTCCTGACGGCAGTTCTGACAGGGCGCTTCAAGCTTGAGGGCTATACCTCTCCGAGCCACATGGTGCGTTCGATTTCCGGCGCAGCGTTGATGGGCATCGGCGGTGCGATGGCTTACGGCTGCTCGATCGGCCAGGGTCTGACCGGCCTGTCGACGCTCGGCATGCCGTCGTTTATCGCGGTTGCGGGAATCGTGTCGGGCGCTGCGCTCGGCATTCGCGGTGCGGTCGTCATTCCGGCCCTTGCTACGCGCTAACGAACGCGCGTTCACCGGAACGTTCACGGCGAACAGCTTGTTCTCCCGGCATCGCTCCGGCATTCTCCGGTGCGTTGTCGCACGAGGCTCGTCATGAATCGCCGCAAACTGATCTACTCCGCTGCATGTGCCGCGCTGGCTTCGGCCATCTCGCATCCAGCCAGTGCGCAGACGAAGGCAAAACCTCCCGAAGACAAGCCGTTCGCCGAACACTTCATCGCGCTGCAGATTTCCGATTCCGATCAGAAGAAGCAGCGGCTGGTGCTGAGTGTGGCCAGCAACCTTCAAAAGGCCTACGGGCAGGACAAGATCGCCATTGAGGTCGTCGCGTTCGGCCCCGGTATCGATCTGCTTCGCGCGGAAAGCGAGAACCGCTCGCTGGTCGATAGCCTCGTCACGCAGGGCGTTCGTTTCGATGTCTGCGGCAACACGCTCGATACCATCGAGCACGAGACCGGACAGCGCCCGAAAATCAATCCGCATGCGATTGAAGTGAAGGTCGGCGTCGGGCAATTGCTGACCCTGAGCGAGGGCGGCTACACCGTCATTCGTCCCTGATCTTATTCCGCCGGATCGCTTTTCCCGAGCAGGCTGGCCCAGCGGCGCTGAATGATGTGGCGGGGCGAGCCGTCGACCAGAATGGCGATGCCAAGCCGCGCACCGACAATCATGCCACCAATGGCAAGCGGCGCGGACAGCGCGAGCATCGATCCTGCCGTCAGGCCCTGACCGATGGTGCAGCCGCCGGCAAGAATGCCGCCGACGCCCATCAGCACACCGCCACCGAGATGACGGCGCATTTCGTGATCGTCGTCGAATGCTTCCCAGCGCAGTTCGGCTGAACGCCATGCGGCGAACCAAGATCCGGCGACGACGCCGAACACGCTTCCAACACCGAAATCGGCGAAGTTCGTGACGCTCTGCAAGCCGGCGTAAAGCGCCTTGCCCACGGTGGAGACGAACGTCAGGCTCTGCGGCTTCGCCGGACCTGCGAATTCATCCACCACACATGTCGTGACAATCCACCCGGCGATAATCAACAAGCCGAGTACGATTCCCGCGGACAGAAGCCGCGGCGCGCGGCGCAGCCGAGGATCGCGCAGCGCGAGCCAGCACAGGGCAGTTCCTGCGATCACGGCGAGACCTGCGCTGATATCGATCCCGAGAACCTGCGACGACAGCGATGCAAAGTCGGCGCGTGCGCCATCAGGCATCGGCAGCGACAGCGATTCCAGAAACTCGATGCGGAAGCCGGCAAGGATTCCGCGCAGCGTGGCGTAGGCCGCAGCACCCAGGATCAGCACCACAACAAGGCTGCGCAGATCGCCGGTGCCGAGCCGCACCAGCGAGCCGAAGCCGCAGGTGCCGACCATCGCCATGCCGATGCCGAACATCACGCTGCCGATCAGGATTGCGACCAGCGGCAAGGCCGCGGGCGTGTAGGTCACAAGGGCAGGATCGAGCACGCCCCCAAGAACAAGCGCCTGGGTGCCGAGAATGGCGATGCCAAGCGCCAGCCCGAAAATGCGCAGCCGCCGGCTGTCACCGCCCATCAGCGCATCTTCGATCGCACCGAATGTGCACAGCCGCGCATGGCGCACGGCGAAGCCCGCGATGACGCCGATGGCGAAACCGCCGAGTGCTTGCATCCAGGCAGACATGTTCTGCATGGCGTTTCTCCCGGACCGGCGCGACGTGAAGCCTTGCGGGCCATGTCGCGTCCGCCTGCCATTGCGGCAGGTCTATTTCTTGTCTGCGGCCTCCACCGGCGCACAGAAAATATCGTAGACCACCGAGATCACCCGGCGGACGTCCTCGTTGGCGAGGCTGTAGTAGATCGTCTTGCCGTCGCGCCGGGTATCGACCATGCCGTCGTAACGCAGCCGCGCGAGTTGCTGCGAGACTGCCGATTGGCGCAGCGAGAGAATGTTCTCAAGCTCGGTGACCGACCGTTCGCGTTCGGCCAGCAGACAGAGCAGCAGCAGCCGGTTCTCATGCGACAAAGCTTTAAGAAAGTTGCTGGCCTTGCGCGCCTTGCGCATCAACTGGTCGAGTTCGGGCGAATATTCCGCGCCGTCGCGAAGCTCGGTTTCCAGTTCGGATGAAAGGATCGATGTCATAGGCGTGGCTTTCAAGCGGTGGATCAGATTCGGTTCAGTTCGCGCGCCGCGGTCTGCAGCTTCGCCGCAAGCGCGTCGAGCAATCCCCAGAACGCATTGTCATTGCTGTAGCCGGTGATGCGGCCGATTTCGCGGCCGTTGTCCACCACGATGAAGGTCGGCGTGAAGCGGACCGGCGAGGCGAGGGCGATGCCGCTCATCTTCTGTTGCTGGATATCGACGCGGCGGAGCGGAAGCGCTTTGGCTTCGTCAGTCTTTTCATAGAGCGAGCCGACATCGCGTTCCCAGCGCTGGCAATAGACGCAGCCAGCCTGCTCGAACATCACGAGTTCGGCGGCCTGCGCCATGCCACACCACAGCACCGTTGTCGAAAGTGCAGCGGCGGCGACGGTTTTTGCGAGCGTTTGTCCGAGCATGTGATACATATACACGAATTCGCATGTATCTGCCAGAGCCGGGAAATCCGTGGTTTCTTCCATTTCTATTGCCGGGGCGCTGGGGGCGGGGGTGCTGTCGTTCCTCTCGCCGTGCGTTTTGCCGCTGGTGCCGCCGTATCTGTGTTTTCTGGCGGGCATCAGCCTCGATGACCTGACGCACGAGGACAAGGCGCGGGGCTGGCGGCCCGACTGGCGCGTGGTGGCGCTGTCCTTCGCCTTTGTGCTCGGCTTCGCCACGGTGTTCGTTGCGCTCGGCGCATCGGCCTCGGCGCTCGGCAGGACCATCACCGCGTATTTCGACACGCTCGCGATCGTCGCAGGCGTCATCATCATCATTCTCGGTCTGCATTTCCTCGGGCTGTTCAGGATCGGACTTCTGTTTCGCGAAGCACGGTTTCAGACCGTGTCGAAGCCGGCGGGATTTTTCGGGGCTTATATCGTCGGTCTTGCTTTCGCGTTCGGCTGGACCCCATGTGTCGGGCCGGTACTGGCTGCGATCCTCGTGGTCGCCGGTGTCGAGGGATCGGCGGCGCGTGGCGCATTGTTGCTCGGGGCCTACGCGCTCGGGATCGGCATTCCGTTCATGCTGGCATCGCTGTTCTCGGGGCCGTTCATGCGGATGATGGCGCGGCTGCGCGGCCACATGGAGACTATCGAAAAGGTGATCGGCGGCGCTCTTGTGCTGACCGGCGTGCTGTTTTTGACTGGCGGCATGCCGCGCATCGCCGGCTGGCTGCTGGAAACATTTCCGGTGTTTGGATCGGTCGGTTGACGCGGCAGAGGGAGGCTTACTTGCCCAATAACAAGACTCATCTCACCCGGCGGCACGCCATCGCCGCGCTTGGCATCGGTGCCTTGAGCCTGCGCGCCGCGCCAGCCTTCGCAAAGGCGACGCTCGGTGACGATGGCATCTATCATATGGACTGGTATCTCGAAAGCTTCCTCGACGTGTCCGAAGATCTCACCGGCGCGACGGCGAAGGGCAAACGCTTTGCGATCATGTGGGGCCTCAAGGGCTGCCCGGCCTGCAAGCGGATGCATGAGGTGCATATGATGGACCCGAAGATCGAGGGTTACGTCCGCGACAATTTCGAAATCCTTCATCTCAATCATATCGGCGCGCGCGAAGTGACTGACTTCGACGGCCGCAAACGCAGCGAGAAGGCGTTCGGCGAGGCCTACGGCATCCGCTTCACGCCGACCATCCAGTTTTTTCCCGAGAAGGTTGACGGGCTTGCCGCACGGAGCGGCCAGGCGCGGGAAGTCGCACGCATGCCGGGGTTGCTGGAGCCGACGGAGTTTCTCTCGATGTTCCGTTACGTACGCGAGAAGGGCTACGAGTCCGCGCCATTTCCGGAATGGCTCAAGCGGCAGGCGTGACTTTTTTCCATCGCACTCGATGTTCAGCGGACATCCCGCACCATTCTCAATTCGTCATGGCCGGGCTTGACCCGGCCATCCACGACTATCTCAAGGTTGGCAAGCAAGGCGTGGATCACTGGGTCAAGCCCGGTGATGACAATCGTAGGTGTTGCACTTGCGTACGTCACATCGCATTCCGATTCAATTTTCAAACAGCCACTTCTAAACAGCCAAGCGTCATCGCTCCCGCGCCTGATCGCGCGAGTTGATCTTAGTTGCCCCGGACAACGAGGGGCATGGAGCGCCGCGAGGCGCACCTTTGTATCGTCTCGCTTCCGGCATCGCGTGCGAGGCGATGGTCTTCCGGAAGCGCATCGCCTTGCGGCGCTCCATTGCGGCGATTTTGGGCGAGGGGACCGTACTTCCGGGTGCGGACGGGGGAGGTTACTCGACCCCTGATCCGGACGGCTTTCGCCGCCTTCGTCCGCTCCGCGTCCAGCCGGCGAACGGCAGAGCCACATAGTTGGCCCGGACGGTGACCCCAGCCTCCCGGACGTTGTGTTTGCGAGACACACGCGCAGGCGCCGCATCCTGCTCCGCTTCAAAAGCGCCCTCGAGAAGCGCCCCTCACGACCAGGACATGGCGAACTTAAGCGCGCTTCAGAACACGGGGACGCGTATCCCCATCACGAAATGTTGCAGCCATCTGCGCGATACTATCCGCCGTCATTCCGGGGCGCGCGTTGCGCGAGCCCGGAATCCATCGCGGTGTTGGAGAAATGGATTCCGGGTTCGTGCGAAGAGGCGCGCCCCGGAATGACAGAAACAACAGCTGTATCGCTCTGCTTGATTGTGTCCCTGCATCACCACGGCGTGCGATGGTTATGGGTCCCCGCTTTCGCGGGGACGACATCGAATGTTTGGTGAGTGCGTCGCCTTAAAAATCCAGCTTGTCGCTGATCGCGGCGATGCCCGCCTTGGCGCAGGCTTCGTCGGCATCGCCGCCCGGTGCGCCGGAGACGCCAATGCCGCCGAGCATCGTGCCGCCGGCTTCGATCACCACGCCGCCGCCAATCAGCACTACATTGGGAAGCTGACGCAGGCCCTGCATCGCGGGCGCCTGTGTTGCAGCGACAAGATCGGTGGTGTTGCTCTTGAAGCTGACCGCGGTCCAAGCCTTGCCGGTTGCCGTCGGCGGCGTGTGCGCACCCGCGAAGCGATCGCGCAGCATCACCTGCGGCGTGCCGGAACGATCGACCACCGCAACCGACACCTGATAACCGCGCTTGCGGCAATCATTGAGCGCCGCCTTCGCCGCGTCGAGCGCGATCTCTGGGTTGAGCGACTTGGTGGCGACGGTCGCGTCCTGCGCGCGCGACGGAGCCGAGGCGAGGGCGCAGACAGCCGCCATCGCCAGCAGAGTGTGTGTCTTCATCCCGTTATCTCCGCCTGCCTTGCAGCCGGCCTACTTGTTGACCGGCGATTCCGGATCGAACAGCAGCGCGACAAGATCCTTGATCTGCTGCTCGCTCAGCACCTTGTTCGCGCCGAAGCGCGGCATGTTGGAGCATGCGAGCACGGCCTGCGAATCGTAGATCTTGGTGAAGGCGTTCTTGATCTCGTCCGGTGCGTATTTGCGGTCCTTGCCGTAGTTGGTCAGGCTTGGCCCGAGCGTGCCGAAGGAGACTTCGGACTTTTCCAACTGATGGCAGGCGTAGCAGTTGCCGCCCGCGATCGTGTCCGGCGGATCGGAGAACTGCCCGCCCCGGCCGTTGTTGGCGACCTTGCGGCCTTCCTTCCAGTCGCCGAGGAATTTTCCGTCGGCGGGATAGACGACCTTGGCAAGCTCACGCTGCACGATCTTGTCGGCTTCCGCCGAAGGCACGTTGTTGTGATAGGCGTTGCAGGTCTTCAGCGTCTCGTCGGGAACGATGCGCTCCTGCCATTCCGGCGGCGCCTTGCCAAAGGTTGCCTTCACATAGGCATCGACGATGGCGGGATCGATGGTCTTAGGTGCGTCCTTGGGCGCGGTCTGCGCGGATGCGCAGAACGGCAGGGCGATAAAACCAGCGGCGAGAACCAGCGCGGTGATCTTGATTGTCTTTGTCATGATGCGCTCCTCTCTCAACGCTTGATCGACGGGACGTTGATTTCGCCGCCCGCGGCCTGCTTCTGCAGGAACACGGTCAGCGCGGTGAGGGCGTCGGAGGCATATTCAGGCACCGGCCAGCGCTGCTGCCGGTAACAGTCCCACAGCCGGTGCTGCATGGTGCGCAGCGCGCCCTGCGACACGCGATAGGTCGGCCAGCTCGCCATGGTTTCCTGCGGCAGCTTGCCGGGCTTTGACAGGTCCGGCAGACCCTGAAGCCGGATGCGCTTGCCTTCCTCCGCATGGCAGGTCGAGCAGGAGAAATCGTTCACGCCGCCGCGCCGATAGAACAGCGCTTCGCCGACCGCGGCCATTTCCTGCTCTTTCGGATGGCTGAGAGGAATGTCGATCTTCATGCCGTTCGACTTGTTGGCGATGTAGGCGACGAGGTCTTCCATGTCGGAGGGCTTGCCCGGGCCGGAGAAGCGGCGGGCGATCACGTCCTTGGTGTCGAGACCCTGAATGTTGGTCATGCACCACAGCAGGCGCTGCTCAAGGTCCATCACCTTGTCGGCATCCTTGAAGTAGCGCGGCATCTTGGCGAAGGCGCCTTCCAGCTTGCCTGGGCCCTGACCGAGATCGCAGGTCTCAAGCGAGACGTCCTTGGTGCCGCGCTTCTGGCTCCAAAGCACTTCGCCGCGATCGACCGCGAGATAACCGGGGTTGGACATTGGATCGGAAATCATCGCGCGATAGCGCTCGATTTCCTTTTCGCTGGCGTCCTGCGCCAGAGCAGGGGCGCTCGATGCGCACATCAAAATCGCAAAGGCGATGGCTGACCGAATCGTGGTCCGTCTCATTCTGTGTCCCTCCCTCCGTCAGACCGTCTGCGCGGTCTTGTCGGTTCCCGGATTGCTCTGATGCACCAAGCCGATGCTGCTTTCGGATTGCCACACTAGAACATCTTTACATTCAAGAAAAAGAATATAATGATGTGAGCGGATCATGATAGATCAGGCTTGGCATCGTCAAGCGATACTATCGTCAAGGGATGCACAAGACTCCCGCAGGAGGAATCATTGATGAATTTGAAGTTCACTGAACCAACGCGCCGTGACGCGCTGACGCTCGCAGCGATCGCGGGTTTGACCGCTGTGCTCGCGCCGAAGATGGTGTTCGCGGATGAAGCGGCCGTCGCCGCCGAAATCAAGAAACTGTACGGCGACAAGAAACTGGACAGCGGCAAGATCAAGCTCGATGTGCCGGAGATCGCCGAGAACGGTCTCGTGGTACCGGTCAATGTCGAGGTCGAAAGCCCGATGACAGATTCGGATTACGTGAAGGCGGTGCATGTATTCGCCGACGGCAATCCGCTGCCGGGCGTGGTCACCTACAAGTTCACGCCGGCCTGCGGCAAGGCATCCGCCTCCACCCGCATGCGCCTCGCGCAGACGCAAAACATCGTGTGCGTCGCCGAGATGTCGAACGGCGCGCTCTACACCACAAAAGCCAATGTGAAAGTGACCATCGGCGGCTGCGGCGGCTGATCGAATCACTCAAGAAAAAATTCAGGCGAGGACATTTCCATGGCCAATGCACCCACACCGCGCGTTCGCGTTCCTGCCACTGCGAAGGCGGGCGAACTGATCGAAATCAAAACCCTCATTTCGCACGAAATGGAATCCGGCCAGCGCAAGGATTCGGCCGGCAAGGTCGTGCCGCGCAAGATCCTCAACAAGTTCACCGCGACCTTCAACGGCAAGCCGGTGTTCGAAGCGGACTGGAATCCGGCGATCTCGGCGAATCCGTACCAGTCGTTCTTCTACAAGGCGTCCGAGACCGGCGAGTTCACCTTCACCTGGAAGGATGACGACGGTTCGGAATATACCGCCAAGAACAAGCTGACGGTCGCCTGAGGCGGGACCGTCATTGCGAGGAGCGTGAGCGACGAAGCAATCCAGCTTCTCTCTCAGGAGTGGATTGCTTCGCTTCGCTCGCAATGACAGCTTTATTGTAGGTGGTCTGATGATATCGAGGCGGGAATTCCTGCAGGCGAGCGCGGTTGCGTCTGCGCTCACGATCGGCAGCGGACTGGGTCCGCTCGGGCGCGTGGCCGCGCAGCAGAAGCTGACGCAGGCGGACATTCTCAAGTTCGATCCGCTCGGCACGGTGACCATCCTCTATGTCGCGGACAATCATGCGCAGCTGATGCCGCTGTATTTCCGCGAGCCGTCGGTCAATCTCGGCGTCGGCGCGGACAAGGGCCTGCCGCCGCATCTCACCGACGAGGCGTTCCGCAAATATTTCAACATCGCTGCCGGGTCGGCGGATGCTTACGCGCTCACCGCGGATGATTTCGTATCGCTGGCGCGCAACTACGGCCGCATGGGCGGCATGGATCGTGTTGCGACCCTCATCAATGCGGTGCGCGCCGAACGCGGCGAGGACAAGGTGCTGCTGCTCGATGGCGGCGACACCTGGCAGGGAAGCTGGACCTCGCTGCAGACCAAGGCGCAGGACATGGTCGATGTGATGTCGGCGCTGAAGGTCGACGCCATGGTCGGTCACTGGGAATTCACCTACGGCGCCGAGCGCGTCAAAGAAATCACTGAGAAGGCGCCGTTCGCATTCCTTGCGCAGAACATCCGCGACAACGAATGGCAGGAGCCGGTGTTCGAGCCGCGCAAGATGTTCGAGAAGGGCGGCGCGAAGATCGCCGTGATCGGACAGGCGCTGCCGCGCACGGCGGTGGCCAATCCGCGCTGGATGTTCCCGAAATGGGAGTTCGGCATCCGCGAAGAGGACATGCAGAAGCAGGTCGACGAGGCGCGGGCCGAGGGCGCGCAGATCGTCGTGCTGCTCTCGCATAACGGCTTCGACGTCGACCGCAAGCTCGCAGGCCGCGTCAAGGGCCTCGATGTCATCCTGACCGCGCATACCCATGACGCGATGCCGGGTCTCGTGCGCGTCGGCGACACCGTGCTGGTCGCGACCGGCTCGCACGGCAAGTTTGTCTCGCGCCTCGACATTGAGGTGAAGGACAGGAAGGTCGCGGGCGTCCGCTTCAAGCTGATGCCGGTGTTCACCGATGCGATCAAGCCGGATGCCGCGATGAGCGCGCTGGTGGAAAAGGTGAGGGCGCCGTTCGCCAAGGATCTGGCGAAGTTGATCGGCAAGACGGATTCGCTGCTCTATCGCCGCGGCAACTTCAACGGCACGTTCGACGATCTGATCTGCGATGCGATGCTTGCTGAGCGCGACGCCGAGATCGCGCTGTCGCCGGGCTTCCGCTGGGGCGGGACGCTCGTTCCGGACAGCCCGATCACATGGGAAGACGTCACCAACGCCACGGCCATCACCTATCCGAATTGCTATCGCAACCAGATGACCGGCGCGCAGCTCAAGGAAATCCTTGAAGACGTCGCCGACAACATCTTCCATCCCGATCCGTACTTCCAGGGCGGCGGCGACATGGTCCGCATCGGCGGCATGGGTTATTCCATCGATGTGTCGAAGCCGATGGGCTCGCGCATTTCCGATCTCACCCATCTGAAATCCGGCAAGCCGATCGATGCGGCGAAGAGCTACAGTGTCGCGGGCTGGGCCAGTGTCAACGAAGGCACGCAGGGCCCGCCGATCTGGGATGTGGTGTCGGCGCATATTTCCAAGCGCGGCACCGTGAAGGTCGAGCCGAACACCGCAGTCAAAGTCTCAGGCGCGTAAGCGAGAGAGTTCGCATGCACACTCACGCCCAACATATTCACGTATCGAGATAAATAGAAAGGATGCCGCATGAGTGACATATCATCTGCGGATATTCTCAGCCGCCGCAAATTCCTCGGCGCAGCGGGTCTCGCCGGCGCAGGTGCTGCGCTCGGCGTGATGCCTGCGCTGGCGCAAGAGGCGAAGCCCGATCCGCTGATCACCGAGATCCAGGACTGGAACCGCTATCTCGGCGATGGCGTGCAGAAGACGCCGTATGGCATGCCCTCGAAGTTCGAGAAGAACGTCATCCGCCGCGATGTGTCGTGGCTGACGGCATCGCCGGAATCCTCGGTGAACTTCACGCCGCTGCACGAACTCGATGGCATCATCACGCCGTCGGGGCTTTGCTTCGAGCGGCATCATTCCGGCGTCGCGGACATCAATCCCGCCGATCATCGCCTGATGATCAACGGCCTTGTGGACAAGCCGCTGGTGTTCACGATGGACGACATCAGGCGCATGCCGCGCGTGAACAAGATTTACTTCCTCGAATGCGCCGCGAATTCAGGCATGGAGTGGCGCGGCGCGCAATTGAACGGCTGCCAGTTCACTCACGGCATGGTTCACAACGTCATGTATACCGGCGTGACGCTGAAGACCGTGCTGGATGAAGCTGGCCTCAAGCCGAACGCGAAGTGGCTGATGCTGGAAGGCGCGGACGCCGCCGCCATGAATCGCTCGCTCCCCATTGAGAAGGCGCTGAATGATTGCATGCTCGCGTTTGCCATGAACGGCGAGGCGCTGCGGCCCGAGCAGGGATATCCGCTGCGCGCGGTGATCCCCGGCTGGGAAGGCAATCTCTGGGTGAAATGGATTCGCCGCATCGAGGTCGGCGATCAGCCATGGCAGACCCGCGAGGAAACGTCGAAATACACCGACCTTCTGGCCGACGGGCGTTCGCGCAAGCACACCTTCGTCATGGATGCGAAATCTGTGGTGACCAATCCGTCGCCGCAGGCGCCATTGAAATACAAGGGCCGCAATGTGCTGAGCGGCTTTGCCTGGTCCGGCCGCGGTACGGTCAAGCGCGTCGATGTGACGATGGACGGCGGACGCAACTGGCAGACCGCCCGCATCGACGGGCCGGTGTTCGACAAGTCGCTGGTGCGTTTCTATGTCGACTTCGATTGGAACGGGCAGGAGCTGATGATCCAGTCCCGAGCGATGGATTCGACGGGCTATGTGCAGCCGACCAAGGACGAACTGCGCAAGGTGCGCGGCGTCAATTCGATCTACCACAACAACGGCATTCAGACCTGGCTGGTGCGTTCAGGCGGGGAGACCGAAAATGTCGAGATCGGCTAAGGCCACGGCGTTCGCGTTGCTTGCTGGCGTGGCGCTCGTCGCCGCCACGCCGCAGGGCCATGCGCAGCAAATTGCCACACAGGCGACAACGAAGACCTCGTCTAAGCTTGGACTCGGACGTCCCGCGCTGCCGGAAGAAATCAAGGCGTGGGATACGGATGTGCGGCCGGACGGCAAGGGATTGCCACCGGGCAAGGGCACGGTGAAGCAGGGGGATGCGTTGTTTCAGGAGCGCTGCGCTTCGTGTCACGGCGAATTCGGCGAAGGCGCGGGCCGCTGGCCGGTGCTCGCCGGGGGCGCGGGGACGCTGAAGGCGGACCGTCCCGACAAGACCATCGGCTCGTTCTGGCCAGACCTGTCGACCGCGTTCGACTACATCAAGCGCGCGATGCCATACGGCAATGCACGTTCGCTGTCCGACGATGACGTTTATGCCCTGACGGCGTACCTTCTCAGCATGAATGATATCGTCAAGGACGAGAACTTCGAACTCAGCGACAAGAACTTCACCTCGATCAAGATGCCGAATGCCGCGGCCTTCTATGAGGATGACCGCGAGACTGCCGAAAAGCAGTTCTGGAAGAAGGACCCGTGCATGAAAGACTGCCGTGCTGCACCAAAAGTCACCGGCCGGGCGATCTCGGTGGACGTGACGCCCGACAGCAAGGCAGGACCGAAAGTCGATTGATGAAACGCCCGCCGGCACGTGCGATGCTTTTTGTTCTGGCGGCGGGCGCGGCGCCGGAAAATGCTGCTGCGGGAGACCGGGAACTTGGAGAGTATTTATCGACGGAATGTGTAACCTGTCACCGCGCTTCGGGCGCGGCTCAGGGCATTCCGAAGATCGCCGGTTGGCCGGAGGACCAGTTCATCGCGGTGATGAACGCCTACAAGGACAAGCAGCGCGATAACCCCGTGATGCAGACCATCGCCGGACGGCTCGAGGCAGGTGACATTGCGGCGCTGGCAGCTTATTTCAGAACCCAGAAGTAATTGTTTCAAAAATTCCGGAGGGTGTCATGACAGACCAGAATGGCTCGGCAACGCGGCGCAGTCTCATTATCGGAGTTGCTGCGGGCGGTTTGGCCGCGGCAACGGCGCAGGCGGCACCGCAGTCCGTCGCCATGGCGGACCTGAAGAAGGAAGGCGATGTCGCATGCCTCTATCACTGCGACTACGGCGACAACGCGCGCTTCGCCCAGACGCTGAACAACATCTCGAACCATTATTCGGCTTACGGCTCCGATCCGTTCGGCCTCCAACTGGTGATCGTCGCCCATAGCGTGTCGGTGAAGTATTTCCTGAGCACGCTGGAAGGAACGCCCTGGAAGGACGAGACCATCGATCCGGCCCTGTTCGAGCGTGTCACCGCGCTCGCCAAGAACGGCCTCAAGGTTCTTCTGTGCGAGATCACGTTCCAGCGGCTGAAGCTCGACAAGGCCAAGGTGAAGGACGCGCCGTTCATCAGTTTCGTGCCGTCGGGTGTTGCCACCGTCGCAGCGCTGCAATCGAAAGGCTTTGCCTATCTCAAGGTCGGCTGATCGGACCGGCCGGCTGAATCCGGTTTTTCAATAGAACATTGGGGGCATGATGAGCATCAATCGTCGGCAGTTGATTTCGGGATCGGCATCGTTCGCGGGCGTCATGATGTTCGGCGCGCCTGCTGTGCTCGGACAAGGCAAGCCGCGCGTGGTGGTGATCGGCGGCGGCGCGGGCGGCGCGACAGCCGCCAAATACCTCGCCAAGGACAGCGCGGGCGCGATTGCCATCACGCTGGTCGAGCCGCTGGCTAAGTATCAGACCTGCTTCCACAGCAATCTCTATCTTGGCGGTTTCAGGGATTATCCCTCGATCACTCACGGCTACGGCGGCTTGAAGAAACTCGGCGTCACGGTGGTCGCCGACCGCGCCGCCAAGATCGACCGCGATAAGAAGGAGGTCGTCCTCGCGAGCGGCAAGAAGCTGCCCTATGACCGGCTGGTCGTCTCGCCAGGCATCGACCTGAAATACGATTCCGTTCCGGGCTGGTCGCAGGCGGCGGAGGATGCCATGCCGCACGCCTGGAAGCCGGGCGCGCAGACGCTGCTGCTCAAGAAAAAGCTCGATGCGGTGCCGAACGGCGGCGTCATTGTGATGATTGCGCCGCCCAATCCCTATCGATGCCCGCCCGGTCCTTATGAGCGCGTGTCGATGATGGCGCATGCGCTGAAAAAGGCGCGCAAGGATCGCTCCAAGATTTTTGTGATTGATCCCAAGGAAAGTTTCTCGAAACAGGCGCTTTTCCAGGAAGGCTGGGAAAAACACTACAAGGGCCTGGTCGAATGGCTCGGGCCCAAGGTGCATGACGGGTTGAAATCGGTCGATCCCAAGACGGGCACCGTTGTCACCGGGTTCGAGACCTACAAGAACGCAGCGCTGGTCAACGTCATCCCGGCGCAGATGGCGGGCGCCATCGCGCGGGATGCCGGCCTTGCCAACACGACCGGTTACTGCGCCATCGATCCGGCAAGCATGAAGTCGTTGGCCGATCCCAACATCTACGTGCTCGGCGATGCCTGCATCGCCGGCGACATGCCGAAATCCGCGTTCTCCGCCAACAGCCAGGCCAAGGTCGCGGCCATGATGATCCGGGGCGAACTGGTGTCGGCGCGCACGTTCCCCGCGCGCTACACCAACACCTGCTGGAGCCTGATCGACACCGACGACTGCGTGAAGATCGGCGGGGCCTATGAGCCGAAGGACGGTAAGATCGCGGCGTCATCCACCTTCGTGTCCAAGACTGGCGAGGATGCCGAACTGCGCAAACAAACCCAAGCCGAAAACATGGGCTGGTACGCCGGAATTACAGCCGATATGTTTGCGTGATATGTCCATTGCCGACGGAACCCGCCGCGACGCGGCGGGTTTCGGTTACGTCTCCTCCTGCCAGCCTTCCAGCCCGCTTCAAAGGTCAAAACATATGATTGCTCGTTCGTTTGCCGCTGCCCTCGCTTTTGCCGCCGCCGTCAGTTTCGCCGGCACCGCCAACGCTCAGGACGTCGCCGCGGGTGAGAAGTCCTTCAACAAGTGCCGCGCCTGCCATCAGGTTGGTGAAACGGCGAAAAACAGCGTCGGTCCCGAGTTGAACGGCCTGTTCGGCCGCAAGTCGGGCAGCGTCGCGGGTTACAACTATTCCGAAGCCAACAAGAATTCCGGCATCACCTGGGACGAGGCTGTGTTCGCCGAATACATCAAGGACCCGAAGGCCAAGATCCCCGGCACCAAGATGGCCTTCGCGGGCATCAAGAAGGACGATGAGATCAAGGATCTCACCGCATATCTCAAGCAGTTCGGCGCCGACGGGAAGAAGAAGTAAGAGCCCGTCATTCCGGGGCGCGCTTTTGCGCGAGCCCGGAATCTTCATCAGTTGTCATCATGTCTGGATTCCGGATCAGCCCGCAAAACGGGCTGTCCGTAATGACAGCTTCTAAGCCGCCCCACGCGCCTGCCGGGCCGCTTCGACCATGTTGGTCAGCGCCGACCTGACCTCCGGCCAGCCGCGGGTCTTCAGGCCGCAATCCGGATTGATCCAGATCTGGTCCGCCGTCAAATGGCTGCGGGCCTTCTCGATCAGACCGGTCATCTCCTTGACATCGGGCACGCGCGGCGAATGGATGTCGTAGACGCCCGGTCCGATTTCGTTCGGATACCTGTAGGTCACGAAGGCGTCGAGCAGTTCCATCTTCGACCGTGAGGTCTCGATCGAGATCACGTCGGCATCCATCGCGCCGATGGCGTCGATGATGTCGTTGAACTCCGAATAGCACATGTGGGTGTGGATCTGCGTTTCATCCGCGACGCCCGAGGCCGTGATGCGGAAGCTGCCCACCGCCCAGTCGAGATAGGTTTTCCACTCGGACCGCCGCAGCGGAAGACCTTCGCGAAGCGCCGCCTCGTCGATCTGGATCATGGTCGCGCCGGCCTTTTCGAGATCGGTCACCTCGTCGCGGATCGCGAGCGCGATCTGGCGGCATGACTCGCTGCGCGGAATGTCGTCGCGCACGAACGACCAGTTGAGGATGGTCACAGGACCTGTGAGCATGCCCTTCATCGGGCGCCTGGTCAGCGACTGGGCATATTTCCACCATTCGACCGTCATCGGCTTCGGCCGCGAGACGTCACCGAACAGGATCGGCGGGCGCACGCAGCGTGAGCCGTAGCTCTGCACCCACGCGCTCTTGGTAAAGGCGAAGCCCGAGAGCTGCTCGCCGAAATACTGCACCATGTCGTTGCGCTCGAACTCGCCGTGCACCAGCACGTCGAGACCGATTTCCTCCTGCCACGCCACTGTGCGCTTGGTTTCCTCGCGCAGAAAGCCCTCATAATCGGCCTGGCTGATCGTGCCTTTGGTGAACGCGGCGCGCGCCTTGCGCACGTCGCTGGTCTGCGGGAACGAGCCGATGGTCGTGGTCGGAAAGGCCGGGAGCTTGAACCTCGCGCGCTGAATCTGTGCGCGCTTGGCAAAGGTGCTGCGGCGGTTGGCCATGTCCGCCGTGATCGCGGCGACACGTTCGGCAACCGCCTTGTTGTGCACTTTCGGCGAGGCCTTGCGCGCGGCGGCGGCGGCGGCCGAGGCCGCGAGTTCGTCTTTCACCGTGCTGCGTCCGACGGCGAGCGCCCGTCCGAGCGCAGAAAGCTCGCTCATCTTCTGCAACGAGAAGGCGAGCCAGCTCTTGAGATCCGCATCGAGCGCGGTTTCCTGATCGAGGTCGATCGGCACATGCAGCAGCGAGCATGACGGGGCGATTTCGATCAAATGCGCGCCGCGCTTGGTAACGACTGGCTCAATGCGATCGAGAATGGCCGGCAGGTTCGCGCGCCAGATGTTGCGTCCGTCGATGACGCCGACCGAAATCACGCGATCCGCAGGCATCTTGCTCAAGACCGTATCGATCTGACCCTTGCCGCGCACCAGATCGAGATGCACGCCCGCGACGGGCAGCTTGGCGACGAGATCGGCGTTGTCGCCGAGTTCACCGAAGTAGGTGGCCAGCATGATCTTGGTGCCGGGCACCTTGAGCGCGAGTTCGCTATAGGCCGTCTTCAACGCAGCCTTTTCGTCCGCATCGAGGTCGAGTACGAGGCAGGGTTCGTCAAGCTGCACCCAGTCCGCGCCTTCCGTTGCGAGCTTGTTGAGCACTTCGATATAAACCGGCAACAGCTTGTCCAGCAGCGACAGGTTGCTGAACGAGGCGTCATGGCTCTTGCCGAGCTTGAGGAATGTCACCGGGCCGATCAGCACCGGCCGTGTCCGATAGCCGAGCGCCCTGGCTTCCCTGTATTCGTCGATCGGCTTGGTCGAGGACAGTGCGAAGGTCTGATCCTTCGAGAATTCCGGCACCATGTAGTGATAGTTGGTGTCGAACCACTTGGTCATTTCCTGTGCCGGCGCGCCATGACCGTGGTGATGATGCGCATGGCCGTGTTCACATGCAGGGTCTTCGCCCTGCGAGCCGCGCGCCATCGCAAAATATGTTGCGAGCGAAACCTCGCCGCCTGTCCAGTTGTAGACATCCGGAATGGCGCCGACCATCACACTGGTGTCGAGCACCTGATCGTAGAAAGAGAAGTCGTTCGAGGGAATGACGGTCACGCCGCGCGCTTTCTGGCGCGCCCAGTTGTCGGCGCGAAGCTGCGCCGCCGTTCTGACGAGCGAAGCCTCGTCGATCCTGCCGGACCAGTAGCTCTCCAGCGCGGTTTTCAGCTCGCGGCGCGGACCGATCCGCGGCGTGCCGAGCGTGGCGACGGGAATGGAAGTAACGGAAGACGAATTCGACATCGGAAACCCCGTGATGTTGGGGCAGGGGCCGGACATGCGCGAACAACAGAGACGGCGGCGCCGTTCTCTCGCAAGCGACACACCGGGGCACCCCGCCCGTGGACGTAATGTGATCGCGGCAGGTCTCCTGGCTCACGGCTCAACGCCTTATGTCCGGCCTTCCCGAGGTTGTCGCCTCAGTGGCGTCGATGGACAGGCTCACCGTCTACAGTTGCGGGGGCAGCTCCGGACTTGCGCGATCCAAAACCGCGCGCACCGCATTCCCTCTTGGCTCCGGGCAACGTGCCCGCAGAACCGCGATGGTCACGTTATGTGAAGCGGCTCGCGCCGGGTCAAAGGGAAAGCTTCCCACTGCGGCGGCGTGGACCGCGTCCCCGTGGCCAGTGGGCAGCGATCCGGCGAGAATCGTGGAGACGATTCGTAAGGCAGCGGTACGGTGCGTGCGTGTTGCGCGGCCGCAGTCTCGGCGACGTCGAAAAAAATCTCGCGCGATTTGCTGAGCATTTCGCGCGTTTGCCGCTTTGGTCCCGTTATTCACACCCACCGGTGCTTGACAGTCAGCCTCGAACGCTACCAGATGTGGGTGTCACGGTTCCGCCGGGTCGCAAGACTTGGTGGCGAAGATGGGAAGCCGGTGAGTTGCACTCCGATGCAATAAATCCGGCGCTGCCCCCGCAACTGTAAGCAGTGAGTTGAATCCGACCGATGTCACTGATGCGTTTTCGCATCGGGAAGACCGGATTCAGCGCCGAACTGCGAGCCAGGAGACCTGCCGCGACACCAAAGAACGTCCACGGGCGGGGTGTCCGGCGGTCGCGTGCTTCGGTGCGTTCGCGCGCCGTGACCATGCGCCTTCGGCCCAAGCCCCAATTGCAACACGCACGGGGTCTGCCGATGTCACTCTCGATCGAACGCGAAGCCGCCAAATCCGCTCCTCTCATTCAGTTGCGTTCCGAGTCACTGGCTGTCCCTGCGGCGGAGCCGGCGCTCCAGATCATCCGCCGCAACGGCACGGTCTCGCCGTTCGATGCCAGCAAGATCTCGATCGCGATGACCAAGGCGTTCCTCGCCGTCGAGGGGCACACCGCGGCGGCGTCGCGCCGCATTCACGAGGTGATCGAGCAACTGACGGCCGAGGTGGTGAGCGCGCTGACCCGCCGGATCGGCGAGGGCCGCACCTTCCACATCGAGGATGTCCAGGATCAGGTCGAACTGGCGCTGATGCGCAGCGAGCACCACAAGGTCGCCCGTGCCTACGTGCTCTATCGCGACGAACGCCAGCGCCAGCGCGCCGAAGCCGCCGCCGCCAAGCCGGTGAAGGCATCCTCCGAGCCGCAGTTGCATGTCACGCTCGGTAACGGCACGCGCGTGCCGCTCGATGTCGAGCGCCTGACCCTGATTGTTCAGGAAGCGTGCGCCAATCTCGACGGCGTCGATGCCGCGCCTGTGCTCGCTGAAACCAGGCGCAATCTTTACGACGGCATCAGCCAGGACGAGCTTGCGCTGGCCGGCATCATGGCGGCGCGCACGCTGGTGGAGCAGGAGCCGAACTACGCTTACGTCAGCGCGCGTCTGCTGCTCGACAAGCTGCGCACCGAGGTTCTCTCGTTCGTACATGCCGCGCAGATCAGCGCCACGCAGGCGGACATGGCGGCGCGCTACGTCGAGTACTTCCCGGTCTATGTCAAGAAAGGCATCGAAGCCGAACTGCTCGATCCTGAACTGGCGCGCTATGACCTGAAGCGGATCGCGGCGGCGCTGAAGCCGGAGCGCGATCTGTCGTTCCAGTTCCTTGGCTTGCAGACGCTGTACGATCGCTACTTCCTGCATCAGGACGGCAACCGCATCGAACTGCCGCAGGCTTTCTTCATGCGCGTGGCGATGGGCCTTGCGATCCGCGAGATCGACCGCGAGGCACGCGCCATCGAGTTCTACAACCTGCTGTCGTCGTTCGACTTCATGGCGTCGACGCCGACGCTGTTCAACTCCGGTACGCTGCGGCCGCAGCTCTCGTCCTGCTTCCTGACCACGGTGGCCGACGATCTCGACGGCATCTTCAAGTCGGTGAAGGACAACGCGCTGCTGGCGAAATATTCCGGCGGTCTCGGCAACGACTGGACCCGCGTGCGCGGCCTCGGCGCGCACATCAAGGGCACCAACGGCGAAAGCCAGGGCGTGGTGCCGTTCCTGAAAGTCGCCAACGACACCGCGATCGCGGTCAATCAGGGCGGCAAGCGCAAGGGCGCGGTTTGCGCCTATCTCGAGACATGGCATGTCGACATCGAGGAATTCCTCGACCTGCGCAAGAACACTGGTGACGACCGTCGCCGCACCCACGACATGAACACCGCGAACTGGGTGCCGGATCTGTTCATGCAGCGCGTCGAGGCGGATGGCGACTGGACGCTGTTCTCGCCGGACGAGACGCCGGACCTGCACGATCTTTACGGCAAGGCGTTCGCCGAGCGTTACGCTTTCTATGAAGCGAAGGCTGCGCGCGGCGAGATGCGCGTGTTCAAGACGCTGCGCGCCACGGATCTGTGGCGCCGCATGCTGACCATGCTGTTCGAGACCGGACATCCCTGGATCACCTTCAAGGACCCGTGCAACCTTCGTTCGCCGCAGCAGCATGTCGGCGTCATCCACTCGTCGAATCTCTGCACCGAAATCACGCTGAACACGTCGGACGACGAGGTGGCGGTGTGCAATCTCGGTTCGGTCAATCTGCTCAACCACGTGGGTGAGGGCGGCATCGATCACGCGCGGCTGAAGCGGACGATCTCGACCGCGATGCGGATGCTGGACAATGTCATCGACATCAATTTCTACACCATCCCGGAAGCGCGCCGCTCCAACCTGCAACATCGCCCGGTCGGCCTCGGCCTGATGGGATTCCAGGATGCGCTGCATGCGCTGCGAATCCCGATGGCGTCGGATGCGGCTGTCGCATTTGCGGACACCAGCATGGAAGCGATCTCCTTCCATGCCATCTCGGCGTCGGTCGATCTCGCCGCCGAACGCGGTCAGTATCCGTCGTTCAAGGGATCGCTGTGGAGCAGGGGCATCCTGCCGATCGATTCCATCGAGATTCTGGCCGATGCGCGCGGTGGTCTTGATGCTGACTGGTCGGCAACGCTGGACTGGACTGCACTGCGCGCGCGGGTGCAGTCGGTCGGCATGCGCAACTCCAACGTGATGGCGATTGCGCCGACGGCGACCATTTCCAACATCTGCGGCGTGGCGCAGTCGATCGAGCCCGCCTACCAGAACCTCTATGTCAAATCGAACATGTCCGGCGATTTCACCGAAGTAAACGAGTTTCTGGTTCGCGATCTGAAGGCCCGCGGCCTTTGGGACGAGGTGATGGTGTCGGACCTCAAGTACTTCGACGGCAGTGTCGGCTCCATCGACCGTGTGCCGGACGATCTGAAACTGCTCTACGCAACGGCGTTCGAGATCGACAGCGCGTGGCTGATCGAGGCTGCGGCACGGCGGCAGAAATGGATCGATCAGGCGCAGTCGCTCAATCTCTACATCGCCAATCCGTCGGGCAAAAAGCTGGACCAGCTTTATCGCCTCGCATGGACGCGCGGATTGAAGACCACCTACTACCTGCGCTCGCGCAGCGCCACCCATGTAGAGAAATCCACGCTCAAGGGCACCGACGGCAAGCTCAACGCGGTCTCGTCAACGCCTCTCGCGTCACTGCCGGTGAACAAGCCCATCGTCATATCGCAGGCCTCGACCGCGCCGGATCTGTCCGATGCGGTGGCGTGTTCGATCGACAATCCCGATTGCGAGGCGTGCCAGTAAGCAGCCTCGCCGTCATTGCGAGCGAAGCGAAGCAATCCACCTTTGAAAAGTCACGGATTGCTTCGTCGGCTTCGCCTCCTCGCAATGACGAAATTGGCAACATCCGACGTTAGACAAGAAAGACGATCTTCATGCTCGACTGGTCCGAACCCGCACCTGCCAAACCCGCTACCAACCTGCCGCCCATTCTGACCGGTCAGCCTGTCGTATCGGAGCAAGCCGACGCAACCGGCCTCGGCACCATCGACCGAAGGGGTGGCCGCGTCTCGGTCGACGACAAGGCGATGATCAACTGCCGCGCCGACGTCAATCAATTGCTGCCGCTCAAATACAAATGGGCATGGGAGAAATATCTCGCCGGCTGCAACAATCACTGGATGCCGACGGAAGTGTCGATGCAGGCCGACATCGCGCTGTGGAAATCGCGCGATGGACTCACCGACGACGAGCGCCGCGCCATCAAGCGCAACCTCGGATTCTTCGCAGCATCGGAAAGCCTCGTCGCCAACAACATCGTGCTGGCGATCTATCGCCACCTGACCAATCCCGAGTGCCGCCAGTACCTGCTGCGTCAGGCCTTCGAGGAAGCGATCCACACCCACACCTTCCAGTACATCGTGGAAAGCCTCGGCCTCGATGAGGGCGAGTTGTTCAACATGTATCGCGAGGTGCCTTCGATCACCGACAAGGCGGCGTGGGCGCTCAAGCACACCCAGAATCTGGAAGACCCGGACTTCAAGACCGGCACGCCGGAAGCCGACCGGGCGCTGCTGCGCGACCTGATCACCTTCTATGTCTGCTTCGAGGGGATGTGGTTCTACACCGGCTTCGCGCAGATCCTGTCGCTCGGCCGCCGCAACAAGATGGTCGGCATCGCCGAGCAGTATCAGTACATCCTGCGCGACGAGAGCATCCATCTGAACTTCGGCATCGACGTGATCAACCAGATCAAGATCGAGAATCCGCATCTGTGGACCGCCGAATTCCAGGAGGAGGTCCGCGGAATGATCCGCGAAGCGGCCGAACTGGAAGCTGCCTATGGCCGCGATACCATGCCGCGCGGGTTCCTCGGCCTGAACGCAGCGCTGTGCGAACAGTACATGCACTTCATCGCCAACCGCCGCTGCGCCCAGCTTGGGCTGACCCGCGTGTTCGACGAGACCGACAATCCCTTCCCGTGGATGTCGGAGGCGATGGACCTGAAGAAGGAGAAGAACTTCTTCGAGACCCGCGTGATCGAGTACCAGAACGGCGGCGCGCTGAGCTGGGAATAAAGCGTTAATCTTTGGCGCCTCGCGGTGCCGGGATACGGTGCAAATCCCGCGTCTGCACACGAACGTTGCAAGAAACGCCTGCTGAGCGGGCGTTTTTTGCTGCGTGAGGTAGCAATTTACGGGGTGTTATTCAATTTTGTTTACCTTGAGGCACTTTGCGCCGGTTGGCTGTCCGGCGGGTTTGGCATGCAAAAAGAATTTTTGGGGGTTGGGAATGGGCTGGTTCAAGAGCACTCCGGCAAAGCAGAAGGTCAACGTCAGCTTTCTTTCCAACCTGCGATTCCGAACCAAGATCATGCTCGGTTTCATCACCGTGCTGGGCATCTCCGCCATCAACATGGGCGTCGCCTATTTCGGCTTTGAGCGGATCGCCGAGGGCGTCCAGTCCTATCAGGGCATTGTCGCCGAGACCGACAGCGCGCGTGACATCGACCGCGAACTCGCGGCCTATCAGCTTCTCGCACGTTATTATGTGACGACCGGCCTTCCAGCCGACGAGGAGGCTGCACGCGCTGCGGAGACTGCCCTTGGCGCCGCCATCGAACGCGCCGCCCGGGTCGCCACCGCCGGCAACCGGAAGAGCGTTCTCAATCTTTCGGCCAGCTACAGCGAGTTCGCCGGTCTGTTCGGTGAGGTCATCAAGCTCAAGACCGATAACGCCGCGATCGCGTCGAACCAGTTGCTCCGGATGGGCAACGTCATCCGCTACAAGTTCGACGATCTGGCGGATACTGCGATCCTTGCGGGTCTGACGTCGATCCAGCAGAACGCCAAGGAACTGGCGACCCACTCCGCGTCCATCACCTCCAACATCAGCAACTATGTGCTGCGCCCCGACGCCGCCGTCGCCAACAGCGTCAATGCCCGCATGCAGCTTCTGAAGAACAGCTTCGGCACACTGACCGCCGACGACGCGAAACTGACATCGAAGATTTCGGAGATCACCCAGGAGCTCGATGCCTACAAGGTGGCCTTCACCAAGTTCGTCGAGAACACCGCGAAGATCGCAGCGCTGTCCACGAAGATGAACGAGGCGGCGGCGAGCGTGACGCAGGAAGCGAAGACCATCAAGGACGGTCTGCTCGCACAGCAGACCCGGCTCGCGAAGGAGTCCGCCGAGGCTGCGCACAGCACCGGCAAATTCGTGACCATTCTCGGCGGCGGCGGCATCGCGTTCGGCGCGTTGCTCGCCTGGATGCTGGGCCGGGGAATTTCACGCCCGATGGTCGGCATGTGCGATGCGATGCGTCAGCTTGCCAGTGGCAATTTCGATGTCGTCCTGCCGGGCCTTGGCCGCAAGGATGAAATCGGCGAGATGGCCGGCGCGGTTGAAGAGTTCAAGATGCGGGCCGTCGCCAAGGCGCAGAGCGAGGCGGCGGAACGCGAAGAGCAAGGCAAGTCCGCCAGCGCCGCGCGCAGCGCCGAGCTTCATCGTTTCGCGGACAATTTTGAAACCGCGGTCGGCGGGATCGTGTCGAGCGTATCGGCCTCGGCCAGCCAGCTTGAAGCGTCCGCGATGACCCTGACGCGAACCGTCGAGGCGACCCAGATGCTGTCGGGCAAGGTGGCCGGCGCATCCGAGGAAGCATCGTCCAACGTGCAATCGGTGGCGGCGGCGACGGAAGAGCTCTCGGCGTCGGTTGTCGAGATCGGCCGCCAGGTTCAGGAATCGAGCCGCATCGCCGCGGCGGCGGTGTCGCAGGCCGAAGCGACTGACGCGCGCATCGCCAAGCTGTCGCGCGCGGCACAGGAAATCGGCGACGTGGTCAAGCTGATTACGGCGATTGCCGAGCAGACCAACCTGCTGGCGCTCAACGCCACCATCGAGGCGGCGCGGGCGGGGGAGGCGGGACGCGGCTTTGCCGTTGTCGCGTCCGAGGTGAAATCGCTGGCGAGCCAGACCGCGAAGGCGACCGACGAGATTTCGTCGCACATCGCCGGGATGCAGAGCGCGACGCAGGAATCGGTTTTCGCCATCAAGGAAATCGGCCAGACCATCGGCCAGATCTCGAAGATCGCCGGCAACATTGCCGCCGCCATCGAGCAGCAGAGCAATGCGACCACCGAGATCGCCCGCAACGTCCAGAGCGCCGCCGGCGGCACGCAGGAGATCGCGGAAGGCATCTCCGAGGTCAACCGCGGCGCGAGCGAAACCGGCACGGCGTCGGGCGAGGTGCTGAATTCGGCCCAGACGCTGGCGGTCGAAAGCACGCGGCTGCGTCAGGAGCTCGATCGCTTCATGGCGAACATCCGGGCGGCGTGATGGCTTGCTGCAACCTCGCCCCGTTCTCCTCCTAGTACGCATCCTTCTTGGCGCGGGCGTCTTTCGCGGTCTGCACGAGATTGAGCTGCTGCTCGATCTTGCCGAGCGCGTTCGCGAATTCCTTTCGCTCCGCCGCCGTGAGGCATGACAGGATGTCCTGTTCCTTGCGGAGCAGGCGGGGAATAAGCTCCTCATAGAGCGCGTGTCCCTTGCGGGTGAGCTGCAACGCCAGCTCGCGGCGGTCATCCACGTTCTCGACGCGTTCGATCAACTGCTTATCCAGCAGATGGGCGACGGCCCGGCTGATGGTCGATTTATGCGTCCGCGTGCAATAGGCGATGTATTGCGCCGTGCAGGCGTCATCGCGGAAACCGAGCGTCGCCAGCACCCGCCATTCGGGAATATCGAGGCCGTAGCGCTCGCTATACTCGCTGGAGAGTTCCGCGCTGACCTCCGCAGCCAGCCGATTCAGCCGGAACGGCACGAATTTGAAAAGATCGAGCTTGGTCAAGGAAAACGTCCATTTTGGCCAGGGGCCAGCCCGGTCCAGTTGGTTGCAGTTGCAACGATCATAGCCTTGGTCTATCCTGATGGCCAGCGTCAAATGCAGACGTGCAAACCACCGCGTCAGAGGCCTCGATCAAGAGGCCCGTCAGTCAAGCAGGGACGAAACGTGCCGGTATCACGGATTATTCAGTTCGGCTATCGCCGCCATCCCGATCAGGACCGGACGGCGGCGGATGCCGCGCGCCACCCGGTCGTGGTGGTGGGCGCGGGCCCCGTCGGCCTGACGCTGGCGATCGATCTTGCGCAGCGCGGGCACGATGTCGTCCTGCTGGATAACGCCGACCGGATCGGCGACGGCTCGCGGGCGATCTGTTTCTCCAAACGTTCGCTGGAACTGTGGGACCGTCTCGGGGTCGGCGAACGCATGGTGGAGAAGGGCGTCGTGTGGAAAGTCGGCAAGATCTTCCTGAACGATGACATGCTCTACCGCTTCGACCTGTTGCCGGAAGACGGCCACAAGATGCCGGCCTTCATCAATCTGCAGCAGTATTACGCCGAGGCTTTTCTCGTCGATCGCGCCAGCGAACTGCCGCAGGTCGATCTGCGCTGGCGCAACAAGGTCGTCGGCCTCGACCAGCGCAACGATCATGTTGTGCTCGCGATCGATACGCCCGATGGACGCTATCACCTCAAGGCGGATTACGTTGTCGCCTGCGACGGCGCGCGCTCAATGCTGCGCGGCTTTGTCGGTGCGGAATTTTCCGGAGAAGTGTTCGAGGATCAGTTCCTGATCGCGGACGTCAAGATGACCGCCGAGTTTCCGACCGAGCGCTGGTTCTGGTTCGATCCGCCGTTCCATTCAGGCCAGTCCGCGCTGCTGCATCGTCAGCCCGACGATGTCTGGCGTATCGACCTGCAACTGGGACCGGATGCCGATCCCGCCGTCGAGCGGTTGCCGGAAAATGTCCGGCCGCGGATCGAGCGCATGCTGGGTCATGCCAATTTCGATTTCGAGTGGATTTCGATCTACAAGTTCCAGTGCCGCCGCATGCAGCGCTTTGTGCATGAGCGCGTGATCTTCGCCGGCGACTCGGCGCATCAGGTCTCGCCGTTCGGCGCGCGGGGTGCGAATTCCGGACTTGAGGATGCGGAAAACGTTGCGTGGAAGCTGTCGCTGATCTTGCGCGGCGATGCGTCGGCCACGTTGCTCGACAGTTACGAGATCGAGCGCAGCGCAGCCGCGGATGAGAACATCCGTGCGTCGACCCGCTCGACTGATTTCATCGCGCCGCATTCGGCGCAGGAGCGGCGGATGCGGCAAGCGATACTGCGGCTTGCGAAGGAAGCCGAATTCGCCAAGCGCATGGTCAACGGCGGGCGGCTCTCGACGCCGTCGGTGTATGAGACGCCGCTGTCGACGCCGGACACCGACGTCTGGGCGGCGGGCCCGCGCCCCGGCGCGCAGATGATCGACGCACCGCTGGCGGCGGCGAACGGCGAGCCGGTCTATCTCACCGAGGCCTTCCGACAAGGCGGGGGCGGCTTCGTCCTGCTGCAAGCGGGGGCCAACGGCGGCGATCAACCGGGCTGTCATTCCATCCATATCGGCGAAACAGCTCCGCTGCGCGATGCCGCAGGACTGTTTGCGAAGCGGTACGATGTCTCCGAAGGCGCGGCTTATCTGCTGCGCCCTGACGGTTATGTCGCGGCGCGCTTCAGGAAGCCGACGCGCAAGACCGTCGAGGCCGCCATCGCCCGCGCAAGTGCACAAACGTGAGCTAAGCATGACACTCTCGACACAATCGAATTTCGCCGATCCCGACGCCGCCTATCGGCTGGTGGTGGAAGCCCATCGCGGCCTGCGCGACGAGGACAGTGTATCGCTGGACACGGCGCTGGTTTTGATTCTGGCCAACCATATCGGCGATGTCGAGGTGCTGCGCGAAGCGATCGCGCTGGCGAAGCGGCAACTTGGCCAAAGCGGAAAGACCAATTCAGAAAAGGACGCAAAATGAGCGCAAAGGGTTTCGCATCGACCGGCGACATGACGGAAAAGAAGATCACCTTCTCCGAGATCGGCCCGGACATTTACGCTTTCACCGCGGAGGGCGATCCCAATACGGCGGTGATTGTCGGTGATGACGGCTGCATCGTGTTCGATGCGCAGGCAACGCCGGCGATGGCCAACAGCGTAATCGAGCGCGTCAAGACCGTGACCGACAAGCCCATCAAGTATGTGGTGCTGTCGCATTATCACGCGGTACGTGTGCTCGGCGCGTCGGCCTACAAGGCACAGGGCATCGTTGCCTCGTCCGAAACCCAGCGGCTGATCGTGGAGCGCGGCAAGCAGGACTGGGATTCCGAATATGGCCGGTTTCCGCGCCTGTTCCGCGACGCCGAAAGCATTCCCGGCCTGACCTGGCCGACCATCACCTTCGACACCGGCATGACGCTTTATCTCGGCAAGCGCGAGGTGCAACTGATGCATCTTGGCGCGGGCCATACCTCCGGCGACATTGTCGCCTGGGTGCCCGATGCGCAGGTGATGTGTTCCGGCGATCTGATCGAATATCACTCGGCCTGCTATTGCGGCGACGCGTTGCTGCGCGAATGGCCGCTGACCCTGAACGAAATCCGCGAGTTCAATCCCAAGGCGGTCGCGCCGGGCCGTGGCGATGCCCTGAAGGGCGCTGCGACCGTGAACGAGGCTATCGCCATGACCCGCGACTTCGTCAGCTCGCTGTACGGCGCGGCGGAACTGTCGGTGGCGAAGGGACGTACCCTTAAGGAAACCATGGCCGCCACCCGCGAGGTGATGGACCCGAAATTCTCGAGCTTCGCGATCTATGAGCATTGTCTGCCGTTCAATGTCTCGCGCGCATTCGATGAAGCATCCGGGATCGACGATCCGGTGATCTGGACCGACAAGCGCGACCGCGAAATGTGGGCTGCTTTGCAAGGATGAAGCAGGGCGAATGTATCTAGAGAAGTAGGTCCGTCATTGCGAGGAGCGAGAGCGACGAAGCAATCCATAGAGCGATATAGAAAGAGTGGATTGCTTCGCTTCGCTCGCAATGACGTTTTCAGGAACTTGAATCTCGCGCTGATGGAGAGTGAGATGAACATCAACACTGCACCCAAGGTTATGAGTCATGGCTCGCATGGCGTCACGCCGGGTTATATGTCCGGTTTCGGCAACAGCTTCGAGACCGAAGCGCTGCCCGGCGCGCTGCCCATCGGGCGCAACTCGCCGCAGCGCTGCGCCTACGGGCTTTATGCCGAGCAGTTGTCAGGATCGCCATTCACTGCGCCGCGCGGCACCAACGAGCGCTCCTGGCTGTATCGCATCCGCCCGTCGGTGAAGCACTCGGGCCGCTTCACCAAGGTCGACGCGAAATACTGGCGCACCGCGCCGTGCACCGAATACGACATGCCGATCGCGCAGTTGCGCTGGGACCCGCTGCCGATGCCGAAGGAGGAGCAGACCTTTCTCCAAGGTGTCTACACCATGACCACGGCGGGCGATGCCAATACCCAGGCGGGCATGGCGGCGCACATCTATCTCATCACCAAATCGATGGTGGACCAGAATTTCTACAATGCCGACGGCGAACTGATGTTCGTTCCGCAGGACGGCAACCTGCGCCTCGTCACCGAGTTCGGCATCATCGACATCGAGCCCGGCGAGATCGCGGTGATCCCGCGCGGCGTCAAGTTCCGCGTTGAAATTCCGGGCGGTCCGTCGCGCGGCTATCTCTGCGAGAACTATGGCGGCGCCTTCACGCTGCCGGAGCGCGGGCCGATCGGCGCCAATTGCCTCGCCAACTCGCGCGATTTCCTGACCCCGGTGGCCGCCTATGAGGACAAGGAAACGCCGACCGAGCTTTATGTAAAGTGGGGCGGTTCGCTGTTCGTGACCAGGCTGCCGTACTCGCCCATCGATGTGGTGGCGTGGCACGGCAACTACGCGCCGTATAAATATGACCTGCGCACGTTCTCGCCGATCGGCGCCATCGGCTTCGATCATCCCGATCCGTCGATCTTCACCGTACTGACCTCGCCGTCGGAAACGGCGGGCACCGCGAATATCGACTTCGTCATCTTCCCGGAACGCTGGATGGTGGCGGAGAACACCTTCCGTCCGCCGTGGTACCACATGAACATCATGTCCGAGTTCATGGGACTGCTGTATGGCGCCTATGACGCCAAGCCGCATGGCTTCGTGCCAGGCGGCATCAGCCTGCACAACATGATGCTGCCGCACGGCCCGGACCGTGAGGCGTTCGATCACGCTAGCAACAGCGAACTGAAGCCCGTGAAGCTGACCGGCACCATGGCCTTCATGTTCGAGACGCGGTTTCCGCAGCGCGTCACCGAATATGCCGCGACAACCAGCGCATTGCAGGATGACTACGCCGATTGCTGGCAGGGGCTGGAGCGCCGCTTCGACCCGTCGAAGCCTTAACGTCGTTGAATTGATGAGCGGTATTGAAACGGCAGCAATGTCACTCCCTCTCTCCTGTGGGGAGAGGGTTGGGGTGAGGGGATCTAGATTCATCGAGAGATTCTACGCCCTCACCCGGATCGCTTGCGCGATCCGACCTCTCCCCACGGGAGAGGTGGGCAGACCGCTGAAATCGAATTCGGAACACCAATATGACTGACGCTGTTCTGTACGGCTACTTTCGCTCGACCGCGGCCTATCGCGTGCGCATCGCGCTCAACCTGAAAGGATTGAGCGCGGATCACCGCTTCGTGCATCTGCGCAAGGGCGAGCAGACGCAGCCGGCCTACCGCAAGATCAATCCGGCGGGCCTCGTGCCGTACTGGATCGACGACGATCTCGAACTGGCGCAGTCGATTGCGATCATCGAATATCTCGACGAGACGCATCCGCAGCCGCCGCTGCTGCCGCCGGATGCGAAGGGAAGGGCGATCGCGCGCGAGATCGCGCTGGTGGTCGCCGCCGATATTCATCCCATCGGCAATCTGCGCGTGCTGAACCGGCTGATCGACATGGGTGTCGATGAGGCGACGCGCGGGGCATGGTCGAAGCACTGGATCGAGACCGGCTTCGATGCCGTCGAAGCGCGGCTGGTGCATCTGCCGGGACCGTTTGCGCTCGGTGACAAGCCGACGCTGGCGGACATCTGCCTCGTGCCGCAGGTCTTTAACGCGCGCCGTTTCGGCGTCGATCTCGCGCCCTACAAGCGTATCGTGGCGCTCGATGCCGCCGCCGCGAAACTCGATGCCTTCGCCGCCGCCGAACCGGGCCGCCAGCCCGACGCCGAATAACGGATGGACATGATGCACCCGAACGATCCCAAGCTGCGCTCCTTCATCGCTGTCGATCCGTCATCGGATTTTCCGATACAGAACCTGCCGTATGGCGTGTTCTTCACGCCGGAGCAGCCGGACCTTCGGGTGGGTGTGGCGATCGGCCATTTCGTTCTCGACCTGGCGGTGTTGGAAGCCGCGGGCTTGCTGCGCATTGATGGCGCAGCGAATGTTTTCGCCAAGCCATCGCTCAATGCCTTCATGGCGCTCGGCCCGAAGGTCTGGCGCAGGACCCGCGCGCGGATCAGCGAACTGCTGCGGCATGACAATCCGGAACTGCGCGACAATGCGGATCTGTGCAAGCGTGCGCTGGTTCCGCAGAATTTCGCGGACATGCACATGCCGATTGCCGTCCAGGGTTTCACCGATTTCTATTCGTCGAAGGAACACGCCACCAATGTGGGCATTATGTTCCGCGGCAAGGACAACGCCCTGATGCCGAACTGGCTGTCGATTCCGATCGGCTACAACGGCCGGGCCTCGACCGTGGTGGTCAGCGGCACGCCGATCCGCCGTCCGCGCGGACAGCTCAAGCCGCCGACGGCGGACGCGCCGACCTTCGGCCCATGCAAGCGGCTCGACTTCGAACTCGAAATGGGTGTCGTGATCGGGCAGGCGTCCCCCATGGGCGAGATGCTGACCGAGCAGGAGGCCGAGGAGATGATCTTCGGCTTTACGCTGCTGAACGACTGGAGCGCGCGCGACATACAGGCATGGGAATATGTGCCGCTCGGTCCGTTTCAGGCCAAGGCGTTCGGCACCTCGATCAGCCCATGGATTGTGACGCGCGAGGCGCTGGAGCCGTTCCGTGTCAAGGGTCCGGCGCAGGACCCGGCGCCGCTCCCGTATCTGCAGCAGAAGGGCGCGCAGAATTACGACGTTCAGCTTGCCGTCGATCTCAAGACCGAGACGATGAAGGAGGCGGCGGGTATCTGCCGCACCAATTTCAAATACATGTACTGGTCCTCGGTGCAGCAGCTTGTGCATCATGCGTCATCCGGCTGCGCGATGAATGTCGGCGACCTGCTAGGCTCCGGCACGATCAGCGGCCCTGAGAAAAGCGAACGGGGCAGCATGCTGGAGCTGAGCTGGGGCGGCACCGAGCCGCTCGATCTTGGCAACAGCGTGCAGCGCTCGTTCCTTGAGGATGGCGACTCGCTCACGATGCGCGGCTGGTGTCAGGGCGACGGTTATCGCATCGGTTTTGGCGAGGTCGAGGGGACGATTTTGCCGTCGGTTTGAAATCTCGTCATTGCGAGCGAAGCGAAGCAATCCATTCTTCAGAAGATATGGATTGCTGCGTCGCAGCGCTCCTCGCAATACCCGCAGCGGCCTTTCTTCACCTCTCCCATGGGGAGAGGTCGACGCGCCATCAGCGCGTTTACGCGCGCCTGCGACGCCCTATGGCGCGGCGGGTGAGGGGTACGCTCTCTCGATGGATTCTACGCCCTCACCCCAACCCTCTCCCCACGGGAGAGGGGGCCGATCGCAGATGTGGAACGTCCTGCCTTTTAACCCAGTTTCTTCAGCGGCAATTTTCTGGTCGTCTTGAGCCGGTCGAGCACGATGGACGAGCGCACATGCGCGACGCTCTCGTGCGGCATCAGGACGTTGTTGACGATGTCGGACAGGCTCTTGAGATCGCTCAGCACCACCTTCAGCAGATAATCCGCATCGCCGGTCAGCGAATAGGCTTCCTGAATTTCATCCACCCGCCGCATCAGGTCGCGAAACCGCTTGGCGTTGTTCGGGGAGTGCGTCGCCAGCGTGATCTGGATGAAGGCCAGCACGTTGAAGCCGAGCGCCTCGCTGGCAAGGTCGGCGTGATAACCGGCGATCACTTTCTCGTCTTCCAGCCGCGTGCGGCGGCGCGAGCATTGCGACGCCGACAGGCCCGCGAGGTCGGCGAGTTGCTGATTGGTTAGGCGGCCGTCGTCCTGGAGCGCGGCGAGGATTTTGAGGTCGAAACCGTCCAGCGAAGTCATGCGCAAAAACCTTCCAAGATGCACGATATGTGCATGATATTGGCATATAGCGCCCTATTTTGCACGCCTGTTGCATCAAAAGCGGCGCACGATGCACTCCTGACAGAAGAATCAAGGGAGAACGCCATGGGTCCGTTTCCGCACGATGCACCGGCCGCCGTCATTTCCGAGCAGAACCCGATGGGCACCGACGGTTTCGAGTTCGTCGAGTATGCCCATCCCGAGCCGGAAAAGCTGCACGCGTTGTTCCGCCTGATGGGGTTCACGGCGGTCGCGCGTCACAAGACCAAGGCGATCACAGTCTATCGCCAGGGCGACGTGAACTATCTCGTCAACGAGCAGCCCGGCACTCATGGATACGATTTCGTTGCGGCGCATGGCCCGTGCGCGCCGTCGATGGCGTTCCGAGTGGTCGATGCGAAGCGCGCCTATGAGCGTGCGCTGTCGCTTGGTGCGGAGCCCGCTGATGAGACGTCATCCCGCAAGGCGCTGGACGTGCCCGCGATCAAGGGCATCGGCGGCAGTCTGTTGTACTTTGTCGATCGCTATGGCGCGAAGGGGTCGGCTTACGACACCGAGTTCGACTGGCTCGGGCTGAAGGACATTCATCCCGATGGCGCAGGGCTGTTCTACATCGACCACCTGACCCACAACGTGCATCGCGGCCGCATGGACGTCTGGACCGGCTTCTATGAAAAGCTGTTTAATTTCCGGCAGATTCGCTTCTTCGACATCGAGGGCAGGGCCTCCGGTCTCTTTTCGCGCGCGCTGACCAGTCCCGACGGCAAGATCCGGATTCCGATCAACGAGGATGCGGGCGATTCCGGACAGATCGAGGAATATCTCAACATTTATCGCGGCGAAGGCATCCAGCACATCGCCTGCGGTGTGAAGGACATCTATCACACCATCGAAAAGCTGCGCGCGGATGGCCTGCCGTTCATGCCGCCGCCGCCGGATACCTATTTCGAGAAGATCGACACGCGCCTGCCGAAGCATGGCGAGGACGTTGCGCGCCTTCAGAAGAACGGCATCCTGATCGACGGCGAGGGCGTGGTCGATGGCGGCCACACCAAGGTGCTGCTGCAAATCTTCTCGGCCAACGCGATCGGCCCGATCTTCTTCGAGTTTATCCAGCGCAAGGGCGACGACGGTTTCGGCGAAGGCAACTTCAAGGCGCTGTTCGAGTCGATTGAAGAAGACCAGATCCGGCGCGGCGTGCTGTCGGTGGACAAGAAGAGCGCGGCTTAAACATTTCCGGCGTCATTGCGAGCGAAGCGAAGCAATCCATTGAAGAGTGGATTGCTTCGTCGCTTTCGCTCCTCGCAATGACAAGAGGTCTCGTCTACGACCGCTTCAGGTTGAGCAAGTTGCCGGTGAGGATCAGCGCCGCACCGATAACGGTCGCGGCGTCCAGCCGCTCGGAATAGAGCAGCCAGCCGAGCGTCGCCGAAAGCGGCACGCGCAGAAAGTCCATCGGTACGACGACCGTGGCGTCGGCATAACGCATCGCCTGCGCGAAGCAGTAGTGCGAATACGTTCCGCAGAACGCGATCACGAGGATCCACGGCCAGATGTGAGCCGATGGCCAGTGCCAGGTGTAGACCGCCGGGACCAGCCCGATGGCCGACTGGATCACCAGCATCCAGAAGATAATCACGAGAACCGTATCGGTGCGGGTAAGGGACTTCACCATGACGATGGCAGCGCCGAAACCCATCGCGGCCAGCACCATGATCAACTGACCCGGACTGATCTGCGCGACGCCGGGCTGCACGATGACGATCACGCCGATCAGCCCCAGCACGATCGCCAGCACTTTCCAGACGTTCAGGCGCTCGCCGATGAAACTCACAGCGAGCAGCGCGGTCCAGATCGGCATGGTGAATTCGATGGCGACCACCTGCGCCAGCGGGATCAGCGTCAGTGCCAGAAACCAGCCATACTGCGCGGCGTAGTGGACGATGTTGCGGACGATATGCGTAAGCGGCCGCAAGGTTTTCATGCGCGAGAAGCCGCCGTTGGCGTGGATCAGCGGATAGAGCATCAGAAGGCCGATGACCGACCGCATTTCCATGATCTGGAACACGTCGAGTTCACGGGTGGCTTCGCGTCCGGCGACCAGCAGCACCAGCATCAAGGTCAGCCAGCCGGCCATCCAGCCAGCGGCCTTCGCGTTGGAGGGCTGCATCGCAATGACCGATTGCGTCACTTGCGCCCCCATGCTGCACCGCAAATCATTGTTGCTGCTCCCCACTTGATCGACGGTCTGCTTACGCAATCTGTTTTCAGCCTGCAATATCGCGAAACTCGCAGCAGGCCCGTCAAGTTTGCATTGTGAATCGGGTGCCGAACCTGCGAGCATCGGAGCGAGCGGGGCGCCAGTTCCTGCCGTAAAACAAGCAAAACGAGAGGACACGCCTTGATCGATCCCGCCTCCTTGCCGTTCGATACCGAGACCATGCTGACGGGCCTGCGCCCGTGGATTGAATGCGAGAGCCCGACCTGGGATGCTGAAGCGGTCAACCGCATGCTTGAACTTGCGGCGCGCGACATGGCGATCGGCGGCGCCACGATCGAGTACATTGCCGGACGACAGGGCTTTGGCGGCTGCATCCGTGCGCGATTTCCGCATCCCAAACAGGGGCAGCCCGGCATCCTGATCGCCGGACACATGGACACGGTTCACCCGATCGGGACGCTAACAAAGCTGCCGTGGCGGCGCGAGGGAAGCAAATGCTACGGCCCGGGCATTCTCGACATGAAGGGCGGCAACTACGCCGCGCTGGAGGCGATCAGGCAACTCGCGAAAGCCTCGGTCGCGACGCCATTGCCGGTGACGGTGCTGTTCACGCCGGATGAGGAAGTCGGAACGCCGTCCACGCGCGACATCATCGAAGCGGAAGCCGCGCGCAACAAGTACGTGCTGGTGCCGGAGCCGGCGTTCAAGAATGCCGGCGTCATCACCGGCCGCTACGCGATTGCCCGCTTCAATCTGGAGGCGGCAGGCAAGCCGAGCCACGCGGGCGCGACGCTCGCCGCCGGGCGATCCGCGATCCGTGAGATGGCGCGGCAGATCCTCGCCATCGACGGCATGACCGGCGACGACTGCACCTTCAGTGTCGGCGTCGTGCATGGCGGGCAGTGGGTGAATTGCGTGGCCTCATCCTGCCGAGGCGAAGCGCTGAGCATGGCCAAGCGCCAGGCCGATCTCGACCGTGGTGTTGAGCGGATGCTGGCGCTGAACGGCACGGCGAACGACGTCACATTCAGGGTCACGCGCGGCGTGACGCGGCCGGTCTGGGAACCGAGTGCCGGCACCATGGCGCTGTATGAACAGGCACGTGCGGTCGGTGCGAAAATCGGCCTCGATCTGATCCAGGGCAGTTCGGGCGGAGGTTCAGATGGAAACTTCACCGGGGCGATGGGTCTGCCGACCCTTGACGGTCTCGGATTGCGCGGTGGCGATTACCACACGCTGAACGAGCATATCGAAGTCGATAGCCTGGTTGAGCGCGGAAGGTTGATGGCCGGTCTCTTGGCCAGCCTGCAATGATTTGCCAAGATGAGGCCGCGCGATCGGGCCTTGTCATAGTCACCATACGAAACGGGATAACGCCGCATGCCCAATATTGAGCTGATCGAAAGCTATACTGACGAACTCATTGCCATCCGCCGCGACCTTCATGCCCATCCCGAAATTGGTTTCGAGGAACATCGCACATCCGGCATCGTCGCGGAAAAGCTCGCCGGCTGGGGCATCGAGGTGCATCGCGGCCTCGGCGGCACCGGTGTCGTCGGTCTGCTGAAAGGCAAGGGCAACGGCAAGAAGCGGATCGGCCTGCGCGCGGACATGGACGCGCTGCCGATGGAAGAGAAGACCAACCTGAGCTGGCGCTCGACGATTCCCGATCGCTTCCATGGCTGCGGCCATGACGGCCACACCACCATTCTGCTCGGCACCGCGCGCTATCTCGCCGAGACGCGCAATTTCGACGGCACGGTGGCTTTCATCTTTCAGCCCGCTGAGGAAGGGCTCGGCGGCGCGCGCGCGATGATCAAGGACGGCCTGTTCGAGAAATTTCCGCTCGATGAGGTCTATGGGCTGCACAACGCGCCGCAGCTTGATCCGGGTCAGGTCGCGATCTTTCCGGGGCCGAGCATGGCCTGCGCGGATTTCTTCGACATCACCATCACCGGCTACGGCAGCCACGGTGCGATGCCGGAAATGTCACGCGATCCCGTGGTGATTGCGATGACGCTGGGGCAGGCGCTGCAGACCATCGTCAGCCGCAATGTCGATCCGCTCAAATCCGCGGTGCTGTCGATTACGCAGATTCATTCCGGGTCGGCGTATAACGTCATCCCGGGCGAGGCGACGCTGGCCGGCACCGTGCGCACGTTTTCCGAAAAGGTGCGCGAACAGATCCGCAACCGGATGCGCACCATTGCGGCCGGCATGGCTACGGCGTTTCAGGTCGAGATCAAGGTCGAGATCCGCGACATTTTCTCGGTGCTGATCAACCACGAAGAGCAGGCGCATTTCGTCGCCGACGTGGCGCGGGACGTTGTCGGCAACAACAACGTGCTGACGACGCCGACGCCGAAAATGGGCAGCGAGGATTTCGCCGACATGCTGCTCAAGGTGCCGGGCGCCTATTTCTGGCTCGGCCACGAGGGATCGGTGCCGCTGCACAATCCGGGCTTTATTCTGGACGACGGCATCCTGCCTGTCGGCGCGAGCCTGTTCTCGCGCATCATCGAGCAGCGGATGCCGCTGGTGGCGTGAGCAGCTACCGGGCGAACAACTGCCGCGCCAGTGTCGTCAGCCGACCCGTGGGGGAAGCCAGTTCATCCATCATGGTGAAATGATTCGCTTTCGGGATTTCTTCGTAGATCACCGGCAATCCATAAGCCGCGCGGTGCGCGGCGTAGTCGGCGGACTGCTTGCGCAGCAACGGCAGTTCGCCGCTGCCCGCGACGATGACGAGCGGCTTGTTCACGCCGCCGGGATTGCGCATCGGCGAATTGCGCTGGATCGTTGCGTCGTCGAGATTGAGCTTGGCGTTCAGATAGCTGTGACTGATCGGTTCGAGATCGTAGATGCCGCTGATCAGAAGCCCGGCCTTGATGTGCGGATGACCGAGCGACATCGATGACAGATGTCCGCCGGCGGACCAGCCCGAAACGATCATCCTGTCCGGATCACCGCCCAGCGCAGGAAGCTCGGTCACCAGATAGTCGATTCCGGTTCGGACTTCGTCGACGATCTGGCCGAGTGTGGCATCGGGCGCGAGCGTATAGCCGATCAGCGCGACATTGATGCCGTGGGCCATCGGACCCGCAGCGCAGAAAGTGAAATTCTCCTTCGCCCGCGTCTGCCAGTAGCCGCCGTGAATGAAGACCAGCGTCGGGCCGTCATCCCCGGCTTTCAGGAAATCGATTCGGTTGCGCTCGCGCGGCCCGTAGCGAAGGTCGAGCGACTGCGGATGCCTGGCGCGCATCTCGGCGGAGAGGCGATCCCACTCCGCGACGATGGAGGGCGTCTCGGGCACATGGAGCGTGTTGTTGAAGCCGAGATCGAGCTGCTCCTGTGTCAGCTTGCGCCAATCCGGTGCATCGACAGGCGCGCTCATGAGATCGTCTCCGGTTTCATTCAGGCGATGATCGCAATTGGATCGCGGTCACGCAACCCGTCATTGCCGCAGCGCAGGGACGACGAGAAACGGAATCATGCCGAGGATCACGCTGATGAGGGCAAACAGCAGCAGCGCGTCGTAACTTCCGGTCATGTCGTGGATCAGGCCGCCTGCCCACGAGCCGAACGCGGAGCCGAGCCCGCTGCCGATGGTGATCGTCCCGTAAATCGTGCCGACCCGTTCACCGCGAAAGATTTTCATCGCGGTTGCGGTGATCAGCGGACCGCGCGAGCCGATCATGCTGCCGAATGTCACGACGAACGCGGTGAGCAGCCAGACATTGGGATATGATTTCAGCAGCCAGAGCAGGCCAATGCCGATGATCGACATCGCGTAGCTGAACAGCACCGAGCGGCGGCGGCCGATCACGCCGTCGAGCCAGGTGACGCCGAGCATGCCGAACAGCAGCACCACGCCACTGAATCCCCACGCGGTGGCGGCCTGCAGCGGCGGAAAGCCGGCATCGACCAGATAGGCGACGATCTGTGCCGAGAGCGCGAACATGCCGACCGCGGTGAAGAAGAATGTCGAGAACAGCGCCCAGAAGGCATGATGACGCATGGCGCTGACCAGCGTCCAGCCTTCGTCGATCAGGCCGGTTGCCGCGCTCCGGGCGAGGGTCGCCGATCCCGACGCGAACAGCTTCCAAGGCAGCAGCACCAGCGGCAGCAGCAGGATCAGCGCTGTGCCGCCGAAGATCTGATACGCGCCGCGCCAGCCGACGCGGTCGATCAGAACCTGAGACAACGGCAGCAGGATGAGCACGCCGGCCCCGGCGGCGGAATAAACCACCGACATCGCGGCCGGCAGTTTCGGGCCGAACCATCGCCCCAGCATGATCGAGTTAGGAACATTGCCGATGCAGGCGATGCCGAATCCGGCGCAGAGGCCGAGGGTGAGCTGAAATTGCCAGAGCTGCTGCGCGAAGGCCGCGGCGAGGAAGGCTCCGCCCAGCAGCGCGAGCCCCAGCGTGTAGACCATGCGGGGGCCGGAGTGATCGAACAGGCGGCCGATCAGCGGAGCGGCGAGGCCGCCCGCCAGCGCGGCCAGCGAATAGATCGAGATCACCTCCGCGCGGTCCCATCCAAAGCTCTGCGAGATCGGCAGCAGGAAGACGGTGAAGCTCTCACCGAGCCCGCGCCCGAGCACCGACAGGGCGAAACACAGCGCCAGCACATTGAGTGCGATGTGCACCGGCTTCATGCCGGTTTTCACAGGCTTCATCGGGCAGGCCCGGAGAGCGGATTGCTGTTCATGTCTCTATGAACCGCAATTCGGCGATCGGGAGCAGGTGCAGTTTCCGAATACGCCTATGCAATCGCGCCCGGCGGTCAGAGATGCTTCATTCCGAACTGGTCCAGCAGCGGCAGGAGTTCGCTGCGCGCGCGCCGCCGGTGGTTCTGGGCTTCGCTGCACGACAGCATCGCATCGCCGCTCTTGAGCGCGGCGATAAGCGCCTGATGCTCCTTGAGCGATTTTGTCGGCTTGGCCCGCAGGCGCAGCGTCATCATCCGGGCGCGGTGCGACTGGTCCATGATGGTGTTGGCGAGGCGGGCGAGGCGGGTATTGCCGCTGCCGTCGATCAGGGCGCGATGAAAGCGATCGTCCGCACGGGCCCAGGCGTCGAGTTCATCGCGCTGCAAGGCGGCTTTCATCTCGGCGTTGATGCTCTCCAGAGCCGTCACGATCGGGCGGCGGTCTTTCGGGCTCATGCCGGCGATCAGTTCGGCGGCCATGCCCTCAAGGGCGATAATCACGTCATAGACCTCGCGCATGTCGTCCGGCGACAGCGCCAGAACGGTGACACCGCGCTTGGGCAGAACCCGCACCAGGCCTTCTTCCTGAAGCCGGATCAGGGCCTCATGGACCGGGGTACGGCTCATGCCGAGCCGGAGCGCGATTTCCTGCTCCGAGCCCTGGTAGCCGGGTGCGAAGGCGTTGTCGCGAATGGCGTTCTTCAGCGCCTGATAGGCGTCGGCGACGAGCGAGGGCGCCTTGGCAAGCGGCTCTGCGGCGGGCGTTTTGAGGCGACTCATGTTCGTTCCTGACTGCGGGTTCCTTATAGCGGCAAGCCGGCGGCCGGCGCGAGATGCCTTGACATCCATACCATCTTCCATGGAAGGTAGCCACAGCGCGCTGCCGAGAGACAGCGGCTGGTGGTCCAGCCAGCCGTCCAGCCAAGGCCGCTCGCGCCTTACGGTTCAACCAACAAGCGGATTCAGCGTGAAAACCTATCGAATTGCAGCCATCCCCGGCGACGGCATCGGCTCCGAAGTGATCTCCGCCGGCGTGGAAGCGCTGAATGCCTGCGCCAAACGCGATGGCGGTTTCACCTTCGCATTCGATCATTTCGACTGGGGGTCGGAGCGCTTTAAGAAGACCGGCGCGTTCATGCCGGACAACGGACTGGACCTGATCAGGAAGCACGATGCGATCCTGTTCGGCTCCGCCGGCGCGCCTGATGTGCCGGATCACATCACGCTGTGGGGGCTGCGGCTCGCAATCTGTCAGCCGTTCGATCAATACGCCAATGTCCGTCCGACGCGCATCCTGCCGGGCATCGTCAGCCCTCTGCGCAATGTGTCCGGTCCGGAACTCGACTGGGTGATCGTGCGCGAGAATTCCGAGGGCGAATATGCCGGCGTCGGCGGCCGCGTGCATCGCGGGCTGCCGGAGGAGGTTGCCACCGACGTTTCGATGTTCACGCGCGCGGGCGTTGCCCGCATCATGCGCTTTGCCTTCGCGCTGGCGCGTTCGCGGCCCCGGAAATTCCTGACGGTGGTCACGAAGTCCAACGCGCAGCGCCACGCCATGGTGATGTGGGACGAGATCGCCGCAGAGGTCGCGCGCGAATTCCCGGATGTGACATGGGACAAGATGCTGGTCGACGCCATGACCATGCGGATGACACTCAAGCCGGAAACGCTGGACACCATTGTCGCCACCAACCTGCACGCCGACATTCTGTCGGATCTCGCCGCGGCGCTGGCGGGCTCGCTCGGCATCGCGCCGACGGCCAATCTCAATCCCGAGCGCACGTTCCCGTCGATGTTCGAGCCGATTCACGGCTCGGCTTTTGACATCATCGGCAAGGGGATCGCGAACCCGGTCGGCACGTTCTGGTCCAGCGTGATGATGCTGGAGCATCTCGGTGAACCGTCGGCCGCGGCGCGGCTGATGCGGGCGATTGAGAAGGTGACAGCCGACAAATCGCTGCACACGCCGGATCTCGGCGGAAAGGCAAGAACCGCCGATGTCACCAAGGCGGTGTGCGATGCATTGGCCGGCGACAATCAGGCTAACTAGACAAGACTCAAACCTTGGCCGGAGAGCCGGGGACCAACACCAAAAATAAAAACAGAAGACAAGGAAACAAAGTCAGGGAGAGGCCGCCATGCGGAAGCTGTTTGTTGGGGTTGCAGGCCCGGTTGCCGCGATCCTGCTATCGATATCGGCGATGGGATCGGCCGCAGCACAAAGCTTTCCGTCGCGTCCGATCACCCTCATCGTTCCGGCCGCTGCGGGCGGGCCGACCGACGCGGTCTCCCGCCTTGTCGCGGAGTCGATGGGACGAACGCTGGGTCAGCAGATCGTGGTGGAGAATGTCGGCGGGGCCGGTGGCACCATCGGCATGACCCGCGTCGCGAAATCCCCCGCCGATGGCTACATGGTGACGGTCTGGCATATCGCGCAGGCCACCGCGCCGTCCCTCTACGACAACCTCCGCTATAACGTGATCGACGATTTCGACTCCATCGGCCGCATCGCGGACGTGCCGATGACGATCGTCGGCAAGAGCGGCCTTGAGCCGAAGACCGCCAAGGACCTGATCGACTGGATCAAGCAGAAGAAGGCCGCCGTGACCTATGCCCATGCCGGGATCGGTTCGGCATCGCATCTGTGCGCGATCATGTTCATGAGCGCGATCGACACCCAGATGACGGCCTTGTCCTATCGCGGAACGGGGCCCGCGATGTCGGATCTGCTCGGCGGCCAGTTCGACATGATGTGCGACCAGACCACGACCACCACCGCGCAGATCAAGGACGCCAAGATCAAGGGCTATGCTGCAACGACAAAAGAGCGGCTGAAAATTCTTCCCGATCTTCAGACGCTCGACGAAGCCGGGCTGAAGAATTTCGAGGTCGCCGCATGGCATGCGATGTGGGCGCCGAAGGGATTACCGGCTGACGTCCAGAAAAGGCTGAGCGATGCTTTGCAGACCGCGCTGAAAGATCCGAAGGTCATCGAGCGTCTGGCGGCACTCGGCATCGAGCCGGTGAAGCCGGAGCAGGCGACGCCGGAGGCGCTGTCCGCCCACCTTAAGGCCGAAGTGGCGAAATGGTCGCCGGTCATCCAGGCGTCGGGTGCGAAAGCGAACTAGCTGATATCATTGCGTGGGTCATACCGGCGCGGCAGAACCGGCGATTGTCGGATCATTGCCCAGCCGCTAAAGGCTGTTGGATTATCCCATCATCAATCGAAGTTTTGGAGAGCGTCATGAGCGGTGAAAGCGAACAATTCAAAGAAGGTCTGGCCGTCCGTCGCGACGTTCTGGGCAAGGATTATGTCGACGGCAGCATCGCCAAGGCCGATGACTTCATGATGGCGTTTCAAGAGATCACCACCGAATGGTGCTGGGGCTACGCCTGGACCCGGCCGGGCCTCGACCGCAAGACCCGCAGCATGCTCAACCTCGCCATGCTGACGGCGCTGAAGGCGCCGAACGAGATCAAGCTCCATGTCAAAGGCGCGCTGACAAACGGCGTGACCGTGGATGAGATCAAGGAAGTGCTGCTGCACGCCACTGTCTACAGCGGCATTCCGGCGGGCCTTGAGGCGTTCAAGGCGGCGCACGAAGTGCTCAAGGCCGAAGGCGCGCTGGAGAAGAAGTAGTTCCTCTCGTCATTGCGAGCGAAGCGAAGCAATCCACAGCATCAGGCAAAAGCTGGATTGCTTCGTCGCTGCGCTCCTCGCAATGACAGTGGTCGCTCACACTCCCAGATAAACCTGCTGGATGTACTTGTCGCCAGCGATTTCCTTGGCCGTGCCCTCGCGGATGGTGCGGCCGTGTTCGAGCACATAGACGCGGTCCGTGATCTTCAGCGTCGAGGTCGCGTCCTGCTCCACGATCAGGATCGCGGTGCCGTCTTTCCTGATCTGCTGGATCGAATCGAAGATCAGGCCTTTCAGCCGCGGTGCGATGCCGACCGACGGCTCATCGAGCAGCAGCAGTTCCGGCCGCCCCATCAGTGCGCGGCCGATGGCCACCATCTGCTGTTCGCCGCCGGAGAGCGTGCTGGATTGCTGCCATTGCCGCTCGCGCAGCACCGGAAACAGCGTGAAGACGCGTTCGAGGTCGGCGTTGATCTCGGCCTTGTTGCTGCGGAGATAGGCGCCGAGCTGAAGGTTCTTCAGCACCGACAGTTCCGAGAACAGCTTGCGGCCTTCGGGACAATGGCAGATGCCGCGCGCGACCACATCGTAAGGCGCGACGCCGTCGAGCGTCCGGTCCTTGAACTTCAGCGTGCCTTGCGAGCCGATGGAGCGTGAGATTGCCTTCAGCAGCGTGGTCTTGCCGGCGCCGTTGGGGCCGAGCACGCCGACCAGTTCGCCCTTTTCGACCTTGATCGAGACGGATTCGATGGCAAGCGCCTTGCCGTAGCTGACACGCAGGTCGGAGACTTCAAGCAGAGGCATGTGCATCCTCCGTCTTGCCGATATACGCCTCGATGACTTTCGGGTTCTTCACGATGTCCTCGGGCGGCCCGACGGCGATGATCTCGCCGAAATTCATCGCGATGACGCGCGACACCAGCGCCATGAATTCGCGCAGCTTGTGCTCGATCAGCAGGATGGTCAGGTTCTCCTCGCGATGCAGACGCTTGATGAGTTGCGCCAGCGGCTCGATCTCGCTGGAGCCGAGGCCGGCGAACGGCTCGTCGAGCAGCAGCAGGTCCGGCCGGGTCGCCAGCGCGCGGGCGATTTCGAGCCGCCGCAGATCGCCGTAGGGAAGCGTCTCGACCGGCTCCAAGCCGCGGCCGCCGAGACCGACCTGTTCGAGCAGGTGGCGCGCGCGCTCTTCCTTGTCATGGTCCTGATGCGCGCGCGGCGACATGCAGGCGACGAGAACATTCTCCAGCAGGTTCATGCCGACGAACGGACGGCAGAGCTGGAAGGTGCGCGCCATGCCGCTGTTGACCACCTTGTAGGGCGCAAGGCCACGCAGCGGTGCGCCGTTGAATGTCACGCTCCCGGAGGTCGGCGCCATAAAACCGGTGAGCATATTGAACAGCGTGGTCTTGCCCGCGCCGTTCGGGCCGAGGATGCCGGTGAGTTCGCCCTTTTGCAGGGTGAAGGTCGCGCCCTTCACGGCGGTGAGGCCGCCGAACCGCTTGGTGACGTCGTTGACTTCGAGCAGCGCCGTCATCGGAAGCGCTCCGTCATCCGGCGCCACAGCGGCGCGACCAGGCCATTGGGAAGGAAGAACAGGATCAGCATCAGCGTGAGGGTATAGATCCACAGGCGATACTCGCCGAAGCCGCGCAGCATCTCGGTGAGCAGCGTGAGCAGGATCGCCGCCACCGCCGCGCCATAGATCGAGCCGATGCCGCCGACGTAACACATGATGATGACGGTGATCGACACCACGACCGAAAACAGCGGCGGGGAGACCTGAAGCTGGTAGTGCGCATAGAGCGCGCCGCCGAGCCCGGCGAAGGCCGCGCTGATCGCCAGCGACGCGATCTTGTAGAACGTCACATTGATGCCTGCCGCCTGACAGGTCGCCTCATCGCCGCGGATGGCGCGGAGCAACAGGCCCCAGTGCGATTGCGCCAGAAGCGCCAGCACGATGACGGTGACCACAAGGATCGCCAGCACGAGCCAGTAGTAGTGAAGCGGATTGCGCATCAGCGGTTCGAGGCCGTAAAGGCCTTCCTCGCCGCCGGTCTGCTCCCAGAAGATCAGACACAGGCGTTGCAGGATGGCGGAGGCCGACAGCATCGCCAGCGCGAAGTAAGGTCCGCGCAGGCGCAATGTCGGAAAGCCGACGATCAGGCTGAATGCGACCGCGATAACGACCGCCGCCGGCAGGCTGTACCATGGGTTCGCAAACCAGATCGTCGCGAGGAAGCCCGCGGTATAGGCGCCCGCGCCGATAAAGAGTGAGTGGCCGAAGTTCTCGCGGCCGGTGAGGCCCGACATGAAATCCCAGCTCGAGGCCCAGATGCCGTAGATGACGCAGACGGTGAGCACGCCGGTGAGATAGTTGCTTGCCGCGAACACCGGGGCCAGCGCCAGAATGGCGACGACCACGATGCCGCCGGCGATATCGATCAGTGAAACCTGCCGCATGTCAGAACGCCGCCCGCCGCCCGAGAATGCCGGACGGTCTGATCATGAGGGTGATGACGACTGCGACCAGCGAGACCAGTTCGGTCCAGGATGTCGAAATCAGATAGGCCACGATAGTCTCCGAATAACCGAGGATCAGCGAGGCGATGATGCTGCCGGGGATCGAGCCGAGGCCGCCGACGATGACGATGGCGAAGGCTTTCACCATCGGCAGCAGGCCCATGGTCGGCTGCACCGTAAGGAACGGTGAGACCAGCACGCCGGCGAATGCGGCGGTGCCTGCGGAAATCGCCATCACGATGGAGAAGATGCGGTTGGTGGGGATGCCCATGTATTGCGCGGCTTCCGGATCCTGCGACACCGCCAGAATGGCCGCGCCGAGCCGCGTGCGCTGAATAAACAGCCAGAGCAGCAGCAGCACCAGAACGCTCATGACCAGCGCGAGAAGCCGTTGTCCGCCGATGTCGACGCCGCCGATCGAAATCTTGTCGGCTACGAAGGAGGGAACGTTGCGGTATTCGGAGCCAAAGGTGATGAACAGCGCCTGTTCGACGGCCAGCGAGACCGCCAGCGTGATCATCAGCACGGCGAGCTGCGATGCGCGCAGCGGCCGGACCAGGAAGCGCTCCATCAGCACGCCGAAGCCTGCAACCAGCAGAACGGCCAGTGGCGCCGCGATGATCAGCGGGAAGTTCAGCAGCGATGTGAAGACGTAGGCTGCATAGGCGCCGAGCGCGTAAAACGAGCCGTGGGCCAGATTGAGGATGCGGGCGACGCCGAAGATGAGCGTGAAGCCCACCGCGAGCAGCGCATAGATTGCGCTGGACACAGCGCCGTAGATCAGGATTTCGAGCATAACCGCCTGCTGGTCTTATTCGTCACAAGAAGGCAAACCTTCGGGGACAGCGGCCGGTAATATCGTTACCGGCTGCTGTTCTCACGACGTCAAGTGCAGTTCAGTTCATCCAGGGCGGAGGGATCATCTTTCCCGTTTCGGACGCCTTCGGCCACACGACGATGCGTGCGCCGTCCTTCTGCCATTGCGCGAACAGCAGGTTTTGCAGGCCGGGTCCGGTCTTCACATCATGGACCTCGTCGAACTGGATTTTGCCGGCGATGCCGACATAGTCCGTCTTCTCGAGTTCCTTGATCACCGCATTCGGCTCGACCGAGTTGGCGCGCTTCACGGCCTCCGCGTAGACGTAGATCGCATCGTAAGCGCCGACGCCGGTATAGACCGGGGCGGTGCCGAAGCGTTTGACGAACTCATCCCAGAACGGGATCGTCTTCGGCGTCAGTTCGGCGCGGGTCGCGAACAGGCCGACGGTTTCGGACAGGGCCTTGCCGCTCACGCGGGTAAAGAAGTCCGCATCCTGGCTCTTCACATCGATGCCGCCGATCGGAATCGGCACCTGCGCGTCATGCCACTGCTTGACGAAGATGTCCGAGGAGGCGTGCGACAGGATCACGATCAGATACTGCGCACCGCTCGACTTCACCTTTGCGAACAGCGGCGAGAAGTCCGAAGTCGATGTGTCGAAGAATTCGGCCATCGGCACTTCGGTGCCGCCCTCGACCGCGCCCTTCTTCAGGATCGGCACGAGGTCCTGCACCCATTTGGCGTTCTCTCCGACGATGGCGACCTTCTTCAGGCCCATCTCGCCCTTGAGCTTGCCGTTGATGAAGTCAACCAGCGCGCGCGCCTGATGGCCAGCGTGGATCGGGGAGACACGGAAAATGTACTTGTAGTTCTCGTAATCGGCTTTCACCTTCGCGGTGATCGCGGGCGACGCCGCGCCGACACCGAGATAGATCGTCTTCGCATTGGAGATGTGCGGCAACTGGGCCAGCGTCACGCCGCTGGTGTAGCCGCCGATCAGCACATCGACCTTTTCATCGGCGGTGAGCTTCTTGATCGCGGCAATGCCCTGTTCGGGGTTTTCGGTTTCGTCTGCGACAACCATCTCAAGCTTGCGCCCGACGAGTCCGCCTTTGCTGTTGATATCCTCGATCGCCATCTTGATGGCGTTCTGTGTGTCGCGGCCGACCTGAAGCTGGACCGAGGTCGGAACGCCGATCTTGATGGGTTGCTGGGCTGACGCTGAACTTGGAGTGAGAAGGGCGCCGGTGCCGAGAATGCTCGCAGTTGCGAGCAGGCTGAGAAATGACTTCATGCGTTTCTCCCAAATGCATCTGAATTCGTGTTCGATGCTTTTTCTTTGCGGCGCTAGACTGCTGGCCGGACAAGTTCAAGTCAAGCAAAGATCGGATGTTTGCAGCGTGGATCTGTTTGAAACGGATTTCGCTTCAGCGCGGCAGGAACATTGTTGCCACGCGTTAATGTTGCGATGCCGAAATCGCGAGATGCCCACGAATTCATCGTGGCCTGTTTGATTTTTACAAGGCGGTTCGGCGGTAGAGCGTTATGGATTGCGATGCTCGGCCATGAAGCTTTCAAACCGCGGATCGCCGACGTGCGCGATATTGACGCGCATCGCGGGGGTGGCTGGGGTGGCTTCCGGATTGAAGGCCGAACCGGGCGCCAGCAGGATGCTGCGTTCGGCAGCAACGCGCGACAACTGCGTGTCGTAGATATGCGGCGGCAGTTCGCACCACATGTAAAACCCGCCGCGCGGCTGTCCGACCACCGGCAGGCCGAGCCGCGCCAGGCTATCTTTCGCCTGACGGGTGGCAGCTTCGATGCGCCCACTGAGCCGTTTGAGATGTCCGCGATAGCGCCCGCTGGTGATCAGGTCGTAGATGATCTGTTCGATGTAGCCCGAGCTGTTGGCGCGGGTGATCATTTTGAGATCGGCGAGCCGCGCAACGGCACGATCCGCGAGGACGGCCGTCACATCCACAACATGTATCTGTTCCAGGTGAAGACTCCCGCCGAGTCCAAGGCGCCATGGGACTTCTACAAGCTGGTGGAGACGATCCCGGCAAAGGACGCTTTCCGGCCGATCGCCGAGGGCAACTGCCCGATGGTGAAAAAGTAAGGCCGGTTTCCAACGCCGCGCAGGTGCGCCGTGGTTATCGGGGCGTTTAGATCGAGTGTAAATTTCCTCCCGGCGGCCTCCGTACGGGAGGAAATTTCTCTCTTCGAACATGATCTTAGAATGCAACGCCGGTCTGCCTTCGGGGCATGACGCAGGCGCGGTATGTAATTGACCAAAAACGGAAATTCGGCTATTTCACCGGCGTCGTGAATGCTGCCGCCGTCTTCGCCTGCAAGGCAGGCCATCCAGCAAAGTTCATCGGCGAGAAGTTCTGCGTGAGGCGTGACCGCCCGCAAGTCCGGCGATTGTGCGCTCACCGATTGCAAGAGCATGGGTCCGGTTATGAGCAACTTCAATCAGGAAACGGTTCTCAGCGTCCATCATTGGACCGACAACCTTTTCAGCTTCACGACCACGCGTGATTCCTCGTTCCGTTTCCGGAATGGCGAGTTCACCATGATCGGTCTCAAGGTGAATGAGAAGCCGCTGCTGCGCGCGTACAGTGTCGCGAGCGCGAACTACGAGGAGAATCTCGAATTCTTCTCGATCAAGGTGGCTGACGGGCCGCTGACCTCGCGCCTCCAGCATCTGAAGGAGGGCGACCAGATCATCGTCAGCCGCAAGGCGACCGGCACGCTGGTGATCGACAACCTGACCGACGGCCGCAACCTCTATCTGATCGGCACCGGCACTGGCCTCGCTCCGTTCCTCAGCGTCATCAAGGACCCTGAGACCTATGAGCGTTTCGAAAAGGTCGTGTTGCTGCACGGCTGCCGCCATGTCCGCGAACTGGCTTACGGCGAACTGATCACCGAGAAGCTGCCGCAGGACGAAATGATCGGCGAGATGGTGAGCAGCCAGCTCATTTACTATCCGACCGTGACGCGCGATCCGTTCCGCAACCGCGGCCGCATCACCGACCTGATTACCTCCGGCAAGCTGTTTGAAGATATTTCGTTGCCGCCGCTCGATGCGGCGAAGGACCGCGTCATGATGTGCGGCAGCCCGGCGCTGCTGGTCGACACCAAGAAGCTGCTCGAAGAGCGCGGGTTTGTCGAAGGCAACCATGGCGAGCCGGCGGACTTCGTGGTCGAGAAGGCGTTCGCCGAGCGTTGATCACACGGATCGCTTCAAATGAAAATGCCGCTGGCGATGCCGGCGGCTTTTTTTTGTTTAGGAAGACTCGTCATTGCGAGGAGCGTTCGCGACGAAGCAATCCACTCTTCTCAAAATGGATTGCTTCGCTTCGCTCGCAATGACGGAGGGATTACTCCGCAGCTTCTGAAACCTCGTCCGGCAGACGCGGTGGCGGGGGCTGCTGTTTCGAGCGGCCAACCTGCGAGAACAGGTGCGCGAGCTTGTCGAGGTAGAGATAGACGATCGGCGTCGTGAACAGTGTCAGCGCCTGGCTGACCACCAGACCGCCGACCATGGCATAACCCAGCGGTTGTCTGATTTCGGAGCCCGTTCCGGTGCCGAGCATCAGCGGCACGCCGCCGAGCAGCGCCGCCATTGTGGTCATCATGATCGGGCGGAAGCGGATCAGGGCGGCCTTGCGGATCGCGTCTTCCGGCGACAGGCCCTCATCGCGCTCTGCGACGATGGCAAAGTCCACCAGCATGATGCCGTTCTTCTTCACGATGCCGATCAGCAGCACGATGCCGATCAGGCCGATCAGGCTGAAGTCGAACCCGAACAGCATCAGCATCGCCAGCGCGCCGACGCCGGCCGAGGGCAGGGTGGAGATGATCGTGAGAGGATGGATGTAGCTTTCGTAAAGAATGCCGAGGATCAGATAGACGACGATGAGCGCCGCAATGATCAGCAGCGGAACGGTGCCGAGCGATTGCTGGAACGCCTGCGCGGTGCCCTGGAAGCTGCCATTGACGGTGGGCGGCACGCCAAGTTCCGCGACGGCGTTCTGGATTGCGTCGGTGGCCTGACCCAGCGCTGCGCCTTGTGCGAGGTTGAAGCTGATCGTTGTCGCCGGGAATTGCCCCTGGTGGCTGATCGAGAGCGGACGGACCGGGACTGTCGTCCATTTGACGAAAGCCGACAGCGGCACCTGGTCGCCCGTGGTCGGCGATTTGATGTAGATATTATCAAGTGACTTGGTGTCGCCTTGCAGTTCCGGCAGGATTTCCAGAATGACGTGGTAGCTGTTCACCTGCGTGAAGTATTGCGCGACCTGCCGCTGACCGAAGGCATCGTTCAATGTGTCGTCGATCAGTTGCGGCTGGATGCCGTAGCGCGAGGCGGTGTCGCGGTCGATGGTCAGGGTCAGGGTGGTGCCGTTGGTCTGCTGATCCGTGGCGACGTCACGCAGTTGGGGCAGGGTCTTCAGTTTTTCGAGGATCTTGGGCGCCCAGGTGTTCAGCTCGGCAAGATTGGGGTCCTGCAAGGTGTATTCGAACTGGGTGCGGGTGGCGCGGCCGCCAAGGCGGACGTCCTGCGCGGCCTGAAGGAAGACGCGTGCGCCTTCGAGTTTTTCAAATTGCGGCCGCAGCCGCGCGATGATCTGTTGCGCGCTCACGTCGCGCTCGTTGCGCGGCTTGAGCGTAATGAACATGCGTCCGTTGTTGAGGGCGCTGCCGCCGCCACCGACTGCCATGGCGATCGAGGCGACGGCGGGATCCTTCTGGACGATCCCGCCGATCTGGGCCTGAAGGCGGGACATTTCGGCGAAGGAGATGTCCTGGCCGCCTTCGGTGATGCCGGTGATCAGGCCAGTGTCCTGCTGCGGAAAGAAGCCCTTCGGAATGATGACGAACAGATAGACGGACAGGCCGACAGTCGCGAAGAACACACACAGCGTGGTGAAGCGCCAGCGCATCACGAGGTCGAGGCCCCATTCATATCCCCGGAGCATGGTGTCGAAAAAGCGCTCGCTGAGCTGGTAGAGCCTGCCGTGCTCGGCCTCGCGGCTATGCGGTTTGAGGAAGCGCGACGCCATCATCGGCGTCAGCGTCAACGAGACAACCAGCGACACGAAAATGGCCATCGCCAGCGTGACGGCGAATTCGCGGAACAGGCGACCAATGATGCCGCCCATCAGAAGCAGGGGTATCAACACCGCGACCAGCGAGATGCTGATCGAAACGATCGTAAATCCGATTTCGCTGGCGCCTTTCAGGGCGGCCGCAAACGGGTCTTCACCCTGTTCGATATAGCGGCTGATGTTCTCGAGCATGACGATGGCGTCGTCGACCACGAATCCGACCGAAATCGTCAGCGCCATCAGCGAGAGGTTGTCGAGCGAATAGCCGAACACCCACATCAGGGCGCAGGCGCCCAGCAAGGCAAGGGGAACCGTGATGCTCGGAATGACGGTCGCCCAGACATTTCGCAGGAAAACGAAGATCACCATCACCACAAGGGCGATCGTGAGCAGAAGGGTGAACTGCACATCCTCGACGGCGGCACGAATGGTTTGCGTGCGGTCGCTCAGGACCTCGACCTTGACCGTCGGCGGAATGGCCGCGATCAGCCGCGGCAACTGCGCCTTGATCTTGTCCACCGTGTCGATGACGTTGGCGCCGGGTTGCTTGAACACGACGAGGAAAACGCCGCGCTGGCCGTTCGCCCATGCGGCCTGTTTGGCGTCTTCGGGCCCGGACACGGCCTGGCCGATGTCGCGAATGCGCAACGGCCCGCCATTGCGGTAGGCGATGATGACGTCGTTCCAGTCCTTGGATTTCGGCAACTGGTCGTTGGCGTAGATGGTGTAGCTGCGCGTCTTGCCGTCGATATTGCCCTTCGGATTATCGACGGTTGTGATCGCGATCTGGCTGCGGACGTCCTCCAGTTGCACGCCCTTTGCGACCAGCTTTGCGGGATCGATCTGGATACGGATGGCCGGCTTCTGCTGACCGCCGATGGTGACCTGTGCGACGCCGGAAATCTGGCTCATCTGCTGGGCCAGTTGCGTATCGGCATAGTCGTTGACGTCGATCAGCGGCAGCGTCTCGGAGGTCACCGACAGGATCATGATCGGCGAATCCGCCGGGTTGACCTTGCGATAGGTCGGCGGGCTCGGGAGCGTTTTCGGCAACTGGCCGCCAGCGGCGTTGATGGCGCCCTGAACGTCGTTGGCCGCGCCGTCGATGCTGCGGTTGAGATCGAACTGGATGGTGATGGACGTCGAACCCAGCGAACTGGTCGACGTCATCTGCGCGACGCCCGGAATCTGCGCAAACTGCCGTTCCAGCGGCTGCGCAACCGAGGATGCCATGGTCTCCGGGCTGGCGCCGGGCAGGCTGGCCGAAATCTGGATGGTCGGAAAGTCGACCTGCGGCAGCGGCGCGACCGGCAACAGCGGGTAAGCAACCAGACCGACAAAAAGAATGCCGGCCATCAGCAGCGATGTTGCGATCGGATAGCGGATAAACGGACCGGAGATGCCGTCGCTCATGTCAATCCGCCTTCGCCGAAGTTTGGTCCGAGCTTGCGACATTCACCGTCAAGGCCGAGCCCGGCTGGACGCGATACTGTCCGGCCGTGACGACCTGTTCGCCGGCCGTGACGCCGCTATCGACGAGCGTTTTGCCGTCAGTGGATGGCCCTATCTTGATCTTGCGCAGGCCGGCCTTGTTGCCATCGGTCACGACATAAACGTAAAGGCCATCGTTGCCATGCTGAACGGCATCGTCCGGCATCACCGTCGCATCCTTGATCGTATTGACGAGAAGGCGTGTCGATACTGACAGGCCGGGCCATAACGCATGATCCTTGTTATCGAACGTCGCCTTGAGCCGGATGGTGCCGCTGGTGCTGTCCACCTGGTTGTTCATCAGCGAGAGAACGCCTTGTGACAGAACCTTGCGTCCGTCGGTGGTCAGCGCGGTGACTTTCGTTTCGCCACGGCGAAGCGCACCGGCGATATCGGGAAGCTGTTCTTCGGGCGCGGTGAAGATCACCGAGATCGGCTCGACCTGCGCGATGGTGACGATCCCGGTCTGTGTCGCGGCGTTGACGATATTGCCGACATCGACCTGACGGATGCCGGTGATGCCGGAAATCGGTGCGCGGATGCTGGCGTAATCAAGCTGTGTCTGGGCGTTGAAGATCGCGGCCTGATCTGCGGCGATCTGCGCCTTGAGCTGTTCGACATTCGCGGTCTGCGTATCGACCGTTTGCTTGGTGGCGAATTCGCCCAGCTTGGTGGAGCGTGCAAGATCGCGCTGCGCGTTGGCGAGGTTAGCCTCGTCCTGGGTTTTCTTCGCGTTGGCCTGATCGAGCGCGGCCTGGAAGGGACGGGGATCGATCTGTGCGATCAGATCGCCTTCCTTGACGAACTGTCCTTCCTTGAAGGCGATCTGGTTGATCTGGCCATCGACGCGCGTCCGCACGGTCACGGTGTTGAAGCCCTGCACCGTTCCGAGCCCGGTGAGATAAACCGGAAAGTCTACTTTCGTGACGCTGGCGACGGTGACCGGAACCGATGGAGGCGCGGCGGGTTTTGCAACATTCGCATTCTGCTGACGAGGCCAGCCGAACCAGACGCCTCCAATCAGGAGTAATGCTGCGAGAACGTACGCCCACACTGGAATGCGACGCCTTGTCATATCAGATCCCGATTGCTTTTTCCGCCGGCCTGCCTCTATCATAAACTAATAAGCCTGCACTTAGTATGCAGGCGCATCATTAATTATTGGCAAGGTTCGATGTCGCGCTCCGTCCAGTGGCTCGATCTGAAACGGCAACTGGTGGCGCAACTGGTTGAGACGTCGCGCCTCCTGCGTAACCACATCGATCAGCGGGCGAAGGACCGTGGAACCACCCGTGCGCAGTGGATTGTGCTGTTCCGATTGCGGCAGCAGGAAGGACTGATGCAGGTCGATCTCGCAGATGTGCTTGAGCTTCAGCCGATTTCGCTTGTGCGGCTGCTCGATAGACTGGTTGAGCAAAAATTGCTTGAACGCAGGGTCGATCCAAATGACCGCCGCGCCAACCGGCTGTTTCTGACTGCCAAAGGACGGCGGCTGGTGGACGATCTCGACAGTCTGCGGGACGACATCGCCACCGATGTGCTCCACGACATCCCGAAAGCTGCCCTTGAATCAACGCTGGAAACGCTAGTCGAGATGAAGGCGCGGATCAAGGAGACAGCCGGGGACACGGAGGCCACCGAGCCACCCAGGGCGAAGGGCGTCCGCGCAAGGTCCTGATTTCGCAAAAGGCGAAACGGCGGCAAACCCGGATGCAAAAGGCGAAACGGTGTCTGGCGTTTTCGCTCAGGACTCAACCAGCGCGTCGCGCAGATTTTTCTTCATCACCTTGCCGTTGGCGTTACGTGGCAGCGGATCGGTGCTGATCGCGATAGTCTCGGGGACTTTGTAGTCAGACAGACGCTCGGCGCACCACGCACGCAGGGTGGGCTGGTCGATGTTCGAGCGCACGACCACGACGGCGTGAACGCGCTCGCCGAGCACCGGACACGGCCGCGCGACGATGGCGCTTTCCACCACGTCGGGATGACTGGCGAGAACCGACTCGACCTCGGCGGAATAGATCTTCAGGCCACCGCGGTTGATCATGTCCTTCTGCCGGTCGAACACGCGAACAAAATTCTGCTCGTCGATCGATCCGAGATCGCCCGAATGCCAGTAGCCGGCGGTGAAACTTTCCGCCGTCGCGCGCGGGTTATTCCAGTAACCCTTGATGACCGAGCCGCTGTGAATCCAGATTTCGCCGATCTCGCCGCGCGGCAGTTCGCGTCCGGTCGCGTCGACAACGATAATGTGCGCGCCGGGACAGGGCAGGCCGACGCTGTCGCTGTGGCTCGCGGTGAATGCCGGCGGCATGATCGTCGATGGCGATGACGTTTCGGTCGAGCCGTAGGCGTTGACGAGGTTCAGTCCGGGAAGCTTTTGCGCCAGCTTCTCGATGGTCGCGACCGGCATCGGCGCGCCGCCATAGCCGCCGATGCGCCAAGCGGAAAGATCGTAGCTATCGAAGTCCGCCTGCAACAGGCAGAGATTGTACATCGCAGGCACCATCACGGTCTGCGTAACGCGTTCGCGCGCTGCGATCTTGAGGTATTCCGCGGCCTTGAATTCCGCAACGATGATGAGCGCACCGGCGCAGCGGGCCATGGCCATGATGTTGGCGGCAATGCCGGTGACATGCGCCAGTGGAACGGCCGCAATCGAACGGTCGGCTGGTGTCAGTTCGAGGCAGGCCTCGTAGATCATCGCCGAATGGATCAGATTGCAGTGGGCGAGCATCGCGCCCTTCGGCTTGCCCGTGGTGCCCGATGTATAGAGAATCATCGCGGTGTCTTGTTCGCCGACAGCCACCGGTACTTGCGACGTCTCAGTCGCGATCAGATCCTGAAACGCCAGCGAGCCGTCGGTTACGCCGATCGAGACGCGGTGAAGCAGGGTTGGAATCTCGTTGGGATCGGGCAGCCGGTCCGCCATTCCGTCTTCATGGATAATCAGCGCCGCGCCGCAGTCTGCCAGAACATAGGCAATCTCGGGCTTCTGCTGCCGCGTGCTCAGCATCACGCTGACGAGACCCAGATGCGCCGCGCCATAAAGCGCGAGCACGAACTCGATGCGGTTTCCGAGCAGGAGCGCGATACGGTCACCGGGCTTCAACCCGATCTCCTTGAAGCCGGCTGCGACCTGCGCGGATTTCTGCGCGACCTCGCGCCATGTCATCCGTTCATCGCCGCAGACCAGCGCCTCGCCATCCGGATTGCGCGCTGCGGCTTCAGCGACCATGTCCCAGATGTTCGCCGGGCGGCTCTCGAAGGCGGGCACGATACGGTCGCCGAAGCGGGTTTCCAGCCGCATTGCCGGAATCGGGTATTTCGACCAGTCCATGGATTTAAGCTACCTGTCCTGATCGGCGCGTCAGGTTGAAAAATTAGCCCCGCGCTCGATCACAAATTCTGCATCGAACAAACTATGCGAATGATTCAAATCGGATTGCGACATCAACACAGTTAAACCCTTGCCCTTGAGCGAGGCAAGCACGTCGGAGATTCTCTCGGACAGGGCAGGTGCGATTCCTTCGAATGGCTCGTCGAGCAGCAGGCACCTGGTTCCAATGCCCAGCGCGCGGCCCAGCGCCACCAGCTTCTGTTGCCCGCCGCTGAGCAGCAGCGCCTTGCGATCGCGCATGGCGACGAGCTCGCCGATCACCTCGTAGACGAAATCCAGCCGCGCCTTGCGGTCGACATCCTTCGCGACCCACAGCGGCAGAAGAATATTCTCCTCCACCGTCAGTTGCGGCACCAGACCGCGGTCTTCCGGCATGTAGCCGATGCCGAGACCCGCGCGGGCGTGACGCGGCAAGGCCGCCAGATCCTCGCCGCCGAAACGGATCGTGCCGCGCTTCGGTGTGAGATGACCCATGATCGAGCGCATCAGGGTGGTCTTGCCGGCGCCGTTGCGGCCGACCAGGCTGACCATGCCGCCCTCTGTGAGATGCATGGTGAAGCCGCGCAGCGCTGGCATCGACTGGATTTCGACCGCGAGATTGTCGATCTCGAGCAGGGAGCGGGAAGCGGTCATTTTGCGCCTCCTGTCACATAACGGCGGACTTCATTGTCTTTCAGCACCGTTGACGGCTCGCCGTCGGCCAGGATGCGGCCGTTGTAGAAGGCGACGACACGGTCGGCATATTTGCTGACGATATCCATGTCATGTTCGACGAAGACGATGGTGGCGGCCTCTTCCGAGACGGCGTTGATGACGCGGTCCATGGTGGCGAATTTCTCTTCGGCCGAAACGCCGGAGGTCGGCTCGTCCAGCAGCAGCAGTTTCGGACGCCGCGCCAGCGCCATGGCGATGTCGACCAGTTTGCGGACGCCGCCGGCCAGTTCGGACACCGGCCGATCGGCGTGCCCCTTGAGACCGAAGCGATCCAGCAACGCCAGCGCTTTGTCATGCCGATCGCCGGCTTCCGCCGGAACCGTCAACGACAGCCGTCCGCCTGCGGCGCTGGAAACCGCGACAGTGAGGTTTTCGGCAGCAGTCAGTTCGATGAAAAGCTGCGGGATCTGGAACGAGCGCGAGATTCCGAGCCTGGCGACATCGCGCGGCGAACGCCGGCCGATCGGCGAGCCGTCGAGTTCGATCGCCCCGCTGTCGGGCTTCATGTAGCCCGTCACCATGTTGACGAAGGTGGTCTTGCCGGCGCCGTTCGCGCCGATCAGGCAGAGCTTTTGACCGGCGGGGATATCGATGCTGACATTGTCGGCGGCGACCACCGCGCCGAAACGCTTCTGGAGTCCGCGCACGGAGAGGACGGGCTTCATGACGCCGATCCTTTCTCGGCGATGGCCGCGTCCGGTCGCGGTTCGGACACTTTACGTTTTTTCCCGCTCCAGAGCGAGCCGATGCCCCGCGGCAGGAACAGGATGACCGCCAGCAGGAACACGCCAAGCACGAGCTGCCATGTGTTCGGAAGGTAGAGGTTCGAGAACGAGCGCACCAGTTCGAGGGCGAGCGCTGACACGAATACCGCCGCGACGCTCTGCGTTCCGGCAAGGACGGCGACGAAGACGAATTCGCCGGACGTGGTCCAGTAGGCAAATTCAGGATCGATATGCCGCTGCGCCATCAGAGCGAGCGCGCCGCTGGCGCCTGCGAAGGTCGCGGCGATCACGAAGTTGATGGTGACGATGCGGTTCGCCGAGGTGCCGAGATACTCGACACGAAGGTTGTTTTCGCGCACCGCAAGGCTTGTCAGCCCGAACTGCGAGCGGAACAGGATGGTCGCGAAGATGCCCGCAAGGCCAGTGGCGACGATCGACACCGCATAAAGCATGAAGTCTGCCTCGCGCGGATCGTTGAACACCGCGCCGAACAGGGTGGGGCGGCCGACATTGAAGCCGTCCGACCCGCCGAGAATGGTTGTCTTGACCAACGCGCCGTAAAGCACCATCGACAGCGCCAGCGTCAGCATGCCGAAGAAGATGCCGGTGTAACGCGCAATCAGCGGGCCGATGATCAGGCCAAGCAGGCCCCCGAACACCGCGCCGATCAGCACCTGCGCGACGGCGTCTGTGACGCCGAAGGTGATGGCGATCAGCGCGACGCCATAGCCGCCGCCGGCATAGAACAGGCCCTGTCCGAATGAGACGTTGCCTGTCCGCGCAAGCACCACGATGCCGAGCGCGACAAGCGCCTTGGAGGCAGCGACGGTCGCGAGCGACAGCGTCCATGCCGGAATGATGCGGCCGAACAGCACGGCGAGAACGACAACGCCCAGAAGAGCGAGAGGGTGCGTGGCGTACTTCATCAGATGCGCCTCGCGACTTCACGGCGGAACAGACCTTCCGGCCTGAACATCAGCACCGCGGCCATGATAAGATAGATCATGAACAGCTCGGCCTGCGGCAGCAGGTGGACCGAGGCGGCCCGCGCCATGCCGACGAGGATGGCGCCGACGGCGGCGCCTTCGATGCTGCCGAGGCCGCCGATCACCACGATGGCGAAACTCAGGATGATAATCTCCGAGCTCAATCCGGGCTGAACCGAAATCTTCGGCGCAGTCAGGCCGCCGGCCAGCGCCGCGAGCATGACGCCAAAGGCAAAGGCCAGCGCGTAGACGCGATTGATCTTCACGCCCATGCTCGCGCTCATTTCGGCGTTATGGATCACGGCGGTGACGATCTTTCCGGTGGTGGTGCGGTTGAGGGCGAACCACACCGCGAAACCGATCACAGCCGAAAACGGGATCAGCATGAGATCGTAGCCGACGTAGAACAACCCGGCGAACTCGGCATTGCCGAACAGTTCATAGGGCTGGTTCGCATAGATCGGATTGACGCCCCAGATCAGTTTGGTCGCGTCCTCAAAAATCAGAAATACCGCGTAGGTCACCAGCAGCAGCACGACTTCATCGCGGCCATAGAAAAGTTTGATGAGCCCGCGCTCCATCAGGAGGCCGATGACTGCGGCGATAGCGGCCACCGACACCAGCATCAGGACAAAGCCGAGCCCCGGCGGCACCTTGTGCGCCGCGGCCATCGTGACGACGGTCGCGGCGAGATAGGCGCCGAGCGCGTAGAAGCCGCCATGCGCGATGTTGAGAATCTTGAGCACGCCGAAAACGAGGGTCAGGCCCAGCGCCACAATAAAGAGCCATGATGCCTGGATCAGGCCGTCGAGGATGACCGTAAGAAACGTATTCATGAACGTGATTCAGGCCGGAGTTGCAGCGAAGAGATAGACGGCGCGAGATTCACATCGTCGCGCCGCCCGGTGGCCATCAAGCGCAGGAGATTACTTGCACTTGTCGTTCTTCATTCCGCCCTTGATCCAGTCGATCGCCTTCACACCCGGAGGCGGGTTGACGCATTCGGCTTCGAAGTTGACGATATCCACCAGATCGACGCGCTTCTTTTCGGCGTTGTACTTGGTGCGGCTGAACGAGATCGGCTGGATGGCCTGATGGCCGTCGCCGTTCTTCATCTGGATCAGGCCGCCTGGGCTCTCCCACTCGGAGCCGGTCATCGCAGCGACCAGTTCATCAGCGCTCGGCTTCTTGCCGCCGTTCTTCGCCATCGCCTTCTCGACCGCACTCTTCACGCCGAGGATCGACTGCGTGACGCGATAGGACGCCTGCACGGGATAGGTGCCGTGGGCCTTCTCATAGCCGTTGAAGAACCACTCGTTGAGCGGGGTCTTCGGCGACATCAGACCATAGGAACCGCGTGCGCCGATAATGACGCCATCTGGCATCTTGTCGCCGAGCGGCGGCAGGACGTGGTCGGCGGCGCTGAGGACGAGCTGGCTGCGCTTGGCGAGGCCGCGTGGCACCGACTGCAGAATGAAGGCCTGCAGGTCGCCGCCCCAAAGGCTGGAATAGACGACATCAGAGCCGGCGGACACCAGCGCCGAGATCTCGGTGCCGTACTGGCCGGCGCCGAACTTCGGCAGCAGATCGGCATTGAGCTTCGCATTTGGATAAAGCTGGGCCGCGGCCGCGACGAAGTCGGCCCGGCTGTCCTGGCCCCAGGCGTAATCCTGGTTGATGGCCGAGAACGTATCCATCTTGATGTTCTTCTGCTTCATGTAGCGGATCAGCCCGACGTTATCCTGGGTGGCGTGGGCAGCCGTGCGGAAGACGTAGTTGTATTTCGCTTCCTCGAAGATACGCGGCGTTCCGCAGTCGAACAGGAACAGCGGCTTCTTCAGTTCTTCCGCGATGGGAGCAACCGCAAGGCAGTCGCCGGAGCCGATATAGCCGATGACGGCATCGACATTGTCGCGCTGATAGAGGTTGCGCAGCTCCTGCACCTGCTTGGTCGCGCCGCCGTTCTCGTCGATGACGACGGGCTCGATCTTCATGCCGCCGAAGCCGACTTTATTGTAGGGAGCCGGCCCGGCGCCCTTGTTCAGTTCGCCGATGACGAATTCGGCAGCCTTGCCGGCCGGGACGCCGAAGCTCTCGGCTGCGGGACCCGACAGGAATGTGACGATGCCGACCTTGAAGGTCTCCTGTGCCGATGACGGGCCGGTGAAAGCCAAAGCAGCGGCGGAGCAGGCCGTCAGCAACCCAAGTGTTCGCGTGAAGCGCTTCATATTGTTCCTCCCGAATTGTCCGGTCGTGCCGGTTCTTTGTGTCCGCATCCGTTTGCCGGATGTCAGTGGTTCGATGCCAGCTTAAGCGGGCTTTTGGCGCGCGTCTACGATTCCGGTTGTCCAGGCGTGCGACGAAAGCGTGCACGGGAGTTGATGCGAACAGGCGTTGCAGAATTTGCACAAAGGACTTGCATCAATGCCAACCGCGCGTTGAGCATGCCCTCGCAGGCGCGCCGCGGCGTGCCGGTTCGTACCGCGAACCGGGTGTCACAGGCGCGGGTCTGCGGTCGCATCATGCGACGCGCTTCTTCCTGAGCTTGCCGTTGACCGTCTGTTGGCGCGGCGAGATTTTCGCGTTGCGTCCGTATTTCCTCTTCGTCGACAGCTTGAACTGCGTGTAGCCGAGCACCTGCTGCATCGCTGCGCGGGCTTTCTCGGCATTGCCCTCATCAATGGCGCGCGCGGCGATGGCGTGGTTCGGCAGATTCTCGTTGAACCAGCCCGGGCTGCCGGTGGCGACCATGAACACGGCGCTCAGGATGGTGTCGATGGCGCCGCGAAACCCTTGAAGCACCGGATTATGCGTGGCGTCGATGATCGCGAGATGAAAGGCCTTGTCCGCGATGATGGCGGTCGGCACGTCGTGCGAGGCTTCCATCGCGGCGAGCGCGGTCATGATGCGACGGCGGTCTTTGGCTGTTGCGCGTTCGGCGGCGAGAGCGGCGGCTGCCGGCTCTATGATCAGGCGCACTTCCTGAAGCGCAAGCAGCAGATCGCGATTGGGCTCGTCTTTGCTGATCAGCCAGCTCAGCACATCGCGGTCGAGCAGGCTCCAGTCGCCGCGCGGCCGCACATGGGTGCCGTGGCGGGGGCGGACGCTGACCAGTCCCTTGGCGGCGAGCGTCTTGATCGCCTCGCGCACCACGCCGCGTCCGACGCCGAAGCGGCTTTCAAGATCGTGCTCTGGCGGCAGCGTCGAGCCGACCGGAATCAGATCCTGTGCGATCTCGCTGCCGAGCGTGCGCAGCACGGCCTGGATGCGGCCGGGCTTCACGAGCTTGCTGGCGGTTTTCGGGCGAGGCTTGACCGGCGACTTCATGCAGGGACGCTAGCACACCGGCGTTCATGGCTACAATCATCCGATGTTAAACATCCGATGTTGTGCGTGCTGCAATGCAGGAGGCCGGAGCTGTATCTCGATCAGACATAACGGATGCGAGCCGAAACGGCAATCGGCCGCGCGTGCGGCGCAGTATCCAGCGTGTTGAATTCGATGTGCGGAATATGAAAACGCACGGTGAGCGGTCGCCGTAAAGGCATTACTGCATGCGCTGAAGCAGCACGTAGGGCTGGCCGTCTTCGGAGCCGATGCTGGTCTCGACATCAAACACGTCGCGGATCATTTCGTTGGTGATCGTCTCGGCAGGGCTGCCGTCGGCGGCGACCGTTCCCTTGCGCAGAACGATGATGCGGTCGGCGAAGCGCACGGCAAGATTGAGATCGTGCAGCACCGCGACCACCGCGGTGCCGGTGCGCGCCCGGCGCTTTGCAGTTTCGACGAGATTGATCTGATGGCGCAGATCGAGGCTGGAGGTCGGCTCGTCCAGCAGCAGAACGCCGGGGCCCTGTTCGGCTTCGCCGCAGGCAAGCTGAACAAGAACACGTGCGAAATGCGCGCGCTGCTGTTCGCCGCCCGACAGAGTCGGCAATTCACGGTGGCGGAACGGTGTCAGATCCAGTTCGGCAATGGCGGCATCAGCCAGCGGTGCTGCGATGGAGCGTGGGCGATCGCCGGCGCCCATGGCGACGATCTCCTCGACCGTGAACGGGAAAGAGACATTGACGTGCTGGGACAGCATGACGCGGTGGTTCGCGAGATCGCGCGAGGAGAACGACGCGAGGTCCCGGCCCTTGAGACGGACACCGCCGCCCGTGCAGCGAAGATCGCCGGACAACAGCCGCAGCAATGTCGACTTTCCCGCGCCGTTGGGTCCGACGATGGCGACGGTTTCGCCGCCATGCACCCGTGCGCTCACGCGATCGAGCAGCGTCGCCTGCCGGACTTTCATGCAGACCGCATCGGCCTCGATCAGCGCGGGGCGAGAGGAGGTCACGACGCGATCAGCTTTCGTTGCCGCAGCAGGATAAATAGGAAGAACGGTGCGCCAAGCGCAGCGGTGAGAATTCCGATCGGCACCTCGGCGGGCGCGGCCAATACGCGCGCGATGGTATCGGCCAATATAAGGAGAATGGCTCCAAGGAAAACCGAGGCGGGCAGCAGCAGCCGGTGGCCTGGCCCGATGACAATGCGCAACAGATGCGGGACCACGATGCCGACAAAGCCGACCACGCCGCAGATCGACACTGCGACGCCGGTCATCGCGGAAATCAGCACGATCGAGATCTTCTTCAGCCGCTCGACATCGACGCCGGTGTGAAAGGCTTCCGCTTCACCCAGCACCAGCACATCGAGACCGCGCGCTATCAGCGGGATCGCCAGCACCGCAAGCAACGCGACGGGTGCGACCATCCCGGCTTTCGGCCAGGTCGCGCCACTCAACGAACCAAGCAGCCAGAAGGTGATGTCGCGCAACTGGCGGTCATCGGCGACGAACACCAGAAGCCCGATGCCGGCGTTGGCAATGGCCGCGATGGCGAGCCCTGCGAGCAGGAAAATCGCAACCGAGGTGCGGCCCTCGCGGCTGGCGATCTTGTAGAGGATGGTGGTGGTCAGCAGCGAGCCTGCGAACGCTGCGACCGGCAACAACTCCAGTTGCATGAAGCGGAAGCTCGCGCCCCACGCACTGTCCGAGATCACGATGGCTGATGCGGCGGCAAACGCGCCGCCGCTCGAGACGCCGACCAGCGCCGGATCGGCAAGAGGATTGCGGAACAGGCCCTGCATGATGGCGCCGGACAGTGCGAGCAGGCCTCCGATCATGCCGGCAATCGCGATGCGCGGTATCCGGATTGACCACAGCACGAGTTCGTCACGCGCGAGCAACGCGGGATCGGCGCCGGCGATATTCAGTCCGAGCGCAGCCGCAAGACGGTGCAGCGGAATGCCGGCCGCGCCGACGGTGGTCGCCAGCAGCGCGACTGCGAGTACACCCGCGGTCAGAACAGCGTATACGGCAATTGCGGAGGGGCGCATGGACCCACCGGGTCTGGCAGAAGCCAATGGCGTCGTTTCTGTCACCGTCATTTATGGCAGTCGACGGAAAGCGCCGCCGGCTTCCACGTCGCAGCCTTCTCGTTGAGGCCGGGATAAAGCGACAGCGCGAGATCGCGGGCTGCGGCGGCGGTGCGCGGTCCGAAGCCGAGCAGGTACAGCCCGTCCATCGCGACGAATGATTTCTTCGCGGCGGCAGGCGTCAGCGCGAATGACGGATTGGCGAACACAGCCTCCGCCTCGAGCTGCTCGCGGCCGCGCTGCATGGTGAGAATGACGTCCGGCCTGGCCGCGACGATGGCTTCGTCGTTGACCGGCTTGTAGCCGTCGAAGCCATCCACCGCATTCACGCCGCCGGCGAGCTTGATGATCTCGTTCGCCGCGGTCTTGTGTCCGGCGACCATCGGCCGCCCGTTGAGGAACGACATCACGAACATCACGCGCGCGGGCTGCTTGACGCCGTCGCGCAATTTCTTGAGTTCGGCGAGGTCGCTGCTGACTGCGGCAGCGAGACAGGCGCCGCGTGCGTCCGCATCCATCGCATGCGCAACCAGCTTGATCTTATCGATCAGCCCTTGCTCCGTGTAAGTCTCGGGGAACGACACAAACGGAATTTTTGCCGCCTCGATAACTTCGAGAGTTTCCTTCGGGCCGGAGCCTTCGATCGCAAGGATCAATTGCGGGTTAAGGCCGAGCACGCCTTCTGCGCTCAATTGCCGCATGTATCCGACATTCGGCTTTTCGCCGAGCGCCTTCGGCGGATAAAGACTCGTGCTGTCGATGCCGACGATTTTGTCCTGAAGACCGAGCGCATACAGAATCTCGGTGATCGCGCCGCCGATCGAGATGATGCGCGACGTGTTGCCGATGGTTACGTCGCGGCCGCGTGCGTCGTGGATGATGATACCTTCGGCGCGCGCCGCCGCAAACGAGACGACGCTGACGCAAAGGCCAGCAGTGAGGGCGAATGTGACGCCAAACGTCGCGCCAATCGTTCGGGAAGCCGGCGTTCTGCTTTTCATTTGGTCAGGATCAGCTTGTTTTGCGCAGTCAACCGCAGACGATACGTGTCCTCGCCGTGCACGATCATGATCTCGCGCGAGGTGAGGAACAGGTCGCGGCTGTTGATATGGTTATCCGTCAAAGGGATCGAACGCTCAATTAGAGTCGTTCTAGATTTATCGCCGGCATCTTTGCCCGAGGAGCCGTCGGGATCGTGAGGAGAGCCAGCATTCATACGTTTTGCGCGTCCAGTTTTGGAAGTCATGTTGTTCTTAGGTTTGTCGGCGCGCGAATTCCAACACTCCAGTTTACAATAGGTTTAAACTGATCGTTCGTCGGCTTGACCCAGCCCGATCATTTTACGAAAAGTGGCAACGCGTTGGCGCAGACCAACGGGATTCTACGACAGCCAGCCAGCCGCCTTCGGGCGATGCCCGCCAGCCGCATCACGCAAAAACAAGTTGAGATTTGGGGCTGTCATGCTGGGGCTGAATGCGCGCGCGTGCGCGCTGCTATTATCCGTGTCTGTTGTTGCGCTGGGGGGAGTGGTCGCGGCCACACCGGTGCATGCGCAATCTGCCGATGCTTCCGTGCAACCTGCCAAGCCGAAACCGATCAAGCGCAAACGCGCGGGCGCGCCGATGGCGGAAGTGCCGGTGCCGAGCAATCCAATGAATGCCAACGCGCAGATCGGCCAGCCGGTCTATCAGTCGCTGGATGAAATCACGGTTGCCGCATCCAAAACCCAGGAGCGCGCGATCGATGCGCTGGCGCCGGTCAGCGTCATGACGCTGGAGCAGATTCAGGGACGTCAGGCCACGCGCATCGGCGATCTCGTCTACACCATGCCAGGTGTCTGGATACAGGATCGCGGCGACGATCCATCGACATCGATCAATATTCGCGGCCTGCAGGACTTCGGCCGCGTTGCGGTCGTCGTCGATGGCGCACGCCAGAACTATCAGCGCACCGGCCACAACTCGAACGGTTCGTTCTTCCTCAATCCAGAACTGATCGGCGGCATCGACATCGTGCGCGGCCCGACGGCCAACATCTATGGCTCGGGCGCGATCGGCGGCGTGGCGTCGTTCCGCACCAAGGATATCCAGGATGTGGTGCGTCCCGGGGAGCGCTGGGGCGTCGATACCAATACGATCTTCGGCACCAACCACGGCCGCGCGCTGGGCTCGATCTTCGGCGGCGTCCACGTCAATCCGAATGTCGACGTGTTCGCGGGCGGCACTTACTCGACGCAGGACAACTACAAGGACGGTCTTGGCATTCCGGTCGAGAACACCGCGCAGCGGCTGTCGAGCGGTATCGCAAAGCTGACCGTTCGTCCTGCCGACGGTCATGAAATCAAGCTCGGCGGAATCTTCCAGGAAGACATCTACAATGTCGGCCAGCCGCGCCGCCCGCTGGGACAGCCTTTCGCGCAGCCGGGCTCTGCGGGCAACGGCACCTCGGTGTATGCGACCAACCTGAAGAACTACACGACAACGCTCGGCTGGAAGTACTCCCGGCCTGACGATCAGATTTTCGACTGGGATGCGAAAATCTACTGGAATCGGACCGACAGCCAGCAGGTCAAGACCCTGCACAACTCCGCACTGGCCACCGGCAACTGCACCGGCGGTCAACCGGGCAACAGCATCACCGGCTGCGTCGGCGACCAGCGCGGCTATCTGATCGACACCTTCGGTTTCGATGTTCACAACACGTCCCGCTTTGAAACCGGCGACTGGCGTCATGCCGTGACTTACGGCGGTGACGGTTTCCGCGACGACGTTTCAACCTTCGACAAGAGCGGCAACTCCAACAAGACCACGCCCGGCGGTGAACGCACGGTCACCGGCGCGTTCGTTCAGTGGAAGACCAACTACACCTCGCTGCTCGAGATGGTAGGTGCGGTCCGTTACGACAACTATCAATTAAACTCGTCGGCGGGGTCCGCCAGCGGCGACCGCTTCTCGCCGAAAATCACTGTCGGGCTGATGCCCGCTGCCGTGATGACGCCCTACATCAGCTACGCCGAGGGATATCGCGCGCCTTCGATCACCGAGACGCTCGTGAACGGTGCTCACGTCGCGACCGGCGCCGGGCAAGGCGACTTTTCGATCTGCCCCGATGGCACGCGCGGTTTCTTCTGCTTCCTGCCGAATCCCAATCTGCGTCCTGAAGTCGGCAAGACCAAGGAGGTCGGCGTCAACATCAAGCAGAACGGTCTGTTCAGAGCCGGCGACAGCTTCCGCGGCAAGTTCAACGTGTTCCGCAACGACGTCGATGACTATATCGACAGCGTCCAGTTCACCGGGCCTCCGTTCAATTCCTTCCCGCCGATTCCGGGCGTGTTTCCGACCACGTATCTTCAGTATCAGAACATCGCACATGCCCGGATCCAGGGCTTCGAAGCTGAAACGATGTACGATGCCAACGACTTCTTCGTCGGTGTGTCGGTGACGCTGCAGGAAGGCAAGAACACCCAGACCAACATCGGCCTGTACAGCATCCAGCCGCAGAAGGTGACGACGACCGCGGGCCTGCGCTTCCTCGACAATCAGGTCGTACTGTCGGCGATGTGGACGTCGGTGAAGAGCAATACCGACATCCCGGTCACGTATCTGCCCGGCACGTCCTACGATCTGGTCAACCTCTATCTGCAAGTGAAGCCGACCAAGGATTTCGCGCTGAACTTCTCGGTCGAGAATCTTCTGAACCAGTACTACCGGCCTTATGCCATTCCGCGCGCCGCCGACTTCACGTCTCCGCAGAACGACGTGCTGTGGGCCAGCGCCGGCGCGGGCATCGTCTACAAGGCCGGGCTCAAATACCACTTCGGAGGAAGCTGAACGCAGAACGATCAGTCACTGCTTTTTGAAAAGCAAAAGAGGTTGCCGCGCAGAGCTTTTCTGCGCGGCTCGCTGCGTTTCAGCGCAGGCTCTCGTGAACGACACTTTGATAACCGGCCATTCGGCCTTACAATGAGACAAACAGGAGAAGACCAATGTTTATCGCGATGAACCGTTTTCAGGTGAAGACAGGCTCCGAGCAGGCGTTCGAGACCGTGTGGTCGACGCGCGAATCCTATCTCAGCGAACTCGCGGGTTTCATCGAATTCAATCTGCTGCGCGGGCCGAAAGCTGACGATCACACGCTGTATTCAACTCATACGTTGTGGGCGGACAAGGCGGCGTTCGAGGCCTGGACCAAGTCTGAGCAATTCCGCAAGGCGCATGCCCGCGCCGACAACCAGACCGGCGAGAGCCTTTATCTCGGCCATCCGAAGTTCGAGGGCTTCGAGGTGATCCAGACCGAGCGCAAGTCCAGTGCGGCGGCCTGATCCATGCTGAGCACTGATCTGGCCGATCTGAAAAAGCACATGGCGGAAAATCCGGGCGGCGTCATCGAAGACGTCGCACGGGAGAAGAACGTCACGGCGCGTGCCGTGATCGAGGCGCTGCCGGACGAGATGCGCAGCTTTGCGCCGGGCTCGGCCTTCGTGCCCGCGATGCAGGACATCGCGACATGGGGCGAGGTGACGCTGATCATCCACACCGAGGACGGCATCTTCGAGGTCACCGAGCCGGTGGGCGGCGGCGAGATCGGGCGTGGCTACTACAACATCATGAAGCCGAAGGGGATGCACGGCCATCTGCGCCATGAGCGCTGCGGCGGCATCGCCTTCGTCGAACGCCCGTTCATGGGCAAGCCGTCGGCCTTTGCGGCGTTTCTTAACGTCGACGGCGGCGTGATGTTCAAGGTGTTCGTCGGCCGCGACGAGAATCGCGCGCTGAAGACAGACCAGCTCGAGAAGTTTCGCGCTTTGGCGAAGAAATTGAGCTGACCATCTTCGCGATCTGAAGAATAAAAATGGCCGGGGTGATTCCCGGCCATTTTCTTTTGCAGAAGGTGCGACTGAAGCGATCCGGCTTGGAGGGGCAAGGACCGGATCGCTTCGTCGCGGGCACATCGCTGTCACGGGCAATGCAGCTTTGCGCCATCGTGTGGCCTGCCGGGCATGGCAGGCTATTCAGCCGCGTCCTTCAGCGCATGAGGTGCGGTATGAGCGACCGGGACTGGCTCGATCGGGCTGTCGCCGTGCTGGACCAGCGGCTTGTTACCGGTGAGGCCCCGCAGCAGGACGTAGAACACCGGCGTGAAGAAAATACCGAACGCCGTGACGCCGATCATGCCGGAGAACACCGCGATGCCCATGGCGTGACGCATCTCCGCGCCTGCGCCGACAGACGTCACCAGCGGCACCACACCCATGATGAAGGCGATGGACGTCATCAGGATCGGCCGCAACCGCAGACGGCTGGCCTCGATCGCCGCGGCGATCGGCGTGCGCCCGGCGAACTCAAGTTCGCGCGCGAACTCCACGATCAGGATCGCGTTCTTCGCCGACAACCCGACCAGAACGAACAGGCCGATCTGGGTGAAGATGTTGTTGTCGTTGCCGGTGATCCAGACCCCGAACATCGCGGCCAGCAGCGACATCGGCACGATCATGATGATCGCCAGCGGCAGCATCAGGCTTTCATACTGCGCAGCGAGCACCAGGAACACCAGCAGCATCACGATCGGGAAGATGTAGAGCGAGGTGTTGCCTGCGATGATCTCCTGATAGGTCAGGTCGGTCCACTCGAAGCCGATGCCCTTGGGCAGCGTCTCGTTGGCGATGCGTGCGACCGCTGCTTGGGCCTGGCCGGTGGAATAGCCCGGCGCGTTGTTGCCGTTGATGTCCGCCGCGAGGAAGCCGTTATAGCGCATCGCGCTTTCAGGACCGGCGGCGGATTGCAGCTTCAACAGCACCGAGAGCGGAATCATTTCGCCGGTGGTCGAGCGGACCTTCAGCTGACCGACATCTTCCGGCCTTGCGCGGAACTTGCCGTCGGCCTGCACGCGCACCGAGTAGACGCGGCCGAATTTGTTGAAGTCGTTCACGTAGTACGAGCCGAGGTAAACCTGCAGCGTCTCGAAGATGCTGGTGATCGGCACGTTGAGCTGACGCGCGCGGGTGCGGTCGATGTCCGCGTAAAGCTGCGGGACGTCGACCTTGTAGCTCGAGAACAATCCCGTCAGCTCCGGCGCCTGCATCGCTTTTGCGAGGAAGGCCTTCTTGGCTTCGTCCAGCGCCTCGTAGCCGAGGCCGACCTGATCTTCGAGCTGGAGCTTGAAGCCGCCGGTGGTGCCGAGGCCGTCGACCGGCGGCGGCGGCAGCATGGCCACGAAGGCATCCTGAATGACCGTGTACTTCTTGTTCAGCTCCGCAGCGATGGCGTTGGCGCTGAGCGACGGGTCCTTGCGTTCCCCGAAGGGCTTCAGCGTCGAGAACACGATGCCTGCGCTGGACGAGTTGGTGAAGCCGTTGATCGACAGGCCCGGGAAGGCTACGGCGCTTTCAACGCCGGGCTGCTGCATGGCGATCTCGGACATTCGCCGCATCACCTCTTCGGTACGGTCGAGCGTGGCGCCTTCCTGAAGCTGGGCAAAGCCGATCAGATACTGCTTGTCCTGCAACGGCACGAAACCCCCGGGGACGACCCTGAACAGCACCGCGGTGACGCCAATCAGCACCAGATAGACGCCCATCACCGCGGCTTTGCGTGAGATCACCTGCTTGACGCCGCCGCTGTAGGAATCCGAAGCCTTCTGAAAGAGGTTGTTGAACCGCCGGAAGAAGCCGCCGAGGACCTTGTCCATGCCGCGGCTGAGCGCATCCTTCGGCTGATCGTGGCCCTTCAACAGAAGGGCTGCGAGTGCCGGCGACAGCGTCAGCGAGTTGATCGCGGAGATCACCGTCGAGATCGCGATGGTCATGGCGAACTGCTTGTAGAACTGGCCGGTGAGGCCGCTGATGAAGCCGAGCGGCACGAACACCGCGACCAGCACCAGCGCGATGGCGATAATCGGTCCCGACACCTCGTTCATGGCGCGATAGGTCGCATCGCGCGGCGACAATCCTTCCTCGATGTTGCGCTCGACGTTCTCGACCACGACGATGGCGTCGTCGACCACGATGCCGATGGCGAGCACCAGCCCGAACAGGCTCAGCGCGTTGATCGAATAGCCGAACAGCAGCAGCACCGCGAAGGTGCCGATGATCGAGACCGGCACCGAGATCAGGGGAATGATCGACGCGCGCCAGGTCTGCAGGAACAGGATGACGACCAGCACCACCAGCGCGATGGCCTCAAGCAGGGTGTGGATCACGGCTTCGATCGACGCGCGGATGAACCGCGTCGGATCGTAGGCGATGCGATAATCGACGCCCTCCGGCATGTTCGCCTTGATCTGCTTCATGACCGAGTGGACTTCGTCGGCGATCGCGAGCGCGTTGGCGCCGGGTGCCTGGAAGATGCCGATGCCGACCGCGGATTTGTTGTCGATCTGCGAACGCAGCGCATATTCGGACGCGCCAAGCTCGATCCGTGCGACGTCGCGCAGACGGGTGATTTCACCGTTCTGCCCGGTCTTGATGACGATATCGCCGAATTCCTGCTCGTCCTTCAGGCGGCCCTGCGCGTTGAGCGGCATCTGCAACGTGACGTCAGCGGAGTTCGGCGCGCCGCCGACGGTGCCGGCCGCGGCCTCGACGTTCTGCGCCTGGATTTCGCGGGTGATGTCACCGGGTGACAGACCGAGCTCGGCCACCTTTTGCGGGTCGAGCCAGACGCGCATGGCGTAATCGCCGGCGCCCCAGATCTGGACCTGACCGACGCCGCGGATACGGGCGAGGCGGTCCTTCACATTGAGCACACCGAAGTTGCGCAGGTAGGTGGTGTCGTAGCGGTCGTTCGGCGACAGCAGATGCACCACCAGCGTGATGTTTGGCGAGCTCTTCACCGTGGTGATGCCGAGCTGGCGCGTCACCGCCGGCAGCCGCGACTCCGCCTGCGAGACGCGGTTCTGAACCATCTGCTGCGCAAGGTCGGGATTGGTGCCGAGACGGAAGGTGACGTTGAGGGTCAGCACGCCGTCGGTGGTCGCCTGGCTGTTCATATAAAGCATGTTCTCGACGCCGTTGATCTGCTCTTCGAGCGGCGTCGCGACCGATTCAATGATGACCTTGGGGTTGGCGCCGGGATAGAGCGCGCGTACCGTTACGATGGGCGGCGCAACTTCCGGATATTCGGAGATCGGCAGCGCAGGCAGCGACAGCAAACCCGCAAGCAGGATCAGCGCCGACAGCACGCCGGCGAAAATCGGCCGGTCGATAAAAAATCTCGAGATATTCATGACGTCATCTCATTATTGTTTTTGTTGCAGTCGACTGTCTGATGCCGTCATTGCGAGGAGCGTAGCGACGAAGCAATCCAGCTTTTCTTTTCTCAGCGATGGATTGCTTCGCTTCGCTCGCAATAACGTTGTTGATGGGGAACGCTCTGCGTCAGTTCGCGTCCATCGCAATCACTTCGGGTGCGACAGGCGCGCCGGGGCGAATGCGCTGCATTCCCTTGACGACGATCTGCTCGCCCGGCTTCAGGCCGGCGGTGACCACGCGCAGGCCGTCGACAGCGACGCCGAGCGAGACTTCGCGATATTCGGCCTTGTTCTCCTTGTTCACGACCATCACGTACTTCTTGTTCTGGTCGGTGCCGACGGCGCGCTCGTTGATCATCATGGCGCGTTCGGTCTTGGGCTGACCCATCTGCAGGCGGACGAATTGTCCCGGGATCAGGCGGCCATCCTTGTTGTCGAAGATGGCGCGGACCCGCACTGTGCCGCTGCGTGCATCGACCTGGTTGTCGATCAGCTGCATCTGGCCCTCGAACGGCAGGCCATTGCTGGTGGCGGTGCCCATCTTGACGGGGATGCGGCCGGTCTTCGATGCCGCATCGTCCTTGCCGAGCGCGTCGAGCGCACGCAGGACGACCTGCTCGTCGGCGTTGAAGCTGGCATAGATCGGCGAGGTCGAGACGATGGTGGTCAGCAGCGGCGAACCTGGACCGGCGGCGATCAGATTGCCGACGGTGATCTCGCGCTTGCCGACCCGGCCCGTGACGGGCGCGCGGACTTCGGTGTAGCCGAGATTGAGCTGCGCGGTTTTTAGGGTGGCCTGTGCGGCCTTGAGGTTGGCTTCCGCTTCGCGATAGGCGTTGATGCGGTTATCCTGATCGCGCTGCGAAATGGTGTTGGAGCCGGTCAGTTGCTGGCCGCGCTCGTAATCGCTCTTGGTGAAGACGAGACGCGACTGCGCGGCGGCGACCTGAGCTTCCGCGCGGGCAACCTCGGCGGCATAGAGCGCCGGATCGATCACGACGAGAATGTCGTCCTTCTGAACCAGCGCGCCTTCGCGGAAACGGATTTCCTGGATGGCGCCCGCGACGCGCGAGCGGACTTCAACCTGCTCGACGGCTTCGAGGCGTCCAGAGAACTCGTCCCAGATCGCCGTTTCCCGTTCCCTGACGTCCGCGACCGAAACCGGAGTCGCCGGTGGTGGGGCCGCAGCATCCGCCTTGGCCCGGTTGTTCGAGGTGGTTGAGATCAGGGCTCCAACGGCTGCCAGAATGACCAGACCAACGCTGGCTCCAATCAGGCTCGTTCTCTTTGAAAGGCTTTTCATTATCGACCCCACTTTTGCGCTTCGCGCCCCAAACGCAAATCGCTGTTATTTCAATGCGTTGCGGGGGATCGTCATCTGACGAGAGAATAAAGTTCCGATTTGCCCCCAAGTTGCAGTGTTTTATTGCTGCGCTGCAACTGTAACGCTCGGTATAAATGGGACTTGGACTTTCGCCGTCAAGGGACATATCTAACGAAAGGTACAAAATCAGAAAGGTTCTTATTGTGGCGATCGGACGACCCCGCGAATTCGACCTCGACCAGGCTCTGGAAAACGCTCTGCACGTTTTCTGGGAGAAGGGATACGAGGGCGCGTCGATGGCGGACCTGACCGAAGCGATGGGTATTACCAAACCGTCGCTTTATGCCGCGTTCGGCAACAAGGAAGAACTTTTCCGCAAAGCGTTCGATTCTTATATCGACGGCCCGGCGGGCTACACCAAGCGTGCGCTGCTGCTGCCGACCGCACGTGCCGTTGTGGAGAACTTGCTCTACAGCGAAGTGGATGCCGTGACCGATCCCGAATGCCCCGCAGGATGTCTCTCTATCAATGGCGCGTTGACCGGTGGTGATGCGGCTGAATCGATCAAGCAGGAGTTGCGCGTGCGCCGCAGCCAGTTCGAAAGCGATTTGCGCGCGCGATTCGAGCGCGCCAAATTTGAAGGCGATCTCCCCCACGCGGCGGACCCCGCGGCGCTGGCGCGCTACATCGCGACGATTTCGCAGGGGCTTGCGGTGCAGGCCGTCGGCGGAGCCAAGCGCGACGAACTCAAGAAGATCGTCGAGATGGTTCTGATGACCTGGCCGCCGGTCGCGGCCTGAGCCTACCTATAGATGGAAGCCTAGCCCCCGGCGGCGTCGCAGGCTTTTGCCGCCGCAAGAATGCGCTGAGCACGCAGGCGCACCGGTGCATCGACCATCATGCCGTCGACCGACACTGCACCATCTCCCGAGTTTGCGATCTTCGTCGCCCAGTCGATGTCTGTTTGCGACGGCCGGAATCCCGCCAGCGTCGGCGCAATCTGCTTGGGATGAATGCAGAGCTTGCCGCCGAAACCCATCGATGCCGCATAACGCGCGTCGTCTTCCACCAGCGCCGGATCGTCGAACGACGGCGTCACGCCTTCGAGTGGCGGCAGCAATCCGGCCAGCCTTGATGCGAGTACGATCTCCGCACGGGCCATCAGCAGTGCATCGCGCTCCATGCTGCAACCGACATCGGCGCTGAAGTCGATATAGCCGAACGCGAGCCGGTCGGAATGCGCGGCGATCTCGCGGACGCCCGCGACGCCCTGCGCGGATTCGATCAGTGAAATCACCGGCAGATCGCCCAGCACGGCGCGCACGCTCTCCAAATGTCCGGCGGTTTCCGCTTTCGGCAGCATGATCCCGGCGATGCCGAGACCTTTCATCGCCACGACGTCCGCCTCATGCCAGCGGGTCCCGAACGCATTGACGCGGACAATGGAATTGGGCGGCAGGGACGCAGCAACCAGAGTCGCGCGCGCGGCTTCCTTCTCGTTTGCAGCGACTGCATCCTCAAGATCGATGATGACGCCGTCGGCGCCGGACGAGGCCGCCTTGAAATACCGGTCGGGCCGGGTGGCTGGAACGAACAAGGGCGCAAGAAAACCGATGCGCGCGAGGGCGGACGTCATTGCATCTCCGGCAGGCAGGTGCGCGGCGCGGAGCGCGCCTGCGCATGATGAGCCTGTTTTAAGCTTGGACGGGATGCGGAGGCAACCGCGCCGCGCGGATATCCGCGTGCGCGATGGTTTCGGCGATGCTGCGGGCATGCCGCGCCAGATCCGGCGCGCCCATGAGTTCGCCGAAGGTGCCGCGCGCCAGCGGACCTGCTACATACAGGTGCTCGGCGATCCCTCCGTCTCGTCCAATGGCGCGGCCCTGAAGATCGACATCGATGCCGAGACCAAGCGGATCGGGGCGGGCGAGGCCGTTGCTGCCGAGATGTTGGAGCAGCGGATTGCTCTCGAACACCGTGCCATGGGCCGGGCCGGTTGCGATCACGACGGCGTCGAACGATGCCGGCTCCCACGTCTGGCTGCGCCGCGCGCGTAGATCGACGGCGATGTCGTGCCCCGCGCTTTTGCCCGCACGCACCGACGCGGCCTGAATTGTCAGGGTGCCGTCCGCGATCCGCCGCACGATCACATCATCCACTTGAGGCGCGATCCGAAACCGAGAGGTGTCCCAGAACGGACGTAGATGGCGGATCAGCCGGGCACGTTCGGGCAGCGGCAGCGCATGCCAGATGTCGAAGCCTTGCAGCCGCAACTGATCGAGCACCGGATGCCATGACAATCCTTGGCGGGCGGCCTGCGCAATGGAGCGGCGGACATGCCGCAGCAACGACAGCGCGGTGCGCGAAGGTTCGCTGGCGAAATCGCCGAACGGGTCGGTGAACTGTGCCGCATGTGTTTGCGAGCGAAGGCCGCGCCGCGAGACTGCGGTGATCTTGCCGCGATGGCCCTGGCGATCGAGCGAGGCGACGATGTCCGCCATGGTCAGTCCGGTGCCGACAATCAGCACGCGATCGTTCGGCGCGATGCTGCGCAGCGCGTCCGTCTGCCACGGGTTGGCGACAAATCGCGGATGATGGCGCAGCGACGTGATCGACGACGGCACTTGCGGCGGGGTGTGGCACACGGCGAGCACCACGGCATCGGCGTAAACGTCGTCGCCGTTCTCGCACGGGACGCGGTAGCCACTCTCAAGTTGAACGACAGTGCGGGCTTTTGTCTTGTGGTGCGTCACCGCGTCGCCGAGTTCACGGACATGGGCGTTGACATAATCGCCAAAGGCCGCGCGTGTCGGGAACAGGTGCACGTCGGCGATTATCGATTTAGGATCGCGCGCGGGATATCCCGCTGCGATCAGCCATTGTTCGAAATGGCCTTCCTCATCGAAGTCGAGGTTCATTTTCAGCGCCGGCACATTGATCCGGTGCGCCGGATCGCTGCTGTCGTAGGCGAGGCCGCGGCCGATCTCATCGCGCGGCTCGATGACGATGATGTCGTGGCGGTGGGGCGCGGTGCGGTGCAGATGCCACGCCAGCACAGCGCCGGAAAACCCGCCGCCGATAATGACGACACGCGGCTTCTCGCCGGTGGATGACGGGGCACGCTGGATCATACCCGCATCAAGACCGAATGATGAGCCCGGCGTCCAGAGCCTGAAAGCATCGCTGCCCGTCATTTTCGATGCCCATGCGTTGCATTCGGGGGACCGCTCGCCGTATTGTGCGCCATCCTGTATATGACCATGAACCGGCCGGAAACGGTTTCCGTTTTTCCGGATCGTGCTCGAATAATTCGCCCCCAGATGGAGCAGACGTGGCAGCAATTTCCATGCGTATCGGAACGCGCAAAAGTACCATGGCGCTTGCGCAGACCGAGGAAATCGCACGCCAGCTCACCGCTGCTGCGCGGGATCTGGACGTCGAGATCGTCAAGTTCGAGACGCGCGGCGATCAGGATCAGACCGGTTTGCTGCTGCCGCACGGAGGCAAGGGCGGCGCATTCGTCGCCGAAATTCGCGAGGCCGTGATCGCCGGAAAGCTGCACGCGGCGATGCATTCGCTCAAGGACATGCCGGGCAACGAAGACACGCCGGGCCTTGTGATCGGTGCGACGCTGTCGCGCGATCCGCCGACCGATGCGCTGGTGCTGCGCGCAGGCGTAACGTTCGACGATCTGAAGCGTACCAAAGGCAAGGGCTTCAAGCTCGGCACCAATGCCGTGCGACGTGCGGCCTACGCGCGGCGGCTGTTTCCCGAGATCGAGGTGATTCATTTCCGCGGCGCGGCCGATACGCGGGTGCGAAAGCTCGACAACGGCGAAATGCAAAAGCTCGCGGACGGCGGCGAAGTCGGCCCGGCCGATGCGCTGATCATGGCACGTTCGGGACTGGAGCGTGTCGGGCTTGCAGGCCGCATCGCGCACGAATTCACCGCGCTTGAAATGCTGCCGGCCGCAGGGCAGGGCATCGTCGCAGTCGAATGTGCAGCGAACGACTGGCGGACGCGCCAATATCTCGCGCTGATCGACGATCCCGCCGCGCATCTGTCTGCCGATGCCGAGCGCGAAGTGCTCTGGGTGCTCAACGGCCACTGCAATTCGCCAATCGCCGGGTTCTCAACGATCAACGGCCGCGAAATGTCGCTGACTGCGTCAGTGCTCGATCTGGAGGGCGATCAGTTGCTTGAGGCAACCCGCACCGGACCTGCGGACAAACCGCGCGAGCTTGGCCGCGCGGTGGCGTTCGATCTGCTGGCGCAGGGCGCGGCGGCGATCATCGAGCGATCGCGGCCTGTCTAGCCTTTATAATCCCGTACGCGCTTGAGCATCTGTTCGGCATGCGCGATGGGCGTTTCCGGCTGGATGCCGTGGCCAAGATTGAAGATGTATCGGCCGCTGGCGTAACTCGCCAGCGCGTCATCGACCGCGCGGTCAAGGGCCGCGCCGCCTGCGATCAAGACCAGCGGATCGAGATTGCCCTGCACGGCGACGTGGTTCTGCACCCGCTCGCGGATCAGCGACGGGTCCGCCGTCCAGTCGATGCTGACGCCGTCGACACCGGTGCGCCCGACATACATCGGCAGTTGAGCGCCTGCGCCGCGCGGAAAGCCGATGATCTTCGCATTCGGCGCCTTTGCGCGCACGCCTTCGACGATCCGCCGCGTCGGCTCAACCGACCAGCGCTGGAATTCGCGCGGCGGCAGCACGCCGGCCCAGGTGTCGAAGATCTGCAGCGCGTCGGCACCGGCTTTGAGCTGTCCCAGCAGATACTGGATTGAGTTTTCCACCAGCACGTCGATGATTTTCGCAAACGCATCGGGCGCGCGATAGGCCAGCATCCGTGCCGGGGCCTGATCCGGCGTCCCTTGGCCCGCGACCATGTAGGTTGCGACCGTCCACGGCGCGCCGCAGAAACCGATCAGCGCGATTTTCGGATCGAGTTCGGCGCGGACCCGGCGCAGCGCCTCATAGACGGGTTCGAGCTTTGTGAAGTCGGCGGTTGTCGCCAGCGTCGCGATCTTGTCCGGCGTATCGAGCGGATCGAGGCGGGGGCCTTCGCCGGCCTCAAAGCGCACCGAGCGTCCGAGTGCATGCGGGATCACCAGAATGTCGGAGAAGATGATCGCGGCATCGAAACCGAAGCGCCGGATCGGCTGCAGCGTCACCTCGGCGGCCCATTCGGGATTGAAGCAGAGGTCGAGAAAACTGCCAGCCGTGGCGCGCAGTTCGCGATACTCGGGCAGGTAACGGCCGGCCTGCCGCATCATCCAGACCGGCGGCACGGCCCGGCGGCTTCCGGAGAGAACGTCGAGGAATGGTTTAGCGGGCTGCGGCTTGTTCAAGCGGAAATTCCGTTGCGCGATAATGGAGTTATCGCCGCCCTGATACACGCTGTCTCAGCGTTTGACCACCAGTTGACGGTCCGGTTCATCCTGATACGTTCCTTTTCAGAACGGAAGACATGGCAGCCTTGCCCGGCCGAACCATTGTCGCGCCGCGAGCACCTGCGGTAACGGTGTAAACTGAGCAGCCCGCTTGCAGAAGCGATGCAATGAACGTGGGATTGAAGGCACCAAGGAGAGGGAACACATGAAAACGGCAATTACGGAACTGTTCGGCATCCAGCATCCGATCATTCAGGGCGGCATGCACTACGTTGGGTTCGCCGAGCTCGCGGCGGCAGTGTCCAACGCCGGCGGCCTTGGCATCATCACCGGCCTGACGCAGAAGACGCCGGAATTGCTGGCGAAGGAAATCGCCAAGTGCAAGGACATGACCGACAAGCCGTTCGGCGTGAACCTCACCTTCCTGCCGACGTTTTCGGCGCCTCCGTATCCCGAATATATCGCGGCCATCAAGGAAGCCGGCATCAAGGCGGTCGAGACTGCCGGCCGCAGCCCCGAGCAGTACATGCCCGCACTGAAGGCTGCCGGCATCAAGGTGATCCACAAGTGCACCTCGGTACGTCACTCGCTGAAGGCTGAAGCGATTGGCTGTGACGCGGTGAGCGTCGACGGCTTCGAGTGCGGCGGTCATCCCGGCGAAGACGACATGCCGAACATGATCCTGCTGCCGCGCGCGGAAGAAGAACTGACGATTCCGTTCGTCGCTTCCGGCGGCATGGCCGACGCGCGCAGCCTCGTTGCGGCGCTGGCGATGGGCGCGCAGGGCATGAACATGGGCACCCGCTTCATCGCCACCAAGGAAGCCCCGGTGCATGACAACGTGAAGCAGGCGCTGCTCAAGGCAACCGAATTCGACACCCGGCTTGTGATGCGCAACCTGCGCAATACCGAGCGCGTTCTCACCAACAAGGGCGTCGAAAAGCTGATCCAGATCGAGCAGGAAAAGGGCAAGAGCATCAAGATCGAGGATATTCTCGAGGAAGTCGCGGGCGTTTATCCGAAGGTCATGATCGACGGCAACATGGACGCCGGTGCATGGAGCTGCGGCATGATGGTCGGCCTGATCCACGACATCCCGACGGTCAAGGAACTGATCGATCGCATCATGGCAGATGCCGAATACCTCATCCGCAAGCGCCTCGTCGGATTCCTCGATGGCAATTACGTTGCCGCTACGCCGCGCAAGAAGGTGGCGTGAGGCAGCACGTCATTCCGGGGCGCGAGCAGTTGCGAGCGAGCCCGGAATCTCGAAGTGATTTCCGATGAACCTCTGGATTCCGGATCAGCCCGCTGCGCGGGCTGTCCGGAATGACATCGGATAGACCTTATCCCAGCCCATAAGCCTCGCGCATCTCGTCGATGGCTTGAAGTTTGGCGTGAAACACCGACCAGTCGTCATTGTCCGCGATCGGCTTCCAGATCGCTTCGACTTCTTCGATCAGCATGGAACATGCGGCCGGCCTGCTGAAGAAGGCCTGATTGAGATCGACGCCGTCGCGCGGAACGAAGTCTTTCAATGCGTCGCGGACGGCAGCGAACGCCGGATTTACATAGTGATCCTTCGACGGGCTATTCGCCGCGCGCTCAGTGCTCGCAAGGCCGCCAAACCAGTCGAAGAAGGTCTGCTCGAATGGAGCTTTCGTCTCCGACAGGAATATCCATAGTGCGCGCACCAGTTCATTGTCGCTCACGGCATCGCGCGGCTGGACGCCGAGCCGCCGTAGCATCGCATCGGTGAACTCCTGGCGGATGGCCGGTTCAAAAACCCCCAGCGCTTTCTCAAGACTTGGCTGATCCGCAAGGCCGAGCAGGCATTCTGCCAGCCGCGTGACATTCCAGAACAGTGCATCGGGCTGCCGGCCATAAGCATAGAGCCCGGTCTCGTCGAAATACGCAGCGGTGAATGCAGGTTCCAGAAATGGAAGAAACCGCCACGGACCGTAGTCGAAACTCTCGCCGGTGACATTGATGTTGTCGGTGTTGAGCACGCCGTGGACGAATCCGGCGGCCATCCATTGCGCGCCGACCCGCGCGACGCGGCGGCAGACCTCTTCGAGAAATGCGATGGCGCGCGCCGCTACATCGTCGCGCCACACCTCGGGCATGTAAGTCCTGATCGTGTAGTCGAGCAGCTTCTGGATATTTTCTGTGCTACGGAGAAACGCCTGGCGCTGGAACGAGCCGATCCGGATGTGCGAGTGGCTCAGCCGCACCATCACGGAGGATCGCGTCGGCGAGGGCTCGTCGCCGCGCACCAGCGCCTCGCCGGTCTCGATCAAGCTGAAGGTTTTCGAGGTATCGACGCCGAGCGCTTCCAGCATGGCGGTCGCCAGCACCTCGCGCACGCCGCCCTTGAGTGTCAGGCGCCCGTCTGCGGTGCGCGACCAGGGCGTCTTGCCGCTGCCCTTGGTGGCGAGATCAAGCAGGCGGCCCCTGTCGTCGTACAGTTGCGCGAACAGGAAGCCACGCCCGTCGCCGAGTTCCGGATTGTAGGTTCGGAATTGATGGCCGTGGTAGCGCAGCGCCAGCGGCTCTTTGAAATTCTCCGCCAATGGCTGGAATCGCCCGAAATGCGCAATCCATTCCTCGTCGCTGAGCATGTCGAGCCCGACGGTTTTCGCCGCGCGCTGATTACGATAGCGCAGGATGTGATCGGGAAATTCCGCCGCCGCGACGACATCGTAGAACTCGGGACCGAGCGCGGCATGGCTGGTCGATGCGCGGTAATGGGGTGAGACAGGCATTCAGGACTCGGGTAATTTATGCGGCGGGAAAGTACAGCATAACGGACCACGCAGCGTTCGGGTTCAAAAAGAAAGTCGAACATGACCGACCGGCAGCAGAAAGATCCGCGCGCGAGCAAGGAGCTCTCCCGTCACATTCTGCCCACCTCCGCGACGATGATCGGCGTTTGCGTGACGCTGGTCGGCCTTGTCAAGGTCGTGGAAAGCAGAAGCGGACCGAGCCATGTCGACGAGTATGCCGCGCTCGCCGCGATTCTGTTTCTCGTCAGCGCGGCGGCGTCCTATCTGTCCATCCGCTATGCGGGTCGGAGCGGCGCAAGCGAGCGTTATGAGCGCATCGCGGACGTCCTTTTCCTGGCCGGCCTGCTCGGCATCACCGTTATCGCAGTGTTGTTCGCTTACGAAGCGGTCTGAGGACGAACGGCTAGAACGGCAGATGACCGGTCTTGAACCAGGTCATGGCGAGGAATCCGATCACCAGTCCGACGATGACTCCGAGCGCGACTTTCATGGCACAAACCTTCCTTTGATTGCGTGTTGCGAGGAGGCTTGCGCCATCGTCTCGCGTTAATGAATCTCCGCGGCCTTGGCCAGCGCTTCCTTGAGTTTCTCCACGGTGAAACCGGGATCGCGGGCGATGCCGAGGATCGGCTCCTCGCGGCGTTCGCACAATCTCGCCGCATCCGGAAGTTTCGCTGCAACATTGGCCGGAATCACGACCGCACCATGACGATCTGCATGAATGAGATCGTCCGAACTCACCGTCATGCCAGCGACGGACACTGTTTCACCGAAGCCTGCGAGATGAACGAAAGCATGTGAAGGGCCGATGCTGCCGGCCAGCGCCTGGAATCCCGGCGCCCACGCCGGAATGTCGCGGATCGATCCATCGGTGACAACGCCGAGGCAGCCGAGCGCCTTGTGGACCGAGCTATTGACCTCGCCCCAGAATGCACCGAAGCCGATATTCGCGCCGTCGAGATCCTGAATGACGCTGATGCGCGGGCCATGACCGGTCCCGCAGTATTCGTAATAGGCGACGCGCTGGGCGCGCTGATCCGCGGCCGACAGCTTTGACGCCGAAGTAGCCCGGATCGTTGCGGTGCGGGCATAGCCGACCATCGGCGGCAGGTCCGGGAACGGGCAAACCAGCGGCTTGGTGGTGAAACCGATCAGGCGGCGTTCGGGCGCGACGACCTCCAGCGCGTTGCAGATCGTGGGCGTGTCCCAGCGCGCCAGTGTTTCGAGCAGGGATGCGGGGTGGGGCGCGGACTGGGTCACGGGTTGATCTCCTGTTGTTATTTCTGCTGATCCGAACGATGCGGCGCGGCGCGAGTTTGCCTGCGCAAATTGCAGGCGGCAAGTGCGCGGCTCGCGGCCTTCCCGGCTTGCGGGAAGAGGCGAAACAAGGCGATGATGGGCGGCTAGCCTCGCGCTGAACGAAAATCAACAAACATCAGGGGATGAAATGGCGACCAACAAGAAGAAACTGCTGATCGTGGAAACCATGTCGCCCGGCGGCTGGGCATTGTTTCGGGAACGCAGCGACATCGAGGCCATCGAGTTTCCAAACACGATCTCCGCGCCGGATTTCAATGAAATGCTGCGGCAGCACGCGCCGGTCAACGGCGTGGCGCTCGGCGGCACCGGTTTCGGCGCCAACGAGATCGCGTCTTCCGGTGAGATGATGGTGGTGGCGCGGATCGGCGTCGGCTACGACGCGGTGGATGTGAAAGCCTTGAGCGGCAAGAAAATTCCCCTGATGACCACCGGCATCGCGAATTCGCCGTCGGTCGCCGAATGCGCGCTGTTCATGATGCTGTGGCTGGCGAAGCGTTCCACCGAACTGGACCACATCGTCAAGAGCGGCAACTGGACCAAGCGGCTCGGCGCGATCCCGTATGACCTGCTCGGCAAGACCGCGCTGGTGGTCGGCTTCGGCCGCATCGGTACGCGGACGGTCAAACGGCTGGTGGCGATGGAGATGAATGTCCTGGTCTACGATCCGTTCAAGTCCGCAGCCGAAGTCGAGGCGGCGGGCGCGGAATATGTGACCGATCTCAACACGGCGCTGCCGCGCGCCGATTTTGTCACTATCCACTGTCCGAAATCGCCAGAGACCGTCAATATGTTCGGCACGGCGCAGTTGCAATTGATGAAACCGACGGCCTATCTCATCAACACGGCGCGTGGCGGGATCGTGGATGAGGACGCGCTTCATGCGGCGCTCACCTCGGGCAAGATTGCAGGCGCAGGCATTGACGTGTTCGCGCAGGAGCCGCCGCGACCGGATCATCCGCTGTTCAAGCTCGACAACGTCATCACCGCGCCGCATCTGGCGGGCGTGACCCGCGAAGCGCTCGATCGCATGGGCCTGCAAACTGCGAAGAACATTCTCAGCGCGCTCGACGGCAAACCGATCCGCGAGAATGTCATCAATCAGGATGTGCTGAGCTAGGGAACTGATCGCTTCCAGCGGTTCATCGGTTTCCGGGTGGCTTGATATTCCGTGGTTCGTCATTGCGATGTGCGCTAGCGACGAAGCAATCCATTCTTCTCAAGGTAGATTGCTTCGCTTTGCTCGCAATGACGGAAAGGGATGAGCCTATGCCGCTGCAGAACCGCGTGTCGCCGTTCGGTGATATCGTTGCGACCGCGCATCGGGGCCGCTTCACCGGCAATCGCGGCATCATCCACGATCCGGCGACCAGGACGCTGCTGAACCGGCGCTGGTCGTCAAAGGCATGGATCACCTGCGTCTGCGAATTTCGCGGACGCCGGCGCAGGGTGATGGGCGGACGAAGCTGGACCGAGCTGTTCTTTCTCGATGAAGCGACATCTTTCGCGGCGGGGCATCGCCCATGCTTCTACTGCCGCCGGGATGACGCGACGGCGTTTCGTGACGCGTGGGCCAAGGGCAATGGCCGCGTAAAGCCATATGCGACCGAGATGGACGCCGTGCTTCATGGCGAGCGGCTCGATGGCCGTCAGAAACGGCTGCATCCGTTGCACATCGCCGCGCTCAAGCTGCCGAGCGGAACGACGGTGACGAGCGGCGGCGAGAGCTACATGATCGTAAACGGCGAGGCATGGCGCTGGTCGTTTGCGGGCTACAGCCGCGCGTCGGCAAGTCTCGCCGATGCCAGGCTCCTGACACCGCCGTCGATCGTCAATGCGCTGCGCGAGGGTTATCCTGTGCAGATCGGGCTTTAGGCTGCTTTCGCGATCCGGTCCATGCGGCCCGCGACGGCGCGAATCTTACCGGGAGATGCGAGCCAGATCGCGGCGGAAGACAAAGCGCTCACGGCGATGCCGATGACGAAGGCCAGCGTGTAATCGCCGTAGATGTCGTGCAGGATTCCGGTCACCCATGGGCCTGCTGCACCGCCGGCCAGCGCGGTGAAGCCGATGGTGCCGAAGATCGTTCCAAAGTGCTTGCCCTGGAAGATCTCGGCGACCACCGCGCCCATGATCGAGGTGAAGCCATAGCCGAGCGCGCCCTGCGCCACGACCATGACGTAAACCAGCAGCAGCGTTGGCGTGTATTGCAGCGCGATCAGCATGGCGAAACAGATCGCAAAGCCGAACGACGAAATCGTCCAGATCCATTCGCGGCCGATGCGGTCGGAGAGATAGCCGAGCGCGATCTGTCCCGGAATGCCGATCAGGCTGACCATGCCCAGCGCCCATGCGGCTGAGGTGGAGCTGAATCCGATTTCGACCAGATATTTGGTCTGATGAACCTGAACGGCGTACCAGACATAGAGACCGCAAAAGTAACCAAGCGAAATCCACCAGAAGCGCGCGGTGCGCACGGCGAGGCCGAGCGTCCAGTCGGTCGCGGCCCATGCCGGATCGACGATGTTCGATGGAGGTGCGACGGTCGTGGCGGTCGGCGCTGCGTCTCCGTCCGGCCGAAGTCCGATATCCTCGGGGCGCTTGTGCAACAGCAGATTGAGCGGGATCAGCGCGACCAGCACCAGAATGCCCATCGCCCAGCTCGCCGCGCGCCAGCCGCTCCTGTCGATCAGGAACTGCACCCACGGCAGGATAATGATCGAGCCGATGCCGACACCGGCAAAAGCAAGACCGACCGCGAGGCCGCGGCGCTTGACGAACCAGTTCGGCAGAAACAGCGACTGGCCGGAGTAACCAAGGCAAATGCTGCCCGCGCCGACGAGACATCCGATGGTGATATAAAGATGCCAGGGCTGTGTCGTCAGCGGTGCGAGAAGCAGCCCGGCTCCCATCAGCACGACGCCAAGCTCCATCACCGTGCGCGGGCCGGAGCGGTCCATCAGCTTGCCCATCAAGGGGCTGAGCAGCGCGGAGACCAGAAAGCCGACGGAGAAGGCGCCCGCCGTAATGCCGCGATCCCAGCCGAACTCGTCGACGATCGGCGAGAAGAACAGCGAGAACGAGGTGCGGGCGTTCACGCCGATGCCCATGGTGATGAAGGTTACGGCGACAATGATCCAGCCGTAATAGAAGGGCAGGCGGCGCATGCAGGACTTCCGGGCACAGGCGAGTCAGAGGCATTGGAGTATGAGCGGAGAACGGCGGCGCGTCATGACGCGCTGCAACGGAATCGAACTGCATGATGCCCGGCTGACGGCCGCGATCAAATTACCTGTAAAGTAAGAGGAAAGCTTCAGCTTTCGCCGCCAACCAGTCCCACCGCCCACAACGCAAACGCGTAAACAATTGCGATTTCATCGAGCCGGTTGAAGCGGCCGGACGCGCCGCCGTGACCTGCGCCCATGTTGGTGCGCAACAGCACCGGCCCGCCGCCCGTCATCACGGGGCGGAGCCGCGCGATCCATTTCGCCGGCTCCCAGTAAGTGACGCGCGGATCGGCGAGGCCGCCCATCGCCAGAATCGCGGGGTACTCTTTCGCCGCGACGTTGTCGTACGGCGAGTACGACAGGATGGTCTTGAAATCGGCCGCACTTTCAATCGGGTTGCCCCACTCGGGCCATTCCGGCGGCGTCAGTGGCAGCGTGCCGTCGAGCATGGTGTTCAGTACATCCACAAACGGGACTTCGGCGACGATGCCCGCGAACAGTTCGCCCGAACGGTTCGCGACCGCGCCCATCAGCATGCCGCCGGCGCTGCCGCCGTGGCCGACGATCTTTTTCGCCGAGGTATATTTCGCGTCGATCAGTGCGCGGGCTGCGGCGGCGAAATCGTCGAAGGTGTTGGTCTTCTTCTCGCGCTTGCCGTCGAGATACCAGCCCCAGCCCTTGTCCGCGCCGCCGCGGATATGCGCGATGGCGTACACAAAGCCGCGGTCGACCAATGACAGCCGGTTCGCCGAGAACGATGCCGGCATCGAGCTGCCGTAGGAGCCGTAGCCATAAAGCAGCAGCGGCGCACTGCCGTCGCGCTTGAGGTCCTTGCGATGAACGATTGAGACCGGCACCTGCGCGCCATCATGGGACGTCGCCATGATGCGGGTGGTGACGTAGTCGGCTGGGTTGTGGCCGGAGGGAATTTCCTGGCGCTTGCGCAGGGTGCGCGCGCGGCTGACCATATCGTAGTCGAACACTTCCGACGGCGTGGTCATCGACGAATAGGAAAACCGGATCTGCGTGGTGTCGAACTCGTAGCCGCCGACGGTGCCGAGCGAATAGGCCGCCTCGTCGAAGGCGATGGCATGTTCCTGCAAGGTCGCGAGATCCCGGATGACGATGGAGGGCAGCGCATTGGTTCGCTCCATCCGCACCAGATGACCGGAATAAAGTTCGATGTCGATGATGTAGGTGCCGGGCCGATGCGGGATCAGGTCGCGCCAGTTCTTGCGCGAGGACGATGCGAGCGGCGCGGTCACAATCTTGAAGTCGATGGCCTCGTCCGCATTGGTCAGGATGAAAAGCTGATCGCCGCGGTCGGCAATCGAATACTGCACGCCTTCCTCGCGCTTCGCGATCAGGCGCGGCGGGGCCTCGGGTGCGCTCAGATCGATCAGCCGCTGTTCGGACGTTTCATGATCGCCGCCTGCGATCACGCAGAAACGGCCGCTGGCACTTTCATGGATATGCGTGAACCAGCCGGAATCCTGTTCCTCATACACCAGGGTGTCCTCCGCCTGCGAGGTGCCGAGAACATGACGATAGACCTGCATCGGGCGGTGGTTGTCGTCGAGCTTGACATAGAAGAACGACTTCGAGTCCGCCGCCCAGACCATGCCGCCGTCGGTTTCCTCGACGACGTCGGCTGAATCCTTACCGCTCGCCCAGTCGCGCACGCGGATAGTGAAATACTCCGAGCCGCGAACGTCCGCGCTCCATGCTTCCAGCTTGTGATCGGGCGAGTGACGCGCGCCGCCGAACCGGAAATATTCTGTCTGCTTGGCCAGTTCATCGCCGTCGATGATGAAACGGGCTTCGCCGCTGCCATCCCGCGCGGTTCGGCCGATCTGCTCATGTTGACCGCCTTCATTGTACTTATGGAAATAGGCGAACGGCCCGTCGGGTGAGGGAACGCTGGAATCGTCCTCCTTGATGCGGCCGCGCATTTCCGCGACCAGCTTCTTCTGCAACGGTTCGGTGTGGCCCATCACCGTGTCGGCGTAGGCATTCTCGGCTTCGAGATAGGCGCGGATGTCCGGCTTGAGCACCGACGGATCGCGCAGGACTTCCTGCCAGTTGTCGTCCTTCAGCCACGCATAGTCGTCAGTCACGGTGATGCCGTGATGCGTGAAACTGTGGGGGCGGCGCGGCGCGACGGGAGGAGTGGCAACTTTTGAAGTCATGCGGTGCGGGCTTTCAATCGACGGAAAATTCCGGGTCGTCCCCGCGAAAGCGAGGACCCATACTCCCTGTCGCGGAATATTATGCGGGATGTATGACGTGTCTTCTTGAGGGTCTAGGGGTTATGGGTCCCCGCTTTCGCGGGGACGACGATAAATCATGCAACGTGACACATTACTAGGAGTCTACCCTCGACTCCGTCGCAACGCCTGCCAGCAAGAGCACCGTATGCAGCAGCACGTTTGCGCCCGCAGTGCAGTCGGCCTGCGTCGCATCCTCCAGTTCGTTGTGGCTGACACCGTCCTTGCAGGGCACGAAGATCATCGCTGCCGGAACCACGGCTGCGAGGTTGCAGGCGTCGTGTCCCGCGCCGGACGTGATGCGGCGGTGGCTGTAGCCCATCTCTTTGGTTGCGGTTTCGACAGCATCGACCAGTTTTGTGTCGAACACCGTCGGCTCCTTGCGCCAGATCTGCTCGACCGTGATCTTGACGTTGCGGCGTGCGATGATTTCCGCGACCGCGCGTTGCAGCGCGTCATGCAACTGGTCCAGCGTGGCTGACTCTGAACTGCGAATATCCACGGTGAAGGTGAGGTCGCCGGGAATGACATTGCGCGAGGGATTATCGATCCTGATTTCGCCGATGGTGCCGACCGCATTCGGCCCGAGATCGCGCGCGATCCTTTCCACCGCAAGCACGACTTCGGAGAACGCTGCAAGTGCATCCTTGCGCAGCGGCATCGGGGTGGTCCCGGCGTGGCTGGCGAAACCGGCGATCGAGCCGTTGTACCACATGATGCCCTGGCCGCGATCGACCACGCCGATGGTCTTGTTCTCGGCTTCCAGCAGCGGGCCCTGCTCGATGTGCAGTTCGACGAAGGCGCTGAACTTCTGCTTTCCGACCGCATCTGCGCCGCGATAGCCGATGGTGTCGAGTGCTTCCGCGACCGTGATGCCGTCGGCGTCCTTGCGGCCCAGAATATCGTCGGTGGTGTAGTCGCCGGCGTAAGCCGCGGACGCCATCATCGCCGGCGCGTAGCGCGAGCCTTCTTCGTTGGTCCAGTTGCACACGCAGATGGGATACTCGGTTTCGATCCCGGCGTCGTTCATGGCGCGGACGACTTCGAGCGCGGCGAGGGTGCCGAGGATGCCGTCGTACTTGCCGCCGGTGGGCTGAGTGTCGAGATGGGAGCCGATCCCGATCGGCGGCTTCGACATGTCGCGGCCGGGCCGGATCGCGAACATGGTGCCGAGTGCATCGACACTGACTTCGCAGCCGGCGGCTTCGCAGGCGATGCGGAACCAGTCGCGCACCTGCTTGTCCTCGGGCCCGAGCGTCAGCCGCTTGACGCCGCCCTTGCGCGTTGCGCCGAATTTCGCGGTTTCGTGAATGTCGCCCCAGAGGCGCGCGGAATCGATCTGAAGATTGGATCTGGCTTTTGTCATGATGGACCGATACCGCAGGTTCGCGCCGGAAACATCTCCGGAAAAGGAGGGTCAGGTGTGCCGATGGACGTGCTTTTTCCGGGCACCTGAAGGCTTGGCGCCGGCTTCGGTGGGGATCATCACCACGCGGCCGTAGCGCACGCCGCGCTCGGCGATGACGTGGTCCGCCAGATGCTGCACATCTGCTGTTCGGCCCTTGAGCGCGGTGATCTCCATGCAGTTATCGTTATCCAGATGCACGTGAAGCGTCGCCAGCGACAGGTCGTGATGGTCATGAAAATTGTTGACAAGGCGGCTGGAAAGATCGCGCGCCGCGTGGTCGTAGACATAGACCAGCGCGGCGACGCAATCGCCGCCGCTTTTTCCGGCATCCTGCGCCGCCTGCTGCATGCCGGCGCGGGCGAAATCCCGGATCGCCTCGGAGCGGTTCTGGTAGCCGTGCTCCTCGATCATGCGATCCAGTTCGGCCATGAGATCGTCGTCGAGGGTGATGGTCACGCGCTGCATTGAGAGGGCTCCGTTCCGGCCGCGGCTGATGGTTCCCTGAGCATAACCGATCCATCCGGACTGTTGGGCTGATTTGATGTGTTCAAAACGGGCAGATTTCCCGATGGGGACGGGCAGGGCTTGTTCATTCACAACTCGCCGTTTCGCAGGGCGAACGCAAGGCCGCCGTGAGACGGGATATTTTGGGGCCTAATGACGCATCTGCCGGATGCGTCGCAATAACTGCGTCCCGCACGCGTCTCCTTGCTTTTCTTTCGCGCCGATTTCGGGGATCATCGTGTCATAAAAATAGAACAAGACAGGTTCGGACATCGTCACGGACCGCCAAGGGGAGAAACATTCAATGGCTTATCGATCCGGATTCAAAACCGTTTTCGCGGCGGCGGCGCTGGCCGTTTTGTCCAGTGTTGCAGTGGCGCAGGATTATCCCACCAAACCGATCACGCTGATCGTGCCGTGGCCCGCGGGCGGCTCGACCGATATCTCCATGCGCGCGATCGCCGAAAGCGCGTCCAAGGTGCTCGGCCAGCCCATTGTCGTGGACAACAAGGCGGGCGGCGGCGGCACCGTCGGGCCGGCAACCATGGCGGCGACGGCGAAGCCCGACGGCTACACGATTTCGCAGATACCGATCACGGTGTTTCGTCTGCCGCTGATGCAGGACGTGTCCTGGAACGCCGACAAGGATTTCACCTACATCGTGCATCTAACGGGGTACACCTTCGGCGTGACCACGAACGCGGACTCGCAGTTCAAGACCTGGAAAGACGTGGTCAACTTCGCCAAGGCAAATCCTGGCAAGGTGACCTATGCGACGCCGGGCGCGGGCACCTCGCTGCATATCGGCATGGAGCAGATCGCGGCCAAGGCCGGCATCAAGCTCACGCAGGTGCCGTTCAAGGGCGGCGCGGAAACCAATGCCGCCGTGCTCGGCAATCACACCATGCTTCAGGCGGACTCCACCGGATGGCGGCCGCTGGTCGATGCCGGCAAGCTGCGCCTGCTGATGGTGTGGACCTCGAAGCGCTCGCCGAACTTCCCGGACGCGCCGACCCTCAACGAACTCGGCTATTCGATGGTGTATGACTCGCCGTTTGGCATCGCCGGTCCGAAAGGCATGGACCCCAAGATCGTTGCCAAACTTCACGACGCCTTCAAGAAGGCGATCGAGGACCCGGCGGTGATCGCAACGCTGGCGAAGTTCGACATGGTGGCGAACTACAAGAACACCGAGGACTACAAGAAATTCGTCGCCGAGGTCACCGAGTCCGAGCGCAAGGTCATCGATACCCTGGGGCTGGCGAAGAAAACCAACTGAATGGGCTTTTCGCAAAGAACGTCATTCTGAGGTGCGAGTCGCGTTTGCGGCGAGCCTCGAAGGATGAGTGCGATATCCGCCGTCGTCCTTCGAGGGCTACGCTTCGCTCCGCCACCTCAGGGTGACGGCGGGATCACATCAGGGACATGAAAGAACAGTCCATGAGCAATGATGCTAGCGAGAAATTCAGACTGGGCAATTCCGAACTGTGGGGCGGGCTCGTCGGCCTTGCCCTCGGCATCTTCGTGATCTGGGCCGGCCAGAAGCTCAAGATCGGTAGCATCAACGATCCGGGCTCAGGCTTCGTGCTGTTCTACACGGGCATCCTGATGTGCCTGTTCGCAGGTACGATCATCGTCGCGGCGATCACTGAAGGCGGCCCGAGTGTTGCGTCGCTGTGGGCCGGAACGCGCTGGACCAAGCCGGTGGTCGTCATTGCGTGCCTCGCGGGATTTTCCTTCCTCCTTCAGCCGCTCGGCTTTCTGCTGGCGTCGATTCCGCTGCTGTTGCTGCTGCTGCGGGTGATCGATCCGGTGCGCTGGACGCTGGCGATCCCGCTTGCGGTGCTGGCGCCGATCGGCGTCTGGTGGGTGCTGAAACGTGCGCTGCTCATCCAGTTGCCTGCGGGCATGTTCAACATCGGCTGATCGGGCAGGCTCATGGATGTTCTCGTCAACGTCTCGCACGGTCTCGGCGTCGCTCTTCAGCCGGTCAACCTGCTGTACTGTTTCATCGGCGTGTTCATCGGCACGCTGGTCGGCGTGCTGCCGGGCATCGGCCCAATCTCGGCGATGTCGCTGCTGCTGCCGGTGACACTGTCGGGCACGCCGGAGTCCGGCATCATCATGATGGCGGGTATCTACTACGGCTCGATGTATGGCGGCTCGACCACGTCGATCCTTGTCAACATTCCGGGCGAGGCGGCATCGGTCGTCACCTGCCTCGACGGTCATCAGATGGCGAAGCAGGGGCGCGCAGGACCTGCGCTCGGCATCTCCGCCCTCGGTTCGTTCATTGCAGGCACCTTCTCGCTGATCGCGCTGATGCTGATCGCTCCGTCGCTGGCGAACGTGGCGGTTGCGTTCGGGCCGGCGGAATATTTCAGCCTGATGGTGCTCGGCCTCGTGGTGCTGACGTTCCTGACCCAGGGCTCGATGGCAAAGGCGCTGCTGATGGCCTGCATCGGTGTCGTGCTCGGACTGATCGGCCTCGACAGCATCACCGCGCAGCCGCGGCTGACATTCGGCCGTCTCGAACTGATCGACGGCATCGGCCTGGTGCCGGTGGTGATGGGCCTGTTTGGTGTCGCCGAAGTGCTCATCAACATCGAGCAGGTGATCAAGCGCGATGTAATCGAAGCCAAGATCACGCAGCTTCTGCCCAACAAGGACGACTGGAAGGCTAGCGCCGGCCCCGTCGGACGCGGCACCTTGCTCGGATTCTTTCTCGGCATTCTGCCGGGCGGCGGCGCGGTGGTGGCGTCCTTTGCGTCCTATGCATTGGAGAAGCGGTTGTCGAAGACGCCGGAGCGTTTCGGCAAGGGCGCCATCGAAGGTGTCGCGGGGCCGGAAGCGGCCAACAACGCGGCCGCGGGCGGTGCCTTCATTCCGTTGATGACGCTCGGCATTCCGCCGAATGTCGTGATGGCGTTGCTGCTCGGTGCGTTCGTCATTCACGGCCTTCAGCCGGGGCCGCTGATGATTACGCAGAATCCCGGATTGTTCTGGGGCATCATCGCGAGCATGTATATCGGCAACATCATGTTGCTGATTTTGAACCTGCCGCTGATCGGCATGTGGGTGCAGCTCTTGAAGCTGCCTTACAACGTGCTGTTCCCGCTGATCCTGCTCTTCACCATCGTCGGCGTCTACTGCAGCAGCAACAATGTCTTCGATGTCTACGTCATGGTCGGGTTCGGCGTGATCGGCTACCTGATGCGCAAGTTCGGCTACGAGCCGGCGCCGCTGGTGCTCGCCTTCGTGCTCGGGCCGCTGCTCGAGAACAATCTGCGCAAGTCGCTGATCCTGTCGCAGGGCGACCTGATGACTTTCGTGCAGCGCCCGATCTCCGCGATCTGTCTCGTGATCGCCGCGATCCTGTTGATCGGGCCGCTGCTGCCGTCGCTGCGCAAAAAGCGTGAGCTGGTCGCGTTGGACGAGGGGGCCTGACGCGGGAACTTTTGCGACGTTTGGGCGTCATCATGGTTGCGGTACGGGGACCGTTTCCAGCCATGATTGAAGCCAATGATGTTCGATCCTGAAAGAGTCCGGCAAAACGACTTGCGCGGAGGCACGTCACCGTGGAGCCAGCGGCTCGTGCGGCCCGGACGGTCGTCAGTCGATCAGGATTTCCGCTGCGAGATTCTGGTGGTCGGTGCGGGCGTCACCGGTTCGCTGGTGGCCGAACATCTCGCCGCCGAGGGCCATGAGGTTTGCGTTATCGACCGGCAGCGTCCCGGCTTCGGCAGCACGGCGGCGAGTACCGCGATGCTGCTCTGGGAGATCGACCGCTCGCTGAACGATCTCACCGCGATGTACGGATTCGATCGCGCCGCCAGCATCTATCGGCGCAGTTTTGGCGCGGTCAGCGGATTGGCGGAGCTTGTGAACACGCGTGGGCTGGCATGTGGCCTGCGCCACAAACGCTCACTGTATCTGGCGGCGGGGAACATGGGTGCGCGCGAATTGAAAGCGGAGCATGATCTCCGAATGCGCGCCGGGCTGCCCGGCGACTATCTGGACCACCTGACATTGCTGGAGGAGTTCGGCCTTTACCGCGAGGCGGCACTCCACTCGATCGGTTCGGCTGACGCCGATCCGCTACTGCTGTGTCAGGCGTTATTGGCCGCGGCGGCAATGCAGGGCGTCAGGATATTCAATGCAAGCGCGGAAAACTACGACAACAGCGGGCAGGCCGTGATTGTCGAACTCGACAATGGTCATATCATTGAGGCCAAGCATGTCGTTCTTGCGACCGGTTATGTGATGCCGGATTTTGTCAACTCAAGTCTGCACAAGATTTCGTCGAGCTGGGCCATTGCGACGCCTCCGCAGCCGGCGGGCGGGTTGTGGCGCGACGGCGCGCTGATCTGGGAAGCCTCGGAGAATTACAGCTACGCGCGCACGACGACCGACAACCGGATCATCATGGGCGGGGAGGATGACGATCAGGTGATCGAACCCGAAGCACGCGACCGGCTGATGCCGGCGAAGTCGGAAGCTCTCTTGCATCGGCTCAACGGGCTGTGGTCGCATGCGGAGCCTGTCGCGGAGTTTATCTGGTCGGGCGCATTCGGAACCACGACCGACGGTCTCCCGCTGATCGGGCGCGTGCCCGGTCATCCGCGCATTCACGCCGCCTACGGTTACGGCGGCAACGGCATCACCTACAGTTACCTGGCGTCCCGGATCATCGCGGCGTCGATTGCCGGCAACTACCAGCCGTGGTTCGACGATTTCGCCATCGATCGCGACGCACCCAAGGCAACTCCATAACCGAAACGAAAAACCCCGGCGCGAGGCCGGGGTTCGTCCAGGTTATGCGGCTTGGGCCTAGCCGCCCTTGCCCTTTTCCTTGAAGTACTTCATCGCGCCGGGATGGAACGGCACCGGGGAGCGCTCCTGCACCTGGTTATCCAGCGAGAAGCTCTCGGCTTCCTTGTGCACGGCGACGATGTCGGCCTTCTTCTCCACCAGCGTCTTGACGATGTTGTAGGCTTCGTCGTCGGTCATCTTGTTGCCAGTGACGATGATGTTCCAGACTTCGGCCATCTTGTTGTCGACGTCATAGCCCGGATAAGATCCGGCCTTGATGACGCCCGCGCTGTAGAGCTTTCCATACTTGGCGTTCATTTTCTCGACGACGTCGGCGTGGTCGATCAGCCTGAGCTTGACGCCGGGTGTGGCGGCGAGGTCCGTAACCGATGCGGTCGGAATGCCGCCGACCCAGAAGAATGCGTCGATCTTGCCGTCCTTGATGGCGTTGACCGACTCGGCGACGCCGAGGCGCTCGCGCTTCATGTCCTTGTCCTTGTCGAGACCGGCAGCCTCGATGACGCGGAAGGCCATGACTTCGGTCGCGCCGCCAGGCGAGCCGGTGGAGACGCGCTTGCCCTTGAGATCGGCCATCGTCTTGATGCCGGTGCTCTCAACGGTCACGACATGCATCCGGTTCGGATAGACCACGAGCAGTGCTTGCAGCGGGATCTTTCCGCTCTTGAACTTGTCCTCGCCCTTGTAGGCATCGAGCGCGGCGTCGGCCATGGTGAAGCCCATCTCGCTCTGGCCCGTGCCGATCAGCTTGAGGTTGTCGACCGAGCCGCCGGTGACTTCGGCGGTGGCCTGCACGTTCGGCAGGTTCTTCGACAGCACGTTCGCGATGGCGCCGCCGAGCGGATAATACACGCCTCCGGTGCCGCCCGTTCCGATCGCCATGGTCTTCTGCTGGGCGTGCGCCGTTATCAATCCGGCGGACAGTGCGAGAGCCAGCACCGCAGTCATTTTCGTGATTTTCTTCATTATCGATTGTCCTCCCATTTGAGTTCTCAGGCCGGTCGTTGAAGCGCCGGTCCTTTTGCCTGCCATAACACTACCCCCAATCCGATCAGGACGCCGGGTACATAGGTATAAGAAATGTCGCGACCAATCGCCGCTTCGATCACCGCCTCGATCAGGCTCGGAAACACCAGCAGGAGGCCGGACAGCACCAGCAGTCCGCGCTCGATCAGCGTGGTCGCCCGCAGTGCCCAGCCCTGTGCCGCCGCTGCTAGCGCCATCAGCCCGAGCGTGGTCTTGAGCGTGATTTCGAAGACATCGACCCACGAACCGCCCTTCGGAATGTTGAGCAGCAGGCCGACGCCCTGCGGATCGAGCACGAACACAAACGGCACGAGGAAGGCGGGGAGGGTGTATTTCCACGATTGCAGCGTGGTCTTGTAGGGATCGCCGCCGGTGATGGCGGCTGCCGCGAACGGCGAGAGCGCAGTCGGCGGCGAGACTTCCGACAGCACCGCGTAATAGAAGATGAACATGTGCGCGGCGTAGTCCGGCACCCCGAGCTTGATCAGGGCAGGGGCCGCGATCACCGCGCAGATGATGTAGGACGCGGTGACGGGGACGGCGAGGCCGATGATCCAGACGATCAATGACGTGTAGATCGCCGTCAGCAGCAGACTGCCGCCGGCGTAAGCGATCACAATCGACGAGAACTTCAGGCCAAGGCCGGTGAGGGTCACAATGCCGACGACGATGCCCGCGCATGCGCAGGTGGTCGCAGCATTCAACGCGCCGATCGAACCGTCAGCCAGCGCGCGCTTCAGCTTCGGCGGCATCAACGCAGTGTCCTTGCGCAGGAAGCTGAGCAGGAACGTCGTGATGATCGCATAGAACACCGACAAGGCCGGCGAATAGCCGATCACCATGAAGATGACGACGGCGACCAGCGAGATAAAGTGGAAGCCGTAGCGCCTGGTCATCGTGCCGAGCGACATTTCCGGTGTGAAATTGACGTCGCGCGCATGGAAGCGCTTGGCGTCGAGTTCCACCATGATCAGCAACGAGAGATAATAAAGACAGGTCGGGATGGTGGCCATCCAGATCACGTCGAGATAGCTGATCTTGAGAAACTCCGCGATCAGGAACGCCGCTGCACCCAGCACCGGCGGCGACAGGATCGCGCCAAGGCCGCCCGCGGCCAGAAGGCCGCCGGCTGCGTTCTTCTCGAAGCCGGCCTTCTTCATCATCGGGTAGGCGACGGTGCCGATCATCACGGTCGTGGCGACGCCAGATCCTGACGGGCCGCCGAGCAGGAACGACGACAGCACCACGGTGCGTCCGGCGCTGTTCGGCTTGCCGCCCATCAGTGCTAGCGAGAAGTCGATGAAGAATTTTCCGGCGCCTGATTGCTGAAGGAACGCGCCGAAAATCGTGAACAGGATGATCAGCGTCGCGGATACATCGACCGCGACACCGAAGATGCCTTCGAGCGTAATGAAGAGGTGACCGACCAGCCGTGACAGATCATAGCCCCGGTGGGTCCAGGGAGCAGGGAGGTGCGGACCGAGCATCGCATAGGCGATGAAGAAGACGGCGACCACTGGCATGATCGCGCCGGTGGTGCGGCGCGTTGCTTCAAGCACGAGAACAATGAAGATCACGCCGACGATGACGTCCCAGCGATCGGGTGTTGTGGCTCGGTCGGTAAAATCGTCGCCGCCCGACAGCGCGTAAGCAATAGTCGCGACTGCGAGAATGCCGGGAATGATATCCCACCAGCGCACGCGGTTGCGAAAACGCGCGGCGAGCGGAAACAGCAGGAAGCTCAGGACCAGCGTAAAGGCGACGTGGGTGTAGCGAAGCTCCTGCGTCGGAACGATTGCGTAGGCTGCATAAAGATGAAACAGGCTCATCGCGATGGCGATGGTGGTGACGGCCTGGCCTGCCAGCCCGCCCAGCCTGTTGGCCGCGCCTTCATCGGCTTCGATGAATTCCTCGGCTTTGCGCAAAGCCTCGTCGGAAATGACCGTCGGGTCATTGCCCGGCGGTGTATTTACCGTCGTCATGCTGCCTCCCCCTGGTCCCGATTTATTCCGGGCCTTAGCGGTCTTCCCGCCTGAGGCGGGGACCATTCGTTGATGCGCATTGAGGCGGGTTTGCCCGATTTAGGCAAGACTTCGTTCTGGGCGTGTCGAGAGATCAACAACCGGAATGAACGCCGGCTTTGGCGCTTGCGGATGATGCAAGACGCGGAACCGTTCGCCTCCCGGGAGGCGATGATGCGATCCTCGCGCGATCGGCTTGCGTTCGCCGCCTTGATAAGGGCGTGGCATGATCCTGGGACTGAGCGGAACGGCGCGCTCATGCCGCGATTGTGGCCGAAAAACGCGCTGCGCCGCAGCAAATCCCAGTTGACTTTGGGCTAAGTGAGTGCTTACTCACGTCACATGAGTACCCTCAGACTCACGGGCGATCTCCGCCGGGAGCAGATCCTGGAGGCGGCCAAACGTTGCTTCGCCCTGTACGGTTTTGCGGGGACGACGACGCGAAGTGTCGCGCGGGCTGCGGGCATCTCGGAGGGACTGCTGTTCAAGCATTTCCCTACTAAAGCCGCACTCTATGCAGAAATACTTGTGGAGGCCTGCGAGGCTGATCCGGAATTGCTTCGGCTGCGCGAACTGAAGCCATCGACGGAGACGCTGGTCATTCTGATCCGCGAAATGGTCGCACACTTCATGCGCGCGACCGAAGAACCGGACCAGGAAGATGCGCAGCGGGTCAGGCTTTTGATCTCCAGCCAATTGACTGACGGCGAATTCGCAAGGGTGCTCTATGACAAAATCGGAGACCTGATCGGTCCCATCTTCAGCGCATCGCTTGAAAGCGCCATCGCAACAGGTGACGCGGAGCGCGTGGAAGGTGAACCGCTCAATCTTTTCTGGTTCGCGCATCAAGTTGTTCACATGATCGCCCTGACAAGACTTCCCGCGACTCCATCGCTGGACTATCCAAACGCGCCGGACTTCGAACGGCAGATTTGCCAGTTCATTCTTCGGGGTATCGGAATGAACGGCCGGGCTATCGCTTCTTATTTGGATACCGTTCCATCGCTCTCTGAAGCGTCGGTCCGGATTGCGGAAAGTGCATAAACATGGACGCCAAGAGCTCACCTCAGCCTCAGCACACTCCTTCACCGGCCGAGAAGCCTCGTCCGCCGGTACGCATGCGCCGCTGGATGATCATCATCGGCGGAGTTCTCGTGCTGCTCGTCGGTATCATCTGGGGCTTCAACGCCTTCCGCAGTCACATGATTGCGGAGTTCTTCAAGAACAATAAGCCGCCTCCAACCGTGGTGGCTGTGGCCGAAGCCAAGTCGGAAGTGTTGCCGAATCTCCTGACTGCCGTCGGCGATCTCGCCGCGATCAATCAGGTCAACGTCACCACCGACGTCAACGGCCGCGTCACCGAGATTCTCTTCCAGCCAGGCTCGGAAGTGAAGGCGGGCGATCCGCTGCTCCAGATCTATGACGCGCCGGAGCAGAGCGATCTCGCCAGCTTCAAGGCGCAGACGCTGGCGGCGCAGCTCGCGCTCGACCGCGCCAAGACGCTGCTCGCCAAGTCGTTCGGCCCGCAGGCGACGGTCGATCAGGCTCAGGCAGCTTACGATCAGGGCGCGGCTGCGGTGGCGAAGACCGAAGCCATTATTTCGCAGAAGCGCATTACCGCGCCGTTCAGTGGCGTGCTCGGCGTGCGTCTGGTCCAGCTTGGTCAGTATCTCAGCGCCGGAACGCAGATCGTCTCGCTGACCGATCTTTCTCGCCTGTATCTCAACTTCACGGTGACCGAAAAGGACCGCGCCGTTCTGAACGTCGGCCAGACCGTTCGCATCAAGGTGGACGCCTATCCGGATCGCACCTTCGAAGGCAAGATCACCACCATCGAGCCGCAGATCAGCGCCGACACCCGAAACGTGCGGGTCCAGGCGACGCTGGATAATCCGAACCGTATCCTGCAGCCGGGCATGTTCGCATCGACCACGGTCGAACTGCCGCCGAAGCCTGCGGTGATTACCGTGCCGGAGACTGCTGTGGACTATACCCTCTACGGCGATTCCGTCTGGCTCATCACCGAGACCAAGGGCACGGACGGCAAGGAGTCGCTGAAAACCGACCGGACCTTCGTGAAGACCGGACAGCGTGTCAACGGACGGGTCGTCATCGCCAGCGGCATAAAGCCGGGGGATCGCGTGGTTGCTGTCGGACAGCTCAAGCTGCAATCCGGCTCGGCTGTTACGATCTCGCCTGACCAGCCACCGCAGATTCCCGCGCAGCCGCCGCGCTACTGATTTTTGAACGGAGCGCCACTCATGGCCTTCACTGATATCTTCATCAAGCGGCCCGTGCTGTCCCTTGTCGTCAGCCTGCTGATCCTGCTGATCGGCTTCCAGGCGGCGACGCATCTTGGAATTCGTCAGTATCCCAAGCTGTCGAACACCGTGGTCACCGTCACGACGTCGTATCCCGGCGCGTCGCCCGATCTGATGCAGGGCTTCATCACCCAGCCGATCGAGCAGGCGGTGGCGTCGGCGGAAGGCGTCGACTACATCACGTCGTCGTCGGTGCAGGGCACCAGCACGATCTCGGTCTACATCAAGCTCAATGTCGATCCGAACTCCGCGCTGACCGAAGTCAGTTCGAAAGTCAGTTCGGTCAGATACCTGATCCCGCGTGAATCGAACGACCCGGTCATCACCAAATCGACCGGCCAGACCACGGCCGTGATGTATCTCGGTTTCGCCAGCGACGAGCTGAGCGGGCCGCAGATTTCGGACTACCTGGCCCGCGTGGTGCAGCCGATCCTTTCGACGGTGGATGGCGTCGCATCGGCGGATATTCTCGGCGCGCAGACGCTGGCAACCCGCATCTGGCTGGACCCGGCGCGTATGGCCGGCCGCAACGTGTCGCCCGACGACATCGCCGCGGCGATCAGGGCGAACAACTTCCAGGCCGCCGCAGGTCAGTCGAAGGGGTACTTCACCGTATCGAACGTGACGACCAATACCGACCTGACCAGCATCGAGCAGTTCAAGCGGATGACGGTGAAGGCCAAGGATGGCGGCTTCGTCAGGCTTGAAGACGTCGCGACGGTCGAACTCGGCGCCCAGAGCACGGACTCGAGCGTTGCGATGAGCGGCCAGCAGGCCATCTTCATCGGCGTCCAGTCGACCCCGCAGGGCAATCCCCTGAACATCGTCAAGGGTGTGCGCGGTCTGTTCCCGGAAATCGAGCGCAATCTGCCGCCGTCGCTGAAAATGCGCGTGGCTTACGATTCAACCAAGTTCATTCAGTCGTCGATCAACGAAGTGCGGGACACCCTGCTCGAAGCGGTGGTGATCGTGGTCGTCGTGATCTTCCTGTTCCTGGCGTCGTTCCGCTCGGTAATCATTCCCGTCGTCACCATTCCGCTGTCGCTGGTCGGCGCCTGCATTCTCATGCTGGCGATGGGCTTTACGCTCAACCTGCTGACGCTGCTGGCGATGGTGCTTGCCATCGGACTCGTGGTCGACGACGCCATTGTCGTGGTCGAAAACATCCATCGGCATCTGGAGGAGGGTAAATCGCCCGTTGAAGCGTCGCTGATCGGCGCGCGCGAAATTGTCGGTCCGGTCATTTCCATGACCATCACGCTGGCCGCGGTGTATGCGCCGATCGGATTCCTCGGCGGTCTGACCGGTGCCCTGTTCCGTGAGTTCGCATTCACGCTGGCAGGCTCGGTGATCATCTCGGGTATCGTCGCGCTGACGCTATCCCCGATGATGTGCTCCGTGCTGCTCAAGGGTGGGCACGATCAGGGCCGTTTCGCCAAGCTGGTCGATCGTGTGTTTACCCGCGTGACCGACTGGTACGGCCGCAAGCTGGATCGCTCGCTCGACTATCGCCCCATTACGGGTCTCTTCGCTCTGACGATTCTGTTTCTGGTTGGCTTCATGTTCGTCAACACCAACAAGGAACTGGCGCCCGAGGAAGACCAGGGCATTCTGTTCTCGGTGACCAAGGCGCCGCAATACGCCAACATCGACTACAGCAAGTTCTACGGCGAGAAGCTCGACAAGGTCTTTGCGGGTTTCCCGGAAACCGATCTGCGTTTCATCATCAACGGCACCAATGGCCCCGCCAACGGTATTGCCGGTATGATCCTGAAGCCATGGGATGAGCGCAAGCGGTCCTCGCTGGCACTGAAGCCCCTGGTGCAGAACGAACTGAGCAAGGTCGAAGGCGTCAATGCGTTTGCCTTCAATCTGCCGGCGCTGCCGGGCGGCCCGGGCGGTCTGCCGATCCAGATGGTCATCAGCAGCACGAGCGGCTTCCAGGCCGTGTTCGAGCAGATGGAAAATCTGAAGAAGGCCGCGCGCGCCAGCGGACTCTTCATCGTGGCGGACAGCGATCTCGCGTTCAACCAGCCGGTGGTCCGCGTGGTTGTCGATCGTTCCAAGGCGAACGACCTCGGCATCAACATGGCTGCGCTGGGCAATACACTGTCGACGCTGCTCGGCGGCAACTACGTCAACCGGTTCAATCTGGAAGGACGTTCGTATCAGGTGATTCCGCAGGTGCCGCGTGACCTTCGCCTGACGCCGGAATCGATCGCCAACTATTACGTCGCGACGAATACCGGCCGGCAGGTGCCGCTCTCGACCGTCGTTACGATCGAGACGATGACGAACCCGAACGCACTGACCCATTTCAACCAGCTCAACTCCGCTACATTCCAGGCCGTGGCGATGCCGGGCGTGACGATGGGCAAGGCGGTGGAGTTCCTCGAGACGCAGGCGAAGCAATTGCCTGCGGGCTTCACGCGCGACTATCTCGCGGACTCGCGTCAGTATGTGCAGGAAGGCAATCAGCTCACCGTGACTTTCATATTTGCGCTCATCATCATCTACCTGGTGCTGGCCGCGCAGTTTGAAAGTCTGCGCGATCCGCTGGTCATCCTGATCTCGGTGCCGATGGCGATTTCGGGTGCATTGATCCCGCTGTTCTTCGGCCTCGCGACCATCAACATCTATACGCAGGTGGGTCTGGTGACGCTGGTCGGCCTGATCAGCAAGCACGGCATCCTGATGGTGGAGTTCGCCAACGAGATGCAGGTCAACGAGGGTGTGGACCGGCGCACCGCCATCGAGCATTCGGCGCGCGTCCGCCTGCGGCCCATCCTGATGACGACCGCGGCGATGGTCGCCGGCCTGCTGCCGCTGCTCACCGCGAGCGGCGCCGGCGCAGCGAGCCGGTTCTCGATCGGCATCGTGGTGGTCGCGGGCATGTCGGTCGGCACGCTGTTTACGCTGTTTGTGCTGCCGGCGGTTTACACCTGGCTCGCGACCGATCACAGGGCGGCGGCGCAGAATCAGCGTGCCAAGGACATCGAGAAATACGAACTCAGTATGACCTGACAGGGTCAATAGGGTTTGGTGTGGCGATTGTACGCCCGGTTCGCCGGAGTGTATGATCGCCACAATGATGTTGACCGTTCGCAATCTCACCAAATCCTATCGGACGTCGGAAGAGCAGCTTGCGGTTTTGCGCGGCGTCGATCTTGCGCTGGCCGCAGGCGAGAGCGTGGCGCTCACCGGTGAGTCCGGCAGCGGCAAGAGCACCCTTCTTCATCTGATTGCAGGCCTCGACAAGGCGGATAGCGGCGAGGTCTGGCTCGACGGCGCGCTGGTGTCCGACCTGTCCGATAGCGACCGCGCCGCCATGCGGCGCGACCGGCTCGGCCTCGTGTTCCAGCAGTTCAACCTGATTCCGAGCCTTCAGGTCGGTGACAATCTCGCGTTTCAGGCGCGCATCGCCGGCCGGCACGATCCGGCATGGCAGGACGAACTTGTGAAGCGGCTTGGCCTGCGTACGCTGCTCGACCGCTATCCCGAGCAATTGTCCGGCGGCCAGCAACAGCGTGTCGCGATCGGACGCGCCCTGGCGATCAAGCCCCTTGTGCTGCTGGCTGACGAGCCGACCGGAAATCTTGACGAAGCTACCGCCGACGATGTGTTGGCGCTGGCGCGCGATCTGGTCGCGCGGACAGGCTGCGGCTTCCTGATGGTGACGCACAGCGAGCGGCTTGCCGCGACGCTCGACCGGCGGGTGCATCTCAGCGCGGGGCGGATCACATGACGCGTCCGTTCTGGATTCTCGTGGGTCTGTTGAGCCACTGGAAACGTCACCGGATGCAGCTTGCCACCTTGCTGGTCGGATTGATCTCCGCCACGGCGCTGTGGAGCGGAGTGCAGGCGCTCAATCAGCAGGCGCGCAACAGCTACGATCGGGCGGCCGCGACGTTCGGCGGCGGCAACACCGCGATGCTGGTCGGGCGCAACAGCCCGGCATTCCCGCAACAACTCTTTGTCGATCTGCGCCGTGCCAACTGGCCGGTGTCGCCTGTTGTCGAAGGCCGCGTACTTATCGGCGGCCGCTCATTCCGGCTGCTCGGGATCGAGCCTCTCTCGCTGCCCGCGGGTGCGGGATCGGCGCCGGAGCTCGGGCAGGCGGACTTGCAGAAATTTATCGCCCCACCGGGGCAAACGCTGGTCGCGCCGGAAACGCTTGCGGACCTGAAGCTGTCCGAGGGCGCATCGCCGCAGATGAGCGGCATCTCGCTGCCGCCACTTGCAGTCCAGGACAGTCTCGCGCCGGGTGTGCTGGTGGTCGACATCGGTGTCGCACAGCGCAGTCTCAAAATGCCGGATCAGATTTCGCGGCTTCTGGTCGGCGACATGCGCAGTAGCAAACGCCCCCCGCTTGAGCAGGTCACCGGCAATAAACTGTTGCTGGTCGAAGCAGGCGCGCCGAGCGACCTCGAACGCCTCACCAGCAGCTTCCATCTCAATCTGACGGCGTTCGGCTTGCTGTCGTTCGTGGTCGGTCTCTTCATCGTTCATTCCGCGATCGGGCTCGCGTTCGAGCAGCGGCTGCCGATGCTGCGCACGATGCGCGCCTGTGGCGTCTCGGCGCGGGCGCTGACCATTGTGCTCATCACCGAACTGGTGTCGCTTGCGCTGCTGTCCGGCGTTATCGGACTGATCTGCGGGTATGTCGTCGCGGCGTTTCTGCTGCCGGATGTCGCGGTCAGTTTGCGCGGACTTTATGGCGCGCAAATTCCCGGACATCTGTCGCTGCAGCCAAGCTGGTGGCTGTCGGGCCTCGGCATGAGCGTGCTCGGTGCGCTGCTTGCGGCAGCGGCGGGGCTCTATCGTGTTTATCGTCTGCCGGTTCTCGCCGCGGCGCAGCCTTATGCCTGGCAACAGGCGCAGCACCGATGGCTGATGCGGCAGGGCGCAATGGCCGTGGCAGTCGCTTTCGTCGCTGCAGCCTGTCTTTATTTCGGTGACTCGCTCACGTCGGGATTTCTGGTGCTTGCGGGGATGCTGCTCTCGGCGGCGCTGGTGCTGCCGGTGTTGCTTGGCGCGGTGCTGAGTTTCGGTCAGCGCGGCACCGTTCAGCCTGTCGTGAAATGGTTCTGGGCCGACAGCCGGCAGCAACTGCCCGGACTGTCCCTGGCGCTGATGGCTTTGCTGCTTGCGCTCGCGGTGAACGTCGGCGTCGGCACCATGGTGCAGAGCTTCTCGCGAACGTTTACCACCTGGCTCGATGACCGGCTTGCGGCGGAGGTCTATCTGAACGCAAACAATGACGCGCAGGCTGCAGAGATCGTAACGTGGCTGCGGCAGCGGCCCGAGGTTGAGGCGATCCTCCCAGCCTGGCGTACCGATGTGACGCTGGACACGCTGCCGGTCGAGGTTCTTGGCTTCGCCGATCATGCCACCTATCGCGAACGCTGGCCATTGCTGGAGTCAGTGCCGGGCGTTTGGGACAAGGTGCGGGCAGGCAAGGGCCTGCTGGTCAGCGAACAACTCGCGCGGCGGCTGAAGGCCGGTCTCGGCGATCACATCGTGCTTCCGGCGGTGACAGGACAATGGTCTGTCGCGATTGCGGGGATTTATCCCGACTATGGCAACCCGAAGGGGCAGATCGGCATCGACATCGATGCGCTCGCCACGCACTGGCCGGACATTGCGCGGACGCGGTTCGGCCTGCGCGTGATGCCGGCAAACGTGCCTGAACTCGTCGGTGTCATGCGCGCAAAATTCGGTCTCGATACCAGCCGCCTGCTGGATCAGGCGACACTCAAGGCCGAGTCGACGCGCATCTTCAACCGCACATTCTCGGTCACGACCGCGCTGAACGCATTCACCCTCGGTGTGGCCGGCGTGGCGCTGCTGACCAGCCTGCTGACGCTGAGCAACAGCCGGCTTCCTCAGTTGGCGCCGCTGTGGGCGCTCGGGCTGACGCGGCGGCGGCTCGCAGCGATCGAACTTTTGAAAACCATGTCGGTCGCGTTCATCACGGCGCTGCTGGCGCTGCCGCTCGGTTTGCTGGTGGCGTGGTGTCTGGTGGCGGTGGTGAACGTCAAGGCGTTCGGATGGCGATTGCCGTTCCATGTCTTTCCGGCGCAACTGGCGCAACTGCTTGTCATCGCCATGCTGGCCGCACTGCTTGCGACGTGCTTGCCGATCCTGCGTCTGATGCGCCTGCAACCTGCAACTCTTGCGAAGATATTCGCCAATGAGCGCTGATCTCCGCACCAGCCGCCGGGCATTCCTCGGCGGCGGCCTGTTCACCACCCTTGGTGGCTCGCTCGCGCGTGCGCAGGGGTTTGCAGGACTGGGCGGTGAGAGCGAAGGCTTTGCAGCCGTCGTGCCCGGCAAGGTGCTGGAGTTTCCGCGCGAACACGGTCCGCATCCGGATTACCGGATCGAGTGGTGGTATCTCACGGCGAATCTGAAGGACACAAACGGCGCGCAGTGGGGCGCGCAATGGACACTGTTCCGGCAGGCAACGGCGCCGGGCGCACAGCGAGATGGCTGGGCCAATCAGCAGATCTGGATGGGTCACGCGGCGATCACCAGCGCGGAAGTCCACCGCTACACCGAGAAATTCGCGCGTGGCGGCGTTGGGCAGGCGGGCGCCGACGCATCGCCGTTTCATGCCTGGATCGATTCCTGGGAGATGCGCGGGCTCGATGGTTTCAACGCGCGGACTGTTGCGCCGCTCGCCGTCTCGGCATCCGGTGCGGATTTCAGTTACGCCCTGAATCTGGCGGCGGATCGTCCGCTGGTGCTGCAAGGCGAGGGCGGCTACAGCAAGAAATCAGAGCGCGGTCAGGCCTCGTATTATTTCAGCCAGCCATATTTCACTGTATCCGGCGCAATCACACTTGGCGGGAAACAGATCGCCGTCACCGGCGGCGCGTGGATGGACCGTGAATGGAGCAGTCAGCCGCTGGCGTCCGATCAGACCGGCTGGGACTGGTTCTCGCTGCATCTCAATTCAGGCGAGAAAGTCATGCTGTTTCGTCTGCGTCAGAAAGACGGACGGAACTACTTCGCCGGCAACTGGATTGAACACGATGGACGGTCGGTGCCGCTGGCGCCGGATTCGATCATCATGACACCGGCCGGATTTACCACCATCGAGAGCCGCAAGCTGCCGACGTCATGGACTGTTGCGATCGCGGATCGCGGGCTGAAGATCGAGAGCGTGCCGCTCAATGCCAAAAGCTGGATGGGAACGCGCTTCGCCTATTGGGAAGGCCCGATCAATTTCAAAGGCAGCCATGCAGGTATCGGCTATCTTGAAATGACGGGTTACTGAGAAAGAACACAGAATGAAGCAGAAGCCATTCGGCCAAACGGGACAGCAAACCTCAGTCATCGGCCAGGGCACCTGGTACATCGATCAAGGTGACCGCAAATCGGCGGTGACGGCGCTGCGCTGCGGCCTCGATCTTGGCATGACCCATATCGACACCGCAGAGATGTACGGCGATGCCGAACTTGTGGTCGCGGAGGCGATCGACGGCCGGCGCGACGAGGTGTTTCTGGTCTCAAAAGTGCTGCCCAGCAATGCTTCGCGCAAGGGGACGATCCAGGCGTGCGACCGTTCGCTGAAGCGGCTCAAGACCGACCGTCTGGATTGCTATCTGCTGCATTGGCGCGGATCGTATCCGCTGGAAGACACGGTCGCTGCCTTCGAAGAACTGGTCAGTGCGGGAAAGATCGGCTCATGGGGTGTCAGCAATTTCGATGCGGGCGACCTTGCGGAGCTGGCCGATGTCGCGGGCGAGGGACGTATCGCCTGCAATCAGGTGCTCCATCATCTGAACGAACGCGCCATCGAACATTCGGTGATCCCGTGGTGCGAGGCGCATGGCGTGGCCGTGGTGGCGTATTCGCCGTTCGGACACGATGATTTTCCGGCTCCGCAGTCGGCCGGCGGCACGGTCCTGCAACAGATCGCTGCAAGGTGCAATGCAACGCCGCGTCAGGTGGCGCTGAGTTTCCTGACGCGGCAGCCGCCGATGTTCGCGATCCCCAAGGCATCGTCGTCAAGCCATGCGGCCGAGAATGCCGGCGCGGGGAGCATCACTTTGACGGAAAGCGATATCGCGGCGCTCGACAAGGCGTTTCCCCTGGGTCGTGAACCGCGCAGCCTGCCGATGCTCTAATGCTCTAGATCACTGCCGCGACGCCCTGCCAGAGCAGCAGTAGCGAGATGATGAACAGCAGCACATAGGCGATGTTGTAGAACAGTCCGGTCGGCGTCTTGCGGACCAGCCAGATGCCCGCGAAATTCGCGAGAACCGCAATCGGCAGCAGCAACAGCGACGTCGCGAAGTTCTTCGTGGTGAACTGGTCGAGCATGAAATAGGGGCCGATCTTCAGGACATTGACGACCGCGAAGAAGATCGTGGTCGTGCCCACCAGCGTCAGCTTCGGCAGACGCTGGGGCAGAACGTGCACCTGAAACGGCGGGCCGCCGCCCTGGGTCATGAATGAGGTGAACCCCGAAACCCCGCCCCAGAAAACGCCGCTGACCGCCGTTGCCGGATGCGGTTCGATCCGGCCGCGGCGCAGCCAGGTGTTGGCAACAAAGGCGAGCCCGATGAGGCCGATGATGATGCGGACAAGGGCGTCGGACAAATGTGAGGCCAGCAACCAGCCGAGCGCCATGCCGGCGATCGCGCCGGGCAGCATGACTTTCAGATTCCATCCATCCCAATCGCGCCGGTAGACGTAAATCGAGATCACGTCCTGCGTGATCAAAATCGGCAGGATCAGCGCAGCGGCTTCCAGCGGCGGAAGATAAAGAGCCAGCAGCGGCGTCGACGCGATGCCAAGCCCCGAGAAACCGCCTTTGGCCAGCCCCAGCAGGATCACCGCCGGAACCGCCACGAAATAGAACAACGGCTCGGTGATGATGGTATGCACGTCATGATTCCGTCAGATAGCTTTCACTTAGGCCTCAAAAAGCCCGTCCAGATCAACTGCTATCGCCGCGCAGAAATGCAGGACGCCCTTGTGGGTTTGCCATGGCGACAATACATCTCGGCCATGCCCCGCTATTTCTTCAACACCCGTATTGGCGAGACGCTTATTCCGGACCCCGAGGGCGAGGAGTTGCGCGACCCGGATCACGCCTGGGAGGTCGCGCGTGCGACCATCCGGCAGATCCTTCAGGAAGAGGGCAAGGAACCGAGCCTGCTGTCGGCGTCACTCGAAGTCACCGACGAAGCCGGCGAAATCGTGCTTGAGTTTCCGTTCAGCGAAGCGCTTGAGATTCCGGACGAGCCACAGTCGCGGCACTGATACCGCGCTGGGACGCCGCAGGGTCGTCTTCGCCCTGCGCCAGCTTGGCGGCAACATCGGCGACCAGCTCAGCCGCTAGTGTGTCCGGTGAAGCCAACCAGCTTGCCGCGAATGTCAGCGTCGGCACATGCAGATCGGTGGACAGGAGACGAAGCTGGCCTTCCGCCAGTTCACGCTCGACGATCGCTGTCGGGATCACTGCGACTCCCAGACCATCGGTCGCCATGCGGATCACTGTTCCCAGTGAGGCGCTGGCGTGCAGCCGTGTGTGCGGCAGATCGGGCCGATTGAACAAGGATCTTACGATTTCATATGGCTGCGTCTTGCGTGCGAATGTGATGATCGCGAACTGCGCCAGATCATGCACCGTCAGCACGCGGTCGCCGAGACCAAGCATGGGGCTGGCGACAAACGAAATCGGATAATCGCACAGCACGCGGTTGCGCACGTTCGAGAACGACAACGGCCCGAGACAAAGGGCGAGATCGATCTCCTGCGCCAGCAGCCGCGCGCGAAGATTCGGCGTGATGTCGACTTCGACTTCGAGCGACAGATTTGGATGTGTGCTTGCGACGCGTTCGATCAGTTGCGGCAACCAGGTGTGAACGATCGTCTCGGAAACGCCGAGACGCAGGATGCCGCGCATCGCGGATCGATCCATCACCGCGGCCAGCATCTCGGAGCGCAGCGCGATCAGCTTCTCGGCATACTGCATCATCTGCCGTCCGCTCGGCGTCGGCATCACGGTGCGGCTGTCGCGCTGCAGAAGCTTCACGCCAATCTCACTTTCAAGCTGGGCGATGCGCTGAGAGATTGCTGGCTGGGTGGTGTTGAGCTTTCGCGCTGCGCCGCCGAAGCTTCCAAGCGTCACCACCCAGAGAAACGTCTCGATTGACTTGAAATCGATCATGCCCGTTTATCTCGCTACCTATTAGTTCAGCTTATCGTTTCTTATAAGAAAACACGACTAGACTTTATCGAACGGCAATGATCCACTCTTTTCTGCGAGAAATGGAGTGGTCTTATGCTTTCGGCAGCCCAGCAGACGTCTCCAACCGGTCAGCGCTCGGGCGCTGATCTCCCGAGCCGGGACGCGCGGCTGGCCTATCGGTCCGGCAAGGTGGGGGTGACGGCCGGCGTTGCGCCGGGCTTCGTTCAGGGCAATCTCGCCGTCCTCCCGGAAAAACTCGCTTCGTCGTTCCACCGGTTCTGCCAGCTCAATCCCAAGCCATGCCCGATCATCGGTATGTCCGAAATCGGCGATCCCCGCATTCCGGCGCTCGGCGTCGATCTTGATCTGCGCACCGATCTGCCGCGTTACCGGATCTGGCGCGACGGGAAGCTGGTTGAAGAGCCGACTGACATCATGGCGCACTGGCGCGACGATCTCGTCGCCTTCGTTCTCGGCTGCTCGTTTTCGTTCGAGGAAGCGCTGATCGCCGACGGGCTGAAAATCCGCCACATCGAGGAGAAGCGGAACGTCCCGATGTATCGCACCAACGTTCCCTGCGCCTCCGCGGGTCCGTTCGCGGGACAACTGGTCGTCTCGATGCGGCCGTTCAAGCCTGCGGAAGCGATCCGCGCGATTCAGATCACCACGCGTTTCCCGGCTGTGCACGGTGCGCCGGTGCATTTCGACAAGCCGGAGATGATCGGCATCAAGGATATTTCCAAGCCTGACTATGGCGACGCAGTGAGCATTCAGCCCGACGAGGTGCCGGTATTTTGGGCGTGCGGAGTGACGCCGCAATCGGTCATTCTGCAATCGCGGCCTGACTTCGCGATCACTCATGCACCGGGCCATATGCTGGTGACGGACGTCCGCAATTCGGAATTTTCGATTCAGTGAAATTTGCCCAACCAGCCACAAAGTCTTTGCCTGAAATAAGGCGTCGTCACACACAGGAGTAATGTCGATGAATCGTCGCGAAGTATTGTTGTCCGGTGTTGCCCTGTCTCTGGCCGGTACCGTCGGAACGCGCGCCTTCGCACAGGGCGGGGAAATCCTGATCGGCTGCATCTGGCCGCTGACGGGGCCGACGGCGCAGATCGGTGCCGATGCGCGCCACGCCCTGGAAACCGCAGTGGACATCGTCAACGGATCGCACGATCTCGACCTGCCAACGGCGAAGAATGCGGGCCTTGCCGGCCTCGACAACGCCAAGATCAAGCTTGTTTTCGCCGACCATCAGGGGGATCCGCAGAAGGGCCGCGCCGAGGCCGAGCGCCTGATCACCCAGGACAAAGTGGTTGCCATCTGCGGCGCGTTCCATTCATCGGTGTCGGCGACGGTCAGCGCATCCTGCGAGCGCTACGGCATTCCCTATCTGGCGGCCGACTCGTCGTCGCCCAGCCTGCATCGCCGCGGCCTCAAGTTTTTCTTCCGGGCTGCCGCGCATGACGAGATGTTCTCGCTTGCGATGTTCCAGTTCATGGATGCGCTGAAGAAGAAGGGCAAGAAGATCGACAGCGTGGGGTTGTTCTACGAGGATACCATCTTCGGAACCGACTCCTCGAACGTGCAGCGCAAGCTCGCCGCCGACCGTGGCTACAAGGTCGCCGTCGATATCAAGTATCGCGCTTCTTCGCCGTCGCTGACCGCCGAGGTGCAACAGATCAAGAGCGCCAATCCGGACGTGCTGCTGCCGTCGAGCTACACCACCGATACGATCCTCCTGATGAAGACCATGGACGAACTCGGCTACAAGCCGAACAACATTCTCGCGCAGGCGGCGGGCTTCTCGGACAAGGCGACCTTCGACGCGGTGGGCGACAAGCTCAACGGCATGATTTCGCGCGCCAGCTTCTCGCTCGACCTTGCGGCCAAGCGCCCGTCGGTCGGCAAGGTCAACGACATGTTCAAGGCGCGCGCCAATCGCGATCTCAACGACAATACCTCGCGGCAGTTGACCGCAATTCTTGTTCTGGCCGACGCCATCGATCGTGCAAAGTCCACCGACGGCGAAAAGATCCGCGCGGCGCTGGCTGCCACCGATACGCCCGGCGAGAAGACGATCATGCCGTGGAAGCGCATCAAGTTCACCGCCGAAGGCCAGAACGACGATGCCGATCCGGTGCTGCTGCAATATCTCGGCGGCAAGTTCGTCACCGTGTTTCCGGAACAGGCCGCGATCGCTGAGCCGAAATGGCCGATGAACGGCTAAGGTGCGACAAGGCGCTGGCTTCATGCCGGCGCCTTTTTCATGAATGCTGCGACCGTAGTTCCCGGCGGCGGGGCCGCCTTGCACCTTTCCCGTGATGGATTGCTTCCGGTGACAACACAGGCCTTTCTTCAGGTAATCGCGAGCGGCCTTCTGATGGGGCTGATCTACGCGTTGATTGCGGTCGGCCTGTCGCTGATCTTCGGTCTGATGGACGTGGTCAACTTCGCCCACGGCGAATTCCTGATGCTCGCGATGTACGCGACCTTCGGGCTGGTTTTCATGACGGCACTCGATCCCGTCGTGCTGGCGCCATTGGTGGTGGCGCTGATGTTCGTGCTGGGTGTGTCGGTCTATGCCGGCATCATTCGCTATGCGATGCGCGCCAAAGCCAATCCCGGCATGGTGCAGATTTTCGCGACCTTCGGTCTAGCGCTGCTGATCCAGGGCCTGGCGCAGTATTTCTTCACGCCGGACTATCGCAACATCGCCAACACCTGGCTCGGCGGAAAGACCCTCAACGTGGGCGGTGTGTTTCTGCCGTGGCCGCAGATTTTCGGCGGGGCGGTCTCACTGGCGGTGTTCGCCGGACTGTACTGGCTGATTACCCGCACCGACTTTGGCAAGGCGCTGGAAGCGACGCGCGAGGACCAGGGGGCGGTGGCACTGGTCGGCATCGATCGCAACCGCGTGTTTGCGCTTGGCTGGGGGCTTGGCGCCGCGCTGGTCGGAATTGCGGGCGCGGTGCTGGCGATCTTTTATTACATCCATCCGCAGGTGGGCGGCACCTTTGCGCTGATCGCTTATGTCACCGTTGCGCTTGGCGGCTTCGGAAGTATCTTCGGCGCGCTGGTCGCGGGCGTGATCGTCGGGCTGGTCGAGGCGCTGACGACTCTGATCCTGCCGGCATCGCTGAAGTCGGTCGGCGTCTATTCACTCTATCTGCTGGTTCTGTTCGTCAGGCCGAGCGGCCTGTTCGGGAGGCTGTGATGACCCAGAACACCATCACGACATCCTCAATGTCCTCGTTCATCGGTGGCCGGCGGCGGCAGCTTCTGACAGCGCTCGCCGTGTTTGTGGTCATCGCGCTGGTGCCGCGTCTGGTCACCGACGTTTATATGATGAATGTGCTGATCCTGACGCTCCTGTTCGCAGCGCTGTCGCAGAGCTGGAACCTGCTCGGTGGTTATTGCGGACAGGTGTCGCTGGGACACGCGTTGTATTTCGGGATCGGCGCTTACGCGACCAGCATCCTCTATGTGAAGTTCGGCATCACGCCATGGGGCGGACTTCTCGCGGGCGGGATCATCGCCGCGCTGATCGCGCTGGCGCTCGGCTATCCGTGCTTCCGGCTCAAGGGGCACTATTTCTCGATCGCGACCATCGTCATCGCCGAAATTGGCCTCCTGCTGTTTCATAACTGGGACTATGCCGGCGCCGCGCTCGGCATCCAGTGGCCATTCACTCCGGACTCATGGTGGACGTTGCAGTTCGCGCGCGACAAGGCGCCTTACTTCTATTTCGCGCTCGCACTGTTCGCGGTCACCTGGCTGGTGACATTCGCCATCGTCGAGTCGAAGTGGGGTTACTGGTGGCGCGCCGTGAAAGACAACGCGGAGGCGGCGGAAAGCCTCGGCGTTACGATCTTCCACTCCAAGATGGCAGCCGCCGCGATCTCGGCATTTTTTACCGCAGTCGGCGGCGGCTTCTATGCCGCGTTCGTATCCTATATCGATCCGGACAGCGTGATGCATTTCCGTTTCTCGCTGCTCATGGCGCTGCCTGCCGTGCTCGGCGGTGTCGGATCGCTGTGGGGGCCGGCGATCGGCGCGCTGATTCTGATTCCGCTGGCCGAGCTGACGCGCTCCTATCTTGGCGGTTCGGGCTCCGGTCTTGACCTCGTGATCTATGGCGGGCTGGTCATGATCGTGTCGCTCACGCGGCCTGAGGGCATTCTCAGCATCATCAAGCCTGCAAAGCGCGAGGCGACAGCATGACCGAAAAGCCGCTTGTCACTTGCCGTAGCGTGACACGCCGCTTCGACGGATTGGTGGCCAATGATTCCATCGATCTCGATGTCAGGCGCGGCGAAATCCTCGGGCTGATCGGTCCGAACGGCGCAGGCAAGTCGACGCTGTTCAACCTGATCGCGGGGGCGTTTCCGGTGTCCTTCGGCGTGATCGAATTTGACGGGCGGGACATTACACCGCTGCCTGCGGCCGACCGCTGCGATCTCGGCATTGCGCGCACCTATCAGGTGCCGCGCTCGTTCGATTCCATGTCGGTGGTCGAGAATGTCACTGTCGGCGCGTTTGTGCGCTATCCGGGCGTGTTGCAGGCCCGCGCCAAGGCGCTCGATGTCCTGGACTACGTTGGCCTTGCCGCGCATGCCGACGCGTCCGCAGGAGACCTGACCCCGCCGCAGAAGCGTCGGCTTGAAGTCGCGCGTGCGCTGGCGACTGAACCGAAGCTGTTGCTGCTCGATGAAGTGCTGACCGGTCTCACGCCCAGCGAAGCTGCGGCAGGCGTCGACCTGATACGCAAGGTACGGGACACCGGGGTCACCGTCGTGATGGTCGAGCACGTCATGGAGGTTGTGATGCCGCTGGTGGACCGCGCCGTGGTGCTGCATCTCGGCAAGGTGCTGGCGGAGGGATTGCCGAAAGAAGTCGTGCGCGACGAGAAGGTGATCGCGGCCTATCTGGGGGATCGTCACCGTGTTGCTTGATGTCGCGAACCTCACCACGGCTTATCGCGGGCTGATCGCGATCTCCGACATCTCGATCAACGTCGATTCCGGCGAGATCGTCACCGTCGCGGGGGCGAACGGCGCGGGTAAATCAACCTTGCTGAAATCCATCGCCGGGATGGAAAAGCCGAAGTCAGGATCGGTGAATTTCGTCGGTGAACGGATCGATACCATTCCGGCGCATCTGATCACCGCGCGGGGACTGGCCTTCGTGCCGGAGAACAAACGGCTGTTTCCGCGCCTCAGCGTCGCCGACAATCTGCGGCTCGGCAGCTATCTGCATCGCGGCAGCCCGGATCGCGACAGTCCGCTCGAGTTTGTGTTCAAGCTGTTTCCGCGTCTCGAAGAGCGGCTGTCGCAGCGAGCGGCGACGCTGTCCGGCGGCGAGCAGCAGATGCTGGCGATTGCCCGTGCGCTGATGACGCGGCCGCGCCTCTTGATGCTCGATGAGCCGTCGCAGGGCATCATGCCGAAACTGGTCGATGAGATTTTCCAGGCGGTGCAGCAGATCCGCAATAACGGCGTCACCGTTCTGCTGGTCGAGCAGCGGTTGTCGGAGAGTCTTGAAATCTCCGACCGCGCCTATGTGCTGCAAACCGGCAAGGTGGTGATGAGCGGCCCCGCGGCCGACATCAAGTCCAATCCGGAAGTGCGGCGCATCTATCTAGGCATGTGACGCGATCAGCGCCTTGAGCACATCGTCAGGCCGCTCCGCCGTCATCATGTGACCTGCGCGGGGCAGCACGACCGGGTTCGATCCCGCAATAGCGGCAGCGAGTTGCTTGCCCGATTTGAGCGGCGTCATCATATCGCGCTCTCCGAGAATGAGCGTGGTGGGGGCGGTGACCTTTGCGGCTGCCTCTATCGCGGTCTTGTAATCGTTGCAGGCCGCAAGATCGTTGTGAAGCACGCCGGGCGCATCGCGCTCCAGCACGCGCATGCCGCCGCCAAGCATCCACAGGCCCGGAGCCTGCGAGCCGCCGAGGCCCGCGGCGAATCCGAAACCCCAGATCGAGACCATGTCGATGGCGTCGTGGTTGTTGTCCTTCGCCGCGTTGAGCAGGTCAGGGGAGACCGGCATCGCTCCGCCGACCCCGATCAGCGAGAGAGAGGAGACCTTGTCCGGGTAGCGTGCCGCGGCATCGAGCGCGATCAGCGAGCCCATCGAATGACCGACAAGACCGGCCTTCTTCGCACCGGCCGCTTCGATCAGCTTGATTGTCCAGTCCGCCATTCCGCCGATAGACGAAATGAGGTGTCCCTCGGAGCGTCCATGTCCCGGAAGATCCGGCGCCAGCACGCTGTAACCATGATGGGAAAACCACCGGCTGAACAGCGCCCACATCGAATGATCGAAACCGGCGCCGTGCAGGAAAACCACCAGCGGCAGTTCCGGATTGAAAGGCTTGCCGCCCGTTGTCGCGAAAACCTTGGCGCCGTCCACCGTCAGAATCATGTCTCAAGCTTTCTGCGAAAAGCGAAGCGCCTGGCCGAGATCGCCAATGATGTCCTCGGCGGCTTCGATGCCGATGGACAGGCGGATCAGTTCTTCGCCGATGCCCGCGACTTTCAACTGTTCGGCGTTCATCTGCTGATGCGTGGTGCTGGCGGGATGAATGACCAGCGTCTTGGCGTCGCCGACGTTTGCCAGATGGCTGGCGAGTTTCAGCGCTTCGATGAACTTGCGGCCGGCGTCGCGCCCGCCCTTGATGCCGAAGGTGATGATCGAGCCCGCACCGCGCGGCAGCAGTTTTTTGGCAAGCTCATGATCAGGATGATTGTCGAGCGAGGGATGCAGCACCCACTCGACTGCTTTGTTCGATTTCAGGAATTTCAGAACGGCGACGGCATTCTCCACATGGCGCTGCATACGGACGTGAAGGGTCTCGACGCCTTGCAAAATCTGGAACGCGTTGGTCGGCGACAGGCACGCGCCGAAATCGCGCAAACCTTCGGCGCGGGCGCGCATGATGAACGCCTGCGGTCCGAATTCCTCGCTGAAGACAATGCCGTGATAGCCGGCATAGGGCGTCGTCAGGGTCGGGAACTTGCCGGACTTCTCCCAGTCGAAGTGTCCGCCGTCGACGATCACGCCGCCGATGGCGATGCCGTGACCACCGATCCACTTGGTGATCGAGTTCATCACAATGTCTGCGCCAAGCTCGATCGGGCGGGAGAGGTAAGGCGTCGCGAATGTATTGTCGATCAGCAGCGGAATGCCGGCATCGTGCGCGATCTTCGCGACGGCGGGAATGTCCAGCACTTCGAGGCCGGGATTGCCGATGGTCTCGCCGATCACAAGCTTGGTGTTCGGCTTGATCGCGGCCTTGATGCCGTCGAGGTCGCGTGGCTTGACGAAGGTCGTGGTAATGCCGAAGCGCGGCAACGTATGGGTCAACAGGTTGATCGTTCCGCCATAGAGCGATGCGGATGCGACGATATGATCGCCGGCGTTGAGAAGCGTGGCGATGGCCAGATGTAGCGCCGCCATGCCGCTGGCGGTGCAGACCGCGCCGACGCCGTTTTCAAGCGCCGCGAGCCGTTCCTCCAGCACCGCAATGGTCGGATTCGAGATGCGTGTGTAGATGTGGCCCGCGCGCTCCAGATTGAACAGCGCCGCGGCGTGGTCGGCATCCTGAAAGACGTAGGATGTCGTCTGATAGATCGGCACGGCGCGGGAGCCGGTGACGGGGTCTGGATGCTGGCCCGCATGCAGGCTGAGCGTGTCGAACGCAGGAGGTTTGGGCGCTGCCATTTATCTTCTCTGGTTGCCGGGTGCCGTATCTTTCACGCAGAGCCGTTGATTGCAAGGCCGCTCCGGAATCACTTGCCCGGCCGCGGATCGATCGGGGTGATGGCGCCAAGCCCGAGAATGGTTTCGAGCAGCTTTCCGCCAGCAAGTGCGCGAGCCTCGCCGCGCGGCGGCGCGACGATCTGCAATCCCACCGGCAGATTCTCGCGGGTGAACCCGCAGGGAATCGAAAGACCCGGGCAGCAGGCAATCGTGATGGCGGACACAATGGCGAGCCAGCCGACATAGTTGTCGAACTTTACGCCGTTGCATTCGGCGAGATAGCGCTGCTCGACCGGGAATGGTGCGACGATGGTGGTCGGACAGAGCAGCAGGTCGTAAGTCTCGAAGAAGGCGATGGCGCGATTCATCAGGGTGACACGCTGTGCTTCTGCCCGCTCGATGTCGCCAAGAGTGAGTTTTAGACCCTCCTCGATGTTCCAGATCACTTCCGGCTTCAACTGGTCGCGATGCGACTTGAGCAATTTGCCTTTGGTCAGCACATAGTCATAGGCGCGCAGCACATGGGCGCATTCCACAGCTTCCCTGAAATCAGGATGCGCTTCTTCGACGATCACGCCAGCTTCTGCAAAGCGGTGCGCGGCCTTTCGCGTGTTCTCGGCGACCTCCGGGTCAACAGGCGAGATGCCGAGTGTGGCGGAGTAGGCGATGCGTTTCGGTTTCGCGCCCGAACGTGCGGCAGAGAGAAAGGAGGTCGGCAAGCGTGGCAATGACAACGCGTCGCCGATGTGTTCGCCGGACATGGCATCCAGCAGCAGCGCCAGATCTTCGACATTGCGGGCCATCGGCCCGTCGGCGCTGAGCGTGCGATCGACTTTTGCCGCTTGCGAATGCGCAACCCGGCCGATGCTGGGACGCATGCCGACCACGCCGCAGAAGCTGGCGGGATTGCGCAGCGAGCCGCCGACGTCGGTGCCGTGCGCCAGCCATGCCGTGCCGCTGGCGAGCGCGGCCGCCGCGCCGCCCGACGAGCCGGACGCCGAGCGGGAGAGATTCCACGGGTTTCGCGTCGCGCCGAACACTTCATTGAAGGTTTGGGCACCGGCGCCGAATTCCGGTGTGTTGGATTTGGCGTAAACGATCGCGCCGTTGGTCTCGAGATTTTCGACCACGATGTTGGATTTGCTGGCGACGACGTCCTTGAAGATCGGCGAGCCTTGGGTGGTCCGCACACCCGCGACGTCGGTCAGGTCCTTGATCGGGACGGGCATACCGGCGAGCAGGCCGCGTTCGGCGACCGGCTTTTTCATCAGTTCGTCGGCGTGGTCGCGGGCGCGATCGAAGCAGAGAATGGGGAGGGCATTGACCTCGCCGTCTACTTTCCGAATTCTGGTTTCCAGCGCGTCGAGCAGGTCGTGGGGTGTAATCTCGTTCTTGCGCAGCCGCTCGACGATATCGCAGGCCGTTGCCTGCACGAGTTCTTCACTGGATCCCACGAAATTGCCTCCCGTTTGTTGGCTGCTTTGATGCCAATATAACGGGAGGCGTCTGAATGGCGAGGCGAAATTAAACGGATTCCGCCTCGCCTGATCAGATCACGTCAGCGCGGAACGCAGATCAGCGCTTGACGCTGGAGGCTTCGCCGTCCTGAACCTCACCGAACAATTCCCAGCGCTCGCCCTTGAAGCGCATCAGTTGCAATTGCTCGATGGGGGCAAAATCGGCCTCGCCGGTCTTGATCAGGACGCCCGGCAGCAAGCCGCCTTGCTGGATTCCGCCGATGCTGGCCGCCTGCTTCATGACGTTCTCGCGGGTAAGATTGTCGCCGCATTGCTTCAGCACAACGGCCATGGTCTGCGCCATGTTATAGCCGGTGAGGGCCGAACTGTCCGCGACGTTGGCTTCGGGGACATACTTGGCGAGGAACGCCTTGTATTCCTTCATGCCGGGATCGTTGTCCCACTGCGGATCTGACGTATCCTTGGCGTAGGCGGCGGAAATCACGCCCTGCGCGTTATCGAATCCGGCAGGCTTCATCACCGTGGCGGTCGAAGCGCTGACGTTGGAAATGATCATCACCGGCTTCCAGGCAAGCTCGCCGACCTTCTTGATGGTCTGCGCGCCGAATTTCGGCGTGGTGAAGATCAGCAGGACATCAGGATTCAGGGTCTTGAGTTTCACGATGTGCGAATCGATCGTCGGCTCGGATAGTTCGTAGCTTTCCTCGGCGATGATCATGGACTTCTTGTCGCCAAGGCCGTCCTGGACGCCCTTGAGGTAATCCTTGCCGAAGTCGTCGTTCTGATAGAGCACGGCGACCTTTGCGTTCGGCTTCTCCTTCAGGAGATACTTCGCGTAAATGCGCGCTTCGCTCTGGTAGCTTGGCAGCCAGCCCATGGTCCACGGGAACGATTTCGGATCGTTCCATTTGGTCGCGCCGGTGGCGAGAAACAGGTGCGGCGTCTTCTTTGCGTTCATGTATTTGTGGATCGCCGAGTTCGACGGCGTTCCGAGCGCACCGAACACCAGCAGCACTTCGTCGCTTTCGACCAGCTTGCGCGTTTGCTCGACAGCCTTGGGCGGGCTGTAGGCGTCGTCATAGGAAATGAATTTGACCTTGCGGCCATTAATACCGCCGTCATCATTGACCTTCTTGAAGTAGCCTTCCATCGCCTTGCCAACGACGCCGTAAGCCGAGGCCGGGCCGCTATAAGGAATGATGTTGCCGATCTTGATTTCCGTATCGGTCGCGCCGGTATCGTATTTTTTCTGCGCCATGGCGCTTCCGGTCGCGGCAACCAGAAATCCTGCGGTAACAACAGCGCATAGCGGTTTCGTCAAACGCATTCGGTGTCTCCCTGTTTCTATTATTTTTGTAGACGCGGCGGAGCTTAAGCGCGCTTCGCCTTGTCCTTTTCGTTTTGCGCCATGATGGCGTCACGTGCGGCTTTCCAGTCCGCATCACTCCAGTCGCGCAACTGGTAGAAGTTGCCGCCCATGGCCAGCGCCTGGGCGCCGTCCATCGCGATGGTCTCGCCGTTGATCCAGTCGCAGCCCCCGGAAATCAGAAAAGTCGCGAGGTTTTGCAGTTCTTCCATGGAGCCGACACGGCCCATCGGATTCATGGCGATGGTCCGCGCGCCGGCTTCATCGCCGGGCTTGATGCGCTTGCTCATACCTTCGGTCGGGATTTCGCCCGGAGCGATGGTGTTGAGACGAATGCCATAGCGGCCCCATTCGGCGGCAAGCGACATGGTCATGGCGTGGATCGCGGACTTGCTCATGGCCGAGGGAACCACATAGGGGCTGCCGTTGCGCACCCATGTCACTGTAATCGACACGACATTGCCGCGGTGACCGCCAGCGATCCAGCGCTTGCCCACCGCATGGGTGACATAGAATGTTCCGTGCATCACGATATTGGCGACCGCGTCGAAACCGCGCGGCGTCAGATCCTGCGTGCGCGAGATGAAATTGCCGGCGGCATTGTTGATCAGGTCGGTGAGGGGGCCGTCCTTGAACGCCTCCTCGATCATCGCGTCGACGGCGGCGGCGTCGCGGATATCGACGCCATGGGCCGTAACCTTGCCGCCATGCAGTTTCATCAGTTCGGCGGCGGTTTCCTCGCAGACGCCCTTGCGGCGACCGCAAATGTGGATTTCAGCGCCAAGGCTGAGGAATTTGGCCGCCATGGCCTTGCCGAGACCCGTGCCGCCGCCGGTCACCAGAATCTTGCGGCCCGCAAGAAGACGATCTGTGAACATGGTGCAATCCTGCCCTGAATGATATTGTTTGATTAGTTAGTTGATTAATTAAAACAGGGTGGGCTAACCCTGTAAAGAGAAGAGATCAAAAACTGAGGGAGAACGCCATGACAGCCACCAGCGAGCGCATCACGGTTTCGATGTCGGAGGGGGTTGCCGATGTCCGGCTGGTCCGTGCCGACAAGATGAATGCACTGGACGCTGCGATGTTCAATGCGTTGGTGGACACGGCTGAGCAGTTCAGGACCGAAAAAGATCTGCGTGCTGTGGTGCTGTCCGGCGAGGGCCGTGCGTTCTGCGCCGGCCTCGATATGGGGCGTTTTGCCGCAATGAACGACGGCACCAGCGATCTGCGCGATCTTGCCAAGCGGACGCACGGTCTGGCCAATCACTCGCAGCAGGCGGTGTGGGGCTGGCGGCAGCTGCCCGTGCCGGTGATCGCGGCCGTGCATGGCGTTGCATTCGGTGGCGGTTTCCAGTTGGCGATCGGCGCAGATATGCGTTTCCTCGCGCCTGACACGCGAATGTCTGTGACGGAAATCAAATGGGGTCTGGTGCCTGATATGGCGGGAACGCCGATCCTCGCCCGTCTCGTGCGCGACGACATCCTGCGCGACCTTGCCTTCACCGGCCGGATTTTCTCCGCGCAAGAGGCAATGAGTTATGGCCTTGCGACGCGGATTTGCGACGACCCGCGCACGGAGGCTCTGGCGGCCGCGCGCGAGATCGCCGGCAAAAATCCGGACGCCATTCGCGGCATCAAGCGGATGCTCAATGGTCTTGGCGGCGATCCCGGTCCGGCATTGCTGGCGGAATCCGTTGAGCAGATGAAGGTGATGGGAACGCCTAACCAGATCGAGGCGGTACGCGCCAATATCGAGAAGCGCGCGCCGAAATTTGCCGATGGCTCGAACTGAACGGACGCGGCATGTCAGCGCCGGCGTTAGCGACGGGGATAGTCAGCGGCGATCGCCGCAAGTCCCGTGATGAGGTCAATGAGCGCGCCCGCCTGATCGCGGGCGGGCTTGAGCGGCTCGGCATCAGGCAAGGCGACAGCGTCGGCATCCTGATGCGGAATGATATCGCGTTCCTTGAAGCGGCTTATGCGGTGATGACGCTCGGGGCGTATGCCGTACCGATCAACTGGCACTTCAAAGCGGACGAGATCGCTTATGTCATGGGCGATTCCGGTGCGGGCGTTCTGATCGGTCACAGCGATCTGTTGCATGGGCTCGATGGCGTGGTTCCTGCGGGTGTCACGATGCTCAGCGTGCCGCCGCCGCCGGAAATCGTTGCCACCTACCGGATCGATCCTGCGTTGCGTGCATCGGCGCGCGGAGCGGTCGGTTTCGATACGTGGCTCGCGCAGCAAACGCCTTACGACGGTCCCGCGCTGCCCCAGCCGCAGAACATGATCTACACGTCCGGCACCACCGGGCATCCCAAGGGCGTGAAGCGCCATGCGCCGACGCCAGAGCAGAGCGCATCGATGGAAGCGATGCGCGCGCTGATCTATGGACTGAAGCCGGGCGTGCGCGCCTTGCTGCCCGGGCCGCTGTATCATTCGGCGCCGAACGCGTTCGGCCTGCGCGCCGGGCGGCTCGGTGATGTGACGATCCTGATGCCGCGCTTCGAGGCCGAGGAGTTTCTGCGGATCATCGACCAGCAGAAGATCGACAACGTCTTCATGGTGCCGACGATGTTCACCCGGCTTCTGAAGCTGCCCGAGCAGGTCCGCAAATCCTATGACGTCTCGTCGCTGCGCCACGTCATCCATGCAGCAGCGCCATGCCCCGCGGACGTCAAACGGGCGATGATTGAATGGTTCGGTCCGGTGATCTACGAATTCTACGGCAGCACCGAATCCGGCGCGGTGACGTTCGCGAGTTCGGAAGATGCGTTGAAGAAGCCCGGTACTGTGGGCAGGATTTCCCCCGGCGCTGAATTGCGCTTCCTCGGCGAGGATGGCCGGATTCTGCCGCAGGGCGAGATCGGCGAGATCTACTCACGCATCGCTACGAATCCGGACTTCACCTATCACAACCGGCCCGAGAAGCGGTCCGAGATCGAGCGCGACGGTTTCATCACCAGCGGCGATGTTGGCTATATCGACGCCGACGGCTATGTTTTTATCTGTGACCGCAAGCGCGATATGGTGATTTCCGGCGGCGTCAACATCTATCCCGCGGAAATCGAAGCGGTGCTGCACGGAATTCCCGGCGTTCACGACTGTGCCGTGTTCGGCATTCCCGATGACGAATTCGGCGAGGCGCTGATGGCGGTGGTCGAGCCGCAACCGGGTGCGACGCTCGACGTCGCGGCGATCCGTGAGCAACTCAAGGTTTCGCTGGCGGGTTACAAGGTGCCCAAGCACATCGAAGTTCAGGCCAGCCTGCCGCGCGAGGACTCCGGCAAGATCTTCAAACGGCGGCTACGCGATCCGTATTGGGAGCGGGCGGGGCGCAAAATCTAGGCCGTTTCAGGCGGGTCTTGGGCGGCGTGAAGAAAACACGACAAAATCAAAAGCCGGGCGCAAAATCGTTGCGCGGAATGCACCCGACATGAGCATTCCGGCGCTTGCGCCCGCGAGGAAAAATTGCGACTTGAGAAGGACCGGAACACCTTTCACGGGATGGCGTCATGTCGTACGAAGCGAAACAGCCCGATCTCCGGGACGCAAAGTTTCGCGGCGGCGATCCGGCCGCTTCCGACGACGACGCGCTGCTGCGCGCGGACATCCGGCGGCTGGGGCGCATTCTTGGCGACACCGTCCGAGACCAGGAAGGGGCGGACGTTTTCGATCTGGTCGAGCGCATCCGGCAGACCTCGATCCGTTTCCACCGCGACGACGACAAGCCGGCCCGCCGCGAGCTTGAGGCCATTCTCGACGGCATGTCGATCGCCGACACCGTCCGTATCGTTCGCGCGTTCAGCTATTTCTCGCATCTGGCCAATATCGCCGAAGACCAGAACAACATCCGTCAGCGCCGCGCACAGGACATGGCGGGCACCGCCGCGCGCCCGGGCACCCTGACGCGGGCGCTCATGCGCGCGCAGGACGCGGGCATCGATGCCGATGCATTGCGGGGATTCTTTGCCAAGGCGCAGGTCAGCCCAGTTCTCACCGCGCATCCGACCGAAGTCCGCCGCAAGAGCACGATCGATCGCGAGATGGAGATCGCGTCCGTCCTCAATATCCGCGACCGGACCCAGATGACCGCGGACGAGATCGCGGCTAGCGACGAGCAGTTGCGCCGCGCCGTGGTGACGCTGTGGCAGACCAATCTTTTGAGGCGCACCAAGCTGACGGTGCTGGACGAGGTTTCCAACGGTCTTTCGTTCTATGACTACACGTTCCTGCGTGAGGTGCCTCGGCTGCACTGTTCGCTGGAGGATCGTCTGGCCGAAGAGGGCGGCACTGCCGTCGATGCGCACGATGTCCCGGAGCTTGCGACATTCCTGAAAGTGGGAAGCTGGATCGGCGGCGACCGGGACGGCAATCCGTTCGTAACGGCGGAGGTTATGCGCGGTGCGCTCAATCTGCACGCCACGCGCATCCTTCGCTTCTATCTTGCGGAACTGCATGAACTCGGCGCGGAACTGTCGCTCGCAGCCCACCTTGCGGACGTGTCGCCCGAACTGCGTGCCCTTGCGGGGCAATCCCCGGACCCGTCGCCCCATCGCAGCGGCGAGCCTTACCGGCTCGCGGTCTCCGGCATCTACGCACGGCTGGCGGCAACGGCGCTGAAACTGAAGATCGAAACCAGCCGGCCGCCGGTTGGTGCCGCGATGGCCTATGCCGGTCCGGATGAACTTGCGCGCGATCTCGACGTGCTGCATGCGTCGCTGGTTGCCAACAACTCGCTGGTGATCGCGCGCGGACGTCTGCGGCATCTGCGCCGGGCGGTGGACTGTTTCGGCTTTCACCTTGCCACGCTCGACATGCGGCAAAATTCTGCCGTGCACGAGCGGACCATCGCCGAATTGTTTGAGGCCGCGGCACCGGGCACCAGCTACCGAGAGATGCCGGAAGACGCGCGCATCGCGTTGCTGGCGCGCGAGTTGAACACCGCGCGTCCGCTGGCTTCGCCGTTCGTCGCTTACGGTGAGGAAACGATCAAGGAACTCGCCGTGCTGCGCGCGGCGGCGGAAGCTCATGCGACATTCGGCAGCGGGGTCATTCCCCAATGCATCATCTCGATGACGGAGGGCGTGTCGGACCTGCTAGAGGTCGCGGTTCTCCTGAAGGAAGCGGGATTGGTCGCGCCGGACGGCACCAGCCGTCTCAACATCGTGCCGCTGTTCGAGACCATCGACGATCTGCGGCAGTGCGCGCAGATCATGGACAGCCTGTTCTCGCTGCCGGAATATCGCCGTCTCGTTGACAGTCGCGGCGGTCTTCAGGAGGTCATGCTCGGCTATTCCGACAGCAACAAGGATGGCGGCTTCGTCACATCGGGCTGGGAGCTTTACAAAGCCGAGATCAGCCTTGTCGAGGTGTTCGAACGTCATGGCGTGCGCCTGCGGCTGTTTCACGGGCGCGGCGGCTCCGTCGGCCGCGGCGGCGGTCCAAGCTACGACGCGATCCTGGCGCAGCCGGGCGGAGCGGTGAACGGGCAGATCCGCATCACCGAGCAGGGCGAAATCATTTCGAGCAAGTACTCGAACGCCGATGTCGGGCGCCACAACCTCGAAATTCTCGCCGCTGCGACGCTGGAGGCGAGTCTGTTGCAACCGAAGCATTCCGCTCCGCGTGACGAATACATCGCCGCGATGGAGGAACTATCCAATCTCGCTTATGCGGCCTATCGCAATCTCGTCTATGAAACCGAAGGCTTTGAGGATTACTTCTGGGCCTCCACCGTTATCAGCGAGATTTCGACGCTCAATATCGGCAGCCGTCCGGCCTCGCGCACCAAAACGCGCAGGATCGAAGACCTGCGCGCGATTCCCTGGGTCTTCAGTTGGGCGCAATGCCGCCTAATGCTGCCGGGCTGGTATGGCTTCGGCAGCGCGGTGGATGCATGGGTCAAGCAGCATCCGGACAAGGGCATCGCGTTTCTTCAGGAACTCTATCGCGAGTGGCCGTTTTTCCAGACGCTGCTATCGAACATGGACATGGTGCTCTCCAAGAGTAGCATCGCCATCGCGTCGCGCTATGCTGACCTGGTGCCGGACGAGAAGCTGCGCACCATGATCTTCGGTCGTATCCGCGCCGAGTGGCATGGTTCGATCGAGACGCTGCTGACCATCATGGGCCACGACCGGCTGTTGCAGGGAAATCCGTTGCTAGAGCGTTCGATCCGCAATCGTTTCCCGTATCTCGATCCGCTGAACCATGTGCAGGTCGAACTGTTACAGGCGCACCGGTCGCAAAGCACCGACGAACAGGTGCTTCGCGGCATCCAGCTCACCATCAACGGAATTTCCGCGGGGCTGCGCAACAGCGGCTAAAATCAATAACAACGGGAGGTATCGATGACCGAGACTGACACCATTCTTGTCGAGCACGAGGGACCCGTTACCATCGTTTCCATCAATCGGCCGGACCGCAAGAATGCTGTCGATGGCGCCACGGCGCGCCGACTGTTTGATGCCTTTCGCGCTTTCGATGCCGATCCGAATTCGTCAGTCGCGGTGTTCACGGGCACTGGCGGCGCGTTCTGCGCCGGCGCGGACCTTAAAGCTGTGGCGATCGGTGATCGCGAGAAGAAGCGGGAGCTTGGCGGCCACGACACCATCGCGCCGATGGGGCCGAGCCGTCTGCGTCTCAGCAAGCCGGTGATCGCGGCGGTCGAGGGGCACGCCGTCGCTGGCGGCATGGAACTGGCGCTATGGGCCGACATGCGCGTGGTCGGTGAGGGCGCGACCTTCGGCATCTTCTGCCGCCGCTTCGGTGTGCCGCTGATCGATCTCGGCACCATCCGGCTGCCGCGTCTGATCGGCCATTCACGCGCGATGGATTTGATCCTCACCGGACGGCCGGTCGATGCCAAGGAAGCGTTCGACATCGGGATTGCCAATCGGCTTGTGCCGAAAGGCGAGGCGCGGATGCATGCGGTCGCTTTGGCGCAGGAATTGGCGCGGTTTCCCCAGGCCTGCCTGCGCAACGACAAGCGTTCGGCGCTGCGTCAATGGGATCTCGAAGAAGAGGATGCGATCAACGACGAGATGCAGGGTGGTCTCGGTGTGATCGGTTCCGGCGAAACGCTGGAAGGCGCCAAACGGTTCGCCAGCGGACAGGGGCGGCACGGGTCCTTCAGGTAAGGCCGGCCGCCCGTTCTCCTAGATCGCGTCCCACGAGAAGATGTCGGCGGAGCGGTCGAGCTTGTAGAACGACGATTTCAGCGCGGGCATGCCGTGTTCGGCAATGGTCTGCGGGGTCCAGCCGCCATCGCGGTGGATCGAGCGCAGCGGGCGCGATTGACCCATCAGGAAGATTTCGTTCATGCGGACCGCGAAAATCTGCCCGGTGACGTCCTTGGCGGCATCGCTGAGCAGGAACACCGACAACGGCGCGATCTTCTCCGGGCCCATCTGCTGCATGCGCGCGACACGGGCCTTTTCTTCCTCGGTTTCGGTCGGAATGGTGCCGATCAGACGGCTCCATGCGAACGGCGACACGCAGTTCGAGCGCACGTTAAAGCGCTCCATGTCGAGCGCGATCGACTTCGAGAGGCCGACGATGCCGAGCTTGGCGGCGGAATAGTTCGCCTGGCCGAAATTGCCGATCAGGCCCGATGTCGACGTGAAGTGCACGAACGCGCCGCTCTCCTGTTCGCGGAAAATGCGGGCAGCCGCGTGCGAGGTGTAGAATGAGCCGAGCAGGTGGACCTTGATGACGGATTCGAACGCCTCGACGCTCATGCGATGGAAGATTGCGTCGCGCAGGATGCCAGCGTTGTTCACCACGCCATCCAGCTTGCCGTAAGTGTCGATGGCCTGCTTGATGATCTTGCTGGCGGGGATCGCTTCGGCAACGGACTCGAAGTTGGCGACGGCGGTACCGCCGCGTTTCTTGATTTCCTCAACGACTTCCTCTGCGGGTGCCGCGTTGGTGCCCGATCCGTCGGCGGCGACGCCGGGATCGTTGACCACGACCTTGGCGCCCTCGGCGGCGGCGAGCAGCGCGATCTCACGGCCGATGCCACGGCCTGCGCCGGTGACGACGATGACCTTGCCGTCCAGCGATTTCTTGTTCGACATGATGTTGGCTCCTGTTTTCGCTGTCAGCGTTCGTTGGTGAAAATGATGGTGCCGCTGGCGGCGAACATGCCGCCGACGCCATGGCAGACCGAAATCTTCGCGCCCGGGACCTGTGCCGGTGCAATGCCGCGCATCTGCCGCACGCTTTCCTGCAAGGCGTACATTCCATACATGCCCGAATGCATGTAGCTGAGGCCGCCGCCATTGGTGTTCATCGGCAGCTTGCCGCCGATGGCGGTGTTGCGGTCGGCGATGAACTTGCCGGTTTCCTCATGCGGCATGAAGCCGAGATCGCCGAGGCCGAACAGCGGCAGATGCGCAAAGGCATCGTAGATCATCAGGTGATCGACGTCCTTGTGGGCGATGCCGGCCTCGCGGAACGCCGTCGGGCCCGCCACCTTGAACGCGCGAGACGAGTTGAACGTTTCCATCTGGCTGACCATCGGCGTCTCAACGCTCTCGCCGGTGCCGAGGATGTAGACCGGCTTTCGCGGGAAATCCTTGGCGCGGTCGGCACTGGTCAGGATCAGCGCGCCGCCGCCATCGGTGACGAGGCAGCACTGAAGAATGCGGAACGGGTAAGCGATCATCCGCGAGTTGAGTACATCCTCGACCGTGATCGGGTCCTTCATCATCGCGCGCGGGTTCTTCGCGGCCCATTCACGCTGAACCACCGACACCATCGCGATCTGCTCGTGGGTGATGCCGTAGGTCTTCATGTAGCGCAGCACGGGAATCGGGAACATGCTGGGCGGACCGTAGACGCCGAAGGGGGCTTCGAACTGGCCCTGCAGGCTGTCGGGAGGAATCGAGCGCGGCAGTTTGCCTATCATCGACTTGCCGCTTTCTGCGTGGGTGATGAGGACCGTCTTGCACAGGCCGGCCTCGATCGCCGCCGCGGCGTGGCGGACATGCAGCATGAACGAACAGCCACCGACCGACGTGCCGTCAACCCAGGTCGGCGTGATGCCGAGGTAGTGTGCGAGCTGTTGCGGCGTTTCGACCGCAGTGGCGATACCGTCGATGTCCGACAGCTTCAGTCCCGCATCCGCCAGCGCGTTGAGCGCGGCGTCCGCATGCAACTGGATTTGCGACATGTCGGGGATGACGCCAAGTTTGGTGGTTTCGGCCGCGCCGACGACGGCAACCTGATTTCTGCGCATGGTCTTAACCCTTCGCCGGGCGGAACTGGGGAAGGGTGATCTTGTCGCTGACTTTCTCGAATGCGACTTCGAGTTTCATGTCGAGCACGAGCGCTTCGGGCGTCTGCGGGCAATCGAGAATATTGCTCATCATCCGCGGACCTTCATCGAGTTCAACCACGGCGATGGCGTAAGGCGGCGTAAATCCCGGCGCGGCGGGGCGATGATTGATCACGTAGCTGTAGAGCTTGCCTTTGCCGCTGGCCTTGAAGACGCTTACCTTGCGCGACGCACAGGACGGGCAGAACGGGCGGGGCGGGAAATAGACGTTGGAGCAATCGTCGCAGCGCTGCAGACGAAGTTCCCCTGACTGTGTGCCGTCCCAGAAATGCTGGGTTTCGGGCGTTGGCACCGGCAAGGCGCGCGAAGGTGCAGCCATCTGCAGTCTCTCCCTGATCGTTTGCTTTTGTTAATTGGTCGATTAACTTTATGCAGGTATTCCCCGCCGAGGCAAGTGGCCTTCCTGCGCCGGAAAATAAGGGCGGGCATGCAGGGTTGCTGAGCGGCGCTCAGCTATTGCCGAGAAGTCTCAAGGCAGCGGCTTCAAATGTTTCCAGCGGCTTCATTGTTTTCAGCATGTCGCGATGTTCGTGACCGGCCTTCGCGGTCTGCTGTCGGATATGATCGTCAGTAAGGATCGCTTCCAGCGGCTTCGAGATGTCGACCTGCGGCACGAAACTGTCGATGACTTTTCCGAGGCCTGCCTTCTCGAGTTGAAGTCCGTTCAGAAGCTGTTCGATATGGGTCGCAACGACCAGCTGAGGAACGCCGGCGGCGATGGCATGCGCCGCCAGTCCGCCCCCACCGAAGTGAATCGCAAGCCGCGCCGATGCCAGTGTTTCGCTGAGCGGCAGGTGCTGCGTGAAGACACGTGCTCCGCGACGCAACAGATTTTCGGACCGCTCGCTCGCGAGGTCTGGAGCGGAAATGACCAGACGTTCAGCAACGGGGAGCAATGCCGAAACAAGATCGAAGGGTAGCGCGGATAACACGGCTCGCGACAGGTAGACGAAGATGTCATCTGCATTCTTCTTGGGTTCAAGCGGCGGACTGTCGATGATCGGGCCCGCGAGAGGTTCCGATCTTTGCAGATCGTAGGGGTCGAGCACCGGAAACGTCAGAACAATCTGCGCGTCGCCGGCGAATATCTGCGGCAGCCGCTCGAGCGGTGGCCGGGCCAGGGATTGCAGCACGCGGTTGACCGTCTCCAGCGTTTCTTCCTCGCGCCAGCGCGGCGGATGAACGCGATGGAGCGGCGGAAATCTGGTCATGCCACCAGGGGGCGCTGTGTATCCATTCCCGACAATGATCAGCGGAATCCGGCCGCGCGCCATCAAGCTCACAGCGGGTGCATAGTCCGCGACGACAAGATCGGGAGAGACGGCTTTCAGGATGTTGTCCCACGATTGCAGCAGCGATCGCAGGCCATGCTCATCACTCAAACCGGCCGAGGCCAGTTGATCGTGCATCGTGGCAGTTGAGCGGAATGATTGTGCCGTCGGCCACGGCGGAGCCTGAAGAACCTCTGCATTTGCATCCAGCAGATATGCTGCTTCCGGATTTTTGAGCGCAAAGACCGCGCGCACATCGGGCCGCTTCAGCAGCGCAGCGAAGCGTCCCAGATTAGCGATATGGCCAAACCCGCCGCCGTGCTCCCAGGCAAACAGAACGGTCTTCATAGCGGCGCTTTGCTTTCCACTTTGCGTTGACAACGCAGGCCGGAATACTGGCTATAATGACTGAGCATCAAAAGGCAATCGAACATCGCATGCAGCCGTCCTCTCCTATGAAGCCCCGCCAGGAAGTGCGAACTTTTTGGACGGGACCAAATCCCAGCTACTACGAAGAGTTGTCGCTGCGGAGCGCGGTCGCGTCGGGTGCGCGTGTATTGTTGTACACCTACAATAAAAATCTGATCGTACCTGAAGGCGTTGAACTTGTTGACGCGCGCGAGGTTCTGTCCGGCCCGCTCTATCAATTCCATCACAAGGACGGGGATCTTTCGCTCGCTTTGCATTCCGATCTGTTCAGGTATCTCGCCATCCAGAAATTTGGCGGCTGGTATATGGATCTCGACATCGTGGTGATGAAAGCAGCATTGCCCGACGACAAGATTTATCTTGCATATCAGGAGGACGGCATCGTCAACGCCGCTGTCATGAAGTTTCCCGCAGGGTCACCGATCATGACGGCTGCGATCGATGAGGCGATGAGGTTGCTGCCGGCGGCAGGTACGGCCGCACCGGGAGCCGATCACGGCATCGTCGGACCGAAGCTCATCACGCGCCTCTCGACCGAGTATGCGATCGATCATCTGGTTCGCCCGAAAGTCAGCGCGTACGAGATTCATCCCAACGAAGTCCTGATGTTCTTCGATCCCGCTCAATGCGAGGCGGCTCTGGCACGATTGGCTTCAAGCGACTTCGTGCATCTCTGGAATGATCTGTGGCGTGCGCTGCGCATCCCCAAAAATCTGGGGCCGCCCGAAGACAGTTTCCTGGATTTGCTGTTCAAACGCTTTGGAATCGATGTTCCGCAGGGCGCACGGCTATCATATGAGGCCGTTGAAGGATGGTTTCGCGAGTTCTGGGTGATGAAGGAGCTCAAGCAAAAGCTTTCTACCCAAAGCGTGCCCTATGATGCGCTGGATGAACTGGCCCGATCCATCCAGATCAACGGCTGGCAACCGGGCCAGCGCCCCTTCGGTCATACTCGGATTTCGCAGCAGGCGGATCATCCGTGTGCCGCCGATCCGCAAACGGTCAGAACTTTCTGGCATGGCGACGCGATCAGTCCCTATCAGTTGATGTGTTTGAAGAGCTTTGCGGCGAGTGGACATCGCGTTGAGGTGTTTTCCTACAATCGCGACCTGAACGCCCCAAGCTGGATATCCGTGGAGGATGCGGCGGAAATTCTCCCGCGCGAGTTCGTCCTGAGGCCGTTAGGCGAGGAGGGCGCCTTCGCCATTCACGCGAATCTCCTCCGGTATGCGCTGCTTCGGAAGATGGGCGGATGGTGGATTGATCCTGATGTTCTTCTTCTCAAGGCAGATCTTCCAGCGGGCGATGTTTTCTTCGCCGGGCTCGATGTTTTCGGGCGCGTGCCGACAGGTGTTCTGAAATTTCCTGTGGGACATGGATTGCTCACCGAAGCGCTCGCGGAAACTGAACGCCTTTCGGATTCATGGGACGGCTGGGAAGAATCAGGTTCGGCGTTGCTCACGTTGCTCATCGAGCGGCATAAGCTGAACGGTAAAATTTTAGGCAGGATGCCTCTCGGTCCCGTCTCGTGGTTCGACGTGCCGGATTTGTTCAATCCGGACAGGGCCGAGAAATTGAGTCGATTGTGCAACGATTTTCAGTTCCTGCATCTTCACGATGACGCATGGCGGCGTGCCGGGATACCGCACGATCTTGCTCCGCCCGAAGCCTCTTTCCTCGATAGCCAAATCCGGAAATACGGCCTAGGCGCTGATTTCCCGGCGAAAATTTCTTTCCGCGAATTGAACCGATGGACGGCGCACATGTACCAATGCGTACGTCAGAGGCAGGATTAACCTGGTTCCATACGGCCTGTTTTTCTTCCGGCTGTATCAATTCGGCCACTGGATACGGGCCGTACAGCGTTGATCAAAGACTGCTTTTATGGTTTTTCCGTAGTCATTGACGGCGGGAATTTTTGAAATGTGGTTTCGAGTATTTCCTTTTTTGACAGCTTCGCGGATGCACCCCGTGCCGGCCCGCAGCATCTGGGCTGTTTGCGCACTAGTCTTTTTCGCCCATGCAGGACTTGCACGCGCGCAGGATGCGTCTGAGCAGCAGAACCTGTTTCAGCAGATGGTCCGCAATCCGGGCAACCACGAAATTACGTTTGCCTATGTGAAGGTTGCGACCACGCGCGGGGATTACGAAGCCGCGATCGGCGCGCTCGAGCGGCTGCTGTTCTACAATACCAGATTGACGCGCGTGAAATACGAACTTGGCGCGCTTTATTTCCGGCTCGGCTCCTATGAGATGGCAAAGCGGTATTTCAAGGAAGCTCTCGCGAGCCCGGACATCGATGCGATCACCAAGGAGCGCATCGAAACTTATCTGCCCGACACCGAGAAGCAGCTTCAACCGAGCCGGTTTTCCGGATTTGCGCAGACCGGCATCCGCTCGCAGAGCAATGCGAGCTTCGCGCCTGGCGGCGGTGTCCTGCGCCTCGGCGGTCAGGATCTGGCGTTGCTGCCGACCGCGCAGCGGAAGGCCGACATCAACTGGTTCGGGCTGGTCGGCCTGAGCCACGACTATGATTTGCAAAACCAGCGCGGCGACATTCTCGAAACGCGCGCCATTGGATATCTCACCGAGCAATCGCGCCTGAAGGATCTGAACGTCGGCTTCGTCGATGTCAGCTTTGGTCCGCGGCTCGCGCTCGCGCCGGAACTTCTGCCGGGCGTGACCATCAAGCCTTATGTTGTCGGCGGAAACACCTGGGTTGGCGGGGCCTCGTACTTTTCGACCGCCGGCGCCGGCGTCGGCCTGAAAATTCCGGTGAACGACAAATTCACGTTGGCCCCCGATTTCGAATGGCGCCGTGCGGATTTCAGGACCATTGATCCTGTCGCGGGCTTCAACTCCGGCGACTGGTATACGACCAGCCTTTCGGCGAGCTGGAACATCGCGCAACAGATCAAGCTCGACGCGCGCGGACTCTACCGGCGCGGCGACTCTCTATTGGTGTATCAGTCATTCGATCAGTGGGCGATTGAAGCGGCCTTGACGCTGGAGTTCGCGCCGCCGTTCGTCTGGATGTCGCGCAACTGGAGCATTGCGCCGTTCGCACGATGGATCGACACACGCTTCGATGCGGCAAATCCATTCATCGATCCGCTGGTCGCGCGCGCCGATCATCAGTGGTCGGTCGGTGCGCTGTTCAACGCGCCAGTGACGAAGAATTTCGGCATCTCGGCCGCGGTTCAGTACGACAAGACCAATTCCTCGCTGCCGAACTATCGCCTGGATAATTTCTCCGTGATGTTCGGTCCGACCGCTCGTTTCTGAGGGTAGCAGCAGATGTTATTTTCCAAAGAGACATATCTAACGTCGTTTCTGACGGTGCTGCTCTCCACGACGGCGCTTATTCCGGCTGCTAACGCACAAAACTCGGGACGGGTCGGTGCCGTCAATCTCGATGCAACCGGGACGCCGCCGGGCGCCGGAACGCGCACGCTCACCATCGGCACCAACATCATCTACAAGGAGCGGGTTCAGACGTCGGCACAGGGATCGACGCAGATCATGTTTCCCGACACCTCGACCCTGAATGTCGGCCGCAACAGCAATATCGTGATCGACGAGTACGTCTACGATCCGGCTGCCGGGACCGGCAAGATGGTGGCGACAGTCTCCAAGGGCGTGATGCGCTTCGTCGGCGGGCAGATCAGTCATACCGCAGGCGTTACGGTGAACACCCCGGTTGCGACGCTGGGCATCCGCGGCGGCGTGGCGACGGTGGTTTATCCGATCCCGCCGGGGTTCGCCGGCTCCGATCCGAAGCTCGCACAGGCGAAGGGCGAGATCGTCATCGGCCACGTCGGCTCGGTGGTCATCAAGAACAATGTCGGCTCAGTGATCGTTCGCCCCGGATACATGACGTGGGTGTCAGGTCCGAATGATCCGATTCCTGAGCCGTTCCCGATTCCAGATTTCCTGCTGCAGAAGATCATGGCCGCGCTGACCAGCGGGCCCGGCCAGACCGGCGGCGTGTCCGATCTGCCGACCGACCAGATGGCCGCGCGGCTCGGCTTCGGCAAGACCATCGTCACTGACCCTGCGAAGCCGCCCGGCACGGATCCGCTCGGATATTTCTCGATCTTCGACGGCGGCAACGCCATCGCGAAAAACAAGTCGCAGTCGAACCAGACCAATCAGGTCAACCCGCCCCCGAATACAAATCCGGGCGGCTGTTACGGATATTGCTACTAGACCGCAGGACGAACGCCGGCCGGTTTACTTCTGCCCGTTCGGCATGAACAGCGCCTGAGCCTTGCTCGCCTGTTCGGCGATGAAATCCGCGGTGACCCGCACGCGCGCGATATTGCGCAGGTCGCTGTGCAGCAACAGCCAGAATGTCCTGATCAGACGAAAATTGGGCAGCACCCGCACAAGCTCCGGCTCGGTTTGCGCGATGAAGCACGGCAGCACGCACAGGCCTGCGCCGGCGAGGGTGGAGTTGAGCTGTGCGATAAGGTTCGAGCTCTTGATCGCCGGGCGCAAATCCGGCGATACGAAATGCGCGTATTCCAGTTCGGGCGAGAAGATCAGATCGTCGATGTATGAAATGAATCGATGAGTCGGCACGTCTGCGGCCGTCTCCACGGCAGGATGGTTAGCCAGATAGTCGTGCGACGCGTAGAGACCGAGTTCGTAATCCGTCAGCTTGCGCCCATGCAGCCGTCCTTCGGTCGGTTGCGTCAGGCTCACTGCGATGTCGGCTTCGCGGCGGGAGAGATTAAATTCGCGCGGCATCGCCACGAGTTCGATGGTGAGATCCGGGTGGCGATCGCTGAGTTCGCCGAGCCGTGGCGCAAGGAATTTGGTTCCGAAACCATCGGGCGTGCCGATGCGTACCGCGCCGGTGGCTTGCGCTTTCGAGTCGCCGATCGATTGCGCGGCCGAGGTCGCAAGCTGATCCATTTGCTCGGCCATTTCGAGCAGCCGCTCACCGGCCTCGGTCAGCGACGAGCCGCTGGTGCGGCGGTCGAACAATTGCGAGCCCAGCGATGTTTCCAGTGCGGCGATACGCCGGCTGAGTGTCGAATAATCGATCTTCAGCCGTTTCGCTGCCGCCGTCATGCTGCCGGTGCGCGTGATGGCCAGAAATGATCGCACAAGATTCCAGTCAAACTGGTCGGTCATTGCAGCTACTCTCGGTCGCCGCCGGCGAGACTAAAGCGTTGTGCCGGCCAGTCTTGGGTAATCCATAAGGAGCCTGCGGCCAAGGTTCATCTGGCAGTGGGACGGGCAGGGTGCCGCGCCATATTGACAGGGTTACCTTGGCTCGCCTCTACTCGCGCCCGAACAGCATCCGCGCCGCAGACGGCTGCATAAGAAAAGGGAGAGACGCGATGAAGAGTTTCAAGGTCACTGAATTCAACGCACCGTTGACGGAAGTGGACATCGCGACCCCGAAGCCTGAAGGCACACAGGTTCTGCTGAAGGTCAAAGCCGCGGGCGTCTGTCACAGCGATCTGCATATCTGGGAGGGCGGCTACGATCTGGGGCATGGCCGCAAGCCGCTGTCCCTGAAGGATCGCGGAGTATCGCTGCCGTTGACCATGGGACATGAAACGGTTGGCGAAGTCGTTGCGTTCGGGCCCGACGCGAAGGGCGTGTCCATCGGCGACGTGCGGCTGGTATATCCCTGGCTCGGCTGCGGCGAATGCGCGACCTGCAAGGCAGGCGATGAAAACATGTGCATCGTCAAGCCGAATTCGATCGGTGTGTATTGCGACGGCGGCTATGCGGATCACATCACGGTACGGCATCCGCGTTATCTGCTCGATCTGAAGGGGCTCGATCCGGTAACGGCTGCGCCGTATGCCTGCTCAGGCGTGACGACGTACAGTGCGATCAGGAAGCTTGAATCGATTCTGGACCAGCCCATCGTGATCTTCGGTGCGGGCGGGCTGGGTCTGATGGCGCTGTCGATCCTGAAAGCCATGGGCGGCAAGGGCGCTATCGTTGTCGATATCGATGAGAGCAAGCGGAAGCCTGCCGAGGACGCCGGTGCGCTCGGATTCGTCAATGGCGCTGCACCGGATGCCTTGCAGCAGATTGCAGCGAAGGCAGGCAGGCCCGTTCTTGGCGCAATCGATCTGGTCGGCAACGCCGCGACGGCTCAGCTTGGTTTCGATTGTCTCAGCAAGGGCGGCAAGCTTGTCATGGTCGGGCTGTTCGGCGGCGGCGCGCCGTGGGCCCTGCCGCTGATTCCGATCAAGGCAATCACGATTCAGGGCAGTTACGTCGGCAACCTGCGTGAGACGCAGGAGCTGATCGATCTGGTGCGAGAGAAGAAGATCGCACCGATTCCGGTTACCAGAATGCCGCTGACGAACGCCGATGCCGCGCTCAACGACCTGAAGAAGGGCAAGCTTGTCGGCCGCGCTGTGCTCGTTCCCTGACGCAAACTACTTGGCCCGTTCCGCCAGCGGCAGAACGACAAGCGAGATGTCCGAGTTTTGCGGATCGGGCCCTATCTGAAACCCGAGCCGCCGGCACATATCGAGCATTCTGGTGTTCCGGCTCAGGACCTGGCCGCGGATCGCACGCACGCCTTCCGCGTTCCCGTATTCAATAATCATTTTCATGAATAGCAGGCCAAGCCCCACGCCCTTGAGGTCAGACCGGACCAGCACGGCGAACTCGGCGCTGGAAAAGTCGGCCTCGGTGTGAAGCCGCACTACGCCGAGCATCTTGCCGGTGGTTTCTTCGATAGCGATGAAGGCCATTGCGCGAGCGTAGTCGAGCTGCGTCAGGCGCGCGATAAACGGGTGAGAGAGTTCCTTCATCGCGGAGAAGAACCGCAGCCGGATGTCTTCCTGGCTAACATGCGAAAAGAATTCTGGATAAAGATGCTCATCCTCGGGCCGGACCGGACGCACGAAGATGTGCCGGCCATCCTTCAGCGTGGTGTGCCGTTCCCATTCTTTCGGATATGGCCGGATCGCGAAGCGGTAGTGACCTGAGCCGCGGAGCGCTTCGCTCAGCGGCGCGATCGAGACCTGTGCGTCCGCAGCGATGACGCCATCCTTGTCGGCCAGCAGCGGATTGATGTCGAGTTCGCGGATTTCCGGCAGGTCTGCTGCCATTTGCGCGATCTTGACGAGGATCAGCGCGACCGCGCCTTCGTCCGCTGCAGGAACGTCGCGGTAGCTCTTGAGGATCCGCGAGACACGGGTGCGGGCAATCAGGCTCTTTGCCAGATTGAGGTCCAGCGGCGGAAGCGCCAGCGCCTTGTCGTTGATGACCTCAACTGCCGTACCGCCGCGTCCGAACACGACCACCGGTCCGAAGGTCGGGTCGTCGGCGAGACCCGCGATCAGCTCTCGCGCGCGCGGACGCAAGATCATTGGATGGATCGTCACGCCGTCGATGCGGGCTTTCGGCCGCATCTTGCGGGCCCGTTGCAGGATATCGTCGGTTGCGTCGTGAACCGCGCGCTCGCTGGTCAGGTTCAGGCGCACGCCGCCGACATCGGACTTGTTTAAGATGTCCGGCGAGCTGATCTTGACGACAACTGTATTGCCTTCTGCCAGGATAGGTGTCGCGGCACGCGCCGCCTGATCCGGATCCTGCGCGAGCACTGCGGATGCGATGGGGATCGAATAGGCTGCGAACAGGTCATTGATTTCGATCGGATTGAGCCAACTGCGCCGGTCTCGCAACGCGTTCTGAATGATCTCACGCCCCGCCGCCACATCCGGCACGAAGTCCTCCGGCAGGCTGGGCGGCGTCTGCATCGCGACGTCGAGAGCTTCGCGATAGCGCACGATGTGCATGAAGCCGCGCACGGCATCGGCTTCGCTGGGAAAATGCGGAATTCCCGCTTCCCCGAACACTGCGGAGGCGGCCCCGTTGTCACCGACCCAGGCGGCGAAGACCGGTTTGCGGGAATAGGTCTCGGCGCGGAACTTCTTCACGGCGGCGACCACGCCCTTCGCGCACTCGACCGGTGAGGCCAGCGTGTTGGGCGAGTTCATGATCAGGACCGCATTGTTCGCCGTATCCCCAAGCACAAGCTCGCAGGCCTTCGCATAGCGTTCGCCATCCGCATCACCCAGAATGTCGACAGGATTTGCGCCGGACCATCGCTCAGGCAGAACCTTGTCGAGGCTTTTCTTGACGTCTTCGGACAAGCCCGCAAGCTCACCGCCGAGGTCGATCAGCCGATCGACCGCGAGCACGCCAAGGCCCCCACCATTGGTGACGATCGCAAGGCGGTGGCCATGGGACGATTGCAAATGTCCCAGTGTTTCAGCGGCGGAGAAAAGCTCGTCGAGGTCAAGCACGCGCAGCAGGCCGGCGCGTCGAAACGCGGCATCGTAGACGGCATCCGACCCGGCAAGCGCACCGGTATGGGTTGCAGCCGCGCGCGCGCCTTGCGAATGACGCCCCGACTTGATGGCGACCACGGGTTTGACGCGCGCGGCGGCGCGCGCCGCCGACATGAATTTTCGCACGTCGCTGATCGACTCCACGTAGAGCAGGATGGCGCGCGTGTCGGAGTCGAGTGCGAAATAGTCGAGCAGATCGCCAAAATCGACGTCGAGATTTTCACTCGTCGAAACGATGGCGGAGAAACCGACATTACGGTTCGCGGCCCATTCGACCAGTGCGGTCGAAATCGCGCCGGACTGCGAAATCAGAGCGAGATCGCCGTTTTGTGGCAAACGCGATCCAAAGCTGGCGTTCAGCTTCACGCGAGGCACCAGAACGCCGAGCGATGGTCCGATCAGGCGCAAGCCGGTTTTTCGAGCCGCCTGTGCGATCGCCTCCGTGTAAGATCCTGTGCCGACGCCGAGGCCGGCGGAGAGCACCATCGCGGCCGGGTGTCCGCGGGCGCCTGCGGTTTTCACGATATCCGGAATGGCGGAGGGCGGCGTCGAGATGATCGTGAGATCGGGTATCTCTGGAATGTCCTTGATGTCGCGGAACGTCTTGATGCCTTCGATTTCGGAATGCTTGCGGTTGACGATGTAGATCGGTCCGCTGAAACCGCCAGCGAGCAGGTTGCGCAACGTTGCGCCGCCAACGGACGCGGGCTTCGAGCTTCCGCCGACGATTGCGATCGAACGTGGCGAAAACAGGTGGTCGAGGCGGTACGTGCTCATGGAAGGTCTCGGGCCATCGTCGTCACAGGCTATCGCAATTGGGCGGCAAATGCGCCGGTGCCGGTCCAAGGGCATGAGGTCGCATGCCGCGATTCCTCAGGCGGCCGCCGCGTCCACCTTGTTACAGAACATGGTGCAGAGCAATAAAATTCACCACGCAGCCGTTTTCACCGAAACCCGATTGGCATGAGGCCCGACATGCTTCTAGACTATGCGGACTGCCTCAGTGCGAAGCAGTAAGAGCGTTGTGTGATGAAGCTGTTTGCCCGGGCAGGTCGCAATGACAGTTAACGAGAGCCACCTCGCTACAAAGGGCCGATTACGGCCGCCAAATCTCGGTCTGTTTCTTGCCGAGGGGCGAGGGGTGTTCGAACTGAACGCCACGTTGTTGATGGCGCCCGCGCTTTTGACGGCTCCCCGCGGCGACGGGCATCCCGTGCTGGTCCTGCCAGGCCTGCTGGCAAGCGATGTCTCGACACTCATCCTGCGGCGCTATCTCGATCTGCTCGGGTTCTCGACCCATCCCTGGGGATTCGGCCGGAACACCGGGGGCGTCTACAGCATGCGCGACAAGCTCGGCAAGCTGCTCGCCAGCGTTCACAACGCAACCGGCCGCAAGGTCAGCCTGGTCGGCTGGAGCCTTGGCGGCGTTTACGCGCGTGATCTCGCGCTCCGAATGCCAGAGATGGTTCGTTATGTCGTGACGCTGGGCAGTCCCTTCGCTGGTGACATCTCCGCGACCAATGCCAAGCGCGTCTACGAGATGGTGTCGGGCGAAACCATTGAAGACGCCGACATCAAGGATATTCAGGCGTTGTCCGGCGATTTGCCGGTGCCGACGTCATCGCTCTATACCCGCACCGACGGGATCGTGAACTGGCGGACTTGCCTTGTGCGTGAAGCCGATACAGCGGAAAACATCGAGATCACTCTCGCGAGCCATATCGGCATCGGCGTGAATGCTGCTGCGCTGTGGGCGGTTGCTGATCGTCTCGCGCAGAAAGAAGGGGAATTTCATCCGTTCGATCGCTCGGGGCCGTTCGCGCTGGCCTATGCACGACCGGAGAAAGAGAATACTGCCGGATGAGATCGCCGGAAAGGCGACGGCGGCCGTCGGAGCACGGTGCAGGAGAACGGAAAACGAATTTCCGGGGCGTCGTGATCTCGCCTGAAACGGGAGGGTACTATGAGTCACGCCAGGAAGCTGTCCTCGATGGACGCGTCGTTCCTTTATCTCGAGACGCCCGAGATGCCGATGCATGTCGGAAGCATGGCGATCTTCAAGCTGAAGGACGGTTATCACGGCGATTTCTTCGAAGACTTCAAGAAGATGATCGCGGACCGGATTCATGTTGCCCCGATCCTCAAAGCGCGGCTGGAGAAAGCTCCGCTAGACATCGACAATCCGAGCTGGGTCGAGGACGACCAGTTCGACATCGACCGTCATATCTTCCGGGCGAGTTTGCCGGCACCGCATAACCGGGCGATGCTGGAACGAACGGTGGGCTGGATACATGCCAAGCTGCTCAACAGGGCGCGTCCGCTCTGGGAGTTTTACGTGTTCGAGGGCATGGAGAACAACGAGATCGGGCTTTATTCCAAGATGCACCATGCCTGCATCGATGGCGGCGCCGGCGCTGCGCTCACCAACATGATCTATGACATCACACCGGTGCCGCGTGAATTTCCGAAGGTCGTTCCGAACAAGCCCGCCAACGAGCCGCGGGACATCGCGGCCAACATGCTGGATTCCTATACCCAGCTCTGGCGTCAGCCGCTCGATGCGTCAAAGGCCAAAAGCTTCGACCTGCCACGCAGCGGCAAAAGCGATCTCGGGTCCGTTCTGTTCGACAACGCGATGTTCCAGATCGAGAGCGGCATCAGGATGCTTGGCGGAGTGCCGGAAACCGTCAAGAGCATCCGCGACATGATCGCGAAGGTTTCCGACCCGAAATCGCGGGACAGTCTGGCGAGCATGGTCTCGCCATCGACAATGCTGAACAAGACGATTTCGTCGGAACGCAGCTTCGCCGGCGTCTCGGTCTCGCTGCCTGAAGCCAAGGCGATCGCAAAGCAGGCCGGCGGCAAACTCAATGACGTTGTGATGGCGCTGTCGAGCGGCGTGCTGCGAAGGTATCTGCTCGAGCATGGCGGATTGCCGAGCCGGTCACTGACGGCAGCGGTGCCGATCTCGCTGCGCGAGGAGGGCAACACTGAAGCCAACAATCAGGTGTTCGGGATGATCTGCTCGCTGGCGACCAATATCGAGGACCCGAAGGAGCGCCTTCAGGCGATCATCGCCCAGTCGGCCAAATCGAAGGAAATGTCGCATCCGTTGCGGGCGCTGATGCCCTCGATGTCCAACATTTCGATGTTGGGCGCGCCGATCCTGATTCAGGTGCTGGCCTTGCTCTACAGCCGCTCGAATCTGTCCGATGTGCTTCCGCCGAGTGCAAACGTCACGATCTCGAATGTGCCGGGTCCGCGGCAGACGCTTTATGCGGTGGGCGCGGAATTGCTTCATATTTTCCCGGTCTCGATCGCGACCCATGGCCTCGCATTGAACATTACCGTGCAAAGCTATCGCGACCAGCTCGATTTCGGCTTCATCGCCGGAGCCAACATCATTCCGCATGTGGAAGTGCTGGCAAACATGCTGCCCAAGGAGTTCGAGCTGCTCGCCGCAGCAGTAGCGCCCGGCAATCACGCAAGCGCGGCAAGCTGAGACGTGGCACCTGCAATGATGGAAATGCCGCCGCTTCAGTATGCCGAGGTCAATGGCATACGCATGGGCTTCTATGAAGCCGGTCCCAAGTCAGACAAGCCGCCGCTGGTGCTGTGCCATGGATGGCCGGAGATCGCATTTTCCTGGCGGCATCAGATCAAGGCGCTGAGCGAGGCGGGTGTCCGGGTTATTGCGCCAGACCAGCGCGGATACGGCGCGACGGACCGTCCGGACCAGGTCGAAGCCTACGATATTGAACACCTCACCGGCGATCTGGTCGGCCTGCTAGATCATCTCAACATCGACAAGGCGATCTTTGTCGGCCACGACTGGGGCGGGTTTATCGTCTGGCAGATGCCGCTGCGGCATCCATCCCGTGTCGCAGGCGTCATCGGCGTCAACACGCCGCACACCCCGCGAACGGCAAGCGATCCGATCGGACTTCTGCGCCAGCGGTACGGCGACCATCTTTATATCGCGCAGTTTCAGGACCCTGAACGCCGCGCCGACAAGATATTCGACAGCCGTGTCGAGCAGACCTTCGACTTCTTCATGCGCAAGCCGATGCCGCAAAAGAAAGCGCCGGAAGCCGGCGAAGGGCCGCCAGCGGCGGGTCTCGGTGCGTCACCGAAGCTGAACATGGCGTTTCCGCAGATGGTCGCGGGTTACGATGGCAAGCTCGATCCTCGCGAGAAAATCCTGACGCCCGAGGAAATGCAGGTGTTCGTGGATGCTTTCAAAGGCTCGGGCTTCACTGGCGGGATCAACTGGTATCGCAACATGACCCGAAACTGGGAGCGTTCGGCGCATATCGACCACACCGTGCGCGTGCCCTCGCTGATGATCATGGCGGAGAACGATGCGGTTCTTCCGCCCTCGTCATGCGACGGGATGGAGAATATTGTTCCTGATCTCGAAAAACACCTGATCAGAGACAGCGGCCACTGGACCCAGCAGGAGCAGCCCGGCGAGGTCAGCACCAAAATCCTCGAATGGCGGAGGCGGCGTTTCGGGTAACGCCGCCGGGAGCCAGCCAAAGCCCTTGCAGTATAAGTTCTTTGCAAAACATGCGCCGGAACAGTAGCTTCGGAGAAAAGCTCCGGGCCAGCCGGGCATCAATAAGTCACGTGGGCAGGAGATATCCGAGCGATGGCGTCTCAGAACAAGCTGAATCCCATTCCGCATCCGCCGAAGAAGCCGGTCGTCGGCAACATGCTGTCGCTGGACTCGACAGCGCCTGTGCAGGATCTGGTACGCAAGACCAAGGAGCTTGGTCCGATCTTCTGGCTCGACATGATGGGCCAGCCGCTGGTGATCGTTTCGGGCTTCGAACTTGTCAACGAGTTGAGCGACGAGAAGCGGTTCGACAAGGCGGTACGCGGAGCGCTGCGCCGGGTGCGCGCGATCGGCGGCGATGGCCTGTTCACGGCTGACACGACCGAGCCGAACTGGAACAAGGCGCACAACATCCTGCTCTCGCCGTTCGGCGGTCGGGCGATGCAGTCCTACCACCCGATGATGGTGGATATCGCCGAACAGCTCGTCAAGAAATGGGAACGGCTCAACGCCGACGACGAGATCGACGTCGTGCACGACATGACCGCGCTGACGCTCGATACCATTGGGCTGTGCGGTTTCGACTATCGTTTCAATTCATTTTACCGGGAGGATTATCACCCGTTTGTCGGCGCGCTGGTGCGTTCGCTGGAAACGATCATGATGACGCGCGGCCTTCCGCTGGAAGGGCTGTTCATGCGCGCCCGCCGGACCGACATGGCGGCAGACGTTGCGTTCATGAACAACATGGTCGACGAAATCGTCGCCGAACGCCGCAAGAACGCCGAGGCCGCTGCGAGCACGAAAGACATGCTCAATGCGATGCTGACCGGCGTCGACAAGGTGACCGGCGAACAACTCGACGACGTCAACATCCGTTACCAGATCAATACCTTCCTGATTGCGGGCCACGAAACCACGAGCGGCCTTTTATCCTGCGCGATCTATGCCATGCTCAAGCACCCCGAGGTGCTCAAGAAAGCATACGAGGAAGTCGATCGCGTTCTCGGTGCTGACATTGATGCCAAGCCGACGTTCCAGCAGGTCACTCAGCTTCAATACATTTCGCAGATTCTGAAAGAGTCGCTGCGTATGTGGCCGCCGGCGCCGGCGTACGGCGTCACACCGCTCAAGGATGAAACCATTGGCGGCAAGTACAAGCTGCGGAAAGGCACCTTCATTACGATCCTGGTGATGGCGCTGCACCGCGATCCTTCGGTGTGGGGACCTAACCCGGACGTATTCGATCCGGAAAATTTTAGCCGTGAGGCTGAGACCAAGCGTCCGCCGAATGCCTGGAAGCCGTTCGGCAACGGCCAGCGTGCATGTATCGGCCGCGGGTTTGCGATGCATGAGGCCGCGTTGGCGCTCGGCATGATCCTCCAGCGCTTCAAGCTGCTGGACCACACGCGCTATCAGATGCATCTGAAAGAAACGCTGACGATCAAGCCCGACGGCTTCAAGATTAAGGTGCGGGCGCGTTCGGACAAGGACCGCACCATCGTCGCCAACCGTCCCGGGGCTGCGGTCGCAGATGCATCCGGGACTGCCGCACCGGCGCGCGTTCGTCCCGGTCACAACACGCCGCTGCTCATTCTCTACGGCTCCAATCTCGGCACCGCCGAGGAACTGGCCCATCGCGTTGCGGATTTGGCCGAAGTCAACGGGTTTGCCACCAAGCTTGCGCCGCTCGACGATTATGTCGGCAACCTGAAGGATCAAGGCGACGTCATCATTTTCTGCGCGTCCTACAATGGCGCGCCGCCGGACAATGCGACAAAGTTCGTCAACTGGCTCAGCAGCGATCTTCCGAAGGATGCCTTCGAGGGCGTTCGTTATACCGTGTTCGGTTGCGGCAACAGCGACTGGCTGGCGACTTACCAGTCTATCCCGCGCCTGATTGACGAGCAGCTTTCCGCCCATGGCGCGAAGGCTGGATTGCCGCGCGGAGAGGGCGATGCCCGCGACGATCTCGATGGACAATTCGAGAAATGGTTCAAATCGGTGCGCGAGCTTGCCGGGAAGGAAGCCGGTATCGAGACGGGGTTCACGCGTGAAGCCAACGATGAGCCGCTCTACAAGATCGAACCGGTGGCGCATAGTGCGGTCAACACGATCGCAGTCTCCGGCGGCGCCGTGCCGGTCAAGCTTCTCATCAACGACGAATTGCAGAACCAATCCGGCGCCAATCCGTCTACGCGCTCGACGCGGCATATCGAAGTGGAATTGCCTGAAGGCATCAGCTACCGCGTCGGCGATCACCTCAGCGTCATTCCGCGGAACGACCCGGTTCTGGTGGACGCCGTGGCGCGGCGCTTCGGCTTCCTGCCTGCCGATCAGGTGCGGCTGCATGTCGCCGCCGGACGCCGGGCGCAGTTGCCGGTCGACAATGCCGTGTCGGTCGGGCGGCTGCTGACCGAGTTCGTGGAATTGCAGCAGATCGCGACCCGCAAGCAGATCCAGATCATGGCGGAGAATACGCGCTGCCCGAGGACCAAACCGAAGCTGGAAGCTTTTATCGGTGACGATCCTGTCTCGACCGAACTCTACCGTTCGGAAATCCTGGGCAAGCGCAGGTCGGTCTACAGCCTGCTGGAGGAATATCCGGCGTGCGAGCTGCCGTTCCACACCTATCTGGAAATGCTCTCGCTGCTGTCGCCGCGCTACTACTCCATCTCGTCGTCGCCGGCGGCGCTCGGTAGCAACAAGTGCAGCGTGACCGTCGGTGTGGTCGATGCGCCCGCGACCTCCGGACGCGGCATCTACAAGGGCGTCTGCTCGAATTATCTCGCCAGCCGGCGTCCGGGCGATGTGGTTCACGCCATCGTTCGCGAAACCAAGGCCGGCTTCCGGCTACCCGAGAATCCCCTGACGCCGATCATCATGATCGGCCCGGGCACCGGTCTCGCGCCGTTCCGCGGCTTCCTGCAGGAACGCGCGGCGATGAAGGAGAAGGGGCAGACGCTCGGCCCCTCGATGCTGTTCTTCGGATGCCGCCATCCCGAGCAGGATTTCCTCTATCCGGATGAACTCAAGGGTTATGCCGAGAAGGGGATCACCGATCTTCACGTCGCCTTCTCGCGCGCGGACACGCCGAAGAGCTATGTGCAGGACTTGATCGCCGCCCAGAAGGACAAGGTCTGGAAACTGATCGAGGCCGGCGCGATCATTTACGTGTGCGGTGACGGCAGCAAGATGGAGCCGGACGTCAAGCGCGTGCTCACGACAATCTACCGCGAGCGGACCGGAGCCGACGAGGCCGCCGCCCTGCAATGGATCGACACCATGGGGACGCAGAACCGCTATGTACTCGACGTCTGGGCGGGGAGCTGAGATTTCCGCCGGCCGGATCTCTGCCGGCCGCCTCCGCACGCTTTCTTGTTAGTTCCTGTTGATTCCGCGCGCGTGTTCGGCGATCGCATTGATGATTGTCGGCCACATCGGAATCGGCAGTGCATGGCCCATGCCGTCGATCAGCAGCAGCTTCGCGCCGGGAATGGACGCGGCCGTGTCTTTTCCGGCTTCCACCCGCACCAGCGGATCGATGGTGCCGTGAATGACCAGCGTCGGCGCCCTGACCGACCGCAGCCGATGCTTGCGATTGCCAGAGGCGAGAATGGCGCGCAGTTGCCGTCCGACGCCCGCCGGATTGAGGCCGCGCGCATATGTTGCCTCGGCGCGGTGAAGGTCTTTTGCTTCGTCCTGCGGGAATGAACCGCCGCGCAGAACTTTCCACGTCTTGCCGAAACGCTCGATATATTCCTCTTTGGAAGTCGGCGGAGGTGCGAACAGAATGGCCGACGCCTCACGGGTCGGCTGAGGCAGCTTGGGATTGCCCGTCGATGACATGATCGATGTAAGCGACAGTACCCGGTCAGGATGCTGCATCGCAATTTCCTGCGCGATCATGCCGCCCATCGACGCGCCGACGATATGCGCCTTTCTGATTCCGAGTGTATCGAGCAGGCCTACGACGTCACGGGCCATGTCCCACAGCTTATAGGGCGCTTCAGGAGCGATCTTGAAAAGCCGGAGCTTGATCAGTTCCATCGGACGCAGCGGCTTTCCGCCCGAAAGCCTGGTCGATTTTCCGATATCGCGGTTGTCGAAGCGGATCACGCGAAAGCCGCGCCCGGCGAGCTGCTCGCAGAACTCGTCATCCCAGTGAATCATCTGCGCGCCAAGACCCATGATGAGGACCAGCGGTTCTGCATCCGGCGCACCGAAGATTTCGTAGCAAAGTTCGATTCCGTTGGTCTTCGCCATCTGCGGAGGCTGGTGTGCAATTGCGTCCACGTCGTCCCTCTCGAAATGAAATAAAGTTAAAACCCCTATTACATGCTTTTGGGCCTTGCAGAAGCCGGGAACGGTGTCGCGCCTGTTTTAAACGACGGGTCGGTTGACCGAACCCCCGCAACGGTATGGAATAGCAAAAAAAGCTGGCCCAACGGCTATTCGTTAACGCTTCCGGAGGGGCGCCTTATATGTCCGACAAACCCACCGATCCGGTGCAGGTGTGGCACACCATGCTTGCCGAGATGGAAAAAGGTTTCAACGCCATGGCCAATCAGGTCATGGGTTCGGAGCAGTTCAGCCGGGTCACGCATCAGCTCACCGGCGCTTCGGTCGGTGCGCAAAAAACCGTCGGCGACCTGATGGAGCGCTATCTGGTCAGTATGAACCTGCCCAGCCGTGCGCAGATGACCGATATGGCTGACCGGCTGCAATCGATCGAAGGGCAACTGAGCGAAATCAGGGCGCTTCTCAATCGCGTGCATGGTGATCCTGTCGCCCAGAGCAACGGGATGGCCGCGCCACGGCCTCCGCGCACCAAGCAGCCTCCATCTGCGGCCAAGGGAGGCACGCCATGAACGCGCAGGCCAACGCAAGCGCTCTGCCGGACGTCGCGCAGATCGGAGAGCGCATTCAGACCGAAGTCCAGCGTGCAATTCAGCGCAGCATCAAGGGTGTGGAGTATTTCGCATCGTCCGGCCCTTCGCTCGGATCGACGCCGAAAGATGTGCTGATCTCCAGAGGCACGATGAATCTTTATCACTATCGGCCGCTGGCGGATGAGATCTATCGCATCCCGATCCTGATCGTGATGGCGACGACCAACCGCGGTTACATCCTCGATCTGGTGCCGGGTCAGAGCTTTATCGAATTCCTGCTGAAGCAGGGTTACGATGTCTACATGCTCGACTGGAACGCGCCGCGTCCGGAAGAAAAGTCGCTGCGCATGGAAGACTATGTGCTCGGCTTCATTCCGGAGTGCATTCAGCGCGTGCAGGAGGATTCCGGCGAGACCGATGTCAACGTCATCGGGTATTGTTTCGGCGGTGTGCTGTCGTTGCTTTACGGCTCGATTTTCAACGATGGGCCAATGAAGAACCTCGTATGCTTCACCACGCCGATCGATTTCCGCCAGATGAAATTGTTCCAGAATTTCGCCGACCGGCGTTATTTCGACGTAGATGGACTGATCGACAAAGCCGGCAATGTCTCGCCCGAAATGATCCGGTCGTCGTTTGAAATGCTGCGGCCGGCGTCGCGCGCTGTCGGGCAGATACAGCTCTGGGAAAACATCTGGAATGATGAGTACGTGAAATCCTTCCAGATGTTCGATCGTTGGGGGCAGGATACGCTGCCGCTGGCCGGTGAATATTTCCGGCAGACCACGAAAGATCTCATGTGGGACAACAAGCTCTTCAACGGCACGATGACCGTTGGCGGGCGTCCCGCGGACATCTCAAAGATCAAAGTCCCGTTGCTTCACGCCGTCGCTGAGCACGATCACATTGTGCCTTACGATGCGGCAAAGCATCTGATGCAGATGATCGGATCGACTGACAAGACCGAGATCATTCTCAAGGGTGGTCATGTCAGTCTCGTCGCCGGCGCGAATGCCATCAAGCGCCTTTGGCCCAAACTCGATTCCTGGTTAAGTGAGCGATCAACATGAGCAGCACTGAAATGCGTTCCTATCCGCGTCGCGTCATGACCGAAGGCGGCGAGATCGAATTTCGTCACATGACGGCGGCGGACGAGGCGGCTGTCCTTGCGTTCGCGCAAAAACTCCCGGTTCATGACCTGCTCTTCATTCCGCGCAACATCAGCGAGCCGAAGGTGCTCTCCGCCTGGATCAAGGAGCTCGAGCGCGGCGGTTTGGTGAGTCTTCTGGCAGTGAAGGGGAGTACGGTGGTGGGCTGCGGCACCATCGTCCGGGATCTTCTGTCGTGGTCGCCGCATGTCGGCGAAATCCGCATGGTGGTGTCCAAGGACGTCCGCGGTCTCGGTGTAGGCCGTGCGCTATCGCAGGAAACCTTCGCGCTCGCATTGGGATCAGGGCTGGAAAAAATCGTGGCCCAGATGACGGTCGATCAGACCGGCGCCATCGCCCTGTTCGAGAGCCTCGGCTTCAAGGCGGAGGCCTTGCTGCACGATCAGGTGAGGGACCTGGCCGGGAAAACCCACGATATCGTGGTTCTCGGTCACAATGTCTCCAAGGTCCGTGCCCAGCTCGAGGCCTATGGGGTCTCCGAAGCTGTCGGTTAAGCCATTGAAATAGCTTAAATTTGATCTTATCACGGGCTCGTGATGGCGCAGTGCAACATTTCTGTTGCAGTGCATCTAAGACTTTGGCATAACCACCTTGCCCCGGGCCATACCGGACGGGGATGAGCCCATAGCTCGCAACCCTGAGGATGGAGACAGACAATGACGAATTCTTTCAACACCGAGTCCGTGCTGAACACCGTGAAGACCGCTTTCGCGCCCGTCACCGACGCGCTGAAGAATTTCCCGAACGTGGAAGTTCCTGAAGCTGCTCGTGAGTTCGTGAAGAAGGCCGCCGGCACCGCCAAGGACCGTGCTGCTGAAATCCACACCGGTTCTGAGAAGGTCACCTCGGCTATCGAAACCGCTGTCGCCGGTTCGGTCAGCGAGACCGCGAAGATCTCCCGCAGCATCCAGCAGGCCGTTTACGAAGACGCGCAGGCGCTGTTCTCGGGCATCGACAAGCTGGCGTCGGCGAAGTCGCTGAACGAAGCCGTCACGATCCAGGGCGATCTGCTCCGCGCTCAGGGCGAAGTCGTGATGTCGCGCGCCAAGGCCACCACCGAATACTTCGGCAAGCTGATCGCCGACGGTGCCAAGACCGCGCAGGACAACTTCGCGAAGGTCGCGTCCTACACCAAGTCGGCCTGATAGCCGGCCTCGACCACCCTACAATTCGACGACCAAAGGCCCGCTTCGAGCGGGCCTTTGTTTGCCGCGTGCCTCCTTCCTTTGACGGGAGCGGGTTCGCGATGCAATGTCGGTTGACCGGGATCGATCATGGCTGACAACGGAAAATTCGTGCTGGTCGCGGATACCGGCGACATCGCGCGCGCCGCGGAACTGCGCCGGGTCAAGATGCTCGCCACGCTCGTGCTCGCGGGCTGTGTCGTCGTGCTGATCATCGCCAAGGCGATGGAGCGCGTGCATCCGGGATTCGGATTTCTCGCAGCCTTCGCGGAGGCAGCGACGATCGGCGGGCTGGCGGATTGGTACGCCGTGGTGGCACTGTTCCGGCGTCCGCTGGGGCTGCCGATCCCGCACACCGCCATCATCCAGCAAAATCAGCACAGAATCGCTGACAAACTTGGCGAATTCATCGAGGTGCATTTTCTGAGCCCCGCGCCGGTCGACGCGAAGTTGCGTGAGGTCGATTTCGCATCGTTCATTTCAGCCTGGCTGACAGATCAGAAGAAAAGTTCGGATCTGGCGCGTTTCGTTCTGCGTCTGTTGCCGGAGGCGCTTGCGGCCGCGGAAACCTCGGGATTGAAGTCGTATTTCACACGCCGCATCGTGACGCAGCTTCAGTCTGTCGATCTCGCGCCATTAGCCGCGGGAACGCTCCGCGGCTTTATCGCCGAGGGACGCCACAAGGGCATGCTCGACGATCTGCTGCAGGCGGTTCACGAGTCCATCAACAAGCCGGAGACGCTTGAACTGATCCGGGAGAAAATCCGCAACGAGCTTCCGACGCTGCTGAAGTTTTATCGCGCCGACAAGTTCCTGCTGAAGAGGGTTGCGGCATCGGCCACATCGTTCTTTGAAGAAGTGCGCTCTGATCCCCAGCATCCGTTTCGCGGCGAGGTCGATCGCATCCTGCTGACACTTCCAGACAAGCTGGCGAACGACAAGACTTACGCAGATCGCATCGACGGATTGAAGCGCGATCTGCTGGCGCGTCCCGAGCTTGCTGCGCTGACGCGCGACATCTGGGCCAACGTCAAGGCATTCATTGACCGAAGCGCGAGCGGCGAGAGCAACGTGCTGCAGCATCATCTCGCCAACGTGTTCCTGGAGGCGGGCCGGCAACTCGCTGCCGACAGCGAAATGCGCGCAGAGATCAACGGTGGCATCGTTGCTGTGCTTCGCAGCTTCATCGCCGACCAGAAGAGCGGCGTGTCGCGTTTCATCGCCGATCAGGTCAAGTCGTGGGACATGAAGCAGTTGATCAACCTGATCGAGATCAACATCGGCAAGGATTTGCAATACATCCGATTCAATGGCGCACTGATCGGAGGACTCGCGGGTGTTGCACTGCACACCGCGGAAGTGGTGGTCAAAACGCTCTGATAGTCCACGCGAAAATTCAGCCTGTCGGCTATTTGCAACACTCGTTTCAAACGCGACGAGGGCGGCTTGAAATGCCGGAATTTGACCCATAGCTTGAATCAATGTGCGTTGATTGACGTGTTGTCCTGATTCGTTTCGCATTGGAGTTGATTTTGTCGCGCCGGCCGAAAGCCGGAAACGTACTGACGAAAAGGAAATCGAATGTCCGTTGCTACCCAGACGCTTCGCCCACCATCCAGATTGCTGATGCTGATGGAGGCGCGCGCCATTAGCGAATTCGGCGCCTTCCTCGGCGCGCTTCCGTTGCTCAGCCTCGCGCCCAAGGGTGACGGTCATCCCGTGCTGGTGCTGCCGGGATTGATCACCAGCGACAACGCGACGCGTCCGCTGCGCTCGTTCCTGAAGAGCCGCGGATATGCCGTGAGCGGTTGGGGCCTTGGCCGCAACTTCGGTCCGCGCGCCGGTGTGCAGGACGCCATGATCAATCTCGTGCAGGATCTCAACGAGACGCACGGCCGCAAGGTCAGTCTTGTGGGATGGAGCCTCGGCGGAATCTATGCACGGCAGTTGTCGAAGATGATGCCGGACCGTGTGCGCTCGGTGATCACGCTCGGCAGCCCGTTCGCGGGGAGTCCGCGGGCGACCAATGCGTGGCGCACTTATGAGACTGTCAGCGGCCGCCGCGCCGACCAGCACGATACGACCTTCGGCGGGGAGATGGCGAGGACACCGCCGGTGCCGACCACCGCGATCTTCAGCCGCACCGACGGCATTTGCGCGTGGCAAAGCTGCATCGAGCAGCCGGGCACGTATGCCGAGAACATCGAGGTGCAGGGCGCCAGCCATTGCGGCATGGGTCACCATCCGGCGATCGTTTATGCCGTCGCCGATCGTCTTGCGCAGGCGGAAGGCGAATGGAAGCCGTTCGATCGCAGCGGCTGGCGCAGCCTGGTTTATCCGGACCCGGCGAGGTGAAAGTAGCGAGGACGATATTGAAAATGGCCGGGCTCGCCCGGCCATTTTCTCGTCAGCCTTTCCCGCGCAGTTTGCCGACCACTCCCGTCGGGAAGAAGTACACGCTGGCGATGAACAGCAGACCGAGCCACAGCAGCCAGCGGTCGGGATGCAGCAGGGCAGGCAACACAGGAATGCCCGCACCGGCGGTCGCCTGTGAGGCCGCACCCATAAGCGCCTGAAGGTAGTTTTCAGCGAGAATGAAAATCGCCGCGCCGATGATCGCGCCGTACATCGTGCCCATGCCGCCGATCACCACCATCAGTAGAATGTCGATCATGATCGTGAAGGAGAGCGTCTCCGGTCCGGCATAGCGCAGCCACAACGCATTCAGCACGCCGGCGCAGGCGGCGACCAGAGCGGCAATCACGTTGGCCCAGGTCAGGTGAAACACGGTGCGATAGCCGAGCGCCTCGGCGCGGAAACGGTTTTCGCGCACCGCTTGCAACACGCGGCCGAACGGCGAGTTCACAATGCGCAGCAGCGTGAGGATCAGCGCAGACGCGATCACGAAGACGATGTAGTAGGTCAGTATGCGTCCGTTGAATTCGAAGCCGAATACATCTTTCGGAATGATCACGGTGCCGGGACGCAGCAACTCCGGCAAACGGAAGCTGCGGCCATCATCGCCACCGGTCAGCCACGACAGTTGCGAGGCCAGCACCTGAAACGCTGACGCAACGGCCAGCGTGATCATGGCAAAGAAGATTGCCTGCACCCGCAGCGAGAACAGTCCGATACAAAGCGCGAGGAGCGCGGCCAGCGGCAGCCCAATGACAATGCCGGTGGCAACCGCCGACCACGTTGGCCCCATCGCGTAGAGCGCAATGGCGATGCCGTAGCTGCCGATGCCATAGAACATTGTATGCGCGAACGAAACCGTGCCGGTGTAGCCGAGAAGCAGATCGTAGGACGCCACCAGCAGCGCGAAGATGCAGATCTTGGTGGCAACATTCATCGCCTTGGCGCCAGGAAACAGGAACGGAGCCAGCGCCAGCACCGTCACGATGACTATGAGCAGGAGAGAGAGAACGCGGCTGCGCGGCGGATCGCCGGAAAGGATCATCATCGATTTGTCACCGGATAGAGTCCGCGCGGCCGCCACATCAGGATTGCCACCATCAGCAGGATGTTCGAGATCAGCGCCAGCTTCGGCACCAGGAAGCCGCCATAGTTCGCGACCATGGCGACCAGGATCGCGCCGATGAAACATCCGCCGATAGAGCCGAGGCCGCCGATGATGATCACAATGAATATCAGCACCGTCAGTTCGCCGCCGATAGAGGCGTGAACTTCCTCGCGATAGAGCGCCCACATGATGCCTCCGAGGCCGGCCAGCGCGGAGCCTGTCATGAAGACGCCGAGAAACAGCCGCTTGATGCGATAGCCCAGCGCCTCGACCATCTCGCGATTTTCGACACCGGCACGGATCAGCAAGCCGATCTTTGTGCGGTTCAACACCAGCAGCACGAGGCCGAACATCACAAGGCCGACGATCATCGCCAGCACGCGGTATTTGGCGATGGCAATGTCGCCGAGAATGAAGGACCCGCGCAGCGCCGAGGGTAGCGGCAGCGGAATGCGCTCCGGGCCCCACAGCGCATAGAGCAGTTGTTCAGCCACGATGAGGCCGCCCATGGTGATCAGGATCTGCTTGAGATGGTTGCCGTAGACGGGAAGGATCAGCACCCGTTCGAACACGAGGCCGAGCGCGCCTGAGACCGCCATCGACAGCAGCGCGGCTGGTGCCAGCGCGAGCAGATTGAGCCACAGCGAGTCGGCCTGGACGTATCCGGCCATCGGCGCCAGCACCAGCGTCGCGACATAGGCGCCGACCGCAATGAATGCGCCGTGTCCGAAGTTCAGGACATCCATCAGGCCGAACACCAAAGTCAGCCCCGAGGCCATGATGAAAATCATCATGCCCATGGCGAGGCTCGCGATTGTCAGCGTCACCCAGGTCGAAGGCGAGCCGATCAGCGGGATCATGGCGAGGGCAAGTGCGATTGGCAGCAACAGCGGAATGAAATCGCGATTGGCTTGGGGCAGCGGTTCAACGGCAGCCGGTGGTGTCGTCGTGTCGGTCATTGATGCGCCTCGAGGCTGAGACCCAGCAGCTTTTCCTGCAACGAGGTATCCTTGGCGATGTCGGCCATCGCGCCGCGATGCACGATCTTGCCGTTGTCCATCACCAGTACATTGTCGCCGACTTCCTGCGCCACGCGGAAGTTCTGTTCCACCAGCAGGATGGTCGCGCCGCGCTTCTTCACTTCAGCGAGACATTCGATCAGGTTGACGACGATGGCGGGCGCAAGACCCTTGGTCGGCTCATCAATGAGGAGCAGCTTGCGTGGCTCGACGATGGCGCGGGCGATCGACAGCATTTGCTTCTGCCCGCCGGACAGCGATCCCGCGCGCGACAACCAGAAGCGTTTCAGCGCCGGGAAGAATCCGAAAATCCATTGCAGCCGCGTGTCGTCGAGTGGACCTTCGCGCGCGGCGAGGATCAGGTTTTCCTTCACGGTCAGATCCGAGAAGACCGCCATGGTTTCCGGCACATAGCCGACGCCGAGGCTGGCGATGTCCGGAGTCGTCTGCTTTTCGATGTTCTGCCGGGCAAGTTTGATCTGGCCGGAGGAGGGCGGTGACAGGCCCATGATAGTGCGCAGTGTGGTGGTTTTGCCCGCGCCGTTGCGGCCGAGCAGCATGGTGATCTGGCCTTCCGGCACATTGAGATCGACGCCATGCAGGATGTGATACTGCGCGATATGGGTGTGAACGCCGGTGAGGGTCAGCATGTCGCTCATGCGTGCACCTCAAGCGATGCTAGGTCATTACTTTGCCACGAGCACAGTCTGTTCCCTCCCCCCTTGCGGGGGAGGGTTAGGGAGGGGGGTAGCTCACGCTGCTGTGTTCGTTGTACCCCCCTCTCTGTCTCTCCCCCGCAAGGGGGGAGAGAACAATGGAGCCGAGGGTCTGTGCCATTGTCGGCAAGGCTATCCACATCCATCATGCCGCACTCTTTCCGGGCGCGATGCCGAGATAGGCTTCCTGCACGATCGGCGAGGCGATCACCTCGGCTGGCTTGCCGTCGGCGACCAGTTGTCCGTTGTGCAGGACGATGATGCGGTCGGCGAGCGAGCGCACCACATCCATCTTGTGCTCGACCAGGAGGATGATCTTGCTGGTGTCCTGCTTCAGCCGCGCGATGAGATCCAGCACCACCGGCACTTCGTCCACGCTCATGCCCGCGGTCGGCTCGTCGAACATGAAGACTTTCGGCTCCAGCGCCATCATCAGCGCGACTTCAAGTTTGCGCTGGTCGCCATGGGAGAGGGCTGCTGCTGCGACCGCGCGGCGGTTGCCGAGCGCGATGGAATCGAGGATCGCATCGGCGCGTTCGATCAGGTCACGGCGCTTCATCCACGGACGCAGCATCTCGTAATGCACGCCGCTGGCCGCCTGCACGGCAAGGCGGACATTTTCCTCGACGCTCAGGTTCGGGAAAAGATTGGTGAGCTGGAACGCGCGGCCGAGGCCCTTGCGTGTGCGCAGCGGCGCGCTCAGGCGCGTGATGTTCTCGTCTGCAAGCAGTACTTCGCCGGCGGTCGGCCGTAACTGTCCCGAGATCAGATTGAAGTAGGTGGTCTTGCCGGCGCCGTTCGGTCCGACGATGGCGGTCAGTTCGCCGGGGCGAAATGTGCAACTCACCTTGTTGACGGCAACGTGGCCGCCGAAACGGATGGTCAGCTCGCGGGTCTCGAGGGTGAGGGGCATGTTTCGAGTCTCGTCGTTCGTCATTGCGAGGAGCGAAGCGGCGAAGCAATCCAGCTTTTGAAGATTGGATTGCTTCGCTCGCAATGACGACGTGCTTGTTACCGCTTGTTCTTGATCGGGATCTGCATGTCCTCGATCCTGAGTTCGCGGACCAGTTCGTTATCCGCCCAAGCGAGGTTCGGATCGACCTTGACGCGGAAGTGATACATGCTCTGCAGCGCCTGATGGTCTTCCTTGCGGAACATCATCTTGCCCTTCGGCGTATCGAATTCCATGCCTTCCATCGCCGCGATCAGTTTCTCGGTGTCGGTCGATTTCGCCTTCTGAACAGCGGTCACCGCCGCCATCGCCGCAGCGAAACCGCCCGCGGTGAAGAAGTCCGGCGGCGCGTTGAAGCGCTTCTGATGCTCGGCGACGAGCCAGTCGTTGATCGGGTTCTTCGGGATTGCGTAGTAGTAGTAAGTTGCGCCTTCGAGGCCCGGCAGGCGCTTGTAGGCAGCCAGCGCCGGGAGGATGTTGCCGCCGCTCGACAGCTCGATGTTGTAACGCTTCGGGTCCATGTCCTGGATCTTGGTCAGCGGATCGCCGCCGCCGGCCCAGATCACCCAGATGATCTTGCGGCCGGGCTTGTCCTTCAGCGCATCGAACAGGCGCTGGGCTGCCGCAGTGAAGTCGGTCGTAGCTGCCGGAACATATTCTTCCGCGGCCAGTGTCGCGCCGGTCTTGCCGAGTGCTTCCTTGAACGCGGCGACGCCGTCCTTGCCGAACGCGTTGTCCTGACCGAGCGTGGCGACAGTGACGCCCTGCTTGCCGATAGCGACCGCGTTCGAGATCGCGTCCTGCGACGAGTTGCGGCCAGTGCGGAAGATGTAGCGATTCCACTTCTCGCCGGTGATGGCGTCGGCCACCGCCGGCTCGACGATCAGCACCTTCTTGTTTTCTTCGGCGATCGGCAGCATGGCCAGCGCCGCGCCAGAGGCGGTGGTGCCGATGGCGAGATCGACCTTGTCGTCCTGATAGGCTTCGGCCAGCGCCGCCTTGGCGAGGTCCGGCTTGCCCTGGTCGTCCTTGGTGATCAGGACGATCTTGCGGCCATCGACCGTCATCGTGTTCTTGGTGGCGTATTCCAGACCCATACGCAGGCCGTTTTCGGTCTGCTTGGCATAGGCCTCCAGCGGTCCGGTCTTGCCGTAGATCAGCGCGATCTTGAGATCGTCGGCTGACGCCGGTGCTACGGCCAGCGCGGCGGCGACGCCCGCGAGAATTGCAATTTTACGCATTATTGTCCTCCCCGATTTTCCTCAGGGCGGACCATACATACACGGATCGGAATTACCAATTTTTTTGCGAAAATTTCCCTGCGGCCCGTAATCGATCGGCCGTGTGTCACAGCCCTGACGCCGCTCAGTAATGGGGCGGCGGCTCGTTCGTGATGGGTGAGCCCGATTTGGCCTCGGCGTCATCAAGCCGCTCGCGCAGGGCCAGCATCTCCCGGCTCAGGGCGTCGATCTGCTTCCATTGCGCGGTAATGGTACTGTTCAGCGTCTCGATGGTTTCGTCGAGATACGCGATGCGGATTTCCAGCGCGTCGATGCGCGTGGCGGGCGAGGTGGGCTCAGTCATCGGCTTGCTCGCTCATGTCGATCTCTGTCGCGTCGGTGTGATCCGCTCCATCCCCACGCAGGGCCTGACGCTCGCTCAGCCCGTGACCGAGCGCGATGCGCTGGTCGAACACGAAGCATTCGCCGCGCCACAGACTTTGCTCTTCGGGGATCTCCTCGAGATACTTCAGGATGCCGCCCTTGAGGTGATAGACCTCCTCGAAGCCTTGCGACAGCAAATAGGAACTGGCCTTTTCGCAGCGGATGCCGCCGGTGCAGAACATCGCTATTTTCTTGTGCTTGCTGGAGTCGAGTGTGCGGCCGGCAAAATCGGGAAACTCGCCAAAGCGGGTGATCTTCGGATCGACCGCGCCTTCGAACGTGCCCATCTCGACTTCGAAGCCGTTGCGGGTGTCGAGCAGCAGCACGTCGTCCTGCCTGATGAGCGCGTTCCAGTCGGCGGCATCGACGTAGATGCCGACCCGGGCGTTGGGATCGGTTTCCGGGTCGCCGAGCCTGACAATCTCCTTTTTCAGCCGGACCTTCATCCGGTTGAACGGCATCTCGCTCGCGCTGGAGAACTTCAGTTCCAGATTGTCGAGGCGGCCATTGAAAAGCGCGCCATTCTGCAACTGGTTCATCAGGGCATCGATAGAGGCCTCGCGGCCTGCGACGGTCCCGTTGATGCCCTCCGCCGCCAGCAGAATGATGCCCTTGATATCGAGTGCCACGCACATGTTGCGCAATGGCTCCCTGAGTGCCTCAAAATCCGGGAGCGCGACGAACTGATAAAATGCGGCGACCTTGTACGACATGGCGGGGGTTATATCGCACGGGGCCTAGCCCCAAAACCCGTATTCAACGTCAGGCCGGGCGGGAGCAGACGGCCGGGTTTTGCCGCATTTTGGGGCAAATTCGGGCCGACCGGCAGTGTTGTGTTCCCGCCAGGTTATTGCAGAACCGGCAAGGTGTGTCGCAAAGGCTACTTAATACTGCTTTATTTGGCGGGCATGCCCCCTGACAGGGAAATCTGCTAGATAAAACGCTGGTTTACCTTCGAATCGGAACCGTCCCGTTGCATCAGATTTCAAAAGAGCCCGTTCACAGCGATTCCGGAAAAAAGAACTTCAGTATCGCGTTCGGCCTGGAACGGATCGGGCTGATTGCGCTGCGCGCGCCGCGCACGGCGGCGGTCGTCCTGCTTGCGCTGTGCGTGATCGCAGTGTTCGGCATCCAGCGCATCAAGATCGACGATTCGCTGAGCCAGTTGTTCCGGTCCGATACCCCCGAATACAAGCAATATGAGGAAGTGACCAAGCGCTTCCCGTCCAGCGAATATGATGTGTTGGTCGTGGTGGAGGGCAAGTCGCTGCTGGAGCGCTCGTCGCTCGAAAAGCTGCGCGACCTGGTCACAGACCTGCAACTTGTGGACGGCACCCGCGGCATTATCTCGCTGTTCTCCGCGCGCCAGCCGCCCGAGGGCGGACGGCTGCCTGCGGCCCTGTTTCCTGAAACCCTGCCGGAAGGCGCGGCTTATGATGCCTTTATCAATCGCGTAAAGGAAAACGAGGTCATCAAGGGCAAGCTGCTGTCTGAGGACGGCACGCTGGCGCTGATCGTGCTCGCGCTCGACCCGAAGATTGTCGGCAACAAGGGCCTCAACGCGACCATCGGCGAAGTTCGCAAGCTGATGAGCGAAGATCTCGCCGACACCGGTTTGAATAGCCAGTTGTCCGGCGTGCCGGTGATGCAGCTCGAAATCCGCAACGCGGTCGAGCGGGACGGCCTGACCTACAACATCGCGGGCATTCTGGCTGGTTGCATCATAGCGATCATCTTTTTCCGCCGCATTTCGTTCATGATCGTCGCGGCGTTTCCGCCGCTGCTGGCGATCCTGCTGTCGATTGGCACACTGGGCTGGCTCGGTTTCAGCCTCAACATGTTCCTGAACGTGATGACGCCCCTCATTATGGTCATCAGTTTCGCCGACTCGATGCAGCTTACGTTCGCGGCTCGAGATCGTCTGATCGCGGGCGAGGATAAATACACCGCCTTTCGTAACGCCGTGCTGGTGGTCGGGCCGGCCTGCGTGCTGACCCACGGCACGGCGGCGTTGTCATTCCTTGCCTTGCAGTTTTCCGATTCCGACCTGATCCGCACCTTCGGCGAGGCCGGGTTGATGGCGACCGTCATCGCACTGCTCGCGGTGTTGTCGCTGGTGCCGGTGTTTGGCGTTCTGCTGGTGCGCAAGGAGAACCTCCTCGCCACCAAGGTGAAGGGCGCGGACCGTGGCGTCGAAGCCCTGCGTGCGTTCTGCGCGTTTATTGCCAAGCGGATGGTCGGGCACCCCGGACTTTTCAGTCTGATTGCGCTGCTCGTGGTGCTCGGTCTCGGTATTATCTACGCGAGCCTTGAGCCGCGCTATCGTCTGGCCGATCAGGTGCCGGACAAGCAGCAGGCCGTCGAAGCCTCGAGCCGCCTTGATGCCAAGCTGACCGGCGCCAATCCGATCGATGTGCTGATCGAATTCCCGAAGGGCAAGTCGCTCTATGATCAGGATACGCTCGATACCATCGCTGCCGTTCACTCGATCATCGAGAAGCAGGCGGGTGTCGGCAACGTCTGGTCGATCGAGACGCTGCGTCGCTGGCTGGCGGAAAAAGCCGGCCGCTCTGACGTGGCGATCCTGAAAGAATATGTCGACCTGCTGCCGGCCTATCTGGTCAGGCGCTTCATATCTGAGCAGCAGGACGCGGTCGTGGTGTCAGGACGCGTGCCTGATCTCGACTCCAGCCAGATCCTGCCGACGGTCGAGAAGCTCGATGCAGCGATGGGGACGGTCCGTCAGGCGCATCCAGGCTACAATATTGCGGTGACCGGCCTGTCCGCCATCGCCGCGCGCAACAGCGCCAGCATGATTGGAAAACTCAACCACGGTCTGACCATCGAGTTCATTCTGGTTGCGGCTTTTATCGGTCTGGCGTTCCGCTCGGTGGTGGTGATGTTCGCGAGCATCCTGCCCGGCATCTTCCCGGTTGTGCTGTCGGGCACGGTGCTGTGGTTCATGGGCGAGGGGCTGCAGTTTGCAAGCGTGGTCGCGCTGACCGTGTCATTCGGCCTGGGATTGAGTGCGACAATTCATTTCCTCAACCGTTTGCGGCTGGAAGAGAAGCCTGGCGTCGACGAGGCGCAGGCGGTCGAGCGCGCCACGGTTCTGGTCGGCCCGGCCTTGATCCTGACCACGGTGGTGCTGGCCTGCGGTCTGGTGGTGACGGTGTTTTCCGATCTGCCGTCGCTGCGCCTGTTCGGATGGCTCAGCGCTTTCGCCATGATCGCGGCGTTGATCGCCGACCTTTTCATTTTGCGGCCGACGGCGATGTGGCTCATCAGCACCTCTCACCGCATCAAGGCGGCGTGGGGCAGGAAATAAACCCCGAGGCGTCTCTCGGCTTCAGTCAGCAAAAAGCCCGCCGATTCATCATCGGCGGGTTTTTGAATATGAGATCCTAGTTGCTTCTCGACAGACTGATGGTCACGCCGCGCAACTCGCCCTTCGAACTGATGTTGACCGACTGCTTGTTGCCGCGGGTCACGACGTTGAAGGTCGCTGCATAGCCGTTGGTCTGGACCAGGGCGGTAACCTGGCCGTTTGCAATACTGCCCTCGACGGTGCCGTTGACGCCGCGGCTGGCTTCGCTCCAGGAACCGGTAATGTTGCTGCCCCTGGCCAGGATATTGCTTGTGAGTTCGAACTTGTAGCTGTCACTGGCGCAGCGCAGGACCTGACGAAGGTTGTTGCCGCTGTCGTCGACGGAGTAGGTGCCGCGGCAACGGATGCGCTCGGTACCGCCCTCGGCGATGGTGATCGTGCCGTTGCCGGACCAGTTGCCTGCATAATTGGCAAATGGCGCGCTTTCGGCATGCGCGAGCGCGGGAGCGATCAGGAAGGCTGCGGCCAGGGTAGCGCCGCGAAAACTACGAAAATCAAAACGCGAAGCGAGGAAAGACATCTCTAAACACCATCGTTGGCGGGCGATAAGTATTTGTCGCTCATATCACGCTTTGGTTCATTGGAAAACGTGGCGCAGTGCACCAAAACGAGAAAATCGCGATGACGGACTCCTTGTAAGTCTTGTGACATCGGCTCATCCGGCCATGACTGGACGCTTTTCGGCCATTGCACGCGCTGCAGCGCAATGATCGGATGTTTGGGATAATTCCTCCCCGCAGCGGTAGACAATCCCGTTTTTCGGACTTCTAATCCTGCCCAAGGCCGGCGGAAAAAAGCATGGCCATTTGGGAGGATGACGATGAAATTGACGAGACGTGAGTTTTCCGTGGGCGTTGGTGCCGTCCTTGCGGCGCCTGCCGTTATAAAAAGCGCCGGAGCGCAAGGCGCGACCATCAAGATCGGCATGGTGCTTCCCGTTACAGGATCAGCCGCAGAGCAAGGCAAGTTCGCACTGAACGGCGCCAAACTGGCGCTGGAGGCCGTCAACAAGGCCGGCGGCGTTCTCGGCAAGCAGGTCGAGCTTGTCACCGAAGATGATCAGACCACCAATCCGGGTGTTGTGCTCGCATTCTCCAAGCTCGCTGCGCAGCAGGACATCGTCGCATTTCTCGGTTCGATCCGTTCGACGCAGGTGCATGCCATGGCGCCGGATGTGCTGAAACTCGGCAAGCCGATGGCGATCGGGGGAACCGATCCGAACCTGACCCACATGGGCAACAAGTGGCTCTTTCGCTTCCGTCCGAACGACAGTTATTCCGGCAGCGTGATCGCCGACTATGGCACCAACACCCTCGGCAAGAAAAAGTGGGCTGTGCTCCATTCCACCGATGCGTTCGGTACGGCCGGCGGCAAGGCGCTGACCGAAGGATTGAGCAAGCTCGGCATTACCCCGGTTCTTGACCAAGGCTATGCCAACCAGAGCCAGGACTTTACCCCGGTGGTGCTGGCGATCAAGCAATCCGGCGCGGATGTTCTCGGCTCCTACTTCACGTTCGAGAACGATCTCGGCATCTTCGCGCGCCAGTTGCGCCAGCTTGGCGTCAACATCCCGTGGGTGGGATCGCCGTCGATCGTCGGCGTGTCATCGACACGTCTGGCGGGCGCCTCGCTCTTTGGAACCTACGGCGTCGCGGATTACGCGGAAGATTCAAGTCCTACAGCCAAGGCTTACGGCAAGGCTTACCGCGATGCCTACAAGCTCGCGCCGGACAATCAGAGCGCATGGACCTATGATGCTGTTACCGTGCTCGCAAAGGCGATGAACACTGCAAAGTCCACCGAGCCGGAGAAGGTTCGCGCTGCGATCCTGGCGATCAAGGGATTCGAAGGCGCGGAAGGTCAATACAACTTCGATGAAAACGGGGATGGCCTTCACGGCTACAACATCGTGAAGAACGACAAGGGCAACATCGTCTTCGAGAAGCATATCGAAGCGAAGCGATAGGCCGCCCTTCGTCATTGCGAGGAGCGCAGCGACGAAGCAATCCAGCTTCTTTTGTAGTTCTGGATTGCTTCGCTTCGCTCGCAATGACGAGACCAAGGCAATTCACCTCCGTCTCCCGGGTAGAGTGTCTCATGGATCAGATTCTTCAATTGCTCTTTACGGGCATCGGCATCGGCTCCGTCTATGCGCTCGTCGCGCTCGGTTTCGTGCTGATCTTCCGCGCGACCAATGTCGTGAACTTCGCACAGGGCGAGTTCTCGATGGTGGCGGCGTTTCTGATGGTTGTGTTCGCGGTCGACCTGCAATGGCCTTACTGGCTGTCGTTCCTGATATCGCTGGGCGGCATGGCGCTGTTCGGCGTGATCTTCAATCTCGGGGTGTATTATCCGCTGCGCCACCGCACCTTTCTGCCGGTCATCATCGCCACCATCGGCGCGTCGATCTTTCTCGCCAATTCGGTGCTGGCGATCTACGGACCTGCGCCGCAGGTGCTGGAAGGCTGGTTCGAGACGCCGGGCATCCAGTTGGGGCCGGTCTATCTCGACAGCCAGTATCTGCTGATTATCGCCGTCACCATCGCGCTGGTGATTCTGAATTACTGGTTCTTCGAGCACACGATGCTCGGCAAGAAGCTACAGGCGACGTCGCAGGACAAGGAGATGGCGTCGCTGCTCGGTATCTCCGTGTCGAGCATGATCATGATCACCTTCATCTATTCGGCGGTCCTGGGCGGACTGGCCGGCATCCTTGTCGCGCCCATCCTGTTCGTCTCGATCCAGATGGGGGCGACAATCGCGCTGAAGGCTTTCGCAGCCACCATTATCGGGGGCTTTGGCGATGTCACGGGCGCAATCATCGGCGGTGTCGCACTCGGCATCATTGAGACCTTCGGTGCCGCCTATGTGTCGGTTCCGTACAAGGATGCGTTCGCATTCCTCGTGCTGATCGCGTTTCTGGTCTTCCGTCCGCAAGGCATCTTCGGCGAACGCGTGGCGGAAAAAGCATGAGCATGCCGAGCCAGAACATACCTGTCACCGCAACCCTGCGCTCGACGCCGCTGGTGCTCCGACATCTGCCGTACTTCCTCCTCGCTGCGCTTGCCGTGTTCGCCGCGGCGACCATGAACTTCGATGGTTACGTCCTCAATATTCTCATGCAGGCGGCGACGTTTGCCATCGCGGTGTTCGGTCTGACGGTCGTGCTCGGGTTGTGCGGACAGATCAATCTGGCACAGGCGGCGTTCTTCGGATTGGGCGCCTATGCCGTTGGATTGGGCACGGCTGATTACCAGATCAATTTCTGGATTTGCCTTGTGGCAGGTTCGCTACTGGCGCTGGCGGCGGGAGCGCTGCTCGGCATGAGCACGCTCAAGCTGGGCGGCCATTACCTCGCCATGGTCACGATCTCGTTCCAGCAGATTGTCACGCTGGTCATGATCAATGCGATCTGGCTCACGCGCGGGCCCGACGGCATCTCGAAGATCGGGCGGCCGGCGCTTTTCCAGTCGCAGCAGTCGTTTCTGGCGTTCTGCGTCGCGGCGCTCGCGGTGATTGGTTACATCGTCTGGCATCTGCCGGACACACGGATCGGCCGCGCCATGCGCGCGGTACGTGACAATGAACTTGCTGCTGGCGTCGCGGGCATCGACATCTTCCGCACCAAGGTGGCGGCGTTTGCGCTCTCCGCACTGCTTGGCGGAATCGGCGGCGGACTGTTCGCGGGTGGCTTCTCCTATGTCAGCCCGGACCAGTTCTCGTTCGCAGAGTCGATTGTCTTCCTCACCATGGCGCTGCTGGGCGGTGTCGGATCCCCGATCGGCGCCGTGATCGGCACGGGCTTGCTGATCCTGATTCCGGAATGGCTGCGCTTTCTGAAGAACATCCCGGGGCTATATCTTGCGATCTACGGGCTGTTCGTCATCCTCATCGTGCGCTTCATGCCGGACGGCATCTGGGGCTTCGTGCAGGACGTCATCACGAGGTGGCGGGCGAAAGCCGCGCCTCATATCGCAAGTCCCGCGCTACAACTCGCGCCGGCCAAGACCGGCGGCGATATGGTGCTTGAGGTGACGGGCCTGTCCAAACACTTCGGGGGTCTCAAGGCCGTCGATAAGGTGGATATTTCCGTGCGCCGTGGCAGCGTCCATGCGCTGATCGGACCGAATGGCTCGGGCAAGACCACCACACTCAACATGCTGTCGGGCCTCTACAAGATGACTGCCGGCAGGATCGTGCTCGACGGTACCGACGTCACCGATATGCCCGCGCACCAGCGTACCGCTGCGGGACTGGGGCGCACCTTCCAGAATATCCGGCTGTTCCGTTCGATGAGCGCGCTGGAGAACGTGGTGATAGGCGCGGAGCGTCCGGGCAATACGTTGATCGGCAAGGGCGGTCAGGACGCGTTGACCCAGCGCGCGATGTCTGCGCTGATATTTGTCGGTCTCGGCGGGCGTGCCAATGAGCTGGTGTCCAGTTTCTCCTATGGTCACCAGCGCCTGATCGAAATCGCCCGCGCGCTGGCAGGAAATCCCACACTGTTGTTGCTGGACGAACCGGCGGCAGGCCTGAATTCGAGCGAGAAGGTCGAATTGCATGACCTGCTCAAGCGGATCGCGGCTCAGGGGCTCACCATTCTGATTATCGATCACGACATGACGCTGGTACGCGAGGCGGCGCAGCACATCACCGTGCTCAACTTCGGCAAGCGGATCGCCGATGGCGAGTCGCTGGCGGTATTGCAGCATCCCGATGTCATCTCTGCTTATCTCGGGACGGAGTGAATCATGGCGCTGCTCGAGATCAACGACCTTATAGTCCTCTACGGCGAAATCGAAGCGCTGCGGGGTGTTTCGCTCAAGGTGGAGCAGGGGCAGGTGGTGACGCTGCTCGGCTCCAACGGGGCGGGCAAGTCCACTACGCTGCGTGCGATATCCGGCCTCGCCAAGCCAGCGGCCGGAGAAATCCTGTTCGACGGCAAGTCGATTGTGGGCCTCGGACCGGAAGCCATCGTGCGTCTCGGTATTTCGCACGTTCCGGAGGGGCGGCGGGTGTTTCCCGGCCTCACCGTGAAAGAAAACATCATGCTTGGCGCGTCGAACCGCAAGGTCGCAAAGGCTCAGCTTTCGCGCGAAGCCGATGCGATGTTCGATCTGTTTCCGGATATTCGTGCGTTCTCCGACAAACTCGGCTGGACGCTGTCAGGCGGCCAGTTGCAAATGGTCGCGGTCGCGCGCGGGCTGATGGCCAAGCCGCGGCTCCTGCTGCTGGATGAGCCGTCGCTCGGCCTTGCGCCGGTGATCGTGCAGGCGGTGTTTCGCATCATCGCCGAAATCCGCAAGGAAACGACCGTTTTACTTGTCGAGCAGAATGCGCGAATGGGATTGTCCGTCGCCGATTACGGCTACGTGCTGGAAACGGGCCGCCTTGCTCTGGGCGGCAAACCCGACGAACTGTGGAGCAACGAAGCAATCAGAGCCGCTTACCTAGGCGGCCATACCAAGGCAACTGTCTAAATGGTCACTATAAACTCCCAGAAGCTCATCGGCTTCGTCTCCGAGATTTTTTCCCGCGCCGGCTCGTCAAAGGCGGAGGCGGATCGCATCGCCACTTATCTTACGACGGCAAACCTCACTGGCCATGACAGCCACGGCGTCATCCGCGTGCCAAAATATGTCGCCTGGGTGCAGGACGGCTCCATCATCCCTGACCAGAAGATCAAGATCGACGTCGACACGCCATCGCTGGCGGTGATCGACGGCGGCTTCGGCTATGGACAGACGGTCACGCCGCAGGCGGTGAAGATCGGCATCGAGAAGTGCAAGGCGAATGGCGTCGCGGTGATGACGCTGAAAAATTCCGGACATCTCGGCCGGGTCGGCGATTGGGCCGAAATGGCGGCGGCGGAAGGATTGATCTCGATCTTCTTCGTCAACGCCGCGGGATCGGTGCTCGTTGCGCCTTATGGCGGCGTCGGCCGCAAACTTTCGACCGCGCCCTATTGCGTCGGCATTCCGCGTCCGGGGCAGGGGCCGGTGGTGCTGGATTTTGCGACCTCCATTGTCGCCGAAGGCAAGGTAATGGTCGCGAGCCGAGGCGGCAAGAAGCTGCCGAAAGGCGCGTTGGTCGATGAAAGCGGTGCGCTTACCGAGGACCCGCATGTTCTTTACGGGCCCTATGACGCCGAAGGGCCAAGAAATCATGCCCTTGGGACAGGCGCGATCCGCGCGTTCGGCGAGCACAAGGGTTCGGGTCTCGCGTTGATGTGCGAACTGTTAGGAGGCGCGCTGACCGGGAACGGGGCGACCAAGACAGACCGGCGCTTCTCCAACGGCATGCTTGCGATCTTCATCGACCCCAAGGTCGTCGATCCTGCGCATTTCTTCGACGGCGAAGTCGCCCGCTACATTGCCTACTTCAAGGACAGCAAGCTCGCGCAGGGCCACGAAGCGGTGCTGATTCCGGGCGAGCCGGAAGCGGCGACGCGCGCCGAGCGCACAAAGAATGGCGTCCCGCTGACCGACGAGACCTGGAATTCCATCGCGGCTACGGCCCGGTCCCTCGGAATCGGCGAAGACGCCATTGCCAACGCAACCGGGTAGGTCGAGGATCGGGTTTAGCCGGAGGGCAGCTCATGCATGACCCGCGCCCAAACCAAGCGACAACAATCAAAACAGAAACGGGAAACGATCGAATGGCAAACAAGGTCAAGGAAATCTGGGCTGCGGGCAAGGTGGTCGTCAACGGCTGGCTTGCCATCCCCTCAGGTTTTTCAGCCGAGGTGATGGCGCAATGCGGTTTCGACAGCGTCACCGTCGATATGCAGCATGGCGTGCAGGATTATCAGTCAATGATCCAGTGCTTCCAGGCGATGCAGGCGCATCCGGTCACACCGATGGTGCGCGTGCCGTGGAACGAGCCCGGCATTATCGGCAAGGTGCTGGATGGCGGCGCTTACGGCGTTATCTGTCCGATGATCAACACGAAAGAGGAAGCCGAGCGCTTCGTGCAGTATGCGAAGTATCCGCCGCGCGGCACCCGTAGCAACGGTCCGATCCGCGCCATGATGTATGGCTCCGCCGGCACCTATCAGCAGACTGCGAATGAAGAGACGCTCTGCATTCCGATGATCGAGACCAAGACTGCGGTCGAAAACCTCGAAGCGATCCTTGATGTGAAGGGCATAGCGGGTGTCTATATCGGTCCGTCAGATCTCGGCTTCTCCTACGGCTTGCATCCGACACTGGATCGTACCGAGCCGGAGATCATCAAGATCTATGAGCGGATCGTGAAGGAATGCGACAAGCGCGGCATCTTCCCCGGAATCCATTGCAGCGGTGCGGCGGGCGCGGCACTCGCCATCGAGCGCGGCTTCAAGCTCGTCACGATCATGAACGATAGCGGGCTGCTGGCCATGTCCGCGAAGAGTCACATCGCCGAGACGCGGAAAAATTCGGGCGGCAAGGCGTAACGAGCGCAGGCATGGGTACGCCGTCATTGCGAGGAGCTCTTGCGACGAAGCAATCCAGTCTCTTTAAAGAGTGGATTGCTTCGCTTCGCTCGCAATGACGAGACGAGATTCGCGCGAAGTGAACCGAAAGCCAGAGCCAAACAAGGATAACAGCCATGGCCCCGACACCCGTGATCCGCCTGCATTCCGATGACAGCGTGGTGATCGCGCGGACGGCGCTGCTGCCGGGCGCCGAGATTGCGCAGGGTGTTGCTGCGATGGAACGCATTCCCGCAGGTCACAAGGTTGCGGTGAAGACGATTGCGGTCGGAGAGCCAGTAAAGCGCTACGGCCAGATCATCGGCTTCGCCACCGTTCCGATCGCGCCGGGGCAGCATGTCCACGTGCAGAACATCGGCATGGGGGAGTTTTCCAAGGACTATGCTTACGGTGTCGACGTCAAGCCGACGCCAAACTTCGATCTGCCTGCAACATTTCAGGGCATTCGCCGTCCGGACGGGCGCGTAGCGACGCGCAATTACATTGGCATTCTCACTTCGGTGAATTGCAGCGCACATGTCGCCGGCCTTGTGGCCGACGTGTTCAAGAAAAATCCGTTCACCGGTCACGATCCGCTCGCCGATTATCCCAATGTGGATGGCGTGGTCGCGCTGACCCACAAGACTGGCTGCGGCATGACGCAGCTTGAGCCGCTGACGGTTCTACGGCGAACGCTCGGCGGTTATGCACGCCATGTGAATTTCTCGCATGTGATCATTCTCGGTCTCGGCTGCGAGATGAATCAGATCGGCGGCTTTCTCGAAGAGCAGCGGCTGACGGGCCGTCTGCGGTCGCTGGACATCCAGGATGTTGGTGGATCGCGCAAGACGGTCGAGAAGGCTGTCGCATTTGTGCGCGAAGTTCTTGCGGAATCCAACAACATCAAGCGCGAACCGTGCCCGGCGAGCGAGTTGATCGTCGCACTTCAATGTGGCGGTTCGGACGGCTACTCCGGCGTGTCGGCCAATCCGGCGCTCGGCGCCGCAAGCGATCTGCTGGTGCGCCACGGTGGCTCGGTGATCCTGTCCGAAACACCCGAGACCTATGGTGCGGAACATCTTCTGACGCGCCGTGCGGTGAGCCCGGAAGTGGGTGAGAAACTCGTCGCTCTGATGCGGTGGTGGGAGGACTACACCCAGCGCAACGGCGCGGAGATGGATTCCAATCCCAGCCCCGGCAACAAGGCGGGCGGCCTCACGACGATCCTGGAGAAATCGCTTGGCGCGATGGCCAAGGCCGGCAGCACCAACCTTGTCGATGTGGTTGGCTATGCCGAGCCGGTCACCAAGAAGGGCTTCACCTTTATGGACACGCCGGGCTTCGATCCGGTGGCGGCCACCGGGCAGGTCGCGGGCGGTGCCAATCTGGTGTGTTTCACGACGGGGCGCGGCAGCGTGTTCGGCTGCAAACCATCGCCGTCGATCAAGCTCGCGACCAACACGCCGATGTTCTGCCGCATGGAAGAGGACATGGATGTGAACTGCGGAACCATTCTGGACGGCGACGAAACCGTGCAGCAATGCGGCCAGCGTATTTTCGAGCTGATCCTGCGGGTGGCCTCCGGAGAACAGACCAAGAGCGAAGCGTTCGATTTCGGCGCTGCGGAATTTGCGCCGTGGGTATTAGGCGCTACGATGTAGCCATCGACCGCGGGGATTCTGGACATGCCGGCCGTTGAACGCATTGACCCAAAGACGATCTTCTCTGCCGAGGAATGGGCGCGGCTGACCGCGCGCGATTCATGGCGCGGCATGTGGCTGGTCGTGCATTGCTGGGGCACCATCGCCGCTGCCGTCGTCCTCGTGACTATCTGGCCGAACCCGTTCACCTGGCTGCTCGCCGTGATGATCGTCGGCACGCGGCAGCTTGGGCTGGCGATCCTGATGCACGAGGCCGCACATGGCGGGCTGCACACAAACCAGAAGATCAACGAGTTCGTCGGAAACTGGATTTGTGCCGTGCCGGTCGGCGCGACGCTGGCAGGCTATCGCACTTACCATCTCAAGCATCATCGGTTCACGCAGCAGCCGGAAGATCCCGACCTCGGGCTTTCCGCGCCGTTTCCGATCTCGAAGGACAGCTTCTATCGGAAGGCGTTCCGCGATCTCACAGGGCAAACCTTCATCAAGCAGCGCAGGCCATCGTTCAAGGCGCTGTTCGCGCGGCGTGATCTGGTGCTGACGGACGCGATGCGCGATGAGGAGACTGAGAACTTCCTGACCAGCGGCCGGATCGCCATGCAGCGGTTTCTCGCCGTCAACGCGCTGCTGTTCGGCCTGTTCTGGCTTGCCGGCGCAGGCATTTGGTTCTTCGGCATCTGGATCGTTGCGATGGCGACGTGGTTTCCGCTGGTGACGCGGGTGCGCAACATCGCCGAGCATGCCTGCACTTCGACCGGTCCCGATCCGTTCAGCCATGCGCGCACAACCCATGCAAACATCATCGAGCGCGCACTGATCGCACCTTATTGGGTGAACTATCACGCCGAGCACCATCTGTTCATGTATCTGCCGTGCTACCGGCTGGAGGAAGCGCACCGCTTGCTGACCGAGAAGGGCCTGATCCAGCGGGTTGACGTCGCTCCTGGCTATCTCGACGTCCTGCGCCTTGCGACGTCGCGCGCGCGGCCTGCTTCCGCAGCATGACCGCCGCACGGATCACAATCGCTCTCGTCGCATCGCTGTTTGCCGCCACGCTCGCGGAGGCGCAGGAATGGCCGACGCGGCCGATTACGCTGGTGGTTCCGTTCGCGGCGGGTGGTACAGCCGATCTGGTCGCGCGGCCGATCGCGCAAGGGCTGACAGAAAAGCTTGGCCAGTCCGTCGTGGTGGAGAACAAGGCCGGCGCGGGAGGCACGCTCGCAGCCGGCATCGTCGCGAAATCGCCGCCCGACGGCTACACGGTGTTCTTCTCGACCATCGCGCATACGATCGCGCCGAGCCTTTACAAAGCATTACCGTATGACTTCGAGAAGGATCTTGAGCCGGTTACGATTGCTGCGAAGGTGCCGAACATCCTGATCGTCAATCCCTCGGTGCCAGCGAAAACCGTCGGTGAACTGATTGCCTGGATCAAGGCGAATCCCGGCAAGGTGAATTTCGGCTCGGCGGGACTTGGCAGCACCGAGCACATGTCCGGCGAGATGTTTCGCGCGAGCCTCGGCATCGACATCGTGCATGTTCCCTATAAGGGCGGCGCGCCGATGATGACCGATTTGATCGCCGGCCAGATCCAGATGGCGATCGAGACCAGCGGATCGGCACGGCCACATATCCAGAGCGGCACGGTCCGCGCGCTGGCGGTTAGCACGCTTGCGCGTTCTCCTTACTTCCCGGAGCTTCCGACGCTCGATGAAGCGGGGCTCAAGGGTTATGAGATCACGACCTGGTACGGCGTCTTGTTGCCGAAGGGGACGCCAATTGCCATTCGCGACAAGCTTTACGCGGCCATCGTCGATGTCCTGAAACAGCCGCTGATCGCCGACCGCCTCAAGGATCTGGCGGCGGAGCCGGGCGGGCAGCCGCCTGCGGAGTTTACTAAATTTATCGCATCCGAAACCGCGAAATGGCGCAAGGTCGCCAAGGACGCAGACCTCAAGGTCGAATGACACTGCCTTTGCCATCCATCCCGAAATGTTCTTAAGTGCCCATCGCATAAGGACGGAAAGGCAGAATGACAAAGGGTCTCAAGAAAGGGCTGACCAGCTACGGCGATCCGGGATTTTCGCTGTTCCTGCGCAAGGCCTTCATCAAGGCGATGGGCTATTCCGACGATGCGCTGGAGCGCCCGATTGTCGGTATCACCAACACCTACAGCGATTACAATCCCTGCCACGGCAACGTCCCCCAGATCATCGAGGCCGTGAAGCGCGGCGTCATGCTGGCCGGCGCGATGCCGATGGTGTTTCCGACCATTTCGATCGCCGAAAGTTTTTCCTATCCAACCTCGATGTACCTGCGCAACCTGATGGCGATGGACACGGAAGAGATGATCCGCGCGCAGCCGATGGACGCGATCGTTGTCATCGGCGGTTGCGACAAGACGCTGCCGGCGCAAATCATGGCCGCGGTGAGCGCCGACCTGCCGACGGTCGTCATCCCGGTGGGGCCGATGGTGGTGGGTCATCACAAGGGCGAGGTGCTGGGCGCATGCACCGACTGCCGCCGCATGTGGGGAAAATTCCGCGCGGGCGAAATCGATCCGGCCGAAATTGAGGCCGTCAACGGCCGCCTCGCGCCATCGGTGGGAACATGCATGGTCATGGGCACCGCCAGCACCATGGCCTGCATCACCGAGACGCTGGGCCTGTCGTTGCCGATGAGCGCGACGATTCCTGCGCCACATTCCGAGCGGATACGCTCGGCCGAATTGAGCGGCAAGCGCGCCGCTGAAATGGCAGTTACCGGCGGACCTCGTCCCAGTGAATTGCTGACGCCTGCCGCGTTTCGCAATGCGCAGGTGGTGTTGCAGGCGATCGGCGGTTCGACCAACGGGCTGATTCATCTGACGGCGATAGCCAATCGCACGCCGCATCGCATCGATCTCGCCGCGTTCGATCAGCTCGGCCGCGAGGTGCCGGTGCTGATCGATCTGAAGCCGTCTGGTGCTCATTACATGGAGCATTTCCATCATGCGGGCGGTGTGCCGAAGCTGATGAAGCAACTTGGCGACCTGATCGATCTAGATGCGAAGACCATCGCCGGCGGTACGCTGCGCGATGTCGTCGCCAATGCGGAGGAAGTGCCCGGGCAGGACGCTATCCGTCCGCGCGACAATCCGATCAACCGCGAAGGCGCGATGGCGGTCCTGCACGGCAATCTCGCGCCACGCGGTGCGGTCATCAAGCAGTCGGCGGCGACGCCTTCGCTGCTTCAGCACACCGGACGTGCGGTGGTGTTCGAGTCGGTCGAGGACATGACGCTCCGCGTTGACGATCCAGAGCTGGACGTCAAAGCCGATGACGTGCTGGTGTTGCGCAATGCCGGGCCGAAGGGCGCGCCGGGCATGCCGGAGGCCGGCTATCTGCCGATTCCGCAAAAAATCTTGCGCACGGGGGTCAAGGACATGGTGCGCATTTCGGATGCCCGCATGAGCGGCACGGCATTCGGAACCATTGTGTTGCACATCACGCCGGAATCTGCCGCCGGCGGCCCGCTGGCGCTGGTGCAGACCGGTGACATGATCCGGCTCGATGTCGCGAAGCGGCGCATCGATCTTCTGGTGGACGAGGTCGAATTGACCATGCGCCAGAAAGCCTTGCCGAAGCCGTCAACGCCGGACTGGGCGTCTCGTGGCTATGCGCATTTGTTCCATGAGACGATCACGCAGGCCGACGAGGGCTGCGATTTTGATTTCATGCGGCGGGAGGGTCCCGGCGAGGTCTGAACAGCGCACCGTTTCGTTTGAACCGTTTTCACAAGGGGAGAGAGCGATGAGCACCATGACAATGACGGCGGAACAGTACGCCGACCGCCGCCGCCGGATATGGGCCATCGTCGGAAGCTCATCTGGCAATCTTGTGGAGTGGTACGATTTTTACGCCTACGCGTTCACGGCGCTTTATTTCGCTCACGCGTTTTTTCCCGCGGGCAACCAGACCACGCAATTGCTGCAAACGGCGGCGGTGTTTGCCATCGGCTTCCTGATGCGGCCGATCGGCGGATATATTTTCGGCAGGATCGCCGACAAATACGGCCGCAAGACCTCGATGGTCACCTCCATTTTGATGATGTGCGGCGGCTCGCTGGCCATCGGCCTGCTGCCGACCCACGACACCATTGGTGTTGCAGCGCCGATCTTGCTGCTGCTTGCGCGCATGGTGCAGGGGCTTTCGGTCGGCGGTGAATATGGCACCACCGCGACCTACATGAGCGAGGTTTCGCTGCCCGGCAAGCGCGGTTTCTACGCATCGTTCCAGTACGTCACGCTGATCGGCGGGCAGTTGCTCGCCTCGCTGGTCGTGCTGATCGTCCAGCTTTCACTGACGGACGCGGAACTGCGGGCCTGGGGCTGGCGTATTCCATTCCTGATCGGTGCGCTCTGTGCGATCGTTGCACTTTATCTGCGAATGTCGCTGCACGAAACATCGTCCGAAAAGAGCCGCTCGCAGGAGGGCGCAGGAACCCTGCGCAATATCTTTACGCATCACATGAAGCCGTTTCTGCTGGTGCTCGGCTACACGGCGGGCGGGTCGCTGATCTTCTATACGTTCACGACCTACATGCAGAAGTATCTGGTGAACACCGCGCACATGGACCATCGCACCGTGAACATTGTGATGAGCGCGGTGCTGTTCACTTACATGATCATGCAACCGCCATTCGGCGCGTTGTCGGACCGGATCGGGCGGCGCACGCAGATGCGGCTGTTCGGTGTGCTGACGGTCCTGACTGTCGTTCCGCTGATGCATGCGATCGGCAGCGTAAAGAGTCCCTACATGGCCTATCTGCTGATCGTCATCGCGCTGGCGATCGTGTCGCTCTACACATCAATCAGCGGCGTGGTGAAGGCCGAGATGTTTCCGCCGGAGGTGAGGGCGCTCAGCGTCGGTTTTGCCTATGCCATTGCCAATGCGGGATTTGGCGGCACCGCGGAATATGTCGCGTTGTGGTTCAAGGATCACGGAATCGAATCGGACTTCTTCTGGTACGTCACAGTGATGTGCGCCCTTGCGTTGCTCGCGGCGATCCTGATGCCTGACCCCAAGGTCAAGGGCTATCTACATGGGCATGAGTCCGATCCGGATTAGGTCAGGACACAGCGTGCCGTCATCCTTCGAGGCTCGCAAGCGCTCGCACCTCAGGATGACGGACATCCTCAATAGGTCGCGCGGCCACCGGAAATATCGAACACGGCACCGGTGGTGTAGAGACATTCCTCGGATGCCATCCACGCCACAAGCGATGCCAGCTCTTCCACCTTCAGGAAGCGTCCGCGCGGAATTTTCGACAGCATGAAGTCGATATGCTGCTGCGTCATCTGATCGAAAATCGCTGTCTTCGCGGCAGCGGGAGTCACGGCATTCACTGCGATGTCGGTGCCAGCCAGTTCCTTTCCGAGCGATTTTGTCAGTGCGATCACGCCGGCCTTGGAGGCCGAGTAGTGCGACGCGTTCGGGTTGCCTTCCTTGCCTGCGATGGAGGCAATGTTCACGATCCGCCCGTAGTTCTGCTTCATCATCACGGGCACGATGGCCTTGCAGCAGATGAAGGGGCCGTCGAGGTTGATCTTCATCACCTGACGCCACTCGTCGTAGGAGAGATCGGCGACGGTCTTGTTCACGCCCGCGATACCCGCATTGTTGACCAGAATGTCGATGCGGCCGAACGCCTTCAGCGTTGCGTCGCGCGCGGCCTCCACGGCCGCCGGATCGGTAACGTCGATCTTCAGAACGGTGACTGCGGAGCCGATCTCTTTCGCGGTTTTGTCCGCCAGCGCCTGGTCGAAATCCCAGATCGCAACCTTGGCACCCGAGGCCACAAAGCGTTCGGTGATGGCGCGGCCGAAACCTTGCGCGCCGCCGGTGACGACGGCGAACCGTCCGTTGAGATCGATCTTGTTCACGGTGGCTCTCCCGAGGTTTCTTATGAGGATAATGCTGCGACAACTGCGGACTGCTCCCTCTCCCCGGTGGGGAGAGGGGTGGGGTGAGGGGCACTAAATCTATTGGGAGATTCTACGCCCTCACCCGGATTGCTTCGCAATCCGACCTCTCCCCATGGGAGAGGTGAATAACTCACTCTATTTCGCTTTTGGTGGAGCGTCCAAATCACAGCGTCCAGCCGCCGTCAATGATGTGCGCGACGCCCGTGGTAAAGGCGCTTTCATCGCTGGCAAGGTAGACCGCGAGCGACGCGATTTCGTCCGCGGTGCCGAGGCGGCCCATTGGCTGGCGGCTGACGAACATTTCGCGCCCGCCGGCTCCAAGCGCGGCGGCACGTCCGAGCATCGATGGCGTTTCGATGGTGCCCGGGCAAATGCTGTTGCATCGGATGCCCTTGGTGATGAAATCGACTGCGACGGCGCGGGTGAGAGCCGCCACAGCAGCTTTCGTCGCGCTGTAAACGTAGCGGTTGGGCGCGGCCTTGAATACGCCAGCGGCGGAGGCGACATTCACGATCGAGCCGCCGCCGCCTTCAAGCATCAGCGGAAGGAAGGCGCGAATCGTCCGGTGCATTGATTTGACATTGAGGTCGAACGAAAAATCCCAGTCGCTGTCGGCGCAATCCAGCACGGTGCCGTTGTGGACGAATCCGGCGGCATTGAGCAGAACATCGATCCTGCCGACCTTATTCGCCATCGCTTCGACCGCCGCGGTATCGCGCACATCGAGTTTGTGCGTTTCGGCCACGCCATCCCTGGCGAGCGCGGCCAGCCCCTTGTCATCGATGTCGGTCGCAATCACCGTCGCGCCTTCCTTTGTGAAGGCGAGGGCGCAGGCGCGGCCGATGCCGGCTGCGCCCGCGGTGATGAACGCGCGCTTGCCCTTCAGTCGATCAGACATATCAAAGCCCCGACGTTAGTGATTGTCGCGCGCCACGCCGACGGTGCCGGCGATGTTGCGATAGCGGGTTGCCAGTTCAAGACAGGCGCCAGTGGCCTGCTGACCGACCGTGTCGCGATAAAGCTCCTGCCACGGCGTCTGGTTCTTCGGGTAGGGGAAACCGCCCTTGGCCAACAGGTCCGCGTGGCGCTGCTTCACCTCGGCGTCCGAGATCAGGATATTCGCTTCGCCCTTGTTGAGGTCGATGCGCACCCGGTCGCCGGTTCGGAGAATCGCAAGTCCGCCATTGGCAGCTGCTTCCGGGGAGGCGTTGAGGATCGAGGGCGAGCCCGACGTGCCGGACTGTCGCCCGTCGCCGATGCAGGGCAGCGACGTAATGCCCTTCTTGATCAGTGCCGCGGGCGGCTGCATGTTCACGACCTCCGCTCCGCCGGGATAACCGATCGGCCCGACGCCGCGCACGAACAGCATGCAGTGTTCGTCGATGTTCAGGGATTCATCGTCGATACGGTGATGATAGTCTTCCGGTCCCTCGAAGACGATGGCGCGGCCTTCGAAGGCTTCGGGGTCTTTCGGGTTGGACAGATAGCGGTCGCGGAATTCCTTCGAAATCACGCTGGTCTTCATGATCGCCGAATCGAACAGGTTGCCGCGCAGGACGATAAAGCCGGCATCTTTCACCAATGGCTTGTCGTAGGTGCGGATCACGTCACTGTCCGGTGCGGGCGCCGCCTTGCAGTTCTCGCCGATGGTCTTGCCGTTGACAGTGAGCGCATCCTCGTGGATGCGCTTGTGCTTGATCAGTTCGCGCACCACGGAGGGGACGCCGCCGGCGCGGTGATACTCCTCGCCGAGGTAGAAGCCGGCGGGCTGCATGTTGACCAGCAGCGGCACATCGTGGCCGATGGTCTGCCAGTCCTCGATGGTGAGATCAACGCCGATGTGACGGGCCAGCGCATTGATATGAATCGGGGCGTTAGTTGAGCCGCCGATTGCCGAGTTGACCACGATGCAGTTCTCGAATGCTTTCCGGGTCAGGAAGTCGGAGGGCTTGAGGTCCTCCCACACCATCTCGACGGCGCGCTTGCCGGTCTCGTACGCAATCTGGCCGCGTTCGCGGTAGGGCGCCGGAATCGCAGCGCAGCCCGGGAGCGAAAATCCGAGCGCTTCAGCCAGCGAATTCATGGTCGAGGCGGTACCCATGGTGTTGCAATGGCCGACCGATGGCGCGGACGACGCCACGATCTCCATGAACTCGTCATAGTCGATCTTGCCGGCGGCCATTTCCTCGCGCGATTTCCAGACCACGGTCCCGGAACCGGTTCGCTCGCCATTGAACCAGCCGTTCAGCATCGGCCCGCCCGACAGCACGATAGCAGGAATGTTGACGGTCGCCGCCGCCATCATGCAGGCGGGTGTAGTCTTGTCGCAGCCCGTGGTCAGCACCACGCCGTCCAGCGGATAGCCGAACAGGATTTCGACAAGGCCGAGATAGGCAAGGTTGCGGTCCAGCGCCGCCGTCGGCCGCTTGCCTGTTTCCTGAATGGGGTGGGTTGGAAACTCCATCGCAATGCCGCCGGCCTCGCGGATGCCCTCGCGCACGCGCTGTGCGAGCTCGATATGATGGCGGTTGCAGGGCGACAGATCGTTGCCGGTCTGGGCTATGCCGATAATGGGCTTGCCGGATTGCAGTTCGTGCCGCGTCAGCCCGTAATTCAGATACCGCTCAAGATAAAGGGCCGTCATTCCCGGATTATCAGGATTATCGAACCAGAGCTGGGACCGGAGTTTGCGCTTTCCGCCGTGTTTTGTTGCGGCGTTATCGTCGTTTTTTTTCACAAGATTTCTCCCGCACTGCACACATGCTTGCGTCGGCGTTGGTAATGTTTGCATGTCGAAGCGGCATCTGCAACGCTCGCGGCTCAAACATCCGATCTTTGGGACAAAGCCGAAAATCTCTGCTAAGACCTCCGTCTAATAGCAAGAACGGATAAACCGCAGAAAATACGTTCGGGAAACTTCCGAGCATCGAAGTTCAGAAAAAACAGAGCAGCGACGGCTACCGCCGGACGACGCCGGGACCACAGGGAGGAGAGTTTATGGCGTCTGTGCATATTCACGACGTGCGAAAATCGTTTGGCGGATTTGAAGTCCTGCACGGCGTGACGGTTCCGATCGAGGACGGACAATTTGTCGTTCTGGTTGGTCCCTCCGGCTGCGGCAAGTCGACCTTGCTGCGGATGCTGGCGGGTCTGGAAAACATCACCTCGGGAACAATCTCGATCGGCGACCGCGTGGTCAACGACGTGCAACCCAAGGAGCGGGACATCGCCATGGTGTTCCAGAACTATGCGCTCTATCCGCACATGACAGTCGCCAAGAACATGGGCTTCTCGCTCAAGCTACGCGACGCGCCGCAGGGTGAGATCGACAAGCTGGTGCACCGCGCCGCCGATATTCTCGCACTTACGCCGCTGCTCGACCGCTATCCGAGGCAGTTGTCCGGCGGTCAGCGCCAGCGCGTCGCCATGGGCCGGGCCATTGTGCGCGATCCCCAGGTATTTTTGTTCGACGAGCCGCTGTCCAATCTGGATGCCAAGTTGCGCGTGGCCATGCGCACCGAGATCAAGGAACTGCATCAGCGGCTCAAGACGACCACGGTCTACGTCACGCACGACCAGATCGAGGCTATGACAATGGCCGACAAGATCGTCGTCATGCACGACGGCATTGTCGAGCAGATGGGTTCGCCGCTCGAGCTTTATGATCATCCGGACAACAAGTTCGTCGCAGGGTTCATCGGCTCACCGGCAATGAATTTCCTCGACGGCAAGCTGGTCGGCAGTAATACGCCGCATGTCGAGACCGCGAACGGCGCAAAGCTTCCGCTGGTGGCTTCGCGCGCTGGTCTCGACGGCAAGCCGGTGACTTACGGCATTCGTCCCGAGCATCTCGAATTCGCCGATGACGGAATCGAAGCCGACGTCATCGTGGTCGAGCCGACCGGATCGGAAACCCAGATCGTGGCACGCATCGGCCAGCAGGATCTGATCGCCGTCATCCGCGATCGCCGCCCGGTGAAGCCGGGCGACAAGGTGAGGCTGCGGCCGAATCCTGCTGCGGCCCATGTCTTCGACAAGGAAACCGGAAAGCGTCTGATCAACTAACAATCGCGCTTTACTAAAATCATAGCCAACAGCCGGCCACGACACCGAAGAGCCGGTACAACAGGGAGATGAAGGAATGGATAAATTTATGCCAAATCGCCGTGCGCTTCTGAAAGGTGGCGCATCGGTGCTCGCCGGCGCGGCGACGGTTTCAGCCGATCAGCTTCTTGGCTTCGCAAAGGCCTGGGCGCAGACCACGCAGTGGAAGCCCGAGGCCGGCGCCAAGATCAACCTGCTGCGCTGGAAGCGTTTCGTGGAAGCCGAAGACAAGGCCTTCATGGACATCATTGCGGCCTTCACCAAGGCCACCGGTGTCGAGGTCAACGTCTCCAACGAATCGTATGACGACATTCAGCCGAAGGCGTCGGTCGCGGCCAACACCGGGCAGGGCCTTGATATGGTCTGGGGCCTGTATTCGCTGCCGCATCTGTTGCCGACGAAGTGCGTCGACGTGAGCGACGTTGCCGACTATCTCGGCAAGAAGTACGGCGGCTGGGCCGACTCGGCCAATGCCTACGGGAAGGACAAGAACGGCAAGTGGATCGGCATTCCGGTCGCCTGCACCGGTGCGCTGATGAACTATCGCATTAGCTCGATGGAGAAGGCCGGCTTCAAGGAATTCCCGAAGGACACGGCGGGCTTTCTCGAACTGTGCAAGGCTCTCAACAAGAACGGCACACCGGCAGGCATGGCGCTCGGCCACGCCTCGGGCGATGCCAACACCTGGCTGCACTGGGCGCTGTGGACCCATGGCGGTTATCTCGTCGACAAGAACGACAAGGTCATCATCAACTCGCCTGAGACGATGAAGGCGCTGGAATACGTCAAGGCGCTCTACGGCGAATTCATTCCCGGCACCGCGTCGTGGAACGACTCGTCGAACAACAAGGCGTTCCTTGCCGGCCAGTTGCACGCGACCTGCAACGGCATCTCGGTTTATGTCACCGCCAAGCGCGAGGCGAAGAACATCGCCGAAGACATGAATCATGCTTACATGCCGATCGGCCCGGCCGGAAAGCCGACCGAACTGCATCTGCCTTTCACGATGCTGACCTTCAGCTTCACGAAGTTCCCGCAGGCGTGCAAGGCGCTGACCGCGTTCATGATGGAGGCCGACCAGTTCAATCCGTGGCTGACGTCTGCGTCCGGCTATCTGTCGCCATTCCTCAACGGCTACGACAACAATCCGGTCTGGACGTCGGATCCGAAGAACACGGTGTATCGCGACGTCGCCAAGCGCACCCTGACGCCGGGTGGTCTCGGTACGCTCGGAGAGAACGCCGCAGCGGCGATCGCGGACTTCCTCGTCGTCGACATGTTCGCGAACTACTGCACCGGTCGTGAAGATGCGAAGGGCTCGATTGCCTTCGCCGAACGTCAGGCCAAGCGGCTTTATCGCTGATAATTGACATCGCCGGCGCGGAACTTCCGCGCCGGCGCTTTATCGATCAACCATCTGCGCGTATTCTCTCCGCAAATCTGGTTTCCACTTTTGCGAAATGCGCGACAAGGGTTCGGAACCATGACCACGATTCCAGCAACCGTCTCTGCCAAGCCGTATGTCAGCTCGCAATCCGCCTGGCAGCGTCTTGTGACGAACCGCAACTGGATCGCACTCTGGTTCATGTTGCCTGCGGCCGGCTTCCTGATCCTGTTTCTGGCTTATCCCCTCGGCCTTGGCGTCTGGATGAGTTTTACCGATGTTCGCATCGGCCGCGCCGGACAGTTCATCGGTATCGAGAACTATGAATGGTTGTGGGAAGACGGCGTCTTCTGGCTGTCGGTGTTCAACACCCTCGTTTACACGATCGTCGCCAGCGCCATCAAATTCGCACTCGGACTTTATCTTGCGCTGCTGCTCAACCGCAGTATGCCGTTCAAGGCGCTGATCCGCGCTGCCGTTCTGATTCCGTTCATCGTGCCCACAGTTTTGTCCGCGATCGCATTCTGGTGGATCTACGACTCGCAATTCTCGATCATTTCCTGGTCGCTCACCAAGATGGGCTTGATCCATCAGAACATCAATTTTCTGGGCGACTCCACCTGGGCGCGGGTGAGCGTCATCATCGCCAATATCTGGCGCGGCGTGCCGTTCGTCGCCATTACGCTTCTCGCAGGTTTGCAGACGGTGTCGCCATCGCTCTATGAGGCCGCGACTCTCGACGGCGCGACCAACTGGCAGCGTTTCCGCTACATCACCTATCCGCTGCTGACGCCGATCATCGCAGTTGTCATGACATTCTCGGTGCTGTTCACCTTCACCGATTTTCAGTTGATCTGGGCGCTGACGCGCGGCGGCCCGGTCAACGCGACGCATCTGATGGCGACGTTGAGTTATCAGCGCGGCATTCTCAGCGGCCGGCTCGGCGAGGGTGCTGCGATCGCAACCGCAATGATTCCGTTCCTGCTCGCGGCCATTACCATCTCGTGGTTCGGCATGCAGCGGCGCAAATGGCAGCAGGGGTCCGACAATGACTGATGACGTCGCGCCCCCGCTGAAGTCTTTGGTTTTGCGCGAACGGGGGAAGCCCCGCGCGCGCATGGCGCAAATGGCAGCAAGGATCTGACAATGACCGATCACGCAGCACATCCGCCAGCCGCGACAGCGCAGTCGTCGACCGACAACAGCGAGGGCATGAGCTATCTCGAGACGCTGCCCAGCAAGATCGTGACGCTCTACATTCCGCTGTTCATCATGGTCGTCATCCTGCTGTTTCCGTTTTACTGGATGGCGTTGACGTCGATCAAACCCGATGAACAGTTGATCGATATGGAGACTTACAACCCGTTCTGGGTTGTGAAGCCGACCTTGAAGCATATCCAGAAGCTGCTGTTCGAAACCCAATATCCGCGCTGGCTGTGGAACACGATGTATGTCGCCGCTGCGGCAACGTTTATCTCGATTGTCGCGAGTGTGCTGGCGGCCTACGCCATCGTCCGCCTCCGCTTCAAGGGCGCCAATGTCGTCAGCGCCTCGATTTTCCTGGCCTATCTCATTCCGCCGTCGATCCTGTTCATTCCGCTGGCCTCGGTAATCCATTCCTACGGACTGTTCGATTCCCCTCTGTCGCTGATCCTGGTGTATCCGACACTGCTGATCCCATTTTCAACCTGGCTGCTGATGGGCTATTTCAAGACCATTCCGTACGAACTCGAAGAATGTGCTCTGATCGACGGCGCCAGCCGCTGGCAAATCCTGACCAAGATCGTGCTGCCGCTTGCGGTGCCCGGGCTGATCTCGGCTTTCATCTTCTCGTTCACGCTCTGCTGGAACGAGTTCATCTACGCGCTGACTTTTCTGTCCTCGACACAGAACAAGACGGTCCCCGTCGCCATCGTCAACGAATTCGTCGACGGCGATATCTATAAATGGGGATCGTTGATGGCAGGCGCGCTGGTCGGCTCACTGCCGCTGGTCATTCTCTACGCGTTCTTCGTGGAGCACTACGTGTCCGCCATGACCGGCGCGGTCAAGGAATAGACATCGACATCAAGAAGAAACTCCAAAGAAGGGCGAAGGCTTTGCATATTCTGGTTCTCGGCGCGGCCGGCATGGTGGGGCGCAAACTTGTCGATCGGTTGCTCCGCGACGGCAGGCTCGGAAAGTCCGACATCACCCGCATGACGTTGCAGGATGTCGTCGCTCCGGCACAGCCGAATACCTCCATTCCCGTCGAGACGGTGACCTGCGACGTCGCGGAGCAGGCTGCGGTGACCAAACTGGTGGCGGCAAAACCGGATGTGATTTTCCATCTCGCGGCCATTGTCTCGGGTGAGGCTGAAGCGGACTTCGACAAGGGCTACCGCATCAATCTCGACGGCACGCGTTATCTGATCGACGCCATCCGCGCCATCGGCGGTGACTACAAGCCTCGCGTGGTGTTTACATCATCTATTGCAGTGTTCGGCGCGCCGTTCCCGGATAAAATCGGTGACGAGTTCTTCACCACCCCGCTGACGAGCTATGGCACGCAGAAAGCGATCGGCGAGCTTCTGGTTTCCGATTACTCCCGTAAGGGCCTGCTCGATGGCGTCAGCATCCGTCTGCCGACCATTTGTGTGCGGCCCGGGCTGCCGAACAAGGCGGCGTCCGGCTTTTTCTCCAACATCATCCGCGAGCCGCTGGCCGGCAAGGAAGCGGTTCTGCCGGTGTCCGAAGATGTGCGCCACTGGCACGCATCGCCGCGCTCCGCAGTCGGCTTCCTGCTGCAGGCCGCGACCATGGACACCGGCACCATCGGTCCGCGCCGGGCGCTCAGCATGCCGGGACTCTCGGTGACGGTCGGTGAGCAGATCGCCGCGCTGACACGCGTGGCAGGGCCGAACGTGACGGCACGGATCAAGCGCGAGCCAGACCCGACCATTGTCGGCATCGTGGCCGGCTGGCCGCGCGATTTCGTCACCGATCGCGCGCTCAAACTCGGTTTCACCACGGCCGAAAAGACCTTCGATGACATCATTCGAATTCATATTGAAGACGAACTCGACGGTTCATTCGTGTCCTGACACAACGCCGGTGCAGTGATGACGACTGTCGCCTGCATTGGCGAATGCATGATCGAACTTTCGCAGGGCGCCGGTGGTCAACTGACGCGTAGCTATGGCGGCGATACCCTGAACACGGCGGTCTATCTTGCGCGTCTTGGTGTGAGCGTGGACTACGTCACTGCGCTCGGGACCGATCCATTCAGCGACGAAATGGTTGAAGCCTGGAAGGGCGAGGACGTTGGTACCGCGCGCGTTGCGCGGATCGACGGCAAGCTGCCCGGCCTCTATGTGATACGGACCAGCGAGGCGGGTGAACGGTCATTCTACTACTGGCGCGAGAGCGCGGCGGCGCGGATGCTGCTCGATTTGCCGCAGACCGATGCAATCCTGGCGGCGCTGGCAAGCTATGATCTGATCTATCTCTCGGGCATTACGCTGTCGCTCTATAGCCCCGATGGCCGTCAGCGGCTGATCGATGCGCTCCGGAAGGCTCGCGAGGGCTCGACGCGCGTGGCGTTCGACACCAATTTCCGCGTGCAAGGCTGGCCGGTGCTGGATACCGCGCGTCAGGTCTATCGCGATATCCTTGCCGTCGCGGATATCGTTCTGGCGTCCGTCGATGACCTCACTCCATTATTCGGAGCGCGCATGCACGGTGAACTGATTGACCGCATGGCCGCCCGCGAGGTCGTGCTGAAACTTGCAACGCCGGGCAGCGTTGTCAGGCATGATGGCGTGGAGCACGCCGTTAAGGCGGACCCGGTTAGCAAAGTGGTGGATACGACAGCGGCGGGTGACAGTTTCGCAGCCGCCTATCTTGCCGCGCGGCTGGACGGAATGGCGCCTGTTGAGGCGGCGCTGGCCGGGCATCGTCTGGCCGGTGTGGTGATCGGTCACCGGGGCGCAATCATTCCGCGCGCCGCGATGCCGTCTAACTGGACGGCCAGCGCGGCCGGGATGGAGCGATCATCATGACGGGCATGTCGGGCTCTGAGAGGCAGGCAGCCCTGGAGAAGATCCTGATTCCTGCGCGGATAATTCCGGTATTGACCATCGGCCGCGTCGAGGATGGCGTGCCTCTGGCCCGAGCGCTGGTGGCGGGTGGCGTGAAAACGCTCGAAATCACTTTCCGCACAGAGGCAGCAGCCGATGCCGCCAGAGCGATTATTGCCGAGGTCCCGGAGGCCGTAGTCGGAATCGGCACCGTCCTCAACGCGGACGACCTGCGCCGAGCGCAGGCCCTCGGGGCGCGGTTCGCGGTCAGTCCCGGCGCGACGCCGGAGTTGCTCGATGCCGCAGCGGCGAGCGACCTTCCGCTACTGCCGGGTATCGCTACAGCATCTGAGCTGATGCAGGCGCGGGCGCGGGGATTTGATCTGCTGAAATTCTTTCCCGCCGAGCAATCCGGCGGTATTCCGATGCTGCGCGCTCTGGCCGGACCGTTCCCCCATACGCGCTTTTGCCCGACCGGTGGCGTCAGCGCCGCCAACGCCGCAACATGGCTGGCTGAGCCGAATGTCATCGCGGTCGGCGGGTCGTGGCTATGCCCGGCATCGGACGTCAAATCGGGGAACTGGGAGGTCATCACCGGGCGCTGCATCGACGCGATGAAATCGCTGCGGCGAAGGTAGCCTGTCTTCACCTCTAGATTATGCTTGTGAAAGATTGCCCCTCACCCCAACCCTCTCCCCGCAAGAGCGGGGCGAGGGAGTTGCGAAAACTGAGTCCGATGAGCGGGTTACGATTCAAATCTCACGCCGGTACTGAATCTCGGCATAATGTTTTGCGTGAGGATGAGGTGCCACACTTAAGCGACTCATCCGACTCTCAAAATCCCATCGCTGCGCCGTCGCTGCGTGGATCGGTCGCTCCCTCGAACATTCCGTCGGCATGACGTACGACAGCGCCGGCGTGGCCCATGGTCGAGGTGAAAGCCGGCAGGATCTCGATGTCGTGACCGGCATCTCGCATGGCCTGAACCACCGCCGGATCGAAACGGTCTTCCAGCTTGAGCGTCACCGTGGCGTCGCCCCATGTCTTACCGAGCAGCCAGCGCGGCGCGGTGATCGCCGCCTGCAAGCCCTGACCGTACATGGCGTAGCGGCTGAACACGGCGGACTGGCTCTGCGGCTGCCCTTCGCCGCCCATGTTGCCATAAACCATGCGGCGGCCATCGCCGAACAACGCCATCGCCGGGTTGAGGGTGTGGAACGGCTTGCGGCCGGGGCGCAGCGCGCGCGGTCCATCGCCATCGAGCAGGAAGCTCGAGCCGCGGTTCTGCCAGACGATGCCGGAATTCTCCAGCACGCAGCCGGAGCCAAACTCGAAGTAGATGCTCTGGATGAAGCTGACGGCGATGCCGTCCTTGTCCACGGCGCCCAGCCACACGGTGTCGCCCGGATTGACCGGCACCGGCCAAGGCAGCGCGCGCTTGCGGTTGACATTGGCCGCGAGCCCGTCGAGCGTGGCGGAGGTCAGGTAGTGTTCGGCCTTTTCCTTCATCAATGCGGGGTCGCCCACGATGCGGTCCCGCACGAGAAACGCCTGCTTGGTCGCTTCGACAATGCAATGGAGATACTCGAACGTTTCGGCTTCCTTCACGCCGAGCCGCTCGAAGATCGCGAGGATCATCAGCGAGGCGAGGCCCTGCGTCGGCGGCGGGAAGTTGTACAGCGTCGCGCCCTTGACCGCGACTGACAGCGCCTGACGGCGCTGCGCTTTCTGCGCAGCAAGATCGGCCAGCGTGACCGGGGAGCCGCAGCGCGCCAGATCCGCGGCGATCTCCTTCGCCAGTGCGCCGGTGTAGAAATCCATTGGGCCGTGCTGGCCGAGCCGCTTCAGCGTTGCGCCGAGCGCGGGCAGCTTCATCAACTGGCCTTCCTTCGGCAGCTTGCCGCCAAGCAGGAATGTATCGACAAAGCCCGGCGAGTCTTTCAGTTCGGCGAATTTCGTCTCGGTCAATTCCTGCTGCGTCGCGGTGACGGCAAAGCCGTTCTCCGCGGACCACGCCGCATCTTCCACAAGCCGGGACAGCGGAAGTTTTCCGCCCATCTCCTTGTTGATCGCGATCACCTCGGCCCAGCCGGACAGGGTGCCAGCGACTGTATTGGCGGCGAGGGGACCGCGTGATGGAATTGCGGACAGACCCTTGCCCTTGTAGAATTCAACGGTCGCAGCCTGTGCCGCCGCGCCGCAGCCGTCCACCGCAATCGGTGGCTTGCCGCCGGCGGAAATCAGCCAGAAGCCATCACCGCCGATCGAATTCATGTGCGGATAGACCACCGGCAGGCTCGCTGCCATGGCCAGCGTTGCCTCGATGGCGTTGCCGCCTTCGCGCAGCACGCGCAGCCCGGCTTCGCTGGCGAGATGGTGCGGCGAGGTTACCATGCCGCGGCGGGAGCGAGGCGTATTCAGCATTGATCGTATCCATGGTCTAGCGTTGACGCGCCGACAATGGACGCTATGCCATATGTAAGTGAATACTTCACTTTTGGCAAACCGCAAAATAACCGGCTTTTGCCGGGTATTTTGGCGTGGATTTGCTAAGAAGCCTATTCGGCGGGGGCAGCCAGAGGTGTGCCGGGTGCGGCGTGCCCGAACCATGCCATCCGCCATGGTTTCAAGACGAACAGGGCGAGCAGGCCGGTCAGCACATCCATGACGATGATCAGGCCGAAAACCGGCATCCAGCTCCCGGTGGATTCACGGATCATTGCTGCAACCGGGCCGCCGAGCACAGAACCGATGCCCTGGGCCATGTAGAGAAATCCATAATTCGTGGTCGCGTTCTTGGTGCCGAAGGTGTCGGTCAGGGTGGAGGGGAACAGCGAAAATATCTCGCCCCAGCCGAAGAACACGACGCCCGACAGCAGCACGAACGCAAGCGCGTTGTCGCGGAAGGCGACCATCAATGCGATGGCGATGCCTTCGAAGATAAACGCGAGGCCCATCGTATTCTCACGTCCAATGCGATCCGATACCCAGCCGAAGAATGGCCGGGTCAGTCCATTGGTGATGCGATCGATGGTGAGCGCGAGCGGCAGTGCCGCCAGACCCCAGACCATCACATTGGCGACGCCAAAATCCTTGGTGAAATTTGCGAACTGCGAAATCACCATCAGCCCGCCGGTGGACATCATCGTCATCATGACGAACATCAGCCAGAAGATCGGTGTCTTCAGCATCTGCTTCGGTTCGTAATCCACGGCCGAGGTTGCGACCTTGATCGAGGTCGCCGCTGCCGCGGTCTCTCCGGCTTTGGGATTGCGCAAACCGAGCGCGGCCAGAAGGCCAACGGCGCCGAGAATGATGCCGAAGGTGATCAGCGTCGACTGATAGGTCGAACTCTTCAGCATGGCGTCGATCGGGAACGTGGTCAGGATCGCGCCGAAGCCATATCCGGCGGCAACCATCCCCGTGGCGAAACCGCGCCGGTCCGGGAACCAGCGCACCATCAGGCCGACAATGCCGACATAAACGATGCCGGTGCCGATGCCGCAAAACAAGCCATAGGTTGCATAAAGCGCGGTCAGCGATGTTGCATAGGCCGAGAGTACCCATCCCAGTCCGCTCAGAACGGTGCCTGCGGCGATCAGGAGCTTTGGTCCGAAACGGTCGATCAGCCAGCCCTGTGCCGGCGACAGCCATGTTTGCAGGACGATCAGCAAGGAGAAGGTGATCTGGATCGCGGGAAGCGTTGCGCCCGTTGTGGTCTGGAAGGATTTGACGAACAGCGTCCAGACGTATTGCGGGCTGGAGATCGCCATCATCGCGATGACGCCCAGCAACAGTTGAATCCAGCGTGCGTTGCTTGTCTTGAGATCGGTGGTGAGACTCATGCCGGTTTTCTCCATGGTTCGAGAAAACACAGCAATGTACGTGCCACTCACCTCATCGGCGTTATGCGTTTGTGAGGTGGTGGCACATGCATTTTTGAACGGAATGAATCCGTGGTCGGAGTGTTCGTTACACCTTGACCATTCGCTTGCCGCGATTCTCGCCGACGAGAAGTCCGATCAGCGCCTTCGGCGTGTTTTCCAGGCCGTTGATGATGTCTTCCTGCACCTTGATCTTGCCGGCCTTCACCCACGACTGCAGGTCGGCCATCGCGGCGTCACGCTGATCATTGAAGTCGGTGAAGATGAAGCCCTGCACGATCAGGCGCTTGACGACGATCAGTCCCGGGACGCCCCGGGGGCCGTGGGCCGGCGGCGTGCCGTCATAGGCCGACACGGCTCCACAGCAGGAGATACGGCCGTGCTGGTTCATCTGCGGCAGGCAGGCTTCGAAAATATCGCCGCCGACATTGTCGAAGTAAACGTCGATGCCGTTCGGCGCGGACGCCTTCAGCGCTTTGAACACGGGCTCGGACTTGTAATCCACTGCCGCATCGAAACCGAGCTCCGAAACCAGCCAGTTGCACTTCTCCTTGCCGCCCGCGATGCCGACCACGCGGCAGCCCTTGATCTTGGCGATCTGCCCGACAAAGGAGCCGACCGATCCTGCGGCGGCGGACACCACGACTGTTTCGCCTGCCTTCGGCTTGCCGACGTTGAGCAGGCCGAAATAGGCGGTGAGACCTGCCACGCCGTACACGCTGAGCAGGTTGGTGATCGGATCGATGCGCGGCACCTTGACCAGATGTTTTGCGCGGACCACGGCGTAGTCCTGCCAGCCGGTATCGGCGAACACCAGATCGCCGGGAGTGAAGCCCGGCGCATTGGATTTCACCACTTCGGCAATGGCGCCGCCCGCCATCACGGTATTGGCCTCGACAGCTGCACGGTAGGTCGCACCCTGCATCCAGGCGCGGTTGGCCGCATCGAGCGAGATGTAAAGCACCCGCAGCAAAACTTCGCCGTCCTTCGGTTCGGGAATGGCTGCTTCCGCCATCTTGAAATTCTGGGGCAGCAGCTTTCCGGTCGGCTTCTCGACCAGCAGAATCTGACGATTGGTCTGTGTCATAGGCATTCCTCCGCAGGGCTTGTGTCTTTTTATCCCGCGACGATAGCAGCCTTTGATCCGGGATTGGAACGGGGTGGAACCGAGCCATGTCGGGGGCGTTCTTCTCGGAGTGGACCGCAGCTTGCTTGTCTGAGTATGGCTGCGTTGAGAGCGGGTCTGCGTCCTCGGAAGCGCCCTAATCTCACCGGAATTGTGGCCCGTTCTTAGCGCAATTGCATATTTCGAGAGCAGGGGGCCTGATGAGAGACGTGGTAAGTCCTTCCCTACGCCGCATCCTTTGTGTTTTTCCCCGATATTCCCCCTCATTTGGCACTTTCGAATACGCATACCCTCTGACCGATGGCGTTCAGGCTTTCATGCCCCCGCAGGGGCTTCTGCTGATAGCGGCCTCGCTTCCGGCCGGGTGGGAGGTCCGCTTTATCGACGAGAACATCAGGGCGGCAACCGACGAGGACTTCATCTGGGCGGACGCTGTGTTCGTCAGCGGCATGCATATCCAGCGGCCGCAGATCAACGATATCTGCCACCGCGCCCATGCGCATAATCTGGCCGTAGCGCTGGGCGGCCCGTCCGTCAGCGCGTGTCCGGAGAACTACCCCGACTTCGACTACCTTCATATCGGGGAGCTTGGCGACGCAACCGAAGAACTGTTCCGGCGGCTGGCGCGCGATACGTCGCGTCCGGAAAAACAGGTCGTCCTGACGACTCAGGACCGCCGTGAGATGTCGGAATTTCCGATCCCGGCCTATGAGTTGATTCCGCTAGAGCGATACTTTCTCGGCAGTATCCAGTTCTCGAGCGGGTGTCCTTATCAGTGCGAGTTCTGCGACATTCCTGGACTCTACGGGCGCAATCCGCGCCTGAAGACGCCCGAGCAAGTCACCGCCGAACTCGACAAACTTCTCGAATGCGGCCTCACCGGCTCGGTGTATTTCGTGGATGATAATTTTATCGGCAACCGCAAGGCGGCGCTGGATCTCCTTCCGCATCTCGTTGAATGGCAGAAGCGCAACGGCTTTGCTCTTCAATTCGCATGTGAAGCCACGCTGAACATCGCCAAGCGCCCCGAAATTCTCTCGCTGATGCGCGATGCCTACTTCGCCACCGTTTTCTGCGGCATCGAAACGCCGGACCCCGCTGCGCTCAAAGCGATGTCCAAGCAGCACAACATGGTGGTGCCTATTCTGGAGGGCGTACAGACGCTCAACAGCTACGGGCTGGAGGTGGTGTCCGGCATCATTCTGGGTCTCGACACCGACAAGCTCGATGCCGGCGAGGGCATTCTCGAATTCATCGACCAGTCCCAAATTCCACTGCTGACCATCAATCTGCTGCAGGCGTTGCCGCGCACGCCTCTGTACGATCGCCTCAAGCGCGAGGGCCGCCTGATCGAAGACAGCGACCGCGATTCAAACGTCGACTTTTTGCTTCCTTACGATCACGTCGTGTCCACATGGCGCGAGTGCATGGGCCGCGCCTATACGCCCGAAAAACTGTTTGCGCGTTTCAAGCATCAGTTGATCCATACCTATCCGAACCGGATCAAGCTGCCGAACAGCAAGCAGAGGCTGTCGTTGCGCAATATCAAGCGCGGGCTGACCATGTTGGCCAACATCGTCTGGCAGGTCGGCGTTAAAAGCGACTATCGGCGTGAATTCTGGAAGTTCTCACTGCCGCTTCTCAAGCGCGGGGATATCGAACGTGTCATCACTGTTGGTCTGGTCGCGCACCATCTGATATTGTTTGCGCGGGACGCATCGGGCGGGCAGCAGAATGCTTCATACTATTCGACAAGATTGCGGGACATGCCTGTCGCCGCTGAGTGATGCGCGCATGACGGCATCGCCAGCCGCCTTGTCGTCCGGGGATTCATGAAACAGCCGCTGGTTTACGACGTCGTTGTCCTCGGCGGAGGCGCGGCGGGCTTGATGTGCGCCAGCGTTGCGGGAAGCCGCGGCCGGCGCGTGGTGGTGATCGAACAGGCGAAGCGGCCTGCCGAGAAGATCCGCATTTCTGGCGGCGGGCGCTGCAATTTCACCAATCTGCACGCGACGCCTGCGAATTTCCTGTCGCGCAATCCGCACTTCTGCAAGTCGGCGCTGAGCGGCTATACGCAGCACGATTTCATTGCGCTCGTCGAGAAGCACCGCATCGCCTATCACGAGAAGACGCGGGGGCAACTGTTCTGCGACGACTCCTCGCAGCAGATCATCGACATGCTGCTCGATGAATGCCGAGCTGCGGGTGTGACGCTGTATCCGGGCACGAAAATCTCATCGGTTGCGAAGGGTGAGAGTGGCTTCACGGTCGTCACCGATCGCGGCGAGATCCGCGGGCAATCGCTGGTGATCGCGACCGGCGGTCCTTCGATTCCGAAAATGGGATCGAGCGGTTTCGGCTACAAAATCGCCGAGCAGTTCGGTCTTAAGATCGTCCCCCCGCGCGCGGGGCTGGTGCCGCTGACATTCGATGAGGCTTTGCTGGCGCGGTCCAAAGACCTTGCGGGCGTCGCTGTCGATGCGATTGTGAGTTGCGATGGGGTGCAATTCGACGAGGCGATGCTGTTCACCCATCGCGGATTGAGCGGCCCGGCGATCCTGCAAATTTCATCCTATTGGCGCGACGGCGACCATATTCAGATCGATATGGCGCCGGGTGTTGATGTTTTCGCCGCGCTGAAAGAGTTGCGGCGGGATCATCCTCGCCAGGAGCTGGCGACCGGGCTTGCGCGGCTATTGCCGTCGCGGCTTGCGCAGAGGATCGCGGAGGCGGGTGGTGGAATGTCGCGAATGGCGGACATGTCCGATCACCAATTGCAGGCGGTAGCTGTGCTCGTGAACAAGTGGCAGGTGACGCCGCGCGGGACCGAAGGCTACCGTACAGCGGAAGTCACGCTGGGCGGGGTGGATACGGCGGAATTGTCGTCGAAGACCTTTGAATCCAGGTCGGTCCCCGGGTTGTTTTTCATTGGCGAGGTGATCGACGTCACCGGCCACCTTGGCGGTTTCAACTTCCAGTGGGCCTGGTCGTCGGGGTTTGCCGCCGGCCAAATCGTCTGACCGGTTCCCTGGAAGCTATCGAGATGGCTTTTCAGCCCAAGCGCTCCCTATAAACGCCTGAAGTTGCAAGAATATTTCGTCAGAATGGAGGATTGTCTTCAGGGGCGCGAACCTGCTAATCGACTGCGGCGGAGGCCCACCGCCGCCGTCCCGAACCTGCTCGCGAGCCTGAATTGTCCGCTGAAATACCATTGGTCACCGCTGCCGTAGCCTTGGCGATCTGGGTCTATCTGATTGTGGCCCGGGGCGACTTCTGGCGAACGCAGAAGTTCGATGACCTTGCGCCTGCGCCCGGCTTCATGAACTGGCCGCCGGTCGCCGTCGTCGTGCCTGCACGCGATGAGGCTGCGGGCGTCGGTGCCTGCGTGACCTCGATCCTCAGCCAGCCTTATCCCGGCGCGCTGTCGATGATCCTGGTCGATGATCAAAGCCAGGACGGCACCTCGCAGATCGCAAGCGAAGCCGCGGCAAAGATCGGCGCATCGGATCGTCTGACGGTTTTACAGGGCCGCCCGTTGCCGTCGGGCTGGACGGGCAAGCTCTGGGCGGTGAAGCAGGGGCTCACGCTGGTCGAAAGCAGCGCAACGCAGCCTGAATATGTTCTTCTGACGGATGCCGACATCGTTTACGCCGGCGATGTGCTGATGCGGCTGGTGGCTCGCGCACAAAACGAAAAGCTCGCGATGACGTCGATCATGGCGAAACTTCGCTGCGAGAGCTTGGCCGAGAAATATCTGATCCCGGCCTTCATCTTCTTCTTCGGGATGCTTTATCCGTTCGGTTGGGTGCGCAGCCGCACGCGCGCGACTGGTGCGGCCGCGGGCGGATGCATTCTGGCGCGATGGGACGCGCTGAAGGATGCCGGCGGTATCGACGCCATTCGGGGGTCGCTGATCGATGACTGCGCACTCGGTGTACGGCTGAAGACGCAGGGACCGGTATGGCTTGGTTTCTCGCAGAACGTCGTCAGCGTTCGTGCATCGGATACCGTTGGTGACGTGGGGCAGATGATCTCACGTTCAGCCTACGCGCAGTTGCACTATTCGCTGGCGCTTCTGATCGGAACCATCTTTGCGATGACAATCGTGTTCCTCGCACCGGTCCTTATTGTGCTGTTCGGTCACGGCCTTGCGGCAGTATTTGCGGCCGCCGCGTGGCTGCTGATGGCCCTCGCGTTCCAGCCCACGCTGCGATACTATGGGCAGCCGGTTCTTTGGGGACCGGCGCTTCCCGCAATCGCAGTCGCTTACATGGTGTTCACGGTCAACTCCGCGATCCAGCATTTTCAGGGACGTGGCGGAATGTGGAAAGGCCGCGCCCAGGCACAGGTATCCAGCTCGCAATGACAACAGCAGGCGAATTGCGTTCAGGCAAAAGCCACAAGGACGAAAACTTCCCGGTCGCGTCATGGATCATCCATCCGCGCCATCGGGCGCTGATCCTTGCGTTCTATAATTTTGTGCGCACCGGCGACGACGTCGCCGATCATGCGACGCTGCCCGCGCAGGAAAAGCTCGACAAGCTCGATCTGCTGGAAGCCGAACTGCTGGGGAAGGGCGACACGCAGCCGGAAGCGGTGGCGCTGCGCAAGGCGTTTGCCGAACGCGGAATGTCTCCGAAGCATGCGCAGGATTTGCTGAACGCGTTTCGTCTCGATGTCACCAAGCTGCGCTACGAAAACTGGGACGAACTGATCCACTACTGCTCGCTCTCGGCGATGCCGGTCGGCCGCTTCATGCTCGACGTTCATGGCGAGGACCGCTCGACGTGGGCGGCGTCCGACGCCATCTGCGCCGCGTTGCAGATCAACAACCATCTGCAGGATTGCGGCAAGGACTATCGCAATCTCAGTCGGGTCTACATCCCGCGCGACGCACTGGCGGCATCGGGTGCTACTGTCGAGATGCTCGGAGAGGCGCGTTCCGCGCCCGCGTTGCTGAAATGCCTGCAGGCGCTGGCGCGGCGCACCGAGACGCTCTTGCACGAGGGCCGTTCGCTTCCAGGCGAGATCAAGGACACCCGGTTCGCGCTGGAGGTTTGCGTGATCGATGCTTTCGCCGACAAGATCGTGAACTTGCTGAAAGTGCGCGATCCGCTCAGCGAGAATGTCCATCTGTCGAAGGGGCAGATGGCGGGCGTTGCGCTATCCGCGATGGCGGGTGGCTTGTTCCGGCGCGTGACGGGGCAAATGCCACGTCCGGCCAGCACCGGGCGCGTGATCTGACATGATCTCAACGAGCACAGCGCCGCACGCCGCCGCGCCGGAAGCGAATGTTCAGGGCGTTGCCTCGGGCAGTTCGTTCTACGCGGCGATGCGCATCCTGCCGCGCGAGCAGCGCGAGGCGATGTTTTATATTTACAGTTTCTGCCGTCAGGTCGATGACATCGCCGACTCCGATGGTCCGCGCCCTGAACGCCTCAAGGCGCTGGATCAATGGCGGCGCGACATCGATGCGCTTTACGCCGGGAAACCGTCTCAACATCTGCGCGACTATGTGCCGTCGGTGAAACGGTTCGGCCTGCGGCGCGAAGACTTCATCGCCATCATCGATGGCATGGAAATGGACGTCCCCGCCGACATTCGCGCGCCTGATGCGCGGACGCTCGATCTTTACTGCGATCGCGTGGCGAGCGCGGTGGGGCGGCTGTCGGTGCGGGTGTTCGGCCTCGGCGAGGAGGACGGCATCCTGCTGGCGCATCATCTTGGCCGCGCGCTTCAGCTCACCAACATCTTGCGCGACATCGATGAGGATGCCGGTATCGGCCGGCTTTATCTGCCGCGCGAAAGCCTCAACGCCGCCGGCATCATGTCCAACGATCCGTTGGTGGTTGCCTCCGACCCGCGGCTGCCGCGTGTCTGCGAAGGCATTCTGAAGCAGGCCCGAGATCATTTCGCCAAGTCGAATGACATCATGGCGCGCAATTCGCGGCGCGTGGTCCGTGCGCCGAAGATCATGTCGGAATACTACCACGCGATCCTCGAGAAGCTCGTGGAGCGCGGCTTCGCTCTGCCGCGCAAGCCGGTCAAACTCAGCAAGGCCGCCAAGATTTTCATTCTCATTCGGTACGCATTCATCTGATGGCAAAAGCTCATATCATCGGCGCCGGGGTCTCCGGCCTGTCCGCGGGTGTTCGGCTCGCGAATGAAGGATTCGAGGTTCATGTCCACGAAGCGACCCAGCAGGCCGGTGGCCGCTGCCGTTCTTATTATGATGGCGCGACGGACATGGTCATCGACAACGGCAACCATTTGCTGCTGTCGGGCAATCTTCATGCACGCTCCTATGCGTTGTCGATCGGGAGCGAGCACGGTCTGGTCGGCCCGGAGCGCGCGCAGTTCGATTTCGTCGATCTGAAAGCGGGCAAGCGCTGGATGCTCGATCTCGGCAATGGCCGTTTGCCGACATGGATATTCGATAAGTCACGCCGCGTGCCGGACACGGGCGTGGGCGATTATCTCGCGTTGGCTCCGCTCGCCTGGGCCGGCGACGATGCACTGATTGGCAACACGATCAAATGCGAGGGCAAGCTTTATGAGAGGCTTGTACAGCCCTTGATGCTCGCGGCGCTGAACGTCGATCCGCCGGATGGCTCTGCAGGCCTCGCTGGTGCCATCGTGCGCGAGACGTTGCTTGCAGGCGGCAAGTCCTGCCGTCCGCTGATTGCGCGCGAAGGATTGAGCACGGTGCTGGTCGATCCGGCGTTGAAGCTGATCCGGGAGAAGGGCGGTACTGTCAATCTTGGCCACGAACTGCGTCAGGTGCTGATGGCTGGCGAGTCCATTTCGATGCTGGAATTCGGTGACGACACGATTGTCGTCGCGCCAGGCGATGTTGTCGTGCTGGCGGTTCCGCCGCGCTCTGCATCGTCGATCCTGCCGGGTCTCAAGACCCCCACCAAGTTCCGCGCCATCGTCAACGCACATTTCCGCTACGATCCGCCGGACAACATGCCGCCAATGATGGGCGTGATCGGCGGCCTCATTGAATGGCTGTTCGCATTTCCGCAGCGGCTGTCTATCACAATCAGCGATGCCGACCGGCTGGTGAATGTGCCGCGCGAGCAGCTTGCCCGCGACATCTGGCGCGACATCTGCAAGGCTGCGGGCATCAGTGATGAGGTGGCGGAGGGGCCGCTGCCGCCGTGGCAGATCGTGCGAGAGCGCCGTGCCACATTTGAGGCAACTCCGGAACAGAATGCCATGCGTCCAGGGCCGGTCACCGAGTGGAAAAACCTATTCCTCGCGGGGGACTGGACTGATACGGGACTGCCAGCGACCATCGAAGGCTCGATCCGCTCCGGCGATCGCGCCGCCGATCTGGCGCTGCAAATGCGATAGCGGACAGACATGCAGGGCATGACTCTCGAAGATCACAAGGCCGGAGCCGCCGCACCGTCAGCGGCGGCTGTTGATGCCAGCATCGCGGCCGCGAGCAGCGCCGTGCTGGACTATCGCAAGCCCGACGGCCATTGGGTGTTCGAGCTTGAAGCCGACGCCACGATTCCGGCCGAGTATGTCCTGCTGCGCCATTATCTGGCCGAGCCGATCGACACCGTACTGGAAGGCAAGATCGCGAATTATCTGCGCCGCATCCAGAACGAGAACGGCGGCTGGTCGCTGTTCTACGGCCATGAGTTCGATATGAGCGCCAGCGTGAAGGCCTACTTCGCGCTCAAGATGATCGGTGACTCGCCTGACGCGCCGCATATGAAGAAGGCGCGCGAAGAAATGCTTCGCCGCGGTGGCGCGATCAAGAGCAACGTGTTCACGCGCATCATGCTGGCGCTGTTCGGCGTCGTGACATGGCGTGCCGCGCCGATGATGCCTGTCGAGATCATGCTGCTGCCGCGCTGGTTTCCGATTCATCTGACCAAGATTTCGTATTGGGCTCGCACGGTGATCGTGCCGCTGCTGGTGCTGATGAACAAGAAGCCGCGTGCGCGCAATCCACTCGGCGTCGGCATCGATGAGCTCTTTCTGGAAGACCCGAAATCCATCGGCATGACGGCGAAAGCCCCGCATCAGAGCCAGCTCTGGTTCACGGGCTTCAATCTTCTCGACAAGGTCCTGCGCGTTGTCGATCCGCTGTTTCCGAAAGCCCCACGCCAGCGCGCCATCGACAAGGCCGTGGCGTTTGTCACCGAGCGCCTCAACGGCGTCGATGGTCTTGGCGCGATCTTCCCGGCAATGGCCAACACCGTGATGATGTATGATCTGCTCGGTTATCCGAAGGATCATCCGCATTACGTTCTGGCGCGGCAGTCGATCGAGAACCTGCTCGTCATCAAGGATGACGAAGCTTACTGCCAGCCGTGCGTCTCGCCAATCTGGGATACCGCGCTGACCGCACACGCCATGATCGAGGTCGGCGGCGAGAAGGAAGTTGCGTCGGCAAAGGCCGCGCTGGACTGGCTCAAGCCGAAACAGGTGCTCGATGTCGAGGGCGACTGGATCGAGAAGCGGCCGGGCGTGCGTCCTGGCGGCTGGGCGTTCCAGTACAACAATGCGCACTATCCCGATCTCGACGACACCGCCGTTGTCGTCATGGCGATGGACCGTGCGCGCGGAACGCTCAACGCCGGCACCAAGTACGACGAGTCGATCGCTCGCGGCCGCGAGTGGATCGACGGTCTGCAAAGCAAGGACGGCGGCTGGGCAGCGTTCGACGCGGATAACCTCGAATACTATCTGAACAACATTCCGTTCTCGGACCACGGCGCGCTGCTCGACCCGCCGACCGAGGATGTCACCGCGCGCTGCGTTTCGATGCTGGCGCAACTCGGCGAGACCGTGAAGACCAGTGAGGCTCTGGCGCGGGGCGTCGAGTACTTGCGCCGGAGGCAGTTGCCAGATGGGTCATGGTTCGGGCGCTGGGGCGTGAACTACATCTATGGCACATGGTCGGTGCTCTGCGCGCTGAACGCCGCCGGCGTCGATCACGCGGACCCCGTGATGGCGAAAGCCGCGGACTGGCTGATCGCGATCCAGAACAGCGACGGCGGCTGGGGCGAGGACGGCAACAGCTACCGGCTCGACTACCGGGGCTATGAGAGGGCTGATTCGACCGCCTCGCAGACGGCCTGGGCGACGCTGGCGCTGATGGCGGCAGGGAAGGTCGATCATCCCGCGACTCAGCGCGGAATCGCCTATTTGATTCAGTTCCAGGGCAAAGACGGGCTTTGGAGCGAGCCGCAGTACACCGGGGGCGGGTTCCCACGTGTGTTCTATTTGCGATACCACGGATATTCTAAGTTCTTCCCCTTGTGGGCGCTGGCGCGGTACCGGAATTTGCGTAATACTAACAGCCGCTTCGTGGGGATCGGAATGTGATTATAGGCGCGGGCGGGGACGCCGCACACGAGGGGCTGCCAGTCCTGATTGTTACTGGCTTGAAACAGGAGGCCCGCATCGCTGCCGGCCCCGGTCTCACCGTCATCTGCAGTTCAAGCAATCCAGTTCAGTTGCGCGAAATGATGACGTCGTTCGATCCGGCGAGCATTCGCGGCATCGTGAGCTTCGGCGTCGCCGGCGGCCTCAACCCTTCGCTCAAGTCAGGTGACGTTGTTGTCGCCTCTCATATCGTCACCGCGAAACGGCGCTGGTCGACCGAGGCGTCGCTGACGGAAAATCTCGTCGCATTGCCGACGAGGCGCCGCCGCTCGATCGTTTCGGGCGTCCTTGCGGGTGTCGAAGAGGTTGTCACCGGTCAGGTGGCCAAGGCTGCGCTGCGCGCCACCACCGGCGCCGATGCGGTCGATATGGAGAGCCATATCGCTGCGAGATACGCCGAATACAACGGCCTGCCGTTTGCGGCGGTGCGCGTGATCAGCGATCCGGCGCATCGTGCGCTGCCGGAATTGACGATGAGCGCCATCAAACCGAACGGCAACGTCGATATGTGGAAGGTGATGCGCGGGATCGCGCGTAACCCGAAGTCGATTCCGCATCTGATTTCGACGGGACGCGACTTCAGCCGCGCGCTGCGCTCATTGCGCGGCTGCAAGGGCGCGTTGGGCTAACGCGGCTGCGTTTCAGCAGCCGTTCTTTCAACTGATGGCAGCATCAAAAAGCGCGAGTCATGCTCGCGCTTTCTTATTGATGCAGTTGCAATCAAGCCGCAGTATTGCCTTCGGCAAGAAACTCGTCCAACTGCTGGAACTGCTCGCCAAATCCGCTGGTGCTTCCGGACGAGATCGCCTCGTCGAGGGCTTCCTTCGATGGGTAGAGATCGTGCATCACGACCAGCGTCTCGTTACCTCTGTCGTCGAAGGTAACTGTCGTGATGGTCACGCCTTCGCCGGTTTCTTCATTTGTCCAAGCGAAGCGGACAGGCGGCGTGACTTCGATATATTTGCCGAAGAATGCCACAGGCTGTTCTGACGAAGAGTGGCCGAACTCCAGACGGTAAGTCCCTCCGACGCGAACATCCATCTCGCAGGAAAGCATAGTCAGGCCGAACGACCGCGGTGCCCACCAGCGCTTAAACAGCTCGGGCTTGGTCCACGCCTCGAACACGAGATGTCTCGGCCCATTGAAAATCCGCGTAACAACCAGCTCACGGTCGGACTTCCGTTCGACCGTTGTGGGGTTTCCGGGCTCATTTTGCTTTTTTCCGTCCATCGGCCTTTTCCTTCTGTTTCAGTTCTTCGACAACCTTGTCCAGTTCGTCGAAACGTGCGCTCCAGAGCTGGCGGTATGTCTCGATCCATGCCGCCTCTTGCTCCAGCCGGCGCTGGCCGAGCTTGCAGGTCCGCACACGCCCGATTTTCACCGTGGTGACGAGGCCGGCCTGCTCAAGGATGACAACATGCTTCTTCATGCCCGTGAGGGTCATGTGGAACTTATCGGCAAGGTCCGTGATGGAAGCGTCTGCACGCCCGAGTTGCTCCAGAACGCCGCGTCGAGTGGCATCCGAGAGCGCGGCAAATGTGGCGTCAAAACGGGCCTGACTATACTGAACCATGTGGTTCAGTATATAGCGCAGGGATTGGCAGACGCAAGTGCAAGCCGATTGCGATCAACAAAAAAGAAAAAGGCGCGAGCGATGCTCGCGCCTTTTGAATGAGTGCGGTCCGAAAATCAGGCCGCGGTCGATGCGTTGGTTGCCGGAGCCGCAGTCTGCGCAGCGAGCTTCGCTGCCTTGGCTTCCGCTGCTTTCGCTTCGTCGGCACGGATTTCCGACAGGCGCTTCTGCACTTCCGACGAGAACACGTATTGTGCCGGACGCTGCTTCGACAGATCGATCTCAGGCGCCATAGGCCCGCTGGTTTTGATGCCGAACAGCGAGACCTTCAATGCCTTGAACGGGTTGCTGACAGCAGCGTTTGCAGCGGTCGGCTCGTAGCCGCAATGGGCCATGCAGTCGGCGCACTTCTCGTACTTGCCGGTGCCGTAGGTGTCCCAATCGGTGGTTTCCATCAGCTCCTTGAAGGTCTTGGTATAGCCTTCACCGAGCAGGTAGCAGGGCTTCTGCCAGCCGAAGATGTTGCGGGCAGGCATGCCCCACGGCTCGCACTCGAAGTTCTGGTTGCCGGCGAGGAAGTCGAGGAACAGGCCGGAGTGCATAAAATTCCACTTCTTGCCCTTGCCGAGCGCGAACACGTCGCGGAACAGCTTCTTGGTCTTGGTGCGGTTCAGGAAGTGCTCCTGATCCGGCGCGCGCTCATAGGCGTAGCCTGGCGACATCGAGACGCCGACCCCAAGCTCGGTCGTGAAGTCGAGGAACTTGGCGATCTCCTCGGCCGGATGGCCGTCGAAGATGGTCGCGTTGACGTTGACGGTGAAGCCGCGTGCCTTGGCAGCCTTGATCGCGGACACGGCGCGGTCGAACACGCCCTTCTGCGACACCGCCTTGTCGTGATGGTCCTTCAGACCGTCGAGATGGACCGAGAAGAACAGGTAGGGCGACGGCTCGAACAGATCGAGCTTCTTCTCGAGCAGCAGCGCGTTGGTGCAGAGCGAGACGAACTTCTTGCGCTCGACCAGGCCGCGCACGATCTCGCCGATCTCCTTGTGGATCAGCGGCTCGCCGCCCGGGATTGCGACCATCGGCGCGCCGCACTCGTCGGCGGCGTCCCAGCACTCCTGCGCCGACATGCGGCGGTTCAGGATCGCATCGGGGTAATCGATCTTGCCGCAACCGACGCAGGCGAGGTTGCAACGGAAAAGCGGCTCCAGCATCAGCACCAGAGGATAACGCTTACGGCCAAGCAACTTCTGCTTGACGAGGTACGAGCCGATCTTGATCTCTTTGAAAAACGGTATCGCCATGAACGTTTATCTTTCTTGCATCGCAGGAGAGAGGCGCGGTTGACGTTGGGTCAGCTCCGCGGGCAGTCTGAACTCGATATTTTCCTCCCGGCCCGGCAGCACGGACACTGTCACCGGTCCGATTCTCCGCAGGGCGTCAATCACATCGTCCACCAGCACCTCAGGCGCCGAGGCGCCCGCGGTGATGCCGACGGTCTTCGCGTCTTTCAACCATTCAGGATTGAGCTGGCTGCCGTCGGCGATGAGGTAGCTCGGGACGCCGACTTCGGTCCCGATCTCGCGGAGGCGGTTGGAGTTGGAGCTGTTCGTCGCGCCGACAACCAGGATGACATCGACGAGCTTGCTGAGATCTCGCACCGAAGACTGGCGGTTTTGTGTCGCGTAGCAGATGTCGCGGGTATCGGGGCCTTCGAGGTCGCTGAAGCGGTCTTCAAGAGCCGCGATGATATCGCGGGTGTCGTCGACGCTCAGCGTGGTCTGCGTGATGTAGGCCATCGGCTCGTCGCTCGGCAGATTGAGCGCCGCGACATCCTCGACGCTCTGCACGAGGATCACGGGGCCGGGGACCTGACCCATCGTGCCGACGACTTCAGGGTGACCTTCATGGCCGATCAGGACGAGCTTGCGTCCCTTGGAAACGTAGCGCTTGCCCTGGTTATGGACCTTGGTCACGAGCGGGCAGGTGGCGTTGAGAACGGGGAGACCGCGCGCGGCAGCTTCTTCCTCGACGCTCTTGGCGACGCCATGGGCGCTGAACACGGTGATGGCATTCGCCGGCACTTCGTGCAGATCCTCGACGAAAACCGCGCCCTTGGCTTTCAGGCTTTCGACAACGTACTTGTTGTGCACGATTTCGTGGCGGACGTAGACCGGCGGCCCATACTTCTCGAGAGCACGTTCGACGATCTCGATCGCGCGCACGACTCCGGCGCAAAATCCGCGCGGCTGAGCCAGCAGGATTTTCATTTCGGATTTCATGGGCACGTGATCAAGCAAGCTGCACCGCGCTGATCTCGCCTTCGCGGCCCAGCGCCTCGAAGACGCGCGTCACGATGCCCTTGGCGTCGAGGCCAGCCTTGGCGTACATCGCAGCCGGGCTGTCCTGATCGATGAATGTATCCGGAAGAACCATGGAGCGAACCTTCAGTCCTTTATCGAGCGCGCCGTTCTCTGCAAGGGTATGCAAGACCTGCGCCCCGAAGCCGCCGATCGAGCCTTCCTCGATGGTGACGAGCACGTCATGATCGCGCGCCAGACGCAGGATCAGATCCGTGTCGATCGGCTTGGCAAATCTGGCATCAGCGACGGTCGTCGTTAAGCCATGGGTTTTTAGAATGTCTGCAGCTTTCAGGCATTCCTGAAGGCGGGTGCCGAGAGACACCAGCGCGACAGAGCTACCTTCGCGGACGATGCGGCCTTTGCCGATCTCCAGCGGAACGCCGACCGACGGCAGGTCGACGCCGACACCGTCGCCGCGCGGGAAGCGGATGGCGGACGGACGATCATTGATCGCGGCGGCAGTCGCGACCATGTGAACCAGTTCGGCCTCATCGGCCGCGGCCATCAGAACCATCCCCGGCAAACAGCCGAGATAGGCGAGATCGAACGAGCCCGCGTGGGTCGGTCCGTCCGCACCGACGAGACCGGCGCGGTCGATGATGAACCGGACCGGCAGACCCTGAATGGCGACGTCATGCACGACCTGGTCGTAGGCGCGCTGCAGGAACGTGGAATAGATGGCAACGAATGGCTTCAGTCCTTCGGAAGCAAGGCCGGCGGCGAAAGTCACGCCATGCTGCTCGGCGATACCCACGTCGAAGGTCCGCTTGGGGAAGGCCTTGCCGAAAATATCGACGCCGGTGCCGGATGGCATGGCGGCGGTGATCGCGACGATCTTGTCGTCTTTCTCGGCTTCCTGGACCAGGCTCTGGCCGAACACCTTGGTATAGGCGGGGGCGTTGGCCTGAGCCTTCGCCTGCTTGCCCGTCGCAACATCGAATTTGACCACGCCGTGATACTTGTCGGCGGATGTCTCGGCCGGGGTGTAGCCCTTGCCCTTTTCGGTGACGACGTGGATCAGGGTCGGGCCGACTTTCGAATCCCGCACGTTCTTGAGGACAGGAAGCAGATGGTCCAGGTTGTGACCGTCGATCGGGCCGACATAGAAGAAGCCGAGCTCCTCGAACAAGGTTCCGCCAGACAGGAAGCCGCGGGCATATTCTTCGGCGCGCTGCGCGCCCTTCTCGATGAACTTCGGAAGGCGCTTGGCGACCTGCTTGCCGATCTCGCGCAGCGACCGGTAGGTGTTGCTGGACGTCAGGCGTGACAGATAAGCCGACATGGCGCCGACTGGGGGCGCAATCGACATCTCGTTGTCATTGAGGATGACGATCAGGCGCGAATCCATCGCGCCGGCGTTGTTCATTGCCTCATAGGCCATGCCGGCAGACATCGCGCCATCGCCGATTACTGCGACGATATTTCGCTCCTCGCCGGCGAGATCCCGCGCGACGGCCATGCCGAGGCCTGCTGAAATGGACGTCGACGAGTGCGCAGCGCCGAAACAATCGTATTCGCTCTCTGCGCGCTTGGTGAAACCCGAAAGACCTCCGCCCTGACGCAGGGTGCGAATCCGGTCGCGCCGTTCCGTCAGAATCTTATGAGGATAGGCCTGATGCCCGACATCCCAGATGACGCGATCGGATGGCGTATTAAAAACATGATGTATTGCAACCGTCAGTTCAACGACACCAAGACCGGAGCCGAGATGACCACCAGTTACCGCAACCGCGCTGATTGTTTCGGCGCGAAGTTCTGCCGCAACTTGAGGCAGGTCGCTTTCCTTCATCTTCCGAAGGTCAGCGGGCGACTTGATTGCGTCGAGCAATGGGGTTGAAGAGGTCATACCAAGGCTTCCAATGCGACTGTGGAACAAGACAAGAACATTTTGCAGTGTAGCATTATTGCAGCTATGCAGCAGTAGTTCTGAGGAACTGCTGGTTAAATGCCACTATTGTGTGACTTAAGGGCATCGTTTGAGGCATCAGTAAGTTAACGGCTTGCCTCCCCGGCAGTTGCCTTTACCCCAAGCTGGCCGCCAGAAATAGAAAGAAAACCTGTGCTGACAAGGACTATTGTATCGCTTGTTCGTTTTTGCACGCGCCATGCATGGCTGGTCCTCGTGGCTGGCTTGGCTTTGGCTGCCGTGGCGGGCGTCTATTCCCACCGGAACTTTGCCATCAATACCGATGTTGCGACGCTGATCTCCCCTAATCTGGACTGGCGAAAGCGCGAAATCGACTTCGAAAAGGCCTTTCCGGGCCGAAATGACTCGATTTTGGCCGTTGTAGAGGCGCCGACCCCGGAACTCGCCCGGCAGGCTGGCGACGCCCTTGAGAAGAAGTTGCGGCCACAGACCGAAAGGTTCATTTCGATCCGGCGACCCGGCGGTGGGCCCTTCTTTGACAATAACGGTCTTTTGTTCTTGCCGACCCCGGAAGTGGCCAAGCAGACCGGGCAACTGGCCTCGGCGGCCCCGATTTTCGACATTCTGGTGGACGATCCCAGCCTGCGGGGCCTGACAGGCGTGCTGGAATTCGGTCTGGCGGGTTCCCAGCGGGGGCAGTATTCGCGCGATTCCATGGCCCGCCCGCTGAACCTGGTGGCCGATACCGTCGAGAAAGTCGTCGCGAACAAGCCAGCAACCTTCTCCTGGAAGGAACTGTCCAGCAACGAGCCGTTGACGCCTGCTGACACCCGTGCGCTGCTTCAGATACGGCCTGTGCTCGACTTCAAGGCGCTGGAGCCGGGCGGCGCCGCGGTCGATGCCATTCGCAAGGCGGCCGAAGACGCCAAACTCGCGGTGGATTACAGCGCCAAGGTCCGTCTCACGGGGCCGGTTCCGATCGCAAACGATGAGTTCGCGACGGTGCAGGAGGGGGCGCTTGTCACCCACACGGGGACGGTCCTGATCGTGCTCTTCATCCTGTGGTGCGCGCTGAAGTCATCCAAGATCATCGGTTCGGTGTTCATCACGCTTGTCATCGGTCTGTCGGTCACCACCGCCGTCGGACTGATGCTGGTCGGCGCGTTCAATCTGATTTCGATTGCGTTCTTCGTCCTGTTTGTCGGTCTCGGGGTGGATTTCGGCATTCAGTACAGTGTGCGCTATCGCGCCGAGCGCCATGAAATCGATCAGCTTGATCCGGCGCTCGAGAAGGCCGCCGAGTATTCCGCCGTTCCGCTCACGCTTGCGGCGGTGGCCACGGCGGCCGGATTCCTGTCGTTTCTGCCAACCGATTACAAAGGCGTGTCGGAACTCGGAAAGATCGCCGGCGCGGGCATGATCATCGCATTCATCGCCGCTATCACAGTGCTGCCCGCGCTGCTCAAGATTTTCAATCCTCCGGGCGAAGCCGAACCGCTCGGTTTCAAATTCCTGGCGCCGGTCGACAGTTTCCTTGAGCGGCATCGCGTCGGTGTTGTTGCCGCGACGCTCGGGGTGGCCGTTTTGGGTCTGCCGTTGCTGTATTTCCTGCAGTTTGACTTCAATCCCATGAACCTGCGCAGTGCGAAGGTCGAGTCGGTGGCGACGTATCTGGATCTCCGCCGAGATCCCAACACCGGCACCAACGCCGTCGAAGTCATGGCTCCTTCCGCGGCTGCGGCTAAGGAAATTCAGGAACGGCTCGCCAAGCTTCCTGAAGTATCGCGCACGATCTCGCTGGATACCTTCATTCCTGATGACCAGCCGGCCAAGCTTGCGATCATCCGCAAGGCGGCGGCATCGCTCAATCCGATTCTGAATGAGACATCGCGCGGCTCCGCGCCGTCCGACGAGGAAAATGTCGCTGCGCTGAAGGGCTCGGCGGAAAGCCTGCGCAAGACCGCGGGCGACGACAAGGGACCGGGGGCGGTGGCCGCACGGCGGCTTGCGACGGCACTGGACAAGCTTGCTCAGGCTGAAAAAGCCACGCGCGAGAAGGCGACGGCAACCTTCATTTCGCCTCTGAACGTTGCGCTGGATCAGGTTCGAGGTCTGCTCAAGGCCCAGCCGGTGAGTGTAAAAACCCTTCCGCCGGACATCCTGCATGATTGGACGTCTGCAGACGGCAGAACGCGCGTCGAAGCTCAGCCGAAGGGCGATCCCAACGACAACGATACATTGCGCGCCTTCGCGGGTGCAGTTCTGAAAGTTCAGCCTGACGCGATTGGCGGGCCGATCTCGATTCTGAAATCCGGCGATACCATCGTCAAAGCGTTCATCCATGCCGGTTTCTGGGCCCTGCTGTCGATTGCGATCCTACTCTGGATCGTGCTCAAGCGGGTCGGCGATGTGCTGTTGACGCTGGTCCCATTGGTTTTGGCAGGTGTCGTGACGCTCGAGATCTGCGTCCTGATCGGACTGCCGATGAACTTCGCCAACATCATCGCGCTGCCGTTGCTGCTCGGCATCGGCGTTGCTTTCAAGATCTACTACGTGACCGCATGGCGGGCCGGGCAGACCGACCTGCTGCAATCGAGCCTGACGCGTGCTATCTTCTTCAGCGCGATGACGACCGCGACAGCGTTCGGCAGCCTTTGGCTGTCGAGCCACCCCGGCACGTCAAGCATGGGCAAATTGCTGGCGCTGTCGCTGGTGACGACGCTGGCAGCGGCGGTGCTGTTTCAGCCGGCGCTCATGGGCAAGCCGCGCGACACAGAGCAGAAGTAAGATCCTGCCGGATTATTTGGCAGGTGCTGATGCAATCTCGGGGAGAAGGCAAATTTCGGAAGTGGCCTGATCGCCAGCCTTCGCGCCTTTCGGAGCCGCGGTCTTCGGCGCGCCGACAGGGGTCGGGAATGGTGGTGCGGCCGTTGTCTTCGGAGCCGGTGGGCTTCCTGTTGTCTTGGGAGCCCCCGGAGCTGCCGCGCCGGCCTTGGCCCCACCGGGAGCGGCGGAGCCTTCAGCCACGCGCGTCCAGGTCTGGCCGCCGCACAAGATCATGGCGACGCAGCCTTCGACGCGCAGCGAATTGGGCGACTTGAGCTGGATATTGGCGTCATAGGTCTTGCCGCTGGTGGCGTCGTAGATCTGGCCTTCCCACTTGTCTTTCTCGTCATCCGCTTTCTTCATGTTCAGAAGGATGGGGATGCCCAGGGTGGGACGCGTCCGCTTGGTCTTGTCAGGGTTCTTGCTGTCGAGGTTGCCCGGAATTTGTTCAGAGGCGATGACCCCCCAAAGCCTGGAGTTGCACTCAACGATTCGGATCGTCGCCTTGTCATCCTCGACCTTCCACTCGCCCAGCGGTTCGGCAGCAGAGGCAGCTCCGGCGGCAGCGAGCAAGAACATTCCACTAAAGGCTAGTTTCCGCATGAATCCTCGCGTGCATTGCAACCAATTTAAACACAAAGGCCGTGCATTGTTCCAGAGATTGACAAAACGACGCATACACTAATTTCAGTTGACTAGAAGCCTGACAAACGAAGTATGTATGACATCATGCAGCCAAATCTAGACATTTCAGAGATGTTCGCGGATCGCCAGTTTCAGCGCAACGCTCTGCACACGCGATATCTCAATGAGCAACTCGTCCGGGTGCTCAAAACAATCGGCTACGACGTCGGCTTTCAACGCGGGCAGGGGCAGTATCTGTTCGACCGCAACGATGATCGTTACCTCGATCTGTTGAGCGGGTTCGGCGTCTTTGCTCTTGGCCGCAATCATCCGACCGTCAAGGACGCCCTCAAGAGCGTCCTGGACAGCGATCTTCCGAACCTCGTTCAGCTCGATCTGTCCACGCTGGCCGGCATTCTGGCCGAGCGCCTGATCGCGCATGTGCCGTATCTGGACAAGGTGTTTTTTGCGAATTCAGGGACGGAGTGTGTCGAAGCTGCGATCAAGTTCGCGCGCGGTGCGACCGGCCGTACCGGCATCGTTTATTGCGACCATGCGTATCACGGCCTGTCCTACGGTTCGCTGTCGCTGACCGGCGACAAGAATTTCCGTGACGGCTTCGGACCGTTGCTGCCGGACACCTTCTCGATCCCGTTCAATGATCTCGCCGCGCTCGAGAAAGCGCTGGCCTCTCGCCAGATTGCGGCCTTCATCGTCGAGCCGATCCAGGGCAAGGGCGTCAATATGCCCGACGACGGATATCTCGCGGGCGCTGCGGCGCTGTGCAAGCGCTATGGCACACTGTTCGTGGCCGATGAAATCCAGACCGGAATGGGCCGTACAGGGCGGTTTCTTGCGGTCGAGCACTGGAACGTCGAGCCCGATATGGTGCTGCTGTCGAAGTCGCTGTCCGGCGGTCACGTCCCGGTTGGAGCCGTCCTGACGCGCAAGGCGATCTTCGACAAGATCTTCGACCGGATGGATCGCGCGGTGGTCCACGGCTCGACGTTCTCCAAGAACGATCTCGCCATGGCTGCCGGCATTGCGACGCTGGAGGCCCTCAAGCAGGAGAAGGTGATCGAGAACGCGGCGGCGCGGGGCGCCGAACTGCTTGCGACCCTGTCAGCGATGATCCCGCGCTATGAACTCTTGAAGAACGTGCGCGGCAAGGGATTGATGATCGGGGTCGAATTCGGTCCGCCGAAGTCGCTCAAGCTCAAGGCCTCATGGGCGATGTTGGAGGCGGCGAGCAAGGGTCTGTTCTGCCAGTTGATTACGATCCCGCTGTTCAAGGATCACAAGATCCTCAGCCAGGTCTCCGGCCACGCCAGCCACACAATCAAGCTGCTGCCAGCGCTCACGATCACGCAGGAAGATTGTAACTGGATCACAAGCTCGTTCGATACGGTGATCGAAAACAGCCACCGTGTTCCCGGCGCGATCTGGTCGCTCGGGAAGACGTTGGTCGACAACGCTGCAAGAAAAACAGCCTGACCGAGCAAATCAGCCTGACGAGCGGTCAGGCTGATTTTATTATCCGGAATTAATCAGGAAGAACGCTGCGGCTCACTGGCCGTGGCTCTTGAGAACAGCATCGCACTTCTTGCTGATCTTGGCGCGGTTGGCCTGCAGGCAACCAAGAATCACGAAATCGCCATCGTTCATTACCTGACGGCAATGACGTGAAACATCGGGAGCACAGGCTTTCTGTTCTTCCGGGGTGCCGCCGCGCTGCGGAGCCGGGGCCTGTGCGAAGGCGCCAACGGTCGCCGAGACGAGCAGAGTGGTTGCAAGAAGTGCTTTGAGCATCATTATCCCTAGCGTTCGATTGACCAGACTATAGGTCGAACATATCGGAATGCCAGATACAAGTCTCCACGCTATGGCACAGGCATCGTATTTCGCCGGGTGTGGCGTTGATGCACGGCTTTTCCGCGTCACAGCATTACGCAAGGCTTGAATACCAACTCTCGCCACAATTTGGCGCGGGTTCGCTTGTCTAGCGCGCCGACAACTGCGATCGGGCAACCGGGTTCCGTTGCACGAGAATAAAAGTGACGATCAAGGTGGGAATGAGAATCGCAAGCGCGATCGCCATGACCTGCCATTGCGAGACGGGCATGATGCCGCCCCCTGGCGTTGCAAGAACAAATCCTCCGATGACCAGCAGCACCCGGATCGGCCACTCAAGTGATCCGGCTCGCCGCAAGTCGCCGATAAAGGCCTGGTAGCCCTGAATCCCTCCGCAGATGAACAATGTTCCCATTCCGGCCAGCGTCATCAGACCAAGCGCTGCGAGATAGGGCGCATCGCCTTGCAGCACGAGGGCAGGGTTGAGCACAAAAAAGAAGGGGATGAAGTAGATGATGCTGCCGACCCACATCGACTCCCAGCCGGTTTTCATCGCCGGCGAACCGGCGATGCCCGCTGCCGCGAAGGAAGCGATCGCCACGGGAGGCGTGATGGATGAGAGCATGCCCCAATAGAAGATGAACATGTGCACAGCCATCTTGTTGAGGCCGACCTTCTCGAGCGCCGGCGCTACGAGAATGGCGAGGAAGATGTAACAGGCCGTCGTGGTCAGGCCGAGTCCCAGCACCAGACTGGTAAAGGCACACATCACCAGAAGCAGAAAAGCGTTGTCACCGGCGATTGTCAGCAGATCATTGGCGAGACTCGATATCACGCCGGTCATCGAGAATGCGCCGATCAACAGGCCGCAGCCTGCCAAGATGCCGACCAGTTCGACGAAGGTGCGTCCGTTCACTTCCAGGAACTTGCTGATCGTCGCAACAGTCCAGCGGGTGTCCTTGGAGAATAATTGATTGAGGATGAGCAGGAGAACGGTCGCGTAGAAAGGCGCGTGACTTTCGCGCTTGAAGTACAGCAGCATCACGACCAGCAGCGCGATAACGAAAATGTAGTACCAGCCTTCCTTGACGGTGTCCCAGACGCGCGGCAATTCTGAGCGTGGAATGCCGGCAAGGTTGTGCCGCGCGGCGTAGGAGTCCACCTGCATGAAAAGGCCGAGATAATAAAGCGCGGCTGGAATAATCGCCGCCACCGCGACGTCGGCGTAGCTGACGTTCAGGAATTGCGCGATGACGAATGCGGTCGCGCCCATCACCGGCGGCGCGAGGACTGCACCGGTCGAAGCACAGGCTTCAATGGCTGCGGCGTACGAGGCGCGAAAGCCGCTCTTTTTCATGACGGGAATCGTCATCGTGCCTGCGGTCAGCACGTTGGAAATGATCGAGCCCGACATCATGCCGAGAAGGCCGCTGGCGAAGATGCAGACCTTGGCAGCGCCGCCGCGGAATGTTCCGCAAAGTGCGAACGCGATGTTGATGAAGAACTTCCCGGCGCCGGTCATCATCAGCGCCGTGCCGAACACGAGAAAGCCGATCACCGTATCGGCGAAGGCTTGGATCGGAATGCCCAGCAGGCTTTCGCCGGAGAGGACATGGTAGGCCGTGGCCTGATCAAGGGTGGATTGGGTACCGCGGAAGGGACCCAGCCAGCTTGATTCCGCAAAAAGCGGATAAACGGTGAAGGGAAGCACACAAAGCAACAAGCTCCAGCCGCCGGTGCGGCGCAGGGCTTCCATCAGCACGGCCCACATGACCAGGCCACCTGCTATGACCGGTGCCGGCGCGCCTGCGAATTCCCATCCGAGGGCCGCGGCCTTGCGAATGTTCATCATCAGCCAGATTGCCGAAGCGAATGTCGCAACGAACAGGACGATATCGTACCAGGGAATCCGATCAAGCGGAGCCTTCTCGCTTCCCGGAAAAATCAGGAACGTGAAGGGCAGCATCAGCGCGATGAGCAGATAGAAATACTCGGTGTTGAGCTGGGTGTAGCCGATGAAGAAGCGCAACGTGAATTGCTGATTGATACAGAGCAGGATCGTCGCCGCGGTCGCTGCAACGAGAGCCCAGCGCCAACCACCGCGAAGGGTCCGCACCCGGGTGACTTCGGCTTCCTGCAGGCCGCCGACACCCGCATGCGGATCATCGAACACGACCTTCTTTTGCGCTGAGTTAATGGTGGCAGCCGCAACCGGAGCGACTGCTGTATTTTGGGTGTTGTCGGACGAAGCTGACATTGGCAGTACCGAAAATAGAATGTTGACGACGTCCGCTGGCCTTAAAACCTTTAGTCCTCGAAGCCGTTCGGCATGTTGGCTTTGGCGAGTGCGGCCTTCCGCGCAGCCATCCACCCCGAGAGGAATGCGGCCGGCTCACCCGGTGCGCTTGCCGTGTTGTAGGCTTTCCACGCGTCCGCCAGAACGCCCTGCCGCTTGATCAGGTCGTTGTTGTATTTTTCATCCGCGTCGGTCCATTGCCCGGCTTCCTTCAGGGCCTTCACGGCGCCGGGATGATAGGGGATGACCCACTGCTTGGTCTGCTTCTTGACATCAAGGCCGGATGAACCGGGCGCAGCATCCTTGTACATGTCGTAGTTGACGATCATTGCCTTCGTGAGGCCGTAGATCTGGTCAACGGGCTGCGTCGCATAGGCGGTTGCAATCGGATAGGGATAGGTCGCCAGCTTCAGGGGTTTCGAAGCTTCGATGGCTGCACCGCAGGTGACGTCGTGCGGATTGAAGAATGCGCCGACTTTTTTCACACGATCCCAGGCGGCCTTGTCGCCCGCAGGCAACTCCGGCCAGACGATTCCGCGCGGCGAGCTTTCCAGTTCCTTGGCGGGGCCGGTCACTGTCGAGCCGAACGCGCCGTCGGCATCATTGTTGATGACGCCCTTCCACATCGCGCCGTAGCTGGCGAATTCGACAATCTTGACGTCTTTCTGGGTGAGTCCGGCGTAGGCGATGATCGCCAGCGCGTTCTGGTTCAGTGCGGGTGAGCCCACCACAAAGCCCAAACGCTTGCCGCGAAAATCCTTCCATTCCTTCACGCCGCTGTCTTTCGCGACGCCGACCGACAGTCCGTTGCAGTCGACCGTCGAGAGCGTCATCTGCAACGCCTGCGGGCCCCATTCCTTGACGCCGAACTCGAATACGCCTTCCTGGGCGAAATAGCTTCCCGTTCCCATCCAGGCCAGCACCGCTCGGTTGGTGCGCAGCGGGGCGAGACGCGCCACGTCGTTGCCAGCCGGAAGCACGCGAACGTCGGAGCCGTACTTGTCCTTCATCATCTTGCCGACACCGACTGCGATGTTGAAACCGGAAGTGCCGGTGTCATAGGCGGTAAACGCCATCGAGGTCGGTAGCTTGACCTCTTGCGCCAGCACAGGCGAAATCGTCGTGCCTGCAAGAACGATTGCCGCAACTGAAATGATATGCCGCGTCATGAAAAACCCTCCCCAACTGCTTTCGCTGTGCGAAACGCGTTTTTGATTTTGCCGGATCATGTCATCGTGCAAGGACCAGCGCAACGGCTGCAAGCCTACTAAGGTGTACTGGACAGTTTGTCGCGGAACGCAACGCTTCGCGCAGTTCACGTTTCGAGAAGAGCGATCGTTTGTCCCTCTGCCACGACGTCATCGACGCTAACGAGGATTGAAACGACTTTTCCTGCGGCAGGCGAGGGGACGGGAATTTCCATCTTCATCGCTTCGACCAGCACGACGTCGTCGCCGCTTCCGATACTGCCGCCGGTGCTGGCGACAACCGCGCAGACACGTCCGGCAACCTCGGTGACGATCTTGATCTGTGGCATTGACTTTCCCCCATCCGCTTTGAGCAGAGCATGCGGGCTCTGCAAGCGCGGCTTCTTTATTGTGACGGAAGATTGCCCGGGGTAGCGTGTTCCGCAAGAGGAAACTTTATTCCGCAGAACAGAATGACGCGTTCGCAACGCGGACTGCAAGGAGCGACGATGAACTGGAAGCCTGAACTTGACGAACTTGCGCGGCGCGAAGCCTTTGCGAAAGAAATGGGCGGTGCCGACAAGGTGAAGCGGCAGCACGATCAGGGCCGGTTTACGGTTCGCGAGCGCATCGACAAGCTGCTCGATCCAAAGACCTTCCACGAGATCGGCGCGATTTCAGGCATCGGAGAATATGCGGAAAGCGGCGAACTCATTTCCGCCACGCCCGCCAATTGCGTATTCGGCCGCGGCAAGGTCGGGGACCGGCCCGTTGTCATCGTCGGTGACGATTTCACGGTGCGCGGCGGTTCGGCTGACGCGTCGATCTGGGCGAAGCCGATGATGGCCGAGCAGATGGCGCATGACTTCCGCCTGCCGATCATCCGGGTCATCGAAGGCTCAGGCGGCGGCGGCTCGGTGAAAACCATCGAGACCAAGGGAGCGGCCAACCTGCCCGGCGGCATCGGCGGGACGGAATGGTACTGGTACACGACCGCGAACATGGCGCGTGTCCCTGTTGTCGGTCTAGGTCTTGGATCGGTAGCGGGACTTGGTGCTGCGCGGCTCGCCGCCAGTCATTATTCCGTCATCACAAAATCGTCTGCGATGTTTGTGGCGGGGCCACCTGTGGTCGCGCGGCTCGGCCAATCGCTCGAGAAGCAGGAACTGGGCGGCTGGCAGATCCAGACCAAGGCCGGTGGTGTCGACCACGCAGTTGAGACCGAAGAAGAAGCCTTCGAATGTGCACGGAAGTTTCTATCGTATTTGCCGTCGTCGGTGTTCGACCTGCCGCCGACCATTCCTTGCAATGATGATCCAGAGCGCGCTGACGAGATGCTGCTGAGCGCCGTGCCGCGCAACCGGAAGCAGGTCTACAAGATGCGGCCGATCATCGAGTCGGTGGTGGACCGTGGTTCGTTTTTTGAGATGGGCCAGAACTTCGGCCGGTCGATCATCACAGGATTTGCGCGCCTGCAGGGGCGAGCGGTTCTGGTGCTGGCCGGCGACCCCTTTATCTATGGGGGATCGTGGGCGGCGGACACGTGCCAAAAAGTAGTGCGCGCTGTTGATCTCGCTGAAACCTTCCATCTGCCGGTGGTCTATCTGATGGATTGCCCGGGTTTCGCGATCGGACTCGAAGCGGAAAAGGCTGCAACGATCAGGCATGGCGTTCGCGCGATGGCTGCCGTCAATCAGAGCACCGTGCCGTGGTGCACGATTATCATCCGTAACTCCTTTGGCGTTGCTGGTGTTGTGCATCAGCCTGCTGGCCGTTTCTCCATGCGTTATGCATGGCCGTCGGCCTATTGGGGATCGCTGCCGCTCGAGGGCGGCATTGAGGCCGCTTACCGTGCCGATATCGACGCCGCCGAAGATCCCAAGGCGAAGCTGGCTGAAATCGAGGACCGCTTGAACAAGCTGCGGTCGCCGTTTCGTACAGCGGAAAAATTCTGGGTCGAGGAGATCATCGATCCGCGCAAGACGCGATCGCTGCTTTGCGATTTCGCAAGGCTCGCAGAGCCGCTGCGCACGCCAGGCGTCGCGAAGATGGCGATCAGGCCGTGATTATTTGGCGTCGGCGATGATCATCGCCGCACCTTTTTCCGCGATCATCGCAGTTGGCGTGTTGGTGTTGCCGGACGTGATGGTCGGCATCACCGATGCATCGACAACGCGCAGCCCCTTGAGGCCGTAAAGGCGCAGGCGCTCATCGACCACGGCGAGAGGATCGCTGCTGGTGCCCATCTTTGCGGTGCCGACCGGATGGAAGATCGTGGTGCCGATGTCGCCCGCTGCCTTCGCCAAGGATGCATCGTCATTGCCGACGGATGGGCCCGGGAGATATTCCTGCGGATGATAGGCCGCGAGCGCGTGCTGTTTCATCAGCCTGCGCGTGACGCGAATGGCGTCAGCAGCAACCTGGCGGTCTTCCGGCGTCGACAGATAATTCGGGGCGATCGCCGGAGCCTCGTCCGGTGCATCGGACTTGATGCGGATCGTTCCGCGTGATGTCGGCCGCAGGTTGCAGGCGGCGATGGTGATGGCCGGAAAGCGGTGCAACGGCTCGCCGAATTTATCCAGCGACAGCGGCTGGACGTGAAACTGGATGTTGGCGCGCTCCTGCCGCGCATCGGATCGCGTGAAGATACCGAGTTGCGACGGCGCCATGGTCAATGGCCCGCGCCGCCGCAACAGGTAATCGACACCCATCCAGCCGCGCCGGAACAGATTGTAATAGGTCTCGTTCAGCGTGCGCACCCCTTCGACCTTGTAGATCGCGCGCTGTTGCAGATGGTCTTGCAGGTTGCGGCCCACGCCCGGCCGGTCGAGCACGGTGTCGATGCCGAGCGGCGACAGCCATTCTTTCGGACCGATGCCGGAACGATGCAACACCTGCGTCGATCCCACAGACCCGGAGCACAGGATCACTTCGCCCCGCGTTCGTGCCTCGATGGTCTCGCCGCCCTGGCGGAAGCGCACGCCGACCGCGCGGCCGTTCTCGACGATCACCCTGTCGACCAGCACGTTGGTCTCCAGGCGCAGGTTTGGCCGCGACAGTGCAGGCTTCAGAAACCCGCGTGCCGATGACCAGCGCCGTCCGCGCTTCTGATTGACGTGGAAGTATCCGATGCCCTCATTGTCACCGGTATTGAAATCGGCCGTCTTGCGGATTCCCATTTCATGGGCAGCGTCCGCGACGGCATCCAGCACTTTCCAGGACAGCCGCGGGGCTTCGATCCGCCAACCACCGCCGACGCCGTGATGTTCGCTCTCGCCGAGGAAATGATCTTCGAGTTTCTTGAAAGCCGGGAACACATCGTCCCAGCCCCAGCCGGTCAAGCCGAGCTGTCGCCAGTGATCGTAATCGGCGGCTTGTCCGCGCATGGAAATCATGGCGTTGATCGCAGACGATCCGCCGATCACCTTGCCGCGCGGATAGGCCAGTGCACGGCCATTGAGACCGGCTTCCGGCTCGGTCTTGAACATCCAGTCGGAGCGGGGATTGCCGATGGCGAACAGGTAGCCGACCGGGATGTGAAACCAGATCCAGTTGTCTCTGCCGCCGGCTTCCAGGACTAGAACGCGCTTGCGGGGATCAGCCGAGAGGCGGTTGGCGACGATGCATCCGGCGGTGCCGGCGCCGACGACGATATAGTCGAAATCCCCCTCCAGACGTTTCGCCATTCCCGATCCTGCGTTTCTCTGGTCAAATTGTTGAAGACTTTTCTTCTTATGGCCCCGGCCGGGGTTCGCTGTACAGTATGGTTCCGCGCAAGTCCCGTTTGCGCGGATATTGGGTCTACTGCGGGCCCATGCTAGCCTTTGCCGTCTTGATCCTGTGAGGTTACCGCCGTGCCCATCCTCAACCGCGTCGCCGATCTGCAACCCGAAATTATGGGCTGGCGTCGCAATCTCCATGCCCATCCAGAGCTGATGTACGATGTGCACCGCACTGCGGCCTTCGTTGCCGACCGTTTGCGCGAATTCGGTTGCGATGAGGTCGCGACCGGCCTTGGACGCACCGGCGTGGTCGGCGTCATCAAGGGGCGAAAGCCGGTCAATGGCGGTGATCTGAAAGCGATCGGGCTGCGGGCCGACATGGACGCGCTGCCGATCGAGGAAGAAACCGGCGTCGCCTATCGCTCGACCGTGCCGGGCAAGATGCACGCCTGCGGGCACGATGGTCATACCGCGATGCTGCTCGGCGCGGCGCGCTATCTCGCCGAGACGCGGAATTTCGCCGGCGATGCCGTGATGATCTTCCAGCCGGCGGAGGAGGGCGGTGCGGGCGCCGAGGCGATGATCAAGGACGGTCTGATGGACCGTTTCAAGATCGAGCAGGTCTACGGCATGCATAACTCGCCGGGCATGCCGATCGGCACGTTTGCCACGCGCGTTGGACCTGCGATGGCCGCGACCGATCACATCAACATTCACATCGAAGGTCTGGGCGGACATGCCGCGCGACCGCACAAGAGCATCGACTCGGTGCTGGTCGGCGCCCAGCTCATTACGGCCCTGCAGTCGATCGTCTCCCGCAGCGTCGATCCGCTGGATGCCGCAGTGATTTCGATCTGCGAGTTCCACGCCGGGAACGCCCGCAACGTCATCCCGCAGACCGCGGAACTGTTCGGCACTGCGCGGACGCTAACTCCCGAGGTGCGCGATTTGATCGAACAGCGGGTAGGGGAAGTTGTGAACGGGGTGGCGCAGCTCTCGGGCGCGAAGATCACGCTGGATTACGAGCGCAGTTACCCGGTGCTGGTCAATCATCCCGCCGAAACGGGTATTGCCGCCCGTGTTGCGGCCGACGTCGCAGGCGAGGGCAACGTCAGTTCCGAGATACCGCCGGTGATGGGCGCGGAAGACTTCGCCTATATGCTGGAAGCGCGTCCGGGCGCGTTCATCTTTATCGGAAATGGCGACAGCGCGGGGCTGCATCATCCTGCCTACAATTTTAACGACGACGCCATCGTCTATGGCTCGTCCTACTGGATCAAGCTGGTCGAAAGCCAGCTCGCAGGCTGACGACGAGTCGCTACCGGGTGCATCCTGTTCGGAACCATGATCATCACATCGCGTTGAGAGGCGGGAACGATCCCGTCAAACATGCGGAGTGGGACAATGGCAGCGAGGAAATCGGCGAAGAAGTCAGCCAAAAAGTCGGTCAGGAAATCAGCGAAGAAATCCGCACCGAAGCGGATGGCCGCAAAGCGAGCTGTGCCGAACGATAAGGATCTCAACGATCTCTTTCATGACACGCTCAAGGACATCTACTTCGCGGAGAAGCAGATTTTAAAGGCATTGCCGAAGATGGCCAAGGCAGCTCAGTCGGCAGACCTGAGCGCCGCATTCAAGAAACATCATGGCGAAACCGAAGGTCAGGTCGATCGCCTCGAGCAGGTTTTCAAGCTGATCGACAAGCCCGCGAAGGCCAAAACCTGTGATGCGATCATGGGAATCCTCGACGAGGGCAAGGAGATCATGGACGAATACAAAGGCACCGAAGCGCTTGATGCCGGATTGCTGGCTGCCGCACAGGCAGTGGAACATTATGAAATGTCGCGTTACGGCACGCTCAAGGCCTGGGCCATCCAGCTTGGCATGAACGAAGCTGTAAAATTGCTCGATGAAACGCTCCAGCAGGAACGCAAGACTGACAAAGATCTCACGGCACTTGCTGAAGGTGCTGTGAATTCCGAAGCGCTTGCTGCGTGATCTATTTGCCCCTCTCTCCGCTTGCGGGGAGAGGGGCTTACGCCGCCTTCAGCTTGTGCAGGAACGAGGCTGCAAGTTTCAGGTCTTTCACGAAGTTGGCATACTCGCGCGCTTTGGCGTCTTCGTCCGGCAGCCGCAGCAGATAGGACGGGTGAACTGTGACCAGCGCCTTGGTCTCGGGTCCGGCTTCATCGAGATCGATCAGGTGGCCGCGGTTCTTGCCGATCGGCGTGATCTTGCCGAATACGGTTTGCGCCGCCGTTGCGCCCATCGCGACCACCAGGGCAGGTTTGATCGATGCGAGTTCGCGCTCGTACCATGGCCGGCAGGCTTTGATTTCGGGTGTATTCGGTTTCTGATGCAGGCGGATTTTTCCGCGCGGCACGAATTTGAAATGTTTCACCGCGTTAGTGACATACACCTTGTCCCTGTCGAGTCCGGCTTCCTCCAGTGCGCGGTTGAGCACCTGCCCGGCGGGGCCGACGAACGGCTTGCCGGCGAGGTCTTCTTTGTCGCCGGGTTGTTCGCCGACCAGCATGATCGGCGCGTGGTTTGGGCCTTCGCCAAACACAGTTTGGGTCGCATCCTTCCAAAGATGACAGGAGCGGCAATCGGCGGCCTCGGCGCTGATTGTAGCGAGGCTGCCGGGCTTTGTATGGACCGATGGTGATTTCATCGGTTTATCCCTCCGTTGCTGCGATGCGCGCGGCACTGAAGCCTCGCTGTCGATCATGGCCTGCGTCATGAGTCCGGCTTTTGCAATTAGCGGATCAATCAGCGCGGCCTCGGGAAGGTTCCGCCAGTATTTCTTGGGCATTTCCGCTTTCATGGCTTTGATCTTGAGCCGTGCGGGATTGAAGATGTTTGCGTAGTAGGTGCGCCAGATGTCTTCGAGCGGATCACTGGAGGGCGCGTCTGATTTCACCGCGCCAGGTGTGAAGATCGTCTTGCACCCGTCCCAGTGCGCGCAGCGATCCGGCGTGAGAATCGACCACGCCATATCGGCGAAACGGCGCTCGAAGAATGGTGCAGCCAGTTCCACGATATGATGGTCGGGCTCGAACCATGCGACGAAGCGAAAATCGTTGCCACGGCCGAATTCGCGAAACCGGACGAAGGCATGCATCTTGTGCTCGTCGCGGCGAACCTCTTTTGCGAGGGACTGCACCCGGGCAACATCGGCATCGGTTGCCGCATCCATCAGGCGCGGGTGTGTCCGCAATCGCCAAAGCAGGCGATACAGTAATGCAAAGCGTTCCGGATTGCGATTGAGGATCGCGGTTTTTGCGAGTTGCAGGAAAGCAGCGGGCACGTTGAATGACTGTTCCGTATCGAAGGCGGGAATAGCGGAAGGCGTGAACAGGCCCGCGTCTCCCCCTGCCACGGTCCATGTCACATCGTTCGGCGCGATGCCGTTCGATGCGAGGGCCCGCGCAGCATTACGCCACCCGTTGAAGTCCGTTTCGTTGTCGAGGCTGATGACGTGCAATTTAAAATCCGAATCCCATTTGCGTTGCCGGCGGACGGAACAACTGCAGCAGACGGTTGCTGTCGAGGAGTTGCGCTGGTGGCTTGTGGTCAGGAAGAACGATAAAGGGCAGCACCTTGTTCCGAGGAACGCGCAGGCGTGCGAGATCGGCGCTGCACAGGTTGGTGACGCGGCGCGCGGAAATAATGCGATCAACGGTTTTCACGCCGAAGCCGGGAACGCGCAGCAAATCCTCGCGGCTGGCGCGATTGACATCGAGCGGAAAGCGTTCGCGATGGCGTAAAGCCCACGCCAGTTTCGGATCGATGTCGAGAGGCAGCATACCGCCTTCGAGCGGATCGGTGATCTCGCCGAGATCGAACCCGTAAACCCGCAGCAGCCAGTCGGCCTGATACAGCCGATGCTCGCGTATCAGCGGCGGCGCCTGCAAGGGAAGGCTGCGGCTGGCATCGGGAATTGGACTGAATGCCGAATAATAGACGCGCTTGAGTTTATAGGAGCCGTAGAGATTGGCGCTGGCTTCCAGAATGGTTTGATCGTTCGAGGTATCAGCGCCCACGATCATCTGTGTGCTTTGACCAGCGGGTGCGAAGCGCGGCGCTCGTTTGTCCTTCTTTGTTTCTTGCGCTTCATCGAGCCTGAGCCGGAGCCGGCCCATGGTTCGCCGGATGGCGCGGACGTCTTTTTCCGGCGCGAGTTTCGAGAGACTGCTCTCCGTCGGCACTTCGATGTTGATGCTGAGGCGGTCGGCATATTTCCCGGCCTCGGCGATCAGGGCGTCATCGGCTTCAGGGATTGTCTTCAGGTGGATGTAGCCGCGGAAATGATGATCTTCGCGCAGGCTGCGCGCGACGCGGACCACCTGCTCCATGGTGTAGTTCGGACTGCGAATGATGCCTGAGGAGAGAAACAGTCCTTCGATATAATTGCGCCGGTAGAAATCGAGTGTCAGCTTGACGGCTTCCTCCACGGTGAAGCGCGCGCGCTGAACATTCGAGGACGCGCGGTTGATGCAATAGAGGCAATCGTAGTTGCAGGCGTTGGTCAGCAGGATTTTCAGCAGCGAAATGCAGCGGCCATCCGGCGCATAGGAATGGCAGATGCCCATACCAGCATCGGTCGAGCCCATGCCCTTGCCGTTGCGGCTGTCGCGCGTTTCCGTCCCGCTGGAAGCGCAGGAAGCATCGTATTTGGCAGCATCCGCCAGGATTTCGAGTTTGCGCTGAACGTCCATGGATCGAATCTCATTGTTTTCGTTAAAGAAAGAGGCCGTCCCAAAGTCCGGTTGACTCTCCGTTCGCTCTTAGCGAACATATCATGAACAAATAAGTCCGTCATTCGTTCAATCGACCACAGATAACGGACCAGAATTTCCAGGAGCGGCCCATGACCGGCGCGCGCATGACCACGCTTGCGTCCTTGCGAGGGACCATCGGCCGCCTTGAGGGTGAAGCCGGTGGGCTTGCGCGCGTGGCGCTCGGACACGCGGATGCCGACGCTGTGTTGCAGGGCGGACTGGTGCGCGGCGCGCTGCATGAGGTGTTCGCCGAGGGCGGCCGTCATGGTGCGGCAGCGACGGGCTTTATTGCGGGGCTGGCACATCGCCTCGCGGGGCAGCGGCCGCTGGTGTGGGTGCGGCAGGATTTTGCGGAACTTGAATCCGGTGCGCTCTCGATGAGCGGCCTCAATGAACTCGGGCTTGATCCGCGTCTCCTGGTGACGGTCCGGGCAACGGATGCCGAGACGGCGCTGCGTGCCGCAGCCGACGCGATCGCCTGCGATGCGCTGGGTGCCGTGGTGCTGGATGTCTGGGGCGAAGTGCGGGCACTCGATCTGGTCGCAAGCCGCAGGCTGACGCTGGCCGCGCGCGCGTCGAATGTCACGTGCCTGATGTTGCGTACGGCCGCCACGCCGTCCGCCAGCACGGCGGAGACGCGGTGGGTGGTGCGTCCCGCGCCTTCACTTTCCGAAACCGAGGCGTGGGGCGCGCCGATGCTTGACGCACGCCTCATTCGCAACCGTCACGGCCAGACCGGACAATGGATCATGGAGTGGAAATGTGATGAGGGCCTCTTCCGTGAAGGCACGGCGCATTCTCAGCCTGTGGCTGCCGCGCCTGCCGACAGATCGCTTGAAGCGTCAGTTGTCGGGACAAGACGCCGCGCCGGATGATGCGCGTCCGTGTGTGGTCGTCGGAAAACTGAACAATGAGCTGCAAATTTCCGCGCTGAACGACGCCGCTGCCGATATCGGCCTTGAGATCGGGCTGCCGCTTGCCAACGCACGCGCGGTTTGTCCCGATGTGGAGGTGTTCGACGCGGACGAAGCGGCGGATGCAAAGTTGCTGGAAGATATCGCCGACTGGTGCAACCGCTTCACGCCGCTGGTGGCGCTCGATGCGCCTGATGGATTGCTGCTCGATATCAGCGGCTGTGCGCATCTGTTCGGCGGCGAGGCAGCGATGCTGCGCAACGTCTGCGGATCGCTGGCGCGGCAAGGTTTTGTCGTCAACGCGGCGATTGCCAGCACGCCGGTCTGTGCGCGCACCGTGGCGCGCGCGGCGCGAAGCTGCATCGTTCCCGATGGAGAGGAAGCGCGTGCCGTCGCCCGTCTGCCGGTGGACGCGCTTGGTGCTGATGATGCGATCACACGAGGCCTGCGCCGCGCTGGTCTGAAAACGGTCGGCGATGTGGCGGCGCGGGCACCGCACGAACTTGCAGCACGCTTCGGCGCTGCGTTCGTGAGTTTGTTGCAACAGGCATTGGGGCAGGCCGACGCGCCGATCTCGCCTCGCAAGCCGCTGCCGGATTTCATGGTGGAAAAGCGTTTCGCCGAACCGGTCGCCACCGACACTGTGATCGCAGCCATTCTTTCCGGTCTGGCGCAGATGCTGGTCGCGGCGATGGACAAGCAAGGCAAGGGCGCGCGGCAGTTGGAAGCCAGCTTTTTCCGCACCGACGGCGCGGTACGCACTATCACGGTGGAGACTGGACAGCCGGTCACCAGGGTCAATGTCGTCGATCGTCTGTTCCGCGAGCGGCTCGATGCGCTGGCCGATCCGCTCGATCCCGGCTTCGGGTTCGATCTGATCCGCCTGTCGGCCAGCCGCGTCGAGATTGTGGTGCAAGAGCAGCGCGATTTCGATACCCGCACCCGGGACAATGATGAAGTGGCGGCGCTGGCCGACCGTCTCGCCGCGCGTCTTGGCGGCAGGCGCGTTGTTGTTCATCTGCCGCAGGATACGCATATTCCGGAACGCGCTGCGCTGGCTGTTCCGGCGCAACAACATCTCGCCGCGGCTTCTAGCGCCGAGTGGCCTGCGCGCGCCGAAGCCGAACCGCCGCTGCGCCCGCTGCGGCTGTTCGAGCGGCCGGAAGAAATCAAGGTCACTGCTGCCGCGGTCCCTGACGGACCTCCGCCCCGGTTTACGTGGCGGCGTGCGACCCATGCGGTGGTGCGTGTCGAGGGGCCGGAGCGCATCGCCATGGAATGGTGGAGACAGAAGCCAGAAACGCTGACGCGTGATTATTTCCGCGTCGAGGATGCGGAAGGGATGCGCTTCTGGATTTATCGCGATGGTCTTTACGGCAGCGAACTTGTCACCGACGAGGGCGAACCGGTTCAGCCGAAATGGTTCGTGCATGGGCTGTTCGCATGAAAATCACCGACTATGCGGAAATCGGGATCACGACGAACTTCTCGTTCCTGCGCGGCGGATCGCAGCCGCAGGAATATGTTCATCAGGCCGGCGAATTTCGCATTCCGGCTATCGGCATCGCCGACCGCAACACACTGGCCGGTGTCGTGCGCGCTTACAAGGAACTCGGGAACCCAGATGTCAAATTCAAACCCAGATTGCTGATTGGAGCCCGCCTCGTATTTATCGATGGAACGCCGGATATCCTGATCTATCCGCGCGACCGCGCCGCCTATGGCCGGCTGTGCCAGTTGCTGACGCGCGGCAAACTCAAGGCGGAGAAGGGTGAGTGTCATCTCACGCTCGACGATCTGCTCGATTTTGCCGAAGGGCAATTGCTCGTTCTTGTGCTGCCGCACCGTTTTGAGGCTGCAACGGCCTTGAAGGTTCTCGATCGATTGAAGCGCAGCCGCGCCGACGGTGCAAAAGATATATGGCTCGCTGCGAGCCTGTTGTATCGCGGTGATGACAGGCGGCGTCTTGGCAGGCTTCAGCGTCTTGCCGTTTCGGTTCGCGTGCCGCTGCTGGCGACCAACGAGGTGCTTTACCATCACCCGGCGCGCCGGCTCTTGCAGGATGTGCTGACCTGTATCCGGGAAAAGACGACGATCATGCGTGCCGGCAGGCGGCTCGAAGCCAATGCCGAGCGGCATCTGAAACCCGGCTTCGAAATGGCGCGGCTGTTTCGCGATCTGCCCGAGGCGGTTGCGGAAACGATGCGCTTCGCCGATCGCATCACGTTCACGCTCGACGAACTCAAATATCAATATCCCGACGAACCGGTGCCTCCGGGCAAGACGGCGCAACGGCATCTGGAAGACCTGACATGGAGCGGCGCGCATCGGAAATTTCCGGTGCGGATTTCTCCCAAGATCAAAAAGGTTCTTTGGAAAGAACTGCGGCTTATCCGCAAGCTGAAGTATGCACATTATTTCCTGACGGTACACGACATTGTCTGCTATGCGACAAGCCAGGACATTCTCTGTCAGGGGCGTGGTTCTGCAGCTAACTCTGCCGTCTGCTATGTCCTCGGAGTCACCGCCGTCAATCCGGCACAGACCGACGTTCTGTTCGAGCGCTTCATCTCCAAAGAACGCCTCGAGCCTCCCGATATCGATGTGGACTTCGAGCATTCGCGGCGCGAGGAGGTGATGCAATATGTCTACCGGCGCTATGGACGCCACCGCGCGGCGATCGTCGCCACCGTCATTCATTATCGTCCGCGCAGCGCCATCCGGGATGTCGGCAAGGCGCTCGGGCTGACGGAAGACGTGACGGCCGCGCTGGCCGATACGGTGTGGGGGAATTGGGGCGTCGGCGTCAGTGACATGCAGATCAGGCAGGCGGGCTTCGATCCGCAGAACGGGATGATCCGCCGCGCCGTTGAACTGGCCACGGAGCTGATCAAGTTCCCGCGTCATCTGTCGCAGCATGTCGGCGGCTATGTGCTGACGCAGGACCGTCTCGATACTTACGTGCCCATCGGTAATGCCGCGATGGACGACCGCACCTTCATCGAGTGGGACAAGGACGACATCGACACGCTACGTATGATGAAGGTCGATGTGCTGGCGCTCGGCATGCTGACCTGCATCCGCAAATGCTTCGATCTGATCGAGCAGCACAAGGGGCTGCATTATCAGCTTTCTGACATCAAGGCGGAGAATGACGACAGCGGTCCGGTCTTCGATATGTTGTGTAGAGGCGAGTCGCTCGGCGTGTTTCAGGTGGAAAGCCGTGCACAGATGAACATGCTGCCGCGCCTGAGGCCGCGCACGTTCTACGATCTCGTCATCGAGGTCGCCATCGTCCGGCCCGGTCCGATCCAGGGCAATATGGTTCATCCTTATCTCAAGCGACGAAAGATGAAAAAGGAGGAAATTGATTATCCTTATCCCAAGGGAGGCAACAAAAACGAATTGAAGGACATTCTGCACAAGACCCTCGGCGTGCCGCTATTTCAGGAACAGGCAATGCGCATCGCCATGGCGGCTGCTGAGTTTACATCGGAGGAAGCCAACGGGTTGCGACGCGCGATGGCGACCTTCCGCAATGTCGGCACCATGCCGAAGTTCGAAAAGCGTATGGTCGGCCGCATGATCGATCGCGGCTACGAACCTGGGTTCGCGCAAAGCTGCTTCGACCAGATCAAGGGATTCGGCAGCTACGGCTTCCCCGAAAGCCACGCATCGAGCTTCGCGCAGCTTGTCTATGTGTCGTCGTGGCTAAAGCATTACCATCCCGATGCATTTTGCTGCGGTCTCTTGAATTCGCAGCCGATGGGATTTTATGCACCCGCGCAGATCATCGGTGACGCGCGCAAGAACGGCGTCACGGTGCGCGAGATCGATGTATCTCACAGTTTTGGGCAGAATACCCTGGAAGAGCGGACCGGAAAGTATTGCGCCGTGCGGCTGGGCTTCCGGCAGATCGACGGTTTTGATGTCTACGATTTGGACGAGGAGAAACTGGACAAGGCCAAATCTGCGGCTACGAAAAGCAAAGCAAAGCGCCGCGAGGATTACTGGGATCAGCGCATCGCCGCCGCGCGATTACGAAAACCATTCACCTCTCTGGAGGACTTCGCCCGTGAAACGCGGTTGCCGAAGCGCGCCCTGATCCTGCTGGCGGATGCAGATGCGTTCCGTTCGCTCGGGCTCGATCGCCGTGAGGCGCTGTGGGCGGTGCGGCGGTTGCCGGACGATGTGCCATTGCCGTTGTTTTCCGCCGCGGCGGCGCGCGAACAACCCGATGAAGCCGCTCAGCCGTTACCCGAAATGCCGCTGCCGGAGCATGTGGTTGCCGACTATCAGACCATCAGGCTGTCATTGAAGGGACATCCGATGGAATTCCTGCGGCTGAAGTTTGCGGAAGAGGGAGTGGTGGCTTGCGAAGCTGTCGCCCATGCCCATGACAGACAGCGGGTGCGCTGTGCCGGCGTGGTGCTGGTCCGGCAGCGGCCCGGCAGCGCCAAGGGTGTCGTTTTCATGACGCTGGAGGATGAGACCGGCATTGCCAATATCGTGGTGTGGCCGAAAGTGATGGAGAAATTTCGCAAGGAAGTAATGGGCGCGCGGCTGATCGAGGTGCAGGGGACCATTCAGAGCAGCCCGGACAGGGTGGTCCATCTGGTGGCGGAGCGTTTGTTTGATCGCTCCCATGACCTGATGAATCTCGCCAACGATGCGCTTGGACGGAAACATCCGATCCCTCCCGGTTCAGATATCGTCGAGCCGCTGGAGGATGAACAGAAGGCGCATTCGGACAGCCCCGTTTACAAAATACGCCATCCGCGCAATGTGCTTATCCTTCCGCGCTCGCGGGATTTTCACTGATACGATTTGTGAATTGCTTCGGCCTTCGTCATCCGCTCAATGGGGCTGCTGATGCCGGAGCCGCGCCATGAAGTCCGTACACGATATTCTCGCTGATCTCTGGACCCTCGGCGGCGGCGAACCTTCTGCGCTCGATGCCGTCACGCTGACGGGACGCGAGCCAATCCTCCCGTCGTCCTTCCGCGTTGGCGCCGCTTCGCAGGTCACGATTGCAGCCGCCGGTCTTGCCGCAGCGGAAATATGGAAAGCCCGCGGCGGCGAGGCACAAGGCATTTCGGTCGACATGATGCACGCGGTCGTCGAGTGCCGCAGTGAGCGACATCTGCGGGTCGATGACAAACCGCCGCCGCGGGCGTGGGACGCCATTGCAGGTGTCTATAAAACGGGCGACGGACGCTTCGTGCGTCTCCACACCAATTTTCCGCATCACCGCGACAATGTCTGCAAGGTGCTGGCCTGCAAACCGGAGCGCGACGATGTACAGCGCGCTTTGATGCAATGGAAAGCCGAAGCATTCGAGAACGACGCTTATGCAGGCGGATGCGTCGTTTCGATGATGCGGTCGCATGACGAGTGGCTCGCAACGTCCCAGGCGCAGGCCCTTGAGCGATTGCCGCTAATACAGATCGAGAAAATCGGCGAAGCTGCGCCGCGTCAATGGCCTGCCGGTGATCGCCCGCTGGCGGGATTGCGTGTGCTCGATCTGTCGCGGGTTATCGCCGGTCCGGTCGCAGGGCGTACGTGGGCGGCGCATGGCGCGGAGGTCATGCTGATTTCCTCGCCGAACCTGCCTTCGATCCCGTGGCTCGTCATCGATACCGGCCGCGGCAAGCTGACGAGTTTCGCCGACCTCAAGACGGAGCAGGGAAGGAACGTGCTGCGCGACCTGCTGGCGTCGGCCGATATTTTCTCTCAAGGCTACCGGCCGCAATCGATCGCCGCGCTCGGCTTTTCGGCGGAAGACGCGGCCCGGATCAGCCCGGGCATCGTTTATTTGTCCATGTGCGCCTATGGCCACGCTGGCCCGTGGGCAGGCCGACGCGGCTTCGACTCCCTGGTCCAGACCTCAACCGGGTTCAACCACGCTGAGGGCAAAGCCGCCGGAATACACGGACCGAAAGAGTTGCCAATGCAGATCCTCGACCACGCCACGGGGCATCTGATGGCGTTCGGTGCCATGATGGCGCGTTTGCGGCAGGCGCGGGAGGGCGGAAGCTGGCATGTGAAGGTTTCGCTGGCGCAGACGGGGCGCTGGCTCTGGAACCTGGGCCGGCTGGACGATGGCCTGGCGGCGGCAGACCTCACAGCGGACCAAATTCTGCCGTTTATGGAGCAAAGTGCATCGGGTTTTGGTGCGCTGCGGGGTGTTCGTCACGCGGCGGTGATGTCGGCAACTCCTGCATTCTGGCGCCGCCCGGCGATGCCCCTCGGGTCCCACGAGCCGATGTGGCCTTCATTCGGCTGACGTTAACCGAAAATAATGTCCATGCCGTCGGTTTTTGATTGTCCTAAATAGGAAAGAGGAACTATTAGCCTGACAGGCTGCGTCGGCTCGCCGCAGGATCACGGATTTCGAATGACCGAAAAGACAACCAGCCTGAGTGCTCTGATTGCCCGGGTTCAGGCTATGCCCCGGCAGCGGTTGGCTATGGGCGCTAGTGTGGCCGTGATTGCCGGGCTGGCAGCGTTTGGCCTGACGTTTGTGGGGGCTTCGCCCAAAAACCATTCCGACGTCTCCAGCCAGTCTCGAAAGGGGCTGCTGCGCTATACGCCGACGGCGGCGGAATGGGCCAGCCTGACCGTTCAGCCGGTGGTGGAACGCGCGTTCCGTGCCGAGCATGTCACAGAAGGCAAGATCGCGGTCGATGAAGACCGCTCGACGCCGGTATTCTCGCCCAATGCCGGTCGTGTCACCAAGCTGCTGTCGCGGCCCGGCGACAGGGTCACGCAGGGCCAGTCGCTGTTCGTGATCGAGGCTGCCGACAATGTTCAGGCGCAGAACGATTTCATCACGGCGGCGACCGCGTTCAACAAGGCGAAGTCGCAACTCGAACTGGCGCAAATCCAGGACAAGCGCGCCCGCGATCTTTATGAGGGCAAGGCCGCGCCGCTGAAGGACTATCAGCAATCGCAGGCAGCGCTGATATCCGCGCAGAACGACATGCGCTCGAGCGAGACGGCGCTGGAAGCCGCGCGCAGTCGGCTGCGCATGCTCGGCCTGACCGACGAGGCCATCACGGCCTTTCAGGACAAGGGCCGCATCAATCGCGAAACGACGATCTTCTCGCCGATCACCGGCACGGTCGTGCAGCGCAAGGTCGGCCCCGGACAATACGTCAATGCCGGTGCGAGCGACCCGGTGTTCGTTGTCGGCGATCTGTCTACCGTCTGGCTGACAGCGTTCGTACGCGAAACCGAAGCGCCCGCCATCGAGGTTGGTCAGGAAATTATGTTCGGCGTTCTCGCGTTTCCGGGACGCACCTTCAACGCGCGCATCAATTATGTTTCGGCGGCCATCGATCCGACATCCCGCCGTCTGATGGTCCGTGCCACCATCGACAATCCCGGCGAAGCCTTGAAGCCGGAGATGTTCGCCAACGTAACCATCTATTCCGCAGGCGACCGTCCGGCCGTCGGTGTGCCCAGGCAGGCGCTCATCTACGAAGGCGATCAGGTAAGGGTCTGGGTTGTGCGCGACGACAAGTCCATCGAACTGCGCCAGATCAAGATCGGCATGACCAACGGCGATCTGGTCGAAGTGAAGAGCAACCTGTCCCCCAACGAGAATATCGTGACCCGAGGCAGCCTGTTCATTGATCGCGCTGCGTCAGGCAGCTAGTCCGCTCCGTGTCTTTCCCCGACGTCATACGCTCCCGCTGAAAGACCGGTCTCGATGGATCGCCTTGTCGCTCTTGCTGTCAACCGCCGCTACCTCATGGTGGTGCTGTTCATCATGACGATGGTTGGCGGCGTCATCGCTTTCCAGCAGTTGAACATCGAGGCCTATCCGGATCCCACGCCCCCGATGGTCGACATCGTAACGCAAAGTCCCGGCCTGTCGGCTGAGGAAATCGAACGTTACATTACCATTCCGATCGAAACGCAGGTTGCTGGCCTGAAGAACCTGCGGACGCTTCGCACAATCTCGCTTTACGGTCTGTCGGACGTCAAACTGCAGTTTTCGTTCGACTACACCTACGACGAAGCCTTGCAGCAGGTGCTCAACCGCCTGTCGCAGCTCAGCCCCTTGCCGGGCAATGTGCAGCCGCAGATTTCTCCGTTGAGCCCGATCGGCGAAATCTTCCGCTATCGGCTGGTCGGACCGCCGAACTACAGCGTTCTGGATCTGAAGACGTTGCAGGACTGGGTGCTGCAACGCCGCTTCCGCAGCGTGCCCGGCGTGATCGATGTCACGAGCTGGGGCGGCAAGACCAAGACCTATGAGCTTCAGGTCGATTTCAACAAGCTGACAGCCTTTGGCCTGACGTTGCCGCAGGTGCTGCAGGCCGTCGGCAACGCCAACATCAATGTCGGCGGCAACACCGTCAACATCGGCACGCAGTCCGCGGTTGTTCGCGGCGTCGGCCTGATCCGCTCCATCGACGATCTGGCCACCACCATGATTTCGCAAAGCGGCGGCAATCCCGTACTGGTGCGTGACATCGCGACCGTGACGGTGGGCGAGAAACCACGTCTCGGCGTCGCCGGCATGAATGCTGACGATGATATCGTTCAGGGCATCGTGCTGATGCGCCGGGGCGAGCAGAGCTCGCCGACCATCGCGCGCGTGGAAAAGCTGGTCAAATCGATCAACAACTCGAATATTTTGCCGCCCGGCGTGCGGATTGAACGCATCTACGATCGCAAGGATCTGATCGACACCACGACCCACACCGTGCTCCACAACATGGTAGTCGGCATCCTTCTGATCGTCCTGCTGCAGTGGCTGTTCCTGGGCAATCTGCGCAGCGCGGTGATCGTGGGCGCCACGATTCCTTTCGCGCTGTTTTTTGCCGTCATCATCATGGTGCTGCGCGGTGAGTCAGCCAACCTTCTGTCGGTGGGCGCCATCGACTTCGGTCTGATCGTGGACGGCACGGTCATTATGGTCGAGGCGATTTTCCGCAGACTATCGCAGACCACCGTACTGTCCGTATCCGAAGAGCGGGCAATCTCGCCGGAGACCATTATGGGCATGAAAGCCCATGCCATTCTCAGCGCTGCGGCCGACGTCTCCCGGTCGATCTTCTTTGCGGCTGCGATCATTATCGCCGCGTTCCTGCCGCTGTTCACGCTGAGCGGTGTCGAAGGTCATATTTTCGGGCCGATGGCGAAAACCTACGCCTATGCACTGGCAGGCGGATTGCTCGCGACCTTCACGATCACCCCGGCGCTGAGCGCGATCATTCTTCCTGCGCATATCCAGGAAACTGAAACCCGCATCATGCAATGGCTGCATCGCGTTTATATGCCGCTGCTGCATTGGGCGATCAGCAGCCGGCGGATCGTCATGGCGGCTGCGGGAATGCTCGTCATCCTCACATTCGTTGCGGTGCGGATGCTCGGGCTCGAATTCCTGCCAAAGCTGGAAGAGGGCAACCTCTGGATCCGTGCGACACTTCCACCGACCATTTCACTCGAGGAGGGCAACTCCTACGTCAACGAAATGCGAAAGCTCATCCGCTCGCGGCCGGAGGTGGAATCGGTCGTATCGCAACACGGACGGCCCGACGACGGCACCGATGCGGCGGGTCTGTTCAATGCGGAATTTTTCGCGCCACTGAAGCCGGTCAGCGAATGGCCGGGTTCACGCGACAAGGATGATTTGACCAGCGAGCTTCTGGCGCAACTCCAGAAGAGATTTCCCGGCGTCGAGTTCAATTTCTCGCAGTATCTGCAGGACAACGTCGCCGAAGCAGTGTCCGGCGTGAAGGGTGAGAACTCGATCAAGCTGTACGGCAGCGATCTTGAGGAATTGACCAAGACCGCCAACAAGATCAAGTCGGTGCTCTCGACGGTGAAGGGCATCACCGATTTGTCGGTTTTTACATCGCTGGGGCAGCCCACGATCCAGATCGACATCGATCGCGCACGGGCCGCACGTTATGGCCTCTCTCCCGGTGACATCAACGCGACTATCCGTGTCGCGATTGGCGGCGACAGCGCGGGCGATCTGTACGAGCCCGGCAGCGATCGTCATTTTCCGATCGTGGTCCGCCTTGCGCCTGAATACCGCAAGAGCGCCGAAGCGATTCACAATCTGCGCATCGGCGCGCAGGGACCGAACGGGATCCAGCAGGTTCCCCTGTCGGAAGTAGCTTCAATCAAACTCGTATCCGGCGCGGCCTATATCTATCGAGAGCAGCAGGAGCGCTATCTGCCGATCAAGTTCTCGGTGCGCGAGCGCGACCTTGGCAGCGCCATTCAGGAGGCGCAGGACAAGGTGGCGGAGCAGGTCCAGCTTCCTGCCGGCTCGCATATGGAATGGGTCGGAGAGTTCGGAAATCTTCAGGATGCGATCCGGCGGTTGTCTATCGTGGTGCCGATCAGCCTTGCGCTGATCGCCATTCTGCTGTGGTTCAACTTCGGATCGATGCCGGACACTCTCTTGGCGATGAGTGTGATTCCGATGGCGATCTTCGGCGGCGTGCTTGGATTGCTGTTCAGCGGCATTCCGTTCAGCGTTTCAGCGGCGATCGGATTCATCGCGCTGATGGGCATTGCGGTGATGGATGGCATCATCATTCTGTCGCAATACAACCAGCTTATCGACGAGGGATACAATCGCGTCAGGGCGGTGATAAGGACCGGCGAGCTTCAGTTGCGTCCGGTGCTGATGACCTGCGTCGTCGCAGGCATTGGTCTTCTGCCGGCAGCCATGTCGGAGGGAATCGGGTCTCAGGTGCAAAAGCCGCTCGCGGTGGTGGTCGTGACCGGCATGGCGGTGGCGCCGCTGGTCATCCTGATCACGCTGCCGGTCCTGATTTTGATGTTCTCGCGCCGGGTGCGCTAAGAGCTATCGTCCCGACGGCGTGCGTACGCCGTGCCAGGCGTCGCGGACCTGATGATAGTGCACCTCGGGCAGGTAGTCCGGCGTACTGAGGCCAAGTGTTCTGACGTCGAGACGGCCGATTGCGCTCAGCAGGGTATAGGAGGCGATCACGCGGTCGCGCTGTGCCAGAATCTGGCGGGACCGGGCGGCCGTGAGATCCTGCTGTGAATTGAGCACATCGATGGTGGTCCGCTGTCCGGCCTGCGCCTCGCGCCGCACGCCCTGCAATGCGATGTTCGCTGACTTCACCTCGGCTTCGGCAGCGGCGAGCGCGACCTTGGTGCCCTCGCTGCTGATCCAGGCGCTGATCGCGGCGGTGCGGGCCTGATTTCTGACCTGTTCCAGCACGAGTCGGCTTTGCACCGCGGTTTCCTTGGCCTGGCGGGTTTGCGAGGCGGCGGTGCCGCCGTCATAAATCGGCAAGGTGAGGGCGCCGACCACGGACGCCTGATCGGCACGTTTGGTGCCGAGGTTAGGGTCGCTGTCAGCGCTGCGGTTGACATTGCCCTGCACGTTAACCTGCGGCAGCAGGCTGCTCTCGGCAACGCTGATGGTGGTGGTGGCAACATCGACGTCGTAAGTCGCTGCGATGACCGCGGGATTTTCGCGAATCGAGCTGTCGATGGCCTCCTGCCGGCTCTGCGGAACAAAGCGATCGACCGTCTGTGCCGGTGCAAGGCTGCCGGGCATGTTGCCGATCACCTGCGCATAGATGGCGCGGCTGGTTTCCAGCGCGACTTCCGCAGCGTTGAGGTCTGCGAGGCCCCGGCTCAGCCGCGCCTCGGCCTGAGCGGTGTCGGTCGGAGTAACGTCGCCGGCGTCGAGGCGCTTCTTGGTAATGCCGAGGGTCTCACGCAGGAATGCGACGTTGCCGCGCTGGGTCTCGACCAGAGCCTGATTGGAGATTACGTTCATGTACGCGGTGACGGCATCGAGCAGGACGCCCTGACCGGTGTTGCGCAAGGCCTCCCGGCCGGACAGCACCTGAAATTCCGCAACACGGACGCTGTTGGAGGTTTTGAAGCCGTTAAACAGGTTTTGCGTGACCGTCACGCCGATGGTCCACGGCTTCAGGGTCGCGGTCTGGATGGTGTTATCCAGAAGCAGATTGCGAACCGGCTGCAATCCGGCGCTGAGACTCGCGACGATCTGCGGACGATAGCCCGCCAGCGCCTGCGGCACGTTTTCGTCGGTGGCGCGCTGCTGGGCACGGCCGGCATTGAGCTGCGGATTGGACTGATAGGCTTTGACCAGCGCCTCGTTCAGCGTCTCGGCGCGGGCCTGCGCTCCGAATCCGGCAGACAGCGCGAGACCGATAGCGACGCCCGACACACCAAGGCGCCAGCCTACGCCACCAAACCCTGAAGCACGCCGAGCCATCGTTTTCCGTAACAATCCGAGATTCACAGCAGCGGTGGGATTGCACCATCCGGCAGCTCCATTCGTACACTGTTTAGAGGCCGATGTTCGCTTGGGCAAACCTATGAACACAGAAAATCGCCGACTGTGACTGTGTACACCGCTTTGTTATCAACCAGGCCGGTATTGTCTTGACCGATCAATGTCCTACGGTGAAATTCCGGCACGGTGGCTAAGTGTCGCGCGCCCTTATGCGATGACAGCGGCCTGTCCGGCGGAGTGGACCAGCAGACATCCGATGCCAAGAATCTTCTCCGACCCTGAGGCGATCGCGGGCGATATCATTCGCGAGGTCGGACCAAGGCTTGTGGTCGGTCTGCCTTTGGGCCTCGGCAAGGCGAATCACATCGTCAATGCGTTGTTTCGGCGGGCTCTGAATGACCGCTCGATCCATCTAACCATTTTCACGGCGTTGACACTTGAGAAGCCGGCACCGTCGGCCGATCTCGAACGGCGATTTATCGGACCCGTGATAGACCGGCTGTTCGGCGGCTACCCGGATCTGGATTACGCCAAGGCACTGCATGCCCGGGCGCTGCCGCCGAATATCGAGATCGTCGAATTCTTCTTCCTTGCAGGCAAGTGGCTCGGCAATGCCTATGCGCAACAGCACTATATTTCGGCGAACTACACCCACGCCTCGTCATACCTGCTGACCCGCGGCGTCAACGTGATCGCCCAACTGGTGGCCAAGCGCATCGTCGACGGCCAGACCAGATACAGCCTCGGCGGCAATACCGACACCACGCTCGATCTGATGCGGGCGCGCGCCGAGGGCCGGATCGCGTTCAAGATTGTGGGGCAGGTGAACTCCGAACTGCCGTTCATGCCGGGGCAGGGCGATCTGGCCGGGGATGAATTTCATGCGGTGCTGGACAGTCCGGAAACCGATTTCCCGCTGTTCGCGCCGCCATCGGAGCCGGTCTCGGACACCAAGTACGCCATCGGGCTGCATTCTGCGGGATTGATCCGCGATGGCGGCACCTTGCAGATCGGTATTGGACAGGTCGGCGATGCGCTCGCACAAGGATTGATCGTTCGTCATCGTGATAGTGCAGCCTATCGCGAAATCATGTCACGGTTGGCCCCGGGGCAGGCGTTGCGCGAGGCAGAACCATTCACGGCAGGTCTTTACGGCGTCAGTGAAATGTTTTTCGAGGCGTTTCTCGCGCTGATCGATGCCGGCGTGCTCAAGCGCGAGGTCGATGGCGCACTCCTGCACGCCGCGTTCTTCCTCGGCCCGAAATCCTTCTACCGTGCTCTGCGTGAAATGAAGCCTGAGCAGATCGAACGCATCCAGATGGTGCCGGTCTCATTTACCAACCAGCTCTATGGCGGCGAGGATGCCAAGCGGCGAGCGCGTGTCGATGCACGGTTTGTCAACAACGCGATGATGGCGACGTTGATGGGAGCCGTGGTCTCCGACGGTCTCGATAACGGTCAGGTCGTGAGCGGCGTCGGCGGTCAGTTTAATTTCGTGGCGCAGGCCTTTGCGCTCGAGGGCGCACGCTCGATACTGACGCTGGAATCGACGCGCGGTTCCGGCAAGAAAGTCGCGTCCAATGTTCGATGGTCCTACGGGCACACCACGATCCCGCGTCACCTGCGCGATGTTATTGTCACCGAATACGGCGTTGCCGATCTTCGCGGCCATTCGGATGCCGATGTGATCGCGGCGATGCTGAATGTGACGGATACGCGGTTTCAACGCGAACTGATGCGGCAGGCGAAAGAGGCGGGCAAACTGCCGAAGGGATACGAGATTCCGGCCGTCCACCGCGAGAATTTCCCGGACCGCGTCGCCGCAGCCCTGAAGCCGTCACGTGATGCCGGATTGCTGCCGGCATTCCCCTTCGGCAGCGACTTCACGGACGTCGAACAGCGGCTGATCCCGGCCCTGCAGATTCTGAAGGAGGCGACCGCCAGTCCGCTGGCTTTGCTCGGGCTCGCATGGGAAGGCCGCCGCGCCAACCATTCCGCCGAACTGGCCGCATGTCTTGCGCGGATGCAACTCGAACGGCCGGCATCCTTTGCCGACCGGTTCTATCGCGCCCTGCTGATCGCCGCGCTGGCGCGGAGCAGCCAGACCTAGCGGTGCTTGAAGTTCGGCTTCCGCTTCTCGATGAAAGCGGCCATGCCTTCTGAACGATCCTCAAGCGCAAACGTCGCGTGGAACAGATCGCCCTCGACATTCATGCCTTCGGCGAGCGGTGTTTCCAGCGCGCGGTTGACGGCGCTCTTTGCCATCGCGACCGCAGGCTGCGACATCGATGCGATCTTCTCCGCGATCGCGAGCACTTCTTCCATCAGCTTGTCGGCGGGGAAAATACGGCTGACGAGGCCCGAGCGCTCGGCCTCCGCCGCATCCATCATGCGGCCGGTGAGGCACAGGTCCATCGCCTTGGATTTGCCGACCGCGCGCGTCAGCCGCTGTGTGCCGCCAAGGCCCGGAATGGTGCCGAGCGTAATTTCGGGCTGACCGAATTTAGCGGTGTCGGACGCGATGATGATGTCGCACATCATCGCAAGTTCGCAGCCGCCGCCGAGCGCATAGCCGCTGACAGCCGCGATGGTCGGCTTCTTGCAAGTCGCAACGCGATCGCCGCCGATATCCATGAAGTCTTCGCTGAACATGTCGATGAATTTCTTCGGCTGCATTTCCTTGATGTCGGCGCCGGCGGCGAATGCCTTTTCGTTGCCGGTGACGACAATGCAGCCGACAGCAGTATTGGCCTCGAGCTGATCGATCGCGATCGCAATTTCCTTGAAGACACCAAAGGAGAGAGCATTGAGCATCTTGGGCCGGTTGATCTGCACGATGCCGACCGCGCCCCTGGTCTCAACGATGATGTGCTCGAATGCTGACATGTTTCGCCCCTTGAAGGATGTCTGAGGATCAGCGCCTGCGCGCGGTTGGGCGGCAATGTGCCTTCCGGGGCTGGTCTCTGCAAGACCGGGGATGTCAGGGCTGATCGTCACGTGCGCAACAAAAACGCCGGTTCGCAAGGCTGCGGACCGGCGTTTGCGTCTGATGCAGACGGTGTTTGCGTCAGCTGATCAGCAGGCGGGCCGCCGATGCCAGTGTCAGCAGGCTTCCGAACGCGATGAAGATCTTGCCGATCAGCGATGTCTTGCTCCACGGATCCCCGTCATCAGTCTTGAATACGGGCTTTTCCGATGCCGATGTCGCCCGGATGATCTTGCCGCTCTGGACCGGCGCCGGCTGAACTGCGGCGGGGGCGGCCGGAGCGCCGGAATCCTGCGCGGTCTCGGCCGTCGCAGCGCGGTCGGCATCGGTCAGTTGGTCGGCGGCAGCAAGCTGCATGCCGTCCACGACCGGAGCATCGGTGCTGTCGAGAGCCGCGAAATTCCTCGCCTGGTCTTCCGCCAGGGCCTGGGCGCGCGCATTGGCGACCGAAGCCGGCAACTCGGTCTTGTTCTGACTGGCAGTCTTGGCCTCGCTACGGGCCGGCTTGTCCTCCCATGTCTCTGGAGCCTCGATAATCTTCGACGAGACCTTCGATCCTGCCTTCTTCGCGTATCGCGTTGACTTGGTGGCGTATCGCGCTGATTTGGATTTCTTCGCAGCCACGCGCTGCTTTTTAAATTTGGAGAGAACAACGGGACGGTTGGCCGAGGTGACCTTCGCGGCTTTTTCAGTCTTGGTTGTCGATTTGGCGGCCATCGCCGGCTCGACTGAAAAGCTCATCCAGATTCCGGCGGCAGCGACCAGCGCCGCTAATCCTGTACTCCTAATCCGCATGGCAATTTCCCCTTTTGCCAGAGCCTCCAGCAAGGGGAACAGACCGGTGCGGAATGGCCACAGGACGGCAGAAAGAGGGAATCTTGTGATCTTTTGCCCTAAAAAAGACCCACAGCCGGAGCCCCGCGCAGCGTCGTTAGGTCTCGGGAACCAATTCGTTCACGATTGCGTGATTGCAATTTCTCCCCGTAACACTTTAGGAACAGGAGCGAATTGCGTTGATAGGAGCGCGCGTGCGCGGACGTGAGGACGAGTGGACCGATCTGATGCGATCGGCCAATGCCGGAGACAACGCCGCATATCATCGCCTCCTCAAGGCCGTGACGCCGGTCCTGCGAGCAGGGGCGCGCCGCGGTCTGGCGAGAGCCGGTCAGCCGGTCGACCAGTCCGAGGACATCGTGCAGGACATTTTGTTAGCGGTGCATTTGAAGCGGCATACCTGGGACGCCAACGCCCCGTTCGCGCCGTGGCTGTTCGCGATTGCCCGCAACAAGCTGATCGATGCCCTGCGCCGCCGCGGCCGCCGTGTCTTCGTCAACATCGACGATTTTTCGGAGACTCTGGCGGGTGCGCCGGTCGAGGACCGTGTGGCGCCGAGTGAGGTCACGACCCATCTCAACGGCTTGCCGAAGCGGCAGCGGGACGTGTTGCAATCGATCGCCGTCGACAGTGCGTCTATCAAGGAAACGGCGGCTAAACTTTCGATGACCGAGGGCGCTGTGCGCGTGGCGCTGCACCGGGGACTGACGGGTCTCGCAAGCAAACTGCGGAAAGAATGACCATGGACACCAACGATCTCATCCGCACCCTCGCCGCGGATAACGACACACACGAACGCTCGGTCGGTCATCTGCTGCTGGCCGCACTGGTGCTTGCGGTGCCGGTATCGACTGCGCTGTTCCTGGCTGGGCTTGGTGTGCGCTCCGACGTGATGACCGCCATGCGCAATCCGATGTTCGATCTGAAGTTCGCCGTCACCCTCGCGCTGGCCGCGGGCGCTATCGTGATCAGCCTGCGTCTTTCACGGCCGGAAGCCTCGCTTGGGCGCTGGGCGTGGCTGCTGGCGGTTCCGGCCGGATTGCTCGGAATCGGCATGATGGGCGAGATGATGATGATGCCAAATCGTGCCCCGATGGCGACGCGGATGGTGGGCTCTAACTCGAAACTTTGCCTGGTCGCCATTCCGCTGCTGTCCCTGCCGTTGCTGGCGGCGGCGCTGGTAGCCTTGCGGCGCGGTGCGCCGTCGCGGCCGGCTGTGACGGGAGCTTTCGCCGGGTTGCTGTCGGCCGGGTTGGCTGCAACGCTTTACGCGGCGCACTGCACCGACGACTCACCGATGTTCGTGGCGACCTGGTACTCGATGGCGGCTGCAATCGTTGCGGCGATTGGTGCGCTCGCGGGCTCGCGCGTCCTGAGATTCTAAATTCATGTGACGGGCCGTGCGAAGCCCGGTGCCATCGTCCTCACACAGCAGATTCCGTCTGCGCGGTGTCCTGCCGCATCCGGTAGAAGCGCAGCACCTGTTGCGCGGTTGAAGGGCGCAGCATGTCGTAGCTTGACTTGTGTTCGTCGATATTCTCGATCTCGGTTCCGGACGCGTTGCCGCACATTTCAAGTACCAGCTTGAGCGACATCCACGACAGTCCTGCGACCTTGGCGAGGACCAGCAATCCCTCCGAGCGCGACTCGATCATCATGTTTTCAACGGTCGCGACTGGAACATTCGCACATACAGCTATCGCGGCACCTGTTTCCTCGAAGCGCCCGGACGCCGCGAATTCGGCGATCTGCCTTTCGTCGAGGCGTCCGTCGTCGAAGAGGGATTTAACGAGACGCATCGCCTGAGATGTTTCGCCGCGTGTGGAGGCTCCATGGCCGGCGTTGAATGCGGCTTCCTTGACGGCGGCCGAGATATCGTCCGCTGCGCGGGGGTTTGCGGCCTGGAGGCGCTCTCGTACTGAGTCCGACGCTCTTGCGATGAGCTTGAGATAGTGAGGCCTTGGAATTCCTCGCCGTGCGCCAAGACAAGTGGCGAGATTGTCATTGCCCTCGGCGCGGGAGACCAGCTCCGTGAAGCCCTTGTCGGAGAATTCTGCGCCCGGATTGTTGACGGTGCTCTCGACTACGTCGTTGTTGCCGCATTCAACCAGAACGTCGGTGACGGCGTCGCTCAGAACCTTTCGTTTCGAAATCGCGAGCATATGGCCCTGGCTCTTGCTGCGCGCGTTTTTGATCAGCATGTCGTCGTTCAGCCGCTCTGACAGCGACAGCACTGGTGCGGCAACCTCGATCTCGTCGTCGAAGGCAAGCGTGTAAATCAGGCGTGGGGGCGCTTTCGGCACTGGCGCCATGCGTTTCGCCAGCAGGGCCTTGGCCGAGGTCTCGATTTCTTCGATCAGACAATGAAAGACGTCATCGAAAACATTGATCTGCTCGTCGGAGTAGTCCGTCACACCGTACAGAAAGAGATCGGTGACCCGGCGCAGCGTCTCCACGCGGCGTGCCACAGTGCCGTGAGCGAGAGCATTCTGTAGTTCATCGAGAAGATTGGCCGGCCGTGCTGTCGATCTCGAACTCATGACTTTCTGTCCTGGAAACACCGAAGCGACAAATGCCAGCCAGGTTCTTGGCCGGCGTAAATGGAAGCTAGGCTGAGACAACCCGATTTCGCCCTAGGTCTTTGGCTTGATAAAGAAGCTGATCGGCGCGGGCGAGAATGCTGTCCGCGGTATCGTCCGTTCGCAACATGGCCACACCGGCCGACATTGTGACATTCATGTCCTGCGAAATCGCACTCCAGTCGAGCGCGCCCACGATGGCGCGCAATCGATCGACGGTGCGCATCGCTGCGCCATCGGATGTTTCCGGGAGAATGAGCAGGAATTCCTCGCCGCCATAGCGGCCGAATTTGTCGATGCTGCGGATATTGGCGAACATTGTGATTGCAAAAGCCCGCAGTGCTTCGTCGCCGACTGGATGTCCGAACCGGTCGTTGATGCGCTTGAACCAGTCGAGATCGATCAACGCGACAGCGCAAGGCGTCTTGCTGCGCCGGGAGCGGGCGATCTCTTCGTCGAGCGTTTGCATGATGCTGCGCCGGTTGAGCGATCCGGTCAGTTCGTCAAGTTCGGCGAGTTCTTCGATGCGCTTGTAAGCTTCCTTCAGCTCGATGCCGCGCCGATAGAGGGATTCGTGCAGCGAACTGCTGAACAGGCCGACGACCATGCCGCGGCCAAGCACCAGAATGAAAACCAGCATGGTCGCGAAGCGCTCCAGCGGCGTGCCGGTCGGCATTCCGATAGGTCTATCCGAGAGAAGAAACAGGACGGTCAAGCCGACGGCTGCGGCCGTCCATCCGATGATCGTCTGGCGAGGCGTGGACCGCAATGCGGCGAAGGTAAAGACAAGGAAGATGGAGCAAAGGAAGAGGCAGCCGACTTCGGGCGCCAGGTAGATGAACAGCAGCATGATCCCGAGGCTAATGCTGGTTTGCTGCGAGATGAAGTAGTGATCTCTGAACCGGTCGTTGATCTTGGCTTCCGAAATCGCAATGTACGCAGCCACCGACAATAGACCGCAGGCTCCATAGGCGGGTGCGACCATAAAACTGGTGGCGCCTGCGTAGGCGTAGATCAGCAGAATCGCGGCGTCGATCATGTAGCTGACGCCGACCATGTCGAGCATCTGCCGCCGCTGCCTTGCACGGCGTGCGAGAATCTCCGGCGCCAATTCGCTCTCGACGGCGGAATGGCTTCGGCCAAGAGCGCCTGTCAGGGATCCGGAGGCCGATGAAGCTGCGCCGCGCATGAACTCGCCGTTAAGGAAAAGCAATGCGGGACTGTAGGCGGGAAAGCCTTTAGGTTTGGTATCGTTGGAGTGACTTACGGGATCGGTAAGCCGCAGAGCTTCAAGAACTATTCCGTCCAATCCGGAATAATCCTGATTAGGTAACTGAATACCATCTCTGGTATCCATAGGTCTCATCACTTGCCCTTGTTCATGATTCAGGGGCATTTTGCGCTTCGCCAATCCCGGCAATTTCGGGAAATCGCGAAGATTTTCACGGATTTGATCGAACCCATTTCCAGTCGCGTGCGACCAACCTTGCGAGACGGCCATTGAGTGCAACCCACGCGACGTCGGACGAAGTTCTGATCGGTCGCATCGCCCAAGGTGACCGGCTCGCCATGCAGGTGCTTTACGGAAGGCACCATGTACGGGTGTTTCGCTTCTCGCTGCGGCTCGTGAGGAACGAGTCCATCGCGGAGGACCTCATCAGCGAGGTTTTCCTCGATGTGTGGCGTCAGGCCGGCAAGTTTGAAGGCCGGTCTGCTGTCTCTACGTGGCTCCTGGCGATCACCCGGTTCAAGGCCCTGTCCGCCCTCCGCAAGAGGAAGGACGCGGAACTGGACGACGAAACGGCTGCCGCGATCGAGGACACGTCCGATAATCCGGAAGTCACCGTCGCTAAGAAGGACACGAGTAACGCGTTGCGGAACTGCCTGACCGCACTTTCGCCAGAACATCGGGAGATCGTCGATCTCGTCTACTACCACGAGAAGTCCGTGGAAGAAGTGGCCGAAATCGTGGGCATCCCGGAGAATACAGTAAAGACGCGCCTGTTTTACGCGCGGAAGAAATTAGCCGAACTGCTGAAGGCAGCCGGCATAGAGCGAGGTTGGCCATGACTGCCACGAGCAAGCAAACCGCCGATCGGGAGCCTACGGAGCTCGAGGCTCTGCTGCCGTTCCATGCGGCGGGCACGCTCAACCTGCGTGACGCCCGCCGCGTCGATGAGGCACTCGCCAGCGATCCCGATCTGGCGCGCCAATACGCAGCGATCCAGGACGAGTACGCAGAAACGATTTTGCTGAACGAGAGCCTTGGTGCGCCGTCTTCGCGGGCGATGCAGAAGCTGTTCGCCGCCATCGACGCCGAGCCTGCGCGCAAGAGCGTGTCATTTAATCCGCTTATGCGGGCTGTCGGGTTCTTCTCGAGTTTGTCACCGCGCACGCTTGCTTATGCAGGTGTCGCTGGTGCGGTGCTGGTTCTGTTGCAGGCGGGTGTGATTGGAACCGTACTGGTCAAGGATCGCGCGGGCGGCAATTTCCAGACGGCCGCGTTCCCGGCTCAGTCGACCGCGGGCACGTTTGGCCTGATCCGCTTCGCGCCGGACGCCAAGGCCGACGACATCGCCCAATTGCTGAACAACTACAACGCGTCCATCGTTTCCGGTCCCAAGGCTGGCATGTTCCGCGTCCAGTTCGGCGACAAAGCGCTGTCAAAGCAGGACGCGGCGCAGCTTATGACACGGTTGCAGGCCGAAAAGATCATCAGCATGGTGGTGAGTGCTGACTAGTCCTTGATCCCGCGCCCGATAAGTATCGGGCCATCGGCTTGGCGGCAACGCCACGATAGAGCTTGAGGGACATCACCTGCGCGCCGCGCTGGCGCTGCCATGGATTCGCGAGGACATCAGATGATCGAGACCGGCCAGGGCAAACGATCTTTCATCCGGACGAAGAGCCGGATGCGGCCGTTGCGGTCAATTGCTCTGATCGCGGCGGTGGTGATGCTGGCAACGCCGCAGGCGTTTGCGCAGTACAGCGGCATGAGCATGCGCACCGGGCCCAGCATGAATGTGGGGCCGCGCATCAACATCAATCCGACGATACGTTACTCGCCGAACATTCAATACGACGGATACAGCGATCCAGGGCCGCGTCCGCGCGTCATGCGGAATCTGGATCAGGGTGGGCCGGAGGACATTTCACCTCGTAAACGCCCCGGCAAGGCGAAGTCCACGTCTGCTGCTATCGACAATACCTACGTCGCGAAGGAAGTGCTGATCGAGATCGCGGGCAACCCGACCGATGCGCAGGTCGACGACATCGCGCGGCGCCATCGCCTGACGCGTGTTCAGTCCCAGAGTTTCGCGCTGACCGACAGCACGTTCTTTCGCTGGCGGATACCGGACGGCCGCTCGGTCGATGCCGTGGTGCGCGAACTGGTTGCCGGCGGCAACGTCAAGGCGGCGCAACGAAACAACATCTTCAAGCTGCAACAGAATGCAGCGCCGGGAGCCGCCAGACTCGAGGGCGATCCCGTGCAGTATGCACTCGCCAAGATGCGGCTGCCCGAGGCACACGCGCTCTCGGTCGGTGCGGACGTCACAATTGCCGTGATCGATTCAGGAATCGACGTCACCCATCCTGAACTGGCGGGTGTCATCACCGGCACGTTCGACGCGCTCAACAATGGCGAAGGACCACATTCGCACGGCACCAGCATCGCGGGCGTCATCGCCGCACATGCGCGCCTGATGGGAACGGCGCCGTCCTCACATCTGCTGGCGATCCGGGCGTTCGGTGACAAGAAGAGCGGTGCTGAAAGCACCTCGTTTCTGATCCTCAAGAGCCTGGACTATGCGCTCGCGAAGAATGCGCGGATCATCAACATGAGCTTTGCCGGTCCGCACGATCCCGCCATGGAGCGCGGTCTTGCCGCTGCCGCGGCCAAGGGCATCGTTCTGGTGGCTGCTGCCGGCAACGCCGGCGCGAAGTCTCCACCGCTCTATCCGGCCGCCGATCGCAACGTGATCGCGGTGACAGCCATCGACCAGTCCGACAAGCTCTTTGCCCAATCGAATCGCGGCAGTTACGTCGCCATCTCGGCACCCGGCGTGGATATTCTGTCGCCGGCACCCGACGGCAAATATCAGATGTCGTCCGGCACCTCGCTGTCCGCCGCTTATGTCAGCGGCGTGGCGGCATTGATGATCGCGCGCAATCCCGGGATTTCTTCTGCCGATGTCCGCGCCACATTGATATCGACCGCGCGCGACCTAGGACCCAAGGGCCGCGACGATCAGTTCGGAGCAGGGCAGGCCGATGCTTTCAGCGCAGTTTCGGCGGTCGCCCCGGCTCCGATGGCTGCGGCATCCGATAACGGCGACAAGCGCTGACGATCCCGCCGGATGTGAACCCGCCGCATCCTTCCTGCGACCAACTGCCGGCGACGAATTCCTCGTTTCCTGCAGCTGAATGGCGCGGGCGCCCATCCACCCTCGGCCGCGTGCCGTCGCCGGCAGGGTCGCGGTAGTCGCTTCGGGCCGCGATCAGGCGGCAGGTGCGTTAATACTTGCGTGTTCGTGAATTGTGCAAACGCCTGTCACGAAAGTTGCATGTATGTGTGGCACGGGTTGCGCTATCTGTTTCTCGTTGTTTCGGTGCTGCGTGAGTCGTGGCGTTGCTTGATGTTTGTTCAGAAGTGATTTTTAGAACTTTCCGGATTCGAAATGACCAATCCTGGCGACGCCCAGCAGGGGCGAAGTGTAGTGACGCGCTGGCGTATGCTCGCTGAGCGAAGGCTCAATTATCTGGTCGAACTTTATGAAACCGGGCGCTGGAAGGCCTATTACAGCGAGACAGAGTTTCTGAACGTCGTTCAGGAGGCCCGTGCGGCGCTGAAAACGTGGGAGCAGCTTGCGCCTCTCGATCCTGCTCAGGACAAGCCGGTCGAAGTGGCGATCGCGCAGGCTGTAAGTTCAGCCATTCCCGCGTCGCCTTTCGCAGACATGTCGTCAGCGCACAGCGTTAACGCCAAGGACAATCTGCGCAAAGCGTGAGGTTCCGTCTGCGCCGAGATCGGTTGTGACCGCCTTTGCATGATCGAGTCCGACGATCGCGCCGCCTCTGGATCCTGAGATCAGGTTGTTGCTGACCATCGCGGTGCCGGCTCCCGGCACCACCGAGACGCCGATGCCGACAAAGGCGTTGCGCAGCACGTTGCCGGTGATGGTCACGTCGCGGAGGTACTTGCCCCAGCCGGCCATGATTCCGAATGAGGGCGCGTTCTCGATGACGTTGCCGGTCACCGCGGCGTCCGCCTCCACCACGATGCCAATCCCGGCGTCGTCATCGGGCGCGGTGCCGATCGGGCGCTTCGGCAGGATATTCCGGATGACGTTGCCGTGGACGGTCGCGATGCGGCCGCCCTCGTTGAAATTCGCGACCGACACGCCGACCGCGCAGATATCGACGGTATTGTTGGCGATCACCGCGCCTTCGAACGCGAACTCCGAATAAAGCGCGACTTCGCGGACATTGCTGACGCTGTTGCCGGTGATCTGAATGTTCGAAGCGGAGTTGCCACGCACGGCGGAATAATCGCAGTTGCGGATGCGATTGCCGCTGACGATGACATTGCCGGCACGAAAGGCGTTAATGGCGTTGCCGTGCTGGCCGGAGCCGCCGGGGCCGGCCTTGATATCGTCGATGCGGTTGTTGACGACGATCGTGCCGTCATCGCCGATCGTATGCCGAAGGATTTCGATGCCGTTGTCGGACGCGTCCTGGATCGTGTTTTGTGCGGCGAGCAGCCCCATCGCATCGAACGAGGTGAACGCCGTATTCGCGGTCTTGCGGATGGTGTTGCCGCTGACTTCGCCCGCGATGCTTTCAAACCAGATGCCGTATCCGCCGCTGCCGACGATGTCGCAGTCCTGCACGCGGACATCGAGGCCGTTCTGGAAATGCACAAGTCCACGCCGGTCGGCCAGTTTGATGCCGGCGCCCTCAAGCGTAAGGCCGGTGAGGGTGATGCCGCTCGCACCCTCGCTGCCGATGAGCGATGCGCCGCCAGTAAACCTGAGAACGGTCGCGCCACGTATGCCGACGAGCTGGCCGCCATTCGGCACTCTCAAGGCGCCGGTACGATAGATGCCCGACGGCAGCGCCAATGGCATCTGCGCATTGGCTGCTGTATCGATAGCGCGCTGAAGTGTTTTTGTTTGATCGTCGGGACTGTTTGGCCGCACGCCGTACTGAGTCGCGTCACGCCCTAGTGTGGAGGTCAGCGGAGCCGCGCGCGCAGGATCAGGCGTTGCCGCCAGCGCACCTGCCGCCGCGCCGGCGGCAGTGGCGTTGATGAGACTGCGGCGATTGATGTCCATGCGATGCTCGGCCTGACAGCGTCCCAGGTTCACCTGAACGCACAGTAAGACCTAATGCAGGAATGCAGCGAACGATGCCCGCCCGCGCGAATTTGCCCGCGATTGTCGGTAGTAGGGTTAATGGAATGGAGCCGCGGGAGCGATCAGATCGGCTTGTTGTGCGGCGTAAACAGGCGGCCTTTCTCGACTACGACCACAACGAGAAGCGCGACGACCGAACTCAGTACCCCACCCACCGCGAGGGGGACCAGAGTGCCGTTATAGGTCTGCCCGATGGCCGTCCCCACCCCGATTCCGATCAGGGTTGTGATCGATCCGAACAGGGATGAGGCCGTTCCGGCGATATGTCCCTGAGGCTCCATCGCAAGCGCGGAGAAATTGGAGAACATCAATCCGAACGAGAACAGGCTGGCGGTGGACAGGATCATGAACAGAGTCAGGGACAGCCAGCCGACGAGCGCCGCAACCAGCATCACAACGGCAACGGCCAATTGGCCGACGAGGGCGCTGTGCGAGATCATGCGCATGCCGTAGCGGCCGACGATGCGCGAATTGAGGAAACCGGCAACGGCGATACCGATCGCGATTGCGGCAAAGGCCAGCGGAAAATAATGACCGAGCCCGTAGATACCCGTGAAGATCTGCTGCGACGACAGAACGTAGCCGAACAGAATCCCCTGTATGCTGCCGGCAGCCAGTGCGTAGCCGAAGGTTTGCCGGTTCGTCAGGGTCTGAAGGAAATTCTTCGCCACCTCGCGGGGAGTAAGCGATTTGCGCTCGGTGAGCGGCAACGTCTCCGGCACGCGGATGACGATCCAGCTCAGCGTGAGCAGGCCGTAAATCAGCAGGACGATGAAAATGCCATGCCATTCAGCGAGCAGCATGATGGCCTGGCCGAATGACGGGGCGATCACCGGAACCGAAATGAAGATCATCATCGCAAGCGACATCACGCTCGCCATCCTGCGGCCGCTGTAGCAGTCCCGCACGATGGAGGTGGCGATCACGCGCGAGGCGGAGGTGCCGAGACCCTGCAACGCGCGCGCGAGCAGCAGCGTTTCAAAGGACGGCGCGACGATCGCCAGCAGACTGGCGATGCCATAGACGATCAGACCGCCGAGCAGGATCGGTCGCCGTCCGAAACGGTCCGACAGCGGGCCCATGATGAACTGCCCGGCGCCGAAGCCGGTCAGGAACACCGACAGGACTGCCTGGGCGTGGTTGACGTTGCTGAGGTGAAATGCCGACGACACGTTCGGCAGGGCCGGGAGCATCAGGTCCAGGGCGAGCGGGTTAAGCGCCATGATCGCGGCCACGATGGCGACGAACTCGCGAAAGCCCATGGGGCGATGGGTCGATGAAACCCAGGCATTGGCGCTGGTATCGGTCATGAAGCGTGTCTCGTGAGGCTAAGAGCACAGCTTACGGAGCGATATTGCGCTGCACAACTTAGCTTCCGGTATGGCTGCCAGACGGATTTGCGGCCAAAAACCCGGCTGCTCGATGTCGCGCCAGACGTGCCATTTCCATCAGCATGGCTTCGCCCGCATCGACCAGGTGCTCAAACGTCATCCGGCCCGGCGCCTGGCGCCCGGTGGGACTTCGAGGCACAAGCGGAACATGGACGAAGTTCGCGAGGCGAGGGCCGCCCTCAACATGGGTCGCCTCGATCGCCCGCCAGCTCAGATAATTGCAGAGATAATATCCTGCGCTCAGGGAGGGCCGGGCATCCACGCCTGTCAGTTGCGCCGCGCGCAGCAGACGGTGCGTGTGCGGTCCGAATCGCCGTGTGGAATCTGAATTCGCCACGATGGTGCGGCTTCGCACCTCCGTGTGTTCGGCATCGGGCCATATCTGGGTGACGGTATTGCGGGCGCGCGTTTCGATGCGCGCGAACGGCGTGCGGGTCGCGAGGCCGAACATCAGAAGCGCATCGGGGCGATGTGTTTCAATCAGCACCGGAAGCTGCCGATCCACCGCGCTGTACGTCACGGGAAAAATATGCCCGATCCGCTCGATGCCGTCGAACATGGGGCGGCGCAGGCGAAGCAGCCGCTCGACAAGTTTTTCGGTCGGATTGTAAGGAGCGCCCGGAAAGGGGCGAAAGCCGGTGATCAGGATACGCGGCTTCGCACCCATCATCGCTCCAGCAACGCTGTAATCGTGTCCGCAGCGACTGCGGGCGTCATGCGGCCGTTGGCCACTGCGGCTTCGGTTTGCTTGACCTTGGCGCGGATGACGGGATCGGAGCGTAGCCGCGCGTGGAGCCGATCCTCGAGGATGGTGTACATCCATTTGACCTGCTGTTGCCGCCGCCGTGTCTCGAAGTCGCCGCACGCGATCATGGCGGTCCGATGCGCGAGAATTTTCTCCCACAGCCCCTCGATCCCGTCGCCTGTCAGTGCGGAATAGGTGAGGACCGGCGGAAACCAGTGTTCCGAGCGCGGCGCGAGAATGTGAAGCGCGGCGTTGTATTCGGCAGCGGCCGCTTTCGCGCGTTTGAGATTGTCGCCATCGGCCTTGTTGACGGCGATCATGTCGGCAAGCTCGACAAGGCCCTTCTTGATGCCCTGCAATTCGTCGCCCGCGCCCGGCAACATCAGCGCCAGGAAGAAATCCGTCATGTCGCAGACCGCGGTTTCCGACTGGCCGATGCCGACGGTTTCCACCAGCACCACGTCGAATCCGGCGGCTTCGCAGAGCAGCATCGCTTCGCGCGTTTTTGCGGCGACACCGCCGAGCGTGCCCGATGACGGGGAAGGGCGGATGAAGGCATTGTCTTCGGCGGAGAGCCGCGCCATCCGCGTCTTGTCGCCAAGGATCGAGCCGCCGGTGCGCGCCGATGAGGGATCGACCGCCAGCACTGCCACCTTGTGGCCCTTGGCAATCAGCGCCATTCCGAGTGCGTCGATGGTGGTGGACTTGCCGACGCCCGGCGAGCCGGTGATGCCGACACGCATCGCGCTGCCTGTCAGCGGCAGCAATTCCTGAACCAGATCGCGCGCCTGCGCCTGATGGTCGGCGCGGCGGCTTTCGATCAGCGTGATCGCGCGTGCCAGCGCAGCGCGGTCACCGGAGCGAAGGCCATCGGCGAGATGGAGCGAGGCTTTCGGGGAAGCTGTCACCGGGGCCATACGCGGTGTTGTTTCAATCGCCGCTCACTCCGCCGCTTCGCTGGAATGCCCGAGCCGCACGTTGAGCTTGCGGATCAGTTCCTCGGCGGCGTCCGCGATGACCGTGCCGGGCGGGAAGATCGCCTCGGCGCCAGCCTTGTAAAGGGCATCGTAATCCTGCGGCGGGATCACGCCGCCGACGATGATCATGATGTCTTCGCGGCCGCGCTTCTTGAGCGCTTCCTTCAACTCCGGAACGGCTGTGAGGTGGGCCGCGGCGAGCGACGACAAGCCGAGCATATGAACGTCGTTTTCGACGGCTTGCCGCGCCGCCTCGTCGGCGGTGGCGAACAGCGGCCCGATGTCGACGTCGAAGCCGACGTCGGCGAAGGCCGACGCGATGACCTTCTGTCCGCGATCGTGACCGTCCTGACCGATCTTCGCGACCAGAATGCGCGGGCGGCGGCCTTCCGCATCCTCGAAGGCATCGATAAGAGCCTGCAATTTTTCGACCCGGTCCGACATGGTGGCGGCCTCGCGTTTATAAACGCCGGTGATGGATTTGATTTCGGCACGGTGACGACCGAACACCTTTTCCATCGCATCGGAAATTTCGCCGACCGTGGCCTTGGCGCGCGCCGCATCGATGGCCAGCGCGAGCAGGTTGCCGTTGCCTTCGCCTGCGCTGCGCGTCAGCGCTGCAAGCGCTGCATCGACGTCTGCCTGTTTCCGCTCGGAGCGGAGACGCGCCAGCTTGTCGATCTGCAGGCGGCGCACGGTGGAATTCTCGACCTTGAGAACGTCGATCGGTGCTTCATTTTCAGGCTTGTATTTGTTGACGCCGATCACAGCCTGCTTCCCTGCGTCGATGCGCGCCTGGGTTTTGGCCGAGGCTTCTTCGATCCGCAGTTTCGGCACACCGGCCTCAATGGCCTTCGCCATGCCGCCGAGTTCCTCGACTTCCTGAATATGCGCCCAGGCCTTGGCGGCGAGGTCGTGTGTGAGCCGCTCGACATAATAGGAGCCGCCCCACGGATCGATGATCCGCGTGGTGCCGCTTTCCTGTTGCAGGAACAATTGCGTGTTGCGGGCAATGCGCGCGGAGAAATCTGTCGGCAGCGCCAGCGCCTCGTCGAGCGCGTTGGTGTGCAGTGACTGGGTATGACCCTGCGTTGCGGCCATCGCCTCGATGTTGGTGCGAACGACGTTGTTGAACACATCCTGCGCGGTCAGCGACCAGCCGGATGTCTGGCAATGGGTGCGCAGCGATAGCGACCGTGGATCCTTCGGATTGAACGGCTTCAGCAGCTTGGCCCACAGCAGCCGGGCCGCGCGCATCTTGGCGACTTCCATGAAGAAGTTCATGCCGATGGCCCAGAAGAACGACAGTCGGGGGGCGAAGCGATCGACATCGAGGCCGGCGGCCAATCCGGCGCGGAGATATTCGACGCCATCGGCGAGCGTGTAGGCGAGTTCGAGATCCTGCGTCGCGCCGGCTTCCTGCATGTGGTAGCCGGAAATCGAAATCGAATTGTACTTTGGCATCTTCTGCGACGTGTATGCGAAGATATCCGAGATGATCCGCATCGAGGGAGCCGGCGGATAGATGTAGGTGTTGCGCACCATGAATTCTTTGAGAATGTCGTTCTGGATGGTGCCCGACAGTTTCTCCGGCGGCACGCCCTGTTCCTCGGCGGCAGCCACGAACAGCGCCAGGATCGGCAGCACCGCGCCGTTCATGGTCATCGACACGCTCATCTGGTCGAGCGGGATGCCTGCGAACAGCGTGCGCATGTCGTAGATGGAGTCGATGGCGACGCCCGCCATGCCGACGTCGCCAGAGACGCGCGGATGGTCGGAGTCATAGCCGCGGTGGGTGGCGAGATCGAACGCGACCGAAAGACCCTTCTGGCCGGCTGCGAGGTTGCGTCGATAGAAGGCGTTGGAATCTTCCGCCGTCGAGAAGCCTGCGTACTGTCGCACGGTCCATGGCTGATTCACATACATGGTCGGGTAGGGACCGCGCAGGAATGGTGCGATGCCGGGCCATGTGTCGAGGAAATCGATGCCGTTGAGGTCGGCTTCGCTGTAGCTCGGTTTGACGAGAAGACCCTCGGGCGTGAGCCACGGCTGCGCGTTGCCTTCGCTCGAAGGAGTCTGGACGCTTTCAAACGCAATCTTTGTGAAATCAGGGATCATAGTTTTGCTCTATCCAACTCACGTAGCAACGCCTCGCGTCTCGCAATCGCGTACTTGAGTTTCTCGTGCCTGTGTTCCTTATTAGTCGAAATAGGCCAGCCAAGATCCAAACCGGTTTCAAAGAGAATGATCAGCAAAGCCATGACAATTAGGTAAGCGATCGTAAACAAGCGACGACCTATCCACCATATTACAGCTCCTGCCAGTAAAGCAGCCGCGCATGAAAGCAGGATCGATCCGGAAGCAAAATGTAGTTTGAACGCAACGGCCAAACAAAGTAGTGCCAGCATTGGGATTGTGAGTACGGCACACGCAATGTCCTTAGCATTTAGATGAACCTGCATGGTACGCAGTGCGTGTAATTCACGATTGATCCGCCGCCGCTTGCGCGCAGCTTGGGTTGCTAAGACAATCTTGGGACCCGTAATATCTGTCATGAGTTATATCGCTCTCACGTATTATGGTCCGGATGCTGATAGCTGACAATGCTGCCCGTCTCGGCAGAACCCCATGATTCGGCTGTCGTTTTACCCGGCAAGTTGTGCAGATGGGCGACCCAGGCGAGCTTCGATTCAATGCCGATCTGATAGGTCGGAATCACGCGATCCGGGCGATCGAAAGCGCCGGTCAGAAGCTCGATCACCGAGCCGTTCAGCTTCCGATAGCTCAGCGGTGTTCCGCAGGCCTTGCAAAAATCACGTTCAGCTATCGATGATGAGCGAAACGTCCCTGGCATACCGTGCGTCCACGCGAAGTCGCCATGGGGAATTTCAACGAAACAGGCGAACGGTCCGGCCACAGCCTTCTGGCACATCCGGCAATGGCAGACGCTGATCCGCCCCGGATTGCTGTACGACGCAAAGCGCACCGCGCCACATTGACAACCGCCGGTCAGAACAGGAACTCGTTCCTTCATGGCTTCACCCAATTCGTTCGTAGGCCGCCCTGAGCGTTGCGAGGGCGTCGCCTCCCGCAAAGATGAAATCGCCGACGCCCGCAGCGCGTAGGGGGGCTTCGAGTTCGCCGGGCCGGCCTGCCAGATAGATATGCTTTGCGCCGGCGTCGTGAAGAGCTTTCGCTGCGGCCACGGCACTCGCGGCATAGACCTTGTCGGACGAGCAGAGGCAGACGAGCGCTGCGCCTGACGACTTGAAAGCCGCAGCGAGCGCCGCCGGATCGGAGAAGCCTTCGGTATCGATGGCCTCGATGCCGCCGGTCTCGAAAAAGCTTTTCGCGAAGGTCGCCCGCGCAGTGAAATCGGCAGCGGTGCCGAGATTGGCCAGAAACACCTTTGGGCGCTTGCCGGTCTTCGACATCTGATCGGAGCGATCGCGCAGCGCCTCGAAAGGTGCTGCGAGCCGAATGGGCGCGAGCGCATCGAACCGGATCACGATGTCATCCGGCGACAGCCCCGTCACCGGTTTGGCATCGAGCACGGCCGGTGTCTTCTCGTGAAGGTTCGGAAACTCGCTGGCTCCGGTCAACACATCCTTGCGCCTTGCGATATTGACGTCGCGCGCGGCGCGAACTGCGGCCACTTTGCTTTGAATGATGTTCTTTTCGAGCGCGGCAAACGGGCCGCCGGCCTTTTCGATATCCTGAAACTGCGTCCATGCGGCTTCGCAAAGCTGCCTGGTGAGTGTTTCGATTCCGCCCGATCCTGCGGCCGGATCGGAAACCTTGTCGAGATTGGATTCTTCCAGCAGCACGAGCTGGGTGTTACGGGCGATACGGCGTGCGAATGCATCCGGCAGTCCGAGTGCCAGCGTGTGGGGCAGAACATTGATGCTGTTCGCGCCGCCAAGTCCCGCCGAGAACGCTGCGATGGTCGCGCGCAACATGTTCACATCGGGATCGCGCTGTGTGAGCATCCGCCACGCGGTGTCCGCGGCAATGAAAAGCGGCTGTGGGGTAAGTCCGCAGCTTTGCTCGACCCGCGCCCAGAGCAGACGCAGCGCACGGAATTTCGCCATGGTGAGAAACTGATCGGCGTCGGCGCTGAGGCGGGCGTAAACCATCCGCCGTGCGTCGTCGAGCGGAATGCCGGTCGCTTCCAGCGCGCGCAGATAGGTGATGCCAACCGCGAGGACGTAAGCCAGTTCCTGTGCTTCCGAACCGCCGGCGTCGTGAATGACACGGCCATCGGCCGGCGCGAAAGGACCCTGAAAGCCCAGCTTCGCAAGCTTCGCAATCTTGTCGCCAAAAACCTTCGCGATGGAGTCCCACGGACCGTGGCTGCTGCCGCGTACTCCGCCGCCGCCAATCGGATCGAGACCGAAGCGGACGTGCACAGCCGCGGGGGAAATTTTTCGGGCAGCAAGCAACTCGGCCAGATGCTGCCCCATGTCGCGCGATTGCGGGCCGATCTCGAACTCAATGCCGATGCCGGCGTCGAGATACACGCCGTCGAGTGCGCGTTCCAGCGCTTCCTTGGTCGGCGGCAGGCCATAGCCGCGCGCGCCGTTGGCTCCGGCGAAGACGAGCGTCAGACCGGTGGCGCCGTTCTCGAGATCATGCAGCGCCTGCGCGTTAGCGCTCGCTGCATCGGGATGATCCACCCGCTGCATGATCTGCCAGGGGCTGCCTGCGGGACGCGCGGGAATGGCGGTCGCATTGCGGGCACGCTCGTAGATCGGATCGATCCGCAGCCCGTCGTAGGTCTTGCCCACCAGCTTATCGAATGGAGCACCCTTGAGAACCCCGTCGGCCAGCTTCCGCCAGTCATCGCGAGTGGCAGGGGCGAAATCAGCCGCTAAGGTCAGGGCATCGGTTTTAGTGGACATTCAGAAGGTTAGCTCCCGGAACGCTATTGGTTGACCGGAAAATGCCATGTGGCGGCGCGCAAGCCAAATGGTTGTTTCAGGCGTTTATTGCAAATCAGGCAAGCGTTCGATGCCATCGGACGAGAGCCGCGCGAGAGCCTGACGCGGGGTCTGCCCCGCGATCGGGCGATCCGGTGCGATTTCGGTTAGCGGCACCAGTACGAAGGCCCGTTCGAACAGGCGAGGGTGCGGCAGCGTCAGCTCCGGCTTGTCGAGGCGGACGTCGTCATATGCGATGATGTCGAGGTCCAGCGTGCGCGGCCCCCAGCGCCGCTCATTGGCCCGGTCGCGGCCAAACTTCTTCTCGATCTTGTGCAGCGTGAACAGCAGCGCATGCGGATCGAGGCTGGTCTCGATTTCGATGCAGGCATTGACGAACGGCTCCTGATGTTCGTCGCCCCACGGCGGCGTCGCATAGTCCGAGGAACGCGCCACGAGGGCGGCCTGTGTCATGCCGCAAATGTTGGCGATCGCCTTGGCGAAGGTGGCGCGGACATCACCAACATTGCCGCCGAGAGCAATCAGGACGCTCGCCATGGTTGTTTCAAGCCCGCGTGCGGGTAATGACGACGCCGACATCGTCGAAGATCGCGGCGATTGGTGCGTGCGGCTTATGGACCGTTACCTTGACCGCGCTGATGCGGACGAAGGCTGCAAGGATCGCTTCCGCCACTGCGCCTGCCGCCCGCTCCAGGAGATAGTAGTTGTGACCTTTGAAGGCTGCGCTCGCGGTCGCCACCACGTCCGAATAGGACACCGTGTCGGCGAGCTTGTCGGTGCGGGAAGACTCTGCGAGATCAATGGATAGTTCGAGGTCGATCACGAACCGCTGGCCGACTTCAGCCTCATGGTCCATAACGCCGTGACGGGCGTGGATCAAAAGTCCCCTGATGAAAATTACGTCGCTCATCGCTTGTCCTCAATTGCCGATGCCACGCGCAGGGCCTGTATCGTTTCCGCCACGTCGTGCGCGCGGATAATTTTGGCGCCGCGCTGCGCCGCCAGCAGATGCGCTGCAATGGATCCGCCGAGCCGCTGATCCGGTTCGGACGGGCTGACCGACGCGATGAAGCGCTTTCGTGACGCGCCGACCAGCAACGGAAGGCCGAACTGGCTCAAATCATCGAGTCGCCCCAGCGCGATCATGCTTTGCTCCGGTGTTTTGCCGAAGCCGATGCCGGGGTCGAGCACGATGTTCTCCCGCGGGATATTCGCGTTGGCGGCGATGTCGAGCGAACGGGCAAAGAACGCCACCATATCGGCGACAATATCGATGGCGGGATCGACGCTGTCGCGATTGTGCATGACGATCACCGGCGCACCATGATCGGCGATCACCCGCGCCATATCGGGATCGCGTTGCAGGCCCCATACGTCGTTGGCGATCACCGCGCCGTTGCCGAGCGCCCATGCAGCTACCGATGACTTCATGGTGTCGATCGAGACCGGACTCCCGAGACGAGCGACCGCGGGCAGGATATCCCGTAACCGCTGCAATTCCTCGGCGGCGGTGACCGGTTGCGAGCCGTAGGGGCGGGTGGATTCCGCACCGATATCGAGGATATCCGCACCCTCGGCGATCATGCGTTTCGCCTGTACGAGGGCCCGGTCAGGCTCGATGAACCGGCCGCCGTCGGAGAAGGAATCCGGCGTTATGTTGAGCACGCCCATCACGGCGGGATCGCGCCGCACGAAAAGGGCCCGCAGCACCGGATGATACTGCGAGGCGGCCGGGCTTGATCGGGACGGGGCAGCCATCATGCGGTGGCTTTGCGCGGTCCCCGCTGACGAGTCAAGCGATGGCGGAGGGGATATGGCCCAAGGTGTCGGGGTCTGCCGGATTGACCGGAGCCGTGGGCCGGTCGTTTCAGTAAGAAATCTTCAGCGGCAGCTTGCGGGCGCGCTGGATCAGTTCCGCTACAGATTTGTCCGACGGCAGAACCTGAACCAGTTTACGCTTGTCGTTGGCTTCCTTCATCGCCTGCGCCAGCCGCTGGGGATTGCGCTGCACGAACTCGCGCACGGTGACCACGCCGGCTGCTCGCAGCAGTTCGGCCTTGGCCTTGCCCATCCCCTTGATGCGCATGCAGTCGGCGATATTCGCCCAAGCCAACAACTGCTGCTCGCTGAGGCCGGTCTTGGCGGCGAGCGCCTTGCGGCCCTTGGGCGTGCTGGCGCTGTCGAGCAGCGCAGCCGTCGTGCGAATGCCCTGTGCCTTGAGTTTGGCCAGGGCATGCGGACCCAGGCCGTCGATTTTAGAGAGGGGATACGCTGCAAGTGGATTGGACATGAGACTCGAACTTGGAAATGAATTCTTTACGCGAACTTGGAAAGGCCCGGGGTCTCGGCGATGATCGTACTCATTCCGTCCGCGCCAATTTTGTCGCGGCCAAACCGGAATAGTTCACGTCCCAGACTTTGAATCTCGTTCATGCCAAGACCAAAGCCCATCAGCTTGGCGCCAAGCGCCATCACACCGCCGCCCAGCATCCCCGCAAGACCGCCCGTGGAACCGGCAGCAGCGATCGCGGACTCGGCGCCTGGAATCTTTTCGATCAGGGCCCGCACTTGATCCACCGGCCCCTCCTTGCGAAGGAACCCCAAGATCGCACCGACGGCCTTTTCAGCCACAGCTCTATCGATGCCGGCTTTTGCAGCCAGAGCGTCAATCAGTTCGTCCATCAAATGCCCCGTGCCCTCCGGTTGATTGCCGGATATTTTGTTTGTGATTTTATCTTGAGCGCGTGCGTTGCGAATTACAAGCTATGCCGCTTTTGGAAACCGCAGTTTGGACGCAATCGATCGTGAAGTGTTGCAGCCATGCAAGGCCGTCACTGGTTTTACGAACATTTGCGGTGCTGAAAGCAATAATCGGGACTATCGCGGCTTCGAATTACGCGGTGAGGCCGTATTGGTTTCAACGCGCTGTCCGATTTGGAGCAACCTGCATTGTCAGGATGCCGAGACACGCAAGCAGAGAATTGACGGCGCGTGGTAAGTATTCACTCATTCGTAGCGTCCGGACGCCATATATAATGCAGCGCGGCATCGGCTTGTGCGAAGAGGCGCATTCTGCGGGTTGACCGGCAGGTTCCGTCCTGCAAGATCACGCATGACGCGCGGCCGTAGAGGCAGGCGCACGGAATCGAAAGCCTGCGAGAGGCGAGACATGGCCAAGAAGACGTCCAAGACCGTTTCTGACAAGGCTGCTTCCAACACGAGTGTTTCCTCCCCAAAGGCCGCCCCGGCTGCAACTCCAGCCAGTGGTGGAAGCGTTGCATCCGCGGACACCGACAAGACAATCTTCATCGGGAAGGGCGATCAGTCGGCATTTTTGACGCTCGGGCTTGCGAACCGGCATGGTCTCGTGACCGGTGCGACCGGCACCGGGAAGACGGTCACATTGCAGGTCATGGCGGAAGGCTTCGCACGCGCGGGTGTGCCGGTGTTCGCAGCCGACATCAAGGGCGACCTTTCCGGCATCGCGGAAGTGGGGGAGGCCAAGGACTTCATTCTCAGCCGTGCCAAGGATATGGGTCTGCAGTTTCAGCCGGATCAGTTCTCGACGATATTCTGGGAAGTGTTCGGCGAGCAGGGCCACCCGGTCCGCGCCACCGTTACTGAAATGGGACCGTTGCTGCTGTCGCAGATGCTGCAGCTCAACGACGTGCAGGAAGGCGTTCTCAACGTCGCGTTCCGCGTCGCCGACGAGCACGGCCTCGCGCTGGTCGATATGAAGGATTTGCGCGCCTTGCTTGATGCCATCGTGCCCGGCTCGGCGAAGGACGAAGACGTTGACCCGCTACAGGACATTCGCAAGGCCGCGCAGTCTTTCGGCAATGTCAGCAAAGCGACGGTCGGCACCATCCAGCGCCAGTTGCTGGTGCTGGAAAATCAGGGCGCGGACAAATTTTTCGGCGAACCCGCGCTTCAGCTCAAGGACTTTATGCGGACCGACTCCAGCGGCCGCGGCATGGTCAATATTCTTGTCGCCGACAAGCTGATGTCGAGCCCGAAATTGTATTCGACATTCCTGCTCTGGATGCTCTCGGAACTCTTTGAACAACTGCCTGAAGTCGGCGATCCGGCAAAGCCCAAACTGGTGTTCTTCTTCGACGAAGCGCATCTGCTGTTCGACGATGCCCCAAAACCCCTGATGGACAAGATCGAGCAGGTTGTGCGCCTGATCCGCTCGAAGGGCGTCGGCGTCTATTTCGTCACGCAAAACCCGATTGACGTTCCGGACAAGATTCTCGCCCAGCTTGGCAACCGCGTACAGCATGCGCTACGCGCCTTCACGCCGCGTGATCAAAAGGCGGTGCAGGCGGCAGCGCAAACCTTCCGGCCAAATCCAGCCCTCGACACGGCTCAGGTCATTACGGAACTGGGCAAGGGCGAGGCGTTGGTCTCTTTTCTCGAAGGTAACGGTACGCCCGCGATGGTCGAACGTGTGATGATCCGCCCGCCGACGGCGCGGATCGGACCGGTCACGCCGGACGAGCGCAAGGCGATCATGAATGCGAGCCCGGTCAAGGGCAAGTACGACACCGCCGTCGATGCGGAAAGCGCGTTCGAGATTTTGCAAAAGCGCCTGTCGAATACCGCAGCGCCGGTCGGCACGCCCAGTGCTGACGGACCGGAAGGCGGCGGCGTTCTCGGGCAGATCGGCTCGATTGTCGGGACGGTGTTCGGCACCAATACGCCGCGCGGGAAGATGTCGACCGGGCAGGTCATCGCGCGCAGTGTGACGCGTTCGGTGACCAACAAGGTCGCGGGCGATGTTGCAGCCAGCATCGGCAAATCGGTCGGCGGTTCGCTCGGCGGGTCGATTGGCCGTTCCATCGTGAGGAACGTGCTGGGTAGCCTGCTGCGGCGATGACTACTGCTGCCTGGCAAGCAGTTCGCGAAGTGCATCGATGTATGAATGGGTCCCTGCAAAGGACTCATTCTCTTCGAGGATCAGGATTTTTGCATCGCGTAAAGAGTTCAGATCTTTTTCAGCGAGATTGGTTTGCAGCCGGCGATAGGGCTGGCCGCCGTGCCGGCTGAGGTTCAGATAAAAATATGTGCTGAGCGCCGACAAGCAGTTGTCGCGTGCGAGGATTTCCGCTGGCAGGTGAGTGAAACTGCTGCCGACCACCGCGACATTCAGCTTGCTTGACGGATGGTCCGGGCAGGAGGCCGAGTGCTGAAATTTAACCTTCGGCGTGAGATAGGCTGTCGGTGGAAAAAACACATTGATCAGGTCTGCCAGTTCGCGATCGACGCCGCTGGTGACACCGGAAATGGTGTACGTAAAAGTGAACGGCGGCGCGAGGGTCTGGTTGGCCTGCCGGTTGATCTCTTCGGCAATGGCCGTCGCGGCCAAAGCACCGCCGATGTCGTTCCAGTGGGTCCCGCCCTGCGGGAACAGTTCAACCTCGTACTTTCCTCTCAAGGAATGGATCATGGTCGCAGTATCGACCACATTGATACCCGCCTCTCGGAGAAGGTTCACATATCTCGGAACGAACTCGGTCCTCGCCGCAGGCGTGCTCGGGCATGCCTGGAGATTCACAAAATAGTCCGGCAGGTGTGCCACCTTTGACGGTGTGATCAGATAAATGAAAACCGATCCGCGCGAGCGGTAATAGTCCTGAACCGCCTTGAGCTTGGGAATGGTCGCACGGGCCCGCGTCTCGACCATGCCTTCGGTGCGATTGCAGTAGTCGTCCAGATAGAATTGCTCGATCAGGTGTCCGTGGGCCCCGCGGACGACGCCGGGCAGTGTTAGTTCTCCGAACAGTTCGAATTTCAGCTCGTTATTGAAGCGCACCAGCAACGGACGGATCGGCAGCGCCTGGGTTACACGCTCGGTGATGGCTTTCTGCAGGCTGCCGTCAATCAGGGATGACAGCGACCAGGTCAGCGGCAACTGCCGTGTGACGCCGGCCAGCTTCGGCCCGATCTTGATTTCAAGTTTCGGATGATTTGGTGCAACGGCCAGATTCCATGCGGTCAACAGCGGCAGCAGCACGAGGAAAATGCTGAATGTGGCGCGGACAACGGGGTGTGAGAATGACGGCCGGTTCATGGCATCAGAACCTGAAATAGATAAATGGCTGGAACGGCACCGTCACCGAGCGGGCAATGGCAAAAACGTACAGCATCACGAGCGCCACCGCCGTCACAAGCCGCAGCCAACCGCGTGTCTTGTAGGCATTTCTGAGCGGCTCGAACAGCATCGTTGCCGGGAACAGCGAGATGATCACTCCGAGTGCAAGCGTGAACGGCACCTCCGCCGGAACAGAGATCGCGGTGTGGGCGGAAGTTGAGCCGAACAACGCAGTGAGGAAAGGCCCAAGATGGGCGGGCGATTCAGAACGAAAGATCGCCCAGCCGATCATGACAATAAACAGGGTCACCGCCGTTGCTATGAACGCACCGCAGCGGTCGAGAAGCCTCCGCAGGAACATCCGGTCGAGAGTCAGGAACAATCCGTTGTATGCACCCCACAGCACGAAGTTCCAGCTCGCTCCATGCCAGAGACCGGAGAGCAGGAAGCAGATCCACAAATTGAGATAGGTGCGGGCTTCACCCTCCCGATTTCCTCCGAGGGGGATATAGAGGTAATCGCGGATCCACGTGGTCAGCGAGATGTGCCAGCGCTGCCAGAACTCGGTGATCGAGCGGGAGGCGTAAGGCGAATTGAAATTTTCCCTGAGTGAAATGCCGAACATGCGGGCGAGGCCGATCGCCATGTCGGAATAGCCCGCGAAATCGAAGTAGATCTGGATCGTGAAACACGCCAGCCCGAGCCAGGCCATGCCTGGAGACAGTGTTGAAGGATCTACGGCAAAAACCTGCGTGGCGAAACTGCCGAGCGGATCGGCAATGAACAATTTTCTGCCCAGCCCGCGCGCGAAGCGCAGAAACCCTTCCTGAAAATCAGTCCAGACCACAGGGGGGGGATACGCAATTGCGTCGCGCATCTCATGGTATTTGAGAATGGGCCCGGCGAGTAGCTTGGGAAAAAACAGCACGAACAGGCAGTAGTCTGAAAACCGGTCGGCCGGTTTCGAGACGCCGCGGTAAGTGTCCACGAGATAGGTGATCTTCTCGAATACCACGAACGACACGCCGATCGGCAGCGCAATGTGCAGCAACGGAATGCGGCCGGCGGAAAAGGGCGCCAGGATGAGGTTGATGTTCGTGGCAAGAAAATCCGCATACTTGTAGAAAATGAGCAGGCCGAGATTGGCGGCAATCCCGGCGGCCAGTGCCAGCTTCCGCGTCCGGGCCGGATTTCCTTCGACGAGATGAAATGACAGCGCGTAGTCGATGGCAGTCGAGAGGAACAGCACCAGCACGAAGGCGGGTTCGCCCCAGATGTAGAACAGCGTGCTCGCAATCAGCAGCGTCCACTTCTTGGCCGATGCGCCGGTCAGAAGCAGATAGAACGCATAGAGCGCCGGAAAAATTGTGAGAAAAAGCGGTTCGTAGAAAAGCATATGCGATCGATGCTCGAGGGCACAAAAGCCGCGAGAAGCGTGATAAAAGATGATAGAGGGTGAAGCAGAAATTGTCGGGCGAGTCCAGTTGGCCGGCAATGCCGGCGCATCCCGACCGAGAGGACCAATCGAATATGTCAGCCACACCGCAACTCGCAGCCGTTCTCGACCATATCGACAAGGATTTCGACAACAGCCTGGAGCGGCTGTTCACGCTGCTTCGGATCAAGTCGATTTCGGCCGATCCGGCATTCGCGGACGATTGCAAAAAGGCGGCTGCTCATCTCGCCGCGGACATCGCCTCCATTGGTTTTGCGACCGACGTGCATCCAACCGCCGGGCATCCGGCGATCGTCGGCAAGAGCAACAGCCAGAGCGGCGCGCATGTCCTGTTTTACGGCCACTACGACGTGCAGCCTGTCGATCCGCTCGATCTTTGGCACCGCCCGCCGTTCGAGCCCATCGTCACCAATCATGCCGATGGCCGGAAGATCATCGTCGCGCGTGGCGCTGAAGACGACAAGGGTCAGTTGATGACTTTCGTTGAAGCCTGCCGCGCATGGAAGAATGTCACGGGCTCGCTGCCGCTCAACGTGACGATTCTGATCGAAGGCGAGGAGGAAGTCGGCTCGAAGAATTTCGGACCGTTCCTCGACAGGCACAAGAAGGACCTCGCAGCAGACTTCGTGCTGGTCTGCGACACCGGCATGTGGGACCAGAACACGCCGGCGATCACCACGTCGCTGCGCGGCCTCGTCTACGACGAGGTCAAGATCAAGGCGGCGAACCGCGATCTGCATTCCGGTATTTTCGGTGGCGGCGCGCAAAATCCGATCCGCGTGCTGACCCGCATTCTCGGCAGCATCCACGACGACAACGGCCACATCACCATTCCGGGTTTTTACGACGGCGTGAAAGATCTTCCGGCGGATATTCTCGCGCAGTGGAAGAATCTCAACCTGTCGCCGGAAACATTCCTCAAGCCGATCGGGTTGTCGGTTCCCGCCGGTGAGAAGGACCGGTTGCTGATCGACCAGGTTTCGTCGCGTCCGACCTGTGACATCAACGGCATCTTCGGCGGCTACACCGGCGAAGGCTCCAAGACAGTCATCCCCGCGCACGCATCGGCGAAAGTCTCGTTCCGTCTGGTGGAGGGACAGGACCCGGAGAAAATCCGCAAAGCCTTCCGGGATTTCGTCACCTCGCGTCTGCCTGCGGACTGCTCGGCTGAGTTTATCGATCACGCCGGCGCGCCGGCAATCGCGCTCGACTGGGGCATGAAGCCGCTGGCGGCGGCAAAGCATGCGCTGACTGATGAATGGGGCAAGGACGCGCTGTTGATCGGGTCCGGTGCATCGATTCCGATTGTTGCGGATTTCAAGAAGACGCTTGGACTCGACACGGTGCTGATCGGGTTCGGCCTCGAGGATGACAATATCCACTCGCCGAACGAGAAGTACGACCTGAAGAGCTTCCACAAGGGTATCCGCTCGTGGGCGCGCATTCTTGCGGCGTTTGCCGACACCCCGCGCTGAGGCGGTCGATGCTGAAGCATCCGCCAAACGCAAAAACGCCGCCCGGAATTAGGCGGCGTTTTTAGTCTCTGTCAGTGTAGAGGCTGACGGATGGAATCTATATCCGAGGCCGATCCTGTCAAGTCTTGTAGCTTGGATCGAGCCGGTCGAGCTTGCGCAGCAGCGGCGGCCAGACGAGCTTGGTTGAGCGCAGTTCCGAACGATCCGGGTCGCTGACCAGCTTTTCGTTTTTCTCGATCACAAGCTTTTCGACCGGGTAAGCGGTCGGCCCGAGCATGCGGGTGCGGACCTGCATCGTGCAGGCGCGCTCAAGATGAAACATGCGCTCGAATGCGGAAGCGACTGAACGTCCGACTGTCAGGGTTCCGTGATTGCGCAGCAAGAGATGGTTCTTGGTGCCGAGATCCTTCTGGATGCGTGGGCGTTCGTCGTGGTCGAGCGCAATCCCTTCGTAGTCGTGATAGGCGAGGTCGCCGGTGACGAGCTGGGCGGTCTGGTTCAGCGGCAACAGCCCTTCCATGCAGCTTGCAACCGCGGTGCCGTCGGGCGTGTGAAGGTGCAGAACGCAGCCCGCGTCCTCGCGAACTTCGTGAATCGCCGAGTGAATGGTGAAGCCGGCGGGATTGATGCTGTATTCACTCTGGGTAAGCTGGTTGCCGTCGAGGTCGACCTTCACCAGGCTCGATGCGGTGATCTCGTCGAACATCAGGCCATAGGGATTGATCAGGAAGTGATGTTCTGGACCGGGGACGCGGGCGGAGATGTGCGTATCCACCAGATCATCCCAGCCATAATACGCAACAAGGCGATAGGCCGCGGCGAGATTGACGCGCTGCTCCCACTCACCGGGAACCATGTTGGATTGGACTTCCTTGAGACGTGCTTCAGCCGGTGACATGGCGATTTTCTCCCGCGATTTGTTTTGATCTTGCTCGGGGAGGAGCCTAGTCCCGGGATACCGCTATCGCAACATGCGACGCCCGCAGGGGCGCCATGCCGTGAACCCGAAACGGGCAGGGATCAGGGTGCCGGAATAGTGAGCAGGCTGGCGATGCTCTTGCCGCGGATGTCGTACACCCGCGCGAACACCACGTCGTCACGCTTGATTTCGACCACAACCGGCGCGTTCAGTCCCTTGCAGTAGAACTCGCCGAGCGTCATGGCGAAATCCGCGGCCTGGCTGTCCCAGCCGATGGTGAAATCGGGGCCAAGTGCGACCTGTGCCGGACGCTGCGGACCGCACACCGCGACACGCCACTTGCGGTTCCGGGGCGCAGGCTCCTGACGCTCCTCGATCTCCTGCCGCAGCCCCTCGGACGCCTGCTTGAGCGCGAGCCCCCAGTAGTCGAGCATGTAGCGGTCGTCGGCGGCACGAACCGTTCCCGCGATGTGGTTGAAGTGCGTGTACTGATAGGGATGCAGCCGGATCATCTCGTTGAGCGGCAGCATCAGCCCCAGCAAGAATAGCGCTGCGAACACGGCCTGCGCGGGACGGCTGCGTTCCTTCAGCCAGCCGATGATCGTGGCAAAGGCAACGCCGGCGAGAACGGCCATCGGCGGGATGACGAAGATGAAATGTCGAATGCCGTTGTAAAGCGCCGGGCGCTTCACCATCGCGATGATGAGCGGAAGCGTCGCCGCCAGCGTCAGCATCAGCATAATGCTCTTGCGCCGGGTATCGACGTTGGAGCGCATCAGCGCAACGAATGTGCCGGCGACGGCGGCGCAGAGCAGGCCGAGCAACACTTCGGGAAGCTGGAGAGCGAACAGCGTCGGCAGATACGACCACGGCATGTCCGGTACGGAGACGATCGCGCCGTTGAACAGTTCCTTCCATGGCTTCTCGAAGAAATGCGAGAAGTACGTCAGCGCGCGGAACGGATTGGCGGGGTCGATGATCGACCACGGCCACACGAGGCCCATGATCAGATAGCCCAGCAGCACGCCGGGCAGCAGAACATAAACGACATGACCGAGCCGGTGCGCGGCTTCGCGCAGGCCATGGGTGCGGATGTCGGAAATCCAGATCGGCAGAAATCCGATCGCAGCGTAGATCAGCGCCAGTCCGCCGAGGATACGGCAGCCGATCGACAGACCCGCACCCAGACCGATGATCAGGATTGTATGAGGCTTGGGCGACGGATACTCCTGCGCCAGCCTCACCAGCCCGAGCATCAGGATCACCATTGCCACGGCAAAGGGTGCATCCTTCGGATTCATGAACATGTGTCCGTAGAAAGTCGGACACAGGGCGAGCAGGACGATCGCTGCGAGACCGGCCACCGGTCCGCCGACGCGCCGCGCCAGCCGCCATGTCACGCCGATGCCAATCAGGCCCACGATGGCGCCGAGAAGGCGCCGCGTCTCGAACAGTTCGAGCGGAATGACTTTGTGCAGGAGCGCGGCCGCCATGTCGAAGCCGCCGCCGTACATGTAGAGGTTGGCGAACGACAGCGCGCTGGTATCGGTGAAGCCGCTGCCGAACATCTTCAGCAGCAGATCGGCGTATTCCGCGTGTGTGTAGTCATCCCAGCCCAGACCGTAGTCGCGGAACGTCAGGCCTGCGACGACCGCGAGAACTGCCAGCACGGCAAGCGCAAGATCGTCACATGTCTGCTCGATCGAGCGCCCGGCCGGCGTGTCGAGGGCCGAAGTTGTTATCGATGACATCTCAGCTAATGAATCCAGCCGTTCCCGTGCCTGCATGTTTCCCGGGCAGGCTTTCCCGGGAACCTTGTATCCCAGATCGGTGTTCAGGTAATTGCCAAATATGGCGTATTTTCTCTAATTGCGTTGCAACATTTGCAACCAGGGTAAAACAACCATGCTCCGAAAGCCTGTTTTGCACGCGGGCAGATTGGGGTTCTGAACCTGAACGACGCGTGACTGGCGAGGCATCTTTCATCGAAAAGGCGTTCAATTACCAATTGGTAATGCGCTGACTTGAAACTATTATGGAACTCACCCTGTGAGTCCGCCGGATCCAAACGGACACCGGCAAACCTATCATTCTAAGGGATCCTTTGGTTCTGACATGCGTAAAAGTGCCTAGGGGAGATTCGATCCGAATGTCAGAATCGGATCACTAGCGCGGGTTTGGAGCTTGTAATGATTGCGCTATTGATCGGCGGAACGGTCATCCTCTGCATCGGCCTTCTGACGGTCGTGTTCGGAATTCCGATCAAGGAATTCAGTTTCGGCAATACGATGATCCTGGCCGGGGCCGTGGTGTCCTGCACCGGGCTGGTCCTGATCGGCCTGTATTTCGTTGGCCGGGAATTCCGGAACCTAGCGCGCCGTCTGGAAACCGGTCTGCCGGTGCCAGCCGTGTTGCCGCGCGAGCAGGCCGCTGAGATCGAGGCTTCTGCTCCGCCCATTCGCCCGGCGCGAACCCTGCCTGAACCGCCGCTGACGCCGCGTCCGATGCCCCCAAGGCCCGCCCGCGAAGACACGTTGTTTACCCGCGATCAGCCGCGCGATGGAGCGCAGGACAGGGACGATTTCGGCGACGACAGCCGCGACGATCACGGCCGTGCGCCGCTCGGCGCGCATGAGCCGGCGCCATGGCCGGAGCATCCGGTCACCCGCGCGCGCAATCCTGCGCCTGCCACGGAATCATTCGAGCCTCCGGCGGAAACTCCTGCGCGCCAGCGCCGCAACATCATGTTCTCGTCGCACCGGCGCGATAAGGCGCGCGAGTTGCCCCCGCGCGATCTTTCACCGCAGGACGACAGCGCCGACAGGCCGGCGGCGGAGGATTTCGAGCGTCACGAGCCGGAACCGGAGGCGCGAGGCGCATTCGACAGCGCCTGGCCCAGCTCGCGCCTTGAATCCGATAAGGGGCGGCAGGATTCACCCTTGACTCGAAATGAACGGAGCGCGCCGCCGCCTGCCTCCGATCATGACGCCCCGGAGCCCGTGCGCGAGCGGTTTCAGCCGCCGCGGCGAGCGGATGCCTCGTCGGTCACCATCGTGAAGTCGGGAGTCGTCGATTCGATGGCGTATTCGCTGTATTCCGACGGATCGATCGAGGCGCAGATGCCTGAAGGCATGGTGCGGTTTGCGTCGATCGACGAACTGCGCGCGCATCTGGATCAGCGCGGCTGATCCCGGCAAACAGACGGCCGTTCCCGAGCGTAAATAAATACACGCCGGTATTCTTGTTGTCCTTGTCAGTGCGGCAGCAAATCTCTCATACTTGCAAGTATAGATGACGTCGAAACTGTCGACAGGCGGCCCTTTGCTTGGCCGCGGAGCTTTCGACTGTCATCTGATTTGCGGATTTGAAAGACATCACGATGAGCGAAACCACCCCCAAGGGCTTTGTCGACCTGACCGCTTCGATCGTCTCCGCCTATGTCAGCAACAACGCGACCACCGCGGCTGAAATCCCGGCCCTTATCAGTCAGATTCACGCAGCACTTGTGCGGGTTTCAAACTCCGGCACGGAAGCCGCGGCGGAGCCGGCCAAGCCGGCGGTTTCCATCAAGAAGTCGATGACGTCGGAGTATCTCGTATGTCTGGAAGATGGAAAACGCTTCAAGTCCCTGAAGCGGCATCTGCGCTCGCAGTACAACATGAGTCCCGAGCAATACCGCGAGAAGTGGGGCCTTCCGGCCGACTATCCGATGGTGGCTCCGAACTATGCGGTGGCCCGGTCCCAGCTTGCCAAGAAGATGGGCCTTGGCCAGCAGCGCCGGCGCCGGAAATAGCGCCTGAAAACAACAGGCTTGCCATAGCTTAGGAATAATTCCACATTTGAGATTCCCGGAGTCAAGTCCGGACGGCTGTTATATTTTTTCGGGGATAGCTATCCCCGTTGTTGGCATCGGCATTAGGATTTAGGTATAAAATCCTAGTGAGGTTTCGATGCTCGATTTCCAGCCGCCTGCTCTCCCTTTTTCTCCGCCGCAATCCAGCACCGGTGAACCGCATCCGAACGAGATCTGTCGTTTGGTTGCGGCCTGTGTCGCACTGGATTTCGGTCTCGACGCCGCTGCTCTTGAAACCGGTCTGCGCGGTTCTCGGCGCATGGCCTTCGCGCGGCAGATCGCGATGTACCTCGCCAATATCGGCTTTGGGCTCAGTTTCGAGATCATCGGACATGCCTTCGGACGCGACCGGACCACCGTCGCCCATGCGTGCCGCGTCGTGGAAGATGGCCGCGACGACATCTGGTTCGACTGCCGTGTCGCGACACTCGAACTGATCTGCCGCGCGGCGGCCGGTGGAGATGTCCGATGAAGCGGCAGGACAGCAAGACCCGGCAATCAGCCATGCCGGTTCCCGGTGACGCGGTTGACGCGTTCCGTGCGCAACATCTCCATCTCGCAACGCGCGATCTCATGACGGAGACCGGCGTGACCCAGGTCCTTGTGAATGACAGCGAAAGCCCCCTGGCGTGGCTGGCGCGCCGCAAAGGACGTGATGGGCGCGCCATGATCGGACCGGATCAGTTCATCGCGGGTGAACGCCTCCGCGCGGATTTCACCCGCGGACACATGACGCCGCGCGTGACGTCGAGCTGGACCGGTATCGGCCGGACGAAAGGATCGGGCGGCGGCAACGACATGACGGATCTGATCGTTGCGTCGCGCCAGCGCGTGCGTCTGGCGCTGGAAGCCTGCGGACCGGAATTCTCCGGGCTTCTGCTCGATGTCTGCTGCTTTTTGCGAGGACTCGAGGATGTCGAGCGTGAGCGCGGCTGGCCTTCTCGTTCGGCCAAGGTTGTGCTGCAGCTGGCGCTCGACCGGCTGGCGCGTCATTACGGATTGCGCAGCGATGCGCACGGCACCGGCGGTTCGATCAGGACCTGGCTTGCGGATGACGCGGCTTTCACGCCGTAGTTGTCCTAAGAGGCAGAAGCGAGCGTTTCGCGGGCGTCGTTCTTGATCCGCTCCACCATGGCGCGCAGGCCATTGGAGCGCTGCGGCGTCAGGTGTTCGCGAAATCCGAACTCGTCGAAGATCGAGATCGGATCGGTGTCCAGGATTTCGCGCGCCGTCTTGCCGGACTGGATTGTCAGCAGGATCGCGATCAGCCCGCGCACGATATGCGCATCGCTGTCGCCCTTGAAATTCAGCACCGGCTCGTCGCCGCTGCGGTCGATGTCACGCGACAGCCAGACCTGGCTGGCGCAGCCCTGAACCTTGTTCTGCGAGGAATGCTCGGCATCGGACATCGGGGCCAGCGTGCGGCCAAGCTCGATGACATAGCGGTAGCGGTCGTCCCACTCATCGAGCAGTTCGAAATTGTCCCTGATTTCGTCGATGGTCATGGCGGTCCGCGTGCTCATATCAAAAAGGTCTCATCCGAGCCTTATATGAGATCGCGAGACATCGATAGCCATAAGTTCCGGGCCTTTTTCGGCCTGGAATTGCCTTTGTCGGCGGTCTTATGGACCCTCAGTTCCCCCGGCCGGCGGCTGCCAGTCGATCGCAAGGTCGTCCTGCGTCAGCGTCTGATGCACGACCGCCGCGATCTCCGGTCCGCCGACCTCGCTGTCATCCGGCGTGCCAATGGAGCCGGTGTGATCCGGTGCTTTTTTGCCGGCCTTGTCGACGGGATCAGGCGCCTTCTTCTCGTTTTTCTCGGCCTTGTCGGTGATGAACTGATAAACCTTCTTGGCGCCGGACTGCGCGCGTTCGCCGATCACCGTCGCCGCCTGTCCGCCCACGGTACATGCCGCCGGCTGACGATTGCAGAACTGGCTCATGTCGGACACGGCCGCAGTGGCTGCCGAAATAGCTTCCGACGCGCCGATCTGCGGACCCTTGTCCGAATCGGGCGTCTTGTCGGTCGGGAGCAGCACAAGCACCAGCCCCAGCCAGAACGCCATGCGAAGGAGGAAAAACATCTCACACCCCGTTAGTCGCTTTCACCGGAGTGGCTTCACACAATGAAGCACTCCGCCCCGTTGCGATTGATCTCGCAATCATCCCGTGTCGTATCAGACGCGGATAAATCTCCGGTTCTTGCGCTGTCTAAAATTTGAATGGTTTGATTTGGCGTAAATTTTCGATTGATAAGAGCAATATTTCGCTTCGAATGACGCGGCTCTGACCGCGACCCATGCACGATTTCGAAACCATAGCGCGCCGCATGGAAACTTCGCGTTCACCATTCGGCTGGATGAAATCGCCAATTGTCCGCGAAAACAGCGCATTCGAGCGGCGTAACTTGCAATCGGCAGCGCGCCTTAGCGTTCGCTTAAGTTCACTCTGACACCATCGGCCAAACGAAAAACGGGGGCGTTCCGGCAGTCGACACGACGACCGGCCGAACAGTGAGAACAACGTGAGATTGTCCGCCATCATACGTGATCATCTGGACTCGCTGCTGCATCCATCGGCGCGGCGGGATTTGATGACGAGAGCCCGCCATCGCGCTTTCATCGGGCCGCGGCTGCTCGGCGGCCTTGCGGCACTTGCATCGCTTCCGCTCTATCTCGCGGTTCGCGGCGCTCCGCAGGAAGTCGAGGTCATGGTGTTCGCGTGGCTGATCGCGCCCATACTCGTCTCCTATTATCTGTCGCGCACAGGTCATTATGAGCGCGCGCACATTCTGTCATCGACCGCGCTGGCGGCGGTGGTCATGGCGGTCTGCATCAATACCGGCGGAATTTCGTCGTTCGCAGCGATCTGGCTTGTGGCCGTTCCGCTCGATGCGGCGTTGTCCGCTTCGCGGCGTGCCGTTGTCATTGCCGTCGTGCTGGCGCTCGGTTGCGCGCTGGGTCTGGTCATGATCGACGCTTTCGGCGCGCTTCCGGCTTCCAAGGTGCCCGCTTCATACAGTTCGCTGTTCGAGGCGCTCGGCATTGCCTCGGCAACGATCTATGCGTCGGCTCTGGCTTTCAGCGCGGAATCGCTGGCGCAGATGAGCAGAAAATTGCTGATGGTCGAAGAGGAGCGCTATCGGCTGCTGGCGCATAACATCAGCGACGTGATTTCCCGGCATAGCCGAAATGGCGCGATCCGGTTTATTTCGCCGGCAGCGGAAGCGCTGCTTGGCACACCTGCGGCATTGCTTCAGGAGCATGGTCTGTTCGACCGTGTTCATGTAGCCGACCGGCCGGCCTATCTGACCGCTCTCTCGGAGGCCGCGCGCAGCGGCGATGAGCGCAGCGTCGAGTTTCGGGTCAAGCGGGATGCTGTACGCAGCTTTGATCATGAGCGGCCACCGGCCACCGAATTCATCTGGATCGAAATGCGCTGCCGCCCGATCGATGCGACGTCGCGATCGCTGACCGATCCGGGTGTCGAAGTGGTTGCGGTGATGCGCGATGTGACCGAGCGCAAGCTACAGGAGCAGGCGCTGGAGAATGCTCACATGGAGGCTGAGCGGGCAGGCGCGTCCAAATCGCGCTTCCTCGCCACGATGAGCCATGAACTGCGCACTCCGCTGAACGCCATCATCGGATTCTCGGAGATGATCGTGCGCGAAGACGAGATGATGATCGACGCGGCACGGCGGCAGGAGTACGCCAAGCTGATCAACGAATCCGGTCTGCACCTGCTGTCGGTGGTTAACGGCATTCTCGACATGTCGAAGATGGAAAGCGGCAACTTCGAGATTCTTCCCGAACTGTTCTCGCCGCGCGAGTCCCTGGTCAGTTGCTGCAACCTGATGGTTTTGAAAGCACGCGAAAACGGCATCGATGTCGTGACACGCGCGCCGGCGGACTTGCCGCAAATCACCGGAGACCCGCGCGCCTTCAAACAGATGATTTTGAATCTGCTGTCCAATGCGATCAAGTTCTCGGAGCGCGGCGGCACGGTCACCGTCACCGCCGGGATCGAAGGGGCGCGCCTGCTGGTTCGCGTGATCGACAGCGGTGTCGGAATCGGCGCCGAGGATCTGAAGCGGATCGGCGATCCGTTCTTTCAGGCGGGAAAAACCTATCAGCGCCGCCACGAAGGCACCGGACTTGGCCTCTCGATCGTCAAGAGCCTCGTTGCGATGCACGGCGGTGAGATGACGGTGCAAAGCCAGATCGACGAAGGCACGACGGTCACGGTGGCGTTGCCGATCACGTTCACGCCCCCGGCCGAGAAGCCCAGCAATATCGCGACCCTGGCGCCCCAGCGCGCCGAACATCAAGACTATCAGGTGAAGAAAAGTGCCTAGGCAGATTGCAGAAGACGACGAGAAACCACGCCGCCGCCGCCGGGCCTCCGCAGTTGCGGCGGTCGAGGCCGAGTCCGAGCGTGGCCTGATCATGCGCGTTCTGTTGCACAGCCCGAAGGACACCCTGGCGGCAACGGCGGCGCTCGCGGCGGTCATCGCCATCGTCACCAATGCGATGTTCCTGCAGGCCGGGCGTCATCCGTCGCCGATGTTCAGCACCGCTTCGGTGTCGTCACTGCCGGCGGTAGCTCCGGCCCCCGCGCCATTGCCGCGCGTTCGTCCGCCAGAGGCGGAAGCGCGTGTTGTCGAGAAGCCTTTGGAATCGCCTGCGCCAGCGAAGCAGGCAGCAGCGTCTGCCGCGCCGCGGCCTCCGGCCGCCGTTCACGCGGCCAAGAGCGATCCGGTTGGCGATCTGATCGTGTCGACGCGGCGTATCGCGGCTGTTCAGCGTGCCTTGACGGAGTACGGTTATGGCCAGCTAAAGCCCACCGGCGTTGTCGGCACCGACACGCAGGCCGCGATCCAGAAGTTCGAGCGGGATCGCAAGATGCCGGTCACCGGCCAGTTGTCCGACCGCCTGATTCGCGATCTGACCGTTCTGACGGGACGGCCGATCGAATAGGCGGCCCCTCTTAAATGGATAGACGGGCCGCGCTCCGACTGTGGTAGCACCTCTCTGTCTTCCATTCGCCCGGTCGGTCCAGCCTCATGTCTCGTTTGAAAACATCCATCTGGGTCGCGGGTTATCTGCGGCGATGCCAGGGCGTCGGCATGTTCGGCGCGGTCCGGCGTCGCGGAGCGGAGGAGGCCGGCGCGGTATTTGTGAAGATCGCCTTGATGAACGGCACGGCGATGTTGTTCGTTCCTGCGCCGCAAACCGCCTACGACGATAGCCACCCCATGGAACGGGCTTTCATTCAGTCGCCGCCGCAAGCTGTTGACGAGCAGGTCATCGAAGCGCGTCTTGCGAAGGAGATCGGTTTCGATCCGGATGTCTGGATTGTGGAAGTCGAGGACAAGGAAGGCCGTCACTTCCTCGATATAGCGAAGACGTAAACCTAGCCGCGAGACGTGTTGCGGGTGGTGACGCGCGTCCCCGGCTGGGCTGTGGGGCGCGATTGTAGGGATGTTGAGCGGGCGCGCTGGCGCTCGTCGTCATAGAGTGCAGGGCGATATTTTGCCCGCGTGGTGGCAAGTGCCGAGCCGCGCCATGCGGCAAGCATGATCAGTGCGGTGCGCAGTTCGATGACCTCGTAGAGGCGCGCCAGCCGGTAGACCTCCATGACCGACGCGCCGAGCGACGGATTCAGGAACAGCAGCACGCGCTGATACGATTCGCCCGGCATGCCGAGCGCCTTGAGCGCGCAGGCGAGGGGCTCGCCGCCCGGTTCGTTGACGATCTGGGTGGCGACTCGCGACGTCAGGATCAGCGCGTCGGCGAGTTCGGCGGCGAAGCCAGCGGAATCGGCCGCCAGCGCGGCCTGCTCCAGCGCTGCGACCGCGCGCGCGGCGCGGCGCGGATCGACCGGCGTCGACGGTTTCAGCGGCGTATCGGTCAGGCCATACAGCATTTGAGCACGGTGGCCTTTGTCGGCGGTCAGAAACATCTCGATCAGCTTTGCTGCATCGTCCGGCTGCATCGACAGGGTCGGCGCGGGCAAGATGGGGGCGGCTGGCGCTTCGGAGTCGGAGACGATCTCGAAGTCTGCCGCGGGTTCGATCTCAAGCGTGTCGTCAAGGATGTGCTCGTCGTCCCGCACAACGACCCGGCTGTCTGTCGTGTGTTTCAGTTGCAGCTTCCAGGCGATTTCACGCGGCGTTTTCGGGTAGATCGCCAGGCGCGCGCGCACCGCGGCGCGGGTGGCATCGTCGACCTCATCGATCAGACGCGTGGCCAGTTCGGCGAACTGCCGCTCCTCGTCGAGGGTGTGGTCGCTGGTCTGGACGTAAAGGTCGGTCAGCACGCGAAGCAGCGTCGGGCGAATGTCGACGCCCTCGCGCCGGGACAGTGTCATCAGGCCATCGAAGCCGTGAAACATCGGAGGTGTCGTCATGCCGGATACGCGGGTTTAAGTCTGGGCCCGACGTTATCGATCGCCTGTTAACAACCCATTAACCATGACCACTCTTAATGACCGGGTGCCGCCGGCGCAGGAAGCAGGCGGTCAGGAGAGATCGATATGGGCATCATTGTTGAATTTCCGGCTGGTGCAGCGGCGCGGCGCGCCGGGCCGGACATGAACATGGTCCCGCGCGAGGGAACGGCAACGATCCTGATTCTCCCAGCCATCCGGATCGAGCGCTACGCTGACGAAACCAGCGATGGAGTCGGACCGGGGGAGGGAACGGCTCCGGGACGCCGTCGCAAGCGCAGGGCGCGTTCCTGAATAGGTTTCCCGGCGAAAGGCTCGCCGGATCGATAACGCTTTCAGACCGGACCGCGATGTGTAATCCGCTCTATCTTTTGCCATTCGTTGCGAGCCTCGCCTGCCCGAGCGATGATTTCGGCCGCACCCGCGCGACGTTCTATCATGAAGACATGCACAGATGGGTCGGCGCCGAGGCGACCAAGAGTCTGGGCGGCTATCCGTCGCAATTCCAGTTGACGGATCTGGAGCGCTCGCTGCGCGATCTTGCTTACTACTTTATCGAGCCGCCGCACTCACACCCGGCATGGAAAGCGGTGTTCGGTGACTACGAAAAAATACCCGCGCCCTGGCGGCAGAACGTTGTCTTCGATCGGACGCTCTATGGACGGCGGATGATCGACGAGCCGCACCGGTCACAGGCTGCGGCTTACGGGGGGTTGATAGAGGATGTGCGCAACGACGGCGTGATGCTGGATCAGTTCATTCCCGTCGCCCTGAAAGTCAACGATCTCGACATCAAGCGCAACAAGGCGCTCGGCATCGTCGCCGATCTCTCACCGCGCGAATACGATGACGCGCAGGCGCGAATGCGCGAGAACGTTCTGGTCGTGCAGTGGGCGCAGCAGTGTCTGCAGCAGCGCGTGGCGTCGTATCGGTGGGCGCTTGATCGGCTGGTGATTCAGGCGCCTGATCCGATGGCGGCGGATGCGGATCGTTTGATCGTTCAATTGTCCCAGCGCGCATCGGAACTGTGGATCAAGGCGACGCCTGTTGTCGGCCGCGCGCTGCGCGTCGGCGGATAAATCAAAATCCAGAATCTCTGCGACGTTCCGACACGCGGCGGAACGCCGCGTTGAGTCCGCCTGCAATCAGTTGTTTGTTTTTTCAAGACATCGAACCAACTGATTTGCCCTGAGATGAAGATGGGGGATGGAATGACAGGTTCCCCGGTCGAAAGATTGTTTCTTCTCGGAAGATCTTTTGGAACTCTGATTGCGCTGAGTTTCGCCGTTGCTGTGCCTGCGTTTTTCATTGTCTACACGCTTGAACCGCATCTGGTCCTACCCGCGCTCAGTGTGCTGTTTTTCGCGGCAGCAGCTCTTGCCGCGATCACGGCGCTGTCGGTCAAGACCAAGAAGAACACGGAGAATTTGAATCTCTGGGATGTCGCCGGCGGCCTCGTTATCACCGGTTGCGCAGCATCCGTGCTGGGAGAACCGGAGCAGGTCGCACAACTTTTCGAGCATCTGTTCGAACGCAGAACTGACTCCAAGTAACGGGAGACGTTTTAGAAGCTAGACGACCAGGCCGGGCCCCTCTGGCAGCGTGAAGCTGCGATGTCGGACTGGAATTCAATTGGAGTGGCCCTTTAAACTATACGGCTGTTGTCCGGCAGCGTGATGCACTGACTGAAAAGTCGATGCGTGATGCTTGTTGTGCTGCATCGTGTTCGCCTGCGACAGGGGCCGCTCTTCCACAAAATAGGGAAGCCCGGCTCATGTTTGAACTTATCACCCCCGAAGCCCTGACCGCACTTGTTCAGGTCATTCTCATCGACCTTGTTCTTGCGGGCGACAACGCCATCGTCATCGGCCTTGCCGCTGCGGGTCTGCCAAAAGAGCAGCGCAACAAGGCGATCTTGATCGGCGTTGGCGCCGCGACGCTGCTGCGAATTGTCTTCGCAGCTCTTACGACCCAGCTCTTGGCCATCGTCGGTCTGCTGCTCGCGGGCGGCGTCCTGCTGCTGTGGGTCTGCTGGAAGATGTGGCGTGAGCTGAGCGCCGGTCATGAACAGCACGTTATGACGCCTGATGGTGAGACCTCAGGAGCCCCGACCAAGACTTTGGCCCAGGCCACATGGCAGATCGTTATCGCCGACGTCTCGATGTCGCTCGACAACGTGCTCGCGGTCGCCGGCGCGGCGCGCGAGCATCCCATGGTGCTGGTCTTTGGATTGGCTCTGTCGATAGCGTTGATGGGTCTTGCCGCGTCGTTCATCGCGAAGCTGCTGCAGAAGCATCGCTGGATCGCTTATGTCGGTCTCGCGGTTATTCTCTATGTCGCCGGCGAGATGATCTATCGCGGCGCTCTGGAGATCTGGCCACACCTGAAGTGAACGACATCGGTAGTACCGCCCGCAATCTTGTTGTTGCGGGCGGCGTTACCTGTGTCGCTGATCTGGAAATTTACCGCTTGGCTTGCGGTGCTTCGGTTTGCAGGCCGCATTTTGCTGCCGCCAGCGAGGCCTGCGCCTGTGGCATCAGGCCTGGCTCTGCCGCGAGTGCCTTGAGCACGATGAGGCCGGTCGTGGTTGGCGAGTCGATAATCAGGCGGTCGGCCGCGGTGACTTCTTCGTCTTCCGGCAGTTCGGCATGCTGTGCTTCCGTCATCAGGTCGAGCTCGATCACGCGCCGTCCTGCGGAGCGATCGTTGATCGCGTAGTACGCGACATCGTTGCGCGTGTAGAACGACACCGAGGTATAGGCCTGGCTCACCGGAACGGTGAGCTTGAGCGGACCGCTGGAAAGATCGTAGCGGCAGGCTGCGCTGGCGAAGGCGGGGTCCATGAACGGCATCGGAGCGCTGCCCGGCGCGGCCGCCGGCAACGCCGTCACAGCATTCAGTTTGGTGATCGGAGCGAGACGCGAATAGGCGTCGAGCGTCGCGACCCGCGGAAGCACCAGCACGCTCACGAGGTGAACCACGCCGCCGAGCAGCACGCCGCCGAGAATTGCGAACAGCCACCGGATCATGGGCAGCTCACCGTGCTGACCGATGGCATCGGCGCATCCTTCTGCGTACGCGTTCCGACGCCGACCGGCGTATCGTAGAGCCGCAACACCAGCATGTACCGGTCAAGGCCGCCGGTCGGCAGCCAGTTGCCGGCGCGCGCGCGCGACGTGATCCGCACCTCGAAGCTTCCGTCCGAGCCGCGAACGATTTCCTGGCTGGTGAATCCGTAGCGCTGGAGCGAATTGGCGACGAGCTGGCCCTTGGTATCGTAAATCGTCATGGTCCAGAAACGCGCAGCAGGCGTCACGCCTTTCACGACCACATCGCATCGTCCGTCGAGCGCGCGGCCTGCATCGTCCCTGTTTGCGGTGAACAACACGCCGTCACCGGTGCCGACCGGAAGCTCGCCGCTGCGGGCGACGGAGGCGCGCGAGTAGGGGTCGATGCTGCTGGTCCCGGTCCGGGGCCGGGCGGTCCACGCGCCGATCTTGATGGTGCCGACATTGACGCCACGCGTCGCCGTCATCCATGTGGCACCGAGGCCGACGATGGTTGCGATGATCAGTGTAACAAGGGTGATGAGGATCAGCCGCACGATCGAAGCGCACTCATGACGCGGTTAGTTCTTGCGCGGCGGCTGGGCCGCCGCAGGCTGATCGGTTGCCGATGCGAAACTGTCCGGGAAAGCCACGCTGGAGGCCGGCGCCGGCTTGCCGTTGTCATTCGAGGACGTCTTGCCCGGCACGGCGACGGTCTTGGCGGCATCATCGAACAACTTCTCGACGCGCACCAGGATATTCGCACCACGCCGGGTCAGGACCGGAGGAGGACCGGGATTGACCTCGGAGGCCTTCGCGTTGGCGTTGGCCGAAGCAACAGCGTCAGGCCGCTTCTTGCCGGCGCCGATGCCGGGGATGTCCTTGATTTCAACGCCCTGGTGCGCGACGACCATGACGTCGTGCCATGTCTGCGCCGGCAGCGAGCCGCCGGTCATGCGGTTGGTCGATGAGTAATCATCGTTGCCGTACCACACGGCTGCGGTGAAGTTGCCGGTGTAACCGACGAACCATGCGTCGCGGAACGCGTTCGTCGTACCGGTCTTGCCGGCGGCGGGAATGCCGTCGAGCTGGGCGCGCCGCGCGGTGCCTTCGTCGACCACGTGGCTCATCATTTCCGCCATGTCGGCAGCCACCGATGCCGGGATGGCTTGCGTCGGCTTTCTGCCGTCGCGGTCCCAGCGCCAGACTGGATCGCCTGCGCCGGTCCGGACTTCGAGCACGGCATGCGGCTTCACCGCGCGTCCCTTGTTCGGGAACGTGGCGTAAGCGACCGCATGCTCGACGACGCTCACTTCGGTCGAGCCGATCGGCAGCGACGGCGTATCGACCAGAGGAGCGGTGATGCCCATCTTGCGCGCCGTCTCGACGATCTTCGCGCGGCCGGCGCGCGGGCCACCTTTTCCGCCCATCGCGATCGACAGCTTGACGGGCACGACGTTGATGGAGCGCGTGATCGCTTGCGTCAGCGTCACCGAACCCGAATACGAACGTCCGTAGTTCTGCGGGCACCAGTTGCCGATACAAACCGGGCCGTCCACCACAATGGATTTTGGCGTGAAGCCGTTCATCAGCGCAGTGGCGTACACGTAAGGCTTGAACGAGGAGCCGGGCTGGCGCATCGCATCGACAGCGCGGTTGAACTGGCTGGCGCCGTAGTCGCGGCCGCCCACCATGGCGCGCACCCCGCCATCGAGATCGGCAAGAACCACGGCGGCCTGGGTCGCGTGATAGTCGCGGCCGAACTGGCGCAACTGGTTTTCGACGGCGGATTCCGCGGCGTGCTGCACATTCATGTCGATGGCGGTGCGGACCACGAAGACACGTTCAATATAGGACTTCGGGAATGTCAGGACGAGCTTGCGCATCTCGTCGAAGGCGTAGTCCAGATAATAGTTGGGCGAGTTCTCGTCACGCCGGTCGACGGCGTTGGCGGGATTGCGGCGTGCGCCGAACACCTGGCCCTCGGTCATGAAACCGGCGTCGACCAGATTGTCGAGCACGACGTTGGCGCGGGCGCGGGCAGCGGGCAGGTTGATGTGCGGTGCGTATTTGGTCGGCGCCTTGAACAGGCCGGCGAGCATCGCGGCTTCAGCAAGGTTCACGTCGCGTGCGGACTTGTTGAAATAGAAGTGCGCCGCGCCGTCCACGCCGAAGGTACCGCCGCCCATATAGGCGCGGTCGAGATAGAGCTTCAGGATTTCGTTCTTGGTCAGCCGCGTTTCCAGCCAGATCGCAAGGAACGCCTCCTTCACCTTGCGCTCGATGGTGCGCTCGTTGTTGAGGAACAGGTTTTTCGCGAGCTGCTGCGTGATCGATGAGCCGCCTTGCCGGACGCCGCCCGCCTGCGCGTTGGTCATCAGAGCGCGCGCTGTGCCGGCGACGTCGATGCCGAAGTGATCGTAGAAGCGGCGATCCTCGGTGGCGAGAGTGGCCTTGATCAGGTTGTCGGGGAAATCTTCGAGCGGAATCGAATCGTTGTGCTTGATGCCGCGGCTGCCGATCGGATTGCCGTAGCGATCGAGGAATGTCACGGCGAGATCGGATTTCTTCAGCCAGTCGTCATCGGAAGTTTCGCGAAATGCCGGGATGGCCAGCGCGAGCATCAGAACAAGGCCGGCGAGACCGATAGTTGCGCCTTCGGAGAGCGGCTCGATGAAAACCCAGCGCTTCCAGCGGCCGACATAGAAGCGATCCATGAAGGTCGAATAGCGCTCCCAGAGCTCGCGCAGGCCGACAGCCGAATTAAACAGCGAGGAATCAATTCGCGCGTCGAGGTCCAGCAGGAAGTGCCGGAACCATTTCTTCCACTCGCTGGGTACGATCTGGCGCACCGGAACCCTTGATAATGACGCGGCGAAACGGGATCACGAGTCGCCGGATGAAAAGCGCTGGTTAAACGATGCTGATCAATTTGCGGCATCCCCAAGGCGACCGGAGGGCCGATTTTGCCAGCGGGAATCCGCCATCTTCTAGCCGACCATGAACCATAAACCAATGGCCGCGTTGGTTTTTTAATGATGACGGTGAATGCTGCCCACGTTTTTCGGCGCCGGCAACACCGACCGGCACCTTGCCGCTTGCGCAACAGCCGCCAAGGCTCATAAAGCACCATATTAGCGTAAGGACGCTTCAGGATCCCAGCAGGTTCAAAGCCATGACAGCCCGGCCTCGGCCGCCCTCGACCCAAAGCGAATCTTTCTGGAAAACCAAGACGTTGGAGGAGATGTCCGACAGCGAGTGGGAAAGCCTGTGCGATGGCTGCGCGCGCTGCTGCCTGGAAAAGCTGGAAGACGAGGATACGGGCAAGATCTATTTCACCCACATCTCCTGCAGGCTGCTCGATGCCGGGCTCTGTGCCTGCAAGGACTATCCCAACCGGTCGGCCAAGGTGTCCGACTGCGTGCGGCTGACGCCGGAGAACGTCCGGACGTTGAACTGGCTGCCGCCGAGTTGCGGCTACAAGCTCGTGGCCGAGGGCCGCGATCTGTACTGGTGGCACCCACTGATTTCCGGCGACCCCAACACCGTCCATGAAGCCGGCGTTTCGGTGCAGGGCAGGGTGTGGGGCAGCGAGGACGAGATCGAGGAAGCCGATCTTGAGGACCACATCGTGCAGTGGCCCGGCGTGATTCCGAAGCGGGCGCGGATGAAGCAGCGGCCACCGTCCAAGTAACCTATCCACGGTATATCAGGCGACGGATAACGCCCACGTGATGGTCCTTCCGCGCGGTGCACCCATGCGCCTGCGCCGCTTATGAAGCCGCGCGAAACAGGATAAGGCTGGTGTCATCCCGTACATTTCGAGTTCAAGTCATTTGCGGCTTGATCCTTCTTCAGAAACATTTTCCGGACCTCGTCCAGCCTCATGACCGAGACACATCGACAGCGCGGCGATATGGCCGATGAGGCGCAGGCGCTGGATACACCGGACGACGTTGCCAACATCGCCAGCGAAGTGATCGATCTGTCGGAAGCGCCGCCGATCGTGCCGGCGCCGCCGCTCTCGAAGAGCGAAGTGCGGACCATCCTGCTGAGCCTGATGCTCACGATGTTCCTCACCGCCCTCGACCAGACCATTGTCGCGACCGCGCTGCCGACCATCGGCCGGCAGTTTCACGACGTCAGCAATCTGTCGTGGGTCATCACCGCTTATCTGCTTTCATCAACGGCGGTCGCGCCGGTCTACGGCACGCTGAGCGACATCTACGGCCGCCGCGCGATGATCATCGTCTCGCTGGCGCTGTTCCTGCTGGGTTCCGTGCTGTGCGCCATCGCGCCGAATATTCTGACGCTGATTCTCGCGCGCGCCCTTCAGGGCATCGGCGGCGGCGGTATCCTGCCGCTGGTGCAGACGGTGATCTCCGACGTGGTGACACCCCGCGAACGCGGCCAATACCAGGCCTATTTCTCGTCGGTGTGGGTCGCCGCCGGCATCGGCGGTCCGGTGCTCGGCGGATTGTTCGCCGAGCATCTGCACTGGTCGGTGATCTTCTGGATCAACCTGCCGCTCGGCGCGCTGTCGCTGGCGCTGCTGCTGCCGAAGATGAAAAAGATTCCCGTGTTTCACCGCAGGCGCAAGGTCGACTGGCTCGGCGGCGTGCTGCTGATGGCATCCGCCGTGATCGTGATGCTGGTGCTGACGTGGGGCGGCAACCGCTTCGCTTGGGCATCGCCCGCGATTATCGCCATGATCGGATCGGCGCTATTTCTCGGCGTCGCATTTGTCTGGCATGCGAAGCGCACCAGTGAACCGTTCTTGCCGATTCCGTTGCTGTCGGGATCGGTGGTGCCGTACGCGATGGCGGCGGGCGGCTGCGCCATCGGCACGATGATCGGCCTTACAGTGCACATGCCGCTCTACTACGAGGTGGTGTACGGATTGTCCGCGAGTGAAGCGGGCCTCGCCTTGATTCCGCTGGTCGCGGTGTCGGTGCTCGGCGCATGGGCCGCGGGCCGCGCGATGATGTTCACCAAACACTACAAGCGCGCGGCCATCGGCGGTGTGACCGTCGCAGCGTGTGCCGCGACGGCGCTCGCAGTGGCGACGCCGCTGCCGCTGTGGCAACTGCTCGCGGCCTTGTCGTTCATGGCGGTGGGTCTCGGGACGGTGTTTCCGGTCAGCGTTGTGTCGATCCAGAACGCAGTGCCGCGCATGCAGGTCGGCACGGCGACCGGTGCGATGAATTTCTTCCGCTCGCTGATGGCGTCGTTCACCGTTGCGGTGTTCACCGCGATCCTGCTGATGGTGCTCGGCGGCAACCTCACCATCGGCGCCGAACATCAGATCGGCTCGAAGCATGCGATCGCCGCGAGCGACATGATCGTCGCGTTCCGCTACGTGTTCGCCGCCGCCGCGGTTCTGCTGACGACCGCCGCGACGCTGGTGATCCTGATGGAAGAGCGCCCGCTGGCGGGGCCGCAACAGGCCCCCGCCGAGATGGCGGAGTAGGGATTGATCCCGCTGTTTGCGCGATAAGGCGAAACGGTGACGAACTTCGGCGCATAAGGCGGGAATGGCAACAAGGTGTCCGGCTGCGTTGCACGCGACCCCCTGTCGTGCTGCACTCCGCGAACGGAGCAGTGGCAGCATGCTGAACTCGGCCTGGCTGATCGTTCATCTGATCGCAAGTGCAACCTCATTCCCGGGAACGGCGGCGGCCTCCCAACCCATGGGTGTGAGCTGCACCTATGCTGCCTGCATGGCGAAATGCACCAGACTGAACGGGCCCGTCTGCAACAGCTATTGCGAGAGGCGTATCCCGCAGCGGATTGCGACGGGAGTCTGCATCCCGGCCCGCGCGGCTACTTCTTGACGAGGAAGTTATTAAGGGATGCGACCGACGCCGGATGGGCCGCGCGGCTGTCCCTAGATAGGAAATAAATCCTTGACAGCGTGACACTGCCGGGTTACGGTTCCGGCATGCTCCAGAAGTGTCATTCCGGCGGCCCCATAGCGGCCGGATGAGCCGTTGACGCCCGCAGGCAAGGTTCCTATCTTATGCAAGATTGCAGAGGATAGGCAAATGCCTGCAAAATCGCAGACAGCATCGGAACTTGTTCCTGCCGACCGTCACGGCCTCGCGCTGGAAGGTTTCTTCCGCATCATGGCCCGCTGGGGCGTCGGCAACAGCGACGCGCGGCGCATCCTCGGCAACCCTCCGGAGCGCACGTTTTTTCAATGGAAGAGCGGCAAGGCCGCGCGCCTGCCGGACGATACGCTGCGCCGGATCGGCTATGTCGCCGGCATCTGGAAGGCGTTGCAGATCATCTATTCCGATGCCGCGCTGGCCGACGGCTGGGTGCTGCGGCCGAACCGTTCGTTCGCCGGACAGACTCCGCTGGCAAGAATGACCGCCGGGGACGTGACGGATCTCGCGGCGGTGCGCGCCTATGTCGATGCCGCGCGCGCGCCGTGGTCGTGACGGCAAAAGCACCTGACACCACGCGTGTGCGCTGGCGGGAAGCATGGCGCATCATCGCCTCGCGCTATCCGCCGATCGCGCTGTTCGAGCGCGTCTCGGATGATCCTGCCGTCTGGGATGTGCTGACCGATCTTGAACAGGCGACCAATCCACGGCTGCGCGATGAGGCCGGCGAGATCGCGCTGGTGCCGCCGGAGCGGCGCGTGACCGGGCCGAACGCATCGTGGGTGATGGCGCCGTTCACCCATGTGAACCGCAATGGCTCGCGTTTTTCGGACGGCAGCTACGGCGTCTATTACGCCGCGCGCACGTTGCCCACCGCAATCAGGGAAACCGGCTATCACTTCGCGCGCTTCGCAGCGGATTCCAGCGACCCGCCGCGCCGGGAAGACATGCGCGTGCTGCTCGGTCACGTCGATGCGAAACTTCACGACGTGACGAAGCTCGACGACAAGACAAGGCGGCTGATCCTGGACAGCGAGAGCTACGCGCACAGCCGGCCGTTTGCGTTGAAGCTGCGCGACGACGGCAGCGACGGCATTGTCTATCCCAGCGTGCGGGACGAGGGCGGCTCATGCATCGCCGCGTTCTGGCCGGATGTCGCCGGCGTTCCCATGCAGGAGCGGCATCTGCAATACGAATGGGACGGCAGGCGCTTCAGCCGCTGGTTCGACTACAAAGAGGAGAGGTGGGTGAGCGCGTCTTAGCGCCACCAGTCGTGTTGCGAGCCACCACGATCCAGATTGCTCATATCCCATACGATGTGACCGCAGGAGCGGCGCGCGATACGAATGGCGGTCGCGTCAACCGCTGGTTCGACGACGAGGAGAGGTGAATATCTGCTTGGACGTATCCGCCGACGCCATTGCCGCGTGAACGGCTTCCAGATTCAGAGTGTTGACGGCGTTGGTCAGCCTGTCGTCAGCGAAGATCGCGTAAAGCTTGCTAAGCGTCTGGGCACAGTCGCGCGGGCCTGGTTCGATATAGTCGGCCAGAACGCCCTGTGCCCGTAGAACCGCGTCGAGAACATGCTCTTGAGCTGTCATGATCGGGTCTCCACACTGTGAGGTGGAAACGGCTTTCGAGGATTCCGGTTCCTCCCGCGGAGTTCCATTCGGCGATGAAAAACCCGCCTCGGTCCGGCGGGTATGCAGTTTTGCGGTAGCTTCTGTCGAATGAGAACTAAATATGCGGCTCGGTTTCCCGCAGCCGCGCATTGCCGAATTTGGTGAACTGCGACGCGCGCGTCTCGAGAAGTTTCGCAACGAAATCGGAAACCTCATTGCGAACGCGGCGCTCCTGTTCGGGCGTCATCGCCTTATGCTTTTGTGCGAACGCCTTCATCACGCGATCGACGGTTTGCTTCACGATGTACCTCGATGGTGTAACTCGTAACGCGAAGGAAAACGTGACATTGCTGATTTGGTTCCTCGGCATCAGGCGAACTTCTCCCGCCTTCGTGCATTGCCTTTCTTCATGGAAAGGGGAGACCCCATGGGACACGCCCTGAAACAGACTGTGCTGGTCGTCGAAGACGATCAGCTGCAGCGGGAGCTCGTCAGCCTGATTTTCGAGGAGAGCGATCTCAACGTCATTCAGTGCAGGAGCGCCGAGGCGGCCGCCGCCGTGCTTGAACAAACCGGCGGGGACCTGATGCTGATGTTCACCGACGCGGATCTTCACGGCGAGATGTCGGGAATCGAACTGGCGTGGATCGCGATGGAGCGGTTTCCGCATATCGATGTCATCGTGACATCGGAGCAGGCCATCGAGGATGTCCCCGACAATACCATGTTCATGCAAAAGCCGTGGCTGCCGCTTGAAATTTTGCGGCAGGCCGAGATTTCGCGCCAGCGGCACACGGTGCACTGACGGACCGGTTTTCAGCAGGGTCGATTCTAGGAAAATAGTCCTTGACAGCGTAACGCTCCCGCAGTAGGGTTATCGCATGCTCCAGAGTTGTGCCTGAGAGACATGCACGCGGCGGCATCGGTTCGATCAGGAACCTCATCTGCCATCGGGCGTTGCCCTTCATATGATGCGCGGGCCGTTTCGCGCATTCCAGTGAATGAGGACGCAATGGCAAAAGTCGAACACGCAGAAGGACATCGGCGGGTTGTCGAAACGCCGACCGAAGCGCGGCAGGGGGAACCGGGACCGTCCGTCCTGGCGCTGCTGACCATTAGCACCATCGCTGCCGGCTTTGTGCTGGCGATCATCTGGTTCATTTTCTTCCGGACGTAGGCACGCTGAACGGCATCGCGTGATGCTCTGAGTGTCATGCGCGGGGTTGATCCGCGCATCCACCGGACAGCTTCCTCAAGCAGATGGATTGCCGGGTCGAGCCCGGCAATGACAGCAATAATCGGTTGATCGCCGCGCCTTGAGCGCGGCGTTTTCGTTTCGATACGAGAGCTTTCACAATGCCGAAAAAGCCTGTTTCAGCTCCGGTCAAGAGGCCGGCGGCGAAGAAGGCTGCACGCAAGACGGTTGTGAAGAAGACGGCCAGGAAAACTGCCAAGAAAACGGTCAGGAAAACCGCGGTCAAGACGGCGCCCGTCAAAAAGAGCCGCGCCGGAAAGATTGCCGCGAAGACTGCAAGGAAGCCCACCGCGGCGAAGCCTGAAGGGGAAAAGCGTCCGCGTGCGAGAGTCACTTACGAACATCCCGGCAATCTTGTCGCCGATCCGAACGATCATGACGCCAACGAGGCGATCACGGCGCGCAGCGCGCGGCGGACGACGCGTCTCAAGCCCAGAAAGCAGACGGCCACCGACATCGCGGCCGATCCGCCGCCAGGCGATACGCCGGCGACTTCGATGGTTGCGCGGGTCAGCGATGCGATCGAGCGCGAACTGTCGAAGATCGAGCGCATCGTCGGTCACCCGTCGCGGCTGTATCCCGCGCAGCGCATCGAGACCGAAAGCCGCGCCCGGGTGCTGGCCTCACTCGCGCGCACACTGAAAGAAGTGATGCGGCTGCGTGAGCAGGAGCGTGGGACTGACGACAACGCGAAGGCCGATGACGATGCCATCCCCCGAGACCTCGACGAATTCCGCCGCGAGCTTTCGCGACGCCTGGAAGGGCTGGTCGAAAGCGCAGCGCCGGTTTCTGATCGAGGGGATGAGCCGGGCTGAACTCGAGCTGCTGTTCGGCCGGTGGGATGTGTTCGCGCATGATCATCAGGTGCCGCCACTCCTGGCACCGAATGGCCAACCCTGGCTGACATGGCTGCTGATCGGCGGGCGCGGCGCCGGCAAGACACGCGCCGGCGCGGAATGGGTGAGGGCGCAGGCGCTCGGGCTTGCGCCATTGGCCGATGCGCCGGTGACCAACATCGCGCTGGTCGGCGAAACCGAACACGATGTGCGCGAGGTGATTGTAGAGGGAATTTCCGGCCTGCTCGCCGTTCATCGCCGCGATGAACGCCCGGTGTGGACCTCGTCGCGGCGGCGGCTGGAATGGAGCAACGGCGCGGTGGCCTATGCCTTCTCCGCGGAAGATCCCGAAAGTCTGCGCGGGCCGCAATTCGGCTGCGCCTGGTCCGACGAGATGGCGAAGTGGCGCTATGCGCAGGCGACCTTCGACATGCTGCAATTCGGTCTGCGCCTCGGCCATCAGCCGCGGCAACTGATCACGACCACGCCGCGGCCGACCGCGCTGATCAAGCGGCTGATGCTGGAGCCGACCAGTGTCGTGACGCGCGCAGGCACACAGGCCAACGCATACCATCTTGCGCCGACATTCCTGAAGGGCGTGCTCGCGCGCTACAAGGATACGCGGCTCGGGCGGCAGGAACTGGACGGCGAGATCATCGAGGATCGCCCCGACGCGCTGTGGTCGCGGGCGCTGATCGAGACTTGCCGTGTGAGCGACGCGCCGCCGCTTTCGCGTATCGTGGTCGCGGTCGATCCGCCGGCCTCGTCTGGCAAGCGCGCGGACGCCTGCGGCATTGTCGCGGCGGGCATCACGGGCGAGGGCGCGATCTATGTGATCGCCGACGAAACGGTATCGCAAGCGACGCCTGCGGTGTGGGCAGCGAAGGCCATCGCACTGTGGCGAAAGCTGGAAGCCGATGCGCTTGTCGCCGAGGTCAATCAGGGCGGCGAGATGGTGCGTTCGGTGATCAATGAAGTCGATGCCAGCGTGCCGGTGGTGTCCGTCCGCGCGCATCGCGGGAAATATCTGCGCGCCGAGCCCGTCGCGACACTCTACGAGCAGGGCCGCGTTAAACATGCCGGCATGTTTCCCCCGCTGGAAGACGAGATGTGCGACTTCGGTCCGGGCGGGCTGACGTCCGGCCGCTCGCCGGACCGGCTCGATGCGCTGGTGTGGGCGATCGCGTCGCTGACGTTCACGGCACGAGCACAGCCGCGGGTGCGGGGATTGTAGGTTAGCTGTTATGCGCGGCCTGGCAATTTTTGACGATGTCGTCCCCGCGAAAGCGGGGACCCATAATCACCAAATGATGTGACGATAAAGGACGCATCGAAACTGCTGCGTTCATAACGATAGTTCAGGGAGTATGGGTCCCCGCTTTCGTGGGGACGACCCTGATGATGATGCTTGCCCCGACGTTCTCTCTGCCTCGTGAGAGAAAGGACTCCCATGCTCAACTTCAAAAACCTCTTCCGCGCTCCCGAAGCGAAAGCCTCGCGCACCGCGCAGGTGCTCGCATTCGAGTCCGGCGGACGGGCACGATGGACGCCGCGCGATTATGCGGCGCTGGCGCGCGAGGGTTATCTCGCCAACGCCATCGTGCATCGCGCCGTGCGGCTGATCGCGGAGAACGCCGCGTCGTGCGGGTTTCTGTTGTATGAGGGCGCGCAGGAGCGCGAGGCGCATCCCCTGCTGCAGCTTCTGACACGGCCCAATGCGCGGCAGGACGGCGCGAGTTTTTTCGAGGCGCTGTACGCGCACATGCTGCTTGCGGGAAATGCCTATGTCGAGGCCGTTGCGCTCGGCGAGGAGGTGCGCGAGCTTTACGCGCTGCGGCCTGACCGCATGAAGGTGGTGCCCGGGCACGACGGCTGGGCGGAAGCCTACGAATACAGCGTCGCGGGACGCAGCGTACGCTTCGATCAGCTTGGCTCGAGCGTGCCGCCGATCCTCCATCTGACATTCTTTCATCCGCTCGACGATCATTACGGCCTCGCGCCCATTGAGGCCGCAGCGGTCGCGGTCGACGCCGTGGTGCAGATCGGCGTTCTCGATGCCGACCGCACCGCGCCGCCCACCACGCCGGCGGAAGGCGATCGTCATATCATCGCGAGCGGCGCGACCGGCTCATGGGCCGGACACGCTGACGCGGTCGCCGCCTATCAAGACGGCGCATGGCGCTTTCTGATCCCGAAGTCCGGCTGGTGTGCATGGTGCGACGCCGATGGCGCGTTGCTGGTCTATGACGGGACGGCATGGACCGATGTCGCGGGCGGCGCTGGCGCGATGCCAGGCAGCGTCGCACAACTCGGCGTCAACGATACGGCGAGCGCTCCCAATCTGCTGACCGTGAAATCGAATGCGGCGCTGTTCAATGCGGTTTCCGTCGCTGGCGGCGGCACCGGTCACATGCGCGTGCAAATTTCCAAGGAAGCCAGTGCGAAGACCGCGTCGGTCGTATTCTCCGATGCGTTTTCCGGCCGCGCCGAATTCGGCCTGATCGGCTCCGATGATTTCAAGCTGAAAGTCTCCAGCGACGGCTCAACATTCGTCGAGGCGCTCGCGATCGACCAGAGTTCTGGCAATGCCGCGTTTCCGCGCGGTCTGTCGCTGACGGGCGTGATCTCGCCGTCGCAGATCACGGCGAACCAGAACGATTACAATCCGTCCGGTCTCGGCGCGGTGTCGGTTCTCAACCTGTCGTCCGACACGCTGCGGAGTGTGTCGGGACTGGCGGGCGGGGCGGAGGGCCGCGTGATCGCTCTCATCAACACCGGCAGCCAGATCATTTCGCTGCTCAACGAGAGCGCGTCATCGACGGCCGCCAACCGCTTCGCACTTGGCACCGATCTGACGATTGCCGGAAAGCAGGCTGCGCTGCTGCGTTACGACGGCACCGCCGCACGCTGGCGTGCGATGTCGCGTCCTGGCGGCCGCGAGACGCTAGCTGCCAGCCGCACATATTATGTGAGAACCGACGGAAGCGACAGCAACGACGGATTGTCGAACGTCTCAGGCGGCGCTTTTCTGACGATTCAGAAAGCGATCAGTGCCGTTGCAGGTCTCGATCTGAACGGGAAGGCAGTCACGATCCAGGTCGGCAACGGCACTTACACGGCCGGTGTGAGCGTAACGAGCCCGTTCGTCGGCGGCGTGCCGGTGCTTCAGGGCGATACCACCACGCCGGGCAATGTCGTCATCAGCGTCACCGGGGATGCCGTCAGCGTCTCGAATGGCGCCGAACTGGGGATCGGCGGCTTCAAGCTGGTGACCGCGACGGCGGGCAGCGGCCTGAACGCGACGAAGGCCGGGCGTATCAACGTCACCGGCAAGATGGAGTTCGGCACCTGCGCGACTGCGCACATGCATAGCAGTTACGCCGGGCAGATCGCGGTGTCGGCGGATTACACCATTTCCGGCGGTTCGCTCTATCACTGGTGGAGCGAAACTGCGGGCGGTTCGATCGCCGTGATCGGCCGCACGGTCACGCTGACCGGCACGCCGGCCTTCACGGCTTTTGCCAACGCAACCATCGTCGCCCAGATCGTCGCGGTCTCAAACACGTATTCCGGCTCCGCAACGGGATCGCGCTACTCGGTGACGCTGAATGGCGTGATCCTGTCATCAGGCGCGACATTGCCCGGTTCGACCGCGGGAACGACAGCGACCGGCGGGCAGTACAACTGATGGCCGCGGAATCTTACAACGCGGCGCTGACGCGGCTGCTGAAGGACGAAGGCGGTTACACCGATCATCCCTCCGATCCGGGCGGGCCGACCAATTTCGGCATCACGCTTGCCGACGCGCGGCGTTACTGGAAGGGCAACGCCACAGCGGACGATGTGCGGACGATGCCGCAAAGCGCCGCGCGGAAAATCTATCGCAAGCATTACTGGAATGCGATGCGCTGCGACGAGCTTCCCGCCGGCGTCGACTATGCGGTGTTCGACTACGGCGTGAACTCCGGCATCGGCCGTGCCGGCAAGGTCCTGCGCCGCGTGCTCGAGATGCCGGACTCAACCAGCGCGGTCACGAACGACGTCATCGCGGCAACATCCAGGCGCAACGCTGGCGATCTCGTTGCCGCGATCTGCGCGGAACGGCTCGCGTTCCTGCAAGGGCTGAAAATCTTTCCGGTGTTCGGACGCGGCTGGACGGCGCGCGTCAATGGCGTGCGCGTTGCGGCGCTGGCGATGGCGCAAGGGCGAACGCCGGTTGCGGCAACGTCTGCCGAAACCTCTGCGGGCAAGGCCGTTGTGCCTGTGAAAAATCCAGCCGGTCCCGCGTCGGCGGGCGCGGTGATTGCGGCGGGCGCTGCCGCGGCCGCCACCACGTCGCGCTTTGAAGTCGCCGCACTGGTTGTCGCAGCAGCGCTTGCAGCTTCAGTCGCCGTGTTTCTGATCTGGCGCTGGCGTCATCGCGCCGCTCAGGAAGCGGCGGTCACAGCATTCACAGAAAGGACGTCCAATGGATTGGGCTAGTCTCGCCAAACAGGTGATCGGGCTCGGTGCGCCGATACTGGGAACCGCGCTTGGCGGCCCGCTCGGCGGCGCGGCGGGGCGCATCCTGGCCGAGGTGGTCGGCGCATCGGAGCCAACGCCGGAGGCGGTCGGCAAGGCGTTGCCGTCCTGCGGCGCAGACAGGATCGCGCTGGCCGAGAACGCTTGGACGGAGGCCGTCCGCGCCGAGGCGGAGGCGGTGCGCGGCTCGGTTGCCGAAACGCAGGCGACGATCCGCGCGGAACTTGGCAGCGAGGATGTCGTTCAAAGGCTGTGGCGTCCGTTTTACGCTCTGGAGTTAACCCTGGAATGCGCAGCCTTGTGGGCCGTTCTGGTCCACGAGTTCTGGACCGGCGACATGACGGCGATCAACGCCCTGATCGGCGCGACCGGCCTCTTGGTGAGCTATTGGGGGTTCCGATTCGGCGTGTTAGGCGTCTATGTCAGCGGCCGGACCCGGGAAAAACTCAGCCTCGCAACCGGCCAGGAGACCCCCGGCGTGCTCGACAAACTGGTCAAGGCGGTCGTGAAGAAGAAGTGAGTATGGAGAAAAAGTAACCTCCGGCACGGCTTCCGTTCATGGTGCATTCACCGCCGCGGCGTTCATGTTAGGTTATCGCAAGCTTGCCACCTGGAGACGACGTTGCGCCTTCTCGTTGTTGAAGACGATCCCGATCTCAACCGCCAACTCACGACAGCCTTGTCGGACGCAGGCTATGTCGTAGACCGCGCATTCGATGGCGAGGAGGGGCACTTCCTCGGCGACAGCGAGCCCTACGACGCCGTCGTGCTCGACGTCGGGCTCCCCAAAATGGACGGCATCTCGGTGCTGGAGGCCTGGCGGCGCAACAAGCGCACCATGCCGGTGCTGATCCTGACCGCACGCGACCGCTGGAGCGACAAGGTGCAGGGCTTCGATGCCGGCGCCGACGACTATGTCGCCAAGCCGTTTCACCTCGAAGAAGTTCTCGCCCGAATTCGCGCGCTGCTGCGCCGGAGCGCGGGCCATGCCCAGTCCGAACTGACCTGCGGGCCGGTGATGCTCGACACCCGCACCAACCGCGTCAGCGTCAACGGCAACCCGATCAAGATGACGTCGCACGAGTACCGGCTGCTGGCGTATCTGATGCATCATTCCGGCCGTGTGGTGTCGCGCACCGAACTTGTCGAGCATCTGTACGATCAGGACTTCGATCGCGACTCCAATACGATCGAAGTGTTCGTCGGACGCATCCGCAAGAAGCTCGACGTCGACATCATCCAGACCGTGCGGGGCCTCGGCTATCTGCTGACGCCGCCGGTGGCGGATACAAAGGCTTCCGCAACCGACGCGCGGTAAAGTGTGATAGGCTCAGGTGGAGCGGAATCGCCCACCGTCATTGCAAGCGAAGCAATCCAGGGCCGTGCAAAGAACTGGATTGCTTCGTCGCAAGTGCTCCACGCAATGACGCGGTTGAACACGCCACTGGGCATGCGCCATACCTGGGATAAGTTTTTTTGAATCGTCACGCGAAATCCCTCGCAACACGTCTGTTCCTGTCGGCGACGGCGTGGGTGGTGCTGATCCTTGTCATCACCGGGATCGTGCTGTCGACGGTCTACAAGCGTTCGACCGAGCGCGCCTTCGACCGCCGGCTCAATTTCTATCTCCGCACCCTGATCGCCGAAGCCGCGCAGCCTGACGATTCCAGCGACAAGTCCGAACGGTCCGTGCAGTCGCTGGGCGAGCCGCTGTTCGAACTGCCGCTGTCGGGCTGGTACTGGCGCATGGCGCGGACCGATGGCGACAAGCCGGAGGTGCGCGCGTCGCGTTCGCTGTGGGATGCGTCGCTGCCCAGGCTCGAAGACAAAGGTATCGATCTGGATCAGTCCGGCGTGCGGCTCGGCTATGTCATCGGACCGGAAAACCAGCGTCTGCGCATGGTGGAGCGGCCGGTCGATCTCGGCACCGAGGGAAAATTCCTCGCGACGGTGGCGGGCGACGCCACCGAGATCGAGGATGAAACCTGGGCGTTCAACACCTATCTGACGGTGACGTTCGCGGCGCTGACGGTCGGGCTGCTGCTGACCACGATCTTTCAGGTGCGTTACGGCCTCGCGCCGCTCAAGCGCATTTCCAATTCGCTGGCGGCCATTCGCTCGGGTCAGGCCGACCGGCTGGAGGGCGAGTTTCCCGAGGAGATCGCGCCGCTCGCGCGCGAAACCAATGCGCTGCTCGACGCCAACCGCGCCATCGTCGAGCGCTCGCGCACCCATGTCGGCAATCTTGCCCATGCGATCAAGACGCCGCTGTCGGTGATCGTCAATGAAGCGGGCGCCAACCGGGACGATCCGCTGGCGATCAAGGTTCTGGAGCAGGCCGAGATCATGCGCGATCAGGTTGCGCATCATCTGGAGCGCGCGCGCATCGCCGCCCGCGTCACCACCATCGGCACGGTGACCGATGTTGCGCCGGTGATCGAGGCGCTGGCGCGGACGATGGAAAAAATCCACCGCGACCGGGACATTCTGATCGATGCCGAGGTCAACGCGGGAGCGAAATTCCGCGGCGAAAGGCAGGATCTCGAGGAGATGGTCGGCAACCTCGTCGACAATGCCTGCAAGTGGGCGACACAGAAGGTCTTCATCGAGGTGCTTCTGGAACTGACGCCCGGCGGGGCGCTCGATCCGACCCTGCGCATCATCGTCGATGACGACGGCCCGGGATTGTCACCGGCCGAGCGGACCCAAGTGGCGCGCCGCGGCCAGCGGCTGGATGAGACCAAGCCGGGCTCCGGCCTCGGCCTGTCCATCGTGACCGATCTCGCCGCACTCTACGGTGGAAGCCTCACGCTCGGCGCGGCCCCCATCGGCGGCCTGCGGTCGGAACTGGTGCTGCCGGGGATTTAACCGCCGCTCTCTCGCCCCATTCGTCCGTTCCAAAGCGCCGCCGGACGATCCATGTCCGCAGTGAATTTTGGGGACGACACTATGCATCATCAGACAGCCGCCATTCTGCTCGCGGCCACACTGACCCTCGGCGGCTGTGCCGCCGACAGCGGACCGAAGGAAAATTCCGGGACCGTGATCGGCGCGCTGAGCGGTGCGCTGATCGGCTCGGCCATCGGCGGCGGGACGGGCGAGCGGGTCGGCGCGGCGATGGCCGGTGCGGCCATCGGTGGTCTGATCGGCAACCGGGTCGGCGCGTCGATGGACGAGCAGGATCGGCAGTACGCCTATGAGGCCGAAATGAACGCCCTCGACCGGGGTGCGCCGGGCGCGCCCGTGGACTGGCGCAATCCGGACACCGGCCGCTACGGCAACATCGTGCCGGGTCCGGCCTATACCAGGCGTGGGACCCGCTGCCGCGCCTTTACCCACACCGTCTATATCAACGGCCAGCCGACCGCCGAGCGCGGAACGGCCTGCCGCAACCCGGACGGCACCTGGACGGCGGTGGGCTAGGGTACCGCCGCAATTGGCCCCCAAATCCCTGTTCCTCAACGCCAAATTAACGACGCCCCGGCTATGACACCCGGTGGACACCTGCCGGGTGTCACCGAAGGTGAGCGTTTGGGCGCATGAGCCAATCGTCGATCGAACGATTGAGAGACTATCTTGGGCAGCTTCCGCCGAAGGCGCAGGCGCTGCTGATGCGCGAGTTCGAGCGGGCGATCGAGCGCGGCGAGGACGTCGCCGTTGCGGGCTTCGTGCTCGAGCAACTGCGCATGATCGTGCGCGCGCCCACCGAGGATATGACGCCCCGGACCGACGATCCGATGCGGCGGGTGTTTCGTCCGCTCGAGCCGTTTCTGGTCGAGAGCATTCCCCATGTCAGGCCCGGCCAGATCAGGCGCTCGTCGCTGGCTCCGATCTGGATATGGCTCGGGCGCGAAGGCGCTCCCGATGCCGTTCATGCCTATGAGGCCGCGCTGGCGCAGGCGTCTGCTGCTCCTGACATCAATGCGGCCGTCCGCACCATGCAGGTTGCCGCGTCCGAAGCCATTGCCAATGTCACCGGCGCGCTGTCCAGCGGCGAACGCCAGCGCACGCTCGGACGCCTCGGCGCGCCGAGCGTGGTGGATGACATCGCGCCGATCGGCGCGGTTCTCGCAGCCAGCGATTCACTGGAAAAACTCAACAACAAGCTGACCGGACATATCCGGGTGTTCGCGGATTCCCACATCACCTCGACGATGGCCGCGCTGAATATTCCGTCGCTGCAAACCCCGCAGGTGCTGCCGTTCGCGATCTCGCTGGTGATGCAGCGGCTCGCATCACCCTGGCAGATCGTACGCCTCGGCATCGCGGTCGCCGCATCCGACGATGAAATCCGCGTGGCCGGTACGCCGTTCGGCGTCACCGTGACAATGGCGATCCACGATCTGTCGCGCGTCGCCGCAGAACTGCGCAACGACATCAAGCGCGGCCAGTTCCAGGACACCTCCAACCATCTCAAGACGCTGCACGACGGCGTCCGCGGGCTGCGCACCGAACTCGACATTCGCTCTGACTCCGCATGGGGCAAGCAGCTCGCCGCGATCCGCTCCGAAATCTCCAATTCGCTGCAATCGGAAATCGACAGCGTGCCGGGCCGGGTGCGCCGGTTGCTGCGGCAGGGGCCGGACAAGGACGTCACCACCGCGAACCGGATCGATCCGGTGGACATCGAGGAGACGGCGGCGCTGATCGATTTCGTCGCGATGTGCCGCAACTACGCCAGCGAACTTGCCATCAACGAAGTGTCGCTGCGCGCGCACACCGAATTGCAGCACTATGTCGAGAAGGCCACCGAGACGCTGGTGGAATCGCTTCGCACCACCGATCAGCGGGTCCGTACGTTCCGCCTGATGCAGGTGAAGGCCGCAATCCGGTTCTGCGAGGTGATGTTCGGCCCGGATTACGCCTCGCTGATGAGCAAGGCGGCCGAGATGGCGCGGCCGGTCGAGCGCAAGGCGGCCGAGCCCGCGAAACCCGCCAGGCAGCCGCGCGCCGGTTGATCTGGCGCAAGGGTGAACACGCGCCCGCGCGCTATGGCCTCCATCTGAAGCTGCGATTCTCAAAAGGCCGCAAGACGGCTTCGAATCCCATTGAATCCGTGACGGAAATGTCAATTGCGCCCATCCGCCAGCCATGGTGTAACCCGGCACGGAACAGCCGCTTGTAACGGTTCTACTTTGCCGGGAACCCTTTGAAATGACACTTTGGTTTGTGTTCGCGCTGATGACTGCCGCAGCGGTATTTGCCGTGCTGTGGCCGCTCGGGCGCGGCAACACCTCGGCGCACGAAGGCAGCGAAGCGGTGGTCTACAAGGATCAGCTCGCCGAGGTTCGGCGCGACGCCGCCGCCGGCATGATCGGAGAAAAAGAGGCCGAAGCGGCGCGCGTCGAGATCAGCCGCCGTCTGCTCGCGGCATCGGATGCCGCGGAGGGCGCAACATCGTTGTCGAGCGTTTCGTTTCGCCGCGCTGTTGCCGTGATTGCGCTCATCGGCCTGCCGCTGGTCGCGGTGGGGCTCTATGCGCAGTTCGGCTCGCCGTCGCTCGGCGACTTTCCGCTCGCGGAACGCAGCCGTACCGCAGTTGCGACCGCGTCGATGGACAAGCTGGTGGCGCAGGTCGAAACCCATCTCGAGAAAAATCCGACCGACGGGCGAGGCTGGGACGTGCTGGCCCCGGTGCTGGCGCGGATCGGCCGCTACGACGACGCAGTGCGCGCCTGGCGCAATTCCATCACCTACAACGGCGAGAGCGCATCGCGCCGCGCCGATCTCGGCGAAGCGATTGCCGCAGCGAGCGGCGGGGTCGTGACTGCCGAATCCAAGGCCGAGTTCGACCGCGCCATCGCGCTCGATCCGAATGAGGTGAAGGCGCGCTATTTCACCGGCCTCGCGGCCGAGCAGGACGGCCGCAAGGACGATGCCATCAATATCTGGCGCGGTATGCTGGCGTCGGCGCCGGCCGATGCGCCGTGGCGTCCGCTGGTGCAGGGCGCGCTGGTGCGCGTTGGGGTGGTTGCGCCCAAACTGTCCGACGACACCATCGCGGCTGCCAAGGACATGACCGAAGGCGACCGCAACACGATGATCCGCGGCATGGTGGATCGTCTCGCCACGCGGCTGAAGGACAACGGCAACGATGTCGAAGGCTGGTTGCGGCTGGTGCGCGCCTATATGGTCCTCGGAGAACGTGACAAGGCGCAGGCTGCGCTGATCGATGCGCGGGGCGCCGTCGGCAACGACGCCGGGCGGTTGCAGCAGTTGAACGACGGTCTCAAGAGCCTTGGACTGGATGGATAAATGCGGGTTGCATCAGCCACGTCATTGCGAGCGAAGCGAGCAATCCATCTTTTGGAACAGAAAGAATGGATTGCTTCGTCGCGAGTGCTCCTCGCAATGACGGAGCTCTTTTCACCTCTCCCCGGCGGGAAGAGGTCGGATTGCGAAGCAATCCGGGTGAGGGGGATCGGATTTTACTTCGAGCATCTAGCGCCCCTCACCCCAACCCTCTCCCCATTGGGGAGAGGGAGCAGAGCGCGAGGACGGCAAGCATTCAGATACAAACGGAAATGATACGATGACGCGCAAACAGCGGCGATTGACATTGATCGGGTGTTCGCTGGCGGTGCTGGCGATTGCGGCGGCGCTCGTCCTCAATGCGCTGCGCGACTCCATTCTGTTCTTCTCGACGCCGACCATGGCCGCCGAAAAGCACATTCAGCCCGGCCAGCGCTTCCGCCTCGGCGGCATGGTGCGCGAGGGATCGCTGGTGCGCGGCGAGCAGCTTAAAGTGAAGTTTGAGGTCACCGACGGAAACGCAATCCTGCCGGTGACCTATCAGGGGATTCTCCCAGACCTCTTCCGCGAGGGGCAGGGCATCATTTCCGAAGGCGCGCTCGACGCGCAGGGCGTGTTCAAGGCAGATACGGTCCTCGCCAAGCATGACGAAACCTACATGCCCAAGGCCGTCGCGGACGAACTGAAAAAGACCGGTCACTGGAAGGACGACTACGAGAAGAAGCCGGCGAATGCCCAAAACCTGCAGGGGAACGCGAAGTGATCGCCGAGGCAGGACATTACGCGTTGGTTCTGGCGCTGGTTCTGGCGCTGATCCAGTCGGTCGTGCCGGTGATTGGCGCGCGCCTGCGCGATCCGGCGCTGATGAATGTCGCACGCTCCACGGCGCTGACGCAGTTCGCGTTTGCCGCGCTGTCGTTCGCGGCGCTGACCTGGCTGCATGTCACGTCGGATTTCTCGGTTGCGAACGTCTACGAGAATTCCCATTCGCTGAAGCCGATGATCTACAAGATCACCGGTGTATGGGGGAACCACGAAGGCTCGATGCTGCTGTGGGTGCTGATCCTGGCGCTGTTCGGCGCGCTTGTGGCCGCTTTCGGCAACAATCTGCCGCGCACGCTGCGCGCGCTCGTGCTGGCGGCGCAGGCATGGATCGGCGCGGCGTTCTATCTGTTCATTCTCGCGACCTCGAACCCGTTCGCGCGGATCGCCAATCCGCCGATCGAGGGCCGCGACCTCAATCCGATCCTGCAGGACATCGGCCTCGCGATCCATCCCCCGATGCTCTACCTCGGCTATGTCGGCTTCTCGATTTCGTTTTCCTTCGCCGTCGCGGCGCTGATCGAAGGCCGCATCGATGCCGCATGGGCGCGGTGGGTGCGGCCATGGACGCTGATGGCATGGATATTCCTGACGCTGGGCATCGCGATGGGGTCGTACTGGGCCTACTACGAACTCGGCTGGGGCGGCTGGTGGTTCTGGGACCCCGTGGAGAATGCCTCGCTGATGCCGTGGCTCGCGGGCACCGCGCTGCTGCATTCGGCGGTGGTGATGGAGAAGCGCGACGCACTGAAGGTCTGGACCATTCTTCTTGCGATCCTGACATTCTCGCTGTCGCTGCTCGGCACCTTCCTGGTGCGCTCGGGTGTGCTGACTTCGGTGCATACCTTCGCCAGCGATCCCGCGCGCGGCGTGTTCATCTTGATGATCCTGTGCCTGTTCATCGGCGGCAGCCTTAGTCTCTATGCGTGGCGGGCGTCGGCATTGAAACAGGGCGGCTTGTTCGCGCCGATTTCGCGCGAAGGCGCGCTGGTGCTGAACAACCTGCTGCTCACAACAGCCTGCGCGACGGTGTTCGTCGGCACGCTGTATCCGCTGGCGCTTGAGGTTCTCACCGGCGACAAGATTTCGGTCGGTGCGCCGTTCTTCAATCTGACATTTGCGCCGCTGTTCCTGCCGCTCTTGCTCGCGGTGCCGTTCGGGCCGCTGCTGGCGTGGAAGCGCGGAGACATCGTCGGCGCGGCGCAGCGCCTGACCGCGGCGGGCATTGTCGCGCTGGTCACCATGGCGGTGCTGTGGGCCTGGACCAAGGGCGGCGGTGCGTTTGCGCCACTGATGATCGGTGTCGCGGCGTTCGTGGTGCTCGGCTCGCTCACTGACATTGTCGAGCGCACGCAACTGTTCCGCGTCCCGTTCGCCACATCGCTCAGCCGCGCGCGTGGATTGCCGCGCTCGACCTGGGGCTCGGCCTTTGCGCATGCCGGGCTTGGGATCGCGCTGATCGGAATCGTCTGCGAAACGACATGGAACAGCGAGAGCATCGCCTCGATGCAGCCGAAGGATGTCGTCACTGTCGGCGGTTATCAGGTGCGGCTCGATGACGTGACCCAGCAGCAGGGGCCGAATTACCGCGAGGCGATTTCGCACTTCACGGTCATGCAGGACGGCAAGACGGTCGGCATCCTGTCGCCGTCAAAGCGTAATTTCGCGACGCGCGGCATGTCGACCACGGAAGCTGCGCTGCTGACGCGCGGCGCGAGCCAGGTCTATATTTCGCTCGGTGACAGCCACGCTGACGGATCGGTGGCGGTTCGCATCTATCACAAGCCGCTGGTGCTGCTGATCTGGTTCGGGCCGGTGCTGATGGCGTTCGGCGGTTTGCTGTCGCTGACCGACCGGCGGCTCCGCGTTGGTGCGCCGAAGCCGGCAAAGACAAACAAGACTTCCGGCGCGTTGCAGGCTGCGGAGTAGCCGCGATGAAACGCATCCTTCCGGCGTTGCTGGCGATCATGCTGACACTGGCGCCATCTGTCCTCTTCGCCGTGCAGCCTGACGAGATCATGGCCGATCCGGCGCAGGAGGCGAGGGCGCGCAATCTGTCGCGCGAACTGCGCTGCATGGTCTGCCAAAATCAGTCGATCGACGATTCCGATGCGCCGCTGGCGCGCGATCTGCGTCTGCTGGTGCGCGAGCGGATCGCTGCCGGCAACACCGATCAGCAGGTGATGGACTTTCTGGTCGCCCGTTACGGCGAATTCGTGCTGCTCAAGCCGCGCGTCGAAAGCCGGACGCTGTTGCTGTGGCTGATTCCCCCGCTGGTGCTGGCCGGGGGCGGGCTTGCGCTCTGGTACGGCAACCGCCGCCGCAACCGCGCTGCCGCGGCCGAGGAGGGTGCGTCATTCCAACTCACCCCCGAGGAAGAGGCGCGGCTGGAGAAGCTCATTGCGGGCGAGGAGCCGCCGAAAACGTCCGTTTAGCGGGCTTTTCGCGCACCGGTTCCGATCGCGATCCGGCGCAGGTATCAAGGGCCGCTGCGGCCCTGTTTTTATTACAAAACATTAATTCCCCCGTCAGAGCGCGGTAAGGCCGCGCGCCCCATCTTCCAGAGCACAGGTGCACACATGCACCGCGAGATTCGCATCCCGTTTTCGCGCCCTCTGGAGATTGTTCATGACTGACCGCCCTACCGATCTTTCCAAACTTCCATCCTACGTCGCTCCTCGCCGTTCCATTTTCTCCGCGCGCAAGTTCGCGCTGATGGCTTCGGTCGTCGCGGGCCTCGGCGTCGCCGCTTATGGTCTCAGCCCGTCGAATAATTTCGACCTGCTCACGACGAGCGCGCATGCGCAGGTCAACAAGGACGTCCGTCAGGTTCAGCAGCCGATCGGCTTTGCCGACATCGTCGAGCGCGTGAAGCCCTCGGTGGTTTCGGTGCGCGTCAAGATCGCTGAGAAGACAACCACTGGTGAGAGCGCCAGCCCTGAAGACAATCCGTTCCCGCCGAACTCGCCGATGGAGCGCTTCTTCCGCCGCTTCGGTGGTCCGGATGGATTCCCTGGCGGCCGTGGCGGCCGCGGTGGTCGTGGCGGTGGCCAGATGACCGGGCAGGGCTCGGGCTTCTTCATCTCGGCTGACGGTTTCGCCGTGACCAATAATCATGTGGTCGATGGCGCCGACAAGGTGGAAGTCACCACAGACGACGGCAAGGTTCACACCGCAAAGGTGATCGGCACCGATCCGCGCACCGATCTCGCGCTGATCAAGGTCGATGGCGTCAGCAACATGCCGTTCGCCAAATTGTCTGACGGTCAGCCGCGGATCGGCGACTGGGTGCTTGCGGTCGGCAATCCGTTCGGCCTCGGCGGCACCGTGACCGCCGGCATCGTTTCAGCCCGCGGCCGTGACATCGGCAACGGTCCGTATGACGATTTCATCCAGATCGACGCGCCCGTGAACAAGGGTAACTCCGGTGGTCCGACCTTCAACACCGAAGGCGATGTTGTCGGCGTGAACACTGCGATCTATTCGCCGTCGGGCGGCAGCGTCGGCATTGCCTTCGCGATCCCGGCTTCGACCGTGAAGAGCGTCGTGCAGCAGCTCAAGGACAAGGGCACTGTCAGCCGCGGCTGGATCGGTGTGCAGATCCAGCAGGTGACGCCTGAGATCGCCGAAAGCCTCGGTCTGAAGAAGACCGAAGGTGCGCTGGTTGCGGAGCCGCAGGCCAACGGTCCGGCCGCGAAGGCGGGCGTCGAATCCGGTGACGTCATCACGCGGGTCAACGACCAGCCGGTGAAGGATGCGCGCGAACTCGCCCGCACCATCGGCAGCATGGCGCCGGGTCAGACGGTCAAACTGGTCGTGGTTCACAAGGGCCAGGACAAGATCCTCAGCATGACGCTCGGCGAATTGCCGAACGCCAAGGCTGCAAGTGCCGATACCGATCAGAAGGACAATGGCAAGTCGGGCCGCGGCACCGTCACCGTGCCGAACCTCGGTTTGACGCTGGCTCCGGCGAACAGCGTGGCCGGCGCGGGCAAGGAAGGCGTGGTCGTGACCGACGTCGATCCGAACAGCCCGTCGGCTGAGCGCGGCTTCAAGGAAGGCGACGTCATTCTCGAAGTCGCCGGCAAGCTGGTTTCGAACCCGGCTGAAGTCCGCGAGGCGATCAACACCGCGCGCAGCGAGAACAAGAACAGCGTTCTGGTTCGCGTGAAGTCCGGAGACTCGTCGCGCTTCGTCGCGATGCCGGTCGCCAAGGGCTGAGGCATGATCCCGAAAAGTGGGCACCGGTTTTCGGATCAGATCATGCCCACTTCGATAGTTAAGCATCCGCGCAAGCGGGTGAGGAATGGGGAGTTGTCGCCGGCAAAGTAGCCCCCGCCGACGGCTCCTTCCCGGGGGCGGGCCAAAAGCCCGTCCCTTGAAATCAAGGCATGATGCGATTTTCAGTATCATGCAAGGATGCTTTCGATGGAAAACGCCCCCCTCCGTCGAAAGCGGCGCGATCGCACTCCAGTCGGTCGTGCAATGCGGGCGGCGAAGTCCCCCAGCTTCGCCGCCCGTTCTCTTTCTCTTGTCGGGGCTGGCGGCCGCGGGCACGTCGCTCGCTGCCTTGCAAGAGGACGATCATCGCGCCATGGTGATACAAAGCCCCGCTGCTCAGACCCAGACCGAATCACAGATGCGACTGCTCATCGTTGAAGACGACCGCGAGTCGGCGGACTATCTCGTGAAGGCATTTCGCGAGGTCGGCCATATCGCCGACCATGCGGGTGACGGCGAGGAAGGCCTCGCGCTGGCGGAGTCCGGCGATTACGACGTGCTCGTGATCGACCGCATGCTGCCCAAGCGTGACGGGCTGTCGATCATCGGCACGCTGCGCAGCAAGGGCAATCATACGCCCGCGCTGATCCTCTCGGCGCTCGGCCAGGTCGATGACCGCATCAAGGGACTTCGTGCCGGCGGCGACGACTATCTGCCGAAGCCTTATTCATTCGCGGAACTGCTGGCGCGTGTTGAAGTGCTGTCGCGCCGTCATGGAGGCCCGTCCGAGGAGACGACCTATCGCGTCGGCGATCTCGAACTCGATCGGCTGTCGCATCAGGTCAAGCGCGGCGCCACCGAGATCACGTTGCAGCCGCGTGAATTCCGGCTGCTGGAATATTTGATGAAGCATGCCGGGCAGGTCGTCACCCGCACCATGCTGCTGGAAAACGTGTGGGACTATCACTTCGATCCACAGACCAATGTGATCGACGTGCATATTTCGCGGCTGCGCTCCAAGATCGACAAGGGGCACGACAAGCCGCTGCTGCACACCATCCGTGGTGCCGGATACATGATCCGTGACGGCATTCGGTAAACTGATCCGGACCACAGCGTTCCGGCTGACGCTGGTCTACCTGTTCCTGTTCGCGCTGTTTGCCGCGTCGCTGCTGGGTTACTTCGCCTGGAATACGCGGCGCATGATCACCGAGCAGATCACCGACACCGTCAACTCCGAACTGAGCGAACTCACCGAGCAATATACCAAGGGCGGTCTGCGCGGGCTGGTCGCTGCCGTCGAGGGCCGCGCGCTGCGTCCGGGCGCCAATCTTTATCTGGTGACAACGCCGCAGGGGCAGGGCGTCGCCGGCAATGTCGCCTCGCTCGAGCCGGGGGTGATGGATCATCCTGGCTGGGCCGAGACGTTTTACAAACGGCTGGAAGAAACCGACACCAAGAACCACTTCGCGCTGGTGAGAGTGTCCCAATTATCCGGCGGCTTTCGGATTCTGGTGGGACGCGATCTGGAAGAGCGGCGTCGGCTGTTCGGCATCGTGGCCAAGGCGGCGCAATGGTCGGTGCTGATCGTGGTCGTTCTCGGCCTCGGCGGCGGTGTGTTCGTTGCGCGCCGCGTGCTGCGCCGGATCGACGCCATGACCGGGACCACGCAGCGGATCATGGCGGGCGATCTTAGCGAGCGATTGCCGGTGGGCCGAAGCGGCGACGAGATCGACCGGCTCGCGGAAAATCTCAATGCGATGCTGGAACGCATCGAGGCGCTGATGGCCGGACTGAAGGAAGTGTCCGATAATATTGCGCACGATCTGAAGACGCCGCTGACGCGGCTGCGCAATCGCGCCGAAGAAGCGCTGGCGAAATCCAGCAATGAAGGCGAATACCGTGCGGCGCTGGAACGCACCATCGACGAATCCGATGGCCTGATCCGCACCTTCAATGCACTGCTGATGATCGCACGCGCGGAGTCCGGTCAGGCGCGCGACAACATGACCGATTTCGACGCGGCTGAAGTCGCCCACGGCATCCACGAACTGTATGAGCCGCTGGCGGAAGACAAGGGCCTGACCCTCGAAGTCGCCGCCGACGCCGCCACGATCCACGGCAACCGCGAACTCGTCAGCCAGGCGCTGGCCAATCTGGTCGAGAACGCCATCAAGTACGGTCAGCCGGTGGCTCCGCGTCCGGACGGCGGGACCAAATCGCCCGATATCCTGATCGAAGCGCGGCGGGACGGGGAGAGTGTTCTTCTCAGTGTCACGGACCACGGGCCCGGCATTCCGGAGGCCGACCGCCAGCGCGCGGTCGAGCGGTTTGTCCGCCTCGAGGCCAGCCGCACCCAGCCTGGATCCGGGCTCGGTTTGAGTCTGGCATCGGCTGTCGCAACGTTGCATGGTGGCGACCTGCGACTCGCCGACAGCCAGCCGGGGCTGCGCGTGACGCTTGTGATCCCGAGCCGGGGCGTGGAACAGAAGACTGTATGAGTTCACCTGAGATGGGCCGCGCCGACCGGCCCACCCTGGCGGCCCGTTTCGTGGCGGGCCCGAAACTGTTTGCACCACAGGACGCCGAGCGGCGGCTGGCCGACTGGCTGGGCGACGTGCCGCCTGATGTCGCGACCGCGCTCAGGGAGGTGTCAGGTTCCTTCCCGCATGCCAAAGCGATCCTTGAAGGTATCGCGGAAGCCTCGCCCTATCTGTTCGACCTGATGCGCGCCGATGCGGGCCGCGTCGTGCGGCTCCTTCAATGCGATCCCGACGATCATCTCGCGGCGCTGATCGACAAGGCGGTGGCCGATGTCGCCGCCGCTGCGACCGAAGCCGATGTGATGATTGTGCTTCGCCGGATCAAATCCGAAGCCGCATTGATGATCGCGCTGTGCGACATCGGCGGCGTCTGGCCGGTGATGCGGGTGACGCGGGCCCTGACCGACGTTGCGGTGACCTCCGTTCAGTGCGCCATCCGTTTTCTGCTCAAGCAGGAAGCAGCACGGGGGCGTTTGTTGCCGCCTGATGCCGAGCATCCCGAAATCGGCAGCGGCCTCGTCGTGCTCGCCATGGGCAAGATGGGGGCGGGCGAACTGAATTACTCCAGCGACATCGACCTGATCGTGTTCTACGAGCTGGAAGCTCCAACGCTGGCCGAGGGCATCGAGCCGTCGCCATTCTTCGTCAAGGTTGCGCAGGGGCTGTCGCGCCTGCTGCAACAGCGCACCGCCGACGGTTACGTGTTCCGCGTCGATCTGCGGCTGCGGCCCGATCCGGCGTCCACGCCGGTGGCGATCTCGACGGCGGCGGCGCTGCATTACTACGAGCGCGAGGGCCGCACCTGGGAGCGTGCCGCGATGATCAAGGCGCTGCCTTGCGCCGGCGACCAGAAGGCCGGCAACGCTTTGCTGGCGGAGATCGCTCCGTTCGTCTGGCGCAAGCATCTGGACTTCGCGGCACTCGCCGACGTCCATGACATGAAACGGCAGATGCAGACGTTCCGTGGCCAGAACGAGATTTCGGTCGAGGGCCATAACGTCAAGGTCGGCCGCGGCGGCATTCGCGAGATCGAGTTCTTCGCGCAGACCCAGCAACTGATCGCGGGCGGGCGGCATCCCGAACTGCGGGTGCGCCCGACGCTGGAAGCGCTGAACATTCTCGCTGCGAGCAACTGGATTACGAACGAGGCTCGCGACGAGCTGACCTCGGCCTATGACTTCCTGCGGCGGGTCGAGCATCGCCTGCAGATGATCGCTGATGAGCAGACCCACACGTTGCCGGCCGAAGCCGAGGCCGTCGAACGGTTCGCGCGGTTCTTCGGCTACGACGATCGTGCCGCTTTCGCGAAGGATCTGCTGGCGCATCTGAACTGCGTGCAGAACCATTACAGCCGCCTGTTCGAGGGCGATCCGACCGGCACCGAAAAATTGCCGGACATCGACTACAGCAAAGGCCCGGACGACAACCGGTTGCTCGAGCATCTGCTGACGCTCGGTTTCAAGAAGCCCAAGATGGTCGCGGAAACCGTTCAGCGCTGGATGAGCGGCGAGTATCGCGTGTTCAAGGTCGAGGCGACGCGGCTGGCCTTCAACGAATTCGTGCCCGACCTGATCCGTGGCCTGTCGCGCGCCGAGGAGCCGGACGATGCGGTGACGGCGTTCGACCGCTTCCTGCAGGCGCTGCAGCGGGGTGGGCGGTTGATCTCACTGCTGAGCCAGAACAAGGACTTGGTGGCGCTGGTCGCGCTGGTGCTTGGTGCAGCGCCGCGCGTGAGCGACATGCTGGCGCGGCAGCCGCAGATCATGGATGGCCTGATCGATCCACGCTTCTTCGGCGCAATGCCCGACCAGAATGAATTGTCGGCACGGCTCGAGTCGACGTTGGCTGATGCGAATTCATATGAGGAGTTTCTGGATCGGTTGCGGTTGTTCGGGCAGGAAAGCCTGTTCCTGATCGGCACGCGCATCCTGTCCGGCACGGTCTCGGCGCAGCACGCCAGCGTTGCCTTCGCTGACGTGGCCGAGGGTATCGCGCATACGGTGCATGGCCTCGTCATGGACCAGTTCGCGGAGCAGCACGGCCGGATCAAAGGTCAGGAAACCGCCATCGTGGCGATGGGCAAGCTCGGCAGCCGCGAGATGACGGCGTCGTCCGATCTCGACCTGATCCTGATTTACGATTTCGACCATGAAGCGCCGGAGTCCGACGGCAACCGTCCGCTGGAGGGATCGCAGTATTTCGCGCGGCTGACCCAGCGCCTGATCAGCGCTTTCACCACGCGCACCAACTACGGCGTGTTGTATGAGGTCGATATGCGGCTGCGGCCGTCCGGCCGCGCCGGCCCGCTGGCCTCGCGCATCGATTCTTTCGCAGAGTATCAGGAGCACGAGGCCTGGACCTGGGAGCACATGGCGCTGACGCGCGCCCGCGTGATCTCGGCGTCGCCGGCGTTCCAGGCCAAGATCGAAGCCGTCATCCGCGATGTGCTGACCCGCAAGCGCGAGACCGGCATCATTGCCAACGACGTTCTCGAAATGCGCCGCGCCATCGCCGAGGAAAGAGGCGAGAGCGACATCTGGGACCTGAAGAACGCCGCCGGCGGCATGGTCGATATCGAGTTCATCGCCCAGTATCTTCAGCTCATTCACGCGGCGGAGAAGCCGGAGATTCTCAATGTCAGCACGGTGCAGGTGCTGGACAATGCTGCGCGGCTTGGGGTGCTACCGCAATCCGATGCCGATACCCTGCGGGCGGCATCGCGGCTCTATCATGATCTCACACAAATCATCCGCCTCTGCGTGATCGGGAAATTCAAACCAGAGACAGCTGGGGAGGATCTTCTGCGGGTGCTGACGCGGGCTGGAGACGCGCCGGACTTTTCGGCGCTTGAGGCGCGGGTGCGCGAGACGCAGAACGAGGTGCGCGAGGTTTTCCTGAAGCTGCTTGAGGGATCGCCTCGGCAATAATGCTTGGTGCGGGGTGTTCGCCGTGTCCGCACGGCAGCGTCACGCAGACAATGGTTCCCACGCCCAGCTTCGAGCGCAGCTTCATCGAGCCGCCGTGCAGGTTTGTCAGCGACTTGGCGATGGCAAGCCCCAGACCCGAGCCGTGATAGCTCTTGGTGAGCTGGCTTTCGACCTGCTCGAACGGCCGGCCGAGTTTCGCCAGCGACTGGCGCGCGATGCCGATGCCGCTATCGGCGATGGTGAGCACGATCGAGCCGTTGCGCATCCGGCTGCGCACGGTGATCTTGCCATTGTCGGGGGTGAACTTCACCGCATTGGACAGAAGGTTGACCGCGATCTGCTTCATGGCGCGGCGGTCGGCGACGATCGGGATCGCGCCGCGGATATCGGCATTCACTGTCAGGTTCTTGTTTTCTGCCCGGCCGGAGACGACGCGCAGGGACTCGGTCAGGGTCTGCGCCAGGTCGAGCGGCTCGTAATCGAGCTTCATGCGTCCGGCTTCGATCTTCGACATGTCGAGAATGTCGTTGATGACGTCCAGCAGGTAGTTTCCGCTGGTCATGATGTCGTTGCAGTACTCTTGATACTTCTCGGAGCCGAGCGCGCCGAACATCCCGCTGCCCATCACTTCCGAGAAACCGATGATGGCGTTGAGGGGGGTGCGCAGTTCGTGGCTCATGTTGGCGAGGAATTTCGACTTGGTCTGGTTGGCTTCCTCGGCCCGGGTCTTTTCCTCGGCATATTTCTGCGCGAGTTCGGCGAGCAACTGGGCCTGCCGCTCAAGCTCGGCCTGTGAACGCTTGAGGTCGATCACGTTGGCGGTGAGGCGGAGATCGTTGTCGATCAGTTTCTGCTCATGCAGCTTGATCTGGGTGATGTCGGTGCCGACCGACACGTAGCCGCCGTCCTTGGTCCGGCGTTCGCTGATGTTGAGCCAGCTTCCGTCTTCCAGTTGTGCTTCGAAGGTGCGGGCGCCGGGGGCGAGGGAGTTCGGCAGCCGGGTGCGGATTTCCGGCATGCTGCCGACTTCGATCAGGGTCTCGTAGGAGGTGCCTTGCTTGACCGCGGAGTCGGGGAGCTTGTGCAGGCGCTTGAAGTGCGAATTGCAGAGCACGAGGCGGTTGTCGGCGTCCCACAGCACGAAGGCTTCCGGAATTGTCTCGATGGCGTCGCGCAGCCGCAGGTCGGCTTCGACGGTCTTCTCGGCGAGGCTCTTCTGCTCGGTGATGTCGACGGCGATGCCGATCAGGTGACAGCCGTTGTCGTTCTGGCCCTGGCTGAGCTCGCAGCGCACGCGCAGCCAGATCCAGTGGCCGTTGGCATGGCGCATGCGGAACGTCTGGTCGATGTGATCGAGTTTGCCGGAGACGAGCTGGTCGGCGATGTGGAAGAGGTCGATGTCGTCGGTTTTGACCAGCGCATTGATTTCGCCGAAGGTCAGCAGGTCGCTGCGGCTTTCGAGGCCAAGCAGTTCGAACATCGACTGCGACCAGAAGATGCGTCCGCGTGAGAGGTCCCAGTCCCACAATCCGCAGCGGCCACGGTTCAGCGCGGTATCGATCCGGGCGCGCACGGCGTCGTTGATCAAGTCGCCTTCACGGGCGCGGGTGGATTGCCAGTGGAATGCGAAGCCGAGGATCAGCACGACAAAGCCGGTGGTGGCGGACAGCGTGATCTGCAAGGCGGCATCCGAGCGCCAGGGAGATTCGACCTGTTCCTGAACCACGACGACCTGACCGGGCATCGATTTCACGATGCGCTGGGCGGCGAGGGCACGGGAGGTGTTGGGAAGATTGACTTCGACTACGCTGGTTTGTGTTCCCTGCAAGGTCAGCAACTGTGTGGCGCTGAGGACATCGATCAGGCGGTTGGCGTCGTCGTTTGGAACATCGATGGACACCCGCGCGATGATGCTCTGGTCGGGGCTGGTCACGATGATATGGCGGCCGGCGGCGGTGCCCCAAGAAGGCACCAAGCCGGGCAACAGGCTCTGAAGCCGCTCGGCCGACGCCGCACGATCCTGACGCGTCAGGACAATGCGGTCGAGACGTTCCGCCAGCACATCTGCCAGCGCTGAGAGGTCGCGTTTGACCGATGCGCGCTTTTGCCGGGTCTGGTCGAGGACCTGGACGAAGGCGCCGATGCAGATGGTGACGAGAAAGGCGATGATCAGGGTGGGAACGGCGCGCCGCAGCGTCGGCTCCGCGATCAGCAGCCGGTGATATGCCGGCTTCGCGATCGACTGTGCCAATCCCTTGATAGAATCGGATTGGACACACGTGGTCGCTGCGTGCGAACGCGCCATTCCTTGCCCCTCGAATTTTCTTGTCTGCACCCCGTTCGGGAGGTTTTCCCCAACCCTCCGAATCAATGTGATTTGAATCCAGTTTTCGGGGGCTGTCGAGAGTCAACGAATCGTTAATGCGAAATAAATCTTGTCCAAAGGAGAATCCGACTTGTTTCGATGATGAAAGTTGAGTCCGAAACGAGAACGGAGGCGCTGATCGTCAGCGTTCGGGCTCGGCGTGGCTGATGACGCGCTTCACGGATGGAAATGCGCGCCGCAGGGCGCGTTCGATCTCATCCACCTTCTCATGAACATTGATGACGCTCATTGAGGGGACCGCGCGGCAGTGGAAGTTCACAATCTCGCCGGCCTCGGTATCGCGCACCCGCACATTATGCACGTCGTGGATCGCGCCGCTCTCGGCCGCGTATTGAGATAGCGCCTTCTGGATGGCTTCGACGCGATCCGCGCCGGCATCGGTGCCGTGGGGAAGCTCCGGCTCGAGCGGCTCAATATGGGTATCGACCTCGACGTCAGCGCCGAATTCATCGCGGATGGCATGTTCAAGCCGGTGCGCGATGTCATGAGCCTCGTCCAGCGGCATGTCGCCATCGACTTCGAGGTCGATGCTGACGGTCAGCTTCCCGCCGAGGTCGTGCACGGTCACATGATGGATTGCGAGGCCCGAGTTGCGGGCGATCACCATGATCCGCTCGCGCACGCTTTCATTGCTGCGGGCGACCGGCACCGCGGTGAAGGTCAGGTCGGCGTCGTGAAGCGCTGTGGTCACCGCATCCTGCGCCTTGCGCTTGATGCTGTCGATGCGATCGATGGGATAGGTGCGGGGGACCTGCACGGTCGCATCGACAAAATGCCGGGCGCCGACCATTCGGACACGCAGCCGCTCCAGATCGACCACGCCGGGAATGCCGCGGATCGCTTCCTCGGCCTTCTCGGACGCGCCGTCGGGCGCGCGGTCCAGCAGGGTCTCGATGGTGGATTTGCCGAGCCGCAATCCCAGAATTGAAATCAGCACCGCGACGGCGATGGCCGCGCCGGCGTCGCCCCAGGCATAACCGAAGGCAGCCAGCCCGAGACCGATGATAACGGCGAACGAGCCCAGCACGTCGGAAGCGAAGTGCAGCGCGTCGGCTTCCAGCGCCTGACTCTTGGTTTCCATGGCTGTCTTATGAAGCGCCCGTGCGCGCCAGAAGTTCACCACGATGTCCACGACCAGCACCACGAACGGCAGGGCGGTCAATGTTGGCGGCGCCACGCCTTCACGCAGGCGGCTGTAGGCCTCGACCACGATGCCGCCGGCCAGAATATAGAGCAGGGCGATCACGCCCAGCGCCGAAAGGCTTTCGAGCTTGCCATGGCCGTAATGATGTTCGGCGTCGGCTGGCTTGTCGGACACCCGCACCACGATCCACGTGACCACGGTGGCGATCAGATCGACGGACGAATGCAGCGCCTCGGAAATCAGCGCGAGGCTGCCGATGGCCACGCCCACGACGAATTTGATCGCGGCCATGCTGGCGCTGGCGGCGATCGATATGGCGGCGACGCGTTGTTTGACTGCGCTCATCGGACCCTCAATGCGCGCGTCTTGTCACGCCCTTTGCAGCGCACGTCAACGCGAGAGTTCGCGACTCCAAATGCGTATCATTCGCAGTTGGCAGCGAGCTTTAAAGTTTAAGGACAATCTTGCCGAAATGCTTGTTGGCAGACATGTAGTCCACAGCCTGCACAATGTCGCCGAACGGGAAGACGCGGTCGATCGGCAGCTTGAGCTTGCCGGATTCCACCGCAGGCCAGATGTCCTGCTTTACGGCCGCGAAGATATCGCGGATTTCCTCAATCGAGCGGCTGCGGAAGGTCACGCCGATATACTGGATGCGGCGCGCGGCATGCAGATCGAAATCGAAGTCGCCACGGGTGCCGCCGAGCCGCCCCACGTTGATGATGCGTCCGAGCACTTTCGTCGCTGCAAGATTCTGGTTCGCAAGCTTGCCGGACACCTGATCGATGATGACATCGACACCCGCGCCGCCGGTGGCTTTCAACACCTGCTCCACCCATGCCGGATCGTTCGAGTCGATCGCGATATCCGCACCCCAATCGGTGAGTTGCGAACGACGCTTCGGATCGGTGGACGATCCGATCACAAGCTTCGCACCCTTGAGCCGGGCGATCTGCTGCGCCATCAGTCCGACGCCCGAACTCGCGCCCTGCACAAGCAGGTTTTGACCCGGCTGAAGCGCGCCATTGGTCACGACTGCGTTGTGCATCGTGGTCAGCGCTAGCGTCAGCGAGGCGGCCTGCTCGAAGTCCATCGATGCGGGGATCGGAAACAGGCGGCCATGGTCGGTGACGGCATATTCGGCGTAACCGCCGGGACCGGAGCCCATCACGCGGTCGCCGACTTTCACGCCTTTTGCCTCGGGGCCGAGTTCGACGATCTCGCCGGCCCATTCCATGCCGAGCACGGTGCCAACGCCGCCGGCCGCGCCGTGGACATGGCCCTTGATCATGCCGAGATCGGCCCGGTTCATGCCGCAGGCGTGAACCTTCACCAGAACCTGCGGGCCCTTCGGTGCGGGCTTCGGGACATCGGTGATCGCGGCGCCGTTCGCACCGTATACAAAGGCTTTCATGGCATTGCTCTTTTCGGTCATGCAGGGCTGGGATGAGATCTTCAGGTATAGCAGTAGTATGCAGGCTCACAAAGCAGCCGGTGGGGCTGTGAGCAGTCGCCAGGAGCGGGCATTTTGGTAACGCCGTGCTCACCAAATTCTGTCACAGCTTCGTCACCGATAACCAGCTCACAAACATGCGGAAGAGACGATGATCTTGCGGATAGCCTTTCTGGTGCTCGTGTGGTTGTCCATTCCGCCGTTCGCTTACGCGCAGACGCAAAAGGCAGCGGCGCCTGCGAAGCGCGAACTTGTGGTCGGCGTCAACAACGCGCCCCCGTTTGCGATGAAGGGGTCCGACGGCGCGTGGTCGGGTCTCAGCATCGAGCTTTGGCGGCAGGTCGCGAAGGCGACGAACCGGACGTTTCGTTTCGTTGAAATCCGGGACATGCCTGAGCTGATCCAGGAGACCGCTGCCGGGAATCTCGACGTCGCCGTCGGCGCAATCACCGTCACCGTCGAGCGCGAAAAGGTGCTCGATTTCACGCAGTCGTATTATTCGACGGGCACAGGCATCGCCGTTCCTGTTGTCAGCGTGATGAACTGGGCAACGCTTCGCCGGGCGATGACGTCCTTCAATTTTGTCCAAGCGGTCGCGGCGTTGATCGGACTGACGCTGGTGGCCGGCATTCTTGTCTGGCTATTGGAACGGCGGCAGAACGAATATTTCGGCGGCAGCATCACCAAGGGCATTAGTTCCAGCGTGTGGTGGTCGACGCTGGCGATGACGCAGCGATCGTCGGCGGAGAAGGGGCCGCAGACCATTCTGGGCCGGAGCGTCGCGACCATCTGGCTGGTGGTGTCGGTCATTACCATTGCGGTTTTCACCGCAGGCGTGACGTCAGTGCTGACCACCTCGCAGATCCAGGGTACGATCTACGGCGCCTCCGATCTGGAATCGGTGCGGGTCGGCACCGTCAAGGGGACATCGTCCGAAAGCGATCTCCTGCGGCGCAAGCTCAAGTTTCAACCTTATGAAACGCTCAGCGACGGATTGAAGGCCTTGCGCGCAGGCCGCATCGATGCGTTCGTTTACGACAAGCCGCTGCTGACATGGGCCATTCGGCAGGGCTTCGCGTCGCGGCTGAAGGTGCTGGACATTTCCATCGAAGCGCAGAACTACGCGTTCGCGTTGCCGCCCGACAGTCCGCTGCGAAAATCGCTGTCGATTGCGATCCTCGACGCCGTGCAGAAGGAGTCGTGGAGCGAGGCGCGAATCCGCTACCTCGGAGAGGACTCGCTCAGTTCGCCTTGAGCACTGCGGTTCTCACGCGATCGTGTAGCCATTTGGCTTGGTTATTGCGCTGCGCATATGCCGCATGCAACGCCGCTACTGCAGGTCGAACGCCATCCCGGCTACATACACACCACCATCACACACCGCGCGAACCGCTCCAGGACACTTCGCGAAATGGACGCTATTTCGACGAAGCTGCCTCCCGTCACCGATGGTCTTCCGCCGGAAACCCGGCGTTGGGCGGTGCTGGCGATCTTCACCGCGCTGGCGATGTCGGCGCTCGACACCGCTATTGCCAACATCGCGCTTCCCGCAATTGCGGCTGACCTGCACACGACGCCGGCCGACGTGATCTGGGTCGTCAACGTCTACCAGATCGCCATGGTCGCGACGCTGCTGCCGCTGGCGGCGCTTGGCGAAATCGTTGGCCATCAGCGCATCTATCTCGGCGGGCTTCTGCTGTTCACGATTGCCTCGCTGGCTTGCGCGTTGGCGTGGTCATTGCCGACGCTGTTGATCGCGCGCGTGCTGCAAGGACTGGGGGCTGCCGGTGTAATGAGCGTCAACACGGCTCTGGTCCGGTTCGTGTATCCCTCCCGGCTTCACGGGCGCGGCTTTGGCAACAATGCGCTGGTGGTCGCAACCGCTTTCACGCTCGGCCCGGCGCTCGCCTCGGGCATCCTGTCGGTCGCATCGTGGCCGTGGCTGTTTGCCATCAACATTCCGTTCGGCGTGGCTGCGATGCTGATCGGCATCAAGACCCTGCCGGAAACGCCGCGCGCGGCCCATGCTTTTGACTTTCCCGGCGCGCTGCTGACATCGATCAGCCTCTGTCTTTTTATTCTCGGAATCGGCAGCGCCGCGCATAAGGCCCCGGTCGGCGTTGTCGCCATCGAGCTCGCGGGCGCAGTGATCTTCGGCGCGTGGCTGCTGCGCAGGCAGGCGGATCATCCAGCTCCAATGCTCCCGATCGATCTGTTTCGCAGGCCGATGTTTTCCCTGTCGGTTGCAACCGCGGTCTGTTCGTTCGCGGTGCAGGGGCTCGCCTTCGTGTCGCTGCCGTTTTATTTCGAGGATGTTCTCCACCGCACCCAGGTTGAAACCGGATTCTTCATGACGCCGTGGTCGATCGTGGTTGCCATCATGGCGCCGATCGCGGGACGTCTGTCGGATCGTCATCCCGCCGGCCTGCTGGGCGGATTGGGGCTTCTCATCCTCGGGATCGGTATGGCGCTGCTCGCCATGCTGCCGGCATCGCCGAGCGTGGCCGATATCGTATGGCGCATGGCGATCTGTGGCTGCGGTTTCGGCTTCTTCCAGTCCCCGAACATGAAAGCCATCATGGGCAGCGCACCGGCCGGGCGCAGCGGCGGCGCGAGCGGCATCGTCGCGACCGCGCGTCTGATCGGCCAGACTCTGGGGGCGGCACTGGCCGCGCTGTGTTTCGCGCTTGCCGGCCATCAAGGCGCGACTGTCGCGCTGGCGCTGGGTGCCGGCTTCGGCGCGCTCGGCTGTATCATGAGTTTCCTGCGCCTCACTGTGCGTTGACGCTCTGGATTTTCCGGCTTACCGATTGTTCAAAGCAACAATGGTCAAGGGAGATGCGAGTGTCAGATCAGCCGGTGCTTCTGAAGGTCGATGGACCGATTGCGCGCATTGTTTTCAATCGTCCCAAGGTTCTGAACGCGCTGAGCGTGGATGCGGCGGATGCGTTTCTGAGCGCCTGCAAAAGCGTCGCCGCCGATAAGGAAAACCGTGTCGTTATCATTGCAGGAGAGGGGCGCGCCTTCATGGCGGGCGGCGATATCTCTGCGTTTCAGGGACCGGCTGACGAAGTGCGCAGGCATGTTCCGACGATCATGGAACCGCTGCATGAAGGACTCGAAATTCTGGCGGGGCTGCCCCAGCCGGTGATTGCCAGCCTCCACGGCGCGGTCGCTGGAGCAGGCATGAGCATCGCGCTTTCGACCGATCTTGCGATTGCCGCCGACAATGCGATTTTCACGCTGGCCTATTCGAAACTCGGCACCAGCCCGGACGGATCGTCTTCATGGACGCTGCCGCGGCTGGTGGGCTTGCGCAAGGCGATGGAAATCGCGCTGCTGTCGGACCTCTACGATGCGCCCGAAGCGCTGCGCCTGGGTCTCATCAACCGCATCGTGCCGGCGGCCGATCTCGCCAGTGAAACCGAAAAGCTGGCGCGCCGTCTCGCGGATGGGCCGACATTTGCTTACGGACAGGCCAAGGCGCTGTTACGTGGCTCGCTCGACAATTCCTTGCACGATCAAATGGAAGCCGAGGCAAAGGCGTTTGGCGCGTGCATCGGTACGAAGGATTTTGCCGAGGGTGTCAACGCGTTTCTCGCCAAGCGGCAGCCGACCTTCACGGGCAAATAACTACTCCGCCGGAGATGCCGCCGCCGCAGGTTTCTGCGGCGGGCCGATCAGCAGCTTCGTCAGCCAGCGCCGCGCCGGATTCTCAACCACCGCATAGGACACGCGGCCCACAGCAAGCACGAGCAGCGAAATCGCGGCCACCAGCAAAAGCTGCGGCGCGAGACCGATGGTCTTCGAGACCTGTGAAATGAGGATCATCCCCACCGCGTAGTGGTAGAGATAGATCGAATAGCTGCACTCGCCGATCCAGACCAGCGGGCGGACTTCAAAAAGTCTCATCGATTCCGGCTTTGTTGCCAGGAACCAGAACAGGACCATGAATGCCAGCGCAGCGGCGCTGGCGAAGACCGGATCTCGCCCGATCATCGCGTAGTTTGTGCTGACCCGCGCGATCAGCGCATAAATCACGGCGAGCATGATAAGCGCTGCGCCTTTGGCGAGCCGTTCCTTGTACAGTTCGTAGAACACCGCACCGGCCGCGAACCACGGCAGGTAATCAGGAATGAATAGGGCATCATAGACCCCGTTATATCCGGGCATCGCGCGCCGCAGCAGGGCGCGGGCGATGTAGACGACGAGTGTAAAGATGACGAGGTTGCGCGCGAGTTTCTCCCGGGAGAACAGCCAGAACAGGATTGCAGCGATCATGTAGAACCGGATCTCGACCACCAGCGACCAGTAGACCCCGGTGACGTAATCCACCTTCGGAAACCAGCCGGACCACAGCGACGGCGGCGTCAGCGTCAACGACGGCAGGAAATTCGGCCAGGACTGGCGGCGGTGGAGGGCGAACGGCGCATCGGACCAGTTCAGAAGAAAGAAGGTGAGAATCGCAGAAACAATCAGCGCGGGCCAGATGCGCACGAATCTGCGGATCGCGAAATCAATCACCGATCGCGATGATTCCAGCGTCATTGCGATGACAAAGCCCGAGATGATGAAGAACAACTCGACGCCCATGTAGCCGTACTTGAAGATCAGGACGTTGCTGAACGTCTCGCCGTACGGGTACAGCGTCGATTTATAGTAGAACGACTCGAGATGATAAAAATAATGAAAGCCCATCACCAGCAGGATGGCCACGCCGCGCAAGCCGTCCAGGGCTCGGAGTCGTTGGCTGACCATAGGTTATCCGCTCTGCTGATCGGTGACGGCGAAATATAACCGGAAATTCCGTCTTCGGATTTCGTCTACGGCACCTTCTTTGTCAATTTGCACAGTTGCAACGATGCCAATCGAATTCCGGCATCCGCATGCTCTTGTTTTCGCCGCGGGGAACAGCTCGGCCGCGGTTGTTCAATGCCGGGATGCGGGAGGGCGACATTCTCCAGCAACTGCAACGGGATCAATCAAAAGCCATCAGGTCGGTCTGCATTGTCGGACAAGACAACAAAGGTGAAATCTGGCCGACGAATTTTCGCAATGCAGCAAAAAAGTCGCTGCTAACAGCCCATTGACGAGCCCAAGACACGCCCCTACCAATTGTCCGACAATCAACATCGAGCCTTCATGTCGTCGACGTCCCCGAACTTCAAGCGCATCGAGGTCGCGCCCGCCTATCAAAAGGTGGCTGACGCGATCGAGCGCGAGATCGTCAACGGCCGGATCAAGCCCGATGACCCGATCGGAACGGAGTCCGAACTGGTTCAGCAGTTCGGCGTCAATCGCTCGACGGTTCGTGAAGGTATCCGGGTTCTCGAGGAGAGCGGATTGATCCGGCGGGATTCAAGCCGCCGCCTGTATGCTTGCCTGCCGCGTTACAACAAGCTGGCAAGCCGACTCAGCCGTGCGTTGGTGCTGCATGAGGTTACATTCCGGGAATTGTTCGAGACCGCCATGATCCTCGAGGTTGCCGCCATCGAATATGCGGTGGATCACGCAACGGACGAGGACATCGCCGAGATCGCTCTCAACATCGAGAAGACCGAGCAATCCGTCGCCAATCCCGCTGCGTTCGCCGAGCTGGACGCCGAATTTCACATTCTGCTCGCCAAGGCATCGCATAACCGCGTGCTGCAACTCGCGCGTGAGCCGGCTGGCCTGCTGTTCTTTCCGACCACAGAGATGGTCGTGCGCAATGTCGCCGAAGGCATGCCGCGTCTGATTGCCGCACATCATCATCTGCTCGACGCGATCCGAAAGCGCGACAAGCAAGAGGGTATGGTCTGGATGCGGCGGCATGTCGAAGACTGGCGCCGCGGTTTTGAACGGGCCGGCAACTCGCTCGATCGGCCTGTGGAGCGGATGTACATGGAACATGCGCTGTTGGCGCAACAGAAGCGATGAGGACGGTGTCCTAAAAACACTTCGCCAAAAGAGCGCTGAAAGCGCCGGATAATACAAAGGGGAGATCGTGGTGACAGGGTTAGGGAATCCGGTGCGTCCGGATATCGATGGGCTGATCGCGCGGAGCGCAGCATGACGATGCGTGATCGTGATCCGTCATCGTCGGCCGAGTTGAACGTCAGCAATCTGTCGCTGGCTTTCGGCGGCCTGAAGGCGCTGACGGATGTTTCGTTTTCAGTCGCGCCCGGATCGATCACGGCGGTGATCGGCCCGAACGGCGCGGGCAAGACATCGCTGTTCAATTGCATCTCCGGCTTCTATCGGCCATCCACCGGCATCATCGCATTCGGCGGCGAGGACATCAGCAAACTGCATCCGCCGGCGCGGGCCAGGCTCGGCCTGGCGCGCACGTTCCAGAACATCGCGCTGTTTCGCGGCATGACCGTGCTCGACAACATCAAGCTCGGGCGCCACGCCCATATGGAAACGAACGTGTTCGACGCGCTCTGGTATTTCGGCCGGGCGCGGCGCGAGGAACTCGAACTGCGCTCCGAGATCGAACGGCGCGTTCTCGACTTTCTTGAGATGGAGCATATCCGCGATCAGCCGGTGGCGTCGCTGTCCTACGGCCTGCGCAAGCGTGTCGAGCTGGCGCGCGCGCTCGCCATGCGTCCACGCATCCTGATGCTCGACGAGCCGGTGGCGGGCATGAACCGCGAAGAGACCGAGGATATGGCCCGCTTCATTCTCGACGTGAAGGAGGAGTGGGGTGTCACCATCCTGATGGTCGAGCACGACATGGGCCTGGTGATGGATATTTCGGACCATGTCGTCGTACTGAATTTCGGACAGGTGATCGCAGCCGGGAAGCCGGCGGAGATCCAGAACAACCCCGACGTCATCTCGGCCTATCTGGGATCGGGTGATGTCGGCGAACTGTCGCGGCGCATTGCAGGCGAGAAGGCAGCGTGATGGATTGGCTCTTTCTCACCGAGATCGTTCTGTCGGGCCTCGGATCGGGCGCGTTGCTGGCGCTGACCGGCATCGCCTTCGTTCTGATCTACAAGGCCACCAAGGTCCTGAATCTCGCGGTCGGCGAAATGCTGATGCTGTGCGCGTATTTCTTCTTCGGGCTGACCGCTGCGCTCGCGCTTCCGGTCTGGCTCGCGATCATATTGACGGTGATCGGCGGCGGCATTCTCGGCGGTGTCATCGAGCGTGTTCTGATCCGGCCGATGCTTGGCGAGAGTCCAATTTCCGTGTTCATGGTGACGGTCGGTCTCAGTTCGGTGCTGATCGGATTTGTTGAATTCGTCTGGGGAAGCGACCCGGCGACGCTGCCGAACTTCCTGCCGTCGAAGCCGATCTTTATCGGCAGTGCATACATCTCGCCGAAAATCGCAGTGAGTTTCGCGGTGGCGACGGTTCTGATCGCGGCCTTCCTGCTGATCTTTCGCACTGGCGCGGCGGTGTCGCGCTGCGCGCCACTGCGACCGATCAGGGCGCGGCATTTTCCTGCGGCATCAATGTGCCGGCGGTGTTCTCGGTCTCGTGGATCGTCGCGGGCATGGCAGCGGCAGGGTCCGGCATTCTGATCGGATCGATCGGCGGTATTTCGCCGACCATGGGTGTGTTCGGTCTGTCGGTGCTGGTCGCCGTCATTGTCGGTGGTCTGGATTCGATTGCCGGCGCGCTCGTCGCGGGTCTGGCGATCGGCGTTGTCGAAGCGCTGGTCGGCACTTATTTGGGCGGTGAATTCAAGCTGCTCGTCACTTTCATCATTCTCGTGGTCGCCTTGATGATCCGTCCCTACGGATTGTTCGGCACCGTTGAAATCGAGCGACTCTGATGCGTATCGGTGCCATCCATCAAACTTACGCTCAGGCAGAAGCGCTGTTCGACACCAGCGTGCAGCGGTTCATGCTGCTGGTGCTGTTCGCGGGGTTGGTGCTGTTTCCGTTCTTCGCCGACCAGTACTGGATCTATCTCGCCTGTCTTGTCCTGATCCATATCGTCAGCACGACGGGGCTTAACATTCTCACCGGCTATACCGGCCTTGTCAGTCTGGGGCAGGCGGCCTTCATGTCGGTTGGCGCCTATACCGTCGCCATTCTGGAAATACGGGTCGGCACGCCGTTCATCATCAATCTTGTCGTGGCGGGATTCGTGTCAGCCGGTGTCGGCATGGTTGTCGGCATTCCGAGTCTGCGGGTGAAGGGGCTGTACCTCGCGATCGCCACCATCGCCGCGTCTTTCATTCTGCATTTCCTGTTCGCCAACGGACCAGCCATCCTCGGCGGAACGCAAGGGCTTAGCATGCCGCCGGCGCGGCTGTTCGGATACGATCTCGCGCGTCCATTCCAGTTGTACTGGCTGTTCATGCCGCTGACGGCGCTGTCAGTGCTCGCGGCGGCCAATCTGTTTCGCACGCGCATCGGCCGCGCCTTCATCGCGATCCGCGACCGCGATATCTCAGCGGAAGTGCTGGGCATTCCGCTGCTGAAGTACAAGCTGTTGTCTTTCGCGCTGTCGTCCTTCTATGCGGGCGTTGCCGGTGGCATGTGGGCTTACTTCTTCCGCGTGGTCACGCCCGAAAGCTTCCCGCTGATCTATTCGGTGTTTTTCCTTGCCGCTGTGATCGTCGGCGGGATGGGCACCATTCTCGGCGCGATCCTCGGCGCAATCTTCATGACCATGGTTCCGGAATTCCTGAAGATCGCGGTGTCCTACATGACCTTCATTCCGAATGCGGTGGCGCAATTGTCACCGATCCGGACTATCGTTTTCGGCTTGCTGATCATCGGGTTCCTGCTGTTCGAGCCGCAGGGCCTTGCCGAAATCTGGCGCCGCGTGCGGCGCTTCTTCCATCTATGGCCGTTCAAAAAGTAATATGCAGGGAGAAACAACAATGAGACTTTTTCCAACGCGGCGGAAGCTGCTGTCCTACGCAGCCGCAGGCTGTTTCGCTTTAGGTCTTAACGCTCCGGCACGCGCCGCCGACGAGATCGTGATCGGCGGATCGATGCCGATGACCGGCGTGTTCGCCTTCGCGGGCATCGCGCTGAACAACGCGTTCCAGGACTACGTGAAGATCGTCAATGACGCGGGCGGCATCAATGGCCGCAAGGTCAAGTACGTGGCCGAAGACACCGGCTACAAGGTCGATAACTCGGTGGCGGTGTTCAACCGTATCACCAGCCAGGAGAAGGTGAACCTCTATTACGGAGACTCCACCGCCTTCTCGAAGACCATCAACGCGGAGCTGAATCGCCGCGGCGATATCATGCTCGCGGGTGCGTCGTTCGCGACCGAACTGAACGATCCGAAGAACTTTCCCAACCAGTTCATCGCCGGTCCTGATTATTCGGAAATGATCGGCATTCTGCTGGAGTACATCGCCAAGACGAAGCCGGGCGCAAAGATCGCTCTGGTCAATTCCGACACCGAATTCGGCCGCGATCCGATTGCGCCGACCGAAAAGCGGGCCGGGGAGCTTGGCCTCAAGATCGTCGAGAAGATCGCCACGCCGCCGACCAGCGTCGACGTCTCGACCGAAGTTCTCAAGCTGCGCCGGGCCGATCCCGACTACACGATCTTCCACGGCTATATTCTGGCCCCGCTGCCGGAATTCATGACCCAGGCCAAGCAACTCGGTCTCAAGACCAAGTTCATGGGCACGTTCTGGTCGATGGACAATGCGATCTGGGCGAAGTCGGCAGATGTCGCCGACGGCTTCATGGGCGTGATGCCGTATCGCTACTATTACGACACGGAAGGCAAGTCGCCGATGCTGGAGAAGATCCGGCAGATCCGTCCGGAGTATCAGTCGACCGGCTACATGCAGGGTTTCCTGACCGCCATGCTGATGACGGAAGCGGCCAAGCGCACGCTTGACGCCAAGAAGGAGCTCACCGCGGCCAACATGAAAGCCTCGCTGAATTCGATCAAGGACTTCGACACCGGCGGCATCATCGGTGTGCCGATCTCGATTCCCGGCAATACCGTTCCTGTCGGCCGCGTCTATCAGTATGACGGCGTGAACAAGACCATGAAGCCGGTCTCCGACTGGATCAAGATCGCGAAGTAACGACAATGACCGCGGAAGCAGTTCTCTCAGTCAACAACATCGAGGTCGTCTATAACAAGACGGTCCAGGTGCTGCGCGGCCTGTCGTTGAAAGTCGACAAGGGAGCGGTGGTCGCGTTGCTCGGCTCCAACGGCGCCGGCAAATCGACCACGCTCAAGGCCGTCTCCAATCTTCTCGAACTGGAAGACGGCAAGGTGACGACCGGCGAAATCCTGTTCAAGGGCGACGCCATTTCACGCTTCGCTCCGCATCAACTGGTGCGGAGCGGCCTTTTCCACGTGATGGAGGGGCGCAGGATTTTCGAGGACCTGACGGTCGAGGAAAATCTCACCGCGGCGACATATGCCATGTCGGGGCGGGCAGGGGGTAAAACGCCGTTCGATCTCGTATACACTTACTTCCCACGTCTGTTCGAGAGGCGCACCGGACGCGCCGGATACCTGTCGGGAGGCGAGCAGCAGATGCTCGCCATCGGGCGCGCGCTGATCGCGCAGCCCGAGTTGATGTTGCTGGACGAGCCGTCGCTCGGCCTGTCGCCGAAACTGGTGGAAGAGATTTTCACTATCATCGCGCGCATCAACCGCGAGCAGGGCGTCTCGATGCTGCTGGTCGAGCAGAATGCGGCGGTCGCCTTCGCAGTCTCGACCTACGGATACATCATGGAGTCGGGGAAGATCGTGACTGACGGGCCGACGGAACAACTGGTGCGCGATCAGGACGTCCGTGAATTCTATCTGGGCGTCGGCGCAGCAAATGCCGAGACAAAAGGTTTTCGTGGGATCAAGCACTACAAGCGCCGCAAGCGCTGGCTGTCCTGAGGCTGTGTGAGGATCGCATGAGCGAGAAATTTCCGGAGTTCACGCTACCGCAGATGTTGCGCGAGAACGCACGCAAACATCCTGAACGTGTCGCGATCCGGCAGAAGGAATACGGAATCTGGAATCCGTGTAGCTGGAAGGACTATTACGCGCGCGCCTGCCATGTCGGGCTTGGCTTTCGCGCGCTGGGGCTGAGCTCCGGCGGGCATGTCGCCATTCTGTCCGAAAACCGGATCGAATGGGTGCTGGCGCAACTCGGCGCGAACATTGTCGACGGAGTCGCGGTCGGCGTTTATCCGACCAGCCCGGCCAACGAAGTCGCCTATGTGCTGGCCCATTCCGAGTCCGAGATCATCGTGTGCGAGGATCAGGAGCAGGTCGACAAGGTTCTGGAGCGGCGCGATGAGTTGCCGAAGCTGCGGAGCATCGTCGTCCTCGAAACCAAGGGTATCAGGGACTATCCGCCCGATCAGGTCATGTCGTTCGAGGCGCTTGAAGCGCTCGGCGGCGAGTTCGAGGCGAGCCATGCCGGACTGACGGACGGCATCGTGGACCGGCAGCAGCTCTCGCAGATCGGATTGGTGATCTACACCTCCGGCTCCACCGGCAAGCCCAAGGGCGCGATGCTCAGCTACAAGAACATTCGCGCACAGGCGATCGCCTCGGTGGACCGGCTGAATCTCGATGCGTCGGAAAGCCTTTTGTCCTATCTGCCGCTGTGCCATGTCGCCGAGCAGATGACGACGGTGATGGTCCCGGTCTATCTCGGCTCGCTGGTCAATTTCGGAGAATCGATCCGGACCGTGCAGGAGGATCTCCGGGAGGTTGCACCGAGCATGTTTCTCGGCGTGCCGCGCATCTGGGAGAAGCTTCATTCGTCGATTCACATCAAGCTGCTTGAAGCGGGGCGCATTCGCCGCGCGCTCTTCGACAAGGCTTATGCCGCATGTGAACCGTTCGCCGAAAAGAACGCAGCCAGCCGGACGCTCTCTGAGCGCATCACGTTCGCGATTTGCTACTGGCTGATCTTTCGCGCCTTGCAGAATTTCATTGGCCTGCGGAAAACGCGCATCGCAATGACGGGCGCAGCGCCGATTTCGCCATCGATCGTTCATTTCTTCCGCACCCTGGGTGTGCCGCTCGTCGAAGTTTATGGCCTGACGGAAAGCTCGGGCATCGCGCTCGGGCAGATGCTTTCCGACCGCCGCGTCGGAACGGTGGGACCCGGCATCGCCCACATGGAGGCGAGGCTCGGCGACTCCAACGAGCTTCTTATCCGTGGCGACACAGTGTTTGCGGGATATTACCGCAACGAGGAGGCGACCAAAGCCGCGATCCGCGACGGCTGGCTGCACACCGGCGATGTCGCGGAACTCACTGACGGTCACTTCCGCATCGTTGACCGTCTCAAGGACATCATGATTACGGCCGGCGGCAAGAACCTCAGCCCGTCAGAGATCGAGAATACCGTCAAGTCGAGTCCGTTCATCAAGGAATGCATCGTTATCGGCGAAGGCCGCAAATTCGTCTCCGCCCTGATCCAGATCGATTACGATCTCGCAGGGAAGTGGGCGGAAGAGAAAGGCATCGCCTATACGAATTTCAAGAACCTGACCGAGAACGCGAGTCTGCGTGAACTGATCCAGTCCGAGATCGACGGCGCGAACGCGAAACTCGCGCAGGTCTCGCAGATCCGGCGCTTCTATCTGCTCACCAAGGAGCTGGATCACGATGATGACGAGGTCACGGCGACGATGAAGGTCCGCCGGGCCAACGTGCACAAGAAGTACGAGACCGAGATCGAAAGCCTTTATCGATAGGTCGAATGCGTAGTCAGGGGCGGCACTACTGGTAAGACGCCACGATGTCGGAGATGGCGCGTTCAAGTTGCCGGGCCGTCGAACACTGCCGCACGACGCTGCAATAGGTTGCGTATCTCGGCATCTCGGAATCACCCATACCCCAGATCATGCGCCCTTCGGGGTTGAGCCAGACAACGCGCTTCGACCGCTCCGAGATGCGGCGCAGAATGTCCGCACGCGGATTGAGATTGTTGGTCCGGGCATCTCCGAGCACGATGACCGTCGTCTGCGGCGTCACGTGGCGCATCCATTTTGCCTCGAAATCCGCCAGCGACTTCCCGTAGTCGGACGATCCAAGGCCGACCAGCGACATGATGTCGGCCATCGCGGCCTCGGGCGTTTTCGAATCCAGAATGTCGCTGACATCCACCAGATGACCCGAGAACGCGAAAGAGCGCACATCGGAGACAACCTCATGCAGGCTGTAAATCAGCAGCAGGAAAAAATCCGACACCTTGGCGACGGAGCCGCTGACGTCACAGATGGCAACGATTTTCGGCCTGTCGCGGTGGCGGCGTTTCCACGTGGTCAGGAACGGAACGCCGCCCCACGCGGCGTTCCGCCGAATGGTCCGGCGCACGTCGAGATGCCCACGCCGCTGGCGCTTGCGGGGCCGGCTGTAGCGCTCGCGGAGCCGCCGCGCCATGACGCGGATGAGCGCGCGCATTTGCTCGACCTGTCGCCGGTCGAGTTGCGAGAGGGGCGCATTCTTCAGGATTTCGTTGCGAAGATTTTCGGTTTCTTCGCGCCCATAGAGAAGGAGTGCCTGTGAGACGCGATCGCGAACGTTTTCGCGCAGGGCCTCGGTCGCGGCAGCGAGCCGCTCGGCTTCGGAAGGATTGGTTTGCGCCAGTTGCTCGAGATCGTCGCGCAGTTGCTGAATCCCGAGCAGATCGAGGATCCGGCTGGAAAAGATGCCGCGCTGGGTGAAAAACCGGATGTCTGACAGCGACGCGGCGTTGGCCGCATTGGAAATGGCGGCTTCCATCTCCGCGCGGTCTTGCGAAAGAAGCGTCTGCGCCAGTTGGCCGAGGCCGGAGGAGGGCGCGCCGGGTGCGCCTTCAGTCTGTGCAGCCTCTGATCCCTCTTGCTGTTCGCCCGAGGCGTCCGGATCGCCATCGGCCAGGGGCTGGGTCAGTTCGGGATGATCGAAAAACACATCGAAGCAGTCGCTGAGCAGCCGCTTTTCTTCCTGGCTCTTGGCGAGAGTCACGAGGAAAGTATCGCGCAGAACGGACCGGTCGTAAAAACCGACGTCAGCCACAGCCCTCATCGCATCCATGCTTTCGGACGGCGAGATGCGAACACCGGCGCCGCGGGCTGCACGAAAGAAGCGATGAAGGTTTTCCCTCATTGCACTATCCGAATACGTTCTGTCGGCCGGCCTTGGCCACTAAAGCGCCGACTTGCGGCAGCGTGGTTTCGATGTCCGCTTCGTACTTCAGGAGAACGTTCAGTGTTTCCTTGACGGTCTCGCTATCGAGTTCCGGCGCTTCCAGGAGGACGAGCACGCGCGCCCAGTCGATGGTTTCGCTGACCGACGGCAGCTTCTTCAGATCGAGTGTGCGAACCTCGTTGATGAAGCCGACAATCTGCTTGCGCAGGGATTGCGATATCCCCGGAACGCGGCTTTCGATGATCCGCTCTTCCAGCTTCTGATCGGGAAATCCAATGTGAAGATGAAGGCAGCGCCGCTTGAGAGCGTCGCCGAGGTCGCGTTCGCCGTTCGAGGTCAGAATCACGGTCGGCGGCACGATGGCCGAGATCGTTCCGAGTTCGGGAATGGTGATCTGGAAATCAGACAGGATCTCCAGAAGCAGAGCCTCGAACTCCGCGTCGGCCTTGTCGATTTCGTCGATCAGCAATACGCAGCCGTTGGTCTGCTGCAGCGCCTGCAACAGGGGGCGTGGTTCAACGAATTCGCGGGAGAAGAAGACGTCGCCAAAATCGTGCAAGCGGCTCAGGGCGGCGGGAAGCGTTTCAGCCCCGCCGAGGACTTCGCCGACCTTGTCTTTCAGGATCTGGGTATAGAGAAGCTGCTTGGCGTATTTCCACTCGTAGAGCGCCTTTGCCTCATCAAGGCCCTCATAACACTGCAAGCGGATCATCGAGAGGTTGCGCGAGGCGGCGAGAGCCTTGGCAAGCTCGGTTTTGCCGACACCGGCGGGGCCCTCGACAAGGATAGGCTTTTCAATTCGCTGCGCGAGAAAGACCGCGGTCGCAATCTGGCGGCTGGCGATATAGCCGGCCGAGGCGAGGCTGGTTTCGACGGCTTCGATGGAAGCCGCCGGCAGATGTTCCGTCACGATCGATATCTCCGGCTGTTGTCAGATCACCCTAAACCGGACGCCGCCGGTCAGCGAGGGCGTATCAGCGCATTGCTACGATGCTGCGCGGCTGGCGTCCATCTTGCTTGAGCAATTCATCGTAATATTTTGATAAAACTGAGCTATTTTGTTTTTGCGAAACAGAAAATTTGCGGGGTCGTATTCGCGTGGTCTGGTGGTGATACGCACCCTTCCGTGGCCGCGCCACATGGCCTAAGACGGCGCAACTTTTTCCCCTGACTCGTGTGCACATGATCCGTCTCGACAATATCAGCAAGCAGAATGGCCATCAGATTCTCTTCATCGAAGCCTCCGCAGCGCTTCAGAGGGGCGAAAAGGTTGGCCTCGTCGGTCCGAACGGGTCAGGCAAGACGACACTGTTCCGTATGATCACCGGCCAGGAGCTTCCTGATGAAGGTCAGGTGGCCGTCGATCGCGGTGTGACCATCGGCTACTTCAGTCAGGACGTCGGTGAGATGTCGGGCCGCAGCGCTGTGTCCGAGGTGATGGACGGGGCCGGGCCGGTCAGTTCCGTGGCTGCGGAGTTGAAAGAACTCGAGGCCGCCATGGCGGACCCCGACAAGGCGGACGAGATGGACGCCATTATCGAGCGCTATGGCGAGGTGCAGCACCGCTTCGAGGAACTGGACGGCTATGCACTGGAAGGTCGTGCGCGCGAGGTTCTCGCAGGCCTGAGTTTCAGTCAGGAGATGATGGATGGCGACGTCGGTGCGCTTTCGGGCGGCTGGAAAATGCGCGTGGCGCTCGCCCGTATTCTGCTGATGCGGCCCGATGCGATGCTGCTCGACGAACCGAGCAACCACCTGGATCTTGAGAGCCTTATCTGGCTGGAGGAATTCCTCAAAGGGTATGAGGGCATGCTGCTGATGACCTCGCATGATCGCGAATTCATGAACCGCATTGTGACCAAAGTGGTGGAAATTGACGGTGGCTCGCTGACGTCATATTCGGGCAACTACGAATTCTACGAGCAGCAGCGCGCACTTGCCGAAAAGCAGCAGCAGGCGCAGTTCGAGCGGCAGCAGGCGATGCTGGCCAAGGAGATCAAGTTCATCGAGCGGTTCAAGGCGCGCGCCTCGCATGCGGCTCAGGTGCAGAGCCGCGTCAAGAAGCTGGACAAGATCGAACGTGTCGAGCCGCCGAAGCGCCGCCAGACCGTGGCTTTCGAGTTTCTGCCGGCGCCGCGCTCCGGCGAAGACGTCGTAAGCTTGAAGAACGTGCACAAGGGCTATGGTAGCCGCAGCATCTATGAAGGGCTGGACTTCTCGGTACGGCGCAGGGAGCGCTGGTGCGTCATGGGCATCAATGGCGCGGGTAAATCCACGCTGTTGAAACTGGTGGCCGGCTCCACAGAGCCGGACAATGGAATGGTGAGTCTGGGCGGCAGCGTGAAGATGGGTTATTTCGCGCAGCACGCCATGGATCTGCTCGACGGCGAACGCACGGTATTCGAGGAGTTGGAGTATTCGTTTCCTCAGGCCGGGCAGGGTTCGCTGCGTGCGCTGGCCGGATGCTTTGGATTCTCCGGCGACGACGTTGAGAAAAGGTGTCGCGTTCTGTCAGGTGGCGAGAAGGCGCGGCTGGTGATGGCAAAGATGCTGTTCGATCCGCCGAACTTTCTCGTGCTGGACGAACCGACCAACCATCTCGACATGGCGACCAAGGAAATGCTGATCGAAGCGCTGTCGCAATATGAAGGCACCATGCTGTTCGTGTCGCATGACCGGCATTTCCTTGCGGCGTTGTCCAATCGGGTGCTTGAACTGACGCCTGAGGGCATCCACCAGTACGGCGGCGGCTATACGGAGTATGTGGCGCGCACCGGTCACGAGGCGCCCGGCCTGCGGACCTGAAAACTGCCGCTCTTACTTCTTCGTGGCACGCGCCAGAAACTGCACCAGCGCGTTGCGGTCTTCGGGCGACCCGATCAGTTGTTCCGGCATTTTTGTGCCCGGCGTATAGACCGCCGGGCCGACCTCGAACAGCTTCGACACTGTTTCCGGCGTCCAGACGATGTCGAGCTTTTTCAGCGGCTCTGAAAAATTGTAGCCCGGCAGCGTTGCGATCTTACGTCCGAAAATTCCTGATAACGTCGGACCAGCCTTGTTGCCTTGATCCGGTGCGAGCGTGTGACATGCCACGCAAGCCCGAAAAATTTCGGCCCCGCGGTCACCAGCGAAGGCGGCAAGCGGGTCGTTCGGATTCTCCTGAATCGTCGCTCCGATCGGCTCCCCGGTGCGTGCGTTCCAGCGCCTGATCACGCTGTCGGCGCCGCCGGTCAAAAGCGTGCCGTTGTCCGGCATGAACGCCACCGACCACACCGGAAGTCCAGGTCCGACAAGCCTGCGGGCGAGTGCGCGCGCTTTGCGATCGAGGATGGCGACCGAGCCCCGGACATCCGCTGCCGCGAGCAATGCACCATCTTTCGATGCTGCCATTGCAATCACCGGGATCGGCCCTGCGGCAGCTTCACCATCCGGTTTTCCCGCGCCGGTGAGGAAATAGATTTTCCCGTCTGCGCCGGCGGTGGCGATCTCGCCGTCACCGGACACGATCACCGCGTTCAGAGGAGCGGGCAGGGTCACAGTGGCTGGCGATGCCGTGCTGTCGAGGGGCCAGATGCGAACCGTGAGGTCGTAGCTGACACTGACAAGAGATTTGCCATCGGGGCTGAATGCGACGCCGTTGACGTTTTGCGTATGGCCCTCGAGCACGCGCGCTGTGCCGCCAGCGAGCGGCCAGAGTCGCACGGTGTGATCCCACGCTGCCGAAGCGAGGATTGCTCCATCCGGTGACAGCGCTAACGCGGCGATGGGGGCCGTGTGGCCTTCGAATACGCTGTCAGGCTGCTGTTTGCCCGGCGTCCAGATTGCAATGCGGCCATCAGCGCCCGCTGTTGCTGCGCGGCCATCCCTGAAGAGGGCGGTTGCATTGACGGCATCGGCGTGAAATCGCAGCACTTGTTCGGCAGCGTCGCGATCAAGCGACCAGCGAATCGCGCTGCCATCGAAGCTTCCGGACAGCAGTGTTCGTCCGTCGGATGAAATCGCAAGCGCCCGAACCGGACCGCCGTGGCCGCGTAACTGCGCGATGGCAGGAATCGCACCGATTGCCGCGGCGAGTACACTGACCGCGAGCAAAAGGCGAAACCGGTCCCTTATGTTGCGACGGTCAACGCCTTGCACCGGTGGTTCCTTCTCGGAAAGCCATTTTCATTCCTTGTCCAGAGAAGCATGAAAGTCCTGTCCAATAAAGTGCTGCCCAAGAGGCACTGCGTCAGCGCGTCACTGGCTGCAACGGAACAATGAGCACGGATGGGCGTTTGCCTTGTTCGGATACTTGATGTTTTCCGCTCACAGGAGCCTCAAAATGATTGACCGGATCACCGCAGCGATTCTTGTGGGCGTTCTCACAACGACGCCTGTCTTCGCACAGACGCCGGCACCGTCGGCTGACAAGCCGGAAACGAGTTGCAACACGGCCCCCGGCACAACGACGGGCAAGGCGGCGGATTCGTCGTCGACGAATTCCATGGCGATGGAGAAAAGCGCTATTCTGCCGTCCGCAGGAGGGCATGCCAATTCTGCTGCTCCAACTGTTCAAAGCGACGGCAAGCCGATGCAGGTGAGCCCGGATTGCCCGCCGGACACGAAAACGAAATAGCGGTGTAACTCACTCACGCAAAAAAGCGGACGGTCCCGGCGGGCGAAACGTCATAGCCGGTGAGATCGGTTGCGCGTTGTCGGAGCGGCTTTCTTGAAATAAAGCCGACCAAGGCTTGCAGCGCCGGCTTGAAGTAAGAGCGCTGCCGCATCACCAGATCGAAATTTTCCCAGAGCAACGGCACGAAATCGAGACCCGCTGATTTGGCGGCAGCCCGCGTCGCAATGCCGCAATCGGCTTCGCCCGCGCGGATCGCTGTTGCGAGATCGGGTCCGGTCAAGCAGGGGGGCTCGAGCCGGCGGAGGTCTTTCGGCTTCGCGCCATGCTTTTTCAGAAGAACTTCCAGCAGCATTTGAGCACCCGCACCGGGCTGCCGCACGGCCATGGTTGCACCGCGCGTGAGGACATCCGCGAGCCCTGAGAGGTTTTTCGGATTTCCCGGCTGGAGCAGAAGGCCCTGCTCACGCCGCACGAAACCGATCAGCACCGCATCGTGCAGGCCGGCCATGGCGCGCACTGCTGCGACGTTGGGATCTTCGCCTGAATCCTCATTGTCGCTGTGAAAATGAATTGCCGCGGCGATGGCTTGGCCCCGCAGGACGCGTCCGACGCCGCTTTCGGTCCCTTCAACAAGAGTGGCGAGACCGGAGCCGGATTCGCGCAGGCACCATTCCAGCAACGCGTCCTGGCTTCCGCCCATGATCAAAGGCGGCTGGGATGTGGCCATTCCGGCCGGCCGCATCAGGCCCGACAGCATCCAGCGGTCGAGTTCATCGCGCGGGAAAAGCCACTTCCCGGTGACCTTGGTGCAGGGGATCGCACCCTCGGCGACCAGCTCGTAGAGCTTGCGCTCGCCAAGGCGGAGGTAATCGGATGCCTCACTGGTCGTCAGCATTTCCATTCTGCGTTTATATGAATATTCCTGCATATTTTCAATTCATTGACACCATCGAAAAATATGCAGGACAACGCATAGGGAGGAAACGGAATGCTGGATGGGCTGAACGCCTGGCAATTGATCGTGAGCGGCGATGCAGCGTTGTTTGCCATCGTCAAACTGTCGCTCGCTGTCAGCCTTTCGGCCGTCGTGCTCGCGGCCTGCATTGGTTTGCCCCTCGGAGCCGTCCTCGCGCTCACGCACTTTCCGGGGCGCAATGCCATCGTGGTCCTTCTCAATGCCTTCATGGGCTTGCCGCCGGTGGTCGTGGGTCTTGTGGTCTATCTGCTTCTTTCGCGCTCCGGACCGCTCGGCGAGCTCGGCATTCTGTTCACGCCGTCCGCCATGGTGATTGCGCAGGCGATCCTGATCGTGCCGATCATCGCCGCACTTGCACGCCAGACCATTGAAGATCTTTGGACAGAATATCGCGACGAACTGTCGGCGATGGACGTCGGTCCGCTTGGCCGCATGACGACGCTGTTGTGGGACGCGCGCTTCAGTCTGCTGACCGCATTGCTCGCCGGCTTCGGCCGGGCCGCGGCAGAAGTGGGGGCCGTCATGATCGTCGGCGGCAACATCGACGGCTTCACCCGGACGATGACCACGGCGATCGCACTGGAGACATCGAAAGGAAACCTGCCGCTTGCATTGGGGCTCGGTTTGATTCTGGTCGCTCTGGTTTTTGCGATCAACGCCGCTGCGTGGGGCGCGCGGATCTGGTCCGAACGGCAGGCGGGGTGAGCATGCGCGCGCCGGTCACCGATCTGCCCGTGGTTTTCGATCGCGTCTCCGTTCGCGCAGGCGCGACGACCATTATCGATTGCCTGAGCCTGACGCTCGCATCCGGCGCGCCGACCGTGGTGGTGGGGCCGAACGGAGCAGGCAAGAGTACGTTGTTGCGGCTCTGCATGGGGCTTTCGGTGCAAACAGAAGGCGCGATCACCTGGGGCGGCCGCGCTGACGTCAAGCCGACACGGCGTGCGTTCGTGTTCCAGCGCCCGGTGATGTTGCGCCGGACTGCGGCCGCCAACATTGCGTATGGGCTGACACACGCGGACTACCCGAGCGAGAAAGTCGCCGCGCGCACGGCGGAACTGCTCGAACGCGTCGGTCTCGCTGAACTTGCCATGCGTCCCGCCCGCCGTTTGTCCGGCGGTGAACAGCAGCGGCTGGCTCTTGCCCGGGCGCTGGCGCGAGATCCCGAATTGCTTCTGCTCGACGAGCCGACCGCCAGCCTCGATCCGGCGGCAACCCGCAGCGTCGAGGAGATTGTCCGCGCTGCCGCGCAATCCGGAATCAAGATCGTCATGGCATCGCACGATCTGGGCCAGGTGCGGCGGCTTGCCGGCGATGTCGTTTTCATGGTGCGCGGCACCGTTCGCGAACAGGCACCTGCCGAAGACTTTCTCAGGAACCCGTCGACACCGGAAGCTGCGGCTTTCGTACGCGGCGATCTCGTCGTTTGAACACTAAAAGGACAGGTTATGACACATCGATATGCTTATGCTCTCGTCGTCTCGCTGCTTGCCGCCGCGCTTGCGACGCCAGTCTCCGCCCAGGACAAGTCCATCGTCGTCGCCTCGACGACATCGACGCAGGATTCCGGTCTGTTCGGTTACATCCTGCCTTTGTTCAAAGCCAAGACTGGCATTGATGTGAAGGTGATTGCGCAGGGCACCGGACAGGCGCTCGATACGGCGCGGCGCGGCGACGCCGACGTTGTCTTCGTGCATGCCAAGGCGCAGGAAGAAAAATTCGTCAGCGAAGGGCAGGGCGTGAAGCGCTTCGATGTCATGTATAATGACTTTGTCCTGATCGGCCCGAAAACCGATCCTGCAGGCGTCAAGGGCAGGGACATTGTCGTTGCGTTGAAAACCATTCAGGAAAAGGCCGCTCCGTTCGTTTCGCGCGGCGACAAGTCAGGCACCCATTCGGCCGAGCTTGCCTTGTGGAAGCAGTCCGGAGTCGATCTCGAAACCGCCAAGGGTCCGTGGTACCGCGAGATCGGGCAGGGCATGGGCGCCGCGCTCAACACCGCGGGTGCGATGAATGCCTACGTCGTTTCCGATCGTGGGACCTGGCTGTCGTTCAAGAACCCCGGCGATCTCGCGATTGTGGTCGAAGGCGACAGGCGGCTGTTCAACCAGTACGGCGTTATTCTTGTGAATCCTGAAAAACACCCCACGGTAAAGAAGGATCTCGGCCAGAGCTTCATCGACTGGCTGATCTCGCCTGAGGGACAAGCGGCGATCGCCGCCTATCAGGTCAATGGCAAGCAACTGTTCTTCCCGAACGCTGAAAAGAAGGCCTCCTGACGGCGTGTCTGAGCAGGACCATGCGGTGGTTGCTAAGCCGCCGCCAGATGGTCCACCATCAGGCATGATTCAGACACAGCGTTTGACGGCGGCGCTCACGCCACTCGATGTTGCGCTCAGGTTGCTGTGCAGCGACCTGAAGCCCGTTGATGCCATTGAAGTGCCGCTGAAGGAGGCGATCGGCTGTGTCGCAGCAGAGATTCCGCTGTTGAAAGCGGAATTGCCCGCTTTCAATACGGCAATCGCTGACGGATGGGCGTTGCGCGCGCACGACATTGTGGGCGCATCGTCCTATTCGCCGTTGCAGCTTGCAAAGTCGCCGCGCTGGGTCGAGGCCGGGGAACGTCTCCCGGACAATTGCGATTGCGTGCTGGATGCCGATCTGGTCGAGCAGGCTGGGCCGTTGTGTCAGGTTGTGGCCGAAGCCGTACCCGGTCAGGGAGTCCGCCGCGCCGGAGATGATCTTGCGCCGGGACGATCGATTGTTGAAGCGGGCCGGATTGTCGGCTCACTCGATGTGCTTGCTGCCCGCGCGGCTGGACTTGCGCACGTGGCGGTTCGATCTCCGCAAGTTCGCGTGATCGATGTGCAGGCGGCGGACAGCAGCACAGCGTCGTCACAATTTATTTTCGATTTCGCGAAAGCCGCAGGCGCTCGCGTGACGATGTCGAAAACCAACGGACGCGACGCGGCGTCGATAGTCGCCGCGGTTGGCGTGGAGACTTGCGATCTGCTGTTAACCGTCGGCGGCACAGGCGGCGGCCGGACGGATGCGACAATCCACGCCATCAAGGAATGCGGCATGCTGTTGGCGTATGGACTAGCACTCCAGCCGGGACGCACGGCGGCCGTTGGTAAAATCGGCGCAACGCCGGTGGTCGCGCTGCCGGGCTTGCCCGATCAGGCACTGGGCGCTTGCCTTGCGCTGGTTCAACCGGTGCTGGACATGCTGACCGCACGACTGCCGCGGCAGGAAATGGTACGCCCCCTTGCGCGCAAGATTTCTTCCGCTATCGGTGTTGCCGAAATCGTGCTGCTGAAAATGTCGGATCAGGTCTGGATGCCGCTTGCGGCAGGACAGCTTTCGCTCGATGCCATTATCAGTGCCGACGCCTGGCTCGCCGTGGCGGGAAACAGCGAGGGTCATGCCGCCGGAATGCCGGTCGGCGCGCTTTCCCTTCGCGAAGTGTCATGAGTTAAGTGAAATGAACAAGTCAGGTCCAGCTTCAAGCCGCGATGGCGCGGATCAGGATCAGTTTCTCACGATCCTGTCGCGTGAGGAAGCGCTCGCGCGATTCGAGGCTGCGCTGTTTCCGCGCGATCTTGCGGTCGAGGAACGCGCGCTTTCGGATGCGCTCGGTCTGGCTTTGGCGAGCGATGTGGTGGCCGCCATGGACGTGCCGCCGTTCGACCGTTCCAACGTTGACGGGTTTGCCGTTCGTTCCGCCGATCTGGAGGCTGCAGGCGAGGCGTCGCCGGTTCACCTGCGGCTGAACGATGAGACAATTGCCTGCGGCACTGCGCCGGAATTGCCGGTGGTGCAAGGCTCCGCAACGCCGATTGCCACAGGCGGTCCCATTCCGCGCGGCGCAGATGCCGTGGTGATGATCGAGCATACGCAGCCGCTGCGCAATGACGCGATCGAGATCCGGCGTGCTGTCTCGCCGGGGCAGTTCGTGTCCTATGCCGGCTCCGATATCGCGCGCGGCGAGATTTTGCTGCGCGCGGGCACGCTGGTGGGCTCGCGCGAGATCGGCATGCTCGCCGCATCGGGTATCGCGCGTGTTTTGGTAACGAAGAAACCGCGCGTTGCGATCATTTCAACCGGCGACGAACTCGTTCAACCTGGCCTCCCGCTGCGTCCGGCTGCGATCTACGACACCAACGGCGCGATCGTTGCGGCTGCGGTTTCGGAAGATGGCGGCGACGCTGTCTTTCTCGGCGCGTTCCCGGACGACGAGGATAGGCTCGAAGCTGTAATGCGCGAGGCGCTGGCAACCAGCGACATGCTGCTTCTGTCCGGAGGAACCTCGAAAGGCGAGGGCGACGTGTCCCATCGCATTGTCGCGCGGCTCGGCAAACCGGGCATCGTCGCGCATGGCGTTGCGCTGAAGCCGGGAAAGCCGCTGTGCCTCGCAGTGTGCGATGGCAAGCCGGTCGTGATCCTGCCGGGATTTCCGACGTCGGCGATGTTCACATTTCACGACATGATCGTGCCGGTGTTGCGCCGCCTCGCGGGACTTCCGCCGCGCAACGATGCGCGTGTGACGGCAAAGGTGCCGGTGCGCATCGCATCGGAGCTTGGCCGCACCGAATTCGTCATGGTGTCCTTGGTCGAGGGGGATGAGGGATTGATTGCCTATCCGTCAGGCAAGGGTTCCGGCGCGATCACGTCGTTTGCGCAGGCCGACGGATTCCTGAAGATCGATGCGCTCGCGGACCAGATGCCGGCAGGAACCGACACCGAGGTGATGCTGTTCACACCGCATGTCCGTGTGCCTGATCTGGTGATTGTCGGCAGCCATTGCACCGGGCTTGATGTCGTCACAGCTCCGCTGGCGCGCGCCGGACTATCTGTCCGTTCGATCTCGGTGGGAAGCCTCGGCGGATTGGCCGCGGCGCGGCGCGGCGAATGCGATCTCGCCCCGATCCATCTCTTTGATGAGAAAACCGACACATACAACACGCCGTTTCTTGTCCCCGGTCTTGAACTCGTGCCGGGCTACCGGCGCATGCAAGGCATTGTGTTCCGTGCGGGAGACGAACGCTTCGAAGGTCTCAGTGCGGAGGATGCTGTGCTTGCTGCGCTGAAAGACCCGTCGTGTTTGATGGTCAACCGCAATCAGGGCGCGGGCACGCGCATTCTGATCGATCGTTTGCTCGATGGTGTGAAACCGGATGGCTACTGGAACCAGCCGCGCTCGCACAATGCCGTCGCGGCGGCGGTGGCGCAGAAGCGTGCCGACTGGGGCATGACCATTGCGCCGGTCGCGCGCGCCGCCGGGCTGGGCTTTATTCCGTTTGCCGAGGAGCACTACGACTTTGCACTTGTGACTGCGCGAAAGCCGCGGCCCGCCGTACGGGCTTTTCTGGACTCGCTCATATCGCCGGAAACGCGTGCAGCGCTGGAGCGGGCGGGATTCCGTCCGGCATAGTAGGTCCAGGTCAAGCGCCGTCGAGTGCCGCGAGTTGCTCGGCCTCTACGACGTCCCCGACGGTGTTGGCGTTGAAGAACGGATCGATCGGCTTGTCCGGCCAGGTCACTGTCGCCAGCTTGTAGCGGGCGGTCCAGCGATCGATCTTGCGCATGTCTTCCACCACCAGCGCGTGCCGCAGGTCGCCGCGCAGGGCGACGTTCCAAAGTCCGATCACCGGATGGGTCTGATCGCCGGAAGCTGCGACCGCAAGCTGGGCGTCTTCCGCGATCCGCGCACGTTGCAATCGCGCAACCAGATCACGCGGCAGAAACGGACAGTCTGTCGCTGCGCTGAGGACCCATTCGACATCCGGCCTGTGTTCGGCCGCCCAGTCGAGCGCCGTCAGGACGCCGGCGAGCGGACCTGCAAATCCTTCAACGGTGTCTGCGACGACAGGAAGCCCGAACGCCGCGAAGCGGGCAGGGTCGCCATTGGCGTTGAGAATGAGCTCGTCGCATTGCGGCGCAAGCCGCGCGATCACGCGCTCGAGGATGGTGCGGCCGCCGATGGTTTTCATCGGCTTGTCGCCGCCGCCCATGCGCCGCGCCAGCCCGCCTGCGAGAAGAACACCGACTGTCGACGGCCGGTCCTCAGTCATCGTCGCTGCCCTTGCGCCGGTGCCGCGCGGATTCCTCGGCGACAAATTGCAGGCTTTGGTCGAAGACGATCCGCTCCTGTCCGGACAGTGCGATGAATCGCTTGCCTTTGGTCCGCCCGATCAGCGTTAAGCCGACCTGCCGCGCCAGTTCGACGCCCCACGCTGTGAAACCGGAGCGTGACACCAGAATGGGAATGCCCATTCGCACGGTCTTGATCACCATCTCGGAGGTGAGGCGCCCGGTGGTGTACATGATCTTGTCGGCAGCATCGACCTTGTGCCGCCAGGCCCAGCCCGCGATCTTGTCGACCGCGTTATGCCGTCCGACATCTTCCATGTAGCAGATCGGTTCGCCTTCCTTGCACAGCACGCAGCCGTGGATGGCGCCGGCTTCGAGATAGAGCGAGGGCGCGGTGTTGACCGCATGGGTCATCTGATAGAGCCATGATGTGCGCAATTCCGCCTTGGGCAGGACCGCGCCCTCGATGGCTTCCATCAGATCGCCGAAGGCGGTGCCCTGTGCGCAGCCGGAGGTGAGCGTTTTCTTCTTCAGCTTCTCTTCAAAGTTGGTCCCGCGCTCGGTGTAGACGACCACGACCTGGAGATCGTCGTCGTAGACCACCTCGGTCACGACATCGTCGGGTTTCAGCATGTTCTGGTTGAGGAGATAACCGAGCGCGAGATATTCAGGATAGTCGTTGATCGTCATCATGGTGACGATCTCCTGCGAATTGAGGTAGAGGGTTAGCGGCCGCTCGACCGGTACGCCGATCTCAACAGGCGCGCCGGTCTGGTCGATCCCCGTGACGCGCTCGGTGAGGCGCGGGTTCTTCGGGTCCGGCATCACGCGCGGGACCGGCTGGTCCTTTCTCGCATTTGTCGACCTGGCTTGAACTGTTTCCGTCATGGCTTACTCGATCACGATACGCGGCGCGGGTCTGACCGCGGCGCCGGTGGTGATGGACGTCCAGAGCTGGCGTGCGATGCCGATATAGTGCTTCGCATGAACGCCTTCCGGGTCGGTGGCAACGACCGGACGGCCTTCATCTGATGTCTGGCGTATCGCCATGTCCAGCGGGATTTCGCCGAGAAAGGGGATGCCGCGCTTTTCCGCGTCAAGCCGCGCTCCGCCGTGGCCGAAGATCGGCGTGACATGGTTGCAGGTCGGACAGCAGAAGCTCGCCATGTTCTCGATCAGGCCCAATATCGGGATGTTGACCTTCTTGAACATCTCGATGCCGCGGCGTGCATCGATCAAAGCGATATCTTGCGGCGTTGAAACGATAACCGCACCCGCCAGCGGTGTCTGTTGAGCCATCGTGAGTTGTACGTCGCCGGTACCCGGCGGAAGATCGACGACGAGAATGTCGAGATCGTTCCACGCGACCTCGCGCAGCATCTGCGTGATGGCCGAAATCACCATCGGCCCGCGCCAGACCATGGCGTTGTCTTCCTCGACCAGAAATCCGATCGACATGACTTTAACCCCGAAGCGCTCCAGCGGCTCCAGCATGCGCGGACCGAGCAGACGCGGTTTGCCGCGCAGGCCGAACAGCTTCTGTTGCGACGGGCCATAGATATCGGCGTCGAGAATACCGACTTTCAGTCCGAGCGCCGCGAATCCGAGTGCGAGGTTGCACGAGGTCGTGGATTTGCCGACGCCGCCCTTGCCGGAGGCCACGGCAACGACGTGCTTCACGCCGGGAATGCCCGCGGCCTTCGATGTCGCGGGTGGGTTGGGGGTGGCATGGGTAACTGACAAATTCGATCTCCCGACCGATCGCGCTCGCGGTGCGCCCGGTTCATTGCGATCCGAAAGGATCGTTCTTCTTATTTTCCCGCGCGCGCAGATAATCCTCGGTGGACATCACGGGCGGCCGTTGCGGTGCGGCGTGGGGATCGAAACTTTCATTGACGACAGCCTCGACCCGGCAGTCCGCGCACATCTTGATGACGTCGAGCCGCCGCGCGTTGGCGCCTTCGAACATCCAGTGCTTTTCCTGCAACTTCGACAGCACGCGCTCGATCGAGCTCCTGGTGCCGAACGGCGTGCCGCACGCGATGCAATGGAAGGGTTCTTCTTCCTTCAGCACACGCAGCGGTGCATTCCAGGCCTGGAAATCGAGCCTCGGCTCCAGCGTGATCACATTCTCGGGGCAGGTCGCTTCGCATAGCCCGCACTGAACGCAGAGGCTTTCGGTAAAACGTAACATCGCCCGGTCGGGATTGTCGGAAAGCGCGTTGGTCGGGCAGGCGGTGACGCAGGCATGGCAGAGCGTGCAGCCTTCCACATTCAACTTAACGGTGCCGAATGGCGCGCCGGCCGCGAGCGGAACGACATCGACTGGAGCAGGGGCCGCGAGATGCAGTTCCCGGAACATGGTTTCCAGCACGCCGCGCTTGGCGCCGCGCGGAATGAGGCTCGCGGGATTCGAGGAAGCAACGCCACGCGGCATCGCGTCGAGCATCGCGCGCAACTGATCGGGATCGTCGGTTTCCAGAATACGGACAAGGCCGTCGCCGAAGCCGAGCGCAGCGGCGATCGTCCCTGACATATCGGCCGCGCGCCGCAGTCCGGCCGTTTCGTGCCTTGGCTGTGCGCGCATCAGCAGCGCGGCGCCTGTGCCGCCATAGGCGAAGACCGCAGCGAGGGATTCCGGTCCGAGTTGCGTGACTTCGTTGACGCGAACCGGGAGCACGTTGGCCGGCAAGCCGTCGCCAAATCGCGCCAACGCGTCGATCAACGGTTCGCCGTGGTCGCCGTCATGAAAGAGCACGACCGCCTGTTCGCCACCCGCCTTGCGATAGGTTTGCAGCAATGTGCGCAAGCGGCGCATCAGCGCATCGGCGCTTGGCAGGGAATAGGATGCCGCTCCGGTCGGGCAGGCCGATGCGCATGACCCGCAGCCGGCGCATATGTTGGGATCGATCGCGACGGCATTCCCGTTCGGTGTGATCGCGCCGGTTGGGCACAGATCGAGGCAGCGCGTGCAGCCTGTGATGTTGGAGCGCGAATGCGCGCAGAGTGATTCTTCGAAGTGTATGAAGCGCGGTTTGTCGAACGTGCCGACAAGGTTGCCGGCTTCCGCAATCGCGCGCTCGACGGCGGCGCGGTCGCGCGGATCCGCGCGCAGATAGCCGGGCCGCAGTTCGTGCGCCGGAAACAGCGGCAGGCCACCGCTGAGATCGAGAATCAGGTCGCAGGCCGACGTTGCGCCATCGCGCGAAGCGCCGAACACGAGCTTGCTTCGTGAGGAAGGTGCCGGCAAAGCGTAATCGTCGATGGCGAGTTCGAAGTTGCCGAGATATCCGCGCGCATTGCGGATCGTGCCTTTCAGCACCGGAAACTCATTGACCGCACGCGGCGTGATTTCGCCGGGTTTGGTGAGAATGACGGTGATGTCGAGCCGGTCAGCAAGACGCCTGGCCGCGTCGATGGCAACGTCATCATGGCCATAGATCAGCGCGACACCGCCGCTTTCCAGTGTGACCAGCGAAATCGGCGGCATTTCTTCAGAAGCAGCGGCGATCAGCGCCGCGGCTTTCGGCCCAGCCGCCGCAGCATCCTTCGACCATCCGCCGGTTTCGCGGATGTTCACGAAGGTAAGGGGAATGTCGGGAAAGTCCTCAGCGGCTTCCTTGAACAGCGGCGCTTCCTGCGTACACGCGACCGTGATCGCTTGGCCTTCCGCGAGCGCCGCCTTGAACTGGGCGAGGTCCAGACCGCAGAGCTGGTTGGCCTGTGTCATGTGCGCCCCGCATCCGCGTCCGATTGCCTGCGCATCGAGCGGCATGCTCTTTTCGCAACTGCAAACCAGAAGGCGGGACTTTGCGCTGTTCATGATCTGCAACCTTGACCCTTGGCGTCTGCTCAGAGTGGCTATTTCAACCATATGGTGCCGTGGTAACGGCTCGCGCAAGCGCCCGGCCGCTTGACCGGAATAGCATAGACTGCCCAAATACAAAGAGCTTAGGGAAATTTTCTACGATGATGGTTTCGCGTCACGCGCAAGCGGAACAGCCGCTCGATCTGCCTCCGGGGTACACGCTCGTATCGCTTCGCGAGTATGGCGACGCGTTTGCGCACGGCTGCACTATTGCAGCCGAAGCCGGCGCGGGAACATTGGTCTGGGTCCGGCGCTACGACCTGGTCGAGTTCGCCGTCATTCTCGAGCCGGACCAGCCGTTAACATCGGCACGCCGCGCTTTCTTTGCCGGCATGAATGCGATCGGGGACGCTATCGCGGTGCATTGCCCGCCGGAGCGGGAGGTACAGTTCACCTGGCCGGACACGATCCTGTTCGACGGCGGTGTGCTGGGTGGCGGGCGGCTTGGCTGGCCGAAGGACTGCCGCGAGGATGAAATTCCGGAGTGGCTTGTGTTCGGCGTCATTCTGCGCGCCGCAGACATGGCGCATGTCGAGGAAACCGTTGCGGCAGGCGGCGTTGCCCTGCTCAACGAAGGGTTCGAAATGGTCGAGACCGAGGCGATCGTCGGCAGTTTCGCTCGCCATTTCATGGCGGCGTTCGACCGGTGGAACGAGCGGGGTTTCGAGCCGATTGCGCGCGATTATCTGGAGCGGCTTACGCCGCACGCGGCCGGCCAGAGGCGCGGAATCGACGTCAATGGCGATCTGCTTCTCAGTACCTCCGCGAAAAATCCGCCAGAGCGCGACAGCCTGCTCGATGGGCTGGCCAGGGTCGCATGGTATGATCCCGAATACCGCGCCCCGAAACTTGGGTGAGGCGGACATGCTGAAACTGCCGCGCACGATCAGGCTCGATCCCTCGGACACATTCGTGTTCGAGCGTGCCGCCGAGCCCGGCGAATGGGCAGTATCCGGTGCGTTCGTATTCTGGGACAGCGATCCCGCGACCCTCGGACAGAAACAACGGGTTGCTCTGCGGTCCGGTTTTCTCGGAATCGAGAGTCTGGGCTGGTCGACGCTTGCGGTCGTGATCGAGGCATCCGAGGCCGAGCGGCAAGGCGTGATCGATCGGCTTGCGGAGCAATTGATGGCGAAGTTCGGCGCACCGAACATCGAGGCCGCGCGCTCTGCCGCTGAAGAAGAAGTCGCGTTTGCGGCTTCGCTGTGTGACCACGAGCCACAAACGTTGCTGGCGGTCGCCCGGAGCGTTGAGAATGGAGAAATCCGCGAGCGCTTTCGGACGTTAAAGCCGCGCGCGGCCGAACCGGGCGGGGATCGATTGCACAGCCATGCACGCGCCTTTACCTTTCATGAGGTCGAAGGCGACGAACCCGCCGAGGAAGTCGATCTTCTTGGGCTCACAAAGACGGACCGGACATGAGAGAATTCTGGGTTGCTTCAGGCCATCATCTTACGCGCCGGGCCGATCATGGCGGTCTGATTGCGACGCCGGAATTGATCATGGCGTATCTGGCTCGGCCGGAACTAATGCCGCCCGACGATGCCTGCGACGCTGAACGTGATCTGCACGCGAGTCTGCTCGCGGACCCACTTCGCCCAGTATCGAAAGCCGACATTGCGGCGCTCGCCGACGCTGATGCGCGCGAAAACTGGACGTTCATGACGGCGTTTCGCGATCGGCTGATGGCGGCGCCATCGCTCGAGGCCGTGTATGTGGCACTCGCGCGTAAGGGTGCCGGCGATCTGCCGCCGATCTTTCTCTCGCAACTGTGTCACCTGATCCTGCGCAACGCCCTTGAAGGCTGCGACGATCCGTATGTGCTGCGCGCGGCCGAATTGTTCTATCGAAGTCAGAAAGCCACGGTTCACAATGGCGCGCTGCTGCTTGCTGATGCCGAAGTCGTTGAGGCGCAGCATCATGCACAGCATGATCTTCACACCTCTCCGTTGACCGCCATGCTCCAGCCGCAGGCGTTCGGCGAGATGGACGTCATGGATGACGAAAATGCCTGGACCTATTGGTCGCGATCTGACGCGCATGCGATGGTTATGAATCTTGGCGGCAATCCGAAAGCGCGTGATGCGCTCTGCCGGGTGATCGAACGCTGGATCGCCCATCTTCTGGGTGTCGCTGTGAAGGTGGAGCCTGTCGCCTCGATCGAAGATCGCGACTGGCGCTGGTTCGTCGGGCTCGACAGCGAGGGAACCCGGATCGGTAACGCGCTGTGGAATGGCGATGCGCCCGGCGCAGATGCCGCCGAGCGGATCGTGGCGCTGATGCGTATGACATTTGAGGATTCGCGGTTCGTGGATGAACGCGTCGGCAACAAGCCGGTTTATCTCATTCTGGCGATGGGCGCGGACAAGGTGGTGCGCCTGAAGCCGCAGAACCTTGTTGCGGGATTGCCGCTTGCGCCAGCGGCGAATGTTGCGTGATTCACCGGTAACGGGAGGTTCAGATATGACCGAAGCGTCCCGTGAAGTCGGCGTGGTCTTGCGTCGCCGCGCGATCGACAATCCATGGATCGACCATATGTGGTCGCCCGTCTCCATTCTTGAGACTGTGCCCGCGACCGCGCCCTGGACGGTGTTGTCGCAGGAGGCCGATGCGACGCTATACTACGCTGGGGCTGCATTTATCGATCTGTTCAGCGCAGAGACGGCCAATTACCGAGACAATCTTGTCGATGGGTCGCCGCAGATATGGGTCGCGCTGCGGCGTCAGGACGGCGGACCGGAACTCGAATTGACCAAGGTCACCGCCGATCCGACTGAAGGTGAGGCGATGTTCGAAAGTGGCACGGACGTGATCGGCACCGTACCGATGCCACCGGATATCGCTGCGTGGATCGCGGCTTTCGTCGATGAGTTTCACGTCGAGCAGGTGTTCCACAAGCGTAAACGTGATCAGGCAAATGTTAATCGCAGGCGCGGCGGCGATCCATCCGGGGAGCGGAAAGGCGGCGCATGAGTAAGAACGAGAAGGATACCGAGAAGAGTTTCCTTTCACGCTGGTCGCAACGCAAACAGGATGCGAAGCAGCCAGAGACTGATGGCACCGCTGAAGGATCGGCCGAAGAGGGCGATGCTGCACCCGCGCCAGTTGTTGAAGGCGATGCCGAGGAGTTTGATCTCTCAAGCTTGCCGAAGCTGGAAGAGATTACGGAAACCACCGATATAACCGGCTTCCTGCGCAAGGGTGTGCCCGAAAGTTTGCGAAACGCAGCCTTGCGAAAATCCTGGGCGCTGGATCCCGCGATCCGCAATTATGTCAATCCGGCGCTGGACTATGCGTATGACTGGAACACGCCGGGCGGTGTGCCGGGAAACAGCGAGATCGCGGCCGGCACTGATATTGCAAAAATGGTTTTGCAGATCATGGGCGAGGAATCATCCAGCGCTCAGCAATCGTCGGATAGCCTGCCTCATAGTGACGCACCCGCCGCTGCGAGCGATGATTCGGGTATTGCGCTGCAAAATTCAGAAGCGGATCTACCACTCCAACAGGTGAGAGTGTCTGACCCGTCCTCGACCACAACGCCTGTTGCCGCTGATTTCAAGCAAACTGAGCAGGACCGGATTGAGGTTGCGCAAGCTGTCGACGAAACCAGATCTAATGCGTCGCAACATCAGGTGCGGCGGCATGGTTCTGCAAAACCAAGGATTTAGACAAAAGTTTTTGAGGCATAGGACGAACCTATGGTACTAGTTGGAACTAGAATAATTCCAGACCAGATGCCTGATTTTAAGGCACGGCGGGGGGAACTCGGTTCGTACCATGCGGGACTCGGGACTAGAGCAGGCCATAAAGGCAGCAGGCGGCGTCGCCTCCCTGGCGAGGGCCATTGGAATTGCACAGCCTTCGGTTTCGGCTTGGTCGCGTATTCCGGCTGAGAGAGTCTTGGCCGTTGAGTCTCTGACACAGGTCCCCCGTTTCGTTCTCCGCCCCGACCTCTACGGATCAGCCGGGGAGCATATGCCAGCGAAATCAGACATCGACGAAATCGATCAACTTCGCGCCGCGGAGTACGGCTTGCTGTCGCTGCTGCTGGGCAAAGCGCCGACCGCAGACATATTGTCCAAGGTCGCGATGCTCAAAGGCGACGCGTCCGATCTCGGCATGGCGCATATCGAACTCGCCGCCGCGGCGGCGCAGTTCGACGAGCGCGTGGTCGCCAAGGAATTTTTCGATCTGTTCATCGGACTGGGGCGAGGGGAACTGCTGCCCTACGCCTCTTATTATCTGACGGGCTTCCTGCACGAGCGGCCGCTCGCGCGCGTCCGTGAAGATTTCGACGTCCTCGGAATTGAGCGCGCTGGACCGGCGCGCGAGCCGGAAGATCACATCGCAATTCTGCTCGAGGTCATGGCTGGTCTTGCGCGCGGCGACTTCGATACGGACTTCGCAGCGCAGGCGCGGTTCTTCGAGCGGCATCTGAAGCCCTGGGCCGCGCGGATGTTCGCCGATCTCGAGATTTCGCAATCGGTCAAGTTCTATCGCGCTGTCGGGCGCGTCGGCCGCATCTTCATGGAACTGGAATCACAGGCTTTCACACTGTCCGAGTGACGTGAGAGCTGAACTGGAAAATTGACTGGAAGGAGACCGCGATGAGCAAACCGTCCAAGAGCAAGGCATCTCCAGAGGCGCCGCAGGATGCGAAGGGTCTAGATCGTCGCCGCTTCTTCATGATGGGCGGATCCGTCGTCGCTGCGGCCGCGACTGCTGTGCCGCTGGCAACCGAGGCGGAGGCGGACGAGTCGCAGGCCGAGCGCGTCAAGGCTCGTTACAAGGCCGATTCGCCGGACGTCAAAAACTACTATCGCGTCAACCGTTATTGATGGAAGCACGCACATGCTGATCAAGAGAAAAGAAGGAATCGCCGGCCGTGCACGCTTGCAGGGCATTGCCGCGGGCCTCGCATCCGGTGTTCTCGATCGCCGAACCTTCCTGCGCCGCTCAGGACTCGTTGCGGGCGCCGGCGCAGCTATCGGATTGATGCCACTCGGATCGGTGCGCAAGGCGCAGGCCGGACCGAAAATCGTCGGTGCGCCGACGGAGGTCAAAAAGAACATCTGCACGCATTGTTCGGTCGGATGCACGGTCATCGCGGAAGTGCAGAACGGCGTTTGGGTCGGTCAGGAGCCAGGTTGGGATAGTCCGATCAATCGCGGATCGCACTGCGCAAAGGGCGCGTCGGTGCGCGAACTGGTGCACGGCGATCGCCGCCTGAAGTATCCGATGAAGCTGGTCAACGGCGAGTGGCAGAAGATCGAATGGGATCAGGCCATCAACGAGATCGGCGACAAGATGCTCGAGATCCGCGCCAAGTCCGGCGCCGACTCGGTCTACCTGCTTGGATCGGCGAAGTTCTCCAACGAAGGCGGCTATCTGTTCCGCAAGTTCGCGGCGTTCTGGGGCACCAATTCGATCGATCACCAGGCGCGCATCTGTCACTCAACCACGGTCGCGGGTGTTGCAAACACCTGGGGCTACGGCGCGATGACGAACTCCTACAATGACATCCGCAACTCGAAGACCATCGTCTTCATGGGATCGAATGCCGCCGAAGCGCATCCGGTTTCGCTTCAGCACATTCTGACGGGCAAGGAAATCAACCGTGCCAACGTCTTCGTGCTCGATCCGCGCTTCACGCGCACGGCTGCGCACGCGACCGAGTACGTGCGCTTCCGCTCCGGCACCGACATCGCGGTGATCTGGGGCATGCTGCACCACATCTTCAACAACGGCTGGGAAGACAAGCAGTTTATCGCCCAGCGCGTTTACGGCATGGATCAGATTCGTGCCGAAGTCGCCAAATGGACGCCGGAAGAAGTCGAGCGCGTCAGCGGTATTCCCGGCGAGCAATTGAAGAAGGTCGCCGAGACATTCGCCAAACAGAAGCCTGCCACATTCATCTGGTGCATGGGCGGCACGCAGCACACCGTCGGGACCGCCAACGTCCGCGCCTACTGCAATCTTTTGCTCGCGACCGGCAACGTCGGCTCTTACGGGACCGGCGCAAACATCTTCCGCGGCCACTGCAACGTGCAGGGCGCGACCGATATCGGCCTCGATATCACGTCGTTGCCGCTCTATTATGGTCTCGTCGAAGGTGCATGGAAGCATTGGGCCCGCGTCTGGGAAGTCGATTATGATTACTTGCAGGCGCGTTTCGACGAAGTGCCGGCAAAGGCGGGCCGTCCGGCCCGCACGCGCAAGCAGAACATGGAATTGCCGGGCATTCCGTGGACCCGCTGGTTCGATGCGACGCTTGCCAAGCCGGATGACGTCGATCAGCGCGACACCGTGAAGGGTGTGTTCATCATGGGTCATGGTGGCAACACCATCCCCCGCATGACCGAAATGGTGAAGGGCCTTGAAGCGCTCGAATTGCTCGTGGTCGCCGATCCGCATCCGACGACGTTCGCCGCGATCTCGGAACGCAAGAACGGCACCTACCTGCTGCCGGCCTGTAGCCAGTTCGAGACATCAGGCTCGCGCACGGCATCCAATCGTTCGCTGCAGTGGGGTGAGCAGATCGTCAAGCCGATCTTCGAGTCGAAGGATGACTACGAGATTATCTATCGGGTTTCGAAGAAGCTCGGCTTCGCCGATCTGATGTTCAAGAACATCAAGGTGGAAAACAATCGTCCGGTTCCTGAAGATATTCTGCGCGAAATCAATCGTGGCGGTTTCTCGACCGGTTATTCCGGCCAGTCGCCGGAACGGCTGAAAGCGCACATGAAGAACCAGGGCAAATTCGACCTGGTCACGCTGCGCGCCAAGAAAGACGAGCCCGAAGTCGGCGGCGACTATTACGGGCTGCCGTGGCCGTGCTGGGGCACGCCCCAGATCAAGCACCCGGGAACGCATACTCTCTACAACACGAACCTTCACGTGAAGGATGGTGGCGGCACATTCCGTGCGCGCTTCGGTGTGGTGTACGAGGAGAAGCAACCCGATGGTTCGGTGAAGAACGTCAATCTTCTGGCCGAAGGCTCCTATAGCCTGGGCTCGGAGTTGACCGATGGTTATCCCGAATTCACCTATGGCGTGCTGAAGAAGCTCGGCTGGGACAAGGATCTCACCGAGGCCGAACTCGCCACCATCAACAAGATCGGCGGCAACAATCCGGACGGTGTGGGCTGGGCGGTTGACCTGTCCGGCGGCATCATCCGCGTCACGCTGGAGCATGGCGTGATGGCCTATGGCAACGGCAAGGCCCGCGCGGTGGCGTGGAATCTGCCGGACCCGGTGCCGGTTCACCGCGAACCGATCTACACGGCGCGGCCGGAACTGGTGGCGAAGTATCCGACGCGGCCCGACGGGCGTCAGTTCCGCATGGCCAACCTCGGCTTCTCGATTCAGAAGGCGGCAGTGGACAAGGGACTTGCCAAGCAATTCCCGATCATCCTCACCTCCGGACGCCTCGTGGAATACGAAGGCGGCGGCGAAGAAACGCGGTCGAACCGCTGGCTCGCCGAATTGCAGCAGGACATGTTCGTCGAAGTGAACACGTCCGACGCGGCCGAGCGTGGCATCAAGGACGGCGGTTGGGTCTGGGTTACCGGACCGGAAAACGGGTCGAAGGCGCGCATGAAGGCGCTCGTCACAGATCGCGTCGGCAAGGGCGTGGCGTTCATGCCCTTCCACTTCTCCGGCTGGTTCCAGGGCGTCGATCAGCGCTCGAAATATCCGAAGGGTGCGGATCCGATCGTGCTCGGCGAGAGCGTGAACACGATCACATCGTACGGCTACGACCCGGTCACAGGTATGCACGAGGGCAAGGTGACCCTGTGCCAGATTCAAACGGCGTGAGAGGAGAATAAACGATGGCTCGCGTCAAATTTCTTTGTGATGCCGACCGCTGCATCGAGTGCAACGCATGCGTGACCGCCTGCAAGAACGAGCATGAAGTGCCTTGGGGCATCAATCGCCGGCGCGTCGTCACCATCAATGACGGCAAACCCGGCGAGCGCTCGGTTTCCATGGCCTGCATGCATTGCACCGACGCACCTTGCGCCGCGGTCTGCCCGGTGTCGTGCTTCTACACCACGGCAGACGGCGTGGTGCTCCACTCGAAGGATCTCTGCATCGGTTGCGGATATTGCTTCTATGCGTGCCCGTTCGGCGCGCCTCAGTATCCAAAGGTCGGAAACTTCGGCTCGCGCGGCAAGATGGACAAGTGCACCTACTGTGCGGGTGGTCCGGAAGCCGATAACTCGCCGGCCGAATATGCCAAATACGGCGCCAACCGTCTTGCCCAGGGCAAGCTGCCGATTTGCGCCGAGATGTGCTCGACCAAATCGTTGCTGGCCGGCGATGGTGCCATCATTGCCGAGATCTACAAGGAACGCGTGATGAAGCGCGGCTACGGTTCGGGCATGTGGGGCTGGAAGACAGCCTATAGCGACTCGCCGACAGGCTAGGGCGCAGTCCCGAAGGCCCCAGCGGCCTTCGGACAACGTGTCCGAAGTTGTTCTTGATTGAAAACTGGAAGGTCGTGCTGATGTCGATCTCGCTCTCAACCCTTAAGGCCGTATGTGCCGCCGTCGCGGTGCTGTTTGTGCTGGCTCAGCCAGCCGCCGCGCAGCTATCGTTCAAGCCCACCGCCGACGCTGTGCATGAAGACCAGCTTCTCAAGGCGCTGAAGGAAGGCGACAAAATTACCGGGCGGATCACCATTCCTGATCCGATGGCAAGGAGTCTGATTCAGCCCGCCGGAAAGGATTGGCGGGATTTCCAGCGCCACACGCTTCCCGTTATTGGCGGCGTTGCCATCCTCGGCATGCTCGCGCTGCTCACGATCTTTCTCATGGTGCGCGGCCGCATCCGCGTGGAGCATGGATTGTCCGGCATCAAGATTCTTCGCTTTGCGAGCTTCGAACGGTTCACCCATTGGCTGACGGCGAGCTGCTTTATCATTCTGGCGCTGTCGGGCCTGAATATCAGCTTCGGCCGCATACTGATCCTTCCGATATTCGGAGCGGAAGCATTCTCCACGCTGACCGCGTGGGGCAAGATCGCGCATAACTATCTCGCATTCCCGTTCATGCTTGGCCTCGTGATCATGTTCCTGATCTGGGTGAAGGATAACATCCCGGGGAAGCTCGATCTCGTGTGGATCAGGAAGGGCGGGGGCATGCTCAAGAACGGCGAGCACCCGCCGGCAAAGCGCTTCAATGCCGGCCAGAAGGGCATCTTCTGGATGGTCATTATCGGCGGCTTGCTGATGTCGGTATCGGGCTGGTTTATGCTGTTTCCGTACATCCCCGCTAATGTGACTGCATTGCAGTTCTGGACGGTGATTCATGCGATCATCGCCGTGTTGTTCATCGCGGGCATTATGGCGCACATTTACATCGGCACGGTCGGTATGGAAGGCGCGTTCGACGCTATGGGCACCGGCGAGGTGGACCTCAACTGGGCCAAGGAGCATCACTCGCTCTGGGTTGAGGAAGAACAGGCCAAGGGCCGCGCCCCTGACACCGGCAGCCCACGGGCCATGCCGGCCGAATAATTCCGTCTATCGATAAGGCTCATACCTATATAAAGGACTGTCCGGCGTGGCCGGGCAGTCCTTTTGAGTTTCGGAGCAGGGTATGAAGGTGATTGGTCTTTCGGGATGGAGCGGTGCGGGCAAGACGACCCTGCTGACCCGCTTGATTCCACACCTTATTGCTGAGGGCCTGCGTGTCTCGACAATGAAGCACGCCCATAGCAACTTCGACGTCGATATTCCCGGCAAGGATTCGTGGCAGCACCGGCAGGCAGGTGCAACCGAAGTGCTGATTTCCTCGGGCCGCCGCTGGGCATTGATGCATGAGCTGCGGGGCGCGCCCGAGCCGCCACTGGCTGAGTTGCTGTCCAAAATGTCACGCGTTGATTTGCTGATCGTCGAAGGCTTCAAGGCTGACCGGCATCCCAAGATCGAAGTGCATCGCGCCGCGAATGGCAAACCGCTGATGTTTCCCAAAGACCCGACTATCGTCGGCATCGCAGCCGATATCGCGGTAAATACGGCTCTGCCGTCCGCGCATCTCGATGACATTCCGGCTGTCTCGCGCATCATGCGGGCGGCCGCGGTGCGGATCGAGGATGTGCTCGCCCATGAGGCTGCGGGAGCCTGATCGCCGATGGCACAACTCTCGGACGACTGCTTCGCGTTCGGCGGCCCGATGATGTCGGTCGATGAGGCTGTCTCGACGATCGCGAGTCGCGTCGAGGCCGTGGCAGACACCGAATGGGTCGATCTGAGTGAGGCCGACGGCCGAATTCTCAGCTCCGACATTAAAGCGCCGTTGGCGCTGCCGCCGTTCACCAATTCCGCCGTCGATGGCTATGCCGTGCGCAGCGCCGATTTGCCGCGCGACAAGGAGCGATCGTTTCCGGTGTCCGGCCGCATCCAGGCTGGATCGTCAATCTCAGGCGCACTAGCAGTGGGACAGGCAATCCGGATTTTCACCGGCGCGCCGATGCCCGCGGGTGCGGACACTGTGTTCATGCAGGAAGATGTGCGTCTCGACCAGTCGGGCAAGGTTGTGCTGCCGCCGGGCCTCAAGGCTGGAGCGAACGTGCGGCCTGTGGGCGAGGATATCGCCGAAGGTCATGCCGCGTTGCCGGCGGGCCGGCGGCTGCGTCCCCAGGACATCGCACTCATCGCAGCGTTTGGATTGACGCGCGTCGAGGTGAGGCGGCGGCTGCGGGTCGCTGTGTTTTCGACCGGCAACGAAGTGGTTTCGCCCGGTGCTCCGCGCGCCGGCGCGCAGTTGTTCGACTCCAACCGCTTCATGCTGACTGCGCTGCTGAAGCGGCTCGGCTGCGAGGTCAGCGATCTTGGCATTCTGCGCGACGACCGCGCGTCTCTTGCCGCAGCGTTGAAAGACGCTTCAAGCCGTCACGACCTGATCCTGACCTCGGGCGGCGTGTCCACGGGGGAGGAGGATCACGTCAAGGCCGCGGTCGAGAGCGTCGGTACGCTGGTGCTGTGGCGGATGGCGATCAAGCCGGGGCGCCCGGTTGCGATGGGGGTCATCGGCGGCACGCCGTTTATCGGATTGCCGGGGAATCCCGTGGCGAGCTTTGTGACGTTTACTTACGTCGTTCGTCCGACAGTTCTGGCACTTGCCGGAACAGCACAGAAAAGTCCGGTGCCGATGCCCGTGCGCTCTGCCTTTACCTACGCCAAGAAAACCGGACGCCGGGAATATGTCCGGGTCAGCCTGCGCATGGCGGACGATGGCGTCCTCGAAGCGGTGAAATTTCCGCGTGAAGGAGCGGGGCTACTTTCGTCGCTGGTCGATACCGATGGGCTCGTTCAACTCGGCGAAGAGGTCACGTCAATAAAGCCCGGCCAGACGGTGGGTTTTCTGGATTACGGGAGTCTGATTTAGGCGCTCAGCTCGGCCCGATCAGATTATGGCCGGGATCGCCGACGCGCGCTCCGCTCGTCGTGAACGCGACGTAGCCAGGCTCCTGAAACTTGTTGAGGAGCATCGACACCGCAGCGGCGGAGATCCCTGCGAAAACCAATGCGACGATAAAGATTTTCATGACGTTCCCCAGCAAATCAATTGTTCTGGCTGCATTTTGTGCCCGGGAACCGGGCAAAGCAAGCTGCCTGTTGTCGCGCTTTCGTCGCACGTCAGGATCAAGCAAAACTGCAATAAATCCGCCCAAAATGATGCGCTGCAAGAAATAGCGTTCGTGATCGTTGACGCTGGATTGAGTGTCCGCCATTGAGAAGCATGACCATGACCAAGCTCGATCTGACAGGGCTCAAATGCCCGCTGCCGGTGCTAAAGACGCGGAAGGCGCTAAGGGGCCTCACCGCAGGCGACCGGTTGGAGGTGCATTGTACTGATCCGCTCTCTGTCATCGACATTCCTAACCTGATCCGGGAAACCGGTGATCGCGTGGAGATCATCGAACGCGCCGAAAAGCGCATTGTATTCATGATTGAAAAGACGGATGGGGCGGTCGCTTGAGCGAGCCCACCCCGTGGCCGGTGGAAATCCGGCTTGCCAAGGACAAGCGCTCGCTGAGCATTGCGTTCGACGACGGAAAAACCTTCAGCCTGTCTGCCGAATTGCTTCGCGTGACCAGCCCGTCCGCGGAGGTACAGGGGCACTCTGAGGCTGAGCGGAAAACTGTCGGCGGCAAGCGCAACGTTGCCATTCTCTCCGTCGATCCCGTCGGAAACTATGCAGTGCGAATCGGTTTCGACGACATGCACAGCACCGGGATCTACTCGTGGGCCTTTCTGTATGATCTTGGGGCCAACGCCGATCTGCGCCTCCAGAGTTATCTCGACGATCTGGCCGCCAAAGGTCTGGATCGGGATAAGCCCGGTATCCGCTGAGACACGGGCCGGATGAGCCTGTTGGTGGCACCGGTCTCGCTCGGCTCCCGACCACCGCTACCTGAACTCGATTTCATATTGCCAGAGATGCCGACGATCGGCGGCTATAGCCCGCGATACGATTCCTGAATGGAACTATCTGGTTCTTGAATAGAATAATTCTTGGCATACTGAATGCCAGAAGCTATCGTTCGGGCTCGAAACACCGGAAATGAGATATTCGAATGAGCCATAACGTCCTGAAAGTTCAGCCATTCGATCATCCTGGCGAGGGCAGGCGGCGAGCCAAGGCCACCCCGAAGGGCCGTCAGATCGACCCGACCGCGGCGCATGAAATCGAGCTTTTGCTGGGGGACCGGCCGAGGCGGCGCGATCTCCTGATCGAGCACCTCCATCTCATTCAGGACAAGTACCATCAGATTTCCGCAGCGCATCTTGCCGCCCTCGCGGATGAGATGAAGCTGGCTTTCTCGGAGGTGTTCGAGACCGCGACCTTCTACGCGCACTTCGACGTGATCAAAGAAGGCCAGCCCGATGTTCCGCCGCTGACGATCCGGGTCTGCGATTCTCTTACTTGCGCGACGATGGGCGCGGAGACGCTGCTGGGCGAATTGAAGAAGGGTGCGGGTCCCGGCGTGCGCGTCGTGCGTGCGCCGTGCGTCGGCCGCTGCGACACTGCGCCGGCCGCCGAAGTGGGACATCACTTTGTCGATCACGCGAGCGTCGAAAGTGTGCTGGCTGCGGCGAAAGCCGGCGACACCCATGCGCATCTGCCGAAGTACGTCGATTACGATGCCTATGTCGCCAAGGGCGGCTACGCGCTTCTGAACAGGCTGCGCTCCGGCGCGATGACGAAAGAAGATTTGCTGAAGGCGCTCGATGACGCCTCCCTGCGCGGGCTTGGCGGAGCGGGCTTTCCGACCGGCCGCAAATGGCGCGCGGTGCTGGGAGAACCGGGTCCGCGGCTGATGGCGATCAACGGCGACGAAGGCGAGCCGGGGACGTTCAAGGATCGCTATTACCTCGAAACCGACCCGCATCGCTTTATTGAAGGCATGCTGATCGGTGCGTATGTCGTCGAGGCGCCTGATGTCTACATCTATCTGCGCGACGAGTATCCGGCCTCACGCGAAATCATCGAGCGCGAAATTGAAAAACTGCCGCCGGGTGGTCCCAAGCTGCATCTGCGCCGGGGAGCCGGCGCGTATATCTGCGGCGAAGAATCCGCGCTGCTCGAGAGCATCGAAGGCAAGCGCGGATTGCCACGCCACAAGCCGCCGTATCCCTTCCAGGTCGGTCTGTTCGGTTTGCCGACCCTGATCAACAACATCGAGACGCTGTGGTGGGTGCGTGACATCGTTGAGAAGGGCGCGGACTGGTGGAAGTCGCACGGCCGTAACGAACGTCAGGGTCTGCGCAGCTATTCCGTTTCGGGCCGGGTGAAAAATCCAGGCATGAAGCTTGCGCCTGCGGGCGTGACGGTGCGTGAACTGATCGATGAATTCTGTGGCGGTATGGCCGATGGCCATAACTTCCACGCCTATCTGCCGGGGGGAGCGTCGGGCGGCATTTTGCCGGCGTCGATGGATAACATTCCGCTCGATTTCGGAACGCTGGAAAAGTACGGCTGCTTCATCGGCTCGGCGGCTGTGGTCATCCTGTCGGACAAGGATCAGGTCAAGGACGCTGCGCTGAACCTGATGCGGTTCTTCGAGGACGAGAGTTGCGGCCAGTGCACGCCATGCCGCGTCGGCACGCAAAAGGCCGCGACGCTGATGGAACAGAAGGTGTGGAACCGTGACCTGCTCGATGAATTGAGTCAGGCGATGCGCGATGCATCGATTTGCGGCCTGGGGCAGGCGGCTTCGAATCCGCTGACCACCGTCATCAAATATTTTCCCGAGGAATTCGCGCCCAAGGAAGCCGCAGAATGACCAAGATTCAATTCGAGCTCGACGGGAAAATGGTCGAGGCCCAGCCGGGCGAGTCTATCTGGCAGGTGGCCAAGCGCGAAGGCACCGAGATTCCACATCTTTGCTATTCGCCGGAGCCGGATTACCGCGCCGACGGCAACTGCCGCGCCTGTATGGTGGAGATCGAGGGCGAGCGTGTGCTTGCTGCCTCCTGCAAGCGCATGCCCAACGTCGGCATGAAGGTAAAGTCCGCGAGCGCGCGCGCCGTCTCCGCCCGCAAGATGGTGATGGAGCTTCTGGTCGCCGACCAGCCGGCGCGCGAGACATCGCACGATCCCGATTCCAAGTTCTGGAACTGGGCCGACAAGGTCAACGTCACTGAAAGCCGCTTTCCGGCAAACGATCGTTGGTCGAGCGATACAAGCCATCCGGCGATGAGCGTCAATCTCGATGCGTGCATCCAGTGCGGACTTTGCGTGCGCGCCTGCCGCGAGGTTCAGGTCAACGACGTGATCGGCATGGCCTACCGCAACCATGACGCCAAGATCGTGTTCGACTTTGACGATCCGATGGGCGAATCCACCTGCGTCGCTTGTGGCGAATGCGTTCAGGCCTGTCCCACAGGCGCGCTGATGCCCTCGGCGTATCTCGACGCCAACCAGACACGGACGGTTTATCCGGACAAGAAAGTCGATTCCCTCTGTCCGTTCTGCGGCGTTGGCTGTCAGGTCACCTATGAGGTGAAGGACGAGAAGATTGTCTATGCCGAGGGCCGCGATGGTCCAGCCAACCACAACCGGCTTTGCGTCAAGGGTCGCTTCGGCTTCGACTACATTCATCATCCGCACCGCATTACCAAGCCGCTGGTGCGGCTGCCGAACGCCAAGAAGAGTTCGACCGATCAGGTCGATCCCGCCAATCCGTTTACGCATTTTCGCGAAGCGAGTTGGGAAGAGGCGCTCGATATCGCTGCACAGGGTCTGGTGAAGATCCGCGACGAGAAGGGCGTCAAGGCGCTTGCCGGCTTCGGGTCAGCCAAAGGCTCCAACGAGGAGGCCTATCTGTTCCAGAAACTGGTGCGCACCGGATTTGGATCGAACAACGTCGATCATTGCACGCGGCTGTGCCATGCCTCGTCGGTCGCAGCACTGATGGAGGGGCTTAACTCCGGTGCCGTGTCGGCCCCGTTCGCCGCAGCGGCGGATGCCGAAGTCATCATCGTGATCGGCGCTAATCCGACGGTCAATCATCCGGTTGCTGCGACCTTCATCAAGAACGCAGCGAAGAAGGGCGCCAAGCTGATCGTGATGGATCCGCGCCGGCAAACGCTGTCACGCCAAGCCACAATGCATTTGCAATTCAAGCCGGGCAGCGATGTCGCGATGCTCAATGCGATGCTGCACACGATCATCATCGAAGGTCTGACCGACGACCAGTACATCGCCGGCTACACCGAGGGATTCGACGACCTCAAGGAGAAGATCAAGGAATTCCCGCCGGAGAAGATGGAGCCGATCTGCGGCGTTCCCGCTGAAACGCTGCGCGAAGTCGCCCGCATGTACGCGACGGCGAAGTCGTCGCTCATTTTCTGGGGCATGGGCATCAGCCAGCACGTCCATGGTACCGATAATGCGCGTTGCCTGATTGCTCTGGCATTGATCACGGGGCAGGTCGGCCGTCCCGGTACGGGCCTTCACCCACTGCGCGGACAGAACAATGTGCAGGGTGCCTCGGACGCGGGTTTGATTCCAATGTTCCTGCCGGACTATCAGCCGGTCGGGCGTACCGATCTGCGTGATCCGTTCGAACATCTGTGGCGGCACGAGATCGATCCGGTGCGCGGGTTGACCGTGGTTGAAATCATGGATGCGATCCATGCCGGTGACATTACCGGCATGTATATCGAGGGTGAAAATCCCGCGATGTCGGATCCGGATTTGCAGCACGCGCGTCAGGCGCTGGCCATGCTCGACCACTTGGTCGTGCAAGACCTGTTCGTGACTGAGACCGCGTTTCATGCCGACGTGATCTTGCCGGCCTCGGCGTTTGCCGAGAAGGTCGGCTCGTTCACCAATACGGACCGCCGCGTGCAGATCGCGCGGCAGGTGGTCAAGCCGCCCGGCGATGCGCGTCAGGATTTGTGGATCATTCAGGAGATCGCAAAGCGGATGGGGCTGGACTGGAATTACAGCGGTCCTGCCGATGTATTCCACGAGATGACGCAGTTGATGCCGTCGCTGAAGAACATCACCTGGGAGCGCCTGGAACGCGAAGGAGCGGTGACCTATCCGGTCGACGATCCTTTCAAGCCGGGCAACGAGATCATCTTCACCACGGGTTTCCCGACCGAGAGTGGCCGCGGCAAGATCGTGCCGGCGCGTGTCACTGCGCCGGACGAGATACCGGACGACGAGTATCCGATGGTGCTTTCGACGGGCCGTGTGCTCGAACACTGGCACACCGGGTCTATGACGCGCCGATCCGGCGTGCTCGACAGCATCGAACCGGAAGCCGTCGCCTTCATGTCGCCAAAGGACATGCGGCGGCTGAACGTGTGGCCGGGAGATTTCATCAAGCTGGAAACGCGCCGCGGCGCCATTGAAGTCAAGGTTCGCTCGGACCGGGATGTGCCGGAGAACATGGTGTTCATGCCGTTCTGCTACGCCGAGGCAGCGGCGAATCTTCTGACCAATCCCGCGCTCGATCCGTTCGGTAAAATTCCGGAGTTCAAATTCTGCGCCGCGCGAGCGGAACGTGCAGAGGTGCGCACCGCCGCCGAGTGAAACTCCGACGGCACGCACGGGGAGCGACAGGTCTTCCCCGAGCGGGCGCCATCCCTGGCGCCGGCATTGGCTACGGTCTGAATGAGAACTGCGGAGGCCCGAGCTGATGTGCCAGGCCGGGCTGTACCAGTTCGATCCAGTCGCACAGCCGAGAGCGGGTCTCGCGCGGATGGATAAGGTCGTGAACCGAGAAAGCTTCGGCTTTGCGGAAGGGTGATTGCAACGCGGCGAACTGGTCTTCGAGTTCGAGCCGTTTCGCCGCAGGATCGGCCGCCGCCGCAATTTCGTGCCGGAACGCCAGAGCGACACCGCCTTCCACGGGCAACGCGCCGCTTTCGGCCGAAGGCCACGCCAGCACATGACAGCCCGATGGCATATGGGCGTAGTTGGCAAGGCCCATGCTTTTGCGCACCAGCACCGCCATCCAGGGAACGGTGGAGAGTGCGACCGAGATCAGCGCCGAAGCGCCGTGCCGGATGGTGGCGTCGCGCTCTGCATCGGGGCCGATCATGAAGCCAGGCTCATCGACAAAGGTGACGATCGGAAGGTGGAAGGTCTGGCACAGATCGACAAAGCGTCTCAGTTTCTGCGCGCCTGCCGCGGTGAGCGATCCGGCGTTGTGTTTTGGATCGCTTGCAAAGATGCCCACCGCATAGCCTGACAGGCGCGCGAACCCCGTAATCTGCCCCGGTCCGTATTTCTTTCCCATTTCAAAGAAAGAGCCGCGATCGACGATCGCTTCCACCACATGCCGCATGTTGTAGATGCGCTTGCGGTTGGCCGGGATGATATCGGCCAGTTCAGGAGCTTCGCGCGTGACCGGATCATCATTGGCTCCGCGTGGCGTTAACTCCCATACGTTCTGCGGCATATAGGACAGAAACCTTTTGATGGCATCGAAGGCTGCGTTTTCGTCTTCCACCACGTCATCGACGAGACCGCTCTTTTCGTGGACCTGCGCACCGCCGAGTTCTTCCTTGGTCAGCTTGACGCCGAGGGCGCGCTCAACCAGCGCCGGGCCGCCGGTCAGAATTTGCGACGTCGTTTTCGTCATCACGGTGTAATGCGACGCCGCAAGGCGTCCGGCTGGAAATCCGGCGACTGCCCCAACAGCAGCGCTGGCGACCGGCACTGTTCCCAGGCATCGCGCGATGGATTCGAAACGGCTGCGTTCGTAGACAGCGCCGGGGAGGGTTTGAACTTTCTTGCCCCCGCTGCCGGTGATGCTCGCACCCGAGCCTTCGTGAAAACGCACCAGCGGAATCCGGTACTGCAGCGCGAGGTCTTCGGTGTAGATGCTCTTGCGCAGGCCGGCGGCGTTGGGCGATCCCGCGCCCATGGTGAAATCCTCGCCAGCCACCACGCAGTGACGTCCGGCAATCTTGCCGATGCCAAGCACGAAATTGGCTGGCGTGAACGACAGCGTGCCGTCTTCCGCGCGTTCGCCCGATCCTGCTATCGGACCGACCTCTTTCAGGCTGTCCGTGTCGAGGACACGCTCGATCCGCTCGCGGATGGTGTGGCGGCCTTTGTCGTGCTGCTTCCGGACTGCGATCTCGCCGCCTTGCTGAAGCGCCAGCTTGCGCCGCTCGTCGATTTCGTCGGTTTTGTCCTGCCACGCTGTCGAACGCATTGTGTTTCTCCCGGACGCGGTTGTGGCTCAGATCTCAAGAACCATGAGCGATTGGCCTTCATCGACCATGTCGTCGATCTGGACGAGAATGGTTTTGATCTTGCCCCTTGCAGGCGAGGCAACCGGAATTTCCATCTTCATGGATTCGATCAGCATAAGATCGTCACCCGCGCTCACCTCGGTGCCGATCTCGGGAAAGGAGATGACCCGGCCCGCCAGTTCCGCGGTTATTGTCTTGTCGGCCATGTACTGACATCCGTCGCGTGTTTTGTTGCGGCCCCGAAAACCCCGTGGGCAATGGGTTTCAGGTTAGTTCCAGAAAGGAACCTGTCAAGCGGTCTGCCTGCGAAGCAGCCCTGCGCGGTGAAACGCATCGGATATTTACGCGTTTGTGGCTGGTATAGCTTGCAGCCGGTGCTATGAAATGACCGATCAAATCGGCATGGATAGCCGGTGACCGAGGCTGACGCGTGATTGACAGCAGTATCCGATTTTCCGTGGCGCCGATGATGGACTGGACGGACCGGCATTGCCGCGTGTTCCACCGTCTGCTGACGCGGCGTGCCCGGCTCTACACAGAGATGCTGACCACGGGCGCCATTATTCATGGCGCTCGCCGGCGCCTGCTGAGCTTCGACGCCAGCGAGCATCCTGTCGCGCTTCAGCTCGGTGGATCCAATCCGCGTGATCTCGCGGAAGCTGCGCGGATCGGCGAAGATTTCGGCTACGACGAGATCAACATGAATGTCGGTTGTCCTTCTGATCGCGTGAAGGGCGGAAATTTCGGCGCGTGCCTGATGGCAGAGCCGCAACTCGTTGCGGAATGCGTCGCCGCCATGAAGCAGGCTGTGAGAATTCCGGTCACGGTGAAGTGCCGCATCGGTATCGACGATCAGGATCCGGAAGTTGCATTGGACACGCTGAGCCGGGCGGTGATCGCGGCAGGCTCGGATGCGCTGGTCGTTCACGCACGAAAGGCTTGGCTGAACGGATTGTCGCCGAAAGAGAACCGCGACATCCCGCCGCTCCACTACGACCGGGTCTATCGCCTGAAGGCGGCGTTGCCCGCCGTGCCGGTCGTCATCAATGGCGGCATCACCTCGATCGCAGCCGCCAAGCAGCATCTCGATCATGTCGATGGTGCGATGCTTGGACGTGCGGCTTATCAGGAGCCATGGCGGTTGCTGAGTGTCGATCCGGAGCTATTCGGCGAAGCCGCGCCGCACGCGACCATGCATGACGCCATCGAAGCGCTGATGCCATACGTAGAGCGCGAGCTTGCCGCCGGGACACGGCTGCATTCGATCACGCGGCATCTGGTCGGCGCGTTTCATGGCGTACCGGGTGCCCGGGCGTTTCGCCGTTATCTTGCGGAAGTCTGCACGAAGCCGGGCGCGGGTACGGATTCGTTGCGTGAGGCGCTCACGATTGTCGAACCGCGTTCCGCAGCGCCGATCGCAGCGTAAGACAGATTTACGGATATCCGCGCAGCATCAGCTTGTCGGGGCGAACTTCCCAGCTTTCCAGCCGGTTGAGGAAGCTCATGCCGAGCAGGTTGGACTTCATCTGGCCGCGCGGCACCACCAGCGCCGGCACCGAGCGTTCCACCAGCTTGCCGACCGACAGACGATCAAGGGTCAGGCGCGCAGCTCGCACGCGCCCGCCGGCGGTTTCGACATCCACACTGTAGTCCAGCAGTTCCAGTGGCAGGCCGGCGGCCTTCGCGGTTTCATAGGTCAGGACAACGGATGTGGCGCCCGTATCGATCACCATCGGCGTGCTGAATCCATTGATCTTCGCGCGCAGCGAAAATTCACCGCTGTCGCTGCGCGCAATTTCAACCGCGCGTGCCGGTTTTGCATTCAGGGTCTGGTCCGTGGCGCGGATCAAGGCGCCCTTCATGCTGGCGAACGCAACAGGATGCGACATCGACAGCAGGAAGCCGACAGACGAGACCACCACGGCGAGGATTGTGAAGGCGCGTATCATGCGGCACCTGCCGCGCTCAGGGATTGGTCTGACGCTCGGGTCGCGGCGCTCGAATCTCCAGACCCGCATCGAGCATGCGCTGATGCAGCGTTGCCATGATGCCGAGCCGCTCGCCGTTGTCCATTTTGTGCCAGCGCGCGATCTCGGGCAGGGTTCGCCCGCAGCCGAGGCAGAGCTTGCTCTTCGGATCGATGAAGCAGACGGCGATGCAAGGCGTTTCTTGTTTCATGAACTGTACTGATGGACATTTTCATCGCTCGCGCAAGATGTTCTACAAACCGGTTCCCGCATTCATGATCGGCTTGTAACGCGGACGGCTCCGATCCCCGGCGAGTCCTTCTGGCGACCTGTCGGGCTGGAGGGGGGGGGACTCCTCACGCATCGGCGCCAGCGCCGTCATCACGCGCTCAGGCGGATAGGTGACGATCACTTCCGTACCTACCCGCAGGGTCGATTTGAGCGTGAACGTCCCGCCGTGCATGTCGATCAGGCTCTTGGCGATCGGCAGGCCGAGGCCGGCGCCCTGTTCGGCGGATTTGATCGAGTTCGAACCCTGGCCGAAGGATGCCAGCACGATCGGAATCTCGTCTTCGGCAATGCCCGAGCCGGTATCCTTGACGCTGAGGTATTGTCCGCCCGACGCTGTCCAGCCGACCTTGAGCCAGATTTCGCCACCCTGCGGCGTGAACTTGATCGAGTTCGACAACAGGTTAAGCACGACCTGACGCGTGGCGCGTTCGTCACCCCACAGCTTCGGCATGTCCTGTTCGAAAACTTCATGAATCGTGATGCCGCGGCTCGATGCGCGCAGTTTCAGCAGGTGGTGACAATCCGCGACAACATGCACCAGCGAGACAGGCTCTTCGTTGAGTTCGTAGCGCCCGGCCTCGATGCGCGACAGATCGAGAATTTCGTTGATGAGGTTCAGGAGGTGGACGCCGGAGTTGTGAATGTCGGCGGAGTAATCCTTGTAAACCTCGACGGCATGTGCGCCGAAAATCTCGCTCTTCATGACTTCGGAAAATCCGAGAATCGCGTTGAGCGGCGTGCGCAACTCGTGGCTCATCTGGGCGAGGAAGCGCGACTTCGAAACGTTGGCGGATTCGGCCCGGTAGCGGGCCTCATCGGAGATCGCCTTGGCCTGCTCGAGTTCGCCGATCAGCGCATCTTTCTCGGCGCGGGCTTCCAGCGTCGCAAGCGTGGTCGAATGCAGACGATGAGCGAGCAGGGCGAAATAGCCTTCCGCAGTCACCGCGAGCGCTGCGAGGATGTAATCATCGAAGGTCCCGCGAAGGATGAAATTCACCGCGATTGCCGCCGAAACCGGAACGGTTGCCGCAAAGGCAGCGATCGGCAGGCTTGCCGCCAGCATGCTGGAAACGGCAATGACCAGCAGCATCACGAACAGCATCAACGTGTTCGAGACGACATCGATGCCTGATGGATGGATCAGGACGAGGGTCCAGGCCAATCCGTAAAGCAGATCCAGTCCCACAAATCGCATGCGCCACTTGCGCGTGATCGCAGGCGATGAGGACGTAACGGCAAGAAACTTGGAGCAGAAGCGAATGACGATGCCGTGGATCGCAAGGATTCCGGCGGTCCAGACCACGGCGGCGACGGCCGGAATCCAGAAGCTCGCGAGGATGCCCGTCGAGACCACGAGGAGGATAACGACCAGCGACGCTGAAATGCGCGTCTGCGCGTATTGCCGCAACAACTCATGGTCGAAGGCCGGCCGTGTTCCGCTGGTCGACGTCAGGCGGTCACGGGCTTCGCGCACGCGCTGCGAAGCGGCCCGGCGGCTGCGCGCCGGTGTTTCCGCCGATGTCGCGGAGAGCTCTTTTTTGTCGGCGGTCTCACTCATTTTTACGCGACAAATTCCCGAACAATTGCCAATGCTGCGCCGGCTCATACGAGCGCGCACTGCTCCCCGCTATTTCTGGCGCTAAATCATTAAGAGGTGGCTTAAAGGTCAATTTAATCGGGTTAAGGAAGTATGAATTTCGGTGTCGCGGGATGGTCTGTTCGCACCCGTCAAATAGAAGAAAGGCGGCACGGGATACCGCGCCGCCTTGTGTGTCGTACCAGGCGGAGGATTGTTACCGCTGCAGCCGTGCCAGCAGGCTCGATGTATCCCAGCGCTTGCCGCCCATTTTCTCGACTTCAGCGTAGAAATTATCGACCAGCGCGGTGACCGGCAGGCTTGCACCGTTGCGGCGAGCTTCCGCGAGACAGATCGAAAGGTCCTTGCGCATCCATTCGACGGCGAAGCCGAAATCGAATTTGCCTTCGTTCATGGTCTTGTAGCGGTTTTCCATCTGCCAGGATTGTGCTGCTCCCTTCGAGATGGTGTCGATCACCGCCCCAACGTCGAGCCCGGCTTTCTTGGCGAAATGAATTCCCTCCGACAATCCCTCGACGAGACCCGCGATGCAGATCTGGTTGACCATCTTGGTAAGCTGACCGGAGCCGGCAGGGCCGAGCAATTTGCACATCCGGGCATACGAGGCGATGACAGGCTCTGCCTGCTTGTAGGCGGCTTCTGCGCCGCCGCACATGACCGTCAGCACGCCGTTTTCCGCGCCGGCCTGGCCACCGGAAACTGGCGCGTCGATGAACTGGAATCCGCGCTTGGTGGCCTCGGCATCAAGTTGCCGGGCGACCTCGGCTGATGCCGTGGTGTGATCGACAAAAACGGCACCGGGCTTCATGCCCGAAAATGCTCCGTCGGCGCCGATGGTCACGGCACGGAGGTCGTCGTCGTTGCCGACGCAGGCCATCACGAAATCCTGACCTTCGGCGGCCGCCTTCGGTGTCGCGGCGGCGCGGCCACCGAATTTCTCGGCCCATGCCTTCGACTTGGCAGCGGTGCGATTGTACACGGTCACCTCATGGCCGCCCTTGGCGGCGAGATGTCCCGCCATGGGGAATCCCATGACGCCGAGGCCGAGAAATGCGACTTTTGCCATATCTTGCTCTCTGAACTGCTGGTGTGTTTTGGCCGGAGTTCCCGGCATGTGGGATGCCGACAGCTATGCGAATGATGGACGGCCTTGCAAGGCCGTTGACGGCACAGGTGACGCGCGTATGAAGGCCACAAGCGGCGGCCCCCGGGGGTAATGCCGGGAGATATGTTGTGGCAGTCGATAAAACCCAGGTTCTTACAGCGCTTCGCGCCATAGCATCGCCGCGTGGCGTGCCGCTTGCCGATGCCAAGGTGCTTTCCGAAATTATGGCCTCGGACGGCAAGGTTTTCTTCTCGATCAATGTCGACGCCAAAGAGGCGCGGGCATGGGAAGACGTTCGCGCCAAGGCCGAGGCCGCGGTTCGGGCGATTCCCGGCGTCACGACAGTGATGGTCGCTTTAACCGCCGAGCGGAAACCCGGCCCTGCCGCAGCCCCGGCGCCGCACCAGCATTCGCACGGGGTAAAGCCCGTTGCTCAGCATCGGCCGCAAGGCGCGCCAGCGGATTCTCCGATGAGCAAGCAGGCCGCCATTCCCGGTATTGGCTCCGTTATCGCGGTGGCGTCCGGCAAGGGCGGTGTCGGTAAATCGACCACGGCGCTCAATCTTGCCCTCGCGCTGCGCGATCTCGGTCTGCGGGTGGGATTGCTCGATGCCGATATCTACGGCCCATCGGTACCGCGCCTGACGGGCGTTCGCGAAAAGCCAGCGCTGAACGACGCGAAGAAAATGATCCCCATTGTCCGCTTCGGGCTGCCGCTGATGTCGATCGGCTTCCTCGTCGAGGAAGAGACCGCGATGGTCTGGCGCGGTCCTATGGTCATGTCCGCGATCCGGCAGATGCTGTGGGACGTCGCCTGGGGTGAACTCGATGTGCTGGTGGTGGACATGCCGCCCGGAACGGGGGACGCGCAGTTGACGCTTGCCCAGCAGGTGCCGCTGCGGGGCGTTGTCATCGTTTCGACGCCGCAGGATCTCGCCCTGATCGATGCGCGCAGGGGGATCGCGATGTTCGATAAGGTGAACGTCCCGACGCTCGGCATTGTCGAGAACATGAGCTACTTCCAATGCCCTGAATGCGGTACGCGCTCCGATATTTTCGGGCATGGCGGCGCGCGGCAGGAGGCGGAGCGGCTCAAGGTTCCGTTCCTTGGTGAAATCCCTCTGCACATGACCATCCGGACGTCGTCTGATGCCGGCACACCAGTGGTGGACAGCGAGCCGGGCGGTGCCCATGCGGCGATCTATCGGGCCATCGGCACCGAGATCAAAAGGCAACTGGTGGGCGCGGCGGTCTCCACCTGACGCCCTGGAATGCCTCTTTTTACCTGATTTGAGGCCTTATTCGACTTTCGTTTAATCCGCTCCTGATGCGGCGTTCCCGCGTTTTCCGCAAATCGACTTCCGTGCTAGAGACCGTTCCAGAGGGATTTCAAAAAGAAACACCCCCAAAAGGAGATGCCTAATGAAGCGTCGTGATTTTTTGAAAGTAACTGCTGCCGGAGCCGCCGCCACTGCGGTCGCTTCGCCAGCCATCGCCCAGTCGTCCCCGGAAGTTAAGTGGCGTTTGACGTCCAGCTTCCCGAAGTCGCTCGACACTATCTACGGCGGCGCCGAGCAGCTCTCGAAGTACGTCGCCGAAATGACCGACAACAAGTTCCAGATTCAGGTATTCGCCGCCGGCGAAGTCGTTCCCGGCTTGCAGGCGCTTGATGCGACTTCGAATGGCACGGTCGAAATGTGCCACACGGTTTCCTACTACTATGTCGGCAAGGATCCGACGTTCGCGATCTTCGCGTCGGTGCCGTTCGGTCTCAACACGCGCATGCAGAATTCGTGGCTCGATCAGGGCGGCGGCAACGAGCTTGCAAACGAGTTCTACAAGAAGTTCGGCGTTATGGGTCTGCCTTGCGGCAACACCGGCACGCAGATGGGCGGCTGGTTCCGCAAGGAGATCAAGACCGTCGCCGATCTTCAGGGCCTGAAGATGCGCATCGGCGGCATTGCCGGTCAGGTGCTGGCGAAGGTCGGCGTCGTCCCGCAGCAGCTTGCTGGCGGCGACATCTATCCGTCGCTGGAAAAAGGCACCATCGACGCAGCCGAATGGGTCGGTCCGTATGACGACGAAAAGCTCGGCTTCAACAAGGTTGCGAAGTTCTACTACTATCCAGGCTTCTGGGAAGGCGGACCGACGGTTCACGCGTTCACCAACCTCGAGAAGTTCAACGCGCTGCCGAAGAACTATCAGGCGATTCTGACCAACGCGGCGGCACACGTAAACGGTTGGATGCCTGCACGGTACGACATGCAGAATCCGGGCGCACTGAAGCGTCTGGTGGCCAGCGGCACGCAACTGCGTCCGTTCACCAATGAGGTGCTCGACGCGTGCCTGAAGGCGACCAACGAGCTCTGGGCTGAAATCTCCGCCAAGAACGCCGACTTCAAGAAGGCGATCGATGCGATGCAGGCCTACCGTTCGGACCAGTATCTGTGGTGGCAGGTCGCCGAATACACCAACGACAGCTTCATGATCCGCTCGCGCACCCGCGGCTGATTTCGTTCACCGAAGCAGTCTGAACCAGCCCGGCCTCGAAAGAGGCCGGGCTTTAATTTTGCGGTGCAGTGGAAGAAATCAGCATGGATATTGGTACCGGGTTGCTCCATGCTCCGGTTCCAAGCCTCGAAAAGAAGGGCAGAAAACACACAAAATCACATTCAGGGAGTCATCATGAAACGTCGCGAGTTTATCAAGGTCGCGGGTATCGGCGCAGCCGGTGCGGCGATTGCATCACCCGCCATTGCCCAGTCGTCGCCTGAAATCAAATGGCGCCTGACGTCCAGTTTTCCGAAATCTCTCGACACCATTTACGGTGCGGCCGAGGTGTTTTCGAAGGCTGTTGCCGAAGCCACCGACAACAAGTTCCAGATTCAGGTCTTTGCCGCGGGCGAGGTCGTGCCGGGCCTGCAGGCGCTGGATGCCGCCTCGAACGGCACCGTGGAGATGGCCCACACGGCCGCTTACTACTATGTCGGCAAGGATCCCACCTTCGCGCTCGGCACCGCCGTTCCCTTCGGCCTCAACAGCCGCATGCAGACCTCGTGGCTACAGGTCGGCGGTGGCGGCGAACTGTTCAACGAATTCCTGAAAGGCCACAACGTCATCGGCTTCGCGGCTGGCAACACCGGCTGCCAGATGGGTGGCTGGTTTCGCAAGGAGCTGAAAGACCCGTCCGATATGAGCGGCTTGAAAATGCGGATCGGCGGCTTTGCCGGCCGTGTGCTTACCAAGCTCGGCGTGGTGCCGCAGCAGGTGGCGGGCGGCGACATTTATCCGTCGCTTGAGAAAGGAACCATCGACGCAGCCGAGTGGGTCGGGCCTTACGATGACGAGAAGCTCGGTTTCCAGAAGGTCGCGAAGTACTACTACTATCCCGGCTGGTGGGAAGGCGGACCGACGCTGCACAATCTCGTCAATCTCGCCAAATGGGAATCGCTGCCAGCGAGCTACAAGTCCATCATCAAGACGGCATCGACGCTTGCCAACGAAACGATGCAGGCACGCTACGATGCCTACAATCCTCCCGCGCTGAAGCGGCTGGTGGCCGGGGGGACGCAATTGCGTCCGTTCTCTGCATCGATCATGGATGCCTCGCTGAAGGCCGCCAATGAGGTCTATGCAGAAACGTCGGCGAACAATCCCAACTTCAAGAAGATCTATGAAGCGATGGCGGCTTACCGCAACGACCAGTACACGTGGTGGCAGGTTGCAGAATACGGCTTCAACAGTTTCCAGGTCAGGTCGCGCACACGGAGCTGAGTTGATCGCTCTAAGCTGAAAAACAAAGAGCCCGGCCTCATACGAGGCCGGGCTCTTTCGTTATTCGGTTGGCTTCGATTATTTCGATGGTCCGAGATCGAGTTGAGGCATTTCGATCTGAGGAATTTCGATCTTGATGTTGGTGGTGTCGATCTTGGTGGTGTCGATCCAGTAAGTCACCGCGCCCGGCCAGTAGATCACGATGATGACGAGGATGACCTGCATCAGCACCCAGGGCATTGCGCCCCAGTAGATGTCAGAGCTTTTGACTTCAGGCGGGGCAATGCCGCGCAGATAGAACAGCGCAAAGCCGAACGGTGGATGCATGAACGACGTCTGCATGTTGACGCACAGCAGGACGCCAAACCACACGAGATCAATGCCGAGCTTGGCGGCGACAGGTGCAAGCAGCGGAATGATGATGAAGGCGATCTCGAAGAAGTCGAGGAAGAACGCCAGGAAAAAAACGAAGATGTTGACGAAGATCAGGAAGCCGACGACCCCGCCGGGCAGGCCGGTCAGCAGGTGTTCGATCCAGCGTGCGCCGTCCATGCCCTGAAACACGAGGCTGAAACATGTCGAGCCGATGAGAATGAACACGACCATCGACGTCAGGCGCATCGTGGACGTCATGGCCTGTTCGACCAGCGGCCAGGTCAGGCGGCGATGCATCGCTGCCAGAACCATCGCGCCCACTGCACCCATGGCGCCGGCCTCGGTGGGGGTTGCGAGACCAAGGCCGATGGTGCCGAGAACAAGGAAGATCAGGACGATGGAGGGGATCATGCCCCACAGCACGCGGCGGACGAGCTTCCAGTCCATCGGCTCACGTGCGGACTCAGGGATGGGCGGCATCTTGTGCGGCTGGAGAAGGGATACGCCGACGATGTAGAGCAAGAAGATCGCGACCTGCAGGATCGAAGGGCCGATTGCACCGAGATACATGTCACCGACGGACCTGCCGAGCTGGTCGGCGAGGACGATCAGCACGAGCGACGGAGGAATCAACTGCGTGATCGTGCCGGACGCTGCAATGACGCCGGTCGCGAGCCGCATATCGTAACCGTAGCGGATCATGATGGGCAGCGAGATCACGCCCATGGCGATGACGGAGGCCGCAACGGTGCCGGTTATTGCGCCAAGAATGGCGCCGACGATGATTACGGCATAGGCGAGACCACCCGGGATCTTTCCGAACAACTGGCCGGTGCCCTCCAGCAAGTCTTCGGCGAGACCGCAGCGCTCAAGAATCGCGCCCATAAAGGTGAAGAACGGAATCGACAGCAACAGATCGTTTGAAATGATTCCATAGAAACGGAAGGGCAGGGCCTGCAGAAAAGACGGATCGAAGTGTCCTGTATTGATTCCGAGAATGCCGAAGAACAATCCAACCGCGGCCAGCGAGAATGCGACCGGAAACCCGATCAGCATGAACAGGATCATGGTCCCGAACATCAACGGGGGGAATATGCCGTGCGAAAACATCAATTAATCCCGTCTCGTGCGTTCGATTGCTATTGCAGAGGAGCTTCGTAGTGCGTGTCGATGCGGATCGCACCGGCGAGCGCCGCAATGCGCTTGGCAAGTTCGGCGAGACCTTGAAGGAAGAGCAATGCGAAACCAGTGGGAAGCAGAGCCTTGGCGGGCCACAGAATCAATCCACCCGCGTTCATCGACAGTTCCTTCGACTGGAAGGAATTGTAGAAGAACGGCCACGTCAGATAGGTCAGATACGCCATAACCGGCAGCAGAAAGATCGTAAATCCGAAGATATCGATCCACAGCCGCGTCTTGTCTGAGACGGACGAATACAGAAGATCGACGCGGACGTGCTCGTTAAGACGAAGGGTCTGCGCCGCCCCGAAAAGCACAATGCCGCCGAACATGTACCACTGGATTTCCAGCAGTCCATTCGAACTGTAGCTGATCAGGTAACGAACCACCGCATTGCCTGCGCTCACCAGGCAGGCGAGAAGCACTAGCCATTTCGCTATGTAGCCGGCGACATCACTGATGCCGTCAACAACGCGCGTGAATTTTACGATGTCCAATTCATCCCCCCGGATCAATCTACATGCATTTGCCTTTTCTTGCCTCGTATGCGCGAGGCGCGGCTCTACTCTGCCGAGGCATTATGACGCGGCGGCACCATTTCAGCGACTTACGCCGCCGTCAATTGGAAGTTTGGAGGTTTTGCGACGGAAAGATGGCTGACTCACAACTGAGCCAACCGGCAGGAAATTAATGTCAAGAAACTTGGGCACTCCAGCAATATTTGCAGCCTAGCCGCCGGTCACACTCATGTGCCTGCTGACGCTTGGCCGGTTGTGGCGGCGGTCGATAATGAAATCGTGGCCCTTCGGCTTGAGCCCGATCGCCCGGTCGATGGTGGCTGCGAGGAGGGCGTCGTCGCTGGATGCCCGCAGAGGCTTGCGCAAGTCGGAGGCGTCCTCGTGGCCGAGGCAGGTGTGGAGTGTCCCGGTGCAGGTGACCCGGACGCGGTTGCAGGATTCGCAGAAGTTATGGGTCATCGGCGTGATAAAGCCGAGCCTGCCGCCGGTCTCGGAGACGCGGACGTAGCGCGCCGGTCCGCCGGTGTCGTCCGGCAGGTCGGTCAGGGTATAGCGGGCGGCGAGGCGGGCACGGAGCAGTGACAGCGGCAGGTACTGGTCGATCCGGCCCTCGCCGATATCGCCCATCGGCATCACCTCGATCAGGGTGAGGTCCATGTCCTTGCCGTGCGCCCACTCCATCAGCGAGGGAATCTCGTCCTCGTTCAAGTTCTTGAGCGCCACGGCGTTGATCTTGACCTTGAGGCCCACGGAGCGCGCAGCCTCGATGCCGCGCAGCACCTTGTCGAGGTCGCCCCATCGCGTAATGGCCCGGAATTTCGCGGCGTCGAGGGTATCAAGCGAGACGTTGATACGACGTACCCCGTTGTCCTTGAGCTCGGCGGCAAATTTCTCGAGCAGCGAACCGTTGGTCGTCAGTGTCAATTCATTCAGTGCGCCGCTTTCGAGATGGCGCGAGAGGGAATGTACGAGCGACATCACATTGCGCCGAACCAGAGGTTCGCCACCGGTCAGGCGCAGCTTGCGGACGCCCTTGGCGATAAACGCCGAACACAGCCGGTCCAATTCCTCAAGCGTAAGCAGGTCGGATTTGGGCAGAAACGTCATGTCTTCGGACATGCAATAGAAGCAGCGCAGGTCGCAGCGGTCCGTCACCGAGACGCGCAAGTAGCTGATCGACCGCCCGAAGGGGTCGGTCATCGCAGATGTCGTGGACAGGGAACTTGTAAAAGGTTCGCTCATTCAGCGCCATGCATATTTGCTTTACCCGGCGGGCCGCGCCCGCCGTGGTATCCCAAGCACAATCTAGGCACGATGAAGCGCGCTTACAAACGAATCCAGCTTATGCAGACAGCACTAATGGAACGGTGTCAGCGGGCCGGCGGCGGCGGAAACGGCGACTCCTCTGCGGGCGCGGCTGCGGCCGGCGCAGAGCGTGGCTTTTTGGCTTTTGGAGCGGCCTTGGGTGCACCGCGCGCGCCTTTCTTGCCGGGAAGCGCCGGTTGCAGCTCCGCATAGACAGGATTCGGGTCGACCGTCACGCCAGGACCGCTGGGATCTCTGAGGAGCTGAACGGGCACGGTTTCAGGCTGGTACTTCGGCAGCGAGAATGTCACGGAAAAATTCTCGGCGGCCACCACCGAAAGCGAGCAGGGGGTTTTACAGGTCTCGCCGCTCGACGCACGCGCCTCGGCGCCCGCCGGCAGCGATTCAAGCTGAATCGTTGCGCTCGGCGGCGTAGATTTGAACATGTCAGGCATGGAGAACGATGAGCAGCCCGCCAGGCCAAGGCCCGCCGCGACGACAACAATGATACGCATGGTGCATCCGTCATGTGATGCGGTGATAGCCGCATAGTCCCCGCGCGGGACCTTAGAAGTGTCATTATGTCCGCGCAACCGGGCGCGGTACATTCCTTACGCAAAGGTTAACGCCGGTTCCGAATCTGTGTGAACAGGCAAAACCGTATACCTTTCATTGGCTTGCAAAAGAAGCCGCCAGATTTTTCACGGCCCCTGGCAGTTCCCGCATATGACCGATGACAATGTCGGGTTTAAGTTCCGCGATCGGGATTTCTGTGTACCCAAACGCGACCCCAATTACCGGAATACCGGCCCGGCGCGCAACCCCAACATCCGGGCCGGAATCGCCAACCATGATCGATCTGGAGACGTCTCCGCCGGCCCGGGCGATGGTCTGGCGCAGGATGGTCGGGTCGGGCTTTGCCACACCGAATGTGTCGGCGCCGCAAATCGCCGCAAAGCGCTTTGTCATGTCCAGTTTCGCGAGCAGAAGCTTTGAAAGCCCCTCGAGCTTGTTGGTGCAAACGGCGAACCTGAAACCGCGTCCCTCCAGTTCGTCGAGGGCGGCATAGAGGCCCTCGAACGGCTTGGAAGCGTCCGCGATGTGCTCCCTGTAATAGGCAATGAAGTCGACGGTCAGCCGGTCGATGTCCGCAACGCTCATGGCGCGGCCCTCGAGTTCGAGCCCGCGCTCGATCAGCTTCCGCGCACCGGCGCCGATCATGGTGCGAGCGGATGCAACCGGCACGAGTGGCAGCCCCTCGCGCTGGAGGACGAAATTCAGCGCACCGACGAGATCGGGAGCTGTATCGACGAGAGTGCCGTCGAGATCGAAGACAATAAGGGGGGAGGAGGTCATGGCGGATCGCTAGCGGGCGAAGCCGGATCATGCAAGGGCTGCGGCAGGATTGGACTTATGTCCGGCCTTTTTGGCCGTTTTTCAGTCTCAAGGCCGTATCCACCGCCGCGGAAACCGCGCTATATGCCTCGCGTTCCACGGGAACGGAACGTCGAGGATACGATGTCGATGGACGATCTAAAGAAGCAGGCGGCGGCGCGCGCGGTCGAGCAGGTGCGGGACGGCATGAAGCTTGGGCTCGGCACGGGCTCTACGGCCAAACACTTCGTCGAGCTGCTAGGCGAACGCGTGAAGGCAGGTCTCAAAGTCGTTGGCGTTCCAACATCGGAAGCGACGCGTGCTGACGCCGAGCGCTGCGGTGTCCTGCTGACAACACTGGACGAGGTCGATCGGCTCGACCTTACCGTGGACGGCGCCGACGAAATCGACCCCAATCTCGAGCTTATCAAGGGCGGCGGCGGGGCCTTGCTGCGCGAGAAGATCGTCGCGGCAGCATCCGACCGAATGATTGTGATCGCGGATGAATCGAAATGGGTCCCGACCCTCGGCCGCTTCCCGCTTCCGATCGAAGTCATCCCGTTTGGCCTCGGCGCGACCCGCCGGGCCATCGAGGCGGTCTTTGCTGAAAAAGGCGTTTCCGGGCAAATGGGTGTCCGCAAGGCCAAGGATGGCCATGCTTTCGTCACCGATGGCGGCCACTGGATTATCGATGCCCACCTTGGGCGGATACCGGATTCCCCCAGACTGGCGGCAGCATTGAATTCGATCCCTGGCGTGGTGGAGCACGGCTTGTTTATCGGTCTTGCGCGGACGGCTGTGCTCGCAGGCCCTCAGGGTATTCGCGTTGTTGAACGGCGCTAGTGTGGTGCGCAATTGAGGAGAATTGATATGAGGAAGTTTTCGAACGTTCTGCTCGCGGCAGGCGCAGTGCTGGGCCTGATGCTGGGCAGCGCGGTGGCGCAGGCTCCGAAGCCGCCGACCCCCGCGGCCATCGGCTATGCCAAGGAAATCCTGGCGTCCAAGAATGTCAGCGCGATCTATCAGGGCGCCGTTCCCGGTCTCGTGCAGCGGACCAAGGACGTGCTGCTGCAGGCCAACCTGAACTACCAGAAGGACCTCAACGAGGTTGCAGTTCAGGTCGCGAAGGATCTCGCCGGCCGCGAAAAGGAGATCGGCGAGGAAATGGCGCGGATTTACGCCACGGCCTTCACCGAGCAGGAACTGAAAGAGCTCGCCGCGTTCTACAAGTCGCCGCTTGGCGTCAAGGTGATCGCGCAGGAGCCCGTGGCATTCAACGCCGCGCGTCAATATATGGATCAATGGGCGCAGAAGTTCGGCGAAGAAATCAACGGAAAGTTTCGTGCTGAAATGAAGAAGCGCGGCAAGGAAATCTAAGCACGATCGGAAATTCCAGATGGCGGACTTGGACGTTGATCTGTTCGTAATCGGCGGTGGTTCCGGCGGCGTACGTGCTGCCCGGATCGCCGCCGGTTATGGTGCAAACGTCATGGTCGCCGAAGAATACCGGATGGGCGGCACCTGCGTGATCCGCGGGTGCGTCCCGAAGAAGCTGATGGTTTATGCGTCCCATGTCCGGCATGAACTCGAGGACGCTGCGGGTTTCGGCTGGACCATTCCACCCGCGACGTTTGACTGGCCGACCTTGATCGCCAACAAGGACAAGGAAATCGCCCGGCTCGAGGCGGCCTACACGTTCAACGTGGAAAAGGCCGGCGCCAAAATCGTGAAGGCGCGCGCGACGTTCGAGGATGCGCACAGGCTGCGGCTTTCGACCGGCGAAACCGTCAACGCAAAGTATGTGCTGATCGCCACCGGCGGCGCGCCAAACCACGGCGAAGCCATTCCGGGCATCGAGCATGTGATCTCGTCCAATGAGGTGTTCCACCTCCGGAAATTCCCGAAACGCATCGTGATTCAGGGCGGCGGCTATATTGCGCTGGAGTTCGCCGGCATCTTCGCCGGACTTGGTTCTGACGTGACCGTCATCTATCGCGGCGAAAATATCCTGCGCGGCTTCGACGATGATGTGCGGGCGCACGTTCGCAAGGAGATGGAGAAGTCGGGTATCAACGTGATCACCGGCTGCATCGTCACGAAGGTCGAAAAGCACGGCGACGCCTTCACCACGCATCTGTCGAGCGGTTCAAGCATTGCATCGGACCAGGTGATGTTTGCGGTCGGCCGGCATCCGAATGTCAAAGGTCTCGGACTTGAGAAGGCCGGTGTCGAGCTGAACCCCATCAACGGCGGCATTGCCGTGGATGGTTTTTCGCAGACCAACGTGCCGCATATCTACGCCGTTGGCGACGTCACGCATCGTCTCAATCTGACGCCCGTTGCGATCCGCGAAGGACATGCCTTCGCTGATACAGTATTCGGCAAGCGGCCGACGCGTGTCGATCATGCTGACATTCCGACGGCGGTTTTCACTCAGCCCGAGGTTGGCACGGTCGGACTGAACGAGGCGGAGGCGCGGGCGCAGTTCACCCACGTCGACATCTACAAGACCGACTTCCGCTCGCTGAAATCGACACTGTCGGGAAGCGAATCCCGGATCATGATGAAGCTGATCGTCGATGCCGCGACCGACCGGATTCTCGGCTGCCATATCGTCGGGCCGGAGGCGGGCGAACTGATCCAGGTGGTCGGTATCGCCGTCAAGATGAAGGCGACCAAGGCCGATTTCGACGCGACAATGGCGGTCCATCCGACGGCCGCCGAAGAACTCGTGACCCTGCGCACGCCCAGCGCCCGGCACGTCCGTCAGGCGGCGGAATAGCCGTCTCCTTGCGCCACAGTGAGCGGAAGCGGGCTTTCAGTCCGGGCAAGTCCTTGAGACTTCATGCCGATTTGCATCTGGCAAGACCGTACCCACCTGTGTATAACCCGGCGCATCACAAGATTGCCGTTTCCTGAGGAGTTTCAGTCATGTCCGAGCGGTGGACGCCCGACAGCTGGCGCAAGAAGCCAGTCATGCAAGTGCCAGACTATCCCGATGCGAAGGCATTGGCCGATGTCGAGGCGCAGCTTGCTACGTTTCCGCCGCTGGTTTTTGCAGGTGAAGCGCGCAACCTGAAGAAGTCGCTGGCCCGCGTAGCTGCCGGTGAGGCCTTCCTGCTTCAGGGCGGAGACTGCGCCGAGAGCTTCGCCGAACATGGCGCGAACAACATCCGCGATTTCTTCCGCGTGCTGCTGCAGATGGCGGTGGTGCTGACCTATGCCGGCGCGCTGCCGGTGGTGAAGGTTGGCCGCATCGCCGGCCAGTTCGCCAAGCCGCGCTCGTCGCCGACGGAAAAGCAGGGCGACGTCGAGCTGCCGAGCTATCGCGGCGACATCGTGAACGACAACGCGTTCACGAAGGAAGCGCGCACGCCCGATCCGCAGCGCCAGTTGATGGCGTACCGCCAGTCGGCAGCGACGCTGAATCTGCTGCGCGCCTTCGCGACCGGTGGCTTCGCCAACCTCGGCAGCGTGCATCAGTGGATGCTCGGCTTCCTGAAGGATTCGCCGCAGTCGCGCCGTTACAAGGAACTGGCCGACCGGATTTCCGAGGCGCTCAACTTCATGCGCGCCTGCGGTCTCGATCTGGAGAGTCATCCGGAACTACGTTCGACCGATTTCTACACCAGCCACGAGGCACTCTTGCTCGGCTATGAGCAGGCCTTCACGCGCGTGGATTCCACGACCGGCGACTGGTACGCGACCACGGGCCACATGATCTGGATCGGCGACCGCACCCGTCAGCTCGATCATGGCCACATCGAATACTTCCGCGGCATCAAGAATCCGATAGGCCTGAAGTGCGGCCCGTCGCTGAAGCCGGATGAATTGCTCAAGCTGATCGATGTCCTCAATCCGGACAACGAGCCCGGCCGGTTGACGCTGATCAACCGGTTCGGTTCGGACAAGGTGGACGCGCATCTGCCGCAACTGATCCGCGCCGTGCAGCGGGAGGGGCGTTCGGTGGTCTGGTCGTGCGATCCGATGCACGGCAACACGATCACGTCGACGTCCGGCTACAAGACCCGGCCGTTCGACCGCGTGCTGTCGGAGGTGAAGTCGTTCTTCACCATCCATGCGGCCGAAGGCACCCATGCGGGCGGCGTCCATCTGGAAATGACCGGACAGGACGTCACCGAATGCATCGGCGGCGCGCGCGCGATCACCGACGAGGATCTCAATGACCGCTATCACACGGTCTGCGATCCGCGCCTGAATGCCGAGCAGTCCATCGACATGGCGTTCCTGATTGCCGAACTGCTCAAGCAGGATCGCTCCGGCAAAGCGAAGCCAATGCCGGCCGTCGCGGGCTTCTAATGCTCCGTAAGGTGCTGTCGCGGATGTGGAGCGCCACGATCAACAGCCGGAACGGACTGGCGTTTGCCTTCCGTTCCGAGCAGGCTTTCCGTGAAGAGGTCGTCGCACTTGTTATCGCCGTGCCGCTGGCTTTCCTGATCGGCGTGTCGCCGGAACGCAAGATCCAGTTGATCTGTATCGTGCTGCTGCTGATGGTGGTCGAATTGTTGAACACGGCCATCGAGAAACTGGCCGATCGCCTGACGACCGACCACGACAAGCAGATCGGCCGGGTCAAGGACATGGGGTCGGCGGCCGTCGGCGTCACGTTGGTGATCGCCGGAGGGGTCTGGCTGTTCGCCATCGCGGAGCGCATAGGTCTCATCTGATTTATGCTCATATTGAGCAATTGCGGACTTCTCGCGGAGCGGGCTAAATGCGGTCATGACCAAAGCCACCCAGCTCACGATCACGCTCGCACAGCTCAATCCCATCGTTGGTGACGTCACCGGCAATGCCGCGAAGGCCCGTGCTGCCCGGAAACAGGCGGTGTCCGACGGCGCTGATCTGCTGGTCCTCCCTGAGCTGTTCATCGCAGGCTATCCGCCGGAAGATCTGGTGCTGAAACCGGCATTCCAGGCCGCATGCCGCGCCGAGATCGAGATGCTGGCGCGCGAAACGTCCGACGGCGGTCCGGCTGTGCTGATCGGCACGCCCTGGGTCGAGGACGGCAAGCTCTACAACGCCTGCGCGTTGCTCGACGCGGGGCGGATCGCGGCGCTGCGCTTCAAGGCCAATCTTCCGAACTATGGCGTATTCGACGAAAAGCGCGTGTTCGCGCGCGGGCCGGCGGCGGGGCCGGTGACCATCCGCGGCGTGCGGGTCGGCGTCCCCATCTGTGAAGACACATGGATGGAAGAGTCCGAAGATTACGAGAACGTTGTCGAATGCCTCGCGGAGACCGGCGCGGAAATACTGATCGTGCCGAACGGATCGCCCTATACGCGCGAAAAGAACGACATGCGCCTGTCTGTATCGGTCGCGCGTGTGGCCGAAAGCGGATTGCCGCTGGTTTATCTCAATCAGGTCGGCGGACAGGATGAACTGGTGTTTGACGGTTCGTCGTTCGCGTTGAATGCCGACCGCTCGCTGGCGTTTCAATTGCCGGGGTTCGTTGAAAACATCACGACCGTCCGATGGACAAAGGGCGACGGCGGCTGGACCTGCAAGGGGCCGGTGACGCCGGTGCTCGACGGCGACAAGGGCGACTATGCTGCCTGTGTTCTCGGCCTGCGCGATTATGTGGGTAAGGCCGGTTTTCCCGGCGTGCTGCTCGGCATCTCAGGTGGTATCGATTCAGCGCTGTGCGCGGCCATCGCTGTCGATGCGCTTGGCGCGGACAAGGTACGCGGCGTGATGCTGCCGTTCCGTTTCACCGCGCAGGAATCACTCGATGATGCGGCGAAGCTGACGAAGCAACTCGGCATCCAGTACGAGGTATTGCCGATTGCCGCTGCGGTTCACGGCTTCGAGGACATTCTCAAGCCGGTCTTTGCGGGCCGGGAGCGGGACGTCACTGAGGAAAACCTGCAGGCGCGCACCCGCGGCGTTCTGCTGATGGCTATTTCCAACAAGTTCGGCTCAATGGTGGTGACCACCGGCAACAAGTCGGAAATGTCAGTCGGCTACGCCACGCTCTATGGCGACATGAACGGCGGCTACAATCCGATCAAGGACATCTACAAGACCGAGGTTTTCCGGCTTTCGACCTTGCGCAACTCATGGAAGCCCGAGGGCGCGCTTGGTCCGTCCGGCGAAGTCATTCCGCCCAACATCATCACGCGTCCACCGACTGCCGAATTGCGCGAGAACCAGACCGATCAGGACTCGCTGCCGCCGTACGATGTGCTGGACGCCATTCTTGTGCGGCTGGTGGAGCGCGAAGACTCGGTCGCATCGATCGTGGCCGAAGGCTTCGACATCGACACGGTGACCCGAATCGCGCGTCTGCTCAACATCGCAGAATACAAGCGCCGTCAGGCCGCGCCCGGCGTGAAGGTGACGCGCAAGAATTTCGGCCGCGATCGCCGCTATCCGATCATCAACAAGTTTCGCGACAACGGAAAAGCGCCTGCCGCTCCGGATCATTCGCTGGTGACGCGATCGAGCCGCGGCTCGGCCGAGGCGTTCGAAGGCTGATCAGTCATGCGTGCGCGCGGGAAAAATCCGGCTCATTTGATTTGCACGTATGGATCGGTCATTTTCGCACACAGCTAAGTTTAAAACAGAATTCCGATCGATCCGGATTGCGGCTATGCGCTTCGCCGCAATGGACTCATATGATTTTCGTCATCTAAATCGTCCGGATACTTCGGCGTTGCCGAGATTATCCGGGGGTGAAAATGACGATCGATACCGTTCAGCACAAGTTCGCTCACACAAATGGCATCCGGTTGCATTACGTGGAGGCGGGGACGGGGCCGCTGGTGCTGCTGTGTCATGGATGGCCGGAATCCTGGTATTCGTGGCGTCATCAGATTCCGGCGCTCGCCGCGGCCGGTTTTCGTGTGATTGCCCCTGATCTGCGCGGCTATGGCGATACCGAAGCGCCAGCCTCTATCGAAGAGTATGACATTCTTCATCTCGCGAGCGATCTTGTCGGGCTTGTCCATGCCGTCGGCGAAGACAAGGCGATTCTGGTCGGCCATGACTGGGGCTCGATCATCGCGGGGCCGACCGCGCTGCTGCGCCCGGATATGTTTCACGCTGTCGCGCACCTCAGCGTCCCGTTTCTTCCGCGTCGGGCAGTGCGCCCGCTTGTCAGGTTCTTCAATCTGACGCGCGAGAAGCATTTTTATCAGGATTACTTCCAGCAGCCCGGCCGTGTTGAGCGCGAGCTGGAGGAGGATGTGCGCCGTTCACTGCTGGGCATTCTCTATTCAGCATCAGGCGACTGCCGGCGAAGCGATGCGTCCTTCACGTTCGCGTCGTTTCCCAAGAACACGCGCATGGTCGACAATCTGGCGATCCCTGAGAAGATGCCAGCATGGCTCACCGAAGCCGACATCGATTTCTTTGCCGCGCAATTCAGAAAATCTGGCTTTCGCGGGCCGATTAATTTCTATCGCAACTTCGATCGTAACTGGCTGCTGACACCGTTTCTCGACAAGGCCAAGTTGCGGCAGCCGTCGATTTTCATCGCCGGCTCCCTTGATGGCGTACTGCTGATGGCGGCGGATGAGGTCAAGTCGATGCACGAGAACGTGCCCAACCTGTCCGGCAAGCATATCATCGACGGTGCGGGACACTGGATTCAGCAGGAGCGGCCGGAAGAGGTCAACAAGCTGCTCGTCGACTTCGCCGAGGCCAATCGCAACCCGCGGCAGCTCTTTACGTGAGGGGCGTCTGAACGCTAACGCGCCGGAATAAACGTCGGTCCTACCGAGCGGATCGGCTTGTCACCTGAAGCAGGGGGCGTTTCTGGCGCCGTGCCGGTTGGCAACGGTTGTGCGTTCGCGGGCGTTGCGACGGTGCCTGATTTCTTCTGCGCCGATGCTGGAGCCGCCTTTTGCGGCTGTGACATCTTCTTCGAGCTTTCATCAGTGACGATGATGTCGCCTTGCTGGGCGGCAGCCGCCTTGTCGTCGATATTCTTCAGCGCGTCGGACCAGGTCTGGCCGACCGCTTTGCAACTGCATGACTTGTCGAATGCCTGGCGATATTTGAACGCATTCGGCGACTGCGAATACGGCTGGCCGCTGATCGACACCGCCTGATTCATGTCTTCGCCGGGATTGCGATAGGTGAACAACGTCGCGTCCGCGGCGGGGCACAGCGCCTTGCAGGTGCGTTCATCGTCGGCGAAACGGCTGGGCACAGTGGCGAACGAGATCGGGAAATAGAACCCGTCGCAGCTTCGTGCGCAGACCGTGCGATAGGTGCCGGATGCCGCACCGTTGTCCGTTGGCGCGCTGCCGGGGTTATTATTGCCGCCGAACAGATTGTCGAGGAAGCTTCCGCCGCCGCTGTTGCGAAGTTGTGCCGCGTATTGCGGGCCGCAATTGTTCTGGGCGAGCGCCATCAACACTGAGCGACGCTGGTTCTCGCGTTCCGAGCCGCCAAAGCCGCCGCCGCGCAACCGCTCAAGATTGCCGGTGATCTGATCGAGATTCGACCGCATCTGCTGGATTCGCGTGTTGATCGGGCCGCACTGCGCGGACTGGCCGCTGAACAGCGAGAAAAATCCCGAACTGTCGCAGCCCTGGCGCTTGGCCTGGTCCTGCACGCGCTCCAGTTCGGCCTGCTGCCGGCTCTGCGCCTCTACATAACGCTGGATCTGATCCGCCTTGGCGTTGTCGCCACCGCCGCCGTCGATGGCCGATAACTGCCCGACCAGCCGCTGGCAGATCGGATTTGCGGTTCCGGGCTGGGCCGCCGGTGGGGGCGGAAAACCCTGTTGTCCCATCGCGCCATGGGTCAACAGCGCCGCGCTCACAAGCGCAGCGGTGGCAAAAGTCCATCGCGAGAAAGTAGAATTCGGCAAGCTGTCACGATCCTGGCTGGCCGCGGCGCGGCCGACGGGCTCACATACAAGCTTCCGGCGGCAAGGTCACGTCGATTCAGGGGCCAGATAAGGCAGAGAATCGTGACGAAAAGAAGCCCCGTGGAACCGAGGCTATTAGCGCTGACAGGTGATGGCGACGAACTCACCGCTGCTGCGGGCCCCGCCTGTGGAAGCCGGAATAGCGCCGGTCACCTCATCGGGATCGACGCGGCGGTAACCGGTAGCCTGCGCAAAATCCCGTGACTCGCAATAGGCGCGCGCCGCCGGAGCCCCGCATTTTTCACCCTTGGCAAGACATTCATCGACGCCGTAGCCGTCAGACTGATTGGCAACGATGAAAACGCGGCTGTCGGCGCGGGTCTCGGTCGCGGCAAGCAGGCATACGCAGGCAGTCAGTGTGAGCAGGAATCGCATGGTGGCACCGGTTCGGGAGAAGCACAGGCGCCTCCATTCTTAAGCCCGAACGGTTAAGAATGATTAAGGGCGGCAATTCCGTGGCAACGGGGGTATGAGACGCCGAAATCCTGGAGGTGTGACCTTGACGCGGTCCCCTCGGCTGGACCATTGTGCGGCCCATGAACGGTTCGGTCTCCATTTTCGGCATTTGCCGCGAGATTATTAGCTAGCGATTCGCTGGCTGGAGCCGTCTTTTCTCAAACGAGATCATGGGAGGACGACCCGGCCGCAAGGCAAGGGATTCGATTTCCATGGAGCTCAAGCTCTACGACACGCTGACGAAGGAGAAGCTGCCGTTCCGGCCGCTCGATCCGAAGAACGTGCGCATGTATGTGTGCGGGCCGACGGTCTATGACTTCGCGCATATCGGCAATGCGCGTCCCGTCATCGTGTTCGATGTTCTGTTTCGCTTGTTGCGGCACATCTACGGCGCGGACCACGTCAAGTATGTCCGCAACATCACCGATGTCGATGACAAGATCAACGATCGCGCCGCGCGGGACTTTCCGGGCCTTCCTCTGAACGAGGCGATCCGCAAGGTCACCGAGGAGACGGAAAAACAGTTTCATGCTGACGTCGATGCGCTTGGCTGCCTGCGCCCGACCGTCGAGCCGCGCGCGACCGAGCACATCGCGGAAATGCGTGCGATCATCGAGAAACTGATCGCGGGCGGCAACGCCTATGTCGAGCAGGATCACGTCCTGTTCAACGTCGCATCCGATCCGAACTACGGCAAGCTGGCGCGGCGTTCGCTCGACGAGATGCTGGCTGGTGCCCGTGTCGATGTCGCGCCCTACAAGCACGATGCGATGGATTTCGTGCTGTGGAAGCCGTCAAAGCCGGGTGAGCCGTCATGGCCTTCACCGGGCGGCATTACACCGCAGGGACGTCCGGGCTGGCACATCGAGTGCTCGGCGATGGCGTGGAAACATCTCGGCGAGCAGTTCGACATTCATGGCGGCGGCATCGACCTAGTATTTCCGCATCACGAGAACGAACTGGCGCAATCCTGCTGCGCGTTCCACAACGACCGGATGGCCAATGTCTGGATGCACAATGGCTTCCTGCAGGTCGAGGGCGAGAAGATGTCGAAGAGCCTCGGCAACTTCGTCACAATCAGGGAGTTGCTGACAGGCTGGCGCGGCCGTTCATGGCCTGGCGACGCATTGCGGTTTGCAATGATGCAAACCCAATACCGTTCACCGATCGATTGGTCGTTGGCTGCGTGTGACAATGCATTCAACACGCTAAAAGACTTTTTCAGCGTAGCGGCGCCGCCCTCAGGAGAACCGCCTTCTTCTGTTATCGAAGCCCTGGCTGACGATCTGAATACACCCAGGGTGATTGCTGAACTGCACGCCTTGCGCAAGCAGGTTCGCGACCCGGGAGATGAAGCCGCTGTTGCACTTGGTAACGCGCTCGCGTTTCTCGGTCTCGATGCCGCGCGGTTTGCGGCGTGGGTTGCCAAGGCTGATGCCAGCGCCGTTTCCAAAGCGGGCAATGTCGATGATCTGATCGCCGATCGAGCAGCCGCACGTGCGCGGAAGGATTTCAAGGAATCCGACCGCATCCGCGACGAACTTGCTGCCAGAGGAATCGTGTTGAAGGACGGCAAGGATGCCGACGGCAAGCCTGTGACCACATGGGAGATTGCGCGATGACAAAGCCTGACACGCCTTTTCCCAAGCACTGGCGCTACTATATCGGGATCAAGTGGCTGCTGATTGTTGCCGCCATCGCGCTCGCGCTCAAACTCTTCAACGTCTGGTAAGGCAATGGGCCAATCCATCCCAAAAGTCGGCTTGCGGCCGTTTCTTCCCGAGGACTCTCCGGTGCTCGCGGCGATCTTCGTCGCCAGCATCGATGAGTTGGCTGAGGATGACTATTCGGATGCTCAGCGCGAGGCGTGGGCAGGTGCCGCCGAGGACGAAAACCAATTCGGCAGGCGGCTTGCGGGCCAGTTGACGCTGGTGGCGACCATCGAAAGTTCGCCGGTGGGCTTTGCCTCGCTCAAAGGCAAAGATCATCTCGATTTGCTCTATGTGCATCCGGGCTTTGCGCGGCAGGGCGTCGCCACGGCACTTTGCGACGCACTGGAAAAACTGGCCGGTGCACGCGGTGCGACCGCGCTGACGGCCGAAACCAGCGACACCGCCGAGCCGTTTTTCGTCAAGCGCGGTTATACGGCCCAGCAGCGGAATACGGTGTCGGTCGGCGACGAATGGCTGGCCAACACCACCATGAAGAAATCACTGGGCGGCGATGCGCCGCAAGGCGATATGCCGGGAAGACCATCATGAGCCGCGAGCGTCTCTATCTGTTCGACACGACGCTGCGCGACGGCGCGCAGACCAACGGCGTCGATTTCACGCTGCATGACAAGCAGATTATCGCAAATATGCTCGACGATCTCGGGATCGACTATATCGAGGGCGGCTATCCGGGTGCGAACCCCTCGGATACGGAATTCTTTTCCTCAAAACCGAAATTCGATCATGCGAAATTCACCGCCTTCGGCATGACGCGCCGCCCGGGCCGTTCGGTGTCGAACGATCCCGGCGTCGCGGGTTTGCTCGAGGCGAAGGCCGACGCGATCTGTTTTGTGGCCAAATCGTCTGAATATCAGGTGCGGGTGGCGCTCGAGACCACCAACGAGGAAAATCTCGCCTCGATCCGCGACAGCGTCAGCGCGGCGAAGGCGTCGGGCCGTGAGGTTATGCTCGACTGCGAGCACTTCTTCGACGGCTTTAAGGAGAATCCGCAATTCGCGGTGGCCTGCGCGAAAGCGGCGTACGACGCCGGCGCGCGCTGGGTGGTGCTGTGCGACACCAATGGGGGCACGATGCCGAACGAAATCGAGAGCATCGTCGGCGAGGTTGTGAAGCACATCCCCGGCGATCATCTCGGCATCCACACGCATAACGATACCGAGCAGGCAGTTGCGAATTCGCTGGCTGCTGTGCGCGCGGGCGTGAGGCAAATCCAGGGTACGTTGAACGGGCTGGGTGAGCGTTGCGGCAACGCCAATCTCTGCTCGCTGATTCCAACACTGAAGCTGAAGAAGGAATTTTCCGACAAATTCGAGATCGGCGTATCGGACGAAAAGCTCGCAACGCTGGTTCATGCCTCGCGCGCGCTGGACGATATCCTCAATCGCGCGCCGGATCGTCATGCGCCCTATGTCGGCGAAAGCGCATTCGTCACCAAGACGGGCATCCATGCCTCGGCGGTTCTGAAAGACCCGCAGACCTACGAACACATCACGCCGGAAGCTGTCGGTAACCACCGCAAGGTGCTGGTTTCCGATCAGGCCGGACGCTCCAACGTCATCGCCGAACTGGAGCGGGCCGGTATTCCGTTCGACAAGAATGATCCGAAGCTGACGCGTCTGGTTGAGGAAATGAAGGAGAAGGAAGCGGCGGGCTATGCCTATGAGTCCGCGGATGCTTCCTTCGATTTGCTGGCGCGCCGGACGCTCGGCAAGGTGCCGGATTATTTCAAGGTCGTGCAGTTCGATGTGAACGTCGAGCAGCGTTACAATGCACTGGGACAGCATGTCACCGTGGCGATGGCGGTGGTGAAGGTGGATGTCGCCGGTGAAATGCTGATCTCGGCGGCGGAAGGCAACGGCCCGGTCAATGCGCTCGACGTCGCGCTGCGCAAGGATCTCGGCAAGTATCAGAAATACATCGAAGGTCTGAAACTGGTCGACTATCGCGTGCGTATTCTCAATGGCGGCACGGGGGCGATCACCCGCGTGCTGATCGAGAGTGAGGACGAGGCGGGCGAACGCTGGACCACGGTGGGCGTATCGCCCAACATCATCGATGCATCATTTCAGGCCCTGATGGATTCGGTCGTCTACAAGCTGGTGAAATCCAACGCACCTGCGTAATCCGTCCAAAGAGGAAGCGTCAAATGCTCGATCATGTTTCGGTGGGGGTTGCCGATCTTGAACGGGCGGCGCGCTTTTATGAGGCCGCGCTTGCGCCACTCGGCCTGACAAAGCTGATCGCGCGGCCGGCTACGGTCGGCTTTGGAAAAAGCTATCCGGAATTCTGGATCAATCTGCGTCCGAACATGACGCGCGTGTCGCCGGACAGCGGCACGCACATCTGCCTTCGCGCCAAAACAACGGTCGAGGTTGAAGCGTTTTATGCCGCAGCTCTCGGGGCAGGTGGCACGGACGACGGACCGCCCGGCGTGCGTCCGCATGACCGCGTGAGATACTTCGCCGCCTTCGTTGCCGACCCGGACGGAAACCGCATCGAGGCGGTGACATTTCTCAAAGACGATCAGCCGGCATAAGCCGTATTACAGCCGGCTTGCGACCTGATCATCCATCAGCTTGGCTGCTTCCGGCACCTGCGCCGCGACCTTCTGAAGCGTCGGGAGAATATCCTCAACGCGATCAGCGGTGAGAACATCGACCCACAGGTTGGCGCGGATGAACGCCGTCTGCTTCATGTGATCGATCAGCACGAGCAGCGGATTCCAGAAGCCCGCGATATTGGCGAGCAGGATCGGCTTGCTGTGACGGCCGAGCTGCGACCAGGTCATCTGCTCGACGAGTTCTTCCAGCGTGCCGACGCCGCCGGGAAATGCGACGAATGCGTCGGAGTGCTCGAACATGAGTTGTTTGCGCTCGTGCATGTCCTTCGTGACGATAAGCTCCTGCGCGTCTTTCAGGACGTGCTCCCGTTTGGTCAGAAAGGTCGGGATGATGCCGGTGACCTTGCCGCCATTTTCAAGTGCGCCGGCCGCAACCGCGCCCATCAGGCCGATGGAGCCGCCGCCATAGACCAAGCCGACGCCGTTTTCGGCAAGGGTCTTGCCGAAGGCTGTAGCGGCTTTAAGGAATTCGGGATTGGTACCGGGGCCGGAACCGCAATAAACACAGACGTTCTTGATAGTATTCATCTTATGCGATGTGGCATCGCATTGCGACATCGTCAAGACGCGTATCTTGCGGCGCACAGTCGATTGTTTCTCGAATCGCCGTTTTTTAAGGAAAAGAGCCGCCGGGCAGGGTGCGAAAGGGGCGGGAACGCTCTATATGACGCATATGACTCCACCATGCGATATGGCGGCAAGAGCCGCCTCCGGCAGCGTCCGGCAGCCCCAAGGCGACCGACGCTAAAATGGCCGATCTCTATCCCGCCGAGCCTGCGGAGGCGCTGAATGACGCCCAGCCGGCAGCAGCCACCGAAGTGAATGCCGAAAAAGCCACGCTGTTCGGAACGCTGGCGCATCTATGGCCGTATATCTGGCCGGGCGACCGTGCCGATCTGAAGATGCGCGTCGTCTGGTCGATGGTTCTGCTGCTCATCGCCAAGGCGGCGACACTGTTTGTTCCCTTCACATTTAAGTGGGCCGTCGATGCACTGACCGGCGCCGACACCGCGCCGGTCCAGTCGTCGAACTGGCTGCTGTGGCTGATCGCTTCGCCGCTCATCATGACGCTCAGCTATGGCGCCATCCGCATCGTCATGATGGTGCTCACGCAGTGGCGTGACGGTCTGTTCGCCAAGGTCGCGATGCACGCGGTGCGCAAGCTGGCGTTTCTGACCTTCGTGCACATGCACGAACTGTCGCTGCGCTTTCATCTGGAACGCAAGACAGGTGGCCTGACCCGCGTGCTGGAACGCGGCCGCACCGGCATCGAGACCATGGTTCGCATGGTCATTCTTCAACTTGCGCCGACCATCGTCGAACTGGCTTTGATGATGGGCGTGCTGTTGTGGCAGTTCGACTGGCGGTACGTGCTCGTGACGTTCGTCACCGTCGTCGTGTACATGCTCTACACTTACTACGCGACCGAATGGCGGATCGAGATTCGCAAGCGGATGAACGATTCCGATACCGAGGCCAACACCAAGGCGATCGATTCGCTGCTGAACTACGAGACGGTGAAATATTTTAGCGCCGAGGAACGGGAAGCACGGCGCTACGATAAATCCATGGAGCGCTATGAGCGCGCCAGTGTTCACACTTACACCTCGCTCGCGGTGCTGAATACCGGGCAGGCGGTGATCTTCACGTTCGGCCTCACCGCAACCATGCTGATGTGCGCCGTCGGGATCCGCAACGGCACCAATACGGTCGGCGATTTCGTCATGATCAACGCCATGATGATTCAGCTCTATCAGCCGCTGAATTTCATGGGCATGGTGTATCGCGAAATCAAACAGGCGATCATCGACATCGAAAAGATGTTCGGCGTGCTGTCGCGCAATCCGGAAGTGAAAGATATTCCGGGCGCGAAGCCGTTGCAGATTTCAGCCGGTACGGTTCGTTTCGAAGACGTTCGTTTCTCGTACGATCCTGAACGGCCGATCCTCAAGGGGCTCTCGTTCGAGGTGCCCGCAGGCAAGACCGTTGCCATTGTTGGTCCGTCGGGAGCGGGAAAATCGACAATCTCCCGGTTGTTGTTCCGGCTGTACGATGTCAGCGGCGGCCAGATCACAATCGATGGCCAGAACATTCGTGACGTCACGCAGTCGTCGCTGCGCGCATCGATCGGCATGGTGCCGCAGGACACCGTGCTGTTCAACGACACCATCCGTTACAACATCCGCTACGGCCGGTGGGATGCGACCGACGCGGAAGTGGAAGCGGCCGCGACGATGGCGCAGATCGACGGCTTCATCCGCATGTCGCCCGACGGCTATGAAACCGAGGTCGGCGAACGCGGGCTGAAACTCTCCGGTGGCGAGAAGCAGCGCGTCGCGATAGCGCGTACGATCCTGAAGGGGCCGCCGATCCTTGTGCTCGACGAGGCGACATCGGCCCTCGACAGCCATACCGAACGTGAAATCCAGGACCAGTTGGAAAAGGTCGCACGTGGCCGAACGTCGCTGGTGATCGCGCACCGGCTGTCCACCATCGTCGGTGCGGACGAAATTATCGTGCTGGATCAGGGCCGCATTTCGGAGCGCGGCACTCACGCGCAGCTTCTGGCGGCAAACGGCCTTTACGCCAGCATGTGGAACAGGCAACGTGAGGCCCAGGAAGCGCGGGAAAAGCTGGCCATGATGGCCGACGAGAACATCGCGCCCAATCGCACGCCGCCGCCGGTCGATGATCCGCTGGCAGCGCCGGAAGCCGCAGAATAGTTTTAGGTCAATTCAACGCAGGTTCTTGAACGCATGTCCGTCGTTAAGTCCATTCGCGACCAGATTCCGCCGATCCATCCGGAAGGCTACCCATTCATCGGAGCTTTTGCCTTCGCCAGCCTGATCCTGTTTTGGATATGGACGCCGCTGGGCTGGATCGGATCGGCATTGACGGTCTGGTGCGCATTGTTCTTCCGCGACCCGGTCCGGGTAACACCAGTGCGGGAAGGCATCGTGGTGTCGCCGGCCGATGGCCGCGTCTCGATGGTGGTGCAGGCCGTGCCGCCGGCCGAACTCGGTCTCGGCGACAAGCCGCTGCCACGCATCTCGATCTTCATGAGCGTGTTCAACTGCCATGTGAACCGCAGCCCGGTGGCCGGACGGATCGATCGCATCGCCTACCGCCCTGGAAAATTCCTCAACGCCGATCTCGACAAGGCGAGCGAGGACAACGAGCGCAATTCGTTGGTGATCTCGACGCCGGCTGGCCGGATCGGTGTGATCCAGATCGCCGGGCTGGTGGCGCGGCGGATCGTGTCATTCGTGAAAGAGGGCCAGGTCCTCGGGGCAGGCGAGCGCTTTGGGCTCATCCGCTTCGGCTCGCGGCTCGACGTGTTCCTGCCCGAAGGGGCCAAGGCGCTGGTGTCGGAAGGCCAGACGGCCATTGCCGGTGAAACCGTGCTGGCCGACTTCAAGCTTGGCGACGGCGGCCGCAGCTACCGGGTGGATTAACCAAGCCCGCGATCATCCTCCTGCCGTTTCGCCACAATGGCGAAGCATTGAGGAGATTGCTATATAAGGGCTTATGGACATGCCTTCCGATCCCAGAGCGCCTGATCTGCGCCGTCGCCGGTTTCGCCAGATTCCGATCCGGATGCTTGTGCCCAACGTCATCACGTTGCTGGCGATCTGCGCCGGCCTGACTGCAATCCGGCTGTCGATCGAAGGGCGCAACGAACTGGCGCTGGCGGCGATCGTGTTCGCGGCCGTGCTCGACGGTATTGATGGCCGCGTGGCGCGCATGATCAAGGGGCAGTCCCGGTTCGGAGCCGAACTGGACAGCCTCGCGGACTTCGTCAACTTCGGCGTTGCCCCCGCGCTCATTCTCTATTTCTGGCAGTTGCACGAGCTGAAGAATGTCGGCTGGATCGCTGCGATGATCTTTGCGATCAGTGGCGGTCTGCGGCTGGCCCGTTTCAACGCCACCATGGACGATCCGAACAAACCTGCCTTCGCCGGAAACTACTTCACGGGCGTGCCGGCTCCGCTTGGCGCGCTTTGCGTGCTGCTGCCCATGTACCTGGTGTTCATCGGTGCGCCGCAACTGCCGGCTCCGATTACGGCGGTGTTCACCTTGTCGATCGCGTTCCTGATGGTGTCACGGCTGCCGGTGTTCTCGGGCAAGATGATCGGCGGCAGGATCGCACCGGACATGGTTCTGCCGGTCGTCGTCCTCGTGGTGTTGTTCATCGCCGTTCTGATCAGCTATCCGTGGCATCTTCTGACCGGCGGCTCGCTGATCTATCTGCTCAGTCTTCCTCTCGGGTGGGCGTCCTATCGCGCACATGAGCGCCGCGCGCGCGAAGAAGCCGCCGCTCCAAGCGAACCAAGCTATTCGAGCCCTGCGACGGCAGATTTCAACGTCGTTGCCGATTCCGTTGAGAATGAACGGCCGCCACGGCTGAACTGACCGTCAGCCTCCTTGGCGCGATTATGGTTAATGAATTCCTGAGATTTTTCACGATCGCTTCCACCGGAATGCGGCTTTCCGCATATATATCCGGTGTTTGCGTCCGGTTTCTGCGATGCTCGCGGCAATCTTGCCGCGCCATGGCATCAATTCGATAACCTTTACCCGAACTTAATTGCACCGACGCTAGTGTTCAAATGCGCGCTCAGAACGGGCCGCGCCGTATCGTTGCGTCGGAGTTTGAAATGGATATCGCCACCGGGGCAGGCCTGCTCGCTGGTATTGCCGTTCTCGTCACCCTGATCCTGATGGGCGGCGATTTCCGGATTTTCTACGACATTCACGCCATCATCATCATTGGAGGTGGCTCTTTTGCTGCAACGCTGATCCGGTTTCCTTTCGTTGCCATGCTTCATGGCATGCCGATGGGGCTGAAGTACGCGTTCACGATGCGGCAGACGACATCGCGCGAACTGGTCGACGAACTGGCGCAACTTGCGGAAGTCGCCCGGAAGCAGGGACCCGTGGGGCTTGAAAAAGTCGAAACCGACGATCCGTTCCTTGCCAAGGGAATCCGTTACGTTGCCGACGGCTACGACATGGATTTTATCCGCGACAACCTGGAGCGCGACCGCGACAATTTCCTGATGCATCTCGACGAGGGACAAAAGATCTATCGCGCCATCGGCGACTGCGCGCCGGCGTTCGGCATGATCGGCACCCTGATCGGCATGGTGCAGATGTTCTCGAACATGTCCGATCCGTCGAAGCTGGGTCCTTTCATGGCGGTGGCGCTGCTCGCGACGCTGTACGGTGCGCTTGTTGCGAACCTGTTCTGTTTGCCGATCGCCGACAAACTGCATGTCAAACTGACCGACGAGGATACCAATCGCACCCTGATCATCGACGGAATCCTGATGATTCGCGACGCGAAGTCGCCGACGCTGGTCCGCGAAATGCTGCTGGCCTATCTGCCTGAAAAGCATCGCCATGAAGAGGGCGAGCCGGTTCCGGCTTGATCTTCGCGCTGACGTAAGGCGGCATAGGCCATGGCCAAGAAAAAGAAGGGCGCAGCACACGGGGGAGGTCACGGCTGGTTCGTGACCTTCGCCGATCTCATGGCGCTGCTGATGAGCTTCTTCGTGATGCTCGTCGCGTTCTCAACCCAGGATCAGCAGAAGCTCAAAATCGTTGCTGGTTCGATGCGGGATGCCTTCGGCGTCCAGAACGCGTCGCGCTTCTCGGGTCTCATTGAGTCCGATGGTTTGCCGACACGTCCCAAGATGCGGAACGTTGCGCACATTCCGCCCGAGGAGGCATCCAATAATCCGACGCCGGATCAGGAAGACAAGAACAAGACGGCCGGCGCGCGCATGAAGACCGACCGCGAATTCGCGCTCGCCTCCGCCTCGCTTCGTCAGGCGCTGCAGGACCTGCCGGAGATTTCCGAGTTGTCCAAACACATCATGTTCGAGGAGACCAAGCAGGGGCTCAACCTCGAAATCGTCGATCAGGACGGCCGGTCGATGTTCGCCGACGGCTCCAAGCAGCCTCTGGAGCGGACGCGGCGCCTGCTGCAAAAGCTTGCCGCACCACTCAAGGCCACGCCGCTGCGGGTTGCTATTGTCGGTCACACTTCGGCAGGCTTCCTGCCATCGCGTTCCGGGTATGACGGCTTTGACCTGTCCGCAGACCGCGCCAATGTCGTCCGCCAGATCCTTGAACAGGAGGGCTTGCCGACCTCCCACGTGTTCTCCGTCGCGGGCAAGGCCGATACTCAGCCGCTGTTTCCGGATGACCCCTCGCTGGCCGCAAACCGGCGTGTGACGATTACATTGATGCGCGAGGACCCGCCGCTGCCGCCCAATCTGAGGCCCTGATTTAGGTGTATTATTATACCATCTGACCGTGTTCCGCGGTTCCTGCGGACGCGTCGCATTGGACATCGGATGGCAGTGATATAAGAAGCGCCTCTCCAAAGTGATCGCCGGGCTTGCCGGGATCAAAAGACACCGTCAGGGCGTTCCTTCGATCATGGCTGCCAGCGATACATCCGCCGATACGCCCCAAGAGGTGCCGGTAACGACCGGATTTTGGGCCCTTACTCTTGGAAGCATCGGTGTGGTGTTTGGCGATATCGGCACGTCGCCGTTGTATGCCTTCCGCGAAGCCGTCCACAACGCGACCCATGGCGGTCCCGTCTCGCGGGAGATCGTGCTCGGCGTTCTGTCGCTGATCCTTTGGTCGCTGATTGTCGTCGTCACCATCAAATATGTGCTGCTGCTGCTGCGCGCGGACAATAACGGCGAGGGCGGAACGCTGTCGCTGATGGCTCTCGGCCAGCGGGCGCTGGGACGGCGCAGTTGGGTGCTCCTGGCGCTTGGCGTGATCGGGGGCGCGATGTTCCTTGGCGACGCGATGATTACGCCGGCTATTTCCGTGCTTTCCGCGGTCGAAGGTCTGAAGATCGCCGCCCCGGCGCTTGAACACTATGTCGTCCCGCTGGCGATTGTGATTCTCGTCTGTCTGTTCGCTGTGCAAAGCCGTGGAACCGCCATGGTCGCCAGCGCCTTCGGTCCCGTCATGATCATCTGGTTCCTGACCCTTGGCGTGATGGGATTGATGCACATCAGCGACGATCCCGGCATCGTTCACGCTATCAATCCCATATTTGCCGTCCAGTTCTTGCTGACGCACGGTATCATCGGGCTGGTGATTTTGGGCGCGGTGTTTCTGGCCGTGACCGGCGGCGAGGCGTTGTACGCCGACCTTGGTCACTTCGGCCGCAAACCAATTCAGGCCGCGTGGTTTTATTTCGTTCTGCCATGCCTACTGCTGAATTATTTCGGCCAAGGCGCTTTGGTTCTGGCGCATCCGGAAGCCATCGAAAATCCGTTCTATCGCATGGTGCCGGAGAGCGTGCTGGTGCCCCTGATCTGTCTTGCGACGGCGGCGACCGTCATCGCCAGCCAGGCGGTGATCACCGGCGCGTTCTCACTGGTGCGTCAGGCCATTCAGCTTGGATTGCTTCCCCGGTTTGAGGTTCGCTACACGTCCGAGACACACGCTGGGCAGATCTATCTGCCGCGCGTCAACGTGATGTTGCTGATCGGCGTATTGCTGCTCGTCGGCCTGTTCCGCTCGTCCAGCAATCTCGCGTCGGCCTACGGCATCGCCGTGTCCACCACCATGGTCTGCGACGGCTTGATGTGTTTCGTCGTGATCTGGAAGCTGTGGAACTGGCGCGCCGCAACCGCGGCCGCGCTGATCGTGCCTTTGGTGATTGTCGATCTGACGTTTCTGACCGCGAATCTCCTGAAGCTTCTTCAGGGCGCTTGGGTGCCAGTGTTGTTCGGGATTTTGATGGCTGGTCTGGTTTGGACATGGCGCCGCGGAACTGCGATCCTCATCAACAAGACCCGGCGCACCGAAGTGCCGCTGACCGATCTCATCAAGAGTCTCGAAAAACGACCGCCGCACATCGTGAAGGGCACCGCTATTTTCCTCACCAGCGATCCCGCATATGTTCCGACCGCCTTGCTGCACAACCTCAAGCACAACAAGGTTCTGCACGAGCACAACGTGATCTTGACCATCCACACCGCCGAGACACCGCGTGTCGATGTGGCCGATCGCGTGCGGATGGAGAAGATCAGCGACAAGTTCTCGACCGTCCGGCTCACCTTCGGCTTCATGGAATCACCGAACGTGCCGAAGGCGCTGGCAATCGCGCGCAAGCTCGGCTGGCAGTTCGACATCATGTCGACGTCGTTTTTCGTCTCCCGGCGCTCGCTAAAGCCTTCCGCCCAATCTGGTATGCCGCTGTGGCAGGACCATCTGTTCATTGCCATGAGCCGGTCTGCGAACGATGCCACCGACTATTTCCAAATTCCGACCGGGCGCGTGGTGGAAGTTGGCACTCAGGTAACTATCTGATTAGCCTTGTTAAATCCAGATCTGCCCTATGCGATATATGCGTTTAGGACATGCCTATGGCATGAAAACAGTTTAACGTGTGCGCGAAGCGCAGGGTATAGGCCTGCTGCGCTGCAATTGTGCTGTGAATTTCGAGGCAATTTTCCTGATGACCGATACGACATCAGCCGCGGCGGAGACGCCGGCGGCAAATGGACATGGTGAGACGCATTCCACCGCGTCCTTCAAGGGACTGATGCTTGGGAGTATCGGCGTTGTCTACGGCGATATCGGCACCAGCCCCCTGTACGCGTTCCGGGAAGCTGTGACAGCAGCCGGCGCGACGGCCGCGACGGCCAGCACGCAAGCCGTACTCGGCGTGCTGTCGCTGATTCTATGGGCCCTTATTGTCGTGGTCACGCTCAAATACGTCGTGATCCTGCTGCGCGCCGATAACAACGGCGAGGGTGGAACGCTTGCATTGATGGCGCTGGCGCAGCGCGCGCTGGGAACCAGCGGCGGCGTTGTTGTTCTGCTCGGCATCATCAGCGGTGCGCTTTTCTACGGTGATGCGGTCATCACGCCGGCGCTGTCGGTGTTGTCTGCGGTCGAAGGCATCAAGCTCGCGACGTCCGCGCTCGACCACTACGTCGTTCCTATCACGATTGTCATTCTCGTCGCATTGTTTGCTGTCCAGTCGCGCGGCACGGCCCGCGTCGCCGCTTTCTTCGGCCCGATCATGTGTATCTGGTTCGCCGTCATCGCGGTGGCGGCGCTTCCATTGATCGCACAACAGCCAAGCGTGCTCCTCGCATTCAATCCCGTATATGCGGTTTCATTCCTGCTCAATCACGGGATCATTGGTTTGATCACGCTCGGTGCGGTTTTCCTCGCCGTGACCGGCGCCGAAGCGCTCTATGCCGATCTTGGTCATTTCGGCAAACGTCCCATCCAGACGGCATGGCTGTTTCTGGTCTTGCCCTCGCTGGCGCTGAACTATCTCGGGCAGGGTGCACTGGTCATCGGCAATCCTCACACGATCGAGAATCCGTTTTTTCTCATGTTTCCTGAATGGGCGCTGGTTCCGATGGTTGTGCTCGCAACGGTCGCGACCGTGATCGCGAGCCAGGCCGTCATTACGGGGGCCTATTCCTTGACGCGGCAGGCCATTCAACTCGGTCTGTTGCCACGTTTCGAGATCACTCACACATCCGAAGCGCATTCGGGCCAGATTTACATTCCGCGTGTCAACACGTTGCTGCTTGTTGGCGTTCTGATGCTGGTCATGATGTTTCGCTCTTCCAGTTCGCTGGCGTCGGCCTACGGCATCTCGGTCACTGGCACGATGGTGGTCACGGCGATGATGGGTTTCGTCGTCATCTGGAAAGTGTGGAGGTGGTCATCATTCGCTGCGGCTGCCTTGATCTTGCCGTTTCTTGCGATCGACCTGACATTCCTGACGGCAAACCTGCTCAAGGTTTTTGAAGGCGGCTGGGTGCCGCTGGCGCTTGGCGGCGCGGTCATGCTTTTAATGTACACATGGCGGCGTGGGAGCAGGCTGCTCTATGAAAAGTCGCATCGGCAGGAAATTCCTCTCACCGATCTGATTACGATGCTGGAGAAGAAGCCGCCGCAGCGCGTGCCCGGCACGGCAGTCTTTCTGACAAGCAATCCGGACTATGCTCCGACCGCACTGATGCACAGTCTGAAACACTACAAGGTGCTGCATCAGAAAAATGTCATTCTCACCATCGAGATCGCATCGACACCGCGCGTGGATATCGCAGAGCGGGTACGGCTAGAGGATGTCGGGGAGATGTTCTCCAAGGTCACGCTCAAGTTCGGTTTTATGGAATCGCCGAACGTTCCGAAAGCGCTCGCCATTGCCCGCAAACTCGGCTGGCAGTTCGACATCATGTCGACATCGTTCTTTCTGTCGCGCCGCGCCTTGAAGCCCGCTGCGCAGTCTGGAATGCCGCGCTGGCAGGATCATCTGTTCATCGGCATGAGCCGTTCGGCGAACGACGCCACGGACTACTTCCAGATCCCGACCGGCCGTGTGGTGGAAGTCGGCACGCAGGTCACGATTTAGGGATAACCGGCGGCCCGCCAAGCTTGATTTTCTTGTCACAAAAAGAGAGGTTGTGCGCCGTTCGCGCTTAATCTTGGGGGCCGATCTTCTGGATTACCCTCGTGGAGGTCGATGTGTCACAGGCTGAGAAAGTTCACGATTTGACGGCGGAAGAGGTGTCCGCCGGAATTGCACAGGGGCGCTATCTCCTGATCGATGTGCGTGAGCCCAATGAGGTCGCGGCCGAGGCCTATCCGGACGCGGTGGTGCTGCCGCTCTCAACGTTTGATCCGGCTGAGATCCCAGATCCTCAGGGCAAGACGGTGGTTTTTGCCTGCCGCTCCGGCAAACGCTCGGTGACGGCGTCGCTGGCCGCACAGGCGGCGGGCAAGCCGTACGACTCGCATCTCGCAGGGGGCATGCTGGCGTGGAAGGCTGCCGGACTGCCGTCCAAAACAGGCGGCTGATCCTCGTGAACCGGATTTTCGCGGATCTGCCGAACACCATTTTTGACGTCATGTCGCAGGCTGCACGCGACCTCAACGCGATCAATCTCGGCCAAGGCTTCCCGGAAGATCCCGGTCCGCTCGACGTCAGGGAGAAGGCCGCCGACGCCGTCCTGAACGGCTACAACCAGTATCCCTCGATGATGGGAATTCCGGAACTGCGCCAGGCTATCGCGACCCATTACGCCCATTGGCACGGCCTGCAGTTCGATCCCATGAGCGAGGTGATGGTGACGTCGGGCGCCACCGAGGCGCTGACAGGATCGATCCTCGGCCTCGTGCAGCCGGGCGATGAAGTGCTGCTGTTCCAGCCGATGTACGATTCCTATGTGCCGATCATCCGGCTCGCGGGTGGCATTCCCAAGTTTCTGCGCCTTGAGCCGCCGCACTGGCGTCTGCCGGAAGAGGCGATCCGCGCTGCCATTACTCCAAAGACGCGTTACGTCATTCTCAACAATCCGCTGAACCCGGCTGCCGTGGTCTATCCGCGCGAGGACCTCGAGATGCTCGGGCGGATTTGTCAGGAGCATAACCTGATCGCCATTTGCGATGAGGTCTGGGAGCATGTGGTGTTCGACGGCCGCGAACACATTCCACTGATTTCGATTCCCGGCATGCGCGATCGCACGGTGAAGATCGGATCGGCTGGAAAGATCTTTGGCCTGACCGGATGGAAAATCGGTTTCGTCTGCGCCGCGCCGCAAATCCTGCGTGTGCTCGCGAAGGCGCATCAGTTCATCACCTTCACGACGGCGCCCAGCCTTCAGGTTGCAGTCGCCTACGGCCTCGGCAAACCAGATGATTATTTCCTGCAAATGCGGGCGGATCTGGCGCGCAGCCGCGATCGTTTGAGCAAAGGCCTCTCAAATCTTGGCTTTCCGGTTCTGCAATCGCAAGGGACTTACTTTCTCAACGTTGATCTCGCGCCGCTTGGATTGAATGAAAGCGACGTGGCTTTCTGCAAGCGCATCGTCCATGAGCACAAGGTTGCCGCCATTCCCGTGTCGGCCTTTTATGAAGAGAACCATGTCACGTCGGTCGTGAGATTCTGCTTCTCGAAGAAAGATGAAACGCTCGACACTGCGCTTGAGCGGCTGACGCACGTTCTTCACGGTTAAGGAGAATACGGTGATCGCTGATGGAAAGAGGGGGCTGACCCTTGCCGCAATCGTTGCAGGTGTTCTTTTAGCTTCGACGCCATTCACGCAGGCGCAGCAGCGCAGCGTGAATTTCTACAACTGGTCGAACTATATGGCGCCCGGTGTCCTCGAGCAGTTCACCAAGGAAACCGGCATCAAGGTCACCTACGACACGTTTGATGCCAACGAGACCGTCGAGACGCGGCTCCTGGCGGGCAAGTCCGGTTACGACGTGGTCGTGCCGACGGCGTATTTCCTGCAGCGTCAGATCGCGGCCAACATTTTCCAGAAGCTCGATAAGACGAAGCTGCCTAACCTTGCCAATGCGTGGCCAGAAGTAACCAAACGCCTTGCGATTTATGATCCCGGCAACGCATTTGCCGCCAATTACATGTGGGGCACCACCGGCATCGGCTACAACGTCAAAAAGGTGCAGGACATTCTCGGCGCTGACGCCAGGATCGATTCATGGTCGGCTGTTTTCGTTCCCGAGAACCTTGCAAAGTTCAAGGATTGCGGCATCCACATGCTGGATTCCGCGGATGATATTCTGCCGGCCGCGCTGAACTATCTTGGCCTCGATCCGAATTCGACCAAGCAGGCTGATCTTGAAAAGGCCGCCGATCTTGTCAGCAAGGTGCGGCCTTATGTGCGCAAGTTTCATTCATCAGAGTATCTGAACGCACTGGCCACCGGCGAAATCTGTTTCGTTGTCGGCTGGTCGGGCGATATCAAACAGGCGCAGAGCCGCGCGGCGGAAGCCAAGAACGGCGTCGAAATCGGATATGCTATTCCGAAGGAGGGGGCGCAGATGTTCTTCGATAATTTTGCGATCCCTGCGGACGCCAAGAATGTCGCCGAGGCCCACGAGTTGATCAATTACCTTTACAGGCCGGATGTCGCTGCCAAGAATTCAGATTTCCTGTCTTATGCCAACGGCAATCTCGCCAGCCAGAAGCTGATCGATCCGAAGGTCATGAATGACAAGACGGTTTATCCGGACGAAGCGACTTTGAGCCGCTTGTTTGTGATCACGGCGCGAGATCCGGCGACCCAGCGCATCATCAACCGGCTATGGACGCGGGTGAAGACAGGCCACTAATCACCGCCACCGGCGGTGTAGCCAGAGCCATTGTTCAGGATGTTCACGGACCCATCCTTCGATCACGCTGTTGATGGCCTGCGTGGTGCCTTGCACGTCGATCTTGCCTTCGGCATCGCGTACCGGCGTTACTTCGTCTGACACCTCGACGCGAAAGCGATGGTTGGGGAGACGTATGATGCGCACGCCGTGGATCGGGACTTCGATCTGCCGCGCAAGGCGCGCGAGCAATGGATTGGCTTTCGTCTTTTGCCCAAAGAATGTGATGTCGACGCCGCGGCCGAAGTGCTGGTCTACCAGCATGCCGACGTGGATGCCGTTCTGCAGGGCCTGCGCTAGCCGCAACGGTGCGTCATGGGTGGTGGCGACCATCGTGCCCATGTTGACGGCACGAATGTCCTGGATCGCGCGGTCGACAGCCGCGATGTTCGGGCGGCGGAACAGTACGGCGGATTCGAGACCGTAGGCCGGAGCGGCGAGAGCGGGCAATTCCCAATTGGCGAGGTGGGAGGCGAAGATCAGCGCGCCCTTGCCGTCGTCGCGAAGTGCAAGAAATTTTTCTATGCTGCCGGGAGCAGGCTCGATGCGTCCACTCTCCCAGCTCTCTGGATTGAGATCCCAGAGGTGGTCGATATGCGCGAACTCCGCGCCGACGCGGCCGAGATTCTCCCAGACACCCATCAGGATGGTATCGATCTCGCCCGGTGATTTTTCCGGAAAGGCCGCTGTCAGATTGGCGCGGCCGATCTTGTGTTCCCGCAGCCATGGACCGATGGTTCGCGTGACCGAGCCGAAGAAATTCGCGGTCTTGTCGGGATCGAAATAGCGGGTGGCGCGCAACAGTCCGACTGCAATCGCGCCGACGATGGTTCCTGTCACAGGCTTGAGCGCGTCGCGCAGAATAGCCCTGGTGCGGAGGAACAGGCGGCGCATCACAGTGTGACGATGATCTTGCCGAACACTTGCCGGCTTTCCATCCGCTTGAGCGCGGTGGCGACGTCCTCAACCGGCACTTCGGTGTCGATGATGGGCTTCATGCCGGCGGCCATTTTGTCGAGGCTCTCGGCGATGTTCTTGATGGTCGCGCCGAACGATCCGAAGATGCGGTACTGCTGCTGGAAAAGCTGCATCAGGTTGATCGTGGTGGTCGGCCCCGAGGTCGAACCGCAGGTGACCAGCCGTCCGCCGCGCTTCAGGACCAGCAGCGAGCCGTTGAAAGTATCTGCGCCGACATGCTCGAACACCACGTCGACACCTTTTTTCCTGGTGATTTTGCGTGTCTCACCTTCGAAGCGGTCCTTGCGATAGTTGATGACATGGTCCGCGCCGAGCGCCTTTACGCCCTCAATCTTGGAGTCATCGCCGACCGTGGTGATGACGGTGCAGCCGATGGCCTTTGCCATCATGATAGCGACCGTACCGATGCCCGAGCCGCCAGCGTGTACCAGCACTGTCTCGCCTGGCAGCAATTTGGCGTTGTCGAACAGCATGTGCTGAACGGTCGAATACGCGATCGGCACGCAGGCCGCGTCGCGATCGGAGACGCCGTCCGGCACCGGGATCACCAGCCGCTCGTTGAGGTTCATCAGTTCGCGGGCGAAGCCGTCGACATGAAACCCCATGATGCCGGCGACGTTCTCGCAGAGATTGTCACGGCCGGCCTGACATGCGGGGCAGGTGCCGCAGGTCAGCGCGCCGTACATCACGACTTTCTGTCCCGGCTTGAATCGGGTTACGCCCTCGCCGATGGCTGCAATCTCGCCGGAGGCTTCCGCGCCGACCACAAGCGGCAGCTTGCGCTTGGCGAAAGCCATGCCGCGATAGCCCCACACGTCGATGTGGTTGAGGGCGACCGCCTTGACGCGGATCTGCACCTCGCCTGTGCCGGGCGGCGGGGGCGGGGGCATATCCGCGACCACCAGTTGGCGGTCGGCAACAAGACTGAGCGCACGCATAAAGGCGTCCTGAAAGGCTGATTTGCTTGCAGATTTGGACGTGGGTATCGCCGGTTCGGCGGAGGGCGTCAACCGCCGAACACCTTGCCCGGAAGCCTTTAGACGGGCTCGCGGGCCAGGATCAGGGACGCGTTCTGACCGCCAAAGCCGAATGAGTTCGACATCACTGCTGTCACGCGCGCATCGCGGGCCCTGTTCGGAACCACATCGAACGGGATTGCCGGATCGGGCACATCGTAATTAATGGTCGGCGGAATTCGCTGGTTCTCCAGCGTGAGCAGCGAGAACACGGCTTCCACCGCGCCCGCAGCCGAAAGCGTATGTCCGATCATCGACTTGTTGGACGAGACCGGAATCTGCTGTGCGCGATCGCCGAACACCGTGGAAATGCCAAGATATTCCATCTTGTCGTTTTCCGGCGTGCTGGTTCCGTGAGCATTGATGTAGTCGATCTGTTCGATGCCCATGCCTGCATCGGACAGTGCATTCCTCACGCAGCCAACGATCGGTTTGCCGTCAGGGCTTGAGCGTGTGCGATGGAATGAGTCAGCAAGCTCGCCGCATCCAGCGACGATGCCGAGAATCTTCGCACCGCGTGCAGTGGCGGCTTCAAGGCTTTCCAGCACCAGCGCACCGGCGCCTTCCGCCATGACAAAGCCATCCCGGTTCTTCGAGAACGGGCGTGCTGCGGCTTGCGGCAGATCGTTGTTGGTGGACAGCGCGGACAGAAGTGAGAAGCGAATAAGCGCCTCTGCGTTAACTGAGCCGTCGGTTGCGACACACAGCGCGGCATCGGTTTCGCCGCGGCGGATCGCTTCGACACCTAGCTGGATCGCTGTCGCGCCGGAGGCACATGCCGTCGACAGCGAAATCGGAGATCCCTTGGTGCCGAACGTCTCGATCAGATGATCGGCGACGGAGCCGAATAGAAAGCGGCGGTGCAAGCCGGTGAAACGGCCGTTACCACTGGCCTTGAGCAGCGCGTCATAATCGATACCCGCGCTCATCCCCGTCGCGCGGGCGATGTCGTTGCGGGGTTCCCATTCGAGTTCGATAGGGGCGACCGCTAAAAAAAGCGGGCCGGGGAAGTCACCCTTGCTGCCGATGCTGGACTGCGCAACGGCTTCCTCGACAGCCACATCGGCCAGCCGCTCTGAGAGTGAGGTCGACGAGAACGGTTCGACCGGAATGAAGTCGACGGTGCCGGCTATTGTCGTCTTGAGTCCGTTGGTCGGGAAACGCGTGATGGTCCGGATGCCGGACTCGCCTGCGGTCAATTTGGCCCAGTTGTCGGACTTGCCTGCGCCGAGGGATGTGACAACACCCATGCCGGTGACGACTACGATGGGTCGTCCGAACTTGTCGCGAGTCGTCGTCATGGTTTTTCCCCGCTTAGACGGCCTCAACCAGCGCCATGCCTTCGCCGCGCCAGTGACCGGCCCCGATCACTACAATCTGGGATGGCGCCTTGGTCATTTCAATCTCGACGCCGGTTTTATCGTTCGGCGGAAACAGCGCGCCGCGCGAGATCGACAGCGCCGCGAGCGCCAGACCGAGCGGGAATTGAGCCTCGACGACATGGCCGAAAGGGGTGGCGGTGCCGCGGGTTGGAATATCGCGATGCTTATTGAGGAACGCACGCTCTTCCGCAGTCACGGGCGCAGCTCCGGTCGCGCCAGTGATGATTGCGCTGTTCTCGCCGATCGCTCCGATCTTTGACCACAGTCCCTCGAGGACTGCCGTCACGTCACCGGGGTTCTTGCGCCGTGCATGGTCGGAAAAGACCCTGGTCAGCTTTGCATAAGGCTTTGCGCCGCGCGCCTGGGCGTGTTCTTTCGACTCGATGACCAGAAACACGCCCCCTGCGCCGAGTGCGAAGCCGTTGTCGCGCTCCCAGACAGGCATAAACTTGTTCTTCAGGTTGAAATCGCCGAACTCGTAGAGCATCAGCATTTCCTTGCGCTCGCTGTTCTGGGCCGCGCCGACAAGGGCAATGTCGCTTTGTCCGTCAAGAATGCGCGCCAGTGCGATACGAGCAGCGTCCACGCCAGCGGATTCCTCGCCCATGAAGGTCCGGGACGATCCCGTTACGCCGTGAACGATGGAGATGTTGCCGGCGAGCAGGTTCGACAGCTGTGCCAGAAACAGCGTGGGGCGCAGGTCGTTCATCAGCCGTTCGTTAAGCAGAGCCGGGTCGGCGTTGCCCTGGATGTTGGCGTTGACGATCGAGGAATCCACGGCAAGGTCACGTTCGCCGCCACCCGCGGCAACGATCATGTCCATGCGCGAGAGGATCTCGGCGTTACCCTTGACGCCAGCGGAGTCGAGCGCGAGACCCGCCGCATATGTGCCGATGCGTTGCCATGCTTCCATCTGGCGTTGGTCGCCCTTCTTGGGGATTTGCGCGTCGAAGCTCAGCTTGGTCATCGGATGGACGATGTAGGGCGCGAAGGTTGTCTCGTCGACGTTGATCGTCTTGGTATTAAGCGCGTCCCAATGCGCATCCAGCCCCTCGCCGAGCGATGTGGCGAGGCCGATGCCCGTGATCCAGGCTTCGCGCGGGCCGCCTTTTGATGAAGGGATCTCAGTCATGAGCGATTGCCTGTTCGGGAAAGCCGATACGCTTCGCCATCGCTTCCATGTGTATGCGCAAGTCCGGGTGAGGGAATGGCGTATGCCGGAAGGTTAGTGTCGCGTTGCATTTCAACTTGCCACCGATACGGACATTGGCGTCGGTGACAGCGAAGCCCGAGCCGTCATGAACGAGGCTCGCGTTGATCGTTAGCAGTTCGCCAGGCTTCACGAAGTCGCGCATCTTGGCTTCCTTGACGCTGGCAAGGAATGGCATGCGCTCGAACTTCAGGAGCGCGATCAGGAGCCAGCCGGACGTCTGTGCCATCGTCTCGGTCAGCAGCACGCCCGGCATCAGCGGATAGCCGGGGAAGTGCCCCTCGAAGACGGTACTGGTTTCGGGGACCTGCGACTCGACCGTAATCGTCCGCTTACCGACGTCGAGGTCGGTGATGCGGTCAACCATCTGGAAGTATTCGAGCTGCATGGCAGGGGCGTCAGGCGCCCTTGGCGGCGACCAGTTCGTCGATGCGCGCGCTGAGGTTCTTCAGGACAAAGTACTGCTCGGTCGTGGCCTTGCCGTCGTTGACCTCCTGCGTCCACTTCTCCAGTGGCAGCTTGATGCCGAACGCCTTGTCGATGGCGAAGGCGATGTCGAGGAAGTCGAGGCTGTCGATGCCCAGATCGTCGATCGCGTGGCTTTCGGGGGTGATCGTGTCGCGAGGAATGTCGCACGTTTCCGCAATGATCGTGGCGACCTGATCGAATGTAGACGACATGCTAAACCTTTGAGATTTTTGAGGTAAATGCCATTTCTGGCATGGGGCGCTGGGCTCGAAACCGTGCCACAAGCCCCTTTGGACGGGTTGAACCCCGTATATCGGAGCCATGATCCGAGTTCAATGGCGCAACGTGACAGCGAAATGACCCGTTTTCGACCCTAGTTGTGGCGAATCGGATCGGTTTTCTGTGCTGAAATGTGCGCGCAATCCCGTCGGCCCATCAGGACGCAGTCCTGTGTGTTCCGGAGATCGGCAAGGGTCATGGCGAGCCAGATGCCGGCCCCCGTCAGCGCTGCCGTAAAGGCAATGGCAGCGGCATTCGCGATCATACGATGACGATAGTCGTCGGGACTTTCGTTCTTCCGTTCGTAGCGGGACAGGTCGGGCGCAAGTTTGTCGGCCGGATTTGCCGTCGGGGACCGTGCCCGTGTGCGCGGGCGGAATTTCAGCACGCGATGATCGCCGTCAGTCATGAAAGACAGTCCAAATCAGCAAAGGCATCCTAAGTCGGTCGCGCAACTATATCTTCCGCGAAGAAGGTATTCCTGTGATGTCGAAAAGAATAGGCCGGAATCGATCCAGCCGAGTATCGCCTCGAAACACGTTCGCGGCCTGTAAAATAATGCCTCGAAAGTGATGTTATCGGCCACGCTTCTCTGCGCGGGGTTGGCTAAGGTCTGGGAACTTCCACCGGAGTGCCGTCCAATGGCCAACAAACGCGAACCCATCCTTGAGCCCGTTTCAATTCTGTCCCTGCGGCCGACCCAGATGACTGTCGGCATGCGGGAGGTCGGCGAGAAGCGCAAGCGATGGCGCGCGCACAAATCGAAGAAGAAGGCCGAGCTTCTGGGGCGCCACATGATCCCGGTCGTAGTCGGGCCCGACAAGCGAAACTATGTGATCGACCATCACCACCTGGCACGCGCGCTTCATGAGGAAGGTGAAAAAGAAGTCCTCGTCTCGGTGGTCGCTGACCTGACGATGGTCGATCCGAAAGCGTTCTGGATCGTGCTCGACAATCACCGGTGGGTTTATCCTTATGATGTGAAAGGCGAGCGCCGTAACTACAGGGATTTGCCGAAAGATGTGACCGGGTTGAAGAATGATCCATTCCGAAGTCTTGCGGGTGAATTGCGCCGGGCCGGTGGCTTCGCAAAGGATACCACGCCATTCAGCGAGTTCCTGTGGGCGGACTTCCTGCGCCGTAGAATGTCGCGCAAGACGGTCGACAATGATTTTGCAAAGGCAATCGAGCAGGCGCTGTCGCTGGGCAAGAGCAAGGACGCGATCTATCTGCCCGGATGGTGTGGTCCCGCGAGCGACGACTAGGCCGGCGCTCAATGAAATCCTGTTGTTAGTTTGGCGGCGGTTCGTCAGGGCTGCCGCGGAAAGCACGATGGAGCGCGCGCTCGAAGGGGCCGCCAAACGCGAGGACGATGAGTGCTATCGCAAGGGCGATTGTCACCAGCCGCCATTGTCCGAGACCGCACACGATTCCAATACAGGCCGTGAACCACACGCAGGCTGCGCTGGTCAGGCCTCTTACCTTTGCCTGCTCGCTGTGAACGATGACCCCTGCGCCCAGAAAGCCGATGCCGGTGAGCAGCCCCTGGATGACGCGACTGGTTGCATCGGAGAGCCGGCCGGCTTCCAGGGCTTCCGGATTGGCAAGCAGGACGACCGTTGCGGTGGCGAGACCCACCAGACTCAGCGTGCGAAGGCCAATCGGCTTTCCATGCAGGTCGCGGTTAAGGCCGATGATCCCGGAGGCGACCGTCGCGACCCCGAGCCGCAGAATGATGTCCCACCAGTCAAGCAACGCAGTCGCCTTTCCAAACAGGCACGTTACGCCTTCGGGACGCGGCCCATCATATAGAATTCGTCATTGGGCCGCATGTCGGTCACGCTTGCCATGCGATTCGACAGTGCAAAGAACGCTGCAATCGCCGCAATGTCCCAGATATCGTCGTCACTGAAACCGTGGCCGTGCAGCACCTCAAAATCCTGCGCTGACGTCTTTTGCGATTCCAGGCAAACCTTGACCGCGAAATCCAGCATGGCGCGCTGCCGCGGCGTGATGTCGGCCTTGCGGTAGTTGTTGGCGATCTGGTCCGCGATCAGCGGATTCTTGGCCCGGATGCGCAGCACGGCGCCGTGCGAGACGACACAGTAATGGCACTGATTGGCGGCGCTGGTCGCAACCACGATCATTTCGCGCTCGGCCTTGCTCAGGCCGCCGTCCTTTTCCATCACCGCATCGTTGTAGGCGAAGAAGGCCCGGAATTCGTCCGGACGATAGGCCAGCGCGAGAAACACGTTCGGTACAAAGCCAGACTTCTCCTGCACGCCGAGAATGCGCGTTCGGATGTCGTCGGGCAGCGAATTCAGGGCAGGAACGGGGAAACGGCTGATGGGAGGCGTGCTCATGTCAGGGTCCGATGAGGAAGGGAGGAGACCGTCTGTGCCAACCATAGTCGAGGACAACCCCCGCGCAAAGCTGAGGCTGTGCACGGCTCTCCCGCAGAGGGACGCGATCAGCGCAGGGGCTTCTTCAGCAGTGAGAAACGATCGGGATCGAGACCGAGCGAGGGTTGCAGCATCGGCGCTTCCGGCACGCGGGGAACGGGACGCTCCGCGACGCCCCGGTCGAATGTTGGATCGTTCGGTGTTTCGCGATGGGATGTCGCGCCGCGCCAGCGCTCCAGCACAGAACCGACAAAGGTGATGTCGTGGCCACTGAGTGCCGAAGGCGTGGTCGCAATGGTCGCTTCGCTGCGCGGCAATTGATGCGCAGGAACCTCCTTGAAGCGCAGCCTGGTCGGAAGAGCGACGCCTTCGCCGAACGCCAGCACTTCGCGCGTTCCGAGCGAGGGCACGAACGACAGAAGGTTTGCGGCGGCATCGGAAACTGCGGAGCGCAACAGCATCTGGTCACGCTCGTTTGCAAGCCGCATCGCAAACAGGGTGTTGCACTGGGAGATGATCGTTGCGTCGAGTTCGGCGGGGCGCTGCGTGACCAGCGCAAGATAGACGCCATATTTGCGGCCTTCCTTGGCGATACGGGACACGGCCTTGCGCGTCGGTCCGAAACCTACGCCGCGATCCGCGGACGCATAGCGATGTGCTTCTTCGCAAACGAACAGCATCGGTGACGCGCCATCACTCCATAATCCGAAATCGAACGCCATCCGGCACAGCACGGACACGACAGAGTCCACGACTTCTGCCGGGAAGCCCGCGAGCTGCATCACCGTCATCGGGCGGCCATTCGCAGGCATGCGGAACAGGAGGCTGATGACCTCCGCCATCGTGTCGCCGCCGACGTTGGCGTTCTCGAACATGAAGGCGTAACGCGGATCGTTCTTGACGGTTTCGATACGCGTAATCAGCTTGTGATAGATGATACGGGAGGATCGGTTTTCCAGTTTGCCCATACGCTCGTCGATCAGCGAAATCAGATCGACCAAACGATATGGTACCGGCGTATCGGCCGTGTAGCCGACGGTCTTGGCATCGACGCGTTTCAGGCCAAGGCGATCCGTGGTTTGGTATTGCGTGTACGTCGTCTTTGCCACTGGAATAAGTTCGATGAGAACTTCGAGTTCTTCTGGAACGCCGGGGCGTCCGCCGAAGATGACGTCGACGAACTCCTCGAAATTGAACAGCCAGAACGGCAGCTTCAGATTCCTGGGATTGAGGACGAGCGCCTTGTCGCCGAAGCATCGGCCGTATTCGTTATGCACGTCGAGCAGGAACACGCGCAGATTGGGCCGTACGCGCAAAATCTCGTTCAGCAGCAGCGAAACGCCGCTGGATTTACCGACGCCGGTGGAGCCGAGCACCGCAAAGTGCTTGCTCAGCATGTCCTCGACATCGACATAGGCGATGACGGACGGATCCTGTTGCAGCGTGCCGACGTTGATCTGCTCGGCTTTTGAAGGCGCGTAGACGGTTCGCAATTGCTGGTTGGTCAGCACGTCCACCAGATCGCCAATGGTCGGGTAACTGGTGACACCGCGCTGGAAGCGGCCGGACGGGCCGGTGGCGATTTCCCCCAGCAGGTCGACCGAGGCGATCGCGATGTAATTGTCGGTCGCGGGCAGGTTTTCGCGGCTGACCTCGGTAATCATCGCGACGATGATGGTGGTCGCGGTCCGGATACCGAAAAACTGGCCAACGGTGGCGCGTACATTGGCGTCATTGATCTGGCTGGTCGCCATCAGGCCGACGCGCGCCTGCGAGCCGCGTACCGAAATGACGCGCCCGAGCGAGGCTGGCTGCGGTGAAGTCAACATAGAGAGATGTAGCCCGTCTGATGATCTGAATTTCCCCGATCGTACAAAGGCTTGTTGCAGGAATTGTTAAACGGTCCTGGAGTTTGTCGCGCTCCCCAAAGTGGTCCCCGGCGCGGAGTTACAACCGGCGAAATCCGTCGGCGAGTTAAAGTCCCGTAGAACAAGGGGTATTTTCATCCTGACAAATTGGACTTGCCGGCCGCCTTCGGGAGGCGTTAAGTCTTTGTTTACCTTGGATTAATGGATGGTTCTCGATGATGCCCGCAAACTCGGGCAACCTCATTTCGAGAGCGCGATCAGGGGATAGGGCAAGGCAGGGGTAGACCGCGGCGCAGCACCGCTTTATATCCAGCGCGATATCGATTTGCTGATTTGGACAACGATCCGCCGGCGTAATGATCTGGTCCGCGATCGATTGGGGAATGGTGTAACGGTAGCACAACAGACTCTGACTCTGTTTGTCTAGGTTCGAATCCTAGTTCCCCAGCCAACCAGTCCGGCTTTCAGCGAATATTCTTCTTAAGCACCAGAAAAGCCCGCGAAATGCGGGCTTCTTTGACGACGATGAGTCTCTAAGACACCAGTTGTCGAACTTTTGCGGCGAGAATTCCCCGAAAGTCTCCGGCCATCTATTGGAAAATTCCCGTTTTCTGGAGACTCGCTTTAGAGACCGGAGAATAATCCACTACACGGTGGGTGAACCAGTCGACGCGAGTTTTAATATTCCCGATTTCGCGGAAGCGGATCGAGAGACCGGGTTCGAACTAGACTGGTTGAGTTCGAATCCTCGTTCTCCAGCCAACCAATCCTGCATTCAGAGAACATCTTTCTGAGGCACCAGAAAAGCCCGCCAAATGCGGCCTTCTTTAACGTCGATGAATCTCCAAGATACCAGTTCCTCGAAGTTTTGCGGCGAGAGTTTCCGATAGTCTCCGGCTATCTGGCGGAAAATTCCCGCTTTCTGCAGATTGGCTCTGGAGACCGGGGGATAATTCCACTGCGCGGTTAGGGTATTAGTGTGAATCGCTTCAGAGACGCGCAAGCTTGAAGCCCACGCCTTCAACTGCGGTCAGTTGGTCGGGGCTTGTTCCGATTCGTCAACGAGAAGCTCACGGCTCCCCTCCATTATCGGTAATCACACCAGCGCAGCATGGTGTGCAGGTAACGCATGTTTCTTATCCTCTTGAGAACATTTGCGGATTGGGCATCCGGGCGAGGCATCGAGGGCGTAAAATAGCAGCAAATCGCACCAAGCGGCAGCGTGCGGATTGCGTGCGGGTCGTTCTGGTGGTGTTCCTACCAGCGGTCAGATTCGTTAGCGATGTGGACGAGGGTGGTCAGGCCGTTCTCCTCGGCCATTGCCCGGCCAGCCTGCTTCATCTTTAGCAGCATGTCATAAGCTTCACGCTGTGGAATCCGGGCGTCCGCGGCAAGCTTTTCCGTCGCTGTGGGATTATTGAACATGATGATCGACCAGCCGATTATCTGGTCGCGCTTACGGTCTCCGAACGGTGTGGCCTCGATGGCTCCGGTTTTGGAGGCCCAGATCAGCAGTTCGATAAGAGCGGTGGATGTTTTCGAGCCTGCGAAACGGCCCATACGATCAATGACCCTCACGGCCCAAAGCCGGCGTTGAAAGAACATAAGCACCTCTTCTGGGCGGGGGGCGGCTCCGGCCCCAATCACGGAACTCTAAGCAGCCACGTGTCTTCCAACAAACGCAGATCCAGCCGTCACCCAAACCGGGGGCAGGCGCTTGGCGGAAGGTCCGCAGGACGGGCTAAAACCCTACCTGGAACCCTTGATCTTGTGTTGCGGAACCCCATATAACACAAAATAGGGCGATTTGGGGCCTAATGGGGGTGTCATGTTCGATTATCGTACTGACGAAGCCTTAGAGGAAATTGCCCGGAATTTTTACCGGCGCATCGGTCTCGAAGACCGGGTTCGCCCGGACGGCATGACGGTCATCACAAAGCTCAAGCATATCGACACGAAGTTCAATTATTGCCGCGTGCCGGATAGAGAGATGCCGCAAGCCGAAGCGCATTGGTATTCGGATGAAGGCGTTCTCTCAATGCGAGAGAGTGTTTTTCAGGGAATGCAGCGCGGAGATGCGCGAAGCAACTTCACCTTCTACCACGAGCTGGCGCACTACCTCCTGGGTCACAAGGGCTTTCTGAATCGCGCAACAAAGCAATTCACGAAAGACATCAGCGCGCCGTTGGTAAAGCATCAGGAAGCCGAAGCGAACCGCCTCGCGTCCATCTTGATGGCCCCTGAGCATTTGGTGCCCGAAGGTGCGACTGCGGAAGAAATTTCCGAAAAGTTCGGGTTAAGCCTTCCAGCCGCGGTCTTACGCAAAGAGGAAGTTGAACGTGTTCGTCGGCGCCGTCGCGGCGAACTTCGTCCACTCCCGAAGGGCATTGTTGAGTTTTTGAAAGAAGCTCGTGCTCGCGGGATGAACCTCAAGACGAACCTGGATGATTACGATTGAAGCTCGCGCCAGGCGGTGAGGGCAGCATCGTACCCTGCCTTTGCTTCTTCAAAATCTCTGACAGCGATATTGCAAGCGATATTGCTCAAACGGCCTATGTAGTAGGCCGAAGCCGTTTCTAGCCGCTCCGCCACTATGGCCTCGCGGCGTTTAGCTTGGCGTCCGCAAACAATCTGCCATCGCGTTTCCATCGTTCTATGCATTCCCGGACGTCAGGTCCTTCGCCATCCATTCCGCTGTACATCCGGCGTATCAGCAGTACGTCAGGTGCGCCACGGTCCGTGGTTGGGCGCACTCCTGACTTGGAAGGCGCTTTCGGCTATAAAACCGCGAAGCATACTTATGGGCGTTTTGATTTCGATTTTTTCGGCGGCGGCGGGGGCTTATTGGCGGTGACTGAGATTGAGTATCTTGGCCGGTCACTAAACCAGCGAGCCTATGACGTTGGGCGGGCGGCCGGTGAAGCGCTGGAATCCATTATGCGGCACGGAGCTGCGAAGGGAAACTTAGGTAGCGGAAATACCCTTCATCAGTTCGCTAACGTGGCGCTTAATGCTTTAAATGCAGGGTTCACCGACGCCGCCACGTTCACATTCAATCTTGTGGCGACGAACGAAGAACCGGCTTTGGGGCAACTCAAATTCTTCGGCGTGAGAATCGTAGATCTGATCTCTGCCCAGCTCACCGAGAGATCGACCCAGTTAGGGTTATCCGATCACGATGTGGCGCCTTGGCTGACTCGCACGAAAATAGCCCTTCAAGAACGCAAGGATCGGCTAGTTGATGATTTTGAACACGGCATGCATGGGAGTGAGCGATTGAAGAAAGACAATGTTGTAAACGCGGTCATTAATCAGTCGAACAGTCCAGGTGCGGTCGCGCAAGTCGGGGCAGGCACCTTCTCTCAAACTGTCTTCACGCAACAACAGCATCAACTCATAGAGGTGATCGACCAAACGTTGTCGTCACAAGAGTTTCTCGCTCTAAATCCCGATCAGCAGCAAGGCTTCAGGGATATAGCTGACGTTGTGAAAGCGGAAGCGGCCCGGCCAACGCCGGATACGGGGAAGCTTCAGCGTTGGGGAAAAACACTGGTTACGTTCTCGACAGACGTGGGCCTGAAGGTTGCTAGCAGTACAATCGCGCAAGTGCTTCTCAAGATATTCGGAGCTTAACTCATTTTATATGGCGCTCGTCGGAGCGTTTTTGCTGGGGGCAGCAATGGATTGCACCAAATCGGTCGCCAACATGACGCCGGGCGAGGCCGCGAGCTGCGGCGCCGGCATCTTGTCGCAGATTTCCAACACCGTTTCGCAGATAACTTTAGGCCAGTGGGCCGGGGTTGTGATCGTCATTGTCGCCGTACCGGCGATGCTGGCGAGCTGGTTTCTGCCGATACTGTTCTTCTTCCGTTGCATCGGCCGCTTCATTCAAAAAGACACGCAAACTGCATGAATTAGGGAAAATTTACTCCAGATAAATCTGCTGAACCCAAGATTTTCCGAGTTGCATCGATTTGAAAACTTGAAATCTTTTCAAATAATCAAGATGATTTATGTCGTTGAAAAAGCAGAGCAGTCTTTGACTGTTTGATTACGTCATTTGATTGTTTGTTTTTTCAAACGAAATCAAACGTTGGAGCAAATTTTCTCCACGCCGCTCGTACGGCTTCGTTACAGGTCGAAAAAATGGTGTTACGGGAGCATATTTGTTGGCGAGATTTCCACAATTTTAATTTCAGGACAGTCACCGCGGGCTTGATGCGGATTCGCGGAATGAGCGATTATGGAACGCAATTTCGTACTTAGATGTTTCGCTGCGCCTATCGCGATGACGCGAGCACTTTGATTTTTCCGGAAGCAGTCGACGTACGTCGAACTGTTACGGTGATCATTTACTTCGTTTCCGGTTTTCGAATTTGCAACAACCACCATCCACCGCGATGTGTCACAAGCGAAAGAGAGTCGGGGTACTGAGGAGGTGCAGAATCTGGCGCAATGCGGATGAGGACGTAGTCCCAATCTTCGAGCTTGTAGTGCGGCCACACGACGGACTTGAGGTTGCTCGCCTTGAAATCGGCGGGAAGCGACAGGCTAGGGTTTATTCGAGTTGGATAAATCGCCGTTCCCTGATGAAACCACAAATCGCTTGGAACAATCGGTCTCTGAATTAATATCAATTTGTCGTAGTGAACAAATGGATGGCCGGTAAATATTCTGCTGTCGGGCTCGAGCGGGAAATAAAGCAGTCGGCTGCGTGCTGGAATGTTTGAGAGAACATCGGACGCGCCGTTTGCTTCGTTTTGAAATTGACTTGATGCAAAGAGCGCGAGCGCCACGCTGATTGTGGCCCCAATTTCCACGGCGGCTAGTGGTATCGATTGGAATCGGCCGCGGACCGCTCTGGTATCGAGCGTCAGAATTGCGGTCAGGATTGTTACGGGTAGCACCCGGCCATCGACAAAGCCGAACCATCCGATTGAATGCGGCAGCAGCAGAAACAAAAGGAAAGTCGATGCGCTTGCCGCCATCAGCGCCTGCGTATGCTGCGACTTCGGTGTTGATGAGTCCAGTGTTTTGGAAGTCCGGTAAAATCTGACCGCGGCCACCGCAACAATCAGCCACAGCGTCACGGCAATCAGGATGTCGATGCCTGTACGCGTCATCAGCGCCGGCGTCGCAAGCAGGCTGAGCTTGTCGAGCGCGCCTTGGAACACAGGTGTTAGCGAAGCATGGGGCGATACGCCGCCGTCCGGCAGCGTTCCCATCTGTTCGATCCATAGTGAGTAGCCCGCGACTAGAGCCGCAGGGACAAAGACGCGGAGCCGAAAAATGCGTCTGTACCGCTCACCTGTCGATAAGGCGGTGACGAGCGCCAGAAATCCGAAGATTGCGACGGCAAACCCGTGAAAGACAAGGACGAGAGCGGCGAGTATCGCCGTGCATGCTTCCTGGCTGATCGTTGGCTCGCCGGCATCCGTCTTTGCCATCAGCACAAGCCATTCCGTCACGGCGATCATGAGAACGGCGAGCGATATCATGTAGCTCGCGAAGCCGAGTACGGTCATGAAGCCGAAGCAAAGAATAAGCGCAGCGAATGCAAAGAACGGGTCTGCATCGCCATAAAGGCGCTTCCGGGCGTAGAGAACCGCTGCGGGCAATGCCATTAGCGGCAGCGACGCCAGCGTTCTGATCGCCGCCATCGGTCCGATCCATTCCGCCAAGTGATCGCCTAGAAATCGAAATGCTGAATAGCCGCCGAGGTGCGGGTCGAGCACGAAATACTGGCGAAGGAAATCAGATTCCGGATAGGCCGTCCGCAATGCAATTACGCCGGCATGGGCCGGCAAATCCATGAACGGCAATGCATCAAATACCCAGAAAACGGCGAGAGCGCAGACCTCCAGCGCAGCAAATGCCAGCCACGGCAAGATCCGTGTTCGCGAAGTGATCGGCTGGAAAGTCGAAACGGGCTGGCTCATCGCAGGCGTTGTATCGGCGCGGGAAATGGGTGCATCGCGGATAGCGGATCCGGAAGAGGGCGGGAGTGGACGGTGAGCGTCGTTACTGCTGGGACGATTGGCCGGATGTCAGGCCAGAGTAGGTTGAAGCAGGGGGCTCGTCGAGCCCACTCTCTCGGCCGCGGCGCTTGACCCCCCGAATGGCCGCCGGTATTGACCGCAGCGATGGTGACCGGGGCCTTTGTCTTTGCTGGCGGGAAGGCGCGACTGAAGGTCGTGCATCTTGTCGTTGCCGGAGACATCGGCGGCGCCGAGCGCTTTCTGATTGATCTGGCTTCCCGGCCGGATGTCACCGGTGCGGACCATACGGTTGCGCTCATGACGCCTAATCCTGAACTGCGCAAGCTGCTGCAGGACTCCGGGCTTCATGTCCGGGACCGCGGGCTGGTTCATGAAAACGCTCTGAGCTATTTGTGGAGGGCCTTCGGTCCCTCGGACCTCGCCTGGCTGGTTGATCTAATAAAGACAGAGAGGGCAGACGTTATTCACGTTCATACGTTCGCCTCGCACATTTTGGGCGTGAGGGCGGGCGCACGCAGTCAATTGCCGGTGCTGCGGACCGAGCACGGCGTCCGGCACTATCAAGACCCATCCTGTGCACTGTTTCGGCACTGGGCGCTCGATCAAACTACGGTGATTGCCGCCGTCAGTCATTTTGTCGGCCGCTTTGTGGAAGGCATTTCTCCGGCGTCGGCGCCGAAGATCCGCGTGATCCATAACGGTGTAGATACGCGTCGTTTTCATGTTTGGCCTGCGAGAAAGAACAGTCCGTTTTCGATCGCAGTGGTTTCTCGGCTTGAGCCGAGTAAACGAATAGAGCTTGCCATAGAAGCAGTTGCGTTGATACCGGGCGTCGAATTGACCATCGCCGGAGAAGGCACGGCGCGCGCCGCCTTGGAAAGGCTCTGCGCCAGGCGAGGTGTTGCAGGAAGGGTTCATTTCACAGGATACCAACCGGATCCGCGAGATGTGATCGCTGCCAGCGACGCTCTTATTAATTGTTCACGGGAAGAGCCTTTCGGTCTGTCTGTTCTCGAAGCTTCCGCAATGGGCCGCCCAATTATCGCTTTCGCCGGTGGTGGAATTCCGGAGATTGTAACGGACGGAGAAACGGGGTGGCTGGTGAGGGAGGACTCCATTGAGGGGTTCGCGACAGTGCTTCGCCGGGCGGCCGATGACACGGCCAAAGGTGTGGACTATGGCGCGAATGCTCGGTTGCTAGCAGTATCCCGCTTTACCATTGAGAAAATGTGCGCCGGTTATGCGGCCATCTATCGAGAAATGAGCGATGCAACTGCCATCACCGCCAGCTAGCAGTTCAGTCTTGCGGACAGTTGAACCCGTGCCATCGTCTGCGCAAGACGCGGGGGACCGGAGGCTTCGCGTTCTTTTCATCAACGATACGTCACGAAATGGCGGGCCGGGCCGAACCATTCTATACGTGCTGAAATTTCTCGATCCACAGCGTATTCACCGAACGGCGCTGATCCCGCGGGAAGGGATTGTCAGCCGCCGGCTGGAGAGCGCCAACGTCGCCGAAAACCTGTTCTTTGAACCCGATCTCATTGAAAACATCTACGAGCCGGTCTCAAGGCCGATGGAGCGGACTGATTTTGATGCCCACATCTTACTGAAGGCATCGCGCGCCGTTGCGAATGTGGTCCGTGCCACAGGAGCCATGCTCAGGCTCATCAAGCGGGTGAGGGCGGAGAAGTTCGACCTCGTTTTCTGCAATGGAACGAGCGCAAATTTTGCGGGCGGAGCGATTGCGGCAGTCACCGGGGTGCCGGTGATCTGGCATGTTCTTTATCCCTCCGTGGCTCCGCCCATCCGGCGGTTGCACGCCGCGCTTGCGGCGTGTCGAAACGTTCGATCGATAATCTGCGTCTCGCGCGCGACCGAAACGCAATTTTCCCGCTGCCGGCAAAAGGTCAGGGCCATCCAAACCGCGCTGGATATTGCTGAGTTTGACAGCAGCGCCGTCAAACCGGTTCTGCGCGATGAACTCGGCCTTACGCCGCAGACAGTGGTTTTCGGAAGTCATGGCCGTATTGTGCCGCGGAAGGGATTTATCGAACTCATTCGTGCGGCACGCATCGTCATCGACGCGTTGACGGATGAACAACGGGCGCGATGCCGGTTTGTGATCTTCGGCGATACGCCGGAAGATATACGCCCAGATCATCTTGAAGAATGTAGGGCGCTGGTGGGTGAACTCGGCCTGACTGAATGGGTCATCTTTGCTGGTTTCCGCCCGGACGTTCGCGCCTATGTTGCCGATTTCGATGTCGCCGTTGTGCCAAGCGTTTATGAGGATCCGCTGCCGCGCGCGGTCATGGAAGCGATGGCCATGTCAAAGCCGGTCATCGCCTTCCGGATGGGCGGGATCGGCGAGATGATTGACGATAGCGTGGAAGGGCAGCTCGTGACGGGCGCGCCGCCGGACATCAAGGGGCTTGCCGACGCGTGCCTGGCGTACTTCGGCGACGAGACCTTGCGACGCCGTCAAGGTGATGCTGCCCGGCGCCGGATCGAGAAAGACTTCAACGCCGTCAATCACGGAGCCATTCTTCAGGCCGAAATGGAACGCGTTGTTTCGCTGCACGAAGGATCGGCAGCAGCCTAGCGGACAGCAGGCGCGTTCTCGTCTTTCTGTGTCCGGGAAAATGAAAACCGCCCGAGCAACCACGGCATGCCGACAAGCAGGAAACCCAGCAACTGATCAACGGCGATTGTGATCATCAAAACGGCGGCTACGGCTTCCGTTGATAGTGTCAAAAAATTTGCCGCTGCAATGCCGGTTCCCACGAACAGCAGATCCTTGTTCGGTAGCAGTGGCAATCTCGAGATTAGAAGACGTAGAGCGACGAAATAAAGACATGCGATCGCGGTAGGAAGTGCTCCCGACAACCACCAGATTCCGAGCTGAAGCACCAAAGCAATGACGCTCCGAAGCAGGTGGATTGTGAATGTCGATGCGATCTGCTGCCGATTCAGGGTTGTGACTTTACGGCCTCCGAACACCAGAATGAGACAGAACATCAGCGGAAGGGAGGCAATCGCGATCGAAGTCCACAAATGCGTTGAGAAGAAAGTCGGAAGCGTGATGCCGCCCAATGCCGAAAGAAGCAAAAGGACCAGCCAGACCATTGCGAGGCCGGCACCTGCCGAGAGAATGTTGCTGTCCTTAATGGCATGCAGCAGCGCAGCTTTCTCGAGATTGAGCCTGTGCTGGGCCCAGAAATAGAAATAGGCTTCTCCTGAATAGTCGAGCACCATCGCGTTGAGATAGCGCTTTCGCAGGAAGATCGAAAGCGGCAGAGCCTTTTCGATCTTCCAGAGATTTCGATAGATCAGGAGATCAGCCACCGGCTGAACGAAGAAGGGCACCAGCACCAGCAAATAGAAGCTCAATGCAGTCGGCTTCGCTCGCCAGATCTCCAGCCAGCCGATCGAGGCAAGCTGATGCCCGATGAAGCCGAGCAGGATAACTGGGACACCCCAGCGCAGGGCTTGCATGGCGAAACGGAACGGCGCGGACCTCGGCTTTTCAGCCGCTTCCTCGAACTCACCGCCACCTACCTGGATGAAGGTATTCATACGCCCCAGACGTGCTTACTCTCCCCCGTAACGATCCCATCATTTGGGGCCGTTGTCCACGATGGAGCCGTTATGGGAGTTGAAAAGGGATTGGAAACGCAGGGATTGTCGTTAATTCGGCCGTCCAAGGTCCGCCCGTACACGGATATTCGGCCATTCTCTCGGTGGCGACGGGCTGGTATGGTCCGCGGGCTTATCCCGCTGGGGCCTGGGTTAGGCACAAGATACCAGCCCAAAGGATATTCGTTGATGACTGCAGCCTCTGTTCATCCGCTGATCTGAAACCATGAATATGACAGAGGCACTATCCGCATCCGCCGAGCCAAAGCCGTTGGCTGATCGTCCGATGCGAATTTGCCTTGTGACGAGCTCCTATAACTACATCAAGGACGGCATCGCGCTGACGCTCAATCGTCTGGTCGGTTATCTGGAAGACCAGGGTGTCGAGGTCCGGATATTTGCTCCCGTCGCTAGCCGTCCGGCGCTTGATCATAGCGGTGATCTTACGCCGGTGCCCTCGGTCGCGCTGCCGATGAGGCCTGAATACCGGCTTGCCTTGGGGCTTTCCCGCCGCCAGAAAGCTGACATTGAAGAGTTCGACCCGGACATCATTCACATCGCGGTGCCAGACATTCTCGGATATCAGGCCCTGCGGCTGGGGCGCAGGTTGAAGGTGCCGGTGGTTGCATCGTATCACACTCGCTACGATACATACGTAAAATTCTATGCGCCCCTGAAGCTGTTTCAAAAGCCCGTCGAAAATTATCTTCGGTTCTTTTATCGCAATTGCGTACAGGTCTACGTGCCGTCCGAGTCGATGGCGGACGTTCTGCGCGAGCAGGGTTATGCGGAAAATCTCGCAGCATGGCCTCGCGGTGTGGATGTCGAAAGGTTTCATCCCGCCAAACGTTCCCAGGAATGGCGCGCGCGTCACGGGATCGCCCCGGATCAGGTGGCGATTGTTTTTGTCGGCAGATTCGTTCGCGAAAAGGGTCTCGACCTGCTGGTCGATACGTTGAACGAATTGAAGCGGCGAAATGTTGCTCACCGAAGCATCGCTGTGGGTGACGGACCCGAGCGAGCGTGGCTTGAGGAGAGGCTGCCTGATACAATATTTCCTGGGTTCCTGCACGGTGAGGATCTCGCGCAGGCGTATGCGTCCTCGGATATTTTCTTCTTCCCGAGCCAGACCGAGACTTTTGGGAATGTCACGCTGGAAGCGATGGCGTCCGGACTGCCGGCCGTTTGCGCCTTCGCGACGGGCAGCCGCTCGCTTGTGAGTCCACAGGTGACCGGATTCATGGCTGAAACAAACAATGCCGTGGAGTTTGCCGACCATTTGTCCACCCTGGTGGCCGACGGGGTTGCGCGCCGCCGCATGGGGGCCGTCTCTCGCGAGGGAAGCCTGAATTTTTCATGGGACGCCGCCATGGATCGCATGCTGGGCTATTACCGTTCTGTTCTCGGCGGCATGACGCGATAAGATTCGGACGTGGCCTCATGAACCCAAATCCAGGTGGTCAGGTCGCAACGGTTCTAGACGACACACCGCGGACGCAGATGCAGGATGGCCACAAGAGTTTTTCCTTTCTGGACATCAACACTTTCTTTTCCCGTCGTGCGGGCGGCATTCGTGCGTTCTACGAGGCGCGGATCAAGCATTTCAGCGGCCAGACTGATCATCGCTACGTTCTGGTTCATCCGGGCTCGCGATTCAGTTGGCGTAACAACGATCAAAACGTATCAACAGCTGAAATCTACGGGCCGGTCGTATCGCGCGATCCGAGCGGCTATCGATTTATGCTCGATTACGCAGGCGTCTATCGTGTCATTCGCGGGAGCAGACCCGATGTTATCGAGGTTGGAGAGCCGTGGCTGTCGGGACTCTTCTGCTTGCTGATCAAGAAGCTTGGTCTGTACCGGGGGCTTTTGGTCAGCTACTTCCACAGCGATCCCATTCTTACCCATCTGTCGCCTTGGGCGTACCGGGGAGCGTTTCAGACGCTGCGCAAAGCGATTGTTCTCCGACCCTTGGCAGCGCTTTTTTATCGTGTTCAGCGCAGTTATGATCTTACAGTTGTTTCCTCACGAGTCATGCAAACCCGCCTTCAGGGCAGGGGCATCCCCGTGGCAGTTGTGCCCCTGGGGATTCCACGGATCTATCTGGAGGCTCCGCTGGCTCTCCGGAAAACGATCGCAGACAAAGGTGAAATCAAGCTCCTATTCGTCGGCCGGCTCAATATTGAAAAAGGAATAGAATTAATTCGAGACACTATTTCATCTTTGCTGGCGCTCGATCATGTCCGGGTCACAGTGATTGGTCGGGGCGGAGCGCAGGATTTCTTCGCCGGCCTGAACCATCCTCGGTTCGATTATCGGGGATTTGTCGAAGACCCAATGGACGTACGAAGGATTTACGACGATCACGACATATTGCTTGCGCCGGGGCCCTTTGAAAGTTTTGGCCTCGCAGTGGTCGAGGCAATGGCGCGGGGTCTTGTTGTTGTCGGTCCCGATACGGGGGGGACAGGGGAACTGCTACGCGACGCCAATTCTAGGTTCATCTTTCGAGCAAACGATAGGGACGATTTCCAGCGCACGGTAATGCGGGCGATGGAGTGCGATTGGATTGAGGAAGCCGCAGCCGCCAGAGAGTTCGCGTTGAAGCAGGGAACGATTGATCTGGCGATGAAGCGTATCTCCGACCTTTATGTGACGCGCCTGATGGTTGATGCCGGGAGCAGGTCGTCGTGAAGCTTCTGGTTTCACTCCATGATGTGACGCCCTTTCATTTGCGAAGGTTGCAGAAGGCCGAAGCGCTGTGTGTTGCGCTCGGTGTTGACAAGATAAGCTTCCTGCTCATCCCGGATTATCATTCCCTGGGACGGTCCGATCTGCGTCGGGATTTTGTTGCATGGTGCCGCCGTGATCGCGCTTTCGATGTGGAGTGGCTTCTTCATGGGTATACACACGCGGACGAGGCGCCGTCTTCGGTTGCTTTATCTCCGAGAGATCACTTCCGGCGCCGTTTTCTGACAGGAAGCGAAGGGGAGTTTCTTCCGCTTGAAGCGATCGACCAGCAACTTCGCATTCAGGATGGGCTTGCTGTTTTCCGCCAATGCTTGCAGCGCGATCCGTCGGGCTTCGTTGCGCCGGCATGGCTTTTCAATCGGCACCTATTCCAGATTCTGCGCGACAACGGTATTCACTACACGGAAGACCACAGTCGGCTATTTTCCGTCGTAACGGGGAAAAGTCTGAGGAGTCCTGTTATTACCTGGGCGACGCGATCCTGGTGGCGCAAACACGGATCTGTCATCGCTGCACCACTCCTCGCCAGGCACTGGCACAAAGAAGAGATTCTGCGTGTCGCGATGCATCCGTTCGACTTCGATCATCCGGAAACCGTGGACAGCATTCGCGAGAACCTGGCTCGCCTGATGAGCGAGCGAGAGACGCTTTTTACCAGTGAGCTTGATTTCGGGAACGCTCTCTAGGCTGCAGGACTGGGTTGCGCCTGCATCCGGTCGCGGACGACGCGAGAGTGTAATGAATACCTCGGGTCGAAAATGAACTGGGCTAAAAGTTTGGAGAGCGACTGTTTCGATTCAAGAGTGTCGTAAAACTCCGGCGCTTTCGCACGAAGCGCGGGAAGTCTGTTCCACGGAATCGAAGGAAAGTCGTGATGCTCGTTGTGATAGCCGACGTTCAAGGTGAGAAAATTCAATGGGCCGTAATAGCTAAACGTTTCCTGCTTGGGATCGAGCGTGTAGTGCTCCTGAATCCAGCGGGCGCCGAGGGGGTGCAGTCCAAGTGCGAAGAGGACCGATGCAGCAAGATAGAGCAGGCCGTTCCAGCCGAAAAGCATGACAATGGCGATATCGAAAGTAACGGCTGCGACGACACTAAGAATTGTCCATCGGTTCATGACAGATATTGAACTAAACCGGGCCGGTCGCGCGACTTGTAGAACCGGAAAGAGAAACAGCCAGATCGCCTTGGCGTACCAGCGATTGCCGACGAGATCTGCCTCCCAATGGCTGGCGAGGTCGGCGTCCCGGTCGTAGTCGCCTTGATAGGCGTGGTGCTCCAGATGACAGATGCTGAAGCCGATTGCCGCCGGCAGGATATTTGGCAAATCGGCAGCGATCGCTGCCAGTTTGTTCAGCCTGCGGTCCCTGAAGATCAGGTTATGTGTTGCTTCGTGAATGATTACGTAAAGGCAATTGTTGGCAAAAGCGCCGACCAGATATGCCGCGATTAGCGCCAGCCACCAATACGCTGTCCCAAGGTGTCCCATGAACGCCACTAGGCCGACCTGCAGCAGGATAATCGCAATCAGAAGCGCCGCGGTCCAGGGATTACGGCCCATGAGATCGCGCACATCTGGATGCTGCCGTAGGATCGCTTTGGTTCGTTCGGGATGAGGTTGGGCGGGCGTGGAAAAATCAAAGGCGCTGGTCATGGTGGGTTCCTTCGACATCCGACCCTGCCACGAGCCGACGTCGATGGGAAGTATTTCTCTTCGAAGCCATTGGCCTGACCCAGCTTTCTCATGCTAGAGCTTGTGCTAACCGCCTCAAAAAACGGGCTTTCCGACAGTGCTCGATGCTCGAAATCTGGCCAAGGTTTTTGGTGATCGAACGGTTGTGGGGGATGTTAGCCTTCACGTCCGGCGGGGGGACATTGTGGGCCTGATAGGCCCAGGCGGCGCGGGAAAGACGACCGTTTTCGGAATGCTTGCTGGGATTGTGACGCCCGACCGGGGAACCGTACTCCTCGATGGAGCAAATGTGACATCCGCGGCCTTGTTCGAACGTGCGAGACGTGGCCTGAGCTATCTCACGCAGGAAGCCTCGATCCTCAAGACGCTCACCGTCGAGCAGAATATTCTGATGGTGCTTGAAACCATCGAGAGCAGCCCGGCCCGCAGGAAAAAGACGCTCAACTCTCTTCTGTCTGAATTCGGTCTGTCGGAAGTCCGCAATGCTGTGGGCGCCCGGCTATCGGGAGGCGAACGGAGGCGCTGTGAGATTGCGCTGGCGATAGCCGGGGAGCCGAGCTTCGTGTTGCTGGATGAGCCGTTCGCAGGCGTTGATCCGATCGCCGTCAGCGATGTCCGCAGGCTGGTCGGCTCACTCGCCGACCGTGGCGTCGGCGTCCTGATCACCGACCACAACGCGCGCGAGACGCTCGGTCTTGTCGATCGCGCCTATATCATCCAGGCCGGCTACGTACTCGCCCACGGGCCGCCGGCCGACATCGTCAACGATCCGTCGGTCCAGCGGATTTACCTTGGAGCAGGATTCAGACTTTAGCCCGCGACCGGAGATTATTTTGGCGGAGTAGGTCAGTCCGATGGCGGGATTGTTTTCTGACGCGGCAGAGGCCAGCAGATTGCGGATAGCGGCGGCAAATGCCGATAAAACAAGCTGGGCAACGCGCATCGGGGCGGAATTCTCCGGTAAATCCAGTTAGATTTAGCCAAAGAACCGTGTCAAACTCTCGTTTTGATTGAGCAATATGGGCCGAAGGCTATGTCATGAGCGGCGGCAGATTTAAGGTATTTCTGATCAAGCCGTCGCACTACGACGACGACGGTTATGTGATCCAATGGCGCCGCTCCCTGATCCCGGCCAACAGCCTGGCCAGTGTTTATGGTCTCGTGCGTCATTCTGCGGACGCCCGGATATTTGGACCGGATATCGAAATTGACGTCGTTGCCGTCGACGAGTGCAACACGGTCGTCAATTGCCAACGCATCGCACGTCAGATCAAGGAGGCAGGCGCAGGCTTGGTTTGTCTGGTAGGCGTGCAGTCAAACCAGTTTCCCCGCACGGTCGATATTGCCCGACAGTTTCGCGACAATAACATTGCCGTCGTCATAGGCGGCTTTCATGTCAGCGGCTGTCTGTCGATGTTGCCCGCGCTGCCTGATGACATTCAGGAAGTGCTGGATATTGGGGTGTCGTTGTTCGCGGGCGAAGCCGAAGGACAGATGGAAAATCTGCTTCGCGATGCATTCGAAGGCAGGCTGCGTCCGATTTACAACTGTCTCAACGCGCTTCCCAATCTCGACGGGGCGCAAATTCCCATTCTTCCCGCCGAGAATATCGGCCGACAGGTCACTGATTTCACCAGTTTCGATGCGGGACGCGGCTGTCCGTTTCAGTGCAGCTTCTGCACGATTATCAACGTTCAGGGTCGGAAGTCACGGCACAGAACGGCGGACGACGTGGAAGAGATCATTCGCGCCAACGCCGCACAGGGCGTGACGAACTTCTTTGTCACGGACGACAATTTTGCGCGAAACCGTAATTGGGAGTCGATTCTGGATCGTATCATCTGGTTGCGGGAGAATGAGGGATTCAAGCCGTCGCTCATATTTCAGGTCGATACCCTGTGTCACCGAATTCCTGGATTTATCGAGAAGGTTGCGCGCGC